>CAVZEK010000001.1:0-53987 GCA_963774185.1 uncultured beta proteobacterium
ACGGCGTGTTCGACGTCCTGCACCGCGGTCACGTGGACTACCTGGCGCAAGCCCGCTTGCTCGGTGCGGCACTGCTGGTGGGCGTCAACAGCGATGCGTCGGCGCGGCGCCTGGGCAAGGGCCCCGACCGGCCGCTCAACAGCGAGACCGATCGCGCCTGCGTGCTGGCGGCGCTGCAGGCGGTTGACTTCGTGGTGGTGTTCGACGAGTCCACGCCGTGCGAGCTGATCGAGCGTGTGCGGCCCGACATCTACGCCAAAGGCGGTGACTACGACATCGAGAGCCTGCGCGAGACGGCGCTCGTGCGCAGCTGGGGTGGCCGTGCGGTGGCGATTCCGTTCGTCGACGGTTATTCGACGACGCGCCTGGTCGAGCGCATCCGCGGTGGCTGATCACGCGGTGTTCCTCGACCGCGATGGCGTGATCAACGTCGATCACGGCTACACGCATCGCATCGAGGACTTCCAGTTCATTGCAGGCAGCGCCGAGGCGTTGGCACTGCTGCAGCACGGCGGCTGGCGCCTGGTGGTGGTGACCAACCAAAGCGGCATTGCGCGCGGCCTGTTCTCGAGCGCAGACTACGAGCGCTTCACGGCGCATCTGCGCGCGCAGCTGTCGGCCCGCGGTGTCCACTTGGACGCTGTGCTGCATTGCCCGCACCTGCCCGATGCATCGGTGGCGGCGTATCGCCTGGCCTGCGACTGCCGCAAGCCGGGCCCCGGCATGCTGATGCGCGCGGCGCGCGAGCTGTCGCTCGACATGGCCCGCAGTGTGATCGTGGGCGACCGCCTGTCCGACGTGCGGGCGGGCCGGGCGGCCGGCGTCGGCCGTTGCATGCTGGTGCGCAGCGGCCACGCGATCGATGCCGACGAGGCGCTCGAAGCCGATGCGGTGCTCGACGACTTGGCCGCTTGCGCGCAAGCGCTCGTCGGACCAACCACAAGCGAACCGCGGCGCTAGGGACACCCCTCCAGCGCAAGGGCCTCGGGCTGGGTAACATCGCGCGTCGTCGTTGTGGAAGGCGCCGCCAAGCGCTCAAGCATGAAGATTCAGTCCAAGCTCGCATGGCCCACGAAGTCGCCGCGGCGCGTCACCCACAAGGGTGGCGCACCCGGCCCGTTGATGATGCTGCTGGAGGCGCGCGCACCCTTGGAGGCCGCGGCGCTGGCGATGGCCGTGCCCTGGCTCAATCGGTTGCCTGCCGGCGATGGCCACCCGGTGCTCGTGTTGCCCGGGCTGGGTGCGTCGGATTTCAGCACCGTGCCGTTGCGCCGTTTCTTGCGCGGACGTGGCCACTTCTCTCACCCGTGGAAGCAGGGCTTCAATTTCGGGCCGCGCCATGGCGTGTTGCACGCATGCCGCGATCGCGTGCGGCACCTCGCCGACCAGCACGGTCGAAAGGTCAGCTTGATTGGCTGGAGCCTGGGAGGCGTCTATGCGCGCGAGTTGGCCAAGGAGTTATCCGACCTCGTGCGTTGTGTGATCACGCTGGGGTCGCCGTTCGCCGGCCATCCGCGCCACACCAATGCCTGGCGCGTGTATGAGTGGGTCAGCGGCCAGTCGGTGCACCACAACCCGGTGCTCAGAGAGCAACTGCGCCAGGCGCCACCGGTGCCCACGACGTCGATCTTTTCGCGCACCGACGGCGTGGTGGCCTGGCATTGCAGCGTCAACGAGGTGCTGCCACACACCGAGAACATCGAAATCGCGGCCAGCCACGTCGGCATGGGAATGAATCCACTGGCGTTGTACGCGGTGGCAGATCGCCTGCGGCAAGACCCGGCCGCCTGGCAGCGCTTCGACACCAACGGTGCGCGGCGTTGGTTTTTCAAGCACGCCGAACCGCCGGTCCCCGCGTGAGGCGTATTGGCGCGGACAAGCCATGCCGGCGCTCCGACACCACTTCGTTCAAGCCAACGGCATCCGCATGCACGTGGCCGAGCAGGGCGAGGGGCCGCTGGTGGTGCTGTGCCACGGCTTCCCGGAGAGTTGGTATTCGTGGCGACATCAGCTCGCGGCACTGGCCGACGGCCGGCTTCCGCGCGGTGGCGCCGGACATGCGCGGCTACGGCCAGACCGACGCGCCCGCGGCGATCGCCGATTACTCGATGCTGCACCTGGTGGGCGACATGGTCGGGCTGGTGCACGCGCTGGGCGCGCCGACGGCCGCGGTGGTCGGCCACGACTGGGGCGCTCCGGTGGCGTGGCATTGCGCGCTGTTGCGGCCCGACCTGTTCACCGCCGTGGCTGCACTGAGCGTGCCGTTTCGCGGCCGCGGGCCAGTGTTGCCGACCACCACGATGCCGCGCACCGACGACGGCGAGTTCTACCAGCTGTACTTTCAGGAGCCGGGCAAGGCCGAAGCGCGAACTGGCGCGCAACGTGCGGCCACACGCTGCGCGCGATGCTCTACGGCGCCGGCGGGCGACGCCGCCGGCCTCGCAGCAGGTCACGCATGGTGCCGCGCGAGGGCGGCTTTCTGACGCGCTTGGCCGATCCCGTCGAGTTGCCGGCGTGGCTGCACGAGGCGGACCTGGACTTCTACGTGTCCGAGTTCGAGCGAACGGGTTTTCGCGGCGGCCTCAACTGGTATCGCAACATCGATCGCAACTGGGAGCTGCTGGCCGCCTATGCAGGCGCCAAGGTCAGCGTGCCGGCGCTTGTTCATGGCCGGCGATCGCGATCCAGTGATCACGTCGCCGGCCGCCCAAAAGGTGATCGCCCGTCTGCAGGACTCGGTGCCCCGACTGCATCGCACCGTGATGCTCTCGGGATGCGGTCACTGGACGCAACAGGAGCGGCCGCAGGCGGTGAACGACGCGTTGCTCGAGTTCCTGCAGGTCGTGCGGGCGGCTGAGGCGGCGCCCACGTGCGCTGTGCAGCTGAAAGCGGTTCAACGTCCGCCAGCAAGCCGCCTGAGCTTGACGAACGCCAGGCCCGCCATCACGGCGTCGTTGAGCGCGTCATGCGCATCGCGCTGCGGCAGCGCCAGCTCGTTCATCATCGTCTGGAAGCGCAGGTCGATCATGCCGCCGCGCTCGTGCGGCGGGAGCTGACGATTCTTGTAGTCGTAGTACATGGCCGACACCTCGATCTTCGGTTGCGGCAGCCGCACGCCGAGCATCGGCCAGATCTCGCGGTTGATCATCGCCACGTCGAACTCGAGGTAGTAGCCCACCAGGGGCCGACTGCCTATGAACTCGAGCAGCCGCCGCATCGCCTCTTCGGGCTTGATGCCCAGCGCCACGTCGCGTTCGCGCAGTCGATGCACGCCGCACGCTGCCGGCCGACAGCGCGCGCTCGGGCCGCACCAGCAACTCGAGCCGCTGGCTGGTGAGCAGGCGATTGCCGACGATGCGCACGGCGCCGATCGACACGATCTGATCGCGGTGCACGTCGAGCCCCGTGGTTTCGCAGTCGAGCAGTCACCCACTCGTCGTGGGTGGCGCGTCGTACATGAACGCGAAATGCGGCTCGGCCAGGTGATAGAGCAACCAGCCGCGACGCAGCGGCTCGAACCAACCGAGCTTCACGCGTTCTCCAGGTGGAACTGGTGCCGCACCAGCGTCTTGAACCGCTTGACGGTCGCAAAGGCATCCTTCAACAGATCGCGCTCGAGGCTGCTCATAGCGCTGGGTCGACACGCCGCCGCTGACCGCACGCCCGGTGTCGATCTCTGCGAGGCCGGCCTTGAGTTTCAGCGCCATCAGGAAGTGCAGGCTGTCGGTGAGGCCGGTCGCGACCTCCGCACTCAAGCGGCCCGCGGCCACCAGCGCTTCGAGCCGCGCCGCGGTGCCGGTCGCCGGCACGTGATCACGCAGCGCCAGGCTGCGCACGCCATGCACGATCGGAAAAATGGCGGCCCTCTTCAGGTCGAGCAGCTGCGTGTCTTGCTCGCCGATCGACAGCAATCGGTTCCACCAGCCGCCAGTTTCGGAGGGAAATGAGTCGATCGCCGCGGCGAAGCGGCCGAGCAAGGCGTCGTCGGCCGCCACCAGACTGTCGACCTCGGCGCGCACGGTGGACAGCAGCCTGGCATCGCCTGCCACGGCATGTGCATCGATGAAGATCGCCATCGCCATCAGGCCTTCCGGGCTGGGCCGCAGCAGCCACTGCCGCACCGTGGCTGCGAACTCACGCTGGCGGTGTCGCCATGCGGGCCGGCTGACCATGATGCCGCCGGGGCACTCGGGGTAGCCGAAGTCGCGCAGCGCCGCGGAGAACCGCTCGCAGGCTGCGGCCACTGTCGCCTCGTCGAGCGCAGCGTCGTCGCGCACGATCAGGCCATTGTCTTGATCGGTCTTGAGCAGCTGCTCGCCACGACCCTCGCTGCCCATCACGAATAGGCAACTCGCCGCCAGCAGATCAGGAGGGGCCACCAGCTGCCAGGTGCGCTCGAAGAGCTTGGCATTCAGCGCCTGCACCAGATGGCCGATCTGCTCGACGCGCGTGCCACCGCGATACAGCAGCGCCACCAGGCCGGTGATGCGCGCCGCCGCGCCACGCAGCTCGTCGAGATCGCGCGCGCGCACGATCTGCACGGTGATCAAGTAGGAGTGGTTGGACAGATAACTCAACAGGTCGAGCTGCTCCAGCAAGCCGACGACGCCACCGGCATCGGCCACCACCAGCCGGTGCACCTGGTGCTGGATCATCAGCGCCAACGCATCGAACAGCGGCGCCTGCGGCTTGATCGTCACGAGCTCGAACGAGGCAAGGCTGCGCACCGGCAGCTGCGCCAGCGGCCGGCCGTCGACGATGGCCCGCTGCAGGCCGGTGTTGGTGAAGATGCCCAGGCGCTCGCCGTCGCGCACCAGCACGCTGTTGGAGCGCTTCGCCTGCATCATGCCGGCCACGGTGACGATGTCGGCATCGCCACTCACCTCATGCGCCGGGCGCAGGTAGGCCTGGCCGACGTGTGACATCGTCAGCGCCTGCATCTCGCGCTGGCTGTGGCGTTGCGCGATCGCGCCGAGCTTGTTCGACAGGTCGGAAAACAGCAAGGCGCCGAAGGTGGCGTTGCGCGAGATGAGGTCGTTGACGGTGGCCTTGGCCAGCTGGTAGGCCACCACTTCTTCCGCGGCCACGAAACGGCTGCTCGCACGTCCAGCCACCAGGGAGCGACCGTCGAAGCAGTCGTTGGGCCCGAAGGTGGCCACGAGCTCGGCGCCGTCGTATTGGGAAACGTGGCCCTTGATGACGACGAACAAATGCGACGGCTCGATGCCGCGATCGAGCACAGTTTCTTCGTCGCGGAAGTATGCGATGTCGACGTTGTCGCGCACCAGGCGCTGCTCGTCGGCGTCCAGGCAATCAAACGGCGAGGCCGAGAAGTCGAACGCGTTGGGCATGGCGGATCGTCGGCGATGACGCTTCGAGCATAACGAATACCATTTGGCGAGCGTCAGCGCGATTCCCGCGCTCGGCGGCTTGATCAAAATCAAGGGCAGGACATTCGACGCTGCATTGCTTCGAACAACCGAAGCCGACAATGGCAACGACAGCTTGCCGTCAGCGCAAAGCCCGAACATCAAGCTCAAGGGTCGGCGCACAGCCACCGAGCGGGGCCCATTGAGGAGACATCATGGAGACTGACTTCACCGCGCGCATCGTGAAGGATCCGCGCTATCAAGAACTCAAGGCCCGGCGCTCGCGCTTCGGCTGGCTGCTCGCAGTGGCAATGTTGATCGTCTACTACGGGTTCATCCTGCTGGTGGCTTTTGACAAGCCGCTGCTGGCCACTCGGCTCGGGGAGGGCGTCACCACCATCGGCATACCGCTCGGGCTGGGTGTCATCGTCTTCACGATCGTGATCACCGGCATCTACGTGCGTCGCGCGAACCGCGAGTACGACGATCTGACCGAGCAGATCACGCGGGGAGTGCTCAAGTGAGCGGCGCGATGCGCTTGCGCGCGCTGGCACTGTTGGCGCTGCTTGCCCTGGCCGGCTCGGCGTGGGCCGCCGGCGCCGACCTCGGCCAAGCCGAGAAGCAACCCACCAACTGGACCGCGATCAGCATGTTCGCGGTGTTCGTGCTCGGCACCCTGTACATCACCAAGTGGGCCGCCGCGCGCACCAAGTCGGCCGCCGACTTCTACACCGCCGGTGGCGGCATCACCGGCTTCCAGAATGGCCTGGCGATTGCCGGCGACTACATGAGCGCGGCGTCGTTCCTCGGCATCTCGGCCGCAGTGATGGTGGGCGGCTTCGACGGTTTGATCTACTCGATCGGCTTTCTGGTCGGCTGGCCTGTGGTGACCTTTCTGCTCGCCGAGCGGCTGCGCAACCTCGGCAAGTTCACCTTCGCCGACGTGGCGGCGTTTCCGCTTCGAGCAGACCCCGGTACGTGTGTTCGCCGCGTCAGGCACGCTGGTGGTGGTGGCCTTCTACCTGATCGCGCAGATGGTGGGTGCAGGGCAGTTGATCAAGCTGCTGTTCGGGCTGGAGTACTGGATCGCGGTGGTCATCGTCGGCGCTCTGATGATGGTCTACGTGCTGTTCGGCGGCATGACGGCAACCACCTGGGTGCAGATCATCAAGGCCGGCTTGTTGTTGGCCGGCGCCACCTTCATGGCCGGCGCGGTGTTGTGGAACTTCGGTTTCAGCCCCGAAGCGATGTTCGCCAAGGCGGTGGAGGTGAAGACCGGCATCGCCATCGCCGCTGGCAAGGCACCCGATGTGGCAGCCAAGGAAGGCTTCTCGATCATGGGCCCGGGTGGTTTCATCAAGGATCCGATTTCCGCCATCAGCTTCGGCATGGCGCTGATGTTCGGCACTGCCGGGCTGCCGCACATCCTGATGCGATTCTTCACCGTGCCCAACGCAAAGGAAGCACGCAAGTCGGTGCTCTGGGCCACCACCTGGATCGGCTACTTCTACGTGCTCACCTTCATCATCGGCTTCGGCGCCATCACATTCGTGCTGACCAACCCGCAGTTCCTCGACGCCAAGGGCGGGCTGCTCGGCGGCGGCAACATGGCCGCCGTGCATCTGGCCAACGCGGTGGGCGGCAACGTCTTTCTCGGCTTCATCTCCGCGGTGGCCTTCGCCACCATCCTGGCGGTGGTGGCAGGCCTCACGCTGTCGGGCGCGTCGGCGGTGTCGCACGACCTGTACGCCACGGTGGTGAAGAAGGGCAAGGCCGACAGCGTGTCGGAGTTGAAGGTGTCGCGCATCACCACGGTCGCGCTGGGCATCATCGCCGTGCTGCTCGGCATCGCGTTCGAGAAGCAGAACATTGCCTTCATGGTCAGCCTCGCGTTTGCGATCGCGGCGTCGGCCAACTTCCCGGTGTTGCTGATGTCGGTGCTGTGGAAGGACTGCACGACCAAAGGTGCCGTGATCGGCGGCTTTCTCGGCCTCGTCTCGTCGTTTGCGCTGACGGTGGTATCGCCCGCCGTGTGGGAGGCCACGCTCGGCAACCCCAAGGGCTCGGCGCTGTTCCCCTACGCCTCGCCGGCGCTGTTTTCGATGACCATCGGCTTCGTGGGCATCTGGCTGTTCTCGCTGCTCGATCAGGGCGAGCGAGCGCGCCAGGACCGTGCGGGCTTCGAGGCCCAGCAGGTGCGCTCCGAAACCGGCATCGGTGCAGCCACCGGCTCCGCGCACTGAGCGCCGCCGCGCTGGGGCGAGCGCTTCCCGAGCGCCGCGACAGCGTCAGTGGAAGTCGTCCGGACGCACCAGTTGAGCCCGGCGCGTTGCCAACTCGCAATGACAGGGCAGCCGGGAATGCTTCGTCTCAATCCGGATCTGCAGTTTGCCGAGACGGAGAATTGCTGCACCACGCCACAGGGTTCCTTGCCGCTCTAGCTGGCCTGAGTCTTTTTTGGCGCCAAAGTGTGCGCACCAGTAACGCGGCTGCGAGTCGCGGGGGTGCCTGCCAACCGCGGTCGTTCTGGCGAATGTCTGGGAGTCCGGCGTTGTCAATGACGATGCACAGAGACGCTAGCGAGTGCGTGGGAGTCGAATATTTGTTACAGCGGTCGCCTCTGTCAGCGATAGCTTGTGTTGGCATCAACCCATGCGCTGTCTTCTGATTGGTCGCCTTCCGCTACCAACTGCGTGCGGGGAGCCAAAGAAAACACGCACGAGAGGCCGACCTTGCGATCGAGGGTGCGCAACCTATTCCTTGCCGTTGGAGCCATCGGCAATCTGAGCCTAGTGGCATGTGGCGGCGGGGAGAATCCGATCTCTGCAGAACAGGCCGCCGCATCGACTCCGAGCTCTCCGGCACCGGCGCCGACTCCAGCGCCGACACCCAAGCCGGCACCGGCACCAGCGCCCACTCCAGCACCAACACCGAAACCGGCGCCAGCACCCGCACCGACACCAGCGCCAACACCAAAACCGGCACCGGCTCCAGCACCGGCTCCAGCACCGGCTCCAGCACCGGCTCCAGCACCGGCCCCAGCTCCGGCTCCAGCACCGGCCCCAGCGCCGGCTCCAGCACCGGCTCCAGCACCGGCTCCAGCACCGGCCCCAGCACCGGCTCCAGCACCGGCCCCAGCTCCGGCTCCAGCACCGGCCCCAGCACCGGCTCCAGCACCGGCCCAGCACGGCTCGCACCGGCTCCAGCACCGGCCCCAGCACCGGCTCCAGCACCGGCCCCAGCACCGGCTCCAGCACCGGCCCCAGCACCGGCTCCAGCACCGGCTCCGCCCCCGCCGTCGTTCATAGCGACCATTTCTTGGTCGATGCCACTGCAAAACACCGATGGCAGTTCATTGACCGACGTGACCGGCTACCGCGTGTACTACGGCACGAGCTCGACAAATCTTGCCAATTCGAAGCTGATGAGCGGGGCGAACGTCAGCAGTGCCACGATCACCGGATTGGCGCAAAACACCTACTACTTCTCTGTCGCCACGCTGAACTCGGTAGGCGCTGAAAGCAGCCGCTCGGATGTAGTGTCCAGAACCTTCCCCTAAAGAGCCGGCCCCGAACGGCAGGGCACGTCATGCAGAGCATCCAGCCTCGCATTGCCGCCTACCGGGCGGCTCGGTTTCGCTGTCTGATCGACACGTGTCCGGTGGCTTTCGCAATAGCCGCGTGCACGTCGGCCGGCTGAATGTTCGTGTAGCGTTTCAGCTGCGCCCAGGTCTTGTGTCCGGTCATCAGCGCCACGCGCGGTATGTCGAGGCCACTGCGGAACAGGTCAGCGGTCGCGCGGTGGCGTAGATCGTGGAAGTGCAGGTCGTCGATATTCAGGGCCTTGCACGCCCGCGTGAATGCAGCCGACACCGAAGCGGCCCGATACGGGAAACACCTTGCCGCTCGAGCGATCGCGAATTGCCGGCTGCACGATCGCCCATGCCTCGGGCAACAGCGGCACCGACTGATCGTTGCCCTCGCGCTTTCGCGGGTCCTTGCGGTCGCGAATCACGACCGTGCGCGCAATGTGATTGACGTCCTCGATCTCGATGCGGCAGATCTCGTCCTGGCGCATCGCAGTGGCCAGCGCGAAGCGGCACAGCGTCTCCATTGGGATGCGCTGCCGATCGTTCTCCCAGTGGGCGTACAGCCGCGTTAGCTCGGCGTCGGTGGGTTCACGGTCTCGCTCGACACCACGCGTGCGCAGGCCGCGATAGGGTAGATCCCGGCGTGCATCGGTGGCGAGTTCGACGGGCAGGTCAAGCCGGCGCGCATGTCGCCCCCACTTGAGCAGAGCCGAGATCGTCGACAGGTCCCCGGCAATCGTGACGCCGCCGGCGCCGTCAGCCTGGCGGCGGTCAACGAAGTCGCGAAAGTGCAGGGCGCTGAGACTCCGCAGCCGCACTTTGCCCAAGGGGTCGGTCTTGAGCTTCGGGAGTGTTGCCAGCTTAGTCTTTCGCGGCTCGCGCGCGTGCAGGTCTTGGTACTTGCCGATCAGGTCGGCTAGCGTGGACTCGACGGGCGGGGGCGCGAAGCCCTTGACCGCAACGAGCTTGGCTTGCGACTCGACCTCGCGGGCCCAGTCCTCGGCGTCGCGCTTCTTGATCGAACGTCGCTGCCTTGTAAACGCCACCACGGCGAACCTGCACGCGCCATCTGCCGCTTGGCAACTGGGAGAATGTGGGCATGGCCCGCCTCCGTGTGCACCCAAAATTGCACACGCCAGTGTGCACCGCGTGTGCGTCCAATCATGTACCGTTCAGACGCTATTAGGGCACCTTGTGTGCACCGCGTGTGCACTGAAACTTGCACACCGATAGTTCTGGTCAGTGATTAATAACGTGGAACACAGCACCAGAACACTATTCCGCGACATGGCGCCTCTGTGTAGCGCCGATGATGGAATGGACCGATCGGCATTGCCGGTACTTCCATCGTCTGTTGTCGCCCGCGCTCGGCTGTACACGGAGATGGTGACCACCGGCGCGCTGCTGCACGGCGACGTCGCGCGCCATCTCGACTTCAGCACCGAAGAGCATCCGCTCGCGCTACAACTCGGCGGCAGCGAACCGCTGGAACTGGCGCATTGCGCGCGGCTCGCGCAGCGTTGGGGCTATGACGAGGTGAATCTCAATTGCGGGTGTCCGAGCCCTCGCGTGCAACGGGGTGCCTTTGGCGCCTGCCTGATGGCCGAGCCAGCGCTGGTGCGCGATTGCGTGGCCGCGATGCGCGACGCGGTGTCGTTGACGGTGACCGTGAAGCACCGCATCGGCATCGATCGCGTCGAGAGTTACGGCTTCGTGCGCGATTTCGTTGGCACGGTGGGCGATGGCGGCTGCAGTGTGTTCATCGTGCACGCGCGCAATGCCTGGCTCGATGGCCTGAGCCCCAAGCGCAATCGCGAGGTCCCGCGTTGCGCCACGACACCGTCGCGCAATTGAAGGCCGATTTTCCGCAGTGGACCTTCGTCGTCAACGGTGGGCTGTTCGAGCGCCCTCAGATCGAACACGAACTGGCGCGTGTCGACGGCGTCATGCTCGGGCGCGTGGCCTACCACGACCCCTGGCGCCTGATCGAATGGGAGGGTCTCGCCTTCGGAGGCCAGCGACGCAGCCGCTGCCCACCGCGACACCGTTGAGGTCGAGATGGTCCGCTACATGGAGCAACGCGCGACGCACGACGGCACGCCGTGGACGGCGATAGCGCGTCACATGATGGGTCTGCGCCTTGGCGAGCCAGGCGCGCGCCGCTGGCGCCAGGTGTGGTCGGATCATCGACTGCGCACGCTGCGGGCCCACGAAGTGATGCTGATTGCGCGACGAGGCGTGGACGATCCGCACCCGCAGGTGCCAACCGCGCCGGCGGTCGTCGCCTGACCATCTGCCGTGGCCCTGGCGCGGGGCGCGAACCTCCCCGCGAGTTGTGAATCCCGTTTTGAACCGCAGCAGCGCAGATCGCAACCCATATGCTTGAGCGCGCCGTGGCTGACACACATCCAACACGCCGCTGCTCGATGCCGTCGCCCGGCTGGAGCGGCTGGGTCCGCGCGCCAATATCAGCGTCAGCACGCGCAGCGGCGGCGGTCTGTTGATTGTCTGGGGAGGCGCCGACCACGATGCATTGACGCCCGAGACCGCGGTGTTCATCGCGCGCGACGGCGGCATCAAGGGTCGGGCCCAGCAGTTGGCACCCGACTGGGTGCTGCATCAAGCCATTTATCTCGCGCAGGCCGACGTGCACGCGGTGGTGCACGTGCAATCGACGTACGCCACCGCGTTGGCTTGCCTGCGACGCAGCCTGCCCGCGTTCCACCCGGGGGTCGCGATCGCCGGTGGCGATTCAGTGCCCTGCGTGCCCTACCAGACGCCGGGTTCGACCGCGCTGGCCAGTGCCGTGGTCGACGGGCTCGCCAGGCGCAGAGCCTGCCTGGTCGCGCACGATGGCCTGGTCACCACGGGCAGCGCATTGGCCCAGGCGACAACGATCGCCATTCGCGTCGAGTTCCTGTGTCAGAGCTACCTTGCGGCGTTGGTGGTCGGCGAGCCGCCGCGGCTCGACCGCGCCGAGATGACCCAGGCGCTCATCAAGCCGCAGGACTACGCGCGCACCCCGCGGCCCTGAGAAGCGCCGCCGGTCGCACCGGGCCAGGTGGCCAACAGCAGGCCACCCAGCGCCAACGCAAACGCCGTCGCCTGCAACGCGCTGAACGGTTCACGCAGCACCGTCACGCCCACCAGCGCCGAGGCCACCGGCAGCAGCACGGTGAACACGCCGGCACGAGAAGCCGGCACTTGGCGCAGCCCGCGCATCCACAACCAGACGGTGGCCACGCTGGCCGCCATGGAATAGAACAACAGCAGCCCCCAGGTGGGCAGTGGCACGCGCGTGAAGTCGTGCGACAAGGCCTGCCACAGGCCGAACGGGGTGATCAGCACGAGGCCCCACAGGTTGATCAGCGCGCTGATGCGCTGGGGCGATACCTGGCCGGTGAGCCGCTTGCCGATCACGACGTAGCTCGCCTCGCACACTGCCGCGGCCACCAGCAGCACATGTCCCAGTGCCTGATGTTCGCCGGGGGCGCCGCTGCTGCCTGGAACAGCGCGACCAACGGCGAGCGCGGCGATGCCCGCCACCGCGCAGGCGATGGCACCCACCACCCGCGGCGGGATGCGCTCGTGCAGGAACAGCCGCGACAGCACGGCCACTGCCGCCGGGATCGCGGCCATCACGACCCCTGCAGCGACAGCCGAGCTGAGCATCACGCCGTACAGCATGCAGATCGAAAACAGAAAGTTGCCGAGAAAGCTTTCCCAGAACAGGAGCTGCCTGTCGTGCCGCGACAGCGCCTGCTCGCCCGGCTGACGCGGCAGCCAGCGCAGCATCGCAATCGCTCCGATGCCAAAGCGCAGCCACGCCAGCAGGAACACCGGAAACGCCGCCAGCAGCAGCTTGGACAGGCCGACATAGCTGCCCACCAGCGCCATGCTGGCACCCAGGCACGCATAGGCGGCCCACGGCGGGCCGCTCATGCGACGGTCGCCCGCGGCGCGGCGGGCCGCACGCTCACGCGGCGCGTTGAATCGCGCCGCGCAACGTGTCGACGATCTGATCGATGTGCTGACGCTCGACGATCAACGGCGGCGACATCGCAATGATGTCGCCGGTGGTGCGCACCAGCACGCCCTTGTCGAAACAATCGAGGAACACGTTGAACGCTCGTTTGGCCGGCTCACCGGGATCGGCTGCAGCTCGATGCCGCGCCACCAGGCCGAAGTTGCGGATGTCGATCACGTTCGGCGCTCCCTTCAACGAGTGCAGGCTTCGCCGAAGTAGCTCTGCAGCGTGGCCGCGCGCGTTAACAGGCCTTCGTCGGCATAGGTAGCGAGGGTGCCCAGCCCGGCCGCGCAGGCCAGCGGATGCGCCGAGTAGGTGTAGCCGTGGAAGAACTCGATCAGGTGCTCCGGGCCGTTCATGAAGGCGTCGTGGATCGTCTGCTTGACCAGCACGCCGCCCATCGGCACGCAGCCGTTGGTGATGCCCTTGGCCACCGTCATCAAGTCGGGCGTGACGCCGAAGGTCTGCGCTGCGAACGGCTGCCCGGTGCGCCCGAACCCGGTGATCACCTCGTCGAAGATCAGCAGGATGCCGTGCTTGTCGCAGATTTCGCGCAGCCGCTGCAAGTAGCCTTTGGGCGGCAGGAAGACACCGGCCGAGCCAGCGATCGGCTCGACGATCACGGCGGCGATGGTCGACGGATCGTGCAGCACGCACAGCCGCTCGAGATCGTCGGCCAACTCGGCGCCGTGCTCGGGCAGGCCCACGCTGAAGGCATTGCGCGACAGATCGTGCGTGTGCCGAATGTGGTCGACACCGGCCAACATGGCGCCGAACATCTTGCGATTGGCACGTCATGCCGCCCACCGACAGGCCGCCGAAGTTCACGCCGTGGTAGCCGCGTTCGCGCCCGATCAGGCGCGTGCGATGGCCCTCGCCGCGCACGCGGTGATAGGCCAGCGCCATCTTCAACGCGGTGTCGACCGACTCCGATCCGGAGTTGGTGAAGAACAGCTTCGTCATGCCCGCCGGTGCCAGCTTCACCGTCTCTTCGGCGAGCTCAAACGCCTTGGGGTGCGCCATCTGGAACGGCGGTGCGAAATCCAGCTCGGCGGCTTGATCCTGAATTGCCTTGACGATCTTCGGGCGCGCGTGGCCGGCATTGACGCACCACAGGCCGGCCACCGCATCGAGGATCTGTCGACCATCGTGCGTCCAGTAGTGCATGCCGCTGGAGCGCGCCAGCAGTCGGGGGGCCTTCTTGAACTGGCGGTTGGCCGTGAACGGCATCCAATAGGCGTCGAATTTCATCGCAGAGGTTCTCCTGGCTTGGCAGGCGAGGGTGTTGGCTCCCGTCGCCTTCGGATTTGGAGCATTGTGCCTGTGCTCAGCGCGGCCGTCGGCACCGGCATAAGGACGCCGTACAGTCACCGCCAGGAGGCTGCCCACATGAATCCCGTGCTGATTCTGCAGTTCATGGACAACGACGCCCCGGCGTACTTGGACACGTGGTTGCGTCAGCGCGGCATCACGAACGACCTGCGTCTGCCCACCTCGAGCGGCGGCTTCCCCGAACGCATCGACGGCTACTCGGCACTCGCGTTGCTGGGCGGCAGCATGAGCGCCAACGATGACTTGCCATTTCTGCGTACCGCGCAAAGTCTGATCGGCCAGGCCATGCAGCACAACATCCCCGTGCTCGGCCATTGTTTGGGCGGACAGCTGATGGCGCGCACGCTCGGTGCACGGGTGGCGGCGTCGCCGGCACCCGAGGTGGGCTGGCACCGCATGCAGTGCATCGATTCTCCGTTGAGCCGCCAATGGCTCGGGCAAGCGGCCACGCACGATGTCTTTCATTGGCACTACGAAGCATTCGATCTCCCGGCGGGCTCGCTGCGGCTCGCTGCGAGCGAGCATTGTCCGAATCAGGCCTTTGCGATCGGGCCTCATCTGGGCATGCAATTCCATGTCGAGGTCGATGCGGCCAAGATCGAGTTGTGGCTGACCCATCGCGACGATCAGTACGAGCAGTCGCAGCGCGAGTTCGACACCATCCACCGCCGCGAGCGCGTCCGTCGCGACACCGCACGATGTCTGGCCGGGCAGCAGCAAGTGGCCGACCGGATTTACGCTCATTGGATGCGTGTGGCCGGATTGATTCCGCAATGAAGGATTTGCGTTTCGTTCTATGAAATCAGCCGCACAAACGGCTCGACAAATTTTCCATGATGGCTGTAACGATCTCACAATACGGTAAATTGATCGTATCTCATTGATAATTCAGGTAAAGATTTTCGTCTTCTATAAGACATAGGCCTGGGGACTCACGGTAGGCTTGTTGCCACGCAGCATTCCAATCCTTCCGCCACGCAACCAGGAGCCCGACATGACTCAACCCACACGTGAACAGCAAGCCGCCGCACTCGAGCGCGAGTGGGCCCAGAACCCGCGCTGGAAGGGCATACAACGCGGCTACAGCGCGGCCGACGTGGTGCGTCTGCGGGGATCGATCCCGATCGAGCACACGCTGGCCAAGCGCGGTGCCGAGAAGCTGTGGACCCTGGTGAACACCGAGCCCTTCGTCAACACGTTAGGTGCGCTCACCGGCAATCAGGCGATGCAGCAGGTGAAGGCCGGGTTGAAGGCGATCTATCTGTCGGGCTGGCAGGTAGCGGGCGACGCCAACAGCAACGGCGAGATGTACCCGGACCAATCGCTGTACTCGGTCGACTCGGTGCCGAAGGTCGTGAAGAAGATCAACAACACCTTCCAGCGCGCCGACCAGATCCAGTGGAGCGAGGGCAAGAACGACATCGATTACTTCGCGCCGATCGTCGCCGACGCCGAAGCGGGCTTCGGTGGCGTGCTCAACGCGTTCGAACTGATGAAGGCGATGATCGAAGCCGGCGCCGCCGGAGTGCACTTCGAAGACCAGCTTGCGTCGGTGAAGAAGTGCGGCCACATGGGCGGCAAGGTGCTGGTGCCGACGCGTGAAAACGTGGCCAAGTTGGTGGCGGCACGCCTAGCAGCCGACGTGATGGGCGTGCCCACCGTGCTGCTGGCGCGCACCGACGCCGAGGCGGCCGATCTGGTGACCAGCGACGTCGACGACAACGACAAGCCGTTCCTCACCGGCGAGCGCACGATCGAAGGCTTCTTCCGCACCAAGAAGGGCCTCGACCAGGCGGTGAGCCGTGGCCTGGCCTATGCGCCATACGTCGACATGCTGTGGTGCGAGACCGGCACGCCGGACCTCGGCTTCGCAAAGGCGTTCGCCGACGCGATTCACGCCAGGTTTCCGGGCAAGCTGCTGGCCTACAACTGCTCGCCGAGCTTCAACTGGAAGAAGAACCTCGACGACGCCACGATTGCCAAATTCCAGCGCGAATTGGGCGCCATGGGCTACAAGTTCCAGTTCATCACGCTGGCCGGCTTCCACAGCCTCAACTACTCAATGTTCGAGTTGGCGCACGGCTACGCGCGCAACAACATGAGCGCGTTCGTGGAGATGCAGGAGAAGGAATTCGCTGCCGCGGAGAAGGGCTTCACCGCGGTGAAGCATCAGCGCGAGGTCGGCACCGGCTACTTCGACGCGGTGGCCACCACGATCGAACGTCAGTCGTCGACAGCCGCCTTGAAAGGTTCGACCGAAGACGAGCAGTTCTTCGAACAGAAGCACGCCTGACCCTGTTCCCCGCGTAGCGCACAGCCGACCGAGCGAGCCCGACCGCACCAGCTGTCGGGCTTCTTCTTTGTTCCAGCCCGTGTCGCGGTGATGGGCGTCTTTCGCGTGCCGTTTGCCAGCCGCGGCGCGATCCCGTTGCTTGGGTATGCTTTGCAGCGACTGCGGCACGAACCAGCGCAAGGATGCCATGAGCTTTCCCCGATCGGACTTCCGCTTCTTCGAGCGCCTGCGCGTGCGCTGGGCGGAGGTCGACATGCAGAGCATCGTCTTCAACGGCCACTACCTGATGTACTTCGACACCGCGGTGGCAGGGTACTGGCGCGCGCTGGCGATCCCCTATCACGAGACGATGTCGTATCTGGGCGGCGACTTCTACGTACGCAAGTCCACCCTCGAATACTCGGCCTCCGCGCGCTACGACGACCAGATCGAGGTCGGCGTGCGCACGCAGCGAACCGGCAACTCGTCGATGGTGCTGACGTGCGCGGCGTACCGCGGCGAGCAGTTGCTGGTCAGCGGCGAGCTGATCTACGTCTTCGCCGACCCGGCCTCCATGTCGTCCAAGCCGATCCCGCAGGAGTTTCGCGATCTGCTGCAAGCCTACGAGTCCGGCAAGTCGATGGTCGACGTGCGCGTGGGACGCTGGAGCGAGCTGGGCGAGCCGGCGCGCAAGATCCGCTCACAGGTGTTCGTCGAGGAGCAGCATATCCCGGCCGAGATGGAGTGGGACGGCGCCGACGACGGCTGCGTGCATGCGCTGGCCTGCAACCGCTTCGGCCTGCCGCTGGCCACCGGCCGCATGCTCGAGCATGTGCCCGGTGTGGCCAAGATCGGCCGTATGGCGGTGCTGGCGCCAATGCGCGGCGGACACATCGGCCGCGCCGTGCTCGATGCGCTGTTGCAGCACGCACGCGAGCGCGGTGATCGCGAGGCATTGCTGCATGCGCAGCTCGGCGCGGCGCCGTTCTACAGCCGCGCCGGCTTCATTGCTCGCGGGCCTGTGTTCGAGGAGGCCGGCATACCACACGTCGAGATGGTGCGTTCGCTGTAGCGCAGTCAGTCGAGCGCGTCGAAGACCTCGACTTGTCGCGAGCCGCTCAGCATCGGGGTCAACACAGCAGCAGCCTCCTCGATGCGCGACTGCAATGCGGGGTCGATGCCTCTGTGCCTGCCATCGTCGAACGCATAGATTTCCATCAGCGTTACGGCATCATCGCGCTTGCCAGATCGCCGCAACACGCGCGTGGCCAGGCCCGGATATTGGTCTCGCAAGCGCCGCTGAAAATCGAGCACGCATTGCAGCGCGGCCGGCCAACTGGCGTGCGCCACGAGGTAGTACACGTAGAGCTCGCCGCGAGAACTACCGTTCACGCCTGGGCCACGTCGGCGATCGGGTAGGGCAGCGGCATGCGTTGCAGCAACGGGCCATCGGCGCTGCCCAGGTGCAAGCTGCCGCTGTCGAGTACGGCGAGCTTGACTTCGGCCAGCAGGCGGCTGGGCAACCCGGCGACTTCGGCTGCGTTGACCACCATACCAGCCGGTTGAGCCGGGTCGTCGCTGTGGAACACCTCTTGCCCCGGCAGCGCCGAACCATTGGTCGCAAACAGATGCATACGACGCTTGACGGTGCCGCGATACTGGCTTCGCGCCACCACCTCTTGCCCCGGATAACACCCCTTCTGAAAGTGCACCCCGCCGACCAGTTCGAAATTGATCATCTGCGGCACGAACTGCTCCGCCGTGGCCGCCGTGACTCTCGGCACGCCGCTCATCACCTCGAGCCAACCCCACGCTTGCGTGTCAAGCGCTGGCAGCGCGGGCACCTGCACCTCGGCGGGCTGCACCAGCAGCCAGCGTGGCACTTGCTCGACCGGCGGCAACCCGATGAACCATTGTGCGCCTTGCTGGCACGTGTGCCATGGCTGCGCTCCATCGGCGAGCCGCTGCGCTGCGGCACCGGCCAACCCGAACACCGACCACTCACCGCTCGCATCGTCGACGCGGCAGCGCGCGCGCAGCACGTACATCGACAGGCGCTTGCGCACCGCAGCCGCAAGGTCGGCGCTGCACAGCAGGCCGAACTCTTCTGCACGCATGCGCCAGACAATGAAGCTGGCCAGCAGGCGGCCCTTCGCTGTGCAGTACCCGCTCAGGCGCGCCTCGCCCGTCTGCAAGCCGACCACATCTTGCGTGAGCTGGCTCTGCAGGAAGGCGGCCGCATCGGCACCGTGTGCACGCAACAGCGCCCAGTCGGTCAAACGCACGAAGCCGCCGAAAGCGATGCTCTTAGCAAGGTTGTTGCCCATGACCGCCGATTATCATCAGTGTCCATGGGCATCGCTGCGACAGGGACACAGCGCCTCGCGGCGCAACGCGCGACATGAGGTTGTTGCGTTGGCTCCTGTTCGTGCTCTTGCTTGCGGCCGGCGGTACCGGCGCGTGGCTGTGGCGGTGGCTCGAACAGCCGTTGCCGCTGGCCTCGCCCACGGTAGAGTTGTCGATCGAGCCGGGTGCCACGCCGCGCGAGGTCGCCAATGCGTGGGTGCGCGCAGGTGTTCGCGTACCGCCGGTCTTGCTGTACGAATGGTTCCGCTGGTCCGGCGATGCGCGCCGCATCCGCGCCGGCAGCTATGTCGCGGGGCCCGAGGTCACCCCTCGGCAACTGCTGGCCAAGATGGTTCAGGGCGAAGAGTTCTTCGAGCGCGTGCGGCTGCTCGAGGGCTGGACGCTGCGCCAGTTTCGCAGCGAACTCGCGCGCGCGCCCTACCTGAAGCCCGCGAGTGCCGGCCTGACCGATGCGCAATTGATGGCAGCGCTCGGTGCGGGCGCGGTGTCGGGGGAAGGGCGCTTCTTTCCTGATACCTATCTGTACAGCCGCGGCGTCAGCGACCTCACCGTGCTGAAGCGCGCGCACGAGACGATGCAGCGTCAACTGAATGCAGCGTGGGATTCGCGCGTCGAGGGGCTGCCGCTGAAGTCGGCCGACGAGGCGTTGATCCTGGCCTCGATCGTCGAGAAGGAAACCGGCAAGGCCGGCGACAGGGCGCAGATCGCGGGCGTCTTTTCCAACCGGCTGCGGGTGGGCATGCCGCTGCAGACCGACCCCACGGTGATTTACGGCCTCGGCGAATCGTTCGATGGCAATCTGCGCAAGCGTGACTTGCTCGCCGACGGCCCCTTCAACACCTACACCCGAGCCGGTTTGCCGCCGACGCCGATTGCGATGCCGGGGCTGGCCTCGATCCGCGCAGCTGTGAACCCCGAACCCACGAAGGCGCTGTACTTCGTGGCCCGCGGCGATGGCAGCAGCGTGTTCAGCGAGTCGCTGGTCGAGCACAACCGAGCGGTCAATCTCTACCAGCGTGGCGGACGATGAGCGCACGGTTCATCACGTTCGAAGGCATCGACGGCGCCGGCAAGAGCTCGCATATCGAGTCGCTGGCCACATGGATTCGCGCCAGGGGCCAAACGGTGCTCGTCACGCGAGAGCCAGGCGGCACGCCGTTGGCGGAGCAACTGCGTGCGCAATTCCTGCGCGATGAGATGGACGCCTTGACCGAATGCCTGCTGGTGTTCGCTGCGCGCCGCGACCACCTGCAGCAGCTTATAGAGCCAGCGTTGGCCGCGGGCGGCACCGTGTTGTGCGACCGGTTTACCGACGCCACCTTCGCGTACCAGGGGGCTGGGCGCGGTTTCGACTGGTCCGTGCTGACGCAACTAGAGCGCTGGGTGCAGGGCGATCGGCAGCCCGATCTGACACTGTGGTTCGATGTCGAGCCGGGCGAAGCAGCGGCGCGGCGTTCGGCGGCCCGGCAACCCGATCGGCTGGAGCGCATGGACCAGGCGTTCTTCGAGCGCGTTCGAGCCGGCTACGCGCGGCGTCACGCCGATCACCCGCAGCGCATCGTGCGCATCGATGCGCGCGGCAGCCTGCAATCGGTGTGGGCGCAGGTGGAACAAGCGGTGAGTCGCCATGGCTGGTGGTGACCCCAAGGCCGTGGGTGTCGCTGGCGACGGCAGTCTGCCGCTGCCGTGGCTGCGCGAGCCGCTGACGCAAGCGCTGCGCATGGATCGGTCGCAGGCGCTGCTCGTGCATGCGCCGCAGGACGTGGGACAACTGGATCTCGCGCTTACGCTGGCGCAGGCCTGGTTGTGCGATCGCGCCGAGCGTCCTTGCGGTCGTTGCAACGCGTGCCGGCTGGTGCACCAGCGCAGCCATCCCGACCTGCGCATCGTGGTGCCCGACGCGCTGCGCCTGCAGTTCGAGTGGCTGGTTGAAGACGACCCGCTTTTGCGCGCCGGCGCCAAGCCGAGCCGCGAGATCAAGATCGAACAAGTGCGCGAGGCCACCGATTGGACGCAGCGCAGCGCCGGCTCCGCGCGCGGGCGCGCGCTAGTGATTCATCCCGCCGAAGCAATCAATCCGTCTGCTGCCAATGCGCTTCTCAAGACATTGGAAGAACCGCCCGGAACCTTGCGCATCGTGATGGCGGGTGGCGATCCCGAACACCTGCTGCCCACGCTGCGCAGCCGGGTGCAGCGCGTGCGCATCGCCGTACCCGAGGCCACGCAGGCGCTGGTGTGGCTGAATGCGCAGGGCGTGTCGCAAGCGAGCCGCGCACTCGCGGTGACAGGCGGCAGTCCGCTGGCAGCGCTGGCGCTGCACGAAGCGGGGCTCGACGAGGCTGCACTCGAGGATCTGCCTCGCGCGGTGGCGCGCAGCGATGCGCAGACATTGCTTGGCAAACCGCTGCCGATGGTGATCGACCTCCTGCAACGTGTGGCACACGACGCGATGGCACAGGCGACAGGTGCCATGCCCTTGTTCTTCGAATCCGCGCATGTACCTCGTGGGGCGGCTTTGCCCCTGATCATCGAGTGGCAGCGTGAATTGCTGCGCGTCGCGCGCCACGACGAGCATCCATGGCACGCGCCCTTGCTGGTGGAGGCGCTTGTGACGAAAGGCGCGGGTTGCTGGCCAGCCGAAGCCGCCGCCGCACCTCGGAGCAGGGGGCATTCGCTACACTCAGCCGGATGAGCGAAGCATCTGGCCGATCTGCCACCGCTGGCGCCGTCGCATCGCGGCCGAGCGTTATCCAGCTCGTGTTCCGCGAGAAGGGCGCGCTCTACGCAGCGTATGTGCCGATCCTGCTCGACGGTGGGCTGTTCGTGCCCACCACACGTGAGTACAAGCTCGGCGATGACATCTACCTGTTGCTGTCGTTGCCCGACGACCCTCAGCGTTATCCAGTGGCCGGCAAGGTCGCCTGGATCACGCCCGCCAATGCATCGGGTGGTCGCACCCAGGGCGTTGGCGTGCGTTTTCCCAATGACGAGAAGACGCGGTTGCTGAAGCTGAAGATTGAAGAGTTGCTGGGCACCCAGCTACAGTCGGCCAAGCCGACCCAGACGATCTGACTCGGCGCGCCGCGGGCCGGCGCCACGCCACGCTACGCCACAATGGCGTCCGTGTTCGTCGACTCGCACTGTCATCTGACCTTTCCCGAGCTGCACGGCCGCATCGACGCGATCCGTGCCGACATGGCCGCGGCCAACGTCGACCGCGCGCTGGTGATTTGCACCACGCTCGAGGAGTTTCCCCGTGTCCACGAACTGGCCGTTCGCTTCAACAACTTCTGGGCCAGTGCCGGTGTCCATCCCGACAACGAGGAGGTTGAGGAACCCACGGTCGAGCGCCTGGTTGAACTGTCGCACCTGCCCAAGGTGGTGGCCATTGGCGAGACGGGGCTCGATTACTACCGACTCAATGGCCGCACGCGCGAGCAGATGCACTGGCAACGCGAGCGCCTTCGCGTGCACGTGCGCGCGGCGCGGCAGGTCCGCAAGCCGCTGATCGTGCACACGCGCAGCGCCTCGGAAGACACGCTGGCGGTGCTGCGGGAAGAGGGCGCACAAGAGGCTGGCGGAGTGTTCCACTGCTTCACAGAGACGATGCGCGTCGCCCGTGCGGCGCTCGATCTCGGCTTCATGGTGTCGTTCTCGGGCATCCTCACCTTTCGCAACGCCGAAGAGCTGCGTGAGGTGGCGCGCTATGTGCCGCTCGAGCGCTGCCTGATCGAAACCGACAGCCCCTACCTGGCGCCGGTGCCCTATCGCGGCAAAGTCAACAACCCGGCGTGGGTGCCCTACGTGGCGGCCAAGCTCGCCGAGGTCAAGCAAGTCTCGCTGGAGCATGTGGCGCAGATCACCAGCCAGAACTTCACCCGTTTGTTTCTGTCGAGCCCCTAAGCATCCTTGTCCACCATAGCTCATGCAACACATTAGATTTGTTATTTATCTCATTGCTGCAAGTTGCTTTTTGATCGCGCAAGCTGGTTCGTTCGACGATTTCTTCCGAGCCGTGCGAACTGACAATGCGTCCGGGGTCGCCGGTCTGCTGGAGCGCGGCTTCGACCCTAACGCGCACGACGAGAGCGGCCAATCTGCGCTCAGCCTCGCCGTGCGCGAGAAGTCGGATCGGGTGGTCGACGTGCTGCTCAAGCACCCGCAACTCGATATCAATTCGCACAACAGTGTGGGTGAGACGGCACTGATGCTAGCCGCACTGCAGGGCCGCCTCGAACTGGCGCAGCGCTTGATCGAGCAAGGCGCGAGCATCAGTCAGGATGGGTGGAATCCTTTGCATTACGCAGCCACTGGCCCGGAGCCCAAGATCGTCGCGTTGCTGCTGCAGCGTGGCGCGCCCATCGACGCGCGGTCTCCCAACGGCACCACCGCATTGATGATGGCGGCACGCTATGGCAGTGAACAGTCGGTGACCCTGCTGCTGGCGCAGCACGCCGATGCAACGACACGCAACGAGCGTGGTTTGAATGCCGCAGACTTTGCACGCTTGGGGGGCCGCGAAACCGTGGCCAAGCGACTTGAATCACGCTTGCAGTGAATGCGTGCAGCAGCAGCGGAAGGATCATCGCGCAGCAATGAATTTCGGCACGAACGAGTACCCGGCATGGGCTATGACAGCACGCGTTCGCTGCCTACAGTCGAAGCATCCGCACAGACACGCGCATGGAGCTTCGAATGCAAAACCCCCAGGACACGGTAGTCATCGGTGATCCCTTCGCGATGCTCATCAATCCGCAGGCCGTGTTGATCGCGATCGAACAGTCTGGGCGCCTGGGCGCGCTCAACAGCCGCGTGTGCCGGCCGTTGGACAAACCGCTGATCCCCAAGCGCGACATCGAAGAGCAGACCAACTTCGATGACGCTGCCGACGATGCCCGCGACGCAGTCAGCGACACCGAACTCGGCACGATCTACTGACGCGAGCGCCTAGCGCGATCTCTGCACCGCTGTGGCGCGAGCGGGTTGGTCTGACTGGTATGCCACCATATGCACTACAATGTATATTATGTCAAATCCAAGATCCTGAGGGCCGCCAGCAACTCACCTGTAAGAGCCTTGTGGACCGGCTGACGCCGCCCGTTAGCCCTACTCACGAGACAACGGACTGAACTGACGTGGCTTTCGTCTCCAGCTAGGTAGTCGCTTTCAGCGAATGCGCGACCCCACGCGGGTTTCGCTTTCATGCCGCGCGAATTGCCTTTCAGCAGCCAGCGCCGCAGCGGCTTTCAGTCGAGCGAACCTCCGGACCGCGCCGGCTCGATGTCGTGGTTCAACCGACCAGCCGAGCAGCTTGCAACGCCGCTCTAACAGCCCGGCTGACGCGTGCGCCCAACGACCGACAGTGACTCGAAGAACGTCCCTTCGCAATCCGGCGCTGAGCTCGAGCTGCGCTCCCATCCCGTCCGCACACCGATTGCAGATGTTGCTTGAGTCCAACCCTTGAAGCGATAGAGACTGGTGCCGCTCGACCCGGAAACCACGTGGTTCGAGTTCCGCTCGCAAGAAACTGCCGAACGCGACCCCGTTGATTTCATGGCTCTTTCGACTCTGCCGTTTAAATAGCTCTCTGCTGGTCCGGTGCGCTCGAAGCGGCGACGAGATGAACGTAGGACACCCGCCGAAAGAGCCTTCACCGTGCTTGTCGTGGCACCCAAGGGGCGCGGGCCGCTTCAGGTGCCGGCCCCAACCGTCTGCTCAGCGCCTTCACCTCGCGCGCCGTCAAGTTGTTTGCGTGAGAGCGCGCGCCCACGTGGCGCGCTTCGCTCTTGGGCGGCTCGCCGTGCTTCCCCTACGCAGTCGCCTTCAGAGCGTCTAGGCTCGTCGCGACCTCTCGCTTGCCGACGCCGCGCAGTGCTGCGATGGCCATGAGGTTCTTGGTCCGAGGCTTGGACTTGCCTCTCTCCCAGGCATAGACAGACTGCCCGGTTGCGCCGACCAGCAGCCCGAAGTCCTCGGCCGAAAGACCCAACCGCTTCCTGTTGCTGGCCATGCCTTCAGCGCGGAACCGAAGGCTGCCCGCGTCACTGCCGCTTTTGGCCGCGAGGCTCGTCGACGCCTTCAGAGCGCCACTACGGGCAACAGCGCGCGATAGCGCTTTCAGGCACCTCTCCAGTTCCTGGACGCGTCGCTTTAGCTTGGCGATATCAGAGCGTTGGGTCGCAGTCGACTTCTTGAGCGCCCCGGTTGCCGCCTTGAGTTCCCTACGGGCGACGCGTGCAATCTCTGCCTTTAGGACCGATGCAATGCTTGGCATGGCCGCGATTGTGCATTCACAAGGGTCCTGCCTCGGGACCCGACCAATCGCGTTGGCGCAGAGCTACCGGCGCCTGAGTGACCTCAAACAGGAACCGCTCGGCGGAGCGCAATCTCGTCACTTCGCCGCGCGAAGTGACGTGGCTCACCGCGATGCCGTCGTCCACGCTGCTGGTGGCAAACGTCGGCATCAGCGCGTGGGTGTCGAGACCACCGCGCCCAGGCTGTAGAACTGCCGCATGTTGGCTGCGTTCGTGACGGTCCTGGCGGCAGGAAGCCGATGCCTTCGGTCACGCCGTCCCATGTGACCAGGTCAAGCATCTTCCGCTTCGGCCAGCGCCTTCCTGGTCTCGACGAGAGCCCCTGCGCAACAGCTAACTGATGATATGCCTTGCTCGCAGCAGCACTACCGAAACCGCATGAACAGACGTGGCCTCCACGTGCAAACCGGAGTCAGCGGGCCCACCAAGAACACTAAGTCGAAATCCAGCACCGGGTCGACGACAGCAGCCATCCTCGTGGCGTTGTCGGAGATGACGTAGCTGAACGTCCAGGTGGCCGGGTCGAAGAACGGCCTGATGGTGGTTTGCATGGCGGATGGGCCGTCACGTTATTTCACCGCCGGTGATACACGCTCAAGAGCCTCGCGCATTCCCTCCAGGAACGGCTGGACATCTATCGGTTTCGTCCAGTAGTGGCGCGCTCCTGCTGCGAGAGCGGCTCTGACCTCATCTTCCATGGCGCTGCCCGACAGAGCGATGACACAGAGGTCTCTTGTTTTCGGGTCGCTCTGCAGCGCCTTCAGCAACTCGCGGCCCGACATATCCGGGAGCTGCATGTCGAGGAGCACGACGTCAGGCAGCAGCGCTTTGGCCTGTCGAATCCCCGACTCACCGTCCTCTGCGACGACAAGTTTCACGTCAGGCCAGCGACTCAGGATTCGCTCGACAAGCAATACGTTGACCTCGTTGTCCTCGATGTACAGCACGACGCCCGATGGGTTCCTGTCGAGTTCGGTGAGTTGAGCCGCCGCGGTCGCTGCCGCCTCCGGGTCGTCCACCAACGCCTCGGCCCGCTTGGGCATGGGCAGTTCCACACGCACGATGGTGCCTGCACCGACCTCGCTCTCGACGTGAATCGAGCCACCCAGGAGCTCCACGAGCTGGCGCACGAGCGACATGCCCAGGCCCGTCCCCGAGATGCCGCTGCGCTCCCGACCGAGACGGTTGAATGGCTGGAAGAGCCCCGCCAGTTGCTCCGGGCTCATGCCCAAGCCGGTGTCCGCCACAGTGATGCATGCGCCGCCGTGGACCGTCTCGACGCCCAGGGACACCGACCCGCCCGGTCGGTTGTACTTGATGGCGTTGGATAGCAGGTTCAGCATCACCTGGCGCAATCGGACAGGGTCGGTGCGCAGGCTCACAGGTCTGTACTCGAACGTCTGCCGAAGCTCGATTCCTCCGGCGCGCGCCGCAGCCTCACTCATCCGCACGACGTCATTGAGCAGGCTCTTCAGGTCCACCTCGCGCAACGACAGCGCCAAATGTCCCGACTCGATTCGAGACACGTCGAGCACATCGTCAATCAGCGCGCGCAACTGGGCACCGGCTAGGAACACCAAGTCGAGATGATGCTGGTCCCGCTCGCCTAGGCGACCCTTGGCATCCTCCTGCAGCAGTTGCGTGAAGCCGAGCACGGCATTCAATGGTGTGCGCAATTCGTGGCTCATCTGGGAGAGGAACGCCGTCTTGGCCTGGTTGGCCGCATCGGACTCAGCCGCCGCCAAACGCACTCTCTCGGCTTCCCGCTCACCCGTGATGTCGCGCACGACAACGGTCATCAACACCTCACCGCCGTGGCTGGTTCGAGAGATGGAAGCCACGACCGGAAACTCGGTGCCGTCGCTGCGCAGCCCGGCGAGTTCTCGCAGCGGCCCCATCTCCTTGGGCCCGCCGCCGTCCACGGCGTACTCGGCGACGTACCGCGCGTGCCCTCCCCGAAAGCGCACCGGGACGAACCTGTCGATTCCTTGGCCCATGGCCTCCGAGGCGGGAATACCGAACATTCGCACGGCCGCCCGATTGAAGACCACAATTCGTTGCTCTGCGTCGATGGTGATGACGGCGTCCAGGACCGACTCGAGAATGCCCGACAGCTGCGCCTCGCGCTTGGCCACCTGAAGCACGGCACGCTCATGCGCAGCGACTCGGTCGAAGTTGTCGAGTGCAAATGAAATGTCAGCGCTCATGTCCTGTAGCAGGTGCACCACCTGCTCGTCGAAGAAGCCCACCTCGTCGGCATAGAGGTTCAGCGCACCGACCACGACACCACCACGCGCAAATGGCATCGCGACCGCGGCGCGAACCCCGAATGCGGCGGCCTTGTCGCGCCAGGGCAGCGTCCGCGGGTCCGTCATGTAGTCATTGGCGACGTACGCCCGGCCGGCCAGAATGGCGCTGACACTGGGTCCGGTTGAACCCGGCGCTTGACTGTTGAGCTCGATTTCGAACGACTGGGTATAGTCCCGCGCAGGTCCTCCCCAGGCAACCGGCACGAGCTTGCCGTCACGAATGAGGCCCAACCACGCCATGCTGGCGTGACCCGTGTTCACACAGACGCGGCAAATCGTCTCAAAAAGCTCCTGTGGCCCGGTCAGCCGAACAATCGTCTGATTCGTGTCGGAGAGCGCTCGATAGAACCGCGCCAGCCGAATCGCTGCACGCTCTGACGCCTCCGCGCGCGCCTCACTGCTCGTGCGTGCCATCAGCATCGCGTTGACTTCTGTGGCGAGCTGGCCGAACTCGCCCGGAAGCGACTCGTCCGCGCGGGCCTTGTTGTCGCCGCCGGCGTGCGCGCGGGCCGTGTTGGCGAGGCTTCTTACCGGCCGCGCCAGCGACTTCGCTGTCAGATAGGCCACGAGCGCAGCAAACAGTGCGGCGATTGCCGCGGCTGTCAATCCCTGACGGGTCAGTGCGTTCGAGTGCGAGAAGACGACCTCTGTCGGAATGCCCGCGACGACCTGCAAGTCGAAGTGATGTGTCGGGGTGGCCGCGAAAATCCGCTCCACACCATCGACGGCACGTGCAGTGAAGACTCCCCCTTGCGCAAGGATGGGCGGCAAGCGGTTGGCCCCCAGGTCACTGCCGCCGAGCCACTTCGTCGTATCCGGTGCGCGAAGCAGGAACCGGGAATCCGCGTCGATGAGGGACAGGGTGCCGCCACGAGGCAAGCCTGCGCCCGTCAGCAGACCTTCCAGCTGCATCAGGTCGAGCGACACCAGGACGACCGCAGTCTTGCGCCCGCCGGTGTCAAGCACCGGCAAGCTGAGCATCACGACCTGCTTGCGCGACAGCGGTCCCAAGAACGGTTTTCCAAGCACAAAGCCATCGCCGGCGACCGCCTGTTGAAACCACGGCTCTTGGCTCACGCTGACTCCCGCGCGAGCGGGGCCACGCAACGACGAGCAGATGGCGTCGCCGTTCATTGCGGCCACAGCGACGTTGGCAATCGGGCTGCCCAAGGTCTCAAGCCCGCGGATGAACTCACCGCATCTTGGGCCCGTGGCACTGCGCACTTCCTCCCGTGACGCCACGTAGGTCAGCAGGCGCTTTGCTCGCTCGAGAACTTCGTCCACCTCGGTGGCAGCGTCAAGCGACTTGGCGCGAACCGTCTGAATCGCGTCGTTGCTCGCCGCTTGATGGTCGCCATACAGCGTGTAGGCGTTGAGCAGCAACAGCGGCGCCGCCACTGCGGCTGCAGCGGCCAGCAACTTGACGAGAAAGAACCCCGGCTGCTGCATCCTTAATTTTCAGTTTGACGGCGGGATTCTGACGGACTGATGAGGTCGTCCGCTTGTCGCACATCATCCATGGACAACCGGGCGGCCCTTTCCTGCCCCGGGGTTGCGAATTGACTTGCGTCAACACAGCAAGTTATCCCTCGGCGCAACATCCTCCGCGCCGCGGCCGTCGGTGTCCGAGCCCACCGCGCCGCCGACAAAGTTGACACTTCGGAAGGCGTACGTTCCAGCGAAGCTCCTCCCGCTCAACAGAAACCTTCATCGAGCCCGCGACCTCGCGGCCAGTTTCTGAGGAGAACGTGTTCATGCCCAGGCCAGTCCCGTCGGAACCCAGAGCCAGAGCCGTGAGTCGCGAAGGCGTGCCGCTGATTCGTTCGACCACCGCGCACCGCATCGAGCGGGCGTTGTCCATCAGCCTTCCCGACGACTTCAGCCACATGTGCGAGTACTACAAGGACGCAGGCATCGCCGCACCGATTGCGGCTTGGTTCAGTGCAGAGCCCGATGGCAACAACGTCGTCACGTTGACGCAGACCTTGCGCAACGAGATGGGATTGCCAGCCCGCTATGCGGTGCTGGAGTTCACCGACGACCACGTGCTGTTGCTGACCTGCTCTCATCAACCCTGCGCCACCGGCCAGGTGCTGAAGGTTCCACGCGCCAGCCTGGCCGCCTTTGTCCTGGGCAGCCATCTACCGGACACCCTCAGCTGGCCCTCGTGCGTGCACTATTTTTCGCAGCTAAGTTCGCACACGGCCCGGCACACGGGCGGCCTCGCATGACGCGCCTCTTGCAAGGCCCAGTTCACGGCAATACGACAGAGCCCTCGCCAGGAACGTCATGACCACGAACATCCCGACCGCGCTCGACCTCGGCATGCAGTTGGCCGGGCTGACTGAGGGGTCGCCCATTCAATCGGACACCGTGCGCGGCGTGGAAAGTACGTTGGGCGTGCGGCTGCCCGACGAATTCGCGAGGATTTGCGAGTTCTACGACCAACGCGGTATCGCCTCGGGCTATCTGGCACATGTCAGCGCGGAGTCGAGCGGCAACACCATCGTGGCCTTGACACAGCGCCTGCGCCGCGAGCAAGGCCTGCCGACCCAGTACGTCGCGCTGGGAGCGGCTGACAAGAGCGTCCTGCTGCTGACAGTTCCACGGCGCCTTGTGAATGGGGCCCTGTGCACGAGGTCCCTCGCAAGGGGCTGCCGGCCTTCATTCAGGGACGGACACCCCTGAACACGCACAGATGGTCCACCTTCGTGGACTTCTTCGCCGACGCGATGAGAACCGAGAGCCAGGCGTCATAGGACCGGGCTGCCGGGGCGCTGCTCGACGAAACGTTTCAGGGCCTCCAGTTCCTCGCGAACGAGCGCGGGGAAGCCGCGACGGTTTCCTCGATGGTCCTCGAGCAACTCGCCCAAGTAGGCGCGGATGGTGGGGGGGTCGCTCCAGCGGCTCGGCAACTCGTTGGCGATGCGCGGAAACTCCTCCTGCAGCCGAATCGGGCGTATGCCGCGGGGCAAGCTAAAGAGCAATCGCACCGTGTCGCCTATCAGGAATCGGTCTTGCGGATGCGACACGCGCCGTTGGATGGGCCACTGCACGTCGTCCTGCTCACACGGGTGCCGCTTCGGATTTGCCAAGGGAATCGTCGTCGGCGCACGGCCAACATGCTGAAACGGCGCAGACAAATGCACAGACCTCTCCCGGCGGAAAGCCACTAGCTGATTTTCGTGCGCGCGACCTCCCTATGACTTTGCGCAAACTCAAACCTTGAGCCGTCAGCCCACCACGGTGCGGTCGAGCGAAGAGCGCGTTCCGACAGTTTTCGACCCCACGCACCGGCCACCCAGTGTTGTCTTCTGAGAGAGACGGACAAGCACCGCGGGCAACCCTTCGCATCGGGGGCACCCCTGGTGCGGAGTGTTGAAAACGTCACGGTACGTTCCCAGAATGGGACACGCAAAGGCTCGAGAGACCCTTGCACTACTCGCCGTGAAGCCCCGCGACATGTCCTACGCCGTATCCGCCGTTCCGGCGGACTGCGACCCCGCGACCTTGGCCGATGATGAGGGTCGCGCCGGCGCCTTGGGTTTCATCGTGCACTGGCTACCCAAGTGGGCCGCCAACGACAGCACTGCCGCTTTGTGCGGCGCCCACCCGCATGGCATGTACACGCGGTGGCGACGGCATCCCGGCGCTCAGCTTTCCTGTCCTCATTGTGCGTCCAGGGCGGACCGCCGGATGGCCGGAGCGTGGCAGGATGCATTCATCGTGCGGCAGACGCCGGACTACACCGACAGCGTCTTCGACCCGACGAGCTGGTAAGCGGCAGCGCGGCTTGCGTGTCCGCTGCGGTTCGTGACGCCACGCGCCGGCTGACCCAGAGACCCTGAGACGCACTCCAAACCTCTCGCTGCGGACTCGCAAAGCATCGTGAGCACCTCCCTATGGCGTGGCCGTTGGGCTAACCTAGAGATGGAGTGGAAAAGTGCAACAACCTTAAGTGGACCGTTCCTGGGCGACCCTGCCTGTCCTGACTGCCTAGCCCTCTGCGACCGGCTTTCCTCGAGCTTCCGCAGGTCGCATGAGGCGACAGCCCGGGCCTCAATGAGTTCGGCCAGCGAATACAGCGCCATCACCATGGCTGCCTCGGGCCACTGGCCTATGACGAAGGCGCCGGCGACCGCGACCATCATCAACGCATTGATGTTGAGCTTGCCCTTCGCCAAGGCGGACAGGCCCTTACGAAACACGGAGGCGCCAGCCAGTGCAATGGCACCCGCTGCGACCGCCATGCCGACGGCCTTCCACACCGTGGTTTCCGGTGCGAGGAAGTTGATGAGTTCCGCCAAGAGCGCGACAACATTGTTCTGGGTGGCCGCTGCGTTGATGGCGCTAGGGGTCTGGCTGCACTTGCGCGAGCGGCATCTGCATGAGCACACGCACGAGCCACTCGAGCACTCTCACGGGCACCGTCACGACGAACATCACCAGCACGAGCACGCGTTCGCCTGGAGTGGCGACGAACCGCATGTGCATCCGCATCGCCATGAGGTCCTGACGCACAAGCACCCGCACTATCCGGACATCCATCACTGGCACTCGCATTCGCACTAGGCATTGTGTTGTGTCAGCATCTCCCCACCGCCGAATAACAACGGCGTGTCCTAACGTGCGTATTCCACTCTGGGCCAGTCTGGGGCCTCAAGCCTCAAAGCGCAGTTTTGTGAGGGGCCAACGATGAAGACCAAACAGCACTGGGAGCAGGTGTACGGCACGAAGGCTGCTGACTCGGTCAGCTGGTACGCGCCACACCTGACGGAGTCGCTTTCCTACATCCAGCGAACTGGACTGCCCAAGTCGGTCTCGGTCATCGACGTTGGGGGTGGCGAAGCCACCTTGGTGGATGACTTGCTTGCCGAGGGATACACGAATGTCTCTGTGCTCGACATCTCGAGCAAGGCCCTCGATGTCTGCCGCCAGCGCCTTGGTGACCGAGCGCACGATGTCACATGGATTGCCGCAAACGTGTTGGAGCACACCTTCGAGCCGAACTCGGTCGACATCTGGCACGACCGTGCGGTGTTCCACTTCCTCACTGACGAAGCCCAGCGCCACGCTTACGTCGCACAAGTGCTGCGCGCGTTGCGGCCGGGCGGCTTCGCCATCGTCGGGGCATTCGGTCCGGAAGGGCCAAAGGAATGCAGCGGCCTGCCGGTGGCGCGTTACGACGCTGGTGCTCTGCACGACGAGTTCGGCGCCACGTTCCGACTTGTCGAGAGCAGCACCAACGTTCACACCACGCCGTGGGGCGTACCTCAACAGTTCGTCTACTGCTTCTGCAAGCTGGAGCGTTGACGGCATGCCGCTGTGAACTTGCGAGACAAAGAACAGCGGGTCCCTCCCGCGTTGCGCGAGCGGAGCACGCGGGTCACATACGAGGCTGGCGAGAGAGTCTTCCGGTCGGGGACGCCAACTCACTCGGTCTTCTACGTCGAGTCCGGCAGCGTGCGCTTGGTGAGATACGGCTGGGCCGGTGAGGAGGTTCTGCTGCACGACGCGCGTGCGGGCGAGTTCTTTGCCGAGGCATCGCTCGACAGCGCTCGCTACCACTGCGACGCCGTCGTCAGCGAACGAAGTGAGTTGCTGCAATGCCCTGCCGCAGCCTTGAAGCAGCTTCTCGATACCGACCGGGAGTTCAACAGGCAGTGGATGAGCTTGCTCGCGGGTCAATTGCGCACCGTCAGGACTCGGGTCGAGCGGCTCTCGCTCAGAAGCGCATCCGAACGTGTTCGCCACCTGCTGGTCTCAGAGGGGCGTGGACTCCAATGCGAGGTCAAGGTGGAAGGCACGCTCAAGGACCTGGCGCGCACTCTCGGGCTCACGCACGAGGCCCTCTACCGCACGCTCGCCACCATGGAACGCGAGGGCGTCATCGAGCGGGAGGGGATGGTCCTGCGCCTCGCACGCTGAGCTTGAGCGTATGACTGAAATCATATGCAAGCCCGGTGGTTCGCTTCAGTACTGAAGGTGAAGCGGCGCCGGTGCACACCGAACGCTCCTCGACCGTCTCGGCCCTCTTGGAGTGAGTTCATGAAGAAGTTCGTCCTGTCCTTGGCTGTCTGCACGTCAGCCGGTCTCTGTCTCTCCGCTGTTGCCGCTGACGTTCAGCGTCAAGCCGAAGTCGCCAAGCTTGGCGCCGATGTGATGCCGTTCAGCCTCAAGGCGACCACCCACGTATTCACCAAGACCGCTGAAGGCGGCGTGCAGCGCGTGGTCGCGAAGAGCGCGGCCGATGCGCAGCAGGTCAAGCTGGTGCGTGGAGTTGGATACGGGGGCTTCGGGGTCGGCATGTCGGACTCCTTCTTCCATGAGGATGAGGTGTCCGCGAAATCGGGTCAACTTCAACTCCAGGCAACTGCTCCGGAGCCTTTGCGGAGTCCGCGAAGTAAGACTCGATTCGCACAGCTTGGTCCCACTGCGCAATCGCCGCCAACAGGTCATGCCGAGCCTCCTCGCGCGCCTTGGCGCGGCGCTCCCGTTCTGCCTTCTCCTTCGCAAGGCGCCACTGCGCTGCTTGGTCCGGCTATCCCCCTCCAGCCTATCGAGGAAAATGTCGTAGTCTTCCTCAGACCCCGCATTGAGGCCCATGCTTTCGCAGAACTCTTCCCACTCGCTGCTCATTGATGAAGGTACTCCACAGGCGGTTGTAGGAGCGGCGGAAGGCGCACCCCTCAAGTTGCGCTAACCAAGCGGAGAGTCGGACCATTCGGCTTCACCTCGCGCGTCACGGTGCCATCATCGTTAAAGTGGTATGTGACTTCACTGGCAAGGTTCACAACGGTATCTTTGCAGGACCATCGTTCATGTTGAATACCGACGACCTGGGCAGTCTGGTAGGTGCAGCCGTCGAATAACACTTCCACTTCAGCGCCGACATCAATGTCCTTTCGTTCGCACCGAGCGCTACAGTCCTTTCCTTGCGGGGAGTACTTGATGATGGCTACGCGAATCAGGGGTGTCCTGCTCATACATTCCTTAGTTGAAATATCTATACCTTCGACAAGACCTCTGATGCCGCCTGAAGAAACCCCAGGGCATACGAGGCACCAACGTTGCTGTTTGGCATATCCGGAAGGTCAGGCCTTGCTTTGTCCAGTTTGCGGTTAACCCACTGCACAGCGTCCGGCGGTTTTGCAGGGTCGAGCGAGCCTGCTTCCTTTAGTTCGTCGTAGCTTGCTGCATCGAGGGCCCACGCCATGCCGTGCTGAAAGCCCTCGGCTTGCTCGCGTTGTGAATGCCGGTGCTTGTCGGCCCTCAGCCTGGCCAACCCTGCTTCCATGGACTGGCCTTCCCCGCGGAGTCGTTCAAGCTCGACCGCGTGGGCAAACGCCTCCTGGGCAAGGGCGGACCAATTGCAGTTCAGCCCGACCATGCTCTCCCTGAGGTCCTCGGGAATGGAGATGTTTACTCTGGCCATGCGCATTCAGATTGTCTAATGCGCAATCATATCGCATGATGCTCTATAGCATGTCGACGTGCGCAACCACCTAGTCGCGGGATGGGGAGGGCCTGGGAGCTGAGCTCACCTCTTCCACCGACCCGCCGGCGTGACGTGGGGGCCGATTCACCGATACGCGGCGGCTAGCACCAACAAGAAAACGATAGCGGCCATGCCGGCTGCGACGCGGGCAGCCTCCAGTCCGCGCCATCCCTTACGTCGGCACTTTTGGTGGGCTCTGAGGCTCTGAGGCGTCTCTTCAGCGCACAGCCTGGCCGTCGTCCGCCGCACTGCAGCACACTCGTTTGGAGAATCGTGCGACTTTCAGCAGTAGAGCTGAAAGCGAGCCCGATTTCAGAAGCCGACGTGGGTTGCTTCCGCCTCAGCCTACTGTGTGCCGGCTGTCAGTTCCCAGAGTGTGTTTTCGGGTCCGCAGTCGTGAATCTGAGACCGGCGATGCCACCTGCGCCAGCGCTAAGCCCTTGTCGCCCAATGAAGTTGGTCAGTTAGGCCAATGGTTCGTTACATCACCCGTCGGGATACAGCGGCTCCCTGCCAACTTGCCTCGCTGATGTTGCCAACAACGGCAAGCCTGCATTGCTAACGCTTGCGAACGCTCGCGACCGCAGCGCTGTCGTTCTCGCCGCCAACCGTCCCTTCGCAGTCCGGCGCTGAGCTCGAGCTCCACTCCCATCCCGCGCGCACACCGCGAAGCGATAGAGACTGGTGCCGCTGGACCCGAAAGCCAAGTGGTTCGAGTTCCGCTCGCAAGAGCTTGCCTAGCGCATGGTGGCGACCACCGAGATACACCACCTCGGGCTCATCGCCCTCCCCGTGTACCGTCGCCGCCACTTCCACCACGTTGGTCCCCGGCTCAATCTTGTCTTGCTTCTTGTGCCTCGAAGAGATCCAGGCAGTGGGATGGTTAACGCTTTGCGAATGGACGTCTGGCCTTGCCTGTTGCGATTGCGAAGCCTGGTAGCTCGCGACGTTCCACGTTGCGCCTAGCCGCTGCCGGCCACCCGACAAGGATGCCATCGCTCCCACAATCCACCTAGGGGGGCGCCGCGAAACCGACGCACTCCGCGCCCGGAGGGTATGGGAAGATCGCTCGGGTCGCGTGTCCCTGCATTGAAACAGCGGAATTCGAATGGTGCTGAGCCGACCAGACCTGTCGAGCGAGGTTCTTCTAAAGAACCGGTCGGACCTGCGGTTGTGCTGTGCGATCTGCGCGGGAGATCCCGACATTGCGCGTCAATTGGTGGAGAGCCGCAAGGGCCACATCGACTGGATGGCGCTGATCGAGGTGGCCAAGAACCATCGACTGGAGATGTTGCTCTACCGGGCCGTGAATTCGGGCCTCGCCGAATTCGCTGGCTCGTCCGCACTCGAAGCGCTGCGCAGCCTCTATGCCGACAACCTGGCCCGGGGCCGAGCCCTGACAGCCGGATTGCTGCGTCTGTTGGAGCAGCTGGCAACCGAGCAAGCTCCGGCCATTCCGTTCAAGGGCCCCGTGCTGGCCGCGCAGCTCTTCGGCGACATCGCGCTTCGGATCTACGGGGATCTCGACTTGCTGATCCGGGAGTGCGACGCCGCGACCGTGACCAGGATCATGGCCGATCAAGGCTATCGAGCGAGCGCCATGAGTCTGGGTTGGGAGCGCTCGTTCGTGCGCGCCAACGGCGAAAGCGTAGATGTTCACTGGTCAATTGCGGAGAAGATTCACCAGTTCCCACTGACAGCGGACGAGCTGTGGGCACGCCGTGCGACCACGACACTGGCCGGGACACCGGTGCCTACGCTTTGTCCGCAAGACATGTTGCTCACGATCTGCTTCAACGGTCTGACAGAGGATTGGCAGCGGTGCGACCGCATCGCAGACGTGGCCGCACTCATGCGCGCAAATGGCGCGATCGATTGGCCGGAGTTCCTCGACCTGTGTCGTCGACGCGGCTGCGAAAGGCTCGTTCTGGTGGGATTGCACCTCGCCAAGGAGCTGTTTCTGGTGAAACTTCCGCAGTGCGTTGAACTGAGATTGCAGTCGCACCACAAGGCCATTGCCCAGGCGGGCTACGCGATCGACGAGTTCATCGACTTCGTGGTCACCTCCACCCAGCGCCGCCAGGGCTTCGACTACTGGCGGCACACCTTTCGGATGCGTGAAAGGCAGTGGGAGAGGATTCCTTACTATCAATCATTCGCCTACAGCCTGTTCAAGCCCAAAGACGACGATGGCCCGTGGCAACGGACGAGCCGCGAAGTGCTGTACCGGGTTCTGCGGCTGCCGTTGCTAGGGGTCAAGCAAGGCCTGAGGTTCCTCGGACGCGCGAACCTCAAGGAGACGGACAATCGTCCGTAGCGTGCATTGATCCGTGAAGCGCGGCTAACGCTTGTTCGAAGAATGGAAAATACCCCAGGCATTCCGAGCTCCGACCCTGCCTATCAAGTGTTGCTCGACAAGCAGCCGTACACGGTGACACTCAACGGCTTGATGCTGGAAGTGCATCGCAATGTCTTCCCTCCCGACCTCGGACGATGCGCCCAGAACATGGCGCGCCTGGCATGCGAATACCGGCCCACCTCGGCGCTCGACATGGGCTGCGGATCCGGGTTCATTGCGTTGAGCCTGAGGCAAGCCGGGGTCGCCGATGTATGGGCTTCCGACATCCATCGACCGGCGGTGGACTGTGCGGCCCGCAATCGGCATCTGAACCCGCACGTCGGGCCGATCACGCTGATTCAGAGTGATCTCTTCGATCAGTTTCCGGCTTCCGTTCGTTTCGATCTCATCGTATTCAATCAGCCGTTCGGTCCCGGTCGCGAAGAACGGCGCTGCGGCTGCGGTCCGGATGGCGGCGCCCTGATCAGCCGCCGCTTCCTCGAGACGGCGCCTGCATTTCTCGCTCCCGGAGGGCTGGTGTTGATGGCGTTCTCAGACCATCAGGCGGACGAACACGACCCGCGGCACGCCGCCGCCGACCTCCGCTACGCGGTTTCGACAATCCTGGACCTCCAGTACAACCAATCGCGAAACTTTGTCTACTCGATGCGGCCACCGATTGCAAGATCGTGACCGAGGACGAACAGTGGCATTTCCTCTCCGATCTGGATGAGCACCGCGAATTCACCCACGCAGGGGCGCATTGACATGGCACAGGTGGTTCGAGGCGAAACACTTTATGACGTGTCCTTGATGCAGGCCGAAATAGCGATTGCCAGGAAAATCTCTCCCTTTGAGAAGGGACCCTATAAGAATGCGATCTCTCTGCCTTCTGCGGAGCAGGTGTACGAGCCCTACCGGACGCACCACAACAATGTTCCTTTTTCCGGTGCCCTTGACCATTGCCCGTACCTCAAGAGCATCTTTGACAGCTTTCAGACTGAAAAGACAGCGTTCCGCCTTTTGCGCCGCGTTGCCGGCTCGGCTTATTCATTTCACGATGACAAAGACAGGGGTCGGAACATTGCGAGATTTCAGATTCCGATCAACACCAGCGAATACGCGTTCTTGTTAATCGCACGCGATGAACTTGACCTCAAGCGTTTTGATATGGATTCGTCAGGGTTCCAGGGCGATCAGAACCGTGACATTTGGTTCAACATGAAGCAGCTCCGCGACGCATGCGGCGACGCTGTCGAATTGTTTTACCTGGAAGCCGGATGCATGAACCATTTCGATACGGACCACGTGCATACGCTGATCAATGCGGCTCAAGAGGAAAGGGTCACGCTCAGTCTCGATATGGTGATGAATGACTGGCTCGCCAACTGGATGCAAGAGAATTTGACGTGTCCCGTCAGTCCCTCGCCCATAACCCCATCCGAGTCGGTGGCTTGGAAGTGGAATGCGCTGCGCAAGGGCGTCATTCGTACCGACTGAGTCCTCGCCAACGCTTTGAGATGCGACTCCCCTCCACTACAGCCGATCGTGAAACTTCATCTGGCGATGCGGCCCCCGGGGGTGTCGTGATCAAAGCCGAACTGTGGCACTTTCCCGATCTCGGTGAACACAGAGAGCTCATCCTGAAGATCGTGAATCAGTATGAGGCACCGATCTTTCTCGCCGAGCGGCGCATCATGGCCGAGCGGTTCGCAGACATGGCTCGGTCCCTCGACGCGCATTGGCCAAAGTGGAAGATCGCCTATTCTTTCAAGACGAACTATCAGGTCGCAGAGTCCGGTGCCCTGCGTGCACTGGGGGCCATTGCGGAGGTCGTTTCTGGCCACGAATACCGCTTTGCAAAGAGACTGGGTTATCCCGGGGCGGAGATCGTGTTCAACGGTCCCTACAAGACCGCCGATGATTTGCGCGCCGCCATCGCAGACGGGGCCAGCATCAATGTCAATGACCCGGATGAACTGAGGTGCATCGAAGACGTTGCACGCGCCATGAATGTGCGCTGCCCCATCGGTGTCCGCGTCAACGTTCCTCTCAGCGAGTTTCCACCGAGCCGATTGGGCTTCAGCATTGCCGACGGGGAGGCCGCAGCGGCAGTGCAGCAGGTGTGGGACTCAGCGCATCTTCGGCTCGCAGGACTGCACCTGCATCTTCGCGGAGACATGGACAACCCAGCCTGGTACAGCCAAGCGTGCCGGGTGCTCGTGGACTTTCTGAGGCAATGGCCCTCCCGGCACGTTGCGGCGCTCGAATACATCGACATGGGCAGCGGCTTTCCGTCGCACATGTCGAAGCTCGAGACCCGCGTTCATTGGGATCCGCGCCCGATCGATGAATACATCGTTGCCATCACCCGGGAACTCCGATCGTGCTTCGATGGAGCGCCCGCACCTCGGTTAATCCTCGAGCCTGGCCGCTACCTGGTCAACGACGCGATCATTTTCGTGTCGCGGGTCGTGAGCGTCAGGGATCGGGCTGGCATGCAGCAGATCACCTGCAACGGTGCGACCACGATGATCCCGTTCACGCGGCATCGCGCCCCAATTCTGAGAGCGTACCGGTCCGACCTGACCCCGCGCGAAGGTCCGACTGTTCCGTCGACCATCTACGGTGCATCGTGCCGCGAGGACGACGTGCTGTTTCAAGGCGCGATCGGCCGCGTCGCGATGGGCGACCTTCTTGTGCATTTTGGTGTCGGTGCCTATAACTCGAGCCTGAATCCACCGTTCATCTTTCCCTGCCCGATCCAGCGATTCATCGAGCACGGGTCCCTCGGGTCAGACGAACAATCGAGCGCCGGTGGTTGCTGCTGAGGCCGACCTGGCGAGTCTTCGTCAGGCCCAGCGGATCCTGGTGCTGGGGTCTCCAGGCTCCGGGAAAACGTTGCTGTCCACCATTCTTAGCCGGCACCTTGGCTTGAAATTGCTCCGTCTCGACGACTTCTTCTGGAAGCCAGGCCCGGTACGCCTGCCGACAGAAGAATGGCGGACGCTGGTGGCGACCCTCGCCGGCCGACCCGCGTGGGTCATGGATGGAACGTACGAGGCGAGCCTCGACCTCCGGCTGCCGGCGGCCGAAGCAATCGTCTACATTCAAAGCAGTCGCTGGACCTGCCTGTGGCGAGTGGTGACGCGGCGTCTACTGAGTCGATGGGCGCATGTTGACGAGTCGACCCATGGCCACGCGCTCACGTCGTTCTTCGTCCGGTATGTATTTCAGTTTCCGGTCTTGACGCAGCCTGAGGTCTTTCGCCTGATCGCCGAGTACGGGCGCGGCAAGCCGCTGATTGTTGTTGACGGAGCGCGGGGGGTCGACATGTTCATTCGCTGGCTCGGGCAAGTGCCGCCAACTGCGGGATTGCCCAAGAACGCCGTTTCAGCGGAAGGGCGGTCGGTGGAGCAGCAGCGCAATCGCCTGACCAGCTAGGGGGAACCGGCAGCATGAGTTGGCACGTGACGCGTGAACTGGGCGTCGACTACGCCCCTGCACGCGAATTCGCAGGCACGACACTGCAGTACCCCATCCTTGCCGAACGCGGAACCGACGGGTCCACGCTGATCGTGGACAAGCTGGGCATCCAGAAGGCCCTGCCGTTCTGGCTCGAGTACCGAACCTTGCGAGTCGCGCCGGATGGCCGCGTCATCTACGACTCGCATGCGCACGACATCCACGACGGCTACGGGTGTCTGACCCGAGACGGAGGAATCGCCCTGCTTCGCGTGTCGAAGTGGGAAGTGCTGCTGCTCTCGAGCGAAGGCCAATCGATCCGCACCCTCGGCCTCGCCGCGTTTGCCAAACAGCCACCCATGCTCATTGCGGCAACCGATCGCGATACTCTGCTGGTGGCATTCGTCGATCGCCTGTTCGAGGTGGAAATCGTCGAAATCGGATTAGACGGCCAGCTGTTATGGTATTTGCCAGCGTCGGGGCATCGCTTCGGCTGTCCGTCAAGCCTGCAGCGGTTGCCGAACGACAACCTGCTGATCGCCGATGAGTTCTGCAGTACGGCCATCGAGGTGGATCGCAACGGCGCCATCGTCTGGCAGTTTGGAAAAGAGAGGGACCCAGCGAAGCGTCCAGATCGACTCTCCAACCCCCACTTTGTTCAGTCGCAGTCCGATGGACAAAGATTGATTGCCGACACCCGGAACCATCGAGTCCTCAGCGTGCGCGACTCCCAGATCGCCGAGACGATTCACCCGCACGATACCGAGCTGTGCTGCCCCACTTCCGTTACGGGCCTGGGCGACGGCCGCTTCCTCATATGCGACGGCGGCAATGGACGGGTGCTCGAGCTCAACGCGAACCGTCATGTGGCTTGGCAGTTCGGCCACGCCACAGTGAAGCGGCACCAGTTCGCGTTTCCCCGCTCGGTTGAATGTTCCGGCCCTGAAGGCTACCTGGTGGCCGACACCGCCAACGATCGCGTGGTCCAGGTGCACGATGGCGAGACGCACGTCTGGCCGACGCCCGGCGCTGCGCAATTGTTCTGGCCGCGCTGCGCCCGATTGACGCCAGCCGGTTCGCTGTTGGTCGCCGACGGCCGCAACTCCCGGGTGGTCGAGTTATCGGCCACCGGCGAGCAGCGCAATGAGCTGCGCCAGCTCGCCATCGAGGGCGGCTTGCCGCTTAGCGACCCGCACGACATTCGACTCCTTCCAGATGGCACCCTGCTGTTGGTGGATGCCAGCCTCGACCTCGTGGCGGTGGTCAGCTGGAGCGGGCAGGTGCTGTGGTCAGCGGGGCGTGGCCGCGGGCCCGACCTGCGCGACCCGCACAGTGCGCAGCGACTGGACGACGGGTCCATCCTGATCTGCGACACCGGCAACAGCCGCATCCTGCGGCTGGATCGCCACGCTCGCATCGTCGACGAACGCCATTGGCTTCGCTGCGGGTCGGTGCGCTACCGCTTCAACCGACCGCGCCATGCAGAGATCGCCGACGACGGCAGCTGGTTGGTGGTCGACACCGGCAACAACCGCGTCCTGGGCGCCGATGCCGACGCAGAGCATGCGTGGGAGCTATCGCAACTGCCCAATTCGCCGATTGGCTGGCTCAACCAACCGCGGTGGGCTCGCCTGATCAATCAGGATGAACTCCTCGTCACAGATCATTTGCACCACCGCGTTCTTCACCTGCGGCGCCACTTCACTTCTTGACAAAGAAGGTGAACAGATTCGGATTCAAGTCATCCAGGAATGAATCAAACGTTCCGTGCGGCCGGAACTTCTCGATGAGCATGCCGTGGACATGCACGATCTCCGTCGTGCTCGACTTCGCGGCCAGCGACGCGGTGATTTTCTTCAAGCTCAACGTATTCCAGTGGTCGCGCCTTTCGGTCACCGGATTGGGAAGGTGCTCCGCGATGTCCTCGACGTTGAAGAAATTCAAGACGAGCCCGCGCCGGCTCACCCGGCACACTTCCTGGATGGCCGTTTCGAGGCCCTCGAGAGAGATGCTCAAACAGGTCGGAGGCAACCACAAATTCGACCGATTCATCGTGACGCGGAATTTCGAATACGCCACGTTGAAAGTCAGCCTTCGGGGACAGGTCGCGAGCATTGGCAATGTTGGCGTCTGACAGATCGAAGCCGCTGTAATTCAGAAATTGCGCAATTCCGTATGAATCGAGAAAGCGATAGTCGTTTGCCGATCCGCAAGCCACCTCCAATACGGAGATCGACTGTGCCTTCGCCTGGGACACCGCTGCCCGCCAGCGGCCTTCGAACTCGTTCTTCTGTTCTTCGCTCGCAGGGCGCTTGTCGACACGATCGGTGTTGAGCTTCATCGCGTGCACAAGCTCCTGCCCTTGGAGTTGCTCAAAGCAGGAACCGAACAATTGGCGGACGAGAAAGTGCCGCGTCAGGATGCTCTGTATGTTGATTCGGGGGTCCTGGATTCCCTACACCAGATAGCTGCGCAGTTTCTCTGGTGTCTTGCTGGCCCAGGCAAACTTGAGATCGTCCGTCTCGCGATGCAGCGACTCTTTCACGATGCCAACTCCTCGTGGGCGGTAAGCGCATGTGCGTGGCGCGGTTTCACACCGTCAGCAGCCCGCGCTTCCGCATGAGTTCAATCACCTGATCGGCCAACGCAGCGGGCGTCGCCGCGGCGCCCGGTAGGCGCAGTTCGGGCGTGTCCGGTGCTTCGTACGGAGAATCGATCCCCGTGAAGTTCACCAGGTCGCCGCGTCTCGCCTTCTTGTACAAACCCTTGGGATCACGCTCTTCCGCCACCGCCAGCGGCGTGTCGACGTGGATCTCGATGAACTCGCCGTCCTTGAACAGTGTCCTGGCCATCTCCCGCTCGGCCCGGAACGGGGAGATGAAGGCGGTCAGCACGATCAGCCCTGCATCGACCATCAGCTTGGCGACCTCGGCCACGCGTCGGATGTTCTCCACACGGTCGACTTCGGTGAAGCCGAGATCCTTGTTGAGCCCGAGCCGCACGTTGTCGCCGTCCAGCAAGTAAGTGTGCTTGCCCATGGCGTGAAGCTTCTTCTCGACCAGGTTCGAGATCGCCGACTTGCCCGCTCCGGACAGGCCCGTGAACCACAGCACGCAGGCCGTCTGCCGTTTCATGGCCGCTCGCGCGTCCTTGTCGACATCGATGTGCTGTGCATGGATGTTGTGGGCGCGCCGGAGCGCGAAATGCAGCATGCCGGCACCCGCCGTGCCGTTGGACATGCGGTCGATGAAGACGAAGCTTCCGGTCTCCCGGTTCTCGGAATAAGGGTCGAAAGCAATGACCCGATCCAGTGCGATGTTGCAGACCCCGATGGCGTTCAGATCGAGCTTCTTGGCGGCCAGGTGCTCCATCGTGTTCACATTGATTTGGTACTTGATGTCCGTGGCGGTGGCCGTCACCATCTGCGTGCCGACTTTCATGAGGTAAGGGCGGCCCGGGAACAAGGGCTCTTCCTGCATCCACACCAGCGCCGCTTCGAACTGGTCTGCCAGGCTGGCTGGGGCTTGCGCCGAGACAATCACGTCACCGCGCGAGACATCGATCTCGTCTGCGAACGTGAGCGTCACGGATTGGCCCGCGATCGCCTGATCGAGATCGCCTTGCATCGTGACGATGCGGGCCACGCGGGTTTCCTTGCCCGATGGAAGGACGCGCACACGGTCCCCGGGCTTGACCGCACCGCCGACCACGGTGCCGGCCAGCCCACGGAAATCGGGATACGGACGATTCACCCACTGCACCGGAAAGCGGAACGGCCCTTGGCGCGCCGATGATGAGTCGACCCGCACCGTTTCCAGGAAGGCCATCAGCGTGATGCCCTGGTACCAGGGCATCGCCACACTGGGCCGCACGATGTTGGCGCCATTGAGGGCAGACACAGGGATCGGCGTGACGGTCTCGAAGTTCAACGCGCGAGCGAATCGGCTGCCATCATCTACGATCGACCGGTAGATCTTCTCGTCGTAGCCGACCAAGTCCATCTTGTTCACGGCCAGCACCACGTGGCGGATGCCCAGCAGCGAGGCGATGAAACCGTGTCGCCGCGTCTGCGTCAGCACACCCTTTCGCGCGTCGATGAGGATGACCGCCACATCGGCGGTCGATGCGCCAGTCACCATGTTGCGCGTGTATTGCTCGTGCCCGGGCGTGTCGGCGACGATGAACTTGCGTCGGTCCGTCGAAAAGAAGCGGTAGGCGACATCGATAGTGATGCCCTGCTCGCGCTCGGCAGCCAGTCCATCGACGAGCAATGCAAGGTCGATCTCGCGGCCTTGCGTCCCCCATTTCTTGGAGTCGGCCGCCACCGCCGCAAGCTGATCCTCGAACAGCATCTTCGATTCGAACAGCAAGCGGCCGATCAACGTGCTCTTGCCGTCATCGACACTGCCACAGGTGATGAAGCGCAGGATTTGCTTGCGTTCGTGCTGCCGCAGGTATTGATTAATGTCGGTGCCGATGAGGTCGGAAACGTGCGCCATGGCGTGCCGTCGAGGAGGTGTTCTGCGGTCTGATTCGAGCGGCGTCAGAAGTAGCCGTCTTGCTTCTTCTTCTCCATCGAGGCGGCGGCATCGTGATCGATGACCCGCCCCTGGCGTTCCGATGTGCGGGCGAGCAGCATCTCCCGGATGATCGCCGGCAATGTGTCGGCGCGCGACTCCACCGCACCTGTCAAGGGATAGCAGCCGAGCGTACGGAACCGCACGTGCTTGATCATCGGCGCTTCGTTCGAACGCAGCGGCATGCGGTCGTCATCCACCATGATCAGGATGCCGTCGCGCTCCACGACCGGCCGTTGCGCGGCGAAGTAAAGCGGCACGATCGGGATCTTCTCCACGTATATGTACTGCCAGATGTCGAGCTCGGTCCAGTTCGACAGCGGAAACACGCGCAGCGACTCCCCCTTGTGCTTGCGCGCGTTGTAGAGCTTCCAGAGCTCAGGTCGCTGGTTCTTCGGATCCCAGCGATGCGCTGCGGTGCGGAACGAGAAAATGCGCTCCTTCGCGCGGGATTTCTCCTCGTCGCGCCGAGCACCGCCGAATGCCGCGTCGAAGCCGTACTTCTCCAGCGCCTGCTTCAAGCCCTGCGTCTTCATGACGTCGGTATGGATCTGCGATCCGTGCGTGAACGGGTTGATTCCCATGTCGAGGCCTTGCTGGTTCACGTGGACGAGCAAGCGGATTCCGGATTCAGCGGCCACGCGATCACGCAGCTCATACATGGCACGGAACTTCCAAGTCGTGTCCACGTGCAGCAGCGGAAATGGCAGCGACGACGGAAAGAAGGCCTTGCGCGCCAGATGCAGCATGACTGCGCTGTCCTTGCCAATGGAGTACAGCATCACCGGGTTGTCACACTCGGCCACCACCTCCCGCATGATGTGAATGCTCTCGGCCTCCAGCCGCTGCAGGTGGGTCGGCGGATCGTATCGGCTCACATCCCTCGATCCGCGAGCTCACCCGCGAACGCCGTGCCGACGCACTCGTGGGCGAGCGCGTCGTAGTTTTCGATCAGATCGCGCAAGTCGCATGAGTTCTGCTTCACGCTCCTGGCGCTCAGGGTCACACCGTCCGCCGGCAGCCCGAGGAAGCCAAGAATGCGCTGCTGCTCGTCGTCGCGAAAGAGCCGCTCGTAGGTCACGCGCAAGAGGGGGCTCCCGGAATGCGCCAGCGCGGCGTCAATCTCCGAGTAGAACGCCTCGTTGTCCGCGACATTGGCCTCGAGCAGCCGCCGCACCACGCGTACCTTCGGACGCGCGGGATCCAACTCCGCGGGATCGTAGACCTCCCATCGCTTCGCCGCCTCGGCGCGCATCTCCGACACGAATGCCTTGATGCGGTTCGCCCGACGAAGCACGATCACGCGGACCTTTGCATCGGCAAAGAGCGCGTCAAGCACCCTTGGATCCTGACCGCGCGTCATCTTGAAACCCACGCAGCGCCTGCCGAGGTCCTGGTCCCAGACACGCGCGAGGAACGCCAACGGATCGGCAGCCCGCTCGGCCATCGAACCCAGCGAGAAACGGCTCTCGCGCAACGAGAGGGCGTAGAAGATGCCGCCTGGGTTGAACAGCTCGTGATGGCACAGCACGTCGACATGCGAGCCGAGCAGCGTGCAGAGGAGATTGCTTCCGGTACGACGTGCGGCGACGATGACAAACCGCACCGCATTGTTAGCTGCAGGCTCCGGGACGCTCGCCATCACCGCGCGCGCGCCGCCAGGCGATGTCATGCTGATGCCGGCTCCATGGCTCGGCTCGCAGGGCGGCGGGGCGCCCACGACGGTGCTTGCAGCCGCTGCCACATCACCCGCAGCGTCTTGACGACCGACAGGTCTCGCGGATCGACCAGGTAGATCGCACCATCATAGGATGTTGCCGCCAGGAAGTCGCCGCAACGGACGGCGGCGCTAATCCCGTTCTCAGCGACCTGCGCGTGAATCATCTCGCCGGAGGCGATGTCGAGGCGGAGCAACTCACCCCAGTAGTTCGTGACGACGACCGTGTTGTCGTCAAAGAAGCACACACCCTTGGGCGACTTGCGCCCGAGCGAATAAGACTCGAGGAGCCTGCCGCTCTCGAGATCGTGCAGTTTCACAGTGAAGTCGCGGCCGGCGCTGGCAACTCGACGGCCCGCCGGATCGATGTCGAGGTCGTCCACGATCGACATGTGGCCGGGAAAGCGCTGCAGCGGAGTGCCGTCGAAGTGCCACGACGCCAGCGTCCCGTCCGCGGCACCACTGACACCGAAGGGTTGCCGCGGGTGCAGCCGCAGCGATTTCACCGCGCCGTCGTGCGCAGCGAACTTTTGCCGGATCGCGCCTTGCTTGTCGACGCGAACGATGGCACCGCTGTAGCACGCGACGAAGGCCTCGCCTTCGATGCCGGATTGATGCGACACGCGCACGGAGTTGATCGGCCCCTCTCCCAACGCGATGGAGATCTCCTCCTGAAGAGACCCATCCGCCCTCCTCCAGATGCGCAGCCTGTGATCGTGCGCGCCGGAGATCACCCGCCCCAACTCGTCGTCGAGTGTCACCGCGTTCATCAACACGCTGCCGGCGTCAGGTACGCGTTGCGATGTCCAACGGGCCTCGCTTGGTGTGAGCCGGCCCAGTCGCACCACGCCGTCGTCACTGACGGCGACAAAGTCGCCGCGCGCATTGGCGCTGACGTCGTTGAGGCATGCATTGCCACGGCCGTCGGCACCGGCTTCGGCGGTGCAGTGACCGTTCGTTGCGTTCCACTCGAGCACCGTTCCGGCAAACGTGCCCGCGAGAATGCTGCGGCCGTCGGACGACCAGTTAAGAGATCGCTCCCAAGTCGCCGCCCGGCGTTCGAGCTCGCGCTCGAGCGCGAAGGTCTCCGGATTCCAAACGAGTACGCGTTGATCGTACGCGGCCGAGAGCAAGGCCCCAGTGCTGGGCGACGCGGCAACGCGCTTGATTCCCGATGCGTGCGCGGGGATCTCCTTCAAGAGGGCGCCCGAAGCAATCTCGAATACCCGAAGCGCGCCGTCATCGCAGCCGAGGATGGCGCGGCCGCGGATCGGATCCACCGCACAGCTGTCGGTCTCGTGGCGGAATGGCCCCCACAAGCGCTTCAACTGCCCGCTCGCGAGGTCCCACACCCGCAGCGTCATGTCGTCGCCGGATGTGTAGACCCGGCCGTCGTGGCAGGCGACGGAAAGCACGTCGCGCTCGTGCCCGTCCAGGGCGCGCACGATGGCGCCGGTCTCGAGGTCCCACACGAGGACGCGCCAGTCGCGCGACACCGAGACCCCGAACCTGCCGCCGGCGAAGGCGAAATCCTCCACGTCGTCAGCGTGTCCGTACAGCACGCGGGCGAGTTCGCCGCGACGCAAGTCCCACAGCAAGATGTTGTAGTCAGACCCGCACGACGCCGCCAACGTGCCACTGCTGTTGACCGCGATTCGATTGACAAGATGGTCGTGATATCCAACAAGCTCGATGCGGCCGGTGCCGAGATCGACCATTCCGACCGCGCCGTCGTAGCCGGAAGTCAGCGCACGCCGGGTTCCGGGAATGGCCGCCACGCAAGTGATCGGACCGCGATGGCGAGAGAAAGACTCGTCGCCCGTCCCTCTTGATTCACTCATGGTGTCCTCTCCCCATAGCAGCTCACATCCGGATCTCGGTCCGATGCAGGGCCGCCGGCTCGAGATGATCCGGCGCAAGTTGCTGGTACCTTGTCCAATATTCGCTGGCGGAGATGCCGTTCACGTTGGCGTTCGCGTAGTCGGATCCGTACAGAAGCGCGTGCGGGCTCGCCGCGGCGAGCCCCGACATCCAGCGCTCGTACATGTGCTGCCGTTGGGCCGGCGAATGAAACCAGTTGCCGTACATCGTAAAGAAGGCATTGCTCCACCAGACGACGTCGCCAGTCCGCGGCATGGTTGCCATCGCGCGCAGCACCACGGCCGGATCGTCCAGCAAGTTGCACAACAGATACTGATGCGGCAGGCGGCGATACGTCTGCCAGTGGTCGCGAAAGCACGCAGCGCCGCCCCACCACTGCAGCTCGCGCTCCCAAGCCTGCTCCACGACGCGCCACTCGATGCCATCCGGTGTGCTGTCGCCCGGTAGGTGGTAGTACGTCTGCGGCGCAGGAAAGGTGTGAACGAGATGTCGCACGAGACCGGGAAAGTCTTCGCCGTTCCACTGCTCGACGATGTGCCGGCGAATGGCCAGCGCCCTCGCGCTGTAGTCAAGGAAGACCACCCGCGTGTCCGCGTCGATTCCGTGCGCGTGGAGGATGGCGTTCGGCTTGAATCCCGCCGCCACCGCGTAGAGCGTGGCAGCCCGCGGGCGATCCGGCAAGTTCGGCACGATGTCCGCGTAGGGTTCGATGTTCCACAAGAAGACACCGCGCTGCGCGTTGCCGGTCTGCCTGGCGATCACGTCCAGAAACTCTCGCTGGTCGGGGGACAGGGCTCGATCGATGTGCGGGTGTCCGTTGGCGTTGCGCAGCACGTCGATGCCGGTGCCAAGATAGGGCGCCAGTGATGCGGCCAGGTCGCGACACTCCGCACCGATGTCGAGTGTGCGCGCGGCCAGCATCGCGCTCAGGCTGCGCACCGGCAGACCAGCGCGCAGACTCGACGCCACAAGATTCCAGCCGTCGTGCGCGGCGCGCCTGCGTACGACGCCGGGTGCAGGCGCGAGCAATGCCATATCGCCGTCGCTCGCGCGTTCGGCTGTGGCACGCGGAAGTTCCAATTCCTGCGCAGTCGCGTTGCCAAAGGAGGGAGACCCCAGCGCGACATGGCGCTCGACGTTCACCAACATGCAGCGCGTGGAAAGCCCATACCACTGTGTGTCGTCACCCGCGACGTAGCCCGCGACGAGATATTCCTCGTCACCTGTGAGTTGGGCGAGGAGAGCCGGCAGGTCCAGTGCCGGACCGCCCGGTGCCCACCGCTCGCGAATCACGTGACCCGCGAACTGAACGAAGCAATGACGGTATCCGCGCTCAGACGCTTCACGGAGCACCGCATCGACGGTCACCGCGGACAGAATCGGTCCGCGATAGCCGTACCGAGACCATGACACGGTGAGATCGCGAAGCTTGTCGGCGACAAGCGGCGGCGTGCTCGGCCGTGCGTCAACGACGCCGAAGACCAGTGTGGAAAGCGTCACCGGAGACAGTGCCATCTACGCGAACTCGCTGTGCACCAGCAGATCGTCGCCCGCGAGGCGATAGCGAACGCGCACGAGTCCGGGCCGCGCCACGCTGGCGCCTTTGAGCGATCCGACCGCCCGAACACCGCCGAGCAGGCAGGGCGAGACCGTCACCACGATCTGATCCGCCAGATCGGACCCGAGGATGCTCGTGATGATCGAAGAGCCGCCCTCGACCATCACCGATGAGATGCCTTGCGCACCGAGACGGGAGAAGAGTGCCGCAAGATCGACGCGTCCAGTCGCGGTCTTGGGCAGGAACCAGACCTCCGCGCCATGGGCCGCGAGCCGCGCGGCCTTCTCCGCACACGCGCCTTCGGTCGTCGCGACGATCGTCGCGGCGTCGCGCCGCTGCACGAGCCGGCTGTCGAGAGGTATGCGCAGATGCGAGTCGACGACGACGGGGCGCGGGTTCGGACCCTCGACGCGACGCACGGTCAGGAGGGGGTTGTCCGTCAACACCGTGTTGACCCCAACCAGGATCGCGTCGTGCATCGCACGCAACCGATGAGTGAAATCGAGCGCGAGTCCGCCGCTGATCCCTAGAGTCTCACCGTTGCAGCCGGCGATCGATCCGTCGAGACTCTGTGCGTAGGACAACGTGACACAGGGCCTCCACGCGTCGGCGTGTCGCACGCGGTCGATGACCGCCATGACATCCGCAGCAATGCCCTCGAAATCGACATCGCATGGCGCGACCGTCATGGGCCTCACCACCGATCCGACGACGCGCGCGTCCACCCGGTTCCTCGCGGCGTTGCTCAGTACAGGTGGCTCATCTTCGATTTCTTGGTGCGCAGATAAGCACCGTTGAATTCATTCGCCTCGCAGAGCATCGGAGTTCGGTGGGCCACAACGACGCCCTGCTTCCTGAGGCTCTCGATCTTTGCGGGGTTGTTCGTCAGCAGCGAAATCGATGCGATACCGAACAGGCGGATCACTTCCCCGGCGAGCTCGTAGGTCCGTGCGTCGACCGGAACTCCCAGCGCGCCGCTCGCCTCCACGGTGTCGAGCCCTGTGTCCTGCAGCGCATAAGCATCGATCTTGGATACGAGCCCCGTTCCGCGGCCTTCCTGCCGAAGGTAGATCAGCATTCCGATGCGGCGCTCGGCGATGTGCGCCAACGCCATGTCGAGCTGCGTCTTGCAGTCACAGCGCAACGAACCCAGAACCTCGCTGGTGAGGCACTCTGAATGGACGCGCACAGGGACCAGCGCCTGGCCGGCCATTTCGCCTTGAAACAACACCACGTGTTCGCGATGTTCACGATCGCGAAACGCGCGGACGCTGAACGTCCCGTATCGCGTTGGCATCTTCGCGACCCTGGACCACTCCACGATGGCATCGTCTTCGGGCACGTTCACTCGGCCAGGGTCGTGGCGGTCCGCCGCTGCCGCCACCACAAACGAACCCCAGGTGTCGAGGTCCCGCTGACCGACGACCGCAGCCTCCTCATTCACGATGCCATTTCTCGAATGTCGCGCGCGAATCTTGTCCGGTACGGTTTCCCCAGAACGCGAGGGCAGCACGGCATTGCCGCATGCGCAAACCGACGCACGAGGCGGCAGCATCGAACCTTGCTGATAGCGATCGACCATCTCGTCCTCCATGCGGGCTGCGCCGAAAGATGGTAGTCAATCTGGTGCGTAAATCACACCGGCACGGCCCCCCTAGCACGCGATCCCCCGGGATGAGGGTGCCCCTTTGTCCCCTCGCTTAGGGGGTGCGCGCCGATTCGTGTGCTCCGTGCGCAGCCGCGCGGGCGCACCGATCAGACGGGAGCTCTCGGGCGCTTCGCCCAGACCCGCTGCACAGACGAGGCAGCGGGGACGCCGTGAAGGCGCGTATTCAACCGAGCTGCTGCTCGAGCCGGTGCAGCACCTCATAGCAAGGCAGCACCTGCGCGACGCTGGCGTTGGGCTCCCTGCCCTCGCGAATGGCGGCGAAGAACTCGCGGTCCTGCAACTCGATGCCGTTCATCGACACGTCGACCTTCGAGACGTCGATCTTCTCGTCCTTGCCGTTGAACAGATCGTCGTAGCGCGCGATGTAGGTGCCGCTGTCACCGATGTAGCGAAAGAACGTGCCCAGCGGCCCCTCGTTGTTGAAGCTCAGGCTCAACGTGCAGATGGCGCCGTTGGCCGCCTTGAGCTGGATGCTCATGTCCATCGCGATGCCGAGCTGCGGGTGGACGGGCCCCTGCACCGCGTTGGCCTTGACGATCGGCGAGCGTGCCTGGTAGGCGAACAGATCGACCGTGTGCGCCGCGTGGTGCCACAGCAGGTGATCGGTCCAGCTGCGCGCCTGGCCCAGCGCGTTCATGTTGGTGCGGCGGAAGAAATAGGTCTGCACGTCCATTTGCTGGATGTTGAACTCGCCGGCGACGATGCGTCTGCGCACCCACTGGTGGCTGGGATTGAAGCGGCGCGTGTGGCCGCACATCGCCACCTTGCCGGCTTGCTTTTGCAGCGCGACCACGGCTTGGCCGTCCTTCAGCGAATCGCACAGCGGTATCTCAACCTGCACGTGCTTGCCGGCTCGCAGGCACGCGAGGCTTTGCTCGGCGTGCATTTGCGTGGGCGTGCACAGGATCACCGCATCAACCGCCTTGATCGTCAGACTGTCGGCCAGGTCGGTGGCGACGTGCTCGATGCCGTACTTGTCGGCTACTTCTTGGGTCTTGTCGTATTCGCGGCCGATCACCGAGACGACCTTCACGTCGGCGATGTTCTTGATCGCGTCGAGGTGCTTGATGCCAAAGGCACCGGCGCCGGCCAATGCAACGTTGATCGTCACGTCAGTTCTCCAAGATCAAGTGGCCCACGGCGGTGTTCGACGCCGGCACATGGTAGAAGCGGTGCGTCACCCGCGGCGGCGCAGCGCCTGCGATATCGGCCATCGCACCACGGGCGATCAGCCACATCACCAGCTCGATGCCTTCGCTGCCGGCCTCGCGCACGTAATCGATGTGCGGCATCTGTGCCAGCGCCGCGGGGTTGTCGATCAATTGATCGAGGAAGCGGTTGTCCCATTCCTTGTTGATCAGCCCGGCACGTGCGCCCTGCAGCTGGTGGCTCATGCCACCGGTGCCCCAGATCTGCACGTTCAACGGCTCGTCGAACGACTCCACCGCCTTGCGGATGGCCTGCCCGAGTGCGAAGCAGCGGCGGCCCGACGGCACCGGGTACTGCACCACATTGACCGCAAACGGAATCACTTTGCACGGCCACGCTGGGCCTGCCCGAACAGCAGCGACAGCGGCACCGTGAGACCGTGGTCGACATCCATCTTGTTGACGATGGTGAGATCGAAGTCATCCTGGATGACGCTTTGCGCGATGTGCGAGGCGAGTTGAGGATGGCCGATCACCTTGGGCACCGGGCGCGGGCC
>CAVZEK010000002.1:0-120224 GCA_963774185.1 uncultured beta proteobacterium
CGCACGTTGCGACCGACGCTGGCCATGCCGACGCCGTTGTCGGTGGCGGCACCAATCAGCGCCGCGGTCTGCGTGCCGTGCCAACTGCTGTCGCCGACTTCGCAGCCCTGCAGCGGTCCGCTGTCGTGTCTCCGCCTGCGTGACCCAATCACCTGGGTCCGATGCATCGGCATCGCGACCGTTGCCGTCGTTGGATGACGTGAAAGAGCCGTCGGCATCGGCCGACACGAAGTCGTAACCGGGCACCAGCTTGCCCGCCAGGTCGGGGTGGTCGGGCCGCACGCCGGTGTCGAGCTCGGCCACCACGATAGCGGGCGAACCCTTGGTGGTGTCCCACGCGGCCTCGCGCGTTGATGGCCGAGACGATCGGTCGCATCGGGCGCACGCAAATACCACTGTCCGACCGTCGGCGTGACGTTGGCGCGGTTGGCCGCCAGCGTAGCGCGGGTCATTGGGTGCCGCGGCGATGCGCATGCGCTCGTCGACCTCGGCGTATTCGACATCGGGGTCCGCCTGCAGGCGCGCCACCAGAGCGGCCGACGACATGTCGCGCGCGTGGAGCACCTGCGTGCGCGGTGCGATCATGCGGCCGTCGCGCAGCACCAGCCCCAAACGCTGCGACATGCGGGCCGCGTGTTGAACCACCGCCCGATCAGGGTCGCGCGCCGACAGCGCGCTTTCGCGCATCAACGCGCCATCGGCCTTGTACTTGACGATCACCCGCGCATGGCGGATGTCGACAGTCGGCGTCGACGCGCGGCGCAGGCCGGCTCGTCGTCGATGCGTCGATCGGTGCGGCGGCCAATGCGGGCAGCGCCAGCGCGGCCAGCGCCGACAGGGCCCTGGCGATTCGGTGGTTCAACGACGTCATGGTGTGCTCTCGAGGCTTGGGGGCTGTGCCCGTGTCCGCTGTATTCGTCTTTGTCTCAACGCGACGCTTCCCGCGTCGGCTTGATCGGGATGCGTTGGCGATTGGGGCCTTCGGCGTCGACGCCGAGCGCGAAGAAATGGTCATCCGCAACGCGCTGGACGGCGGCGCGACAAGCCGCGGCGTCCGGGCATACCAGGACCATGCGATAGCGTCCGGCGCCCAGATCTTCCTCATCGCGAATCGGCACGCCCGCCAAGTTCGACGCGTGGATCTTCGCCACGACCGCCGATTGGTATTCGCTGCGCGCGGTCACCACGATGCGAAGGTCCGGCGGCGGCACCGGAGCCAGCTCGTTGGTCAGGCAGCCGCACACCGGCAGCAGGCTCAGCAGCGCGCCAGCGCGCCAGGTGGTCGTCAGCATGGGGCAAGCCTATCGGAAAGTTCGCTCGACAATCGTGTCCCGGCGTAAAGGCGTTGCAGGGCACACGCCTGCACACCCAAAGAGCCGCCCGGGCGGCTGCTCTTTACAAACGAGCAGTGCGGCGCCGTTCAGCTCGCATTCAACATCGTCACCGCGCGTCACCTGTTCATTTGGCCGCCATCAGTGCCACGGTGGTGTCGAGCATGCGGTTGCTGAAGCCCCATTCGTTGTCGTACCAGGACAGCACCTTCACCAGGTTGCCGTTGGTGACACGGGTCTGCGGCGCGTCGAACACCGAGCTGCGCGGATCGTGGTTGAAGTCGCTCGACACCAGCGGCTCGGTGTTGTAGCCGAGGATGCCCTTCAGCGCGCCGGCCGCGGCCTCTTTGACGATGGCGTTGACTTCGTCCTTGGTGGTGTTGCGTGCGGCGACGAACGTGAGGTCGACCACCGATACGTTGATGGTCGGCACGCGCATCGCAAAGCCGTCGAGCTTGCCGTTCAGCTCCGGCAGCACCAGGCCCACCGCGGCGGCGGCGCCGGTCTTGGTGGGGATCATGTTCATCGCCGCGGCGCGCGCGCGGTGCAGGTCCTTGTGGAAGACGTCGGTCAGCACCTGGTCGTTGGTGTAGCTGTGGATCGTGGTCATCAGGCCCGACACGATGCCCAGCTTGTCGTGCAGCACCTTGGCCACCGGCGCCAGGCAGTTGGTGGTGCAGCTGGCGTTGGAGATCACCGTGTGCGTGGCCTTCAGCACGCCGTGGTTGACGCCGTACACGACGGTGGCGTCGACGTCCTTCTCGGCCGGTGCGCTGATGATCACCTTCTTGGCGCCGGCGTCGAGGTGCGCCTGCGTCTTGGCCTTGCTGGTGAACAGGCCCGTGCACTCGTGCACCACGTCGACACCGAGCGCCTTCCACGGCGCCTCGGCCGGGTTGCGAACCGCCAGCACCTTGATGCGGTCGCCGTTGATCACCAGGCTGTCGCCGTCGGCCACCACGGTGCCCGGGAACTTGCCGTGCGCGGTGTCGTACTTGGTGAGGTGGGCGTTGGTGGCGACGTCGCCCAGATCGTTGACGGCCACGATCTGCAGATCCTTGCGGCCCGATTCGTACAGCGCACGCAGGATGTTGCGACCGATGCGGCCGTAGCCGTTGATCGCGATTTTGATGGTCATGAATGATTCTCCAAGAGTGAAATCGATCGGTTCATCCCGCAAGCACCGAACGCACCGTGTCGGCCACGTTGGCAGCGGTGAAGCCGAAATGCTTGAACAATACGCCGCCCGGTGCGCTCTCGCCGTAGCGATCGAGCCCCACCACGGCGGCGCAGCCATACTTCCACCAGCCGTCGGTGACGCCGGCTTCCACCGCGACGCGCGGCACGCCGGGCGGCAGCACCTGCGACTTGTAGGCCACGCTCTGGCGATCAAACACGGTGGTCGAGGGCATCGAGACCACGCGCACCGCGAGGCCCTCGCGCGCGAGCTCGGCCTGCGCATGCAGCGCCAGTTGCACCTCGGATCCGGTGGCCACGATGACGGCCTGCAGTGTCTTCTTCATGCCCACTTCGGCAGGTTCGGCCAGCACGTAGCCGCCCTTGGCGATGTCTTCGAGCGTGGACTTGGGGCAGTACGGCAGGTTCTGGCGCGACAGCAGCAGCGCACTGGGCTTGTCTCGTGCCGCGATGGCTGCGTGCCAGGCCACGATTGTTTCCGCGGTGTCAGCCGGGCGCCAGACCTCGAGTCCGGGAATCAGGCGCAGCGCCGCGGCATGTTCGACGCTCTGGTGCGTGGGGCCGTCTTCACCCAGGCCGATCGAATCGTGCGTGAAGACGTGGATCACGCGCTGCTTCATCAGCGCGGCCATGCGAATGGCGTTGCGGCTGTAGTCGCTGAAGGTGAGGAACGTGCCGCCGTACGGGATGAAGCCGCCGTGCAGCGCGAGGCCATTCATCACCGCGGCCATGCCGAACTCGCGCACGCCGTAGTTGATGTGGCGGCCGTCGTTGGGCGTGCCGTCGTCGGCAAAGCGCAGCGCAGGGGTGCTCGAGGTGTTGGTCAGGTTCGAGCCGGTGAGGTCGGCCGAGCCGCCGAGCAGCTCGGGCAGTGCGCGCGTGAACACTTCGAGCGCCAGCTGACTCGCCTTGCGCGTGGCCACGGTCTCGGCCTTGGCCTGCGCGTCGGCGAGTGCCTGGGCAGCGATGCTGTCGAACGAGGCCGGCAGGTCGCCGCGGCAGCGCCGCACGAGCTCAACAGCGAGCTCGGGTTGGGCCGCGCGGTAACGCGCGAACTGCTCGTTCCAGCGCGCCTGCCGGGCCGCGCCGGCTTCGCGCGCGTTCCACAACGCAGCCACGCGATCGGGCACTTCGAACGGTGCGGCACTCCAGCCCAGCGCCTGCCGTGTAGCGGCGACTTCGCCCTCGCCGAGCGGCTCGCCGTGCGCCTTGGCGGTACCGGCGCGCGTGGGCGCGCCTTTGCCGATGGTGGTGCGGCAGATGATCATCGTCGGCTGCGTTCGCGCACGCGCGGCTTGCGCGAGCGCGCCATCGACGGCGTCGACGTCGTGGCCGTCGATCGGGCCCAGCACGTGCCAGCCGTAGGCGCTGAATCGTTGGCGCACGTCGTCGGCGTACCAGGGCTTGACCGCGCCATCGATCGAGATGCCGTTGTCGTCGTACAGCGCGATCAGCTTGTTCAGGCGCCACACGCCGGCCAATGCGCTCGCTTCGTGGCTGATGCCTTCCATCAGGCAGCCATCGCCGACGATCACGTAGGTGCGGTGGTCGACCACCGCGTGATCGGGCCGATTGAAGCGCGCGGCCAGCAGCTTCTCGGCCAGTGCCATGCCCACCGCGTTGGCCAGGCCCTGCCCGAGCGGCCCGGTGGTGGTCTCCACGCCAGGGGTGATGCCGACCTCCGGGTGGCCGGGCGTGCGGCTGTGCAGTTGCCGGAAGCGGCGCAGCTCGTCAATCGGCAATTCATAGCCCGTGAGGTGCAGCAGCGCATACAACAGCATCGAGCCGTGGCCGTTGCTGAGCACGAAGCGGTCGCGATCGATCCAGTGCGGATCGGCGGGGTTGTGCTTCAGGTGGCGCGTCCACAGCGCGACCGCCACTTCGGCCAGACCCATCGGTGCGCCCGGGTGGCCGGAGTTGGCCTGCTGCACGGCGTCCATCGCCAGAGCGCGGATGGCATTGGCCATCGTGCGCAGATCGGTGTCGGGCGTCGGCATGGGGCTTGAGCTTGCGCAGAACGTGAGGTATTGATTCTAGGTGGCCGGTCTGGCCCGCCCGCGGCCAGGGGCGGCGTGCACGACAATCCGTCTGGGAGTTCATCAACAAAGCCTTCGATCGGCGCGCCGCCACGTCGGCCCCGCCACGGCGCTCAAGAAGAACCGGCATGCACAAGAAAGTTGGAGCCTTGCGTCCGCTGCTGCGCGGACTGGTGCTGGCCGCCATCGTGCTGGTGGGCGTGGACTTGCTGCTGTTGGCACTCGACCGGTGGCCAGGCCTGCGCTTGCCGCGCGGGCTCGGCGGCGGCTACGCCAGCGCCGCGGTCTCGATGGCGCTGCTGGCCATCGTGATCGTGCTGGCGCTGCGCCTGGTGCGCGCGCTGAATCGCGCGGAGACCGCCGCGCGCCTGCAACAGCAGGTGCTCGACGCGCTGCAGGCCGGGCTCGTGCTGTTCGACGCCGGCGGTCGCATCGTGTTCTGCAACGAGGATTTCCGGCGCGCCTATGCAAGCCTGGGCGCGGCCGGGCAGCCCGGCGCCACCTACGAGCAACTGCTGCGCGCGGTGGTGGCCAACGGCATGGCGCCGGAAGCCGCTGGCCAAGAAGACGTTTGGATCGCGCGCCGCCTGGCGGAATTCGGGCGCACCGGCCCCGGCCTGATGCGGCGCATGCCCGATGGCAGCTGGCGCCGCATCGTCGAGTTGCGCTTGCCCGACGGCGGCGTGCTCGCGCACATCGTCGACGTGACCGACTTCGAGACCCAGCGGCGTGCGCTCGACCACGCGCAGCGCGAGCTCGTGCGCTCGCGCCAGCGCCTGGAAGACGCGATCGAGGCCATGCCCGCCGGCTTCGAGCTGTACGACGCCGAAGACCGCCTGGTGATGGTCAACCGCATGAACCTCGAGATGTACCCGCAGCTGGCCGACCTGGTGGGCCAACGGCCGACGTTCGACAAGGTGGTCCGCACCAACGCAGCGCGCGGCGGACTGCCGTTGCTGAAGTCACCCGCGCAGCTCGACGCCTGGATCGAACGCCGGCAGAGCGAGCGCAAGAACCCGGCCGAGGTGTGGGTGCACCGCACGGGCGACAGCCGTTGGATCCGCACCTACGAGCGGCGCATACGCGACGGCGGGCTGGTGGCGATTCGCCTGGACGTCAGCGAACTGATGCTGCGCGAGGAGGAGTTGAAGCAGCTCAATGCACGGCTGGCCCAATTGAACGACGAGTTGTCGATCCTCTCGCAGACCGATTCGCTGACCGGCCTGGCCAATCGCCGCGCCTTCGACCTGCGGCTGGCCGAAGAGGTGTCGCGTGCCATGCGCCATGGTGTACCGCTGGCGTTACTGCTGGTCGACATCGACCACTTCAAACGCTACAACGACCACTACGGCCACCCGGCAGGCGATGCGTGCCTGCGTCGCGTCGCGGCGGCGCTGCGCGAGTGCGCCGCCCGGCCGGCCGACCTGGTGGCCAGGCTGGGTGGCGAGGAGTTCGCGCTGCTGCTGCCGCACCAATCGCGCGCCGGCGCATTGGCGCTGGCCGAGCGGTGTGTCCAGGCCGTCGACGCCGAGTTGATCGCGCACGCCGGCTCGCCGGTGGCCTCGTTCGTCACGGTGAGCGTCGGCGTGGCGGAGTTGCAAAGCGGCACCGCCCAAGAGCCGACCGCACTGCTGGCGGCAGCCGACGCTGCGCTGTACCTGGCCAAGCGCCAGGGCCGGCACCGTGCGTTAGCCGCCGTCGATTGACGCCTGCCCCGGCGCGTCCGATTCGCGTGTCCACCTACACTGCGCAGCCGATGCGCACGGACAACCTCAGGGCCCTGATCCTCGCCGCCGGCCGCGGCGTGCGCATGCGCCCGCTGACCGATCACACGCCCAAGCCGCTGCTGGTGGTGCGCGGCAAGCCGCTGATCGAATGGCATCTGCTCGCGCTCGCCGCGGCCGGCGTGCACGACGTGGTGATCAACACCGCGTGGCTGGAAGATCAGTTTCCGGCGGCGCTCGGTGACGGCTCGCGCTTTGGCCTGCGCATCACGCTATTCGATGGAAGGCCGCGACCACGGCGGCGCGCTCGAGACCGCGGGCGGCATCGCCAAGGCGTTGCCGCTGCTGGCGCCGCACGGCAACGACTGCTTCTGGGTGGTGTCGGGCGACGTGTTCCTGCCCGGCTTCACGTTCGACGCCGCGTTCGCGCAGCGTTTCGCGGCCAGCACGGTGTGGGCTCACCTGTGGCTGGTGGCCAATGCTGCGCACCATCCGCAGGGCGACTTCGGCATCGATGCGCACGGGCTGGCCGTGGCCGATGCGCCGCTGCGTCGCACCTGGGCCAGCGTGGGCCTGTTCCGCGCCACGATGTTTCAGGGTGTCGCGGTGGGCACCAAGCTGCCGTTGCGGCCGCTGCTCGACGACGGCATCGCGCATCGCCGTGTCAGCGCGCAACCGTGGGAAGGCGAATGGACCGACGTCGGGTCGGTCGAGCGCTTGCAGGCGCTCAATGCGGCGCGTGCGGCGCCCTAACGCCGCAGCTCGCGCAGCACCCGCGCCGCCGCCTGCACGCCGAGCGTGTAGGCCTCTTCGAACACCGAATACGCCGCCAGGTCGGCGTGCGCCAGTTGCACGCGGCCGCGCGCGTCGTTGAGCGCGGCCAGCGCCGGATCGCCGCGTGCGCCGGGAATCGGAATGCGCATCGCGTGGCCGTGCCGCGCAAGGTCCGCCCGCAGGACCTTGCGCGGCAAGTCAGGGTGCGCGATCGCGAGGTCGTCGATCACGCGCTGCGCCCACACGCGCCAGTCGTCGGTCAGCAGCGCGGCGCGCTCGTGGCCGGCCAGGGCCCAATAGGCTGTGAGCACGGTGGGCCGTTCATCGGCGCGCAGGCTCTGGTGCTGCGCGGCGACGTAGCCGAGCGACGGCGAGCCATGGCGCACGTTGTCCCACGCCAACGTGGCGCCGGTCGCACGCTCGAGCAACGGCGCCTCGAGCAGCAGGTTAGCGACCAGCCACGGCGCGTAGCGTGCACGATCGCCGGCCGACACCAGCGCCGCGGGCGGTGCCGAGCACAGCCTGCGCGCCACGAACAATGGCGTCGCGAGCACGACGACCCTGGCTTCGAAGCGCAGCGGTTGCCCGGACAGCTCGTCGATCGCCAGCACCTGCACCGCGGAGCGCTCGACGTCGACGCGCACCGCCGTGTGCGCCGTGCGGATGCGCCCGCGCAGCGGCCCCGCCAGGCGCTCGACCAGCCACGCGTTGCCTTCGGGCCAGGTGAACACCGGCTCGCGTTCGCCGCCATCGTCGGCGGGCCACTGGAAGCCGTGGCGGCTCGCGAAGTAGTGCAAGCCGGCCCACGCCGACACCTCGGCCAGGCCGGCGCCGTAGTCGTCGCGGCACGCGTAGTCGAGGTACCAGCGCAGCAGCGGGTCGTCGAACCGTTCGCGTGCGAGCCACTGCGCAAAGGTCGACGGCATCGAGTGCCGCGTGCGCCGCGTGCCACGGTGCGCGTGCGTCGGGCATCGCGAAGGCCACCTCGCGCCGCACTTGCTCGACACGCTGGGCGAACGCACGGTATTGCTGCGCGCTGCGCGACGCCGGGGCGGCCGGCGGCAGCAGGCCGTCGTGCCAGGCGCCGTCGAAGAACAGCCGCTCCTGCGGGCTGTGGCACAGATGGCGCTCGTCGGACACGGTGCGGCCCGCCTCGCTGCGCAACAGCCCGAGCTCGAACAGCAGCTCGCTCACCTCGCCGCGCGTGCGGGCCCGGCAGCGGCAGGTAGTGCGCGCCAAGCGGGCAGGCGCTGCCGCCCAGCAGGTGGCCGCGGCTGTTGCCGCCGGGCGCGTGCTCGAGCTCGAGCACGCACGATGTCGTCGACGCCGGAGCGCGCCAGCGAGCGCGCGCAGCGCCAGGCCGGCGACGCCGGCGCCGACGACCAGCACGTCGGCGCGCGCGCTCGCCGCCTGACGGGCGCGAGCTCGACGCCGCAGTCGGTGACGCAAGCGATGGCCTCGCGCGTAGGCGCGCACCGAGCCAGCCGCCTTCGAAGCGCGCGCGGTTCGCGCGCGAGCAGGCGCACAGGCCCGAGCGCAGCGGGCGCACGCCAGCGTCGCGGCCAGCAGCGCACGCCGGCTTAAGGGTGCACCTTGCCCCATTCTTCTTCGAAGGTGTGCACCAGCACCTGGTTGGACAGCCGGTTGGGCTGCGCGCTGACGCGCGCCATGTCGGGCGGGAACTGCAGCAGCGCGGGCAGGCCCTCGACGGTGAGGAAGCGCAGCCCCGGCGGCAGCGACCGCGGCGGCTGCCACGGCCGGCGGCTCATCAGGACGAAGCCCCATTCGCCGAAGCTCGGCACGTGCGCGTGGTACGGCGTGGCGGCCAGGCCCGCCGCTTCGATCGTGGCCACCACGGTCCAGAAGCTGCGCCGCGCGATCAGCGGCGAGGTCGTCTGCACCACCGCGAAGCCGCCCGCCGCGAGGTGGCGCTCGACCAGCTCGTAGAAGGTGGTCGTGTAGAGCTTGCCGATCGAGAAATTGGTCGGGTCGGGAAAGTCGATCACGATGGCATCGAACATCTCGCCGTCGTTGCTCGAGCCAGGTGAACGCGTCGGCGTTGACGACGCGTCAGCTTCGGCGAGCGCAGCGCGCCGTCGTTCAGCCGCGCAGCAGCGGCGTGGTCGCGAAACAGCGCCGCGATGTGCGGGTCGAGCTCGACCAGCGTGACCTGCTCGACGCTCGGGTACTTGAGCACCTCGCGCACCGCCATGCCGTCGCCGCCGCCGAGCACCAGCACCCTGCGCGGCGCGCCTTGCGCCGCCAGCGCCGGATGCACCAGCGCCTCGTGATAGCGGTACTCGTCGCGCGAGTGGAACTGCAGGTTGCCGTTGAGGAACAGGCGCACGCCGGTCGGGCCCGCGGTGACGACGACGCGCTGGTAGGCGCTGGTCTCGCGCACGATCACGTGGTCGCCGTAGAAGCGGTCTTCGGCCCAGCTGGTGAGCGCGTCGGCGCCCACGATGGCAGCGGCGAGCATCGCGGCGACCGCGGCGCAGGCCAGCGCGTTGCGCGCCAGCGCGCGCAGCTCGCCGCGAAACAGCCACAGCGCCCACACCGCCACGGCGGCGTTGAGCAGGCCGAACAACACGCCGGTGCGGACCAGGCCGAGCTGCGGCACGCAGCAGCAGCGGAAACGCGATCGACACCACGAGCGCGCCGAGGTAGTCGAAGGTCAGCACCTGCGAGACCAGGTCTTCAGGGCATAGCGCTGCTCGGAAGTGGCGCTTCAGGATGCGCATCACGAGCGGGATCTCGAGGCCGACCAGGATACCGACGAGCAGCACGAGCGCGTACAGCAGCGACGCGGAACGACGCCGCCGCTGGCCGGCAACACGCTGTAGCGACGAACAGCGCCGCCGGCATCAGCCCGCCGACCAGGCCGACCAGCAGCTCGATGCGCAGGAACTGCGCCACCAGCTCGCGCTCGACATGGCGCGACAGCCACGAGCCGACGCCCATCGCGAACAGGTAGGTGCCGATGACGGTGGAGAACTGCAGCACCGAGTCGCCGAGCAGGTAGCTGGCCAGCGCGCCGGCGGCCAGCTCGTAGACCAGCCCGCAGGCGGCGACGACGAAGACCGACGCGAGCAGCGCGACCTCGGCGGGGCGCGCACCGACGGGCGTCGACTGCGGCGGCACGTCGGCCGACAGCGGCTTCACGGCCGAGCGCGACGCTCAGCCGTGGATCGCGGCGGCGACGATCTGCCCGATCGCCAGGCACATCGCGGCCGACCACGATCGCCAGCGCCACGTTCTTCTTGTCGCAGATCTCTTCCCACAGCTTGTACGGCGTGAGCTTGTCGATGACCACGAAGCAGACCCAGAGCACGACCACGCCGATCACCGCATACAAGATCGTCCCGCAGCACGACGCCGGGCTTGAGCCATTCGAGTCCCATGATGTTCACCTCCTGTGCAGGTTGTTGAACCAATGCCGCCGCCGCGGCGTCTTCACTTGTGTCCGCCGCCGCTGCTAAAGCCACCGAACGAGCCGCCGCCGGTGCGAAAGCCGCCACCGCCACCCGAGTTGCGCAGGCATTGCTGGTATTCGTTGCTCGCCTCGCCGAATGTTGCGCGCACATCGGCGCAATCGTTGTCGCGGCTGGAGCAAAAGCCGATCATCAGGACCACCACCACCACCGCGACGATCAGGCCAACCTTCAGTAGGCCACCATCCACCATGGTCGACGCGCCAGCGCCGCTGCGCTGCAGCGCCGATCCGGCGGCCGGCGCGAGGCGGAAGCCGCGCGCGATGGCCTGCGCGTCCAACACCGCCCCTTCGGACCAGGTGAGCTCGGCAGCGGTGCGCTCGCTCGACAGCCGACGCTGCGATGCCGCCGCCGTGCCCACGTAGTCGGTGACTTGCGGCCACTTCGTCGCGCCGCACACGCCAGTAGAACTCGCCGAGCACCCAGGTGACCTTGGCGTCGTAGCGTTCGCGCTGCCGATAGGTCTTGTTGCTCCAGGTTGCCACTGTCGCCGCGCACCTGCGGCGCGCCGGTCAACGGCTTGACCCAGCTCCAGCCGTCTTCGCTGTCGACCAGGAACACGAAGCCTTCCTGGCGATTGAACAGCAGGTATTCGCGCCAGAACGTCTGCTCGTCGTCGCCGTCGGCAGGCACGTCGCAACGCTCTTGGTAGCCCACCACCTGCCAGTCGAGCTCGCGGCCGTCGAGCGCGAGCCTGCCGCTCGTGCCCAGCGGGATCAGCGGCTGCGCGCCGTCGTGCCCCGCGTTGCTCTGCGCGTAGTGCGACAGATCGGCACCGACGCCCTGCGACACGTCGATCACCGCCTTGCACTGATGGCAGGCGATCGACTGCGTGGTGGCGAGCGTGAGCTGCAGCGAGGCGCCGCAGCTCGGGCACGCAAAGCCCTGGCCCGAGAGCGTCTTCTCAGAAGCCTCGCGCAGGCCGCTCATCGACAGCTCGGCCAGGCGCACGGCACGGCCGATCGACCAGACGACGACGCCGGCGGCGTCGCCATAGTCGAGCGTGGCGACCTCGTCGCGTTCGTTGCGCAGGTCGGCGACCCAGAATTCCGCGCCGTCCTGGCGCGGCGGCCGCGGCAGCTCGCCCTGCGCGGCGATCAGGCGGGCGCGAGTGACCGACGCGACGTTCCACGCGGCGTTGTTGACCAGCCGGCGCTCGCCCGCAGTCAACTCATCGGCGGCGGGCGCGGCACCTTGCAGCGGCGCATCGAACGCGAACACATAGGCGCCGTTGTCCTCCGACAGCCAGCCGCTCTTGGCCGCTGTCGAACACGGCATGCCACTCGTTCCACGTACCGTCGGCGTAGCCGTACTGCAGGCGACCCACCAGCGTGAACGCGGCACCTTGGTAGCGGCCCGAGGCGCCGAGCTGCAGCGGCGAGTGGTCGTCGAACAACTCGGCGCTGACACCGATGCGGCGCAACGCGTCGCCATCGCGCACCAGCGTGCTGCGGCAAAAGCTGCACACCGCGCTGGCCGACGCGGCCGACGCGAATTCGACCGCCGCGCCGCAATTCGGGCACGCGGCGCGGTACGCGCGCTGCGGGGTGGTCGCCACGCGTCGGTGTCAGCGCAAGGTCGTGCGCGCTGCTTTCAGGTGAGCTTTTTCAGCAGCTCGGCCTTCTTGGCCGCGAACTCTTCTTCGGTGAGCACGCCCTTGGCCTTGAGCTCGCCGAGCTTCTCCAGCGTGGCCATCACATCGGCCGGCTTGACGCCGCCCGCGCCGCCCTGCAGACCCTGCTGCAGGTTCTGCGCCATCACCTGGCCGAGTGCGACGCCGGCGCCCAGGCCCATCGCGTCGCCGGCGATGCCACCGCCACCGCTGCCCACGCCTTCGGCGAACTTGGGTATCGACTGTGCGGTCTGGTATTGCATGAATTTGCCCATGTCGCCGCCGACCATGCCCATGCCGATCTTCTGGTCGAGGATCTTCTGCAGCTCCTCGGGCAGCGACACGTTTTGCACCGTGACCATCTCGAGCTTCAGCCCGATGGCCTCGAACCCGGGCGCGGTGGCGGCCTGGATCTGCTTGGCGAACTCGATCTGATTGGCCGCCAGGTCGAGGAAGGCGATGCCCGAGCCCGCCACGGCGTCGCTGATGTGCTGCAACATCAGGCCGCGCAACTGGCCGTCGAGGTCGGCCACCGTGTAGGTGTCGCGCGTGCCCGAGATCTCGGTGTGGAACTTCTTGGGATCGGCGATGCGGTAGGAATAGTTGCCGAACGCGCGCAGCCGCACCGCGCCGAAGTCCTTGTCGCGGATCGTCACCGGCTGCTGCGTGCCCCAGCGCTGGTCGACCTGCTGGCGCGTGCTGAAGAAGTAGACGTCGCTCTTGAACGGGCTCTCGAACAGCTTGTCCCAGTTCTTCAGGTAGGTGAGCACCGGCAGCGTCTGCGTCGTCAGCTTGTACATGCCGGGGCCGAACACGTCGGCCACCTTGCCTTCGTTGACGAACACCGCCATCTGCGACTCGCGCACGGTGAGCGACCCGCCGTACTGGATTTCGAAGTCCTCCATCGGGTAGCGCCAGGCGAGCACGCCGTCGCCGTCCTCGGTCCACTGGAGGATGTCGATGAACTGTTTCTTGATGAAGTCCATCAGGCCCATGACCGCTCCTTGACGCGTGCTGCACCCGGACACCCGGGTGCAGCGAATAATACGGTCACGAGGGTCACTGTGGCCCTCGCTCTGGCGGCCAACCGTGACCTCGACCCTTCATGCACCCCGTCTGGCCGTTGTCGGCGCCGGGCCCGCCGGCCTCGCGCTGGCGCTGCTGGCCGCGCAGCGGCTGCCGCGGGCCCAGGTGTGCGTGTTCGACGCCCGACCGATCGACAAGGACGTGTCGCTGGACCCGCGCACGCTGGCGCTGTCGCTGGGCAGCGTGCAGCTGCTCGAGCGCATTCGAGCGTGGCCCGCAGAGGCGGCGCAGCCGATCCGCGAAGTGCACGTGTCGCAGGCGCCGCCGACAGGCCCGGACGCCGAGGTCACGATCCGCGCTGCCGACGAGGGCGTGCCGATGCTGGGTGCCGTGCTGAGCTACGGCGCGCTGGTCGCGCCGCTGCTGCGCGCCTACATCGAGCGCTGCGCGCGCGAGCCGGCGCGGCTGTCGCTGCGCATGGGCACGCCGGTGTCGGCGCTCAAGGATGCAGGCAACGAGGTGGAAGTCGACGCCGGCATCGCCGAGCGCTTCGACCTCGCGGTGGTGGCCGAAGGCGGCGTGTTCGCCGATCAACCGCGCAAGATGGTGTCGCACGACTATCGGCAGTCCGCGTGGGTGGGCCAGGTGTCGCTCGACGGCGGCGCGCCCGACCGGGCCTTCGAGCGGTTCACAACGAACGGTCCGCTGGCCCTGCTGCCGCTGTCGGTGCACTCCGCCAGCATCGCGCCGCCCGCCGTGCGCCGCGCTGCGTTGGTGTGGTGCGTGCCAGTCGACGACGATCCGGTGGCACCGCTGAACGACGCGCAGCGCGTCGCGCTGCTCAACGCGCTGCTGCCCGCCATGGCGGGGCGTGTCGTGCAGCTGAGCGAGCTCAAGCGCTTTGCGCTGGGGCTGAACGCCGAGACCACGCTGGTGCGCGGCCGCACGGTGCGCATCGGCAATGCCGCCCAGACGCTGCATCCGGTGGCCGGGCAGGGCCTCAACCTGGGGCTGCGCGATGCCTTTTCACTGATCGACGCCATTCGAGACGCGCCCAACATCGGCACGGCGTTGCGGCGCATCGAGTGGGCGCGCGCGCCAGACCGCTGGGGGATGATCGCTGCCACCGACTTCCTGGCGCGCAGCTTCACCTGGCGTTGGCCGGGTCTGGCGCCTGCGCGCGGCGGCGCGCTCGCGTTGCTCGATGCCGCGCCGCCGGTGAAGTCGTTGTTGGCGCGGCAGATGATGTTCGGGCTGCGCTGACACGACTCACCGTCAGCGCGGCAGGTCTGCGGATCGCCTCAGGTGGTCGCGAGCCCGGTGCGTCGATGCGACAACGCCGGCAGTTGCTGCCGCACGACTTGTATGCGGGCCGCGTCGAGCTCGGCCATCACCACGCCCGCGCCTTCGTCGCGCTGCGCCAGTACCTCGCCCCAGGGGTCGACGATCATGCTGTGGCCGTAGGTGCGGCGGCCGTTCTCGTGCACGCCGCCCTGCGCCGGCGCGATCACGTAGCACTGGTTCTCGACCGCCCGTGCGCGCAGCAGCAACTCCCAATGCGCAAGCCCGGTGGTGTGGGTGAACGACGACGGCACGCACAGCAGGTCGCACGGCGGATGGCCGAGCGCCCGATAGAGCTCGGGAAACCGCAGGTCGTAGCACACCGACAATCCGATGCGAAAACCGAGCGCTGCGAACGCCACCGGCGCATTGCCGGCTTCGAGCACGCGGCCTTCGTCGTAGTGCTCGCGCCCGTTGTCGTAGGCGAACAGATGCATCTTGTCGTAGCGCGCGACGCGCTGGCCGTCGGGCGCGTAGACGCAGCAGCTGTTGCGCACTCGATGCGGATCGGCGGTGCGCATCGGCAACGTGCCGCCCACCACCCACACCTTGGCGCGGCGCGCCGCGTCGGCCAGCGCTTGCTGGATCGGCCCGGCGCCGTCGTCCTCGGCCACCGCCAGCTTGTCGGTGTCGCGCCGGCCGAGCAGGCAGAAGTACTCGGGCAGCGCCACCAACTGCGCGCCACCGCGCGCGGCCCGGTCGATCAGGCCGGCCGCGGTGTCGAGGTTGCGCGCGACATCGGGCGTCGAGACCATTTGCAGGGCGGCGATCTTCATGGGCAAGCGTTCCGGCGAGCGCTCATTGTGTCGGGTTGGCCTGCCCGGCCGCTGCAGCGTCGGGTGCCTTGCGTTCGATGCGCTCGACCTTGGGGTCGTCCCAGCCCCCGGTGACGTGGAATTCGCGCGTGTTGGCCGCGATGAGCGGCCGGCGCAACAGCCACTGGGCGACGAACGTGCCCAGGCCGATCGCCGGGTTGATCGCGGCGTAGGCCAGCGACGCGGTGCCGGCGTTGATTTCGGGCACCACGAACACGCGCAGGTCCTGCGTCTCGCGTTCGAGGTCGGCCTGGCCGTCCATCAGCACCGTGGCCTGCACGCCGCGCATGCGCAGGCCGCTGATGTGCACGACCCCACTGGCCAGGCGCAGCTCACCGGCAATGTTGTCGAACGCAAAACCTTCCTGGGTGAGATCGCGAAAATCGAGCAACAGCCGCCGTGGCAACGATTGCAGGCTCAGCACGCCGAGCAGGCGCGCGGCTCCGGCATCGACCTTCAGAAACTGCCCGGACTCCAGCGCCACCGATACCTGCCCGTCGAGGCTGGGCAGATCCAGCGACAGCGGCGAGCCCGACCACGCCAAACGCCCTTGCAGATGGCCCTTGCCGCCGCGCAACGTTTTGCCGTAGCCCAGACGCTCGAGCAGGGCGCCGCCGTCGGCAAGATCGAGCTGGAACTCCAACGCCATGCGGCGCAGCACACTCGGCGCCACCGCACTCCATTGGCCACTGGCCTCGAAGCTGGCCTCCGGCGTGCGCACCTGCAACTTTTGCAGCCGCCATTCGCGTGAGGCGGCACCGGCCGCACCCGCCCGGTCGACCGCCTGGAGCTCGACGCGGCCCAACTTGTGACCGCGCCACTCGAGGTCATCGATCACCAGGTCCATCGCCGGCACGGACGCCGGGCTGGTCGGGGTCGATGGTTGCGTCGCAGGCGCCAACGTCTTGTCGGCCGCCGGGATCGACAGGCGCGACAAACGAGCATAAAGCTGTCCCGGCCCGCCAGCGCCGGCGGGCTCGCGGTACTCCACCGTGCCTGCGGCCTGGTCCGACTGCACGGACACGCGCCAGAGCTCTTCGCCGTCGCGCGTCTGCCGTTGCAGCTCGATGATGTTGCCCGTGAAGCGGCGCCCGGCGGCGATCGCTTCGCGCGCGCGCAGGTTGATCTGGCGCGGCAAGTAACCCGCATCGGGGCTCGCCGCGGTGCCGCCCGCTGCCAGCGGGGCCAACACGTTGCGCCAGGCATCGATGGACACCGTGTTGTTGAATTCGGCGACTGCCTGGCCGCCGGGCACCGCGATCGGCAGCGCGCTGTTGATGGCCACTGCACTGCGCAGCACACGCGGGCCATCCTTGCCAAGCTCGCGCACGAACGATGCCTGCACGATGCTGCCAAGCTCGAAGCGCAGCTGGTCGCGCGGCGGCGCGGCGCCGCCCAGCGAGTCGGCCTGCAGGCTGGTCTGCACACGCAGCGACATCGACGACTCAGCCGCCTTGGCCAGCGGCGGCGGCAGGTTCAACGCCAGTCCAGCCAGGTTGCTGGTCAGCAGCGTCTCTGTCTGACCCTTCAGGAAGCCGATCTGCAAACGATACGCGGCCTGTCCTTGCATCGAGGTGGCCAGCTTGGCCATGGCGCCCAACTCGCTGGCCCGGCGCAGGCCGTCGGCCGTGGCCGTGCCGTGACCGGCGAAGCGCAGACTGCCGTCGGGCTGGGTGCCGCCGTCGAAGGCAACCTCGCCACCCAGCGCACGCGCCGCGCCACCGACCACCTGCACTCCTTGGTGCGTGAAGTCGACGCGCCCGCGCGACTGGGCGAGCAGCGGCACGTCGCCGCGCAGCCGCACGTCGTTGCCGGCGAGCTGCACGCTTCCCTTGATCGTGGATTGATCGAGCTGCAACAGGGGCAGGTGCAGCGCCAGGCGCAACTCGGCGTTGCCGCTCGCACTGGTCTGCGACAGTACGCCGCCGAGCCGATCGCCCGCTGGTGAGTCGTTGAGGTAGCGCAGCATGTCGGCCAGCGGACCGTGGGCCTGGCCGTCGACCTCGAGCACCCGCTCCTGAGAGAAGTCGCGCACGGTGGCGTCGACGCCGCGCAGATCGACACCGAAGATGCGCCCCTGGGCCTGGCGGACGCTCATGCCGCCACGGTCGAATACCAGCTCGCCCTCGGCCTGCGTGATGGTCGGCCACGACGACACGGACGGGTCTCGGCCTTCGCTGTGGCCGGGGACATAGGCGAACGCCACGTCCTTGGCCCGACCCGCGATGTGAAAGACGCCGTCGCGCGACAGCTTGGGGTCGTGGAACGGGAAGTCCCACAGGTCGCCCTTGACGTCGAAGGCTGCATTGGCAACCGTGCCACCCAAGATGGCCCGTTGCACGTAGTCGCGCGCCGAGTGCGGCAGCCCGAGCGGCATGTAGCGCGCGACGCTGGTAGCGCGTCCGTCGGCCAGTTTGCCGTGCAGCTCCAGCACGCCGGGAAAACGGCCGCCGCGCCCGAAACCGGTGCCGGCGCCGGTGTGCCAGTTCATCGTCAGGTCGCCATGGGCGTCGTCGTTCTCGAAATGCGCTTCCTTGATGCGCAGGTCGATCGCCTGCCCTTGCGGCTGTGCGACACCGATGCGCCACGCCAGTTGGGCATCGAAGCGCCGCAGCGGCACCGAGGCCTTCTCGAACACGCCCGGAAACTCCATTGCGCCGTCGGCGATCGCCAGGCGGGCGTCGCCGCCTTGCTCGCTGGCTTGCACGTCGATGTCGGCGTTGCGCCACCCCGGGCGGCCCACGACGCCCAGTTGGGCCGGGCCAGCCGCGATCGCCAAGCCCTTGATGCGCGCCCTCACCTGGTATTGACGTGGCGCATCGAGCGGCCCGTCCCAACGCGCGACAAGGTCGTGCACGGTGCCGCGCGGCGCCAGCTCGGCCAGCCCCTTGCGCAGAGCGTCGCCCATCGGCACGCGCGACGCGATGTTGGCCATCGATGCCAGATCGAGTCGGTCGGCGCTGAACTCGCCAGCCACCCACTCGGGCTCGGCGGCCGCGTTGTCGGCGGTGCGCCAGCTGGCGCTGAAGTTGCTGTCTGCCCACGTGACCCCGTCGAGGGTGGCGAAGCTGAGCCGCCGCGCCGAGACGCGCGCATGGTGCTCCCCCTGTTCGCCTTCAAGGCGTGCGCTCAGATGCTCGAACTGCAGCGGCTGAACCTGGCGCGACAGCCGCAGCGCCACGTCGCGCAACGCCAGGTCGACGACGGCGCCAGCGGCCTGGCCGTCGGCCACGTCGACCCAGGCGCGCAGTGCGCCGCGGCCCTCGTGCAACTCGAACGGCAGATCGACGTAGCCGCGCAGCAGCGCCACATCGATATGCGGCAGCTCGGCGTGCAGCGTGCCGTGCCAATGGCGCCAGTCGCCCGCGCGATCGACCAGCGACTGGCTCATGCGCGCCCGCAGCGAGAAGCGCTCGCCCCAGGCCACCTGCGGCGTGGCGTCGATGCGCAGGTCGTGGTGGCGCAGGCCGTTGCGAACCACCACCATGGTATCGGTCAGCAACAGCGGCGCGGCGCCGCGTTGTTCGTCGATCCAGGTGAGCGTGGCGCGGCGGATCACGAACTCGTGCTGCTTGAAGAACCAGTCGGCCGCGGGGTAGCCCTCACCGTCGCCGCCCATCTGGCCTGCCATCTCGAGCCCGCCGATGCTGATGTGCCCCTTCGCGTCACGCCGCACCACCAGCTGCGCGTCGTCGATCAGCAGCTGCTCGAACCGCAACTGCAGCGCCAGCAGCGACGGCACTGACAGCGCCGCCGCCACGCGCGGCAAACGCAGCGCTTCGCGGCCGCGGCTGTCGAGCAACACCACGTCGCGCAGCTCGGCCGCCGGAATCCAGCCGCCGGCCCACACATGAATCTCGCCGATGCGAACCGGAACGCCTAGCGCGCGGCTGGCCATCTGCTCGATGCGCGGTCTCCACTCGTCGATGTGGGGCAAAATCCCCCAGTAGAGCGTCAGCCACGCGGCCAGCAGTAGGCTCCACAGCAACAGCAACGCGCCGACCAGCAGCCGCAGGGCGCGGGTCGACCAATGCCACAGGGAGCCGCGCGGCGCGATGACGGTGGAGGCGGGGGACATCGAATGAAGCTAAACCGGCTCTGGGCGCACCACGTCGCGCCACGCGTGCTGTTGTACGGCTCGTGGGTCAGCTCCCCCGCGACCGACCCAATCTAGCACAGACACCTGGATTCGATGTGCAGGAACCAGGTGCCGTGAATCCATCCGCGCCGCACGACGCGACGGCCGCGACAGCCGATCACAGTCGTTACGTGCAGCGGGTGCGGCGGCGCTTTGGCGGCGAGATCGCTGCGCTGGCTGCCGGCGTTCCCGACGCGGCCGCGATCGCGCAGCTGATCGATCGCTTCGTGCAACAGGGCCACACGCTGGCCGCGGCGTTGCGGGTCGTTCGCCACGCGGTGATCGAGCGCCTGGCCGTGCTCGATGTCGAACAGGCGGCGCCGCTCGAGGCTGTGACCTCGGCGATGACCGCGCTGGCCGAAGTGGCACTGGAGCGCGCGCTGGCACAGGCCCTGAGCGATGAGGCCGCGCTGCACGGCGCGCCGCTCGATGCCGCCGGCCGGCGCATCGACTTCTGGATCGTCGGCATGGGCAAGCTGGGCGCGCGCGAACTCAACGTATCGTCCGACATCGATCTGGTCTACCTCTACGGCGACGAGGGGCACACCGCGTCGGGCTCGAGCGCGCACGAATCCTTCGGCCGCGTCGCCAAACGGCTGCACGCGCTGATCGGCGAGGTCACAGACGAAGGCTTCGTCTTTCGCATCGACCTGGCGCTGCGGCCCAACGGCAACTCGGGGCCGCCGGTGGCCAGCCTGGCGGCGTTGGAAGAGTACTTTCAGGTCCAGGGCCGCGAATGGGAACGCTTCGCGTGGCTGAAAAGCCGGGTGATCGCGCCGCGCGCGGCGGTGCAGGACGGGCGTGCGCGCGCCCTCGGCGCGCTGGTGACGCCGTTCGTCTACCGCCGCTATCTGGACTATGGCGTGTTCGAAGGCCTGCGCCAGCTGCACCAGCGCATCCGCGAGGAGGCGCAACGCCGCGCCGCGGGCCGTCCCGAGCGCGCCAACGACGTCAAGCTGTCGCGCGGTGGCATCCGCGAGATCGAATTCATCGTGCAGTTGCTGCTGGTGGTGCGCGGTGGCCAGTTTCCGGAGATTCGCACCCGCTCGACGCTGCGCGGCCTGCAAAGGCTGGTGGCCCACGGTCTGATGGCCGCCGACACCGCGCGCCGCTTGTCCGACGCCTACACGCTGCTGCGCCGCCTCGAGCACCGCATCCAATACCTCGACGACCAGCAGACCCATGTGCTGCCCACCGCCGACGCCGATCTGACATGGATCGCACGCTCGATGGGCGACACCTCCGACGGCGGCGCCTGTCACCTGCTCGATCAACTCGGCTCGGCGCGCGAGTTCGTCGCCAACGAGTTCGATGCCCTGTTGCACGACGGACAGGCGCCGGTGCCTGCCAACCGCGCCGCCGGCGGCTGCAAGTCGTGCGGCCAGGCCGCGCTGCCGATCGACGCGCTGGGTGAGCAGGCTGCCCTGCCCGCCGCGCTGGCTCAGCGCGTGAGCGCCTGGTCGGCCCAGGCGCGGGTGCAAAGCCTGCGCGACGAGACCAAGCTGCGTCTGGGGCGGGTGGTGCAACGGGCGGCGGCCTGCGTGGCCGATGGTTCGTGCACCGAGGAGGCCGCGCTTCGTTTCATCGACTGGCTGGAGCCGCTGCTGCGGCGCGAATCGTACGTGGCGCTGCTCGACGAACGGCCGGAGGTGCTGAAGCGATTGTTGCGGCTGCTCGGCCTGGCGCGCTGGCCAATGCAGTACCTGATGCGCCACCCCGGCGTCATCGACGAGCTGGCCGATCCTCGACTGTTGCACGAGCGCTTTCAACGCGACGAGCTGATCGCCGACCTCGACGGGCGCCATGCTGGGTGGCAACGCAGCGGCCAAGCCGACGAAAGCGTGTTGCTCGACACGCTGCGCCATGCCCACCATGCCGAGGTGTTTCGCACGCTGGTGCGCGACGTCGAAGGCCTGATTACGGTCGAGCAGGTGGCCGATGACCTGTCGGCGCTGGCCGATGCGCTGATCGACTGCACGCTGCGCTGGGCCTGGGCGCGCGTGAAAAACCGCCATCGCGAGTCACCCCGGCTGGCCGTGATCGCCTACGGCAAGCTCGGCGGCAAGGAGTTGGGCTACGGCAGCGATCTCGACGTGGTGTTCCTGTATGACGATGGCGACGAGGCCGATGCCGACCAAGCACAGGATGTCTACGGCGCCTTCGTGCGCAAACTGATCACCTGGTTGACACTGCGCACGCCAGCCGGACAGTTGTTCGACATCGACACCGCGCTGCGGCCCAACGGCAACTCGGGCCTGCTGGTGACATCGATCGCGTCGTTCGAACGCTACCAGCAGGGCCGCGGCAGCAACACCGCATGGACATGGGAGCATCAGGCGCTGACGCGGGCGCGCTTCTGCGCCGGTTGCGCCGATCTGGCGCCGCGCTTCGACGCCGTGCGCGCCCAGGTGCTCGGCGCCGCGCGCGACACCCGTGCGCTGGCCGGTGAAGTGGCCACGATGCGCCAGCGCGTTCAGGCCGCGCACCCGGTGCCGACGGGGGTGTTCGACGTTAAACACAGCCCGGGCGGCATGATGGACGCCGAGTTTGCAGTGCAGTACCTGGTGCTCGCGCACGCGCATCGTCATGCCGACCTGATCGACAACGTCGGCAACATCGCGCTGCTGCAGCGTGCAGAGGCTCATGGGCTGCTGCCCCAGAAAGTCGGCCAAGACGCCGCTCAGGCCTATCGTGAGCTGCGGCGCGCCCAGCACCGCGCGCGCCTGGACGAGCAACCCACGCAGTTCGCGCCCGTCACGCTGGCGCGCGAGCGTGACGCCGTGGCCGCCTTGTGGCGCGCGGTGTTCGGCTGAGGGCTGCCACGCTGCCCAATCTGCGCGACCCAGCCGCGGTGGCGCCGCCGCACGGGGCGTCACCTAGCTGGTGGTGGCTGGCCGCGGTGCTCGCCGGCGGCAGCCTGCTCGCCGCCTGGATGGACCCGTGGCAGCTCGATTGGCAACCCACGCTGGCGCTGACACAGCCTTGGCGTTGCTGGAGCGCGGCCTGGGTGCACTGGAGCGAGGGCCATCGTTGGGCCAACATGGCGGGCACGTTGCTGGTGGCGGCATTGGGCTGGCGCGCGAATTGCGATCGCCTCGACAGCCTGGCTTGGTTCGTGGCCTGGCCATTGACCCACCTGGGCCTGCTGTTGCAGCCGGCCTTGGCGCACTACGGCGGCCTGTCCGGCGTACTCCACGGCGGGGTCGTGGTGGTAGCAGTGTCTTTGATGCAGCGCGAGCGCGGCGCCCGTCGCGTCCTCGGTGTTGCGATCCTGTCGGGCGTGGCACTGAAAGTCGGCCTCGAGCACCCGTGGCAGGGTGCACTGCAACGGGTGCCGGGCTGGGACATCCCCATCGCCCCGGGCGCGCACCTGAGCGGAGCCCTGATGGGCGCCGGCTGCGCGCTCGCCGCAGTGTGCTGGCGGCTGCGCGCCGCCGGTTCTCTCCATGATCGTGCCTGAAGCTCACCACGTTTGCCGCATCGCGCTGATCTTGCGTCGGCGCAAGAGGCAGCACGTCACGCACGTGGTTCAAAACCGGGTGAACCGAACTGACTGGCAACTGAAAGGGCTTGGAAATTCTTGCGAGGTTTCGGCGGTTTGGAGCGTATACCGCACAGGCGTGCCGTCACGTTCGCGGCACCTGCCTGTGTTCAACGCATCGTCCCTGGTATGAAAATGGACAACGCGCCAACGCAACGGAACTCTGAGCACGACATCGAATCACACGTGCAGTTGCGCATCCGCCACGGAGGGGTTTGCGTAGATGAGTACCGGGTCCCGCGAGCGAGCCAAAGCGGTGTACCTGATGTGTTTATTGCTGTGCAGCCCGTCGGACGAGCCGACGGAAATCCCGGAGCGCTTCTCCTCCTCCTCCCTCCCTCCCTCCTTCGCTCGGGGGCGCTGCACGGCAACTTTCTTCCCGGATGGCTCGCCGGCTCTTGCCGCGCGTGCCGTAAATTAGCTGGCTAGCGCAGCCAGCCCTTGCGCCGGAAGTAAATGAACGGCGCCACCACCGAAGCCACCATCAACGCCAGGGCCAGTGGGTAACCCCAGGCCAAGTGCAACTCGGGCATGAACTGAAAGTTCATGCCGTAGATGCTGGCGATCAGGGTCGGAGGCAGCAGCGCCACGCTGGCCACCGAGAAGATCTTGATGATCTTGTTCTGGTTGATGTTGATGAAGCCGACGACGGCATCCATCAGGAAGTTGATCTTGTCGAACAGGAACGCGGTGTGCGAGTCGAGCGAATCGATGTCGCGCATGATCTGCCGCGCCTCCTCGAACTGCTCGGCATTCAGCATGCGGCTGCGCATCATGAAGCTGAGCGCGCGCCGGGTGTCCATCACGTTGCGGCGGATGCGCCCGTTCAGGTCCTCCTCGCGCGCGATGGCGGCCAGCGCCGCGGCGGCCGCCTTGTCGTCGACCTCCTGCTTGAGCACGCCGTTGCCGACCGCCTCCAGGTTGTCGTAGATACCCTCCAACGCGTCGGCCGAATACTCAGCATCGGCGTCGTACAGCTTGAGCAGCACGTCCTTGGCGTCTTCGATCAGTGCCGGGATGCGGCGGGCGCGCATGCGCAGCAGCCGGAACACCGGCAAGTCCTCGGCGTGCACCGAATGCAGCACGCCATCCTTGAGGATGAACGCCACCCGCACGTTGCGCGACAGGTTCTCGTCGTCGATCAGGAAGTCCGAACGGATGTGCAGCTCGCCGTTGTCTTCTTCGTAGAAGCGCGCCGACTCCTCCAGATCGTCGTCGACGATGTCCTCGGGCAAAGCCAGGGTGAAGCGCTCCGCGATCCAGCGTTTCTCCTCTTCGGTGGGTGCCTCCAGGTCAACCCAGATCGGGCGCACCGCCGCCAATGCCTTGGCGCTGTCGATCTCTTCCTGAACCAGCCGACCGTTGACGAGCGTGAAGACGTTGAGCATGCGGTGAACTCCAACGCCCGGACGACGATGTCAGCGTCGGACGTGGCTGGCTTCGGCCCGGTCGGACGTCCACCCTCGGATATTCGTACCGTCGCGTCGGCAACCGGCACGAGCGGCTGGCGCAGATTCGGCCTCGGCCGTCCACGCAGGGTTGCAAGGCGCGCGATTATGGCACCCGTGTGCCGCGACTCCGTGCACGCAATGCCACCGCGACGCCAGCCTGCAAACCGAGGGATCCTACAACGCGAGGTGGGCTTGTGGGTGGACTTGAAGCGGCGCACACTGGTTCGCAGCCGCGGTGCGATGGGCGCACGGAGCACGACGACCCCTCGTCGATGCTGGCCCGGGCTGGCGGCCCGATCGCTCGACTTGGGAAAGGAAGTTCCGATGAATTTGACGATCAGCGGGCATCACCTCGAGGTGACGCCCGCGCTGCGGGAGTATGTGCTAACAAAACTCGATCGAGTGACGCGGCACTTCGATCAGGTGGTCGACATCACCGTGCTGCTGTCGATCGAGAAGCTGCGAGAAAAGGAGCGGCGCCAGAAGGCGGAGGTCACGGTGCATGTCAAGGGTCGCGACATCTTCGTCGAGCAATCCCATGAAGACCTGTACGCCGCCATCGACCAACTGATGGACAAGCTCGATCGCCAGGTGTGTCGCCACAAAGACAGGGTGCAGGACCACCATCGCCCCGCGCCCAAACGGATCGCCGCCTGACGCGACGCTGACAAGCAATCACCGCGAAACGGCCCTTCGGGGCCGTTTCCATTGGGGCTGCTCTCTATTTCGACCCCGACGCAACACCCCGCAAGCGCGTGACCTGTCTACCGTGCAGTGCAGCAATGCGTTTCTATAATTCACTGTTCTGTCATGGGACTCTCACGGCCGTCAGCGGCGGCCGTCGGGTGTTGAACGATGAATCGTCTCGCTGCCATCCTGCCCGCCGGCAACGTGCTGGTGAATGTGGAGGCCACAAGCAAGAAGCGCGCTTTCGAGCACGCCGGGATGCTGTTCGAGAACCTGCACTCGATTGCGCGCGCGACCATCACCGACAACTTGTTTGCCCGCGAGCGCCTGGGCTCAACCGGTCTTGGCCACGGCGTGGCCATTCCCCATGGCCGCATCAAGGGTCTGAAGAGCCCGTTGGCCGCGGTGCTGCGCTTGCAGCAGCCGATCGCCTTCGATGCGCCCGACGATGAACCGGTGAACCTGCTGATCTTCCTGCTGGTCCCCGAGGCCGCGACGCAGCGCCACCTGGAGATCCTGTCCGAGATCGCCGAAATGCTCTCGGACCGCTCGTTGCGGGATCAGCTGCAAAACGAGCCCGATGCTGCCACGTTGCACCGGTTGATCCACGACTGGCACCCGGCGAACACGCTCGCCTGAGCGCGCCGGGCCGCCACACGACGGCACGCCATGAAGCCCACTTCAGTCAGTGCCGAGGCGTTGTTCGAGGCGCAGCGCGAGGTGTTGCACTGGGAGTGGGTCGCCGGACACGCCCACCCGGAGCGGCGTTTCGACGACGCCGCCGTGCGCGACGCGCAGTCGGCAGCCGATCTGGTGGGCTATCTCAACTACATCCATCCGTATCGCGTGCAGATCGTCGGCCATCGCGAGGTCGCGTACCTGTCGGCGGTGAGCCCCGAAGACCAGGAGCGGCGCATCTCGCGCATCGTGACGCTGGAACCGCCGGTGCTCATCACCGCCGACGGCGTGGCGCCACCGCAGCGGCTGGTGGCGATGTGCGATCGTGCCGAGATCCCCCTGTTCGTCACCGGGGAGTCGGCCGGCCAGGTGATCGACGTGGTGCGCAGCTACCTGGCGCAGCATTTCGCCGAGCGCACCACCCGCCACGGCGTGTTCATGGACATCCTCGGCTTGGGCGTGCTGCTGACCGGCGAGTCGGGGCTGGGCAAGAGCGAGCTCGGGCTGGAACTCATTTCGCGCGGCCACGGCCTGGTGGCCGACGACGCGGTGGATCTGTACAAGGTGTCGCAGTCGTCGCTCGAAGGCCGCTGCCCGGAGTTGCTGGCCAACCTGCTTGAGGTGCGTGGCATCGGCCTGCTCGACATCAAAGCCATCTTCGGCGAGACCGCTGTGCGCCGCAAGATGCGCCTGAAATTGATGGTGCACCTGGTGCGCAAGGAAACCATGGAGCGCGACTTCGAGCGCCTGCCCTACGAGCCGCTGTACGACGACATCCTCGGCATCGCGGTGCGCAAGGTGATCATCGCGGTGGACGCCGGACGCAACCTGGCGGTGCTGGTGGAGGCGGCGGTGCGCAACACCATCCTGCAGTTGCGCGGCATCGACACCTACCAGGAGTTCATCGCCCGCCACCAGAAGGCCATGGACCAGAACCCCGGTTGAGCGCGTTGGCCGCGCCGCGACCTATTTGCCTGGCCGGTGCGGGCAATTCTTCTTGGTGCACACGGCGTACAAAGACAGCGCGTGGTCGTTCAGCTCGAAGCCGCGCGCTTGCGCCACTGCGCGCTGGCGCTGCTCGATCTGCGCGTCGTAGAACTCCTCGACGCGGCCACAGGTCACGCACACCAGATGGTCGTGATGCTGGCCTTCGTTGAGCTCGAACACCGACTTGCCCGATTCGAAATGGCTGCGCTTGAGCAGCCCGGCCTGCTCGAACTGCATCAGCACCCGGTAGACGGTGGCCAAGCCGATGTCGGCGTCTTCGTTGAGCAACGCCTTGTAGACGTCTTCGGCCGTCATGTGCCGCACTGCCGTCTTCTGAAAGACCTCGAGGATCTTGATGCGCGGCAGCGTGGCCTTCAGACCGCTGCTCTTGAGTTCGTCAACATGGGTCATGGCGCTGGCGTGCCGCTGAAAAGGCGAGTGAAAGCGGGCCGATAGAATCGCTGCATCATAGCCAGCCTGTGCCTCGCGAGCGCGGCCAACCCTGCTTGCACTCACCCATGCCCGGCCATCCCACCTTTCGAACCCGCACACCGGCCCTGGCGGCAGCGCTGATCTACGCCCTGGGCGGCTGCTCGGCGGTGTCATCGGACGGCAGCCTGCTCGGGATCGTGACCCCTTATCGCATCGACATTGTCCAGGGCAATGTCGTCACCAAGGAGCAGCTGGCTCTGGTGAAGCCCGGCATGAGCCGCGTGCAGGTGCGCGACATGCTCGGCTCGCCCTTGTTGACCGACCCGTTCCACGCCGACCGCTGGGACTACGTCTTCACCATCGTGCGGCCCGGCACGCCACCGCAACGCCGCAGCGTGGTGGCCAGGTTCGAGGGCGACAGGCTACTGAGCATTGAGGCGCCCGACCTGCCGTCCGAACGCGAGTTCGTCGCGCAGATCAGCCGCACCTCGGCCAGCGGCAAGGTGATCGCACTCGAGTTGACACCAGAAGAGCGATCGGCGCTGCCGGTGCCGCCCAAGCCACCCGCAGCGGCGCCCGAACCCGAGGTCGGGCCAGCGCGAACCTATCCCCCGCTGGAGTCGAATTGACGTCGGCACCGCCACTGGCCGTGGCCGTGGCCGGCGCGACCGGCCGCATGGGGCGCATGCTCATCGAAGCGGTGGTGCGCGCGGTCGACTACCGCCTCAGTGGCGCACTCGAGGTCTCGGGCAGCGCCTCGTTGGGGCACGACCCTGCCGCGTTCATGGGCGTCGACAGCGGCGTCCGGCTGACGAGCGACTTGCGCCAGGGCATCGCCGGTGCGCAGGTGCTGATCGACTTCACGCGGCCGGAAGGCACGATGGCGCACTTGGCCGTGTGCCGCGAACTCGGCGTGTCGGCCGTCGTCGGCACCACCGGGTTGTCGGCGCAGCAAAAGGACGAGGTCGCGCGCATTGCGCAGCAGGTACCGATCGTGATGGCGCCCAACATGAGCGCCGGCGTCAATGTCGTCTTCAAGCTGCTCGACATGGCCGCGCGGGCGTTGAACGAAGGCTACGACATCGAGATCATCGAGGCCCACCACCGCCACAAGGTCGACGCTCCCAGCGGCACTGCGCTGCAGATGGGCGAAGTGGTGGCGCGTGCACTGGGTCGCGACCTGGCGTCGTGCGCGGTCTACGGCCGCGAAGGTGTCACCGGCGAGCGCAAGTCCTCGACGATCGGTTTCTCATCGCTGCGCGGCGGCGACATTGTCGGGGACCACACGGTGCTGTTCGCCGGCACCGGCGAGCGCATCGAGATCACTCACCGCGCCGCCAGCCGCGCGACCTATGTACAAGGCAGCCTGCGCGCAGCACGCTTTTTGGTCGGCAAGCGCCACGGCCTGTTCGACATGCACGACGTGCTGGGCCTGCGCTGATGCTGGGGCTGCAACAGTTCTGGCAGCAGACCGACGGCGTCGGGCGCGCAGTGGCCATGCTGCTGCTGGCGATGTCGATCAGCGGCTGGGTGGTGATCCTGTGGAAGGCCTGGGTGCTGCAGCGGGCGCGTCGCGACATCTCGCGCGCAGTGCCGGCATTTTGGGCGGCCGAAACCGTCGACAGCGCGCGCGGCCGGTTGCAATCGCTTGACCGCGAACAGGTGCTCGCACCCTTGCTGGCCGCCGCCACCGCACGGCCCGCCGCCGGCACGCTGGAGACTTCGGGCGTGCTCGATTCGCAACTCACGCGCCGCCTGCGCGACGCACTGCACGGTGGCCTCGCGCATTTGCAGTACGGCCAAACCTTGTTGGCCTCGATCGGCAGCACGGCGCCGTTCATCGGCCTGTTCGGCACCGTCTGGGGCATCTACCACGCGCTGGTCAGCATCTCGGCGGCCGGTTCGATCACCATCGAGAAGGTGGCCGGCCCGGTGGGCGAGGCGCTGATCATGACGGCCGCCGGCCTGGCGGTGGCAATCCCGGCGGTGCTGGCCTACAACCTGTATGGCAAGTGGGTCGCGGCCTGCGAGGCCGAGCTCGAAGGCTTTGCGCACGATCTGCGTGAAATGACGCTCGACGCGGCCAAGGCTGCCTGATGGCCTTCGGTCGCCTCGAACGCTCGGCATCGGCACAGCCGATGAGCGACATCAACATGACGCCGCTGATCGACGTGATGCTGGTGCTGATGGTGATCTTCATGATCACCGCGCCGCTGATGACATCGAGCCTGAAGCTCGACTTGCCGCGCGCCGAAGGCGCCAAGCCCACCGACGCGGGGCAGTTCGTCACGCTGGCCATCGACCCGCAGGGGCGCTTCTTCTGGGGCGACGAACCGGTGTCGATCGACACGCTGCGGCTGCGCGTGCGCGAAGCCGCAGTACGCAACCCGGCCACCGAGGTGCAACTGCGTGCCGACAAGTCGGTGACCTATGGGCGCGTGGCCGAGCTGATCGGCGTGGTGCAGGAGGGGGGCCTGTCGCGTGTGGGCTTCGTCACCGAGTCGAGGTCCGAGCCAGCCCGCTGAACACGCGCACGGGCACACGAACGTGCCCTCCTACAATCGGCGGCCATGAACGAACGCTACGTTCCCGCCGAGGTCGAGGCCGCAGCCCGCGCGCACTGGGACGCGCGCGACGCCTACCGCGTCGTCGAAGACCCGAAGAAGAAGAAGTTCTACGCCTGCTCGATGCTGCCGTACCCCAGCGGCCGCCTGCACATGGGGCATGTGCGCAACTACACCATCAACGACATGCTGACGCGCTACAAGCGCATGCAGGGCTTCAACGTGCTGATGCCGATGGGCTGGGACGCCTTCGGCTTGCCGGCCGAGAACGCGGCCATGAAGAGCAAGGTCGCGCCGGCAGCGTGGACCTACGACAACATCCGCATGATGAAGGCGCAGTGCCAGGCACTGGGCCTGGCGATCGACTGGTCGCGCGAGCTCGCGACCTGCGACCCGGCCTACTACAAGTGGAACCAGTGGTTCTTCCTGAAGATGCTCGAGCAGGGCATCGCGTATCGAAAGACGCAGATCGTCAACTGGGATCCGGTGGACCAGACCGTGCTGGCCAACGAACAAGTGATCGACGGCCACGGCTGGCGCTCGGGCGCGCCGGTGGAGAAACGAGAGATCCCGGGCTACTACCTCAACATCACGCGCTACGCCGAGGAGCTGCTCGACTGCACGCTGCACGGCCTGCCGGGCTGGTCTGACCGCGTGCGCCTGATCCAGGAAAACTGGATCGGCAAGAGCCTGGGCGTCAACTTCGGCTTCCCTTATCAGATCGACGGCAAGGGCCAGCTGCTGCGCGTGTACACCACGCGCGCCGACACCATCATGGGCGTGAGCTTCGTGGCCATCGCGGCGGAGCATCCGTTGGCCACGCGGCTGGCACAGGGCACGCCCGAGCTGCAGCCCTTCATCGACAAGTGCAAGTTGGGGTCGGTGATGGAAGCCGACATGGCGACGATGGACAAGGAGGGCGTGCCCACCGGCTTTCACGTCACCCACCCGCTCACCGGCGCCAACGTCGAGGTCTGGATCGGCAACTACGTGCTGATGGCCTATGGCGAAGGCGCGGTGATGGGCGTGCCGGCGCACGACGAGCGCGACTTCGCCTTTGCCAAGAAGTACGGTTTGTCGATCCCGCAGGTGATCGCCGTGAAGGGCGAGACCTTCTCCACCGACGCGTGGGAGCCGTGGTACGCCGACAAACAACGTGGCGTGTGCGTCAATTCCGGCAAGTACGACGGGCTTGCGTACGACGCGGCGGTGGACGCCATCGCGGCGGACCTCAAAGCCAAGGGCCTGGGCGACAAGCAGGTGCAATACCGGCTGCGCGACTGGGGCATCAGCCGCCAGCGCTATTGGGGCACGCCGATCCCGATCATCCACTGCGATGCCTGCGGTGTCGTGCCGGTGCCGGAAAAGGATCTGCCGGTCGTGCTGCCCGAGCACCTGATTCCCGACGGCAGCGGCAACCCGCTCAACAAGTACGAGCCCTTCCTGAATTGCCAATGTCCGACGTGCGGCAAGCCTGCACGCCGCGAGACCGACACGATGGACACCTTCGTCGACAGCGCCTGGTACTACATGCGCTACTGCTCGACGGGCGCGCCGACGATGGTCGATGCACGCAACGACTACTGGATGCCGATGGACCAGTACATCGGCGGCATCGAGCATGCGGTGCTGCACCTGCTGTACGCGCGCTTCTGGACCAAGGTGATGCGCGACATGGGGCTGCTGCACTTCGACGAGCCGTTCGAGCGGCTGATGAACCACGGCATGCTGCTCAACCACATCTACTTCACGCGCAGCGACAAGGGCGGCAAGGACTACATCCCGCCGCCGGAGGTGAAGCCCACGCTCGACGCGCACGGCCACATCGTCGGCGGCACCACCGCGGGCGGCACGGCGGTCGAGTACGGCGGCGTCGGCAAGATGGGCAAGACCGAGCGCAACGGCGTCGACCCGCAGGACCTGATCGACCAGTACGGCGCCGACATCGCACGCCTGTTCGTGATGTTCGTCGGCGGCCCCGAAGACGCGTCGGTGTGGTCCGACACCGGGGTGGCCGGCTCGGCGCGCTTCCTGGATCGGCTGTGGCAGTTCGGGATCCGCCAAGAAACCTCGGCGCAAGACTCGCGCAGCGACGCGGCCAGCCTCGGCGCGGCCGCCAAGGCGTTGCGGCGTGAGATCCACAGCTTGCTCAAGCAGGTGAGCTACGACTACGAGCGCATGAAGTACAACACCGTCGCCTCGGGCGCAATGAAGATGCTCAACGCGCTGGAGGACTTCAAGCCCGACAATGGCTCGGCCGGCGATGCGACGGTGCTGCGCGAGGGCATGTCGGTGCTGCTGCGCGTGTTGTACCCGGCTTGCCCGCACATCGCGCAGGTGCTGTGGCAACAACTCGGCCTGGCCGAGGCGGCGGGCGAGTTGCTCGACGCGCCGATGCCCGCAGTCGACGAATCGGCGCTGCTGCAAGACGAGGTCGAACTCGTGCTGCAGATTGCCGGCAAGACGCGCGGCAGCGTTCGCGTCAGCGCGCACGCCGACAAGGCGGCGATCGAACGCACCGCGCTGGCCAGCCCCGAGTACGCCAAGTTCGGCGAAGGCAAGGCCGCCAAGAAAGTGGTGATCGTGCCCGGTCGCCTGGTCAACGTGGTCGTCTGAGACGCGGCCGCACGATGCCGGGCCGGCGCGCGTGGATCACAGCGATGCTGGGCAGCGCACTGCTCGCCGCGTGCGGATTTCAATTGCGCGGCACCACCGAGCTACCCTTCTCTCGCATTGCGCTGGTGGGCTTCGCTCCGCGGTCGCAGTTGGCCGACGAGTTGCGCCGCACGTTGTCGCAAAGCGCCGAGGTGGTGGCCACGCCGGCCCAGGCGCAGGTCGTGCTGTATGCCCTGAGCGACAGGCGCGAGCGCAGCGTGGTCGCCTCGACCACCGCCTCGCAGGTGCGCGAATTGCAGCTGCGCGTGCGCCTGGAGTTCAAACTGACCACGCCCGGTGGGCGCGAGTTGATCCCGGCCACCGAACTGCTGCAGACACGCGACATGAGCTACAGCGAAACGGTCGCGCTGGCCAAGGAATACGAGGAGGCAACCCTGCTGCGTGCGATGCAGTCCGACATCGTGGGGCAGCTGATGCGCCGCTTGGCTCACGTAAAAGGCCTCACCGGCTGAGGGCTGACGCTCATGCAACTGCGCCCCGACCAACTCGCTGCCGCACTGGCCCGCGGTCTGCGGCCGCTGTACACCGTGCACGGCGACGAGCCGCTGCTGGCCCAGGAGGCGGGTGACCTGATCCGCCAGGCGGCGCGCGACGCCGGCTACGGTGAGCGCAAGGTGTTCAGCGTCACCGGCGCGCACTTCGACTGGTCGAGCCTGCTCGGCGCATCGCTGGCGATGAGCCTGTTTGCCGAACGCCAGTTGATCGAGATTCGCATCCCCGGCGGCAAACCTGGCAAGGATGGCTCCGAGGCGCTGCAGCGCTACTGCGAGACGCTGTCCGACGACGTGATCACGCTGATCCACCTGCCGCGGCTCGATCGCCAGCAACTGGGCAGCGCCTGGTTCGGCGCGCTGGACGGTGCCGGTGTGACCGTGCGCGTCGAGGCAGTTGAACGCCACGCGCTGCCACAGTGGCTCGCGCGGCGCCTGGCCGCGCAAGGCCAGCGCGTGCAAGACGGCGACGCCGGTGCGCAGACCCTGTCGTTCTTCGCCGATCGGGTCGAGGGCAACTTGCTGGCCGCCCATCAGGAACTGCAGAAGATCGCCTTGCTGTATCCATCGGGCGTGCTGAGCTTCGAACAGATCGAGGCGGCCGTGCTCAACGTGGCGCGCTACGACGTGTTCAAGTTCGCCGAAGCGGTGCTGGCGGGCCAGACCGCGCGCGTGCTGCGCATGCTCGACGGCCTGCGCGCCGAAGGCGAGGCGCCGGTGCTGGTGCACTGGACGCTGGCCGAGGACATTCGTGCGCTCAAGCGCGTGAAGGACGCGCTCGGCCAGGGCAAGCCGATGCCGGTGGCGCTGCGCGAGGCGCGTGTGTGGGGCGCCAAGGAGCGCTTGTACGAGCGCCTGGTGCCGCTGCTGTCGGACCACACGCTGGCCCATTGGCTCGAGGCTGCCAGCGTCTGCGACGGCTTGATCAAGGGACTCAAGCACCCTCATTGGCCGCTCGATGCGTGGGACGGCCTGAAACGGCTCGCGCTGATGGTGACCCAACACACCGCGGCGCCCAAACCCGCGCAGCCGTTGCGGCTGGTGCTGCAGGCGTCGTTCTGACGAGCCTCGCGCGCCGACTCGAATCGCCGCATTTTCTCAGTCGCTCGGAAGGGGCGGCTGACTCAGTACCCGCGTGTTCGCTCCACGACGTGGGCGATCGGCTGCCCGTCGACCAGTGCTTGCACGTTGGCGGCGACCAACTGCGCCGCGCTGCGCGGATCGGTCAGTGCCGCCGCGTGCGGCAGCACCGTCACCCGGGGGTGGCGCCAGAACGGATGCTTGGGGTCCAGCGGCTCGCGCTCGAACACATCGAGCACCGCGTGGCCCAGGCGGCCGGTGCCGAGCGCCGCGCGCAGATCGGGCTCGACCACATGAGCGCCGCGCGCCAGGTTGACCAGCGCAGCACCGCGCGGCATCGCCGCAAAGAAACGGGCGTCGAGCAAACCGCGCGTGGCCGGCGTCAGGCGGCAGCAGGTTGATCACGATCGAGCTGCCGCGCAGGCACGGAAACAACGCCTCGTCGCCATGAATATGCACCACGCCCCGCGGCAGTTCGCGGGGCGTGTCGCTGCGCGTCCACGCAGTGATACGGTAGCCCAGTGGCGCCAGGGCGCGCACGCAGGCCGTGCCCATCGTGCCCAGGCCGAGCACGGTGATCGGCAACTCGTCGGCACGCAGTTGCGGCAACTGTCGCCATAACATCTGCCGTTGCTGTCGCTGGTAGGCGTAGAAGCCACGGTGCAACGACAGCACCGCCCACACCGCGGTCTCGGCCATCGCGGTGGCCAGTGCCGGGTCGACCATGCGCGCAACCGGCACCTCGGGCGGCACCGTGTCGTCGGTCAGCAAGCTCTCGACGCCCGCCCACAACGATTGAACCAGCCGCAGCCTGGGCAATCCACGCAGGCTGCCGGGCAGCGGATCCGCCACGATCGCCACCTCGATGCGGGTGCGGTCGAACAACTCGTCGGCGGCCACCAGGTGGTGTTGCGGCATCGCCTGCGCCAAGGCGGCGTGCCACTGGTCGCGCTCGGCGGCCTCGAAGTTGCCTGCCAGCAGGAGATTCATGGCGCCACCCGCGAACGCTGCAGCAAGCCCTGCAGCGCATGCAGCACGCTTGCCGCACGCACCTGGGCGCGGTCGCCGTCAAAGCGCCGATGTTCGCTGCCGACCTCCAGCGTGCCATCGCGGTGGCGCACCGCAAAGCCGAACCACACGGTGCCCACCGGCTTGGCGGCGCTGCCTCCTGCAGGACCGGCAATGCCGGTGACCGAGACCGCGAGGTCGGCACCACTCGATCCCGCGATGCCCTCGGCCATGGCGCGCGCGACGGCTTCGCTGACCGCCCCGTGAGCATCGATCAGAGGCTGCGGCACACCGAGCAGGGCCACCTTGGCGCGGTTGCTGTAGCTGACGACGCCGCGTTCGAACCAATCGCTCGACCCCGCCAGCTCGGTGCACGCGGCGGCCAGCAGTCCGCCGGTGCAACTCTCGGCGCAAGCCAGCCGCCAGCCGAGCGAACGCAGGCGATCGGCCAGTTGCATCACGAGCGCGAGCACTGAGGGGTCGTTCACGCGAGCCTCCACAACGCGATGACCAACAGCGCGCACAGAGCGGCCACCAAATCGTCGAGCAAGATACCCAAGCCCTGTTTGGCGCCGATAGCCTCCCCCGCGCGCGCTTTGAACAATCCATCGGCCCAGGCCACCGGGCCGGGCTTGGCGATATCGAACAGGCGAAACAGCGCCACGGCCACCAATTGGCCGAGCCAATCGGTGGGCATCACCAGCCACAGCACGACCCAGATGCCCAGCACCTCGTCCCACACGATGGCGCCCGGATCGCTCTGGCGCAGCGCCTGCGCGCTGCGCGTGCAGGCCCACCAGCCGACCCCGAACGACAGCAGCAGCAAGAGCGCCCACTGCCAGTCGCTGAGCCACGGCTGCGCCAGCGCGAACACCACCCACCCGAACAACGTGCCCACGGTGCCGGGGCCCTTAGGCGCCAGCCCGCTGCCCAGGGCCAACGCGATCGGATGAGCGGGGTGCTCGAACAGGAAGCGCCAATCGGCGCGCCGCGGCGCGAACCCAGCGGTCGGTGGCAACGGCCAAGTCATCATCGGGCGTCGCCCGCAAAGTGGTCGAAGCCGCGCGCCGCCCACGGCGACGTGCTGCCGTCAGGCCAGCGCACGCGCAGGCCCGCCTCGGTTTGGATCTCACCGATCCGGCTCACTGCGACCTCGGTCTTGGCGGCCGCGCGCTGCACGGCGGCGCGCGCCGCGGCGGGCGCACTGAACAACAATTCGTAGTCGTCGCCGCCACCCAGCACGCATTGCTGCTGCAACGGCAGCGGCAGTGCAGCCAGGGCGTTCGAGCGCGGCAGCGTCGCCCAGTCGAGCAGCGCGCCGACGCGGGATTGCGCAAGCAGATGGCCGAGATCACCCGCCAAGCCATCGCTGAGGTCGATCGCCGCATGGGCCACACCGCGCAGTGCGACGCCCAGCGCAACGCGCGGCTGAGGCCACTCCATGGCACGACGCACCTGCGAAAAGGTGTCGCCGGGCAGTTGCACTTGGCCACGAAACACCTCGAGTGCGAGCCGGGCGTCGCCGATGCCGCCCTCACGCGAGTGGCTGACCCACAGGTCGTCACCCGCGCACGCTGCGTTGCGCCGCAGCGCGGCGCCGTGCGGCACCTCGCCCAGCACGGTGATGCCCACTGTCAAAGGGCCGGCTGTCGTGTCGCCACCGATCAGCTCGATGCCCTGCGCGTCCGCCAGCGCAAGAAGCCCATTGGAGAAGCCGCAAAGAAACACATCGTCCGCTCGCGGCAGCGCCAGCATCAATGTGAACGCCAGCGGCGACGCGCCGCAGGCAGCCAGGTCGCTCAAGTTGACGGCCAGCGCCTTGTGGCCGAGCGCCTCGGGCGGCACCGTCGACAGGAAATGCCGCCCCTCGACCAGCAGGTCGCTCGACACCGCCAGTTGCATCCCGGGCGTCGGCGCGAGCAGCGCGCAATCGTCGCCGACACCGAGCAGCGCACGTCTGACGGGGCGCGTGAAGTGGCGGGCGATCAGTTCGAATTCGCCGAGCGGCATCGGCCGATTGTGGCGCACGACCGGCGCTCAGGGCCGCTCCCATCGCACCCGCGGCGAGGGCGCTCCTACAATCGCCGACCCTCACCCACCGTGGACAAAGCGTCATGCCTTCCAGCTACGAAGCCAAGCGCGCGGAGCTGCGCCGTGCTGCGCTCGAATACCACGAGTTCCCGACCCCGGGCAAGGTGGCGATTGCGCCGACCAAGCAGTTGCTCAACCAACGCGATCTCGCGCTGGCCTATTCGCCGGGCGTCGCGGCAGCGTGCGAGGAGATCGTCGCCGATCCGGTGAATGCCTACCGATTCACCGCGCGCGGCAATTTGGTGGCCGTGGTCACCAACGGCACGGCGGTACTCGGCCTGGGCGACATCGGACCGCTGGCGGCCAAGCCGGTGATGGAGGGCAAGGGCGTCCTGTTCAAGAAGTTTGCAGGCATCGACGTCTTCGACATCGAGATCAATGAAAAGAACGTCGAGCGCCTGGTCGACATCATCGCGGCGCTCGAGCCGACGTTCGGCGGCATCAACCTCGAGGACATCAAGGCGCCCGATTGCTTTTATGTCGAACGACGTCTGCGCGAGCGGCTGAAGATCCCGGTGTTCCACGACGACCAGCACGGCACCGCGATCGTCGTCGGCGCGGCGCTGCTCAACGGCCTGAAGGTGGTGGGCAAGCCCATCCGCGAGGTCAAGCTGGTGGCCTCCGGGGCCGGCGCGGCCGCGTTGGCTTGCCTGAAGCTGCTGATGAAGCTCGGCCTGCCGCGCGAGAACATCTGGGTCACCGACCTCGCCGGTGTGGTGTGGAAGGGACGCACCGAGTTGATGGACCCTGACAAGCAGGAGTTCGTGCAGGAGACCAAGCTGCGCACGCTGGCCGAGGTGATCGTCAATGCCGATGTCTTTCTCGGCCTGTCGGCCGGCGGCGTGCTCAAGCCGGCGATGGTGCATGCGATGGCCGCCAAGCCGCTGATTTTCGCGCTGGCCAACCCGACGCCGGAAATCATGCCCGAGGAGGTGCAAGCCGTTCGCTCCGACGCGGTGATGGCCACCGGCCGCACCGACTACCCCAACCAGGTCAACAACGTACTTTGCTTTCCCTACATCTTTCGCGGCGCGCTCGATTGCGGCGCTACCACCATCACCGACCAGATGGAGGTGGCTGCTGTGCACGCGCTGGCGGAGCTGGCGCAGGCCGAGCAAAGCGACGTTGTGGCCGCAGCCTACGCCGGCACGTCGCTCAGCTTCGGGCCCGACTACTTGATTCCGAAGCCGTTCGACCCCCGCTTGATGATGCGGGTGGCGCCGGCCGTGGCGAAGGCGGCACAGGAGTCCGGCGTTGCGGTGCGCCCGATCGCTGATCTGGAGGCTTATCGCGAAAAGCTGCAGACCTTCGTCTACGCCTCGGGCACGACGATGAAACCGATCTTCGCGCTGGCCAAACGCGCCGCGCGCAAGAAGGTGGTGTTCTGTGAGGGCGAGGAGGAGCGCGTGCTGCGTGCGGTGCAGGTGGTGGTCGACGAGAGCCTTGCGCGCCCAACCTTGATCGGCCGTCCGGCGGTGATCGCGCAGCGTTGCGAGAAGTTCGGCCTGCGGCTGCAGGCCGAGCGCGACTACGACGTCGTCAATACCGAGCACGACCACCGCTACCGCGACTACTGGCAGACCTACCACCGCCTCACCGAACGCAAAGGCGTGACGGCGCAGCTGGCCAAGATCGAGATGCGGCGCCGGCTGACGCTGATCGGCTCGATGCTGCTGCACAAGGGCGAAGTCGACGGCATGATCTGTGGCACCTGGGGCAGCACGGCCACGCATCTGGTGTTCGTTGACCAGGTCATCGGCAAACGCCCCGGCGTCAAGACCTACGCCTGCATGAACGGGCTGATCCTGCCCGGTCGGCAGATCTTCCTGGTCGACACTCACGTCAACGCCGATCCCACGACGCAAGAGATCGCCGAGATCACGGTGATGGCGGCCGAAGAGATGCGCCGCTTCGGCCTGCAGCCCAAGGCCGCGTTGCTGTCGCATTCGAACTTCGGATCGAGCAACCTCCCTTCGGCGCAAAAAATGCGCGACGCGCTGCCGCTGATTCGCGAGGCCGCGCCCTGGCTCGAGGTGGACGGCGAGATGCACGGCGACGCCGCGCTCGACGCCGCCTACCGCACCGAGCTGATGCCGCGCACCACGCTCAGTGGCGAAGCCAACCTGCTGGTGCTGCCCGACATCGATAGCGCGAACATCGCCTACAACCTGCTCAAGCAAGCCGCCGGGGGTGGCATCGCCATTGGGCCAGTGCTGTTGGGCGCCGCCAAGCCGGTGCACATCCTGACGCCGTCGGCAACTGTGCGGCGCCTCGTCAACATGACGGCAGTGACGGTGGCCGACGCCAACGCCTTCCGGTCTTGATCGATGTCAAGGGCCTGGGCCGGGTTATGGGGAGACTTCGGCCTCACAGGCAAAACCAGAACAGGGACTTAATCTAGAGTGTGTGCGCTTGCTCATAAGACCTGCGTTGTGCCCAAAATTGAGGCGCCACTCTTGAGGTTTTTGACCTGTTCCGGTACCATAATGGATTCAAAGTTCAGGGTTTACCCGTGGATTGGACCGTTCGGTCACTGCTGTCGGGGCCATTGTTTAAGTTAGGGCTTGCTACAGCAGTTGCCACCTCGGCGGTTTTGGCCGTCACAGTTCAAGCCAAGGGGCCGGTCACGGCGAGTGACTCGGTGGCACTGGCGGAGTTGCCCCGCGAGGCACAACAGACCGAAACGCTCATCCGAGCCGGAGGTCCGTTTCCCTACGCAAAGGACGGCGAGACGTTCGGCAATCGCGAACGGCAGCTGCCTCAGCGTAATCGTGGCTTCTACCGCGAATACACCGTACCCACTCCCGGAGCCAACAACCGGGGAGCGCGTCGCATCGTGTGCGGCGGCGTTCCGGTTAGGCAGCCTGAAGTTTGTTATTACACCGACGACCACTATGCGAACTTTCGCCGGATCGAGCAGTGAGCAGTCGGGAGCCAGAGATTCGTTTTGACCGCCAAAGGACAGAGGCCATGCTGCTCCAGACAGTCCGTCCCAACATCGTCCAATCCATTCGCGCCTATCGGGTTGAAGACCTGATGCACGCCGCTGAGAGTGCCGGGCAGCACTTTCTGTATGCCGACTTGGCGTCGGCGCAATCGAAGCAGGATGTGCTGGACAAGATCGCCGAGTCGTTCCTGTTCCCCAACCACTTCGGCAAAAACCTGGACGCGTTGTACGACTGCATGACCGATCTGGTGCACAAGGCTGGCACGCAGCCCGGATTCGTGGTGGTGCTCGAGCAGTTGCCTGACAACCCACGCTTCGACCGCGAGGCCCGCGAACAACTGCTCGACGTATTTCGCGACGCGGCTGACTTCTGGGCCGAACGGCGGATTGCGTTCCGCTGCTTCTATTCGTTCGCCGTGCCGCGTGGCGCCGATGCCAATGCGTGGGAGCGTGGACACGAAGGGAGCGCGGCGGCGGACAAGCCGGCGCCCAAGAGCGTGTCGAAGAACGGCGCCAACCCCAACTTCGGCATGAACATGCCGCTGATGAGCAGCGCGTTCGACACCGCCATGTGGATGAACGCTGCGTGACGTCGAGCGACGCCGACTCGGTGGGTCAGCCGGCAACGTTCCGACTGAGGCCGTTTCAGGCCGCCACCCGGCGGCCACCAACCTGTTGAGCCAGGGCGACGAACTCCGGCACCGCAACCTCTTCGGCGCGGCGCTGCAGGTCGAACGCGACGCCGCCGCCACTGCGCTCGAGCCAGCGCCCCAGCGTATGCCGCAGCAGTTTGCGTCGCTGTGAAAACGAGACCGTCACGATCTGCGATAGCAACGCCGCGTCCACCGCAGGGGGCTCGGCCAGCGGCGTCATGCGCAGCACGCCCGAGGTGACGCGCGGCGGCGGCTCGAATGCCACCGCAGGCACATCGAACAGACGTTCGATGTTGTAGCGCCACTGCAGCATCACACTCAGGCGGCCGTAGTCGCGGCCGCCGGGCACCGCGGCGATGCGGTCGACCACCTCTTTTTGCAGCATCACGTGCTGGTCCACAAGATGCGGCGCCGCCGCCAGCAAGTGAAAGAGAATCGGCGTCGAGATGTTGTACGGCAGGTTGCCCACCACGCGCAGCCGCTCGCCGGCAGCCAAGGCCAGGTTCGCGAAGTCCACCTGCAGGACGTCGGCCTGCAGCAGCTCGATGCCCGGAACCGTGCGCCAGAACGCGGCCAGGTCGCGGTCCAGTTCGATCAGCGTCAGGCGTGCACCGCTGACTCGCAATGGCTCGGTCAGCGCGCCGCGCCCCGGGCCGATTTCGACGATGCGCTCGCCGACGCGGGGATCGATCGCGCGCACGATCGCATCGATCACCGCTGAATCGACGAGGAAGTGCTGGCCGAAGCGCTTGCGCGGCGGGTGGCTCAGCATCGCGCGGCACGACCCGATTGCGCCCGGTGCACCCGCGCGATGCACGAAGCGGTCATTGCTGCGGTGGATCGCGCATCTCGATGTAGGCGCGCGCGCGCAGGTCCTTCGCCCATTCCTGATACGCCGTCTCGAACTTCTGCTCGCGCAGCGCGGCCCGGGCCTGATCGCGGACTTCCTTGGTCGTCAGTTCCACCTCCCGCCGCTCAATCACCTGGATCAAGTGCACGCCGAAACGCGACACCACAGGCGCCGAGACGGCGCCCGGGCCCAGCCGGTTCATCGCCTCTTCGAACTCGGGCACGAAGCTGCCGGGCGACACCCATCCGAGGTCACCCCCCGCCGATGCGGAAGCATCTTCCGAGACCTCGCGCGCCACATCCTCGAAGCGGCGCTGCCCTGACTCAATCTGCCGCTTCAGATCCAGCAGCCGGCGCGCCGCGTCCTGCACGCTCGCCTGCGCGGAGCTGCGCAGCAGAATGTGCCGCGCCCGGGTCTGCTGCACACGCACCGCCTGGCCCTCGCGGCGCTCCAGCACCTTCAAGAGATGAAAGCCGCCTTCGCTGCGAAAAGGCGCGGCGCTGACTTCGCCAATCTTCATGTCACGCGAGTTGGCGACGAATATATCCGGCAGCCGCGATGCGGGGCGCAGGCCAATGGTGCCTCCGGTGGCGCGATTGCCGTCTTCCGACACCTCGCGCGCGACGTCACCGAAGTCGGCCCCGGAGCGCACCCGCGCCAGGGCAGCGTCGATGCGTGCCTTGCGTTCGGCCACCACCGCCTCGCTGGCATTTTCCGGCACGGTGACCAGGATCTGTGCCAGGTTCAGCTCCAGCGACGCCGCCGCGGTGCTCTTTTGCTGCTCGAGGTAGCGGTCGATGTCGGAGTCGCTGATGCGAATGCGCTGTTGCACTTCGCGCTCGCGAATTCGCTCCACCAAGATCTGATCGCGCAGATTGCCGCGAAAGCGCGCGAACTCCAGACCTTCGGAGGCCAAGCGCTTGCGCAACTCGGCCAGGCTCAAGCGATTGGCGGCCGCCACGCTACTGACCGCGCGGTCGAGTTCGGCCTCGTCGACCTTGGCGCCGCTGTCTCGCGCATAAGTCACCAGCACACGGTCATCGATCAGTGCATCGAGCACCTGCGTGCGCAGCGTGTCGGTCGCCGGCTCGCGCGCACCGCTGCGCCGGGCCTCCTCGCGCAGGCGCTCCGCGCGCTGCTCCACCTCATAGGCAGTGACCAACTCGCTGTTGACCACCGCAACGATGTAGTCGCCCGCGCGCAAAGTGCGGTTCCCCGCCTGGCCGAACGCGGCCACGGCCAGGGCATACAGACACAGCGCCAGCGCCAGCCGGCGCGTCGCCAAGCCGCGCAGGTGATTCAAACAAGGCTCAATCATCGATCGTCGGTTCGTAGGGGCCCTTGCGGTCTTCGCGCAGCAGCCGGTATCCGGGGATATTGTCCTTCAACACCTGCAGCGGGTTGGATCCGATTCGTGACAGGCCCACCAGTTCCAGTTGCAGCAGCAGACGCGTGGTCGCCTCGGTGCGACCGACCGAGAGCCGCTCGGCCACCACGCGGCCGATCCAGCATCCGGCGTCGTACTCGAACCCGGCGATCGAATCGGTGACGCGGCTGTCGCGCATGCTGTAGTTGACGCGGCCCACCGCATAGAGCGTACCTCCGCAGCCACTGCCACCGGAGCCGCCGCTGCCCTTACCGTGGTAGACCGGCCATTGCCAGCCCAGCTCCACCTGCTCCGACAAGCCGCGCGTGAAGCGGTAAGTCGCACTCAACGCATGAAACGGCTCCGGCAGGTAGCTCACGCCGACGACCGATCGCACCGGGCGGCTGAGTTCGGCGCTGTACTGCAGCTGCATGTCGAATTTCCAACTGGGCACCAGCGAGGTCGAGCCATCGAGCAGCAAGTCCGACAGCCGCTGACTCTGCGGTACACCGTCGGGCGTGATACGCAGGTCACGAAACTGATAACGCTGCGCGACGCCCAGGCGCAGCGTCTCGGAGCCGGTGCTGGCGTCGAGCCAGCGTGTGGTGGCGCCAGCCGTGATCTGGTGTCCGTCAGAGATGCGGTCGTGGCCTGAGAACGCATTCTCCGTGTACACCGAGACGGTGTTGAAGTCGATCGGCGCCGAATCGAAATTCGGCAGCGTCAATTGATCGCGAAACGGCGTGTTGGAATAGAACAAGCGCGGCTCCAGAGTCTGGCGCTGAGCTTTGCCGAACCAGGTGCTGTCGCGCTCGAACACCGCACCCGAGTCGACGCTGAAGGTCGGTATCCATCGTGAGGCCTGCGTGCGGCCATCGAGCATCGGATTGTCGGTGTCGTACGCGGCGGCGTTGATGATGAACTTCGGACGTATCCACGTCGCCGGCGTTTCCCACGGGCGCGTGATGCTGGCCACGCCATGCCAGCGCCAGCCGTTGGTCCTGAGGGGGGTCGACGGCGCATCGGCGAGCGAGAACCGATTGACCTCGGTTTCAGCATCGACGCGCAGGCCCAGTGGCAAGCCACCCTCGAGCCGCCCGCCAAGTTGCATGCTGCGGTCGTACGGCGGCACGATCTCCGTGGTGGGGTCGCCCGAAGCGAGCACCTGCCAGCGCTGGGTGCCGAGATACCACCGTGAATCGAACCCGTAGCGCTCGCTGGATTGCTCCACCCTGGCCGCCCCCGGCAGCAGTCGATTGTTGAAAGATCGGATCTGGCGTTGGAAGTCCTTCCAGTAGTCGTCGTCGGAGACCCGGATCACATCAACCGAGTAGTTCAGGTTGCTGCTGTTGCGCGAGCCGTCGAGCGCAAAGTCGGCCAGCCAGCGGTCGCGCCCCGCCACACGGTCGTTGGGCAGGCCATCGAGCTCGATGCGGCCCTGGTCCCTGGGCTCGAGGTAGCGGAACTCGGTTCCCAACGCCGCGCCGCGCCGCGTCAGCACGGCCGGCGTGAAGGTCGCGTCGCGATTGGGAGCGATGTTCCAGTAGTACGGCACCGCCAGTTCCAGACCGCTTTTGGAATCCAGATTAATCGCCGGCGGCAGCCAACCTGACTTGCGGTCATCGGTGAGCGGAAAGCTCATCACCGGAAAGCCGAGGATCGGCACGCCGAGGAAGCGCAGCACCGCCCCCTCGGCCACCCCCTCGTTGGCCTCGAGGTCGATGCGCACGCGGTCGGTCTTGAGCAGCCAATCCGGATCGCCCGAGCCATCGCGCGGGCAGCTGGTGTACGTCGCGTTCACCGCCACCGAGCGCGACGGGTCGATGAACTCAAAGCGTTGGGCTGTCCCGCCCGCCCCGGTGCGGCCCAAGGTGAACTGCGGCTCGAGAAAATAGCCTTCGAACCGCTGCAGTCGCAACTGCAGCTCGGGACCCGAGTAGTGGTTGCCGTCGCGGCTGACGCGCACGTTGCCCTTCGCATTGGCACGGTCGTCTGCGCTGTCGTAGGTGATGCGGTCGGCCCGGATCACGGTGCCGGCACGGCGCAGTTCCACCTGGCCCTCGGCCACCATATCCAGCTCGGGGCGTGCCTGAAGGCGTTCGGCGCGCACCACGGTTGATCGCGCGCGTGCGGCGTCGCCACGCGGCGGCGGAGCCAGCTCCCGGCTGGGGATCAAGCGAAGCGGTGTGTCGTTGTCCCCGCCGGTCTGCGTCGGGGTTGCAAGCTCGGAGCCGGGCTGTGCATGTGCCGGCTCCTGGCACCACGCAGCGGCCGCCAGCAGGGCCTGCATCGTGAAGCAACGCAAGGCAGTGCGGCAGGAACAGGTCGGCACGACGGTTGTTGTTCGAGGCTTCGAGTGCACTGAAGTCGGCGAATGACCTTTGCACGATGGAACAGTGCCCGCGCCGCAACCAAGCGCGTTCGTACAATGCGCGCGATTATCTCCCCGACACCACCAGATGCTGCCCACGCCATCCGCACGCACCGCCGATGGCATCGTGTGGCCCGACGACGAGCGGCGCAACCACTTCGAACGCTGGCTGGCGCCGTTGGCCAGTGAATATGCATTGGACGTCAACAGCCTCGCACCGGCGTCGGCCGATGCGAGTTTCCGGCGCTACCTGAGGATCCGGTCGCGCGAGCGCAGCTTCGTGGTGATGGATGCGCCGCCGCCGCAAGAAGACGTGCGGCCATTCGTGCGCATCGCGCGCCGCATCAGCGATGCCGGGCTGCATGCGCCGCAGGTGTTGGCTGCCGATGAGACCCAAGGGTTCCTGCTGCTCAGCGACCTCGGTCGCACCCTGTACCTCGATGCGCTGCGCGAGGCACAGCCAGCCGAGGCCGACCGGCTGATGCGCGCGGCCATTGCCGCGCTGGTGCAATGGCAGGTGCGCTTGGAGCCCGCCGGGCTGCCGCCGTACGACGATGCGCTGCTGCGACGCGAACTGGCGCTGTTTCCCGACTGGTGCGTGCAGCGCGAGTTCGGGGTGCAGTGGTCGAACGCCGAGCAAGTCACCTGGCAGAAGGTGAGCGACCTGCTGGTCGAAAGCGCGCTGGCGCAACCGCGCGTGGTCGTGCATCGCGACTGGATGCCGCGCAACCTGATGGTGAGCGACCCCGACCCCGGCATCCTCGATTTTCAAGACGCCGTGGTCGGCCCCGTCACGTACGACATCGCGTGCCTGCTGCGCGACGCGTTCATCTCGTGGGACGAAGAGCGCGAGATCGACTGGGCCGTGCGCTGGTGGCAGGCCGCGCGTGCCACGCCGGTGTTGGCAGGCCACGCGTTTGCCGACGACTTCGGCGAGTGCTGGCGCGCGCTCGAGTGGATGGGCCTGCAGCGGCACCTCAAAGTGCTGGGCATCTTCTGCCGCCTGAAGCACCGCGACGGCAAGCCGCACTACAGCACCGACCTGCCGCGCTTCTTCGCCTACGCCACCCGCGTGGCGTTGCGTTATGCACCGCTTGCGCCACTGCTCACGCTGCTCGAGCCGCTGTCGCGTTAGCCTCCACGCTCACAACGCTGGGGCCGGCCGGCTTGGGCGGCCCGACGTGCGGCTGCTGCTGCGCGCGCCGCACGTCGGCATCAGGGGCAGACGGCCATCGCCTGCGACACTGCGGCCGTGAGCCGCTTGGCGTAAGGCACGTGCAGGAACTCGTTGGGCCCGTGGGCATTGCTCTTGGGCCCGAGCACGCCGCACACCATCATCTGCGCGGTCGGAAAACCCTGGGCCAGCATGTTCATCAGCGGGATCGTGCCGCCTTGCCCGATGAGGCCGAGCGGCGCCCCGTAGTGCGCTTGCGACGCATCGTTCAGCGCCTGCTCCAGCCAGTTCGACAGCGACGGCGCATTCCAGCCGGTGGCGCCCAGCGCGCCGGCGCGGCCGTCGGGGTGGAAGGTGACTCGCGCGTTGTACGGCGCGTTGTCCTCGAGCAATTGCTTCAACTTCAGCGAAGCCTCGTGCCCGCTCACCAGTGGTGGCAGCCGCAGGCTCAGCTTGAACGCGGTGTAGGGCCGCAGCACGTTGCCGGCGTTGCCCAGTTCGGGCACGCCATCGACGCCGGTGACCGACAAGGTTGGCCGCCAGGTGCGATTGAGCAGCGCCTGCACCGGGTCGGTGGTGGTTGGCAACGACGCGCCGCCGTCGGCGCCGCAGGCCCACGGAAAGCGCCGCCACACCTCCTGGCCGAGCGTCGCGGCGGCCGCGCGCGCCTGATCGACCCGCTCGGCGGGCACCTGGCAATGAAAATCCTCAGGCAGCAGGCGGCCCGTGTGCGAGTCTTCGAGGCGATCAAGCAATTGCCGCAGGATGCGAAAGCTCGATGGCACCAGCCCGCTGGCATCGCCTGAGTGCACGCCCTCGGTGAGGATCTCGACCTTCAGCACGCCCGACACCATGCCGCGCAGCGACGTTGTGAGCCACAACTGATCGTAGTTGCCGGCGCCGGAGTCCAGGCACACCACGAGCGACACGTCACCCAGGCGCGGCTTCAACACGTCGAGGTAGGCCGGCAGGTCGAACGAGCCGCTTTCTTCGCAGCTTTCGATCAACCCGACGACGCGCGGGCGCGGTATGCCTTGCGCATCGAGCGCCTCGATCGCGGTGATCGCAGCGAACACCGCGTAGCCGTCGTCGGCGCCGCCGCGGCCGTACAGCAGGCCGTCGTCGAGCTTGGGCGTCCACGGCCCGAGGTCGTTGCGCCAGCCGTTGAACTCGGGCTGCTTGTCGAGGTGCCCATACATCACGACGGTACCGGTGCTGCCGGCCCTCGTGGCCGGCACCTCGAACAGGATCACCGGTGTGCGGCCTTCGAGGCGCACCACCTCGAGCTTGAGCCCCGCGACCTTGCGTGCTTCCACCCAAGCGGCCGCCGCGCGCACCACGTGGTCGATGTAGCCGTGGCTTTGCCACTGCGCATCGAACATCGGGCTCTTGGCCGGCACTTCGATGTATCGCTTGAGTTCAGGCACGATGCGCTCGTCCCACGCGCGGGCGGCAAAGTCACCGAGTTGCTGGGACTGAGCGGCCGACAGCGCGGGTTTGGGTGCTGTCGTGGCGTGGGCGTCGCGTGCGTTCATCGTTCACTCCAGATCGCGGGCGCAGTGTCCGGCACCGCCACGGCATGCGGCAGCGTGGCCAGCCAGCGTGTCAGTTCGTTCATCGGCAGGTCGTGCTCGGGCTCGTTGAAGATCTCGTGCGCCATCTGCGGATAGCAAGTGTGCGTCAAACACACTCGCGGCGCCGCGGCGGCGAACGCGGCACTGCCGCTCGGGGCCACACAACGGTCGGCGCCGGCCCACATCAACAGCGTGGGCACCGCCCACCGCGGCGCGCGCGCTCGCACCAACTCGCCGGCATCGACAATGAAGCGCGCCAACAGCGGCGTGATGCGGTCATGCACCAGCGGATCGTCGACGTAGGCGCGCACCACCGCAGGGTCGCGCGAAATCCAGGCTGGCTTCAAGCCGTTGCCGAGGGCGAGCTGCGGCGCCAGCGGGCCCACCACCGACAGCAACGCACGCTGCAAGGCGTTCATGCCCGGGTCGAGCGCGGGCGACGACAACACCAGCGCATCGATCGGGCGCCACCAGGCGGCACGCTGCGGGGCCAGCCCCTCGGCCACGAAGCGCGCCGCGATCAGGCCACCCAGGCTGTGCCCGAGCAGCACCATCGGGCGCTGCGTCTCGTGGCGCAACGCGTCGATCACGACGCTCAAATCGTCGAGCAGGCTGTCGGGCCGCGCGATGGCGCCACGCGCACCGCCAGACGCACCGTGGCCGCGATGGTCGTAGCCCGCGACGTCCCAGCCGGCCTGGTTGAGCCACCCCGCCAGCGCCGCGTAGCGTCCGACGTGCTCACCCAGCCCGTGCACCAGCAGCACGAGCCCGTGCGCCGGGCTCTTCACCGTCCACTGGCGCACGTGCAGAGGCAGCTCATCGTGCGTGTGCAGGGCATGCATGCGCCGCAGTGTAGACAGTGCCCGCCGCGCCCTCGGCTCGGGCTTGCCCGAATTCGTGCCCGCGACCACACCACCGCCGAGTTGCTGCAGCAGATGACGCTGCTGCAAAGCGCGATCTTCGACATCGGCGACATCTGGCGTGCGATCGCGGCGTGGCAGGACAAGCGGTGCCCGGCGAATTCGACGCGCTGCCGGCAACGCCGCACACCTGAACGCGCGTCGCGCTGCGGTGCTCACGTTACAGCGGCGGACTCAAGCGGGGCCACCCCCTCGCCGCGCTCGAACTTGAACACCGCGACACTTGCGCACAGGTTCGGCCAACGCCGCACCGGTGCGCCTTCGTGCAGGCCGAACGCATCGAGGATGCGCAATCCAGTGCGTCGCGCCAGCACCTCGAAGTCGGCAAACGTGCCGACGCGGATGTTGGGTGTGTCATACCACTGGTAGGGCAAGGTCTTGGTCACCGGCATGCGGCCGCGCGACACGGCCAGGCGGTTGGGCCAATGCGCAAAGTTCGGAAAGCTCACGATGCCGATGCGGCCCACGCGCGCCGTCTCCTGCAGCATGCGCTCCGTGTTGCGCAGGTGCTGCAGCGTGTCGAGCTGCAGCACCACGTCGAAGCTCCGGTCGTCGAACAGGGCCAGCCCTTCCTCGAGGTTGAGCTGGATCACCGGCACGCCGCGCTGCACGCACTGCAGCACGTTGGCGTCGGCGATCTCGATGCCATAGCCCGAACAACCGCGGCGCGCGCGCAGGTGCGCCAGCAACTCGCCGGTGCCGCAGCCGAGATCGAGCACGCGCGAGCCCGGTGGCACCAGCTCGGCCAGCAGTTCGAGTTCGCGCCGCTGGCTCACTGCCCGACCTCCGCGGCCACACGATCGAAGTAAGCACGCAGCAGCGCGTGGTAGCGCGCATCGTCGAGCAGGAACGCGTCGTGTCCGTGCGGCGCCTCGATCTCGGCATAGCTGACCGCGCTGCGGTTGTCGACCAGCGCCTTCACGATCTCGCGCGAGCGCGCCGGCGCGAACCGCCAGTCGGTGGTGAAGCTGACGATCAGGAACTGGTTGTCCCTGGCCGGTGCGAATGCCCGGGACAGGTCGCCAGCGTGGGCCGCCGCGGGGTCGAAGTAATCCAGCGCACGGGTAATCAGCAAGTAGGTGTTGGCGTCGAAGTACTCGCTGAACTTGTCGCCCTGGTGGCGCAGGTAGCTCTCGATCTGGAACTCGACGTCCTGCGTGGTGTAGCCGAAGCCGCCGTTGCGCAACTCGCGGCCGAACTTGGCTTCCATCGAGTCGTCGGACAGGTATGTGATGTGGCCGATCATGCGCGCCACACGCAGCCCGCGTGCGGGCACCACCCCGTGGTCGTAGAAATGGCCGGCGTGGAAATCGGGGTCGGTGATGATGGCGCGCCGCGCCACCTCGTTGAACGCGATGTTCTGCGCCGACAGATTGGGCGCCGACGCCACCGCGATGCAGTGGCGCACGCGCGCGGAAAAGCGCAGCGTCCACGCCAGCGCCTGCATGCCGCCGAGGCTGCCGCCGATCACCGCGGCGAGTTGGCCGATTCCCAACGCGTCGATCAGCCGCGCCTGCGCATCGACCCAGTCTTCGACCGTCACCACCGGAAAGTCGGCACCGTAGGGCTTGCCGGTGGCAGGATTGGTGTGCATCGGTCCGGTCGAGCCGAAGCACGAGCCCAAGTTGTTGACGCCGATGACGAAGAAGCGGTCGGTGTCCAGCGGCTTGCCGGGCCCCACCAGGTTGTCCCACCAGCCTTCTTGGCCTTGTGCGTTGTCGTAGCGGCCGGCCACATGGTGGCTGGCGTTCAACGCATGGCACACCAGTACCGCGTTGCTGGCGTCGGCGTTGAGCACGCCGTACGTTTCGTAGACCAACGTGTAATCCCGCAACGTCGCACCGCTGCGCAACGGCAGCGCTTGCTCGAAGTGACGGCTTTGTGGAGATACGACGCCGATGGATTGCATGGGGCCCGACAAACAAAAACCGGCGCCGCTGCAGATGCGGAACGCCGGTTTTCTGGGCGTCCCTCTTTAGCGGTATTTCTATAGCGCCCGCAAGCCGGAACAAATCGGCGCTGTGAGCCGCAGTATAGCGTGGCATATTGCTCAAGCCCGTAGCTGTGGCCGGCGCCGCAGGCCAGCGATCAGCACAGTCGCCAGACCTTGGACCGAGGGGTTGGACCTCAGCGACCGCAACCGGTTGCGGTTGTTCACGCCTGCTTTGCGGCGGCTCGCTCATACTGTCCGTTGTCCGGTCAGTAGCCGTGGTTGTGTCATGAGTCCCCAGGCCCTGCTCAAGCGTTTCTATGCCGCGTTCGCAACGCTCGATGCGCGCACGATGCAAAGCTGCTACGCGCCGCATGCGCAGTTCGAAGACCCGCTGTTCGTGCTGCATGGCAACGAGCAGATCGGCGCCATGTGGCAGATGGTGTGCCAGACCATTCGCAATGGCGGCCAGGCGGTGTGGCGGCTCGAAACCAGCGAGGTCGAAGCGGCCGGCGGCGAGCGCGGCAGCGCCCGTTGGGAGGCACGTTATCGCTCGGGAGCGGCGGGCCGCATGGTGCACAACGTAGTCGCAGCCCAGTTCACCTTCGAAGACGGCCTGATCGTCACCCACAGTGAGAACTACGACTTCTGGCGTTGGTCGCGCCAGGCGCTCGGCTCCACCGGTTTGATGATGGGTTGGTCGCCGATGCTGCGCAACCAGGTGCGCCGCCAGGCGCAGGGCAAGCTGCAGCGCTTCCTGGCGCACCGCGCGGCGGCCACAGCGCAGCAGTAGGCGCGGCGGCCGTCCCGTTGCAACGCCGCTAACCGGAGCAGCGCACTTACACCCCATCCTATCGCCGGCACAGCCCCAAACGGCACCAACATCGCGGTTGCCGCCGCTAGCCCTACCATCGCCACCGCGCAACGGATGGAGGGGCCATGCCCGCCTGGCTGCACGCCCTGGACCGCTATTTCCCGATTCGCTACTTAGTGTGGCTGGTGTGCGGCGTCGGCTTGCTGCTGTGCGCGTTCGTCTGGATCGCGTTCAATCAGTGGGGGCTGATGACCCTTGTATTTGCCGTGCTGGTGGGCTTGGGCGTGCGCGATTCGCTGCAGCGCAGGCACGCCGTGCTGCGCAACTATCCGGTCATCGGGCACATCCGCTTCCTGCTCGAGTACGTGCGTCCGGAGATCCGCCAGTACTTCATCGAGAGCGACAACGAGGCGCATCCATTCTCGCGGCAGCAGCGCTCGCTGGTGTACCAGCGCGCCAAGGGCGACTCCGACAAGCGGCCGTTCGGCACCCAGCTGGACGTGCACGCCCTGGGCTACGAATGGATCAACCACTCACTGCAGCCCACCCGCTTGGCGTCGCACGACTTCCGGGTGCTGGTGGGTGAGGGGCGTGCGCAGCCGTACTCCGCCAGCGTGTTCAACATCTCCGCGATGAGCTTCGGCGCGTTGAGCGCCAACGCGATCCTGGCGCTCAACGGTGGTGCCAAGCGCGGCGGCTTCGCGCACGACACCGGCGAGGGCTCGATCAGCGCGCACCATCGCGTGCACGGCGGTGATCTGATCTGGGAGGTCGGCTCGGGCTACTTCGGCTGCCGCAACGACGACGGCAGCTTCAATGCTGAGCGCTTCGCGGCCAGCGCCTGCGAGGGCCAAGTGAAGATGATCGAGCTCAAGCTCAGCCAGGGTGCCAAACCCGGGCATGGCGGTGTGCTGCCGGGGCCGAAGGTCACTGCCGAGATCGCTGCCGCGCGCGGGGTGCCGATCAACGTCGACTGCATCTCGCCGGCCCGGCACAGCGCCTTCACCACGCCGATCGAGATGATGCAGTTCATCGATCGCTTGCGCGAGCTCTCCGGCGGCAAGCCGACGGGGTTCAAGCTGTGCATTGGTCACCCGTGGGAATGGCTGGCCATCTGCAAGGCGATGCTGGGCACCGGCATCACGCCGGACTTCATCGTGGTCGACGGCGCCGAGGGCGGCACCGGTGCGGCGCCGCTGGAGTTCACCGATCACGTCGGCACGCCGCTGCAGGAGGGCCTGCTGCTCGTGCACAACACGCTCACCGGGCTCAATTTGCGATCGCGCGTGCGCATTGGCGCCGCCGGCAAGGTGGTCAGCGCATTCGACATCGCCCGCATGATGGCGTTGGGCGCCGACTGGTGCAACGCGGCGCGCGGCTTCATGTTCGCCCTCGGCTGCATTCAGGCGCAGCACTGCCACACCGGCGCCTGCCCGACCGGTGTCACCACCCAGGACCCGCTGCGCCAGCGTGCGCTGGTGGTGCCCGACAAGATCGAGCGCGTCTATCGCTTCCACCAGAACACGCTCGAGGCACTGAAGGAGCTGGTGCAGGCGGCGGCGCTCGAGCACCCCAACCAGATCCGCGCCACGCACATCGTGCGCCGCGGCACCGATCGCGAGGTTCGCTTGCTCGCCAACCTGCTGCCATTCGTGAAACCGGGCGAGCTGCTGGCCGCGATGCGCGGCGAGGCGCGCTGGCCGCACGCGGTGTACGAGCTGTACTGGCCGCAAGCCCAGGCGCACAGCTTCGCTGCGCTGGGCTGACTAGCTGTCCGGCCCCGGTCCTCGGGCGGGCCTGCATGCCCGCCCGGCTCGGCCAGTCGCGCGTCAGCACGCAGGTGCTGCCGCACGTCGGGCCGCGCCCCCTTGTCTGCGGGGCGCGGCCTTGGGCTGCGGGGTGTGCGACAACCGAGGTGGCGCAACAATTGGTCACCCGTTACCTCGAACACGGGCTTCCCCATGAGCCGCATCGTCCTCGTCGTTCGTGAACCTGCACTCGCGCTGGCATGGCGGGGCGTGCTGGTGGCAGGCGGCCACGAGGTGGTCGCTGTCACCAACGCGGCGCGTTCGGCGCGGGGCCTGCTGTCGCAGCACCGGCCCCATCTGGTGTTGTGCGAATTGCGGCTGATCGACGGCACCGCGCTGGCAATGCTGGAGTGGCTCGCCACGCAGCCGCAGCGACCCGCAATCGTTGCCGTAGCGCCCGACGAAGGCGATGCGCTGCTGGTGCCAGCGCTGCGCGCCGGGGCCGACAACCTGTGCGTCGTCCATGCCCACGCCGAGTCGTTGCTCGCCACCGTGAATCAGGCGCTGCGCGGCGAGACGACCTTGACCACGCCGCTGGCGCATGCGTTGCTCGACCATTTCGAGCGCGCGCGTGTGCCGCGCGCGCATGCGCTGTCGATCGGCGATGAACAGAGCCCGCTGCAACTCGAGCCGGCGCAACGCGAGCTGCTGATGCGGCTGGCCGCCGGCTACCGGCTCGAGCAAGTGGCCGCGGCGTGCAGGGTGTCGGCCGGTGAGCTGGGGCAGCGGCTGCGCGCGATCGTTCGCAAATTGCAGTGGGATGTGCGCGCCGGCTCGCTGACGCTCAGGCTCGCCTGACGGGCGCAGGGCGCCCGCGCATCAGGTCGGCACGGTGTCGATGAAGCTCTTGCGGGCCGCCAGCTTCTCGGCCAGCCGCGCGAGGTTGGTGTGCTCACCGCGCCAGTCGATGTGCGAGAAGCGGAAGTCCAGGTAGAACAACGCGCAGCCCACCGCGATGTCGCCCAGGCTCATGTGCAGGCCGGCGCACCACGGCTTCTCGCCCAGGCCACGGCTCATCGCCTTGAGCGATGCCGCCACGCGGCTCATGTTGCGGTCGATCCAGGCTTGCGAGCGGTACTCGCCGCGTGGCGCCCAGTTGGCCTCGAGCCGCGCCGCGATCGCCGCGTCGAGCACGCCATCACCAAGCGCCTCCCAGGTGCGCACCTCGACGCGCTCGCGCCCACTGGCTGGGATCAGGCGGCTCAATGGCGACAGCGTGTCGACGTATTCGACGATCACGCGCGAATCGAAGATCGCCTCGACGCCCTCGACCACCAGGCAAGGCACCTTGCCCAGCGGGTTGGACTTCAGCATGTTGTCGTTGGCCCAGACGTCTTCGGTCACGTACTGGTAGTCCAACTTCTTTTCCGCCATCACGATGCGCACCTTGCGCACATACGGGCTGGTATTCGATCCGATCAGCTTCATGGGTGGCGGCGGTCCCTCGAGTCGAGCCATTCTAGCGAGCCGGGCTCCAGCCCGCGCCCACCGCCTCAGAGGGTGAAGTCCACTTGCGCGGGGCGGCCGGGAAGCTCCAGGCGCGCGTTGGCCGGCGCCGTGCGCGCAATCACGCGACCGGCACGTACCACCGCGAGGCGCGGCGCGCGCAGACGAATCGCCTCGGCCGGCGTGCGCGCCTGCAGCAGCACGCAGTCGGCGCGACAGCCCGGCGCCAGGCCATAGCCTTCGAGGCCGAGGATGCCAGCCGGCACCTCGGTCACGGCATCGAAGCACCCCCGCATCTGGGCGGCCGAGGTCAGCTGCGCCACGTGCAGGCCCATCGCCGCCACCTCGAGCATGTCGGCCGAGCCGAGCGCGTACCACGGGTCCATCACGCAGTCGTGGCCGAACGCCACTGGCACGCCGGCCGCTTGCAGTTCGGGCACCCGCGTCATGCCACGGCGTTTGGGGTAGGTGTCGTAGCGCCCCTGCAGCGTGATGTTGATCAGCGGGTTGGCCACCACGCTCAAGCCGGCATCGGCCATCAGCGCGATCAGCTTGGTCGCGTAGGCGTTGTCCATCGAATGCATCGACGTCAGATGCGAGCCAGTGACGCGGCCGTGCAGCTTCAGGCGCTGCGCCTCGAAGGCCAGCGTCTCGACGTGGCGCGAGGCAGGGTCGTCGGTTTCGTCGCAGTGCATGTCGACGCGCAGGCCGCGTTCGGCGGCCAGCTCGCACAGCAGCTTGACGCTCGCGGCACCTTCTGCGGCCGTGCGTTCGAAATGCGGGATACCCCCGACCACGTCGACGCCGAGGTCGAGCGCGCGCTTCAGGTTGTCGAGCGCGTCAGGCGACCGCAACACACCGTCCTGCGGAAACGCGACCAGTTGCAGGTCGAGGTACGGACGCACGCGCTCGCGCACCTGCAGCAGCGCACGCACCGCGAGCAGCCGCGCATCGCACACGTCGACGTGCGAGCGGATCGCCAACAAGCCCCTTGCCACCGCCCAGTCGCAGTAGCGCAATGCACGCTCGATCAGCGCCTCTTCGGTCAGCAGGGGTTTCAGCTCACCCCACAGCGCGATGCCTTCGAGCAAGGTGCCGCTCTGGTTGACACGCGGCAGGCCATGGCTCAGCACCGAATCCATGTGGAAGTGCGCATCGACGAACGGCGGCGACAGCAGCCAACCCTGCGCGTCGAGCCGCTCGGCGGCTTCCGGCGCAACGAGCTGCGGCGCCACCTCGACGAAGCGGCCGTCGCGCACCAGCAGATCGACGCCGCGGCGGCCATCGGGCAGCGTGGCGTTCTGAATCAGCAGCATCGCCGCATGCCGGCCAACAGCCTCACTTGGTGCCGAAGATGCGGTCGCCGGCGTCGCCCAGGCCCGGCACGATGTAGCCGTGGTCGTTGAGCTTCTCGTCGACCGCCGCGGTGTAGATCGGCACGTCGGGGTGGTGGGTGTGAAAGTTCTTGATGCCCTCGGGCGCCGCCAGCAGGCACACGAAGCGGATCGAACGCGGGCGCGTTTCTTTCAGGCGGTCGACCGCGGCCACCGCCGAGTTACCGGTGGCCAGCATCGGGTCGAGCAAGATCGCGTCGCGTTCGTTCATGCCGTGCGGCATCTTGAAGTAGTACTCCACCGCCACCAGCGTCTTGGGGTCGCGGTATAGGCCCACGTGCCCGACGCGCGCGCCCGGTATCACCTCGAGCATGCCGTCGAGGAACCCGGTGCCGGCGCGCAGGATCGCCACGAACACCGTCTTGCGGCCTTCGATCACGGGGCTGCGCATCTTCGCCAGAGGCGTCTCGATCTCGATCAGCTGCGTGGGCATGTCGCGCGTGACCTCGTAGGCCATCAGCATGGCGATCTCGCCCAGCAGGCGGCGAAAGCTGCTGGTCGAGCGGTCTTTCTGCCGCATCAGCGTGAGCTTGTGCTGCACCAGCGGGTGCGAGATCACGTGCACTTCGGAAGCGGGGGTCGTCAACGCGGGTCTCCTGGTTGATGAGCCAACATATCGCGCGGCGCCGCTGCTCAGAATACCGTGCCGTCGCTGGCCACCACCACCGGCGGCAATGCGCCTTCGCGCCGTTCGGCCGCGATGGCACGGCCGGCGGCCCAGGTGCCGCCTTCGAGCAGCCGCGCCAACGGGAAGGCGGCCTCGTCCACCCCGAGCAAGCGCCGTACACGCGGCGCCAGTTCGTCGAGCAGGCTCACGGTCAGCGCCCGCCACTCGATGGTCCAGCCGTCGCCCGGCCGCATCGCGTGTTGCGCGAACGCGGTGTCGCGCGGCACCACCACCCCGGCATCGAGCAGCAAGCCGCCGTTGCGGTACTCCGGCAGGCCGGTCAGCGCGTCGACCTCGTGTACCTGCACGCCGGCCCATTCGAACGGCTCGAGCAGTGAGTAGGCGAGCCACTGCGAGAGTTTGTGAAACGGCACCCAGCCGCCGTCGAGACCATCGCCGCGCGCGGCCGGATGCGGCCACACGTCGCCCAGCGGCGTGCCTTGCAACGATTGGCCGCTTGGCCAGATGCCGCTCAACGTGTCGAGCAGCGCACCGAGCACGCGGGCCGCGCTCACTTGGCGATGATGGATCGCCGGCCGCGGATGGTGGTGGTGCAGCTCCGGCGCGTGGCGGTGGTGCGTCAGCGCATCGAAAAGATGCCCGGGCTGTCCCAGCGCAGTGAAGGTCTCGGGCTGCGCGCGCAAGGCTTCGGCCAGCCGATGCAGCAGCGTGACGCGACCCTCGAGCCCGACCAGCGGATTGTCGAGGCTCACCTGCAACGCCTCGGCGAGCGCGCGCGCATCGAGCGCTGCCAGCGCCTTGGCGTCGACACGCAGCGGGTCGCCGGGCTCCGACGAAAAACGGCCCGCCATGAAGGCGCGAAAGCTGGCCACCGCCAACCCCTCGGAGCGCGCGAACTGTTGGCCGCTTTCGCGCTCACGGTAGTGCCAGTGGCTGCCGGCACCGGCGTCGAGCAGCACGCTGATCAACGCCAGGTCGATGCGTGCGCGAGCGACGGCCGCGTGGCTGCGCCCGTTCAACCTGGCGTCGAGTTCGGCCTTGCGATCGACGCCGCCAGCCTCGAAGTGGCGCCAGCGGCTGTGAAACGGCACCTGCAGAGTTGGAAAACGCGTGCGCGTCAGCGTCGCCACACGGTCGGCCACGTCGTCGAGCCGTGCCCGCTCGATCGTGAAGTGAGGCGGACTGGCCGCGCGCCACCACCTCGGTGATCGCAGCGCAGCGCTGGCGAATGGTCGACGGCTGGCGCAGGCGTCGCACCGCCTCGTGCAAGGCCGCCGTGCGAGCGGCCTCGCCGTTCATTCGAGGCCCCGCCCCTTGACTGCCGCGAGCTGCGCCTCGTCGGGCACCGCACCGTCGGTGAAGTAGCCGGCCGCGATCTTGGCCTCGATCTCGACCTTGGCGTCGGCGGGGATCAGCGCGTCAGGGATCTTGACGCGCTCGCCCACCTCGATGCCGCTGCCGGTGATGGCGTCGTACTTGTCGTTGCTCATGCTGACCAGGCGGTGGATCTTGCGGATGCCCAGCCAGTGCAGCACGTCGGGCATCAGCTCCTGGAAGCGCATGTCCTGCACGCCGGCCACGCACTCGGTGCGCAGGAAGTACTTGTCGGCGCGGTCGCCGCCCTCCTGGCGCTTGCGCGCGTTGTAGACCAGGAACTTGGTCACCTCGCCGAGCGCGCGGCCCTCCTTGCGGCTGTAGGCGATGAGGCCGACGCCGCCGTGCTGCGCGCCCTGGATGCATTCTTCGATCGCGTGCGTCAGGTACGGCCGGCAGGTGCAGATGTCGGAGCCGAAGACGTCCGAGCCGTTGCACTCGTCGTGCACGCGCGCGGTCAGCGTGATCGCCGGGTCGGACAAGTCGCGCACGTCGCCGAACACGTACAGCGTCTGGCCGCCGATCGGCGGCAGGAACACCTCGAGGTCGCTGCGCGTCACCAGCTCCGGGTACATGCCGCCGGTCTCTTCGAACAGCGCACGCCGCAGCTCGGCCTCGCCGACCTTGAAGCGCTCGGCCACGCCGGGCAGCCACCACACCGGCTCGATGGCGATCTTGGTCACCGTGGCGGAGGCGTCCTCGAGCAGCACCGTGCCGTCGATCGCCAGCCGCTGGAACGCGATCGCCTGCTTGATCTCGGGCAGGTGGATGTGCGCCTTGGTCACCGCGATCGTCGGGCGGATGTCGTAGCCCTGCTCGATGTAGTCGGCGAACGCCGCTGCACCGACGCGCCCCACGGGTCGATCGACACGATCTTCTTGGCGTCGCCCCACTGCTCGTAGGGCCCGATGAGATCGGTGGGCGCGGTGTTGGTCAGGTCGGCGCGGTGGCCGCGCGGTCAGGTTGCCCGCGGCCACCGCCAGCGCGCGGTAGACGCCGTAGCTGCCGCTGTGCGTGCCGATCACGTTGCGCTGGCTGCGGTTGCCGGTGGTGCCCACGATCGGGCCGCGCTCCAGCGCATCGGCAGCACCCCAGTGGATGGCCGGCGCGCCGCCCGGCCCCTGCTGGCCCGGGTGCGACGTCAGGCGGATGTGACGCGGTTCGCTGGCCATGCGTCGTGTGCTTCCCCGAAAAGGCGCAGCATACCGTTGCCGATCGCGCAGCGACAGGCGTTCTTCGTCGGCGGCGAGCTGGCCGTCTCGGTGCGCCGGCCTCAGCGCTGGCCGCGGCGCCACGGCTTCATCAGCGCCTGCGGGTAGCTGGCGCGCCGCGCCACCACCAGCAGCGCGACGATCGCCATCGCGTAGGGCAGCATCAGGTAGAACTGGTAGGGCAGCTGCAGCCCGAGCAGCCCCGAGCCGGCCTGCTGCAGCCGCAACTGCAGCGCGTCGAAGAAGCCGAACAACAACGCGCCGCCGCAGCGCCCGCCCGGGCCGCCACGACGCGAACACCACCAGCGCCACGCAGACCCAGCCGCGGCCGTTGACCATGTTGAAGTAGAAGGCGTTGAACGCGGCCAGCGTGAGGAACGCACCGGCCACGCCCATCAGCGCCGAGCCGGCCACCACGGCGCCGGTGCGCAGGCGTGCCACGCTCAGGCCCTGGCCCTCGACGGCCTCGGGGTTCTCGCCGACCATGCGCAGCGCCAGCCCGAGCGGCGTGCGGTACAGCAGCCAGGCCAGCGCCGGCACCAGCAGCAAGGCCAGCAGCGTCAACGGCGTCTGCTGATTCAGCACCGGCAGCGGCAGCCAGCCGCTCATGTCGGCAAATGGCTGGATCGTCGGCGGGCTGTCGACCTTCGGAAAGCTCACGCGGTAGGCGTAGCTCGCCAGGCTGGTGGCCAGCAGCGTGATGCCCAAGCCCGAGACGTGCTGGCTCAAGCCGAGCGGCACCGTCAACGGCGGCGTGCAGAAGCGCCGAACACCGTGCCGGTGAGCGCGGCCACCATCACGCCGGTCCACAGGCCGCCGCCGTGGTAGACGGTGAGCCAGCCGGCGAACGCGCCGGCCACCATGATGCCCTCGATGCCGAGGTTCAGCACGCCGGCGCGCTCGCACAGCAAGCACGCCCAGCGTGCCCAGCATCAGCGGCGTGGCGATGCGCAGCACCGCGACCCAGAACGGCGCGGCCAGCATCAGGTCGAACGTCTCGCCCATCGCGGCTTCAGCGAAAGCGCACGCGCCAGCGCACGCCCAGCGTGGCCACCAGCACCGCGATCAACGCGACGGCGACGATCACGTCGGCGATGTAGGTCGGCACGCCGACCGCGCGGCTCATGCTGTCGGCACCGACCAGCATGCCGGCGACGAACACCGCCGCAGCGACCACGCCGATCGGATGCAGCGCGGCGAGCATCGCGATCACGATGCCCGAGTAGCCGTAGCCCGGGCGACATGTCGAGCGTCACGTAGCCCGCGCGACCGGCCACTTCCACCGCACCGGCCAGCCCGGCCAGCGCACCCGACAGCAGCGCCACCTTGTACTCCACGGCGCGCACCGGCATGCCGGCGAAGGCGGCCGCGCGCGCGTTGGCGCCGACGGCGCGGATCTCGAAGCCGAGCGTGGTGTGGCGCAGCAAGCCGGCCAGCACCACCGCCAGCACCAGCGCGGCCAACAGCCCGGTGTGCACGCGGCTGCGCGCGATCAGCTTGTCCAGCTGCAGCGCATCGGCAATGGCCACGCTCTGCGGCCAGCCGAGCGCGGAGGGATCTTTCATCGGCCCGTCGAGCATCGCCGAGACGAGCAGCAGGACGATGAAGTTGAGCAGCAGCGTGGTCACCACTTCGTCGACGCCCAGGCGCACCTTCAGCCACGCCGGCCCGAGCAGCAACAACGCGCCGGCCGCACACGCCGCGGCGATCATCGACGGGAACAGCAGCCAGGCCGGCAATGGCCAGCCCACGCCGCCGTGCAGGCCGCCCACCGCCACCGCGGCCAACGCGCCGGCATACAGCTGGCCCTCGGCGCCGATGTTGTACAGCCGCGCGCGAAACGCCACCGCGACGGCCAGCCCAGTGAGGACCAGCGGCGTCGCGCGGGTCAGCGTTTCAGCCCACGCGAAGCGCGAGCCGAAGCCGCCTTGCAGCAGCAGCGCGTAGGCACGGCCCACGGGCGCACCGGCCCAGGCCACCAGCAGCGAGGTGACCGCGAGCGTGAAAGCCAGCGCAGCCAGCGGCGCGGCCAGCCACAGCCACGCCGGGGTCTGCGCGCGCGGCTCAAGGCGCATCGTGCAACGCCTTCTGCGCGGGCGTTGCGGCCGCGCCGGAGCCGCCACCGCCCATCGCCAACCCCAGCGTCGCCAGCGTCCATTGCTCGCGCGGGCGCGCCTCGGTGAGCCGCCCGCGCGTCATCACCGCGATGCGATCGGCCAGCGACAGGATCTCGTCGAGATCCTCGCTGATCAGCAACAGCGCCGCACCGGCGTCGCAGGCTTCGAGCAAGCGCCGGTGCACGTCGGCCACCGCGCCGACATCGAGCCCCCAGGTCGGCTGGTGCGCCACGATCAGCGTCGCCGCCACGTCGCGATAGCGCGGGCTGGTCAGCGCGCGGCCGAGGATCAGCTTTTGCAGGTTGCCGCCCGACAGCGCGCCAGCGCGCGCGTCGAGCCCCGCGTCACCACCGCCACGCACGTCGAAGCGCTCGACGATGCGCTGCGCGTGCTCATGCGCGCGATCGCGCCGCAAAACGCCCCAACGCGCGAAGCGGCGGCTGGCATAACGCTCGAGCAGCGTGTTCTCCCAGATCGTGCAGTTCGCCGATCGCTCCCACGCCCTGGCGGTCTTCCGGAATGCGCGCGACGCCGGCGTCGATCCAGGCGCGCGGCCGCGCCGCCAGCACGCGGCCGGCCACCTCGAGCGCGCCACTGTCGAGCGCGACCACGCCTGACAACAGATCGGCCAGCGTCTGCTGGCCGTTGCCGGCCACGCCGGCGATCGCCACCACCTCGCCGGCGCGCACCTCGAGGTTCACGCGATCGAGCAGCACGCGATGCCCCTTGCGCACGCTCGCCTCGCGCAGCGCGCAGACTACGACGCGCGCGGCGCCCGGCGCGCCCCGCTCATGCGCGGCCTGTGATGTGGCGTCGCGCTCGCGCACCACCGGCGCCACCGCGCGGCCCACCATCGCTTCGGCCAGGCCCGCTTTGTCGGCCGTGGCGGCACGCATCTGAGCGACCAGGTGCCCCGCGCGCAGCACGACCACGCGATCGGCCACCGCCAGCACCTCGTCGAGCTTGTGGCTGATGAAGACGATGGCCATGCCACCGGCCACCATCTGCTGCAGCGTGGCGAACAACGACGCCGACTCCTGCGGCGTCAGCACCGCGGTGGGCTCGTCCAGAATCAAGGCGCGCGCGCCGCGGATCAGCGCCTTGAGAATCTCCACGCGCTGGCGCTCGCCCACCGACAGGTCGCCCACGCGCGCATCGGGCTCCACGCGCAGGCCGAAGCGCTGCGCGATGTGCAGCAGTCGCGCCCGCGCGTCGGCCCGCTGCGACTGCAGCCGCCACAGCGGCTCGGTGCCCAGCATCACGTTGTCGAGCACGCTCAGGTTGTCGGCCAACGTGAAGTGCTGGTGCACCATGCCGATGCCGCACGCGAGTGCCGCCTTCGGCTCGCCAGGTGGCAGCGCTCGGCCGTCGACCTCGATGTGCCCGGCATCGGCCACCTGATGGCCGAACAGGATCGACACCAGCGTGCTCTTGCCGGCGCCGTTTTCGCCGAGCAGCGCGAGCACTTCACCGGCGCGCAGCTCCAGCGAGATGCCGTCGTTGGCCACCAGGTCGCCGAAGCGCTTGGTGATGCCCGGCCAGGCGCAGCAGCGGCGGTGCGTCCGTCGCGACGGCGCGCGCCGCTTGCGCACCGACGCGCGCCATGTCAAGCAGCCATCAAAGCAGCCGCCGTCACTTGGCGCTGGGTTTGGGAGCGTTGTCGTCGATCGACACCTTGAACGAGCCGTCGAGGATCGCACGCTCCTTGGCGCGCACCTTGGCCACCACATCGGCCGGCACCTTTTTCTCGAACGTGCCCAGCGGCGCCAGCTCGCTGCCCTTGTCCTTCATCTGCGACAGGTGGCCGTAGTCGTCGGCCTTGAAGGCACCGGCCTTCACCGCCTTGATCGCGGTGTCGATCGTCGGCTCCATGTTCCACAGCGCCGAGGCCACCACCGTGTCGGGGTACTTGTCCTGCGTGTTGATGACGTTGCCGATGGCGAGTTTGCCGCGCTCCTTGGCGGCGTCGCTGACGCCGAAGCGCTCGGCGTACATCAGGTCGGCGCCCTTGTCGATCATCGCGAATGCAGCCTCCTTGGCCTTGGGCGGGTCGAACCAGCTGTTGATGAAGGTGACCATGAACTCGACTTTCGGGTTCACTTCTTTCGCGCCGGCCATGAAGGCGTTCATCAGGCGGTTGACCTCGGGGATCGGATAGCCGCCGACCATGCCGATCTTGTTGCTCTTGGTCATGCCGCCGGCGATCATGCCGCTCAGGTACGCGGGCTCCTGGATGAAGTTGTCGAACACGCCGAAGTTCGGCGCCTGCGGCTTGCCCGAGCTGCCCATCAGGAAGCTGACCTTCGGATAGTCCTTGGCCACCTTGCGCGCCGCCGCCTCCACTGCGAACGACTCGCCCACCACCAGCGTGTTGCCGGCCTCGGCGTACTGGCGCATCACGCGTTCGTAGTCGGCGTTGGCGACGTTTTCGCTGAACACGTATTCGATCTCGCCGCGCGCAACGGCCGCCTTCAGCGCCTTGTCGATGCGGCTGACCCACTGTTGTTCGACCGGCACCGTATAGATGGCGGCCACCTTGAGCTTGCCTTGCGCAAAGGCACTGCCAGCCAAAGCTGTGAGCGCAGCAGCGGCGCACAGCAACAGGGTCGAGCGACGAATCAAGGGCATGGAAGTCCTCCGGATTTGATGGGGTGGTTGGCCAGCGGATGGCGACGCAAGTCCCATGCCGGCAGTCACATGATCGTCATTTGGCAGGCGGGCCCGCATGTCGTCAATCGGGATGGCCCGCCGCCAGCAAAAATTGCGCTGGCTCAGAAGCCCCCGGGCGTCTGCGCACGCTGCAGCCAGTTGTCGCTCGACCAGCGGCTGCGGCCGTCGACGGCGTGCAGCGTGTACGCGTGGCGCGACAGTGGCGAGCGGTTGGCTGCGCTGTAGTGCGGCAACAGACCGTGGAAGCAAACGAGCGTGCCCGCTGCCACTTCGAGCGGCACGGCCTCGTCGATGCGCCGGCCATGGCGTGTCATCGAGCGTCACGAATCGAACCGCGTCGCCGTCGCGCACGAAGCGCTGGCGCAGCGGCGCGCGATGGCCGCCGGGCGCCACCCACAGGCAGCCGTTGTCGATGGTGGCGTCTTCGAGCGCGATCCAGAACCCGGTGACGGTGATCGGGTCGCTGTGCAGAAAGGTCGCGTCCTGGTGCCAGCGCACTTCGCCGCCGATGCCCGGCTGCTTGAAGATGAACATCGACTGCCACAGTTGCGGCGCAGCCAGGCCCAGGTCAGTGGCCAGCTCGGCCCAGTCGGACCCGTGCGAGAACGCGGCGAACTCGGGGTCCCGGTCGTGCAACGCGTGGCCGATCTTGTTGATCGACAGCGCCTTGGCTTGACGCAGATGGCCGCTGTCATCGAAAGCATCTTCTTCGAAGAAGCAGCGCACGCTGTCGGCCGAGCCGAGGAACCAGGCGTCGGCGTTTTGCTCACGCGTGGAGAACACGCCACTACCGGCCCGCGGATCGAACGACTCGACGATCTCGTGCGCGCGGCGGCGCAGCGCGCCGAGCGCCGCCGCCGGCCTGAAGTGCGAAAGCACCACATAGCCGTCTTCACGGTAGCGTCGTTGTTGAACCGGATTGAGCATGCGTCGCCGCCGGCGGCTGGACGGATCGGGCACAGATCATAGGCAAGGACGGGCCGAGTCCGATCAGCACAGATCAGCGGCGAACTGCTCGACGAGCCGCGCACCTACGGTCTTCAGTTCAAGGCGGTGTTCTGATCGCGCGTGAACGCGCCGATCGCGGCTTCGGCGCGCGCTCGCGCGGCTTCGCCAAGAAACGAATGGCGCGCCGCCTGCACGCCCATCGAAGCCAGGTCGATGAGCGTCAGCGGCGTCTCGCGCAACAGCGCCGCCGCCTCCTGCGACTGCGTGATGCGCGACATCAACCGGTTGTCGGTGTGGAACGAGACGCTCAAGTGCGCGCGGCGCAGCGCGGTGATCGGGTGGCTGGCGATCGACGCTGCGGCGCCGGTGTGCACGTTGCTGTTCGGGCACAGCTCCAGGTGCAGCTCGCGTTGGCGCGCCTCGTCGATCAGCGCGCGCGTCGCCGGCAGGGCCCAACGCATCGGCCAGCCGCACGCCGTGGCCGATGCGTCGGGCGCCCAGGCGCGCCGCCTCGATCACGCGCGGCGGCGGCGTCGGCCTCGCCGGCGTGCAGGGTCAGCGGCACACCGCCGTCGCGTGCGATGCGCAATCGCGCCGGCATGCTCGCTCGGCGGGTGCCCGAGTTCGGCGCCGGCCAGATCGAAACCGATCACCCCTTGCCCCAGGTAGCGCCGGGCCAGCCGCGCGACGCGCTCGGCCTCGTCGGTGCTGCGCTCGCGCATCGCGCACAGGATCAGGCCGCTGGGCAAGACGCTGCGCCGCAGGCCCTGCAGCATCGCCTCGACCGCCGCTTCGACCGGCAGGCCATGGGCTTCGAACAAGGTCGGCGCGATGCGGAACTCGGCCAGCACGCAGCCGTCGGCGCGCACGTCTTCGGCGGCCTCGAAGGCCACGCGCTGCAGCGCCGGCAGCGCTGGCCATCGCCGCCACCGTGAGCGCAAAGCCTCGCAGGTATTCGGCCAGGCTGCCGGCATGCGCGCGCTGGTCGAACCACGCCGCCAGCGCGGGCGCATCGGCCGCGGGTGGCTCGATGCCACGCTCGCGCAGCAACTCCAGCAGCGTGGCCGGCCGCAGGCCGCCGTCGAGGTGATCGTGCAGCAGCACCTTGGGCAGCGCACGCGCGAGCGCGTCGATGTCGTGGCCAGCGGGCATCGTGTCATCGTAGTCCAGGTGGCGCGCGCACCACGACTCTTGCTATCCTGCGCCGCACCTTGACTGACTGACGGGAGCACACCGATCATGACCTTCCACCGCGCGGCAATTCTTGGGTTTGGCTTGCTGGCCTCGATCGCGTGGGCCGAGCCCGCGATCGTCTACGACATGGGCGGCAAGTTCGACAAGTCGTTCAACGAAGCGGCCTACAACGGCGCCGAACGCTGGAAGAAGGAGACCGGCAAGGCCTACCTCGACTTCGAGATCGCCAACGAGGCGCAGCGCGAGCAGGCGATGCGCCGCATGGCCGAACGCGGCGCCAACCCGATCATCGGCGTCGGCTTCTCGCAGGGCTCGGCGATCGAGAAGGTGGCCAAGGAATTTCCCAAGCTGCAGCTTCGCGATCATCGATTCGGTGGTCAAGCTGCCCAACGTCGAGTCGATCGTCTTCAAGGAGCAGGAGGGCAGCTTCCTGGTCGGCATGATGGCGGCGACTGGCCAGCAAGAGCGGCAAGGTCGGCTTCGTCGGCGGCATGGACATCCCGCTGATCCGCAGGTTCCAGTGCGGCTACGAGCAGGGCGCCAAGTACGCCAACCCCAAGGTCGAGGTGACCGCCGACGATGACCGGCACCACGCCGGCCGCCTGGAACGACCCCACGCGCGGCGGCGAGCTGGCCAAGGCGCAGTTCGCCAAGGGCGTGGACGTGGTGTTCGCCGCCGCCGGCGGCACCGGCGTGGGCGTCTACCAGGCCGCCAAGGACGCCGGCAAGCTCGCGATCGGCGTCGACAGCAACCAGAACCACCTGCAGCCGGGCACGATGCTGACCTCGATGGTCAAGCGCGTCGACATCGCCGTCTACAACAGCTCCAAGCAGAGCACGCCGGGCGTGCACGGTGCTCGGGCTGAAGGAGGGCGGCGTCGACTACGCGATGGACCAGTACAACGCCAAGCTGGTGAGCGCCGACATGAAGGCCAAGGTCGACGCCGCCAAGGCCGACATCATCGGCGGCAAGATCAAGGTCGCCGACTACATGGCCGACAACGCGTGTAAGTTTTGACCACCCCCGATGCGGCCTGGCGGCCGCCCGCCCACGCTCGCAAGAGCGGCGCCGCGCACGCCGCGACCGGCAAAGCCGGATCCGCGGCGTCCGCTCGGGGATGCGCCGCTGGAGCGGCGCACGATGGCTCGGGTTCCGATCGAGGCGTGATGTGATGGCGAGCGCCGTGCCCGCGGTGGCGATGCGCGGCATCGACAAGCGCTTCGGCGCGGTGCAGGCCAACGACGGCGTCGACCTCACGGTGGCGGCTGGCACCGTGCACGGCATCGTCGGCGAGAACGGCGCCGGCAAGAGCACGCTGATGTCGATCCTCTACGGCTTCTACCAGCGCCGACAGCGGCATCGATCGCGGTCGACGGCCAGCCGGTGCAGATCCGCCAGTTCGCGCGACGCGATGCGCCTCGGCATCGGCATGGTGCACCAGCACTTCATGCTGGTGGACACGCTTCAGCGCGCTCGACAACGTGCTGCTCGGCGCCGAGCCCGGCTGGTACCTGCCCGCGGCGCGCGCGCAGGCACGCGCCGCGCTGCAGGCGCTTGATGCGCGACAGCGGCCTGCAGGTGCGACTGGACGAGCCGGTGGAGGCACTGCCGGTGGGCGAGCGCCAGCGGCTGGAGATCCTGAAGGCGCTGTACCGCGGCGCGCGCATCCTGATCCTCGACGAGCCCACCGCGGTGCTGACGCCGCAGGAGACCGAGCAGCTGTTCGCGCACGCTGCGCAGGCTGCGCGCGCGCGGCACGACGATCCTGCTGATCACGCACAAGCTCAAGGAGATCATCGCGCTCACCGACGCGGTGACGGTGATGCGCGCCGGCCGCGTGGTGCTCGACTGCGCGACGGCCGACACCAGCACCGACGCGCTGGCGCAGGCGATGGTCGGGCCGGCGCGTGCAACTGGGCCGCGGCAGCAGCGATGCCGCCGCCGCACAGAGCGGGCCGCCGCTGCTGCAGGCCGGCGGCTTGCAGTGGCGCGATGCCGCTCGGCGTGACCCGCCTGGCGGACGTGTCGCTGACGCTGCGCGCCGGCGAGATCGTCGGCATCGCCGGCGTCTCGGGCAACGGACAGAGCGAGCTGCTCGATGCGCTGTCGGGCCTGCTCGTGCCGCACGCCGGCAGCCTGCGAGCTGGCCGGCGCGACACTTCACGCCGGCGTCGTGGCTCGATCCGTCGACCGCGCGCGAGCTGGCGCTCGCCCACGTGCCCGAAGACCGCCAGCGCCGCGGCCTGGTGCTGCCGTTCGCGGCCTGGGAGTCGGCCGTGCTCGGCTACCACGCGCGGCCGCGCTACGACCGCCACGGCTGGATGATGCGAGGCGCGATGTTCGCCGACGCCACGGCGATGATGGAGCGCTACGACGTGCGGCCGCGCGACGCGCGCATCCGCAGCGGCCAGTTCTCCGGCGGCAACCAGCAGAAGCTGGTGCTCGCGCGCGAAGCGATGCCCGAGCCCAAGGTGCTGCTGGTCGGCCAGCCGACGCGCGGCGTCGACATCGGCGCCATCGAGTTCATCCACGGCCGGCTGCGCGCGATGCGCGACGCCGGCGGCGCGGTGCTGGTGGTGTCGTCCGAGCTCGACGAGATCCTCGCGCTGGCCGATCGCGTGCTGGTGATGAACGCGGGGCGCATCAGCGGCGAGCTGCCGATCGACGCCTGCACCGAGAAGGCGCTGGGCCGCTTGATGGGCGACGCGGGCCAAGCCGATTGCAGCCGAGCGCGCTCGCATGAGCTCAGGCCAGGAGTTGCCGCGCTGGCTCGACCTCGTCGTGCTGCCGCTGTTCAACCTGGCGCTGGCGCTGCGTGGTGTGCGGCATCGTCGTGCTGGTGATCGGGCTGGATCCGCTGCAGGTGCTGGCGCTGCTGGTGAAGGGCGCGTTCGGCAGCCGCATCGGCGTCAGCTACACGCTTGTACTACGCGACCACCTTCGTGTTCACCGGGCTGGCGGTGGCGGTGGCCTTCCACGGCGGACTGTTCAACATCGGCGGCGAAGGCCAGGCGATGCTGGGCGGCATCGGCACCGCGCTGGTCGCGTTGGCGCTTGCCGATCAATGGCCGGCGTGGCTGGTGCTGCCGCTGATGGTGCTGGCCGCGGCGCTGTTCGGCATGGCGTGGGCGGCGGTGCCGGCCGCGCTGCAGGCCTGGCGCGGCAGCCACGTGGTGATCACCACCATCATGTTCAACTTCATCGCCTCGGCGCTGCTGTCGTGGCTGCTGATCAACGTGCTCAAGGAGCCGGGCAACATGACGGTCGAGAGCCGCAGCTTCGGCCCCGGCGCGCACGTGCCTGCGCTGCACGAGATGCTCGCACCGCTGGGCATCGAGTGGCCGCGCTCGCCGCTGAACCTGAGCGTGCTGCTGGCGGCGGCCAGCGCCGTGCTGGTGTACCTGCTGGTGTGGCGCACGCGGCCGGGCTACATGCTGCGCGCGGTCGGCTTCGCGCCCGAGGCGGCGCGTTATGCCGGCATCCGGCCGCGCGCGCCAGATCATGTTCTCGATGATGCTGTCGGGCGCGCTGGCCGGGCTGGTGGGCATCAACGAGGTCGCCGGCACGCACGGCCGGCTGCTGCTCGACTACGTGGTCGGCGCCGGCTTCGCCGGCATCGCGGTGTCGCTGATCGGGCGCAACCACCCGGTGGGCATCGTGCTGGCGTCGCTGCTGTTCGGCGCGCTGTACCAGGGCGGCGCCGAGCTGGCGTTCGAGATCGCCGGGCTTCAGCCGCGACATGGTGTTCACGCTGCAAGGGCTGATCGTGCTGTTCTCGGGCGCGATGGCGCAGGTGGCGGCGCCGACGCTGGCGCGGCTGTGGTTCTCGATCGAGCACCGCTTGGAGGCCCGCGCATGGATGACATCGCCGTCGGCACGCTGCTCGCCTCGACGCTGCGCGTGTCGACGCCGCTGATCCTGTGCGCGCTGGCCGGCTGCTTGAGCGAGCGCTCGGGCGTGATCGACCTCGGCCTCGAGGGCAAGATGCTGCTCACCGCGTTCGCCGCGGGCACTGCGGCCGCGCTGTTCGGCTCGCTGGCGCTGGCGCTGGCGATCGCGGTGGTCGTCGGCGTCGCGCTGTCGATGCTGCACGGCTATGCGTGCGTCAGCCACCGCGGCGACCAGGTGGTGATGGGCATGGCGATCACGATGACCGCCGCCGGCCTCACCGTGGTGCTCGGCATCGCCTGGTTCCACCAGGGCGGCCAGACGCCCGCGCTGCCCGACGCGGTGCGCCTGGCGCCATGGTTGGCGCCGCCGCCGATTGCGCTGCACGACGCGCCGCTGGTCGTCAAGGCGCTGGCGATCGGGCTGCTCGGCCACAACGTGATGGTCTATGCCGCGTTGCTGCTGGTGCCCGCGGTGTGGTGGCTGCTGGCTCGCACGCGCTTCGGTCTGCGGCTGCGCGCGGCGGGCGAGAACCCGGCGATGGTCGATGCCGCCGGCGTGTCGGTGCAGGCGTTGCGCTACGCGGCGCTGGCGCTCAACGGCGTGCTGTGCGCGCTGGCGGGCTGTTATCTGGTGCTCGCGCAGAACCCGTCGTTCATTCCGCACATGACGGCCGGCCGCGGCTACATGGCGCTGGCGGCGATGATCTTCGGCAAGTGGCAGCCGGTCGGCGCGCTGTGGGCGTGCCTGCTGTTCGGCTTTCTCGACGCGTCGGCGATCCGGCTGCAGGGCGCGCCGCTGCCGTGGCTCGGCGCGGTGCCGGTGCAGGCGATCCAGGCCCTGCCCTACGTGATGACGGTCGTGCTGCTGGCCGGCTTCATCGGCCGCGCACGCGCGCCCAAGGCCTTGGGTGTACCGTACGCGAAGACCCATTGAGATCTCCATCGACTGCCATGCCGCCATCGGTTTCGGAACACGACCTCGCCCGCCTGGTCGACGCCGCGCGCGCCGCGCGGCAGCACGCGCACGCGCCGTACTCGAAGTTCAGCGGTCGGTGCTGCGCTGCTCGACGAGCAAGGCCGCGTGCACGCCGGCTGCAACGTCGAGAACGCGGCGTTGCCGCAAAGCCTGTGCGCCGAAGCGGTGGCGCTGGGCGTGCTGGTGGCCGCCGGTGGCCGCCACGTGCGCGCGGCGGTGGTGGTCGGCGAAGCGCCGCAGGCGGTGACGCCGTGCGGCGGCTGCCGCCAGAAGCTGCGCGAGTTCGCCGACGACGACACGCCGGTGTGGTCGGCCGACCCGCACGGTTGGCGCGCGCGCCACACGCTCGGCGAGTTGCTGCCGGCGAGCTTCGGCCCCGACCACTGGGCCGCGTCCAAATGAGCCTGGACGAAGCGGTCGCGCGCAGTGCCGAGCGCATCGCGGCCAGCGGACATCGGCCGCGCATCGGCGTGCTGCTGGGCTCGGGCTGGCAACCGTTTGCCGATCGCGCGCGCTCGGCGACCCGGCTGCCCTACGCGCAGCTGCCCGCGTTTCCGGTGCTCGGCGTCGCAGGCCACGCCGGCGAGCTGGTGCTTGGCCAGGTCGGTGGCCGCGAGGTCGCGGTGCTCGCAGGCCGCAAGCACACCTACGAAGACGGCGATGCCGCGGTGATGAAGGGCGCCATCGCGACGCTCGCGGCGTGCGGCGCGACGGTGCTGGTGCAGACCAACGCCGCCGGCAGCCTGGATGCCGCGCATGCGCCCGGGCGAGCTGATGCTGATCAGCGACCACTTGAACATTGCGCAACGCTCGCCGCTGGTTGGCGAAACAGGCAACGAACGCTTCGTCGACCTGCGCGACGCCTACGACCCCGCGCTGCGCATGCGCGCGCGCGCCGCGGCCGAACGCGCCGGCATCACGTTGCGCGAGGGCGTGTACGCATGGATTCTCGGGCCGCAGTTCGAGACGCCGGCCGAGATCCGCATGCTGCAGCAGCTGGGTGCACACGCGGTGGGCATGAGCACGGTGCCCGAGACCATCCTGGCGCGGCGCCACGGCCTGCGCGTGCTGGCGCTGTCGATGATCACCAACATGGGTTGCGGACTCGAGGACCAGGCGTTGAGCCACGCCCACACGCTGGCTGTCGCGCAGGCGGCGCAGGCTCGCGCGGTGCCGCTGCTCGAGGCGATCGTCGGTGCACTGGAGGTCTGACGTGGCGATGACGCACAACGCTCGACGACGCGCGCATTGCGCTGGCGTGCCTTGATCTCACCAGCCTGAATGACCGCGACACCGAAGCTGACGTGCAATCGCTGTGCGAGCGCGCCCGCGGCCACCACGGCGCGGTCGCCGCGGTGTGCGTGTGGCCACGATTTGCGCGGCTGGCGCGCGAGCGGGTGCCGCCGGCGGTCAAGGTGGCGGCGGTGGCCAACTTTCCGGATGGCTCCACCGACGTGGCGCGCACCGAGCGCGACGTCGACACCATCGTGCAAGCCGGTGCGCACGAAGTCGATGTGGTGTTGCCGTACCGCGCGTTGCTCGACGGCGATGAGGCCGCCTGCGTTGCGGTGCTGCGTGCCGCACGGCGTGGCGGCGCTAACCTGACGATGAAGGTGATCCTCGAGACCGGCGAGCTGCGCGATGACGCAGCGATCGAACGTGCGGCGCGCCTGGCGCTGGCCGAAGGCGCGGACTTCCTGAAAACCAGCACTGGCAAGTCGCCGGTCAGCGCGACGCCACAGGCTGCCGGCGTGATGCTGCGCGTGATCGCATCCGACGCATCGACCAGGTCGCGGGTCGGCTTCAAGGCCTCGGGCGGCATCCGCACCGTGGCCGACGCGCAGGCTCTACATCGACGCGGTGGCGCTTGCGCTCGGCGCCGGCGCGCTGACCCCGGCGCGCTTTCGCATTGGCGCCAGCAGCCTGCTGGCCGACATCGAGGCCGTGCTGGCCGGCGCGCCGCGCGCACCGACCCCGTCATCGGGCGACAGCTATTGATCATCGGCGCAGCCGCCAAGACCGCGCTCCTCAGAGCCGCTCGAACACCGCCGCGATGCCCTGGCCGCCGCCGATGCACATCGTCACCAGCGCGTAGCGGCCGCCGGTGCGCTGCAGCTCGTAGATCGCCTTGGTCGCCAGGAACGCGCCGGAGCAGCCGATCGGGTGGCCCAGCGCGATCGCGCCGCCGTTCGGGTTGGTCTTCTTCATGTCGAGCTCGAGGCCGCGCGCCACGGCGATCGCCTGCGCCGCGAAGGCCTCGTTGCTCTCGATCACGTCCATCTGAGTCGAGCCTCAGGCCGCGCCTTCTTGAGCGCCAGCTTCGTCGCCGGGATCGGGCCCTCGCCCATGATCTCGTTCGGCACGCCGGCCACCGCGTACGACACCAGCCGCGCCATCGGCTTGTGCCCGGCTGGCGCCGCCACCGCCGCGTCGGCGAGCACGAGGAACGCGGCGCCGTCGTTGATGCCCGAGGCGTTGCCGGCGGTGACCGTGCCGTCCTTCTTGAACGCCGGCTTCATCTTGGCCAGCGTCTCGATCGTGGTGCCGGGCTTGACGTGCTCGTCGGTGTCGAAGGTGACCTCGCCCTTGCGGGTCTGCTTGACGATCGGCGACGATCTGCGACTTGAAGCGGCCTTCGGCGATCGCCGCGGCGGCGCGGCGGTGCGACTCGACGGCCAGCGCGTCCTGCTCCTCGCGCGTGATCCCCCACTTCGCGGCCAGGTTCTCGGCCGTGATGCCCATGTGGCCGACGCCGAACGGGTCGGTCAGCGTGGCGACCATCGTGTCGATCATCTTGGTGTCGCCCATGCGCGCGCCCGGTGCGCATCGCCGTCGACAGGTAGCCGCCGCGGCTCATCACCTCGACGCCGCCGCCGATGCCGTAGTCGCAGTCGCCGAGCAGGATGTTCTGCGCCGTGGTCACGATGGCCTGCAGGCCCGACGAACACAGGCGGTTCACCGACATCGCCACCGAGTCCATCGGCAGCCCGGCCTGGATCGACGCCACGCGCGCGACGTAGGGGAAGCGGCTTTCGGTGGGGATGCGTGTTGCCCACCGTCACGTAGTTGATCGCCTTGGGGTCGACGCCGGAGCGCGTCGACGGCCTCCTTCATCACGGTGCCGGCCAGTTCGGCCGGCTCGATGTCGGCGAGCGCCCCGCCGAAGGTGCCGATCGCCGAGCGCGCCGCGCCCAATACCACCACGTCACGCTTGCTCATGCTCGATCTCCTTGGTTGTTGCGTCGCTGCCGCCAGTACACCCCACCGCGCTGGCCGCAGCCTGACAAGCAGGATGCCACCGTGCGCCTGTCTACACTTGCGCCACGTCAGAATTCTGCGCTGAGGCCTTCATCCATGCGACACCATCTCGCCATCGCCCTGTTGGTCGCAGCGTGGCTGCTCGGGCTGCGCGCCGGCGCCGCACGCGTCGCCATCGAGCCCCGGTGGAGGTGAAGATCCTGGCGATCAACGATTTCCACGGCAATCTCAAGCCGCCGCAGGGCGGCATCCGCATCCGCGATCCGCAGGACGCGGGCAAGACGGTCAATGTGGCTGCCGGCGGCGCCGAGCACCTGGCCAGCGCGCTGGACGAGCTGCGCGCGAAGAACCCGAACCACATCTTCGTCGCCGCCGGCGACCTGGTCGGCGCCAGCCCGCTGACCTCCGCGCTGTTCCACGACGAGCCCACCGTCGAGGCCTTCAACCTGATGGGCCTGGAAGCCACGCGCGGTGGGCAACCACGAGTTCGACCACGGCAGCGCCGAGCTGCTGCGCCTGCAACGCGGCGGCTGCCACCCGGTGGACGGCTGCAAGGGGCCGCAGCCGTTTGCCGGCGCGCGCTTTCACTGGCTGGCCGCCAGCACGATCGACACGCGCAGCGGCCAGACGCTGCTGCCGGCTTATCACGTCAAGCGCTTCCAGGGCATCCCGGTCGCGTTCATCGGCCTGACGCTGAAGGACACGCCGCAGATCGTCGTGCCCGCCGGTGTGGCGGGGCTGCAGTTTCGCGACGAGGTGCAGACGGTCAACGCGCTGGTGCCCGAGCTCAAGCGCCAGGGCATCGAGGCGATCGTCGTGCTGATCCACGAAGGCGGCCAGCCCACCGGCGACTACGACGAGTGCCCCGGCATCTCGGGGCCGATCGTGCGCATCGTCGAGCAGCTCGATCCGGCGGTCGATCTCGTGATCAGCGGCCACACGCACCGCGCCTACGTCTGCCGCATCGACGGGCGCCTGGTGACCAGCGCCGACAAGTACGGCACGCTGGTGACCGAGATCGACCTGGTGCTCGACCCGGCCAGCGGCGACGTGCGCGAGGCGCGCGCGCACAACCTGATCGTGCGCAACGACCGCTTCGCCAAGGACTCCGGCGCAGACACAACTGGTCGAGCAGTACGAGCGGCTGGCGGCTCCGCTGGCCAAACGCTCGGTCGGGCGCGCGTTCGCGCCGCTGACGCCGCGACGAGAGCCCGGCCGGCGAAATGCCGATCGGCCAGCTGGTGGCCGACGCGCAACTGGCGGCCACCGCTGGTGACGGCGCGCAGCTCGCGCTGATGAACCCGGGCGGCCTGCGCGCCGCGCTGAGTGGCGACGCCGACGGCCTGGTGCGCTACGAAGACCTGTTTGCGGTGCAACCGTTCTACAACAACCTGGTGACCCTCACGCTCACCGGTGCGCAGTTGCAGCGCGCCCTTGAACAGCAGTGGCTGAATCAACCGCGGCCACGCGTGCTGCAGGTGTCGCGGGGCTTCAACTACAGCTGGGATGCGGCCAAGCCGCCGGGCGAACGCATCGTGCCGGGCAGCCTGCGCCTGAACGGTGCGGTCGTCGAGCCGCAGCAGAGGCTGCGCGTCACGATCAACAGCTTCCTGGCCAGCGGCGGCGACAACTTCACGGTGTTTCAACGCGACGGCCAGGATGCGCGCACCGGCATGATGGACATCGACGCATTCGAACGCTATGTCGCGGCACTGGGCTCGATCGCGCCGGCGTCGCTCGAGCGCATCCGGCGCGTCAATTGACCCACCCCCGATGCGCCTACGGCGCCCGTCTCCACAAGGGGCGTCGCCAGCGGACCGGCGAAGCTGGATCCGGGGCTGCCCTTGGCTTGCACCGCGGCATGCGTCGCGGCCCGCGGGAAACTGGGCCGTGACAGCAGCACCGCCATCGAGAGCGCAGGAGATCATCCGCGCCAAACGCGAGGGCCGTGCGCTCTGACGCGGCGCAGATCGACGCCTTCGTGCGCGGCCTGGTGTCGCGCAGCTGGAGCGAAGGCCAAGTGGCGGCGCTGGCGATGGCGATCTGCCTGCGCGGCATGACGCGCACCGAGACGACGCTGCTGACGCGTGCGATGGCCGCTTCAGGCCAGCACCTGGATTGGTCGCGCGAAACCTGGCCCGGCCCGCTGCTCGACAAACATTCCACTGGCGGCGTCGGCGACAAGGTCAGCCTGGTGCTGGCACCGATCCTCGCCGCGTGCGGCGCCGTGGTGCCGATGGTCTCGGGGCGCGGCCTCGGCCACACCGGCGGCACGCTCGACAAGCTCGAGGCGCTGCCGGGTTACCGCACGACCCCCGACCGCGCGACGTTGCGCCGCACGTTGCGCGATGCCGGCTGCGCGATCGTCGGCGCGAGCACGCGCATCGCGCCGGCCGACCGCCGGCTGTATGCGATCCGCGACGCCACCGGCACGGTGGAGTCGCTGCCGCTGATCACGGCCAGCATCCTGTCCAAGAAGCTGGCGGCCGGCGTGCAGCGGCTGCTGATCGACGTCAAGCTCGGCAACGGCGCGTTTTGCACCCGCCTCGACGAGGCGCGCGCACTGGCCGAGAGCCTGGTGGCGGTGGCCAGCGAGGCGGGGCTGCCGACGCGGGCGTTGATCACCGACATGAACGCCGTGCTCGGCACCACAGCGGGCAACGCGCTCGAGGTCGGCGAGTGCCTGGCTTTTCTCACCGGCGGCGCGCGCGACCCACGCTTGCTCGAAGTGACGCTGGCGTTGTGCGGCCATCTGCTGCAGCAAGGCGGCCTGGCCGCGAGTCCGGCCGACGGCCAGCAGCGCGCGCGCGCAGTGCTCGACAGCGGCGCCGCGGCGGAACGCTTTGCGCGCATGGTGGCTGGCCTGGGCGGACCGCGCGACGTGCTGGCGCGCGGCGACGCGTCGCTGCCGCGGGCGCCAGTGCGGCGGCCGTTGCCGAGCTCGCGCGACGGCGTGGTCGCGGCGATGGACACGCGCGCCATCGGCTTGGCGGTGATCGCGCTCGGCGGCGGGCGCGCGCGTGCCGGCGACGCGATCGATCCGAGCGTGGGCTTGAGCGACCTGCGCGGGGTCGGTGCGCGGGTGGCGCGCGGCGAGCCGCTGGCCATCGTGCACGCCGCCAGCAACGACAGCGCCGATGCGGCATTGCACAGTCTGGGCGCGGCGATCCACATCGCGGATCAGGCGACAGCGCTGCCGACGCTGCATGCGGTGGTGGATGCGCTGAGCGGCCCGGACCCACTGCACCCGCCACCTACAATCTGCATCGCTGGCGCGCCATGGATGGCGCGGCCACCCACACTGCGCGCATGCCCCACTCGCCACTGACCAACCTGTCGCCGCTGGACGGCCGCTACGCCGCCAAGCTCGACCCGCTGCGCCCGCTGTTGTCGGAGTACGGCTTGATGCACCGGCGCGTGCAGGTCGAGGTCGAGTGGTTCATCGCATTGTCCGACGCCGGCATGCCGGAGTTCCCGCCGCTGCCCGCCGTGGCCCGCGAGCGTGCCCGCGCGTGGGTGCGCGAATTCGGCGAAGGCGACGCGCTGGCGATCAAGAACATCGAGCGCACCACCAACCACGACGTCAAAGCGGTCGAGTACTGGTTGAAAGACCGCATGCAAGGTGACGCGCAGTTCGAGCCGTGGCGCGAGTTCGTGCACTTCGCCTGCACCAGCGAAGACATCAACAACACCAGCCACGCGCTGATGCTGCAAAGCTCGCGCGAGCAGGTGCTGCTGCCGGCGCTCGACCGCATCGTGCAACGACTGACCGCGATGGCGCACGAGTTCGCCGACGTCGCGATGCTCAGCCGCACGCACGGCCAGACCGCGAGCCCGACCACGTTGGGCAAGGAGATCGCCAACGTCGCCGCGCGGCTGGCCCGTGCGCGCACGCAGATCGCCGAAGTTCAGCCGCTGGCCAAGATGAACGGCGCGGTGGGCAACTACAACGCGCACCTCGCGGCATGGCCCGGGTTCGACTGGGAGGCGTTCGCGCGCCAGGTGGTCGAAGGGTCACTGCGCTTGCGGTTCAACCCCTACACGATCCAGATCGAGCCGCACGACTGGATGGCCGAGTTGTTCGATGCGGTGGCGCGCGCCAACACGGTGTTGATCGACTGGTCGCGCGACGTCTGGGGCTACATCAGCCTGGGCTACTTCAAGCAGCGGCTGCAGGCAGGCGAGGTGGGCAGCTCCACCATGCCGCACAAGGTCAACCCGATCGACTTCGAAAACGCCGAGGGCAACTTCGGCCTGGCCAACGCGCTGCTCGCGCATCTGTCGCAGAAACTGCCGATCAGCCGCTGGCAGCGTGACCTCACCGACAGCACCGTGCTGCGCAACATGGGCGTCGCGCTCGGCCACACGCTGCTCGGCTACGACTCGCTGCAGCGTGGCCTGGCCAAGCTCGAAGTCAACCGCGCCGCGATCGCGGCCGACCTCGACGGCGCGTGGGAGGTGCTGGCCGAGGCGGTGCAGACGGTGATGCGACGCCACGGCCTGCCCGAGCCGTATGAGCAGCTCAAGGAGTTGACGCGCGGCAAGGCGATCGACGCGATCGCGATGGGCCAGTTCATCGATTCGCTGGCGTTGCCCGCCGACGAAAAGACGCGCCTGCGCGCGTTGACGCCGTCGAGCTACACCGGCCTGGCGGCCACACTGGCCAAACGCCTGCGCTGACGGCTCGCCCGCATCGCGATGGTCCCCTTCATCGACAAGCTGCTGGCCGCCGAAGCCGCGCACGATTCGCTGCTGTGTGTCGGCCTGGACCCCGAGCCTGCCAAGTTTCCGGGCGCCTGGCAGCACGACACGACACGCATCTTCGACTTCTGCGCCACGATCGTCGACGCCACGCGCGACCTGGTGCTGGCCTTCAAGCCGCAGATCGCATACTTCGCCGCCAACCGCGCCGAGGATCAACTCGAGCGGCTGCTGGCGCACATCCGCAAGGTGGCGCCGTCGGTACCGGTGATCCTCGATGCCAAGCGCGGCGACATCGGCTCGACCGCCGAGCAGTACGCCCGCGAGGCGTTCGAGCGCTACCAGGCCGATGCGGTGACGTTGTCGCCGTTTCTCGGCTACGACTCGATCGAACCCTACATGAAGTACGACGGCAAGGGCTTGATCCTGCTGTGCCGCACCTCCAACCTCGGCGGCGCCGACCTGCAGGCGCAACGCCTGTCGACAGGCGAGATGCTCTACGAACACATCGCGCAACTGGCGCAGGATGAATGGAATCACAACGGTCAGCTCGGGCTGGTGGTCGGGCGCCACCGCGGCGGCCGAGATCGCACGGGTGCGCGAGATCGCACCGACGCTGCCGCTGCTGATCCCCGGCGTCGGCGCGCAGGGCGGTGACGCCGAGGCCGCGGTGCACGCCGGCTGGCGCGGCGATGACGGTCGCACCAGCGCGCCGATCATCGTCAACAGCTCGCGCGCGGTGCTGTATGCAAGCCGCGGCAACGAGTTCGCCTCGGCGGCGCGGCAGGTAGCAGCCGACACGCGCGCACTGCTGAACGCGGCGCGGCGCGCCCATTCGGCCAGCCGCGCCTAGAACCTCGCGAGTTGCGGCGGCAAGGCCCTCAGGCCAGCAACGGTACCAGTGGCAGCTCGCGCAACCGGCGACCGGTCAGCACGAACAACGCGTTGGCCACCGCGGGTGCCACCGGCGGCAGCGCCGGCTCGCCCATGCCGGTGGGTGGCAGGTTGCTCGGCACCGTGTGGGTTTCGATCACTGGCGTCTGCGCCAGCGTCAGCAACGGATAGTCCGGAAAATTCTTCTGCTTGACGACGCCGCCGTCGATGTCGATGCGGCCGAACAGCGCGGCGCTCAGGCCGAACACCACCGACGACTCCACCTGCTGCGCCACGCCCTGCGGGTGCACGACCACGCCGCAGTCGAGCGCGCACACCACACGGTGCACGCGCGGCTGCTTGTCGGTGAGCGATAGCTCGATCACCTGCGCGACGATGGTGCCAAAGCTCTCGTGCAGTGCCAGGCCACGCGCGCGGCCGGCCGGCAGCGGCTGGCCCCAGTTGGCTTTCTGCGCTGCCAGCGTCAGCACCGCGGCATGACGCGGTTTGTTGTGAAGCAGGTCGAGCCGGAACTTCAGCGGGTCGACCCCTGCACTGTGGGCCAGCTCGTCGACGAACGACTCGGTGAAAAAGGCATTGTGCGAATGCCCCACCGAGCGCCAGTTGCCGATCGGCACGCCGCTCTTGGTGGCCGCGTGCGCGATGCGCTGGTGTTCGATCGCATAGGGCAAGTCATACAGGCCCTCGACGGTGGTCTTGTCCGGCGCGTCGATGGGCCCGCTCAATGCCGGCAGTGCACGCTCCATCCAGCGCGGCTCGAGCGCGTCGCCGGCGCTGTGCGCCTCGAACGCGGTGAGGCGCCCCTGCGCATCGAAGCCGGCACGCAGCAGCGCCGCGCCGGCGGGACGATAGAAGTCGTGCGTGAAGTCTTCTTCGCGGGACCAGTTGATCTGCACCGGCCGGCCGGCGGTTTCTTGCGCCACGCGCACCGCCTGGGCCACGAAGTCCACCTCGAGCCTGCGGCCGAAGCCGCCACCGAGGTAGGTGACGTGAACGGTCACCGCATCGGGCTCGACGCCGGCCACGCGCGCCGCGGCGTCGCGCGCCAGACCCGGCACCTGGGTTGGCGCCCAGACTTCGACGCGGCCGTCGTGCACACGCGCCGTGCAGTTCATCGGCTCCATCGTCGCGTGCGCGAGGTACGGCGCGCGGTACAACGCCTCGACGCGCTTGGCCGCGGCGGCCAGCGCAACCTTGCTGTCGCCGCGGCTGTGGAAGGCGAAGCCGCCTCGCCGCTCGGCGGCATCGCGCGCCGCCGATTCAAGAGCGGCCTCGATGCGCTTGGAATCGAGCACGCCCGACGGCGGCGCTCGCCACTGCACTCGCAATGCGCGCGCAGCTTCACGCGCGTGCCAGGTGCTGCGCCCCACCACGGCGATGGCGGCACTCGCGCCGCCCAGCGGCGGCAGCCGCACGATGCGCTCGACTCCGGGACGCTGCAGCGCCGCGTCGACGTCGACGGTGGCGAACGAACCGCCGAGCATCGGCGCGTGCACCACGCTGGCATAGACGAGGTCGGGCGCTCGCACGTCGAGGCCGAATACCGCACGGCCGTCGCATTTGTCCGCCAGGTCCAGTCGCTGCGCGGGGCGGCCGATCACGCGCCAGGCCGATGGCGCCTTCAGCGTCACGTCACCCGGTGGCGATAGCGCGGCCTGCTGGGCCAACTGGCCATAGTGCGCGCGCGGGCCCGACGCGTGGCTGACGATGCCGTCGCGCACATCGAGTTCGGCCACCGGCAGCTTCCAACGCAACGACGCCACACCGAGCAGCCGCGCGCGCGCGGTGGCGGCAGCCACACGCAGCGGCTCCCAGGCGTCGGCCACGCTGGCTGAACCGCCGGTGATGTTGATGCCCAGCTCGCGGGCGAGCTTCAGCGTGACCCAGCGCGCACCACGAAAAGCGAGCGACTCCTGGCCCGGCTCGCGGTCATCGCCATGGAACGGCAGGAAGCCGACGAAGCTCTCGGCGCTGCCGAAGATCGCGTCGTGCCCGGCCTGCTGCAGCCGCACTCGGGCCAGCGGCACGTCGAGTTCCTCGGCCACCAGCATGGCCAGCGCCGTGTGCACGCCCTGGCCCATCTCGCTGCGATTCATCGCCAGCACCACGGCGCCGTCGCCGACGATCTTGATCCAGCCGTTGAGCGCGACCTCGCCCTGAGTCGGCGGCCACAGCGCCGCCTGTCCCACGCGGCTGCGCGGCGGCAGCACGCACCAGCCGACGAGCAGCGCGCCACCGACCGCAGCGCCCGACAGCAACAGGCTGCGGCGTTTCATCGATTGCCGGCGCGACGACGCTGCGCCATTTGACGCGCCGCCGACTTGATCGCCGCCCGCACGCGCGGGTAGCTGCCGCAGCGGCACAGGTTGGTCATCGCAGCGTCGATGTCGGCATCGCTCGGCTCGCGATTGGCTTCGAGCAAGGCTGCGGCAGCCATCAACATGCCGCTCTGGCAATAGCCGCATTGCGGCACCTGATGGTCAACCCAGGCCTGCTGCAGCGGGTGCGGCCCGGCGGCTCCGCCGAGCCCTTCGATCGTGCGCACGGCCTTGCCCTGCAGCGACGACAGCGGCCTCACGCACGAGCGCACCGGCGCGCCGTCGACCAGCACGGTGCAGGCACCGCAGGCGGCGACGCCGCAGCCGTATTTGGTGCCGGTCATGTTCAGCACGTCGCGCAGCACCCACAGCAGGGGCATGTTGGGGTCGGTCTGGGCGTCGTCGACGGCGACGTTGCGGTCGTTGATCGTCAGGTTCATCGTTGGCTTGCCGTCTTCGAGGCGGGGCGGCATTGTCGCCCGCGCGCGGCCGCATGTGCGAACCAAGCGTTGCGAGTCTTTGCAACCGAGTCAGGCAGGCACGACGGCTCCGGGCATTGCCCGGCCGCTGGCGGCCGCTAGGCCGCTTCGGGGGTGGTCAATCCAGTTCCACCTCGGTGTGCACCGCACCGGCGCGATCGGCGCGCGCGCTCAACGCCAGACGCGTGCCGCGCGGGGCACGCACCACCCATTCGGCCACCGCCCGATCGGCGGTGACGTCGCGGTTGGGCAAGAACGCCTGCAGCGAGCTCTTGGTCGCATGGCCGGCCAGTTGAGGGCCGACGATGCGCGGCTTGCCGCCGACCAGCTCGCAGCCCTCGGGCAGCACCACCTCGAACACCACGCCGCGCACCGTCTTGCGCTCGAGCGCACGCGCACTCACGTAGGCCGGCAGGTAGCCCGCGTTGGCCACCGCAAAGCGCACGCGCCAGGTGTCGGCGCCGAGCGCGCGCACTTCAGTGCGCAACACCTCGAGCCTGGGCAGACTGAGCGCCAGTTGCGTCAGCCACGGCGGAAAGCGGGCGGCCTCGCGCTCGCGCAGATGCGGCGGCGGGTTGCGCCAGTAGTTCAGCCGATCCCAGCCGCCGAGCTCCACCGCGCCGAGCTGCGGATGCTGGAACGGATACCAGTTGACGTGCGCCTGGCCGTTGCATTGCGCGTCGCTCCAGCGCAGCAGCTTGAGGTCATCGGCCGGCGGATGTTCGCGGTACCAGTGGATCCAGTCGTATTCGGTGATGCCCGCTTCCTTGTTGGGAGCCCAGATTTCCACTGTCCAGAACAACGAGCCCAGATGCTCGTACAACCAGTCCTGCGTGCCGGTGATGACCTCCTTGGGATGGTAGCGAAACTCCTCGTAGATGCTGATCGCGGGGTAGCCGGTGAGTTTTTCGCCCAACGCCGACAGCCGCTTGTAGATCCACAGGTCCTCGGGCGTCATGTCGTCGTCGGACTGCGTGCCCATCGGCCGCAGGATCACACCCGAGTGGGTGTGAAAGCTGACGCCGGCACCGATGTTGGGGTGCCTGACGATGAAATCGACCATCGCGCGCACCTCGGGCTCGCTGGCCGGGTAGGGGCCCGCACCCACCTGCTCGAACTCCTGGCGCCAGTACGACGGGAAGTTGCGGTTGAGGTCCAGGCCCTCGCGATCGGCGTTGACCTTGACCTGCAGGCCGTCGAAGTTGCTGAGCGTGCCCTCGGGCATCACGCGCCAGTAGCGGCCGCCGAATTCGCCAGGCTCGCGCGGAATCATCAGGCGGGGGTCGTCGGGGTGGCCTTTCCAGGCGCCATGCGGATCGGCCATGCGCATGAACAGCACGCGGCCGTCGCCATCGACGTCTTCGATCGTCAGGCCGTCGATCGCCGGCTCGTCGAACGGGTACGGCCGGGTGGATGACCGGATGTAGCGCGGCCGGTCGGCCAGCGCCAGCTCGGCGCCGTCGGGGTTCAGGCGCGGGCACAGGTAGACCACCCGCGTGTCGAGCAGTTGCCGTGTCTGCGCGTCGCCATCGCCATAACCCAGCAACAGGTGGTGCAGCCAATACAGGCACGCCGTGCTGGCGGTCAGTTCGCCGGCGTGGATGTTGCCGTCGCACCAGAAGGCGGGCTTGTCGGTGTCGGGGCCGCTGGCGCTTTGCGTGATCACCGCCACCCAGATGTCGCGGCCTTCATGGCTCTTGCCCATCGACTCGATGCGCACCAGGTCGGGCCGCGCGTCGGCGTAGTCGTGCAGCAGCCGCGTCAGCTCGGCGTGGCGATAGAAGACGTCGAAGCGGGGAACGGGCAGGTCGCTCATCGAAGCGGTTCGCGGTGGTGTCGGCAAAGTGTCGCAGAGCGCTTGGCACGAACTGCCGCGCGTCGACCTCGTGCAAACCCGCTCACCCCCTCAGGCTGGGTGCCGGGCCGCCCCAAACCCAGCCTGCGCCCCCTCGGGGGCAGCGAACGCAGTGAGCGTGGGGGCTTCATTCAGACGGGTGAGCCGTGCACGAAGACACGCAGCTCGCCCGGCGCCATGCCGTGCCATGGCTCGCCGGCGGTCAGCGGCTCGGTGGCGACGATGGCCACGCGGTCGGTCGCGGCGGCCTGCGTGGCGAAGTCGACGCTCAGGTCCTCGTCGGCCAGCCGCGCGTGCGCAAACGGGTGCTGGCGCTGCAGCCAATGCAGGCGCGTCGAGCCGTGCGCCCACAGCGCCTGGCCGTTGGACAGCAGCAGGTTGAACGCGCCGTGCGCGGCCGGATGCGGCAGCAACTCGGCCAGCGTGCGCGTCAGCTCGTCGATATTCGGCACCGCGGCGTGCGCTTTGGCCAGTTCCTGCATCAGCCAGCACAACGCGCGTTCGCTGTCGGTGTCGCCGACGGGACGAAACGCGCCGTGCAGCCGCGGTTGAAAGTCTCTCAGGTCGCCGTTGTGCGCGAACACCCAGTAGCGGCCCCACAGCTCGCGCATGAAGGGATGGGTGTTCTCCAGCGCCACGCGTCCCTGCGTGGCCTTGCGGATGTGGGCGATGACGTTGCCGCTCTTGATCGGGTAGTGCTTGACGAGTTCGGCCACCGGCGACTCGCGCGCGCTGTGGTGGTCGACGAACAGGCGCACCCCGCGGTCTTCGAAGAAGGCGATGCCGAAACCGTCTTTGTGTTCGGCGGCGCGTGTGGCCAGGCCGGTGAAGGAGAACATCACGTCGGTCGGCGTGTTGGCGTTCATGCCGAGCAGTTGGCACATGGCGTCCCGGGCCGGCGGTCAGCGAATCGGCAGGAACAGGCGCACGATGCCGCGCACGCTGATCAAGTTGCCCGGGTTGCCGGTCTCTTCGAGCACGCCTTCCATGCGCCGCAGGATGCGCGCACTCTTGTTGGCGCGCCAGATCAACAGGTCGGCCAGCCACGGGTGCTCGTTGACGCGGTTGGCCCGTTCGTACAGATCGAAGCGCGGCTTCAGGGCGGCGATCGCCGCCTCGTACGGCGCGTGTGCGGCGTCGAGCGCGTCGTCGGCTGCGGCGGCCCCGGTGCGGGCATCGATCAGCGCGTGCGCGGCGAGCATGCCGGTCTCCATCGCCTTGCCGATGCCCTCGCCGCTGAAGGCGTAGGTGCTGCCCGCGGCCTCGCCGGTGACCAGCATGCCGGCGCGCGTGAGGCGGGCGCCTTCGAGCGAGCAGCGCAGCGGCGCACCCTTGAGTTCGCCGACCATGGTGCCGGCGCGCGTCAGCTCGCGCGCCGGCGCGTAGACCTCGCAGAAGGTGGCGAACATCTCGCGCAGGTTGACGTCCTGCATCGTCTGCCGGCCGTCGATCTGCTTGGCGTGGCTGTGGATCAGCCCGACCCCGACGTTGAAGACGCCGTCGCGGCACGGAAAGATCCAGCCGTAGCCCTTGCTCAGCCGCTTGTGCCACACCACTTCGAGCTCGGTGATGCGATCGCTCATCGCGGCGTTGTGTACGTAGCCGCGCAGCGCCACGGCGCTGGGCGTGCGCCGCTCGCACAAATCGGCCGCGATCAGCGCCTGCGGCACGGCGCCGGTGGCCAGCACGACCTGTCGCGCGCGGATCTCGCGCGTGGCGTCGTGCACGCGCACGCGCGCGCCGACCACGCGTTGCCCGTCGAGCAGCGGCGCCTCGAAGCGCGCCGGCGCATGCAACACCGCACCGGCGCGCACGGCCGCGCGGCACACGATGTCGTCCAGCTCGCGCCGCGGCAGCACCGCCAGCCGCCCCGGCACGTCGACGCGCCCGCCGCGCGGGCCGATGCAGGCGACGTGGCGCGCGCGCTGAGCGGCGGCCATCACCTCGTCGTAGACGCCCAGGCGCTGCAGCGCGGCGTGGGCGTCGGGAATCAGGCCGTCGCCGCACACCTTGTCGCGTGGAAAGGCGTGCGCATCGATCAGCACCGTGTGGATGCCGGCGCGCGCGAGCAGTTGCGCGCAGGCGCTGCCGGCCGGACCGGCGCCGACCACGAGCACCTCGCAGCGGTCGGTCCAGGTGGACGATTCGGGCATCTGCAGCAGCGAGCCTGGATGAAAAGTCGCCGATTGTAGGGAGCCCGGCTCGCGGGCCACGCTTGCGCCTGACAAAGCTCAAAGCACGCAGCGGCCGATCGCGCCAGCATTGGCTTTGAAGGAGACCTGGATGTCGAACCACCTCACCGCGGGCCAGAAAGCCCTCATCGAATCGGCGCTGCTCTTGCGTCAACAGGAACTCGACCGTCGGCTGGCGGCGCAACAGGGCGGCCAGTCGCGCGCCGAACATGCGCGCGAGGTGCTGCTGCAGGACGGAGACGACGCGACGCAGCGCGACGCTGATCGCGAGGTCGATCTGGCGCTGAACGACTTGGAGATGGTCGAGCTCGGGCTGGTCAGCCGCGCACTCGGCCGCATCCACGATCCAGACTTCGGGCTGTGCCACGACTGCGGCGCGCCGATTCCGTTCGACCGTCTGAAGCTCGAACCGCACGCCTGGCGTTGCACGCGCTGCGAATCGGCGCGCGAGAAGGCCAGTAGCGGCACGCCACACACCTCGGCATGACCCGGCACGCGCAGCGCGCCGCTTGAAAAGGAAAACCAATGACGACGTTTCACGCGGTGGTCTGGATCGATCACCAGAATGCACAGATCTTGCAGTTCGACCCTGAGCATGTTCAGGCCAGCAAAATCAAAGTGCACAGCCACCAGACGCGCCAGCACGGCAGCGCCGTGCGCAGCGAACACGAGTACTTCGGCGCTGTATGCGACGCGCTGGTGGGCATCCACGAAGTGCTGGTGACCGGCTCGCACCAGGCGCAGGCCGATCTGCGCCACTACATCGAGAAGCACCGCGCGCAACTCGCGCGGCAGATCGTCGGCTACGAAACGGTGGACCACCCGAGCGAGAACCAGCTCGTCGCGTTGGCGCGCAAGTACTTCCTGAAGTACGACCGCATGAGCGGTACGCCGACGCCGAGCTGACCGTTCGGCGTCGGCCGCGTTGCGCGGGTCAGGCCGCCTGTTCCGCCGGCGACACCGCCTGCGCCGCCTTGACCTGTTGGCGCCACGCGTGCAACAAGGGCTCGGTGTAGCCGCTGGGTTGCGCCTCACCCTTGAACACCAGATCGAGCGCCGCCTGGTAAGCCGCGCTCGCATCGGCGTGCCCGGCCATCGGCCGGTACAGCGGGTCGCCGGCGTTCTGGCGGTCGACCACGGCCGCCATGCGCTCGAAGGTGGCGCGCACCTGGGCTTCGCTGACGACGCCATGGTGCAGCCAGTTGGCGATGTGCTGGCTGGAGATGCGCAGCGTCGCGCGGTCTTCCATCAGACCGACGTTGTGGATGTCGGGCACCTTGGAGCAGCCCACGCCCTGGTCGATCCAGCGCACCACGTAGCCGAGGATGCCCTGTGCGTTGTTGTCGATCTCCTGCTGGCGCTCGGCCTCGCTCCAATCGGGCTTGGCCGCCACCGGCACGGTGAGCAGATCGTTCAACAGCTTGTCGTACTGGGCATCGGCGTCGATCTGCTCGAGCTTCTTCATCACCGCGAACACGTCGACCTGGTGGTAGTGCAGCGCGTGCAGCGTGGCCGCGGTGGGGCTCGGCACCCATGCGGTGTTGGCGCCGGCCTGCGGGTGCACGATCTTTTGCTTGAGCATCGCACCCATCAGGTCGGGCATCGCCCACATGCCCTTGCCGATCTGGGCCTTGCCGCGCAGCCCGCACTGCAAGCCGGTTAGCACATTCAGCCGCTCGTAGGCGGCGATCCAGGCGCTCGATCGCATGTCGCCCTTGCGAATCATCGGCCCGGCCAGCATCGCGGTGTGGATCTCGTCGCCGGTGCGGTCGAGAAACCCGGTGTTGATGAACGCCACGCGGCTCGAGGCCGCCGCAATGCAGGCCTTCAGGTTGACGCTGGTGCGGCGCTCCTCGTCCATGATGCCGAGCTTGACCGTGGCCTCGGGCAGGCCGAGCAGTCGTTCGACACGCGCGAACAACTCGCTGGCGAATGCCACCTCGGCCGGCCCGTGCATCTTGGGCTTGACGATGTAGATCGAACCCTTGCGGCTGTTGCGGATGCCCCGGGTGCCCGAGCCTTTGAGATCGTGCAGCGCGATCGCGGTGGTGACCACCGCGTCGAGAATGCCCTCGGGAATCTCCTGCCCGGGGCCGTGCAGCACCGCCGGGCTGGTCATCAGGTGGCCGACGTTGCGCACGAACAGCAGCGAGCGGCCATGCAGCCGCACTTCGCCGCCGCCCGGCGCGCTGTACACGCGGTCGGGATTCAGGCTGCGCACGAAACGCTTGCCGCCCTTGGACATGTCCTCGGTCAGCGTGCCCTTCAGGATGCCGAGCCAGTTGCCGTAGGCCTGCACCTTGTCGTCGGCATCGACCACCGCCACCGAGTCTTCGAGGTCAAGGATGGTCGACACCGCCGACTCGATCACCAGGTCGCTGACGCCTGCCGGGTCGTCGCGTCCGATCGGATGACTCTTGTCGATGCGGATGTCCAGGTGCAGGCCGTGGTGAACCAGCAGCACGCCCGAAGGCGCTGCCGCATCGCCCTGGTGACCGACGAACTGTGCCGGCTTGGCCAGCCCGGTGGTAGCACCGCCCCTCAGCGTGACGATCAGCTTGCCGCCGTCGACGCGATAGGCGATCGAGTCAATGTGAGAGCCCTTCTTCAGCGGGGCCGTGCGGTCAAGCACATAGCGGCAGTACTCGATCACTTTGGCGCCGCGCACCGCGTTGTAGCCGGGGCCGCGTGTCGCGCCGCCGTCCTCGGGCAGCGCGTCGGTGCCGTATAGCGCGTCGTACAGCGAGCCCCAGCGCGCGTTGGCGGCGTTCAGCGCATAGCGCGCATTGGTCACCGGCACCACCAGCTGCGGGCCGGCCTGGCGCGCCAGCTCGTCGTCGACATTACGCGTCGTGATCTTGGTATCCCTGGGCAGGGGGACCAGATAGCCGATTCTCTGCAGGAACTCGCGATAGGCACGCGGGTCGCAGATCGGCCCCGGATACGCGCTGTGCCAGCCGTCCAGCTCGGCCTGCAGCCGATTGCGCTCGGCCAGCAGCGCCTTGTTCTTCGGCGCGAGATCACGCACGATGGCGTCGAAGCCCTGCCAGAACGCGGCCGGCTCGACGCCGGTGCCGGGCAGTACTTCGCGCTCAATGAATTCAAATAACGAGGTGGCGACTTGCAGGCCGTGGACTGTGGTGCGGGCGGTCATGGTCGTGGAGGCAGCGTGGCAGGTGAGAAGAATGTGAGCACGTCGCGCAGGCTGCTGCCGACGCGTGTGGGCTCGGTGTCCAGCGCGTCCAGCGGCAGCTGCGAGCGGTTGATCCACAGCGTGGTGTAGCCGTACCAGGTAGCGCCGATCGCGTCCCAGCCGTTGCTGGAGACGAACAGGATGTCGCGCACGGGCAGATCCAGTGCCTGCGGCCCGAGCGCATACACCGCCTCGTCGGTCTTGAAGCGCTGCACGGTGTGAGCGCTCAACACCGGATCGAGCAACGAATCAAAGCCTGCGTGCGCGATCACCGCCTCGAGCATGGCCGGGTCGCCGTTGGACAGCACTCCGGCACGCACGCCGCGCGCCTTCAGTTCGCGCAGCACGCCGAGGTTCTCGTTGAACGGCGCCAATTGCAGGTATTCGTCCATCAGCCGTGCCTCGGCAGCTGCGGACAAGGAGAGGCCGATGCGCGCGCAGGTGTGGCGCAACGCGTTGCGGGTGAGTTCGCTGAAGGGGCGGTAGCGCCGGCTCATCGAACACAGCCGCGTGTATTCGATCTGCTTGTCGCGCCACAGCGCGGCCACGCGCGCACCCTGGCCGGCGAACAACTCGTCCAGCCGTTGGCTCACGCTGTAGACGTCGAACAGCGTGCCGTAGACATCGAACAACACGGCGCGCGGCACGGAGGTGATCGGCGAAGTCTGCGTCATCAGCCGCACACTCTATGCGCCGTCACGGTTGCGATTGGCTGCGCCGGGCGCGGGGGATTGATGACTTCGGCGCTCGAATGCGGCGGCCCGGGCCACCGATTGCGCCGGCGGAGGCGCGTTCGACGCGCTGGCCACACCCATGGCCCTGAGGCCGCGATGTGATTTGATCTATGACCTGCACATCGCTAATCTCCCCCGATGGATCGATTAAAGCAAATCGAATCGTTCGTGGCGGTGGCCACCAAGGGCAGCCTGACAGCCGCCGCCAACGCCGAAGGGGTGGCGCCCGCCGTGATCGGCCGGCGCATCGACGCGCTCGAAGAGCGGCTGGGCGTCAAGCTGCTGCTGCGCACCACCCGGCGCATCACGCTGACCCACGAAGGCAGCGCCTTTCTCGAGGATTGCCAACGCATCCTGGCTGAGTTGGCAACCGCCGAGGCCAGCGTCACCGAGGGAGGCGTTAAAGCCAGTGGTCACTTGCGCATCACTGCGCCAGCTGGTTTCGGGCGCCGCCACGTGGCGCCGCTGGTGCCGCGCTTCCTCGGCCTGCACCCCGACGTCAGCATGTCGCTGAACCTGTCGGACCGGGTGGTCGACATCGTCAACGAAGGCTTCGACTGCGCCGTGCGGGTGGGCGATCTGCCTGACTCAAGCCTGGTCAGCGTGCGGCTGGCCGACAACCGCCGCATGTGCGTGGCCAGCGCCGACTATCTCAAGCGCCACGGTGTGCCCAAACAACCGTCGGAGTTGGCCAAGCACCGTTGCCTGCTGCTGTCGTCGGACGCCAGTCAGCCGCGCGGTTGGGCATTCACGCTCGAAGGCAAAGTGGTGCATGTGCGGCCCGCCGGCACGCTGGACTGCAGCGACGGCCAGGTGCTGCACGACTGGTGCGCTCAGGGCCTGGGCATCGCGTGGCGCAGCACGTGGGAGGTGCAAGACGAGGTCAACGATGGCCGCCTGATCGCGGTGCTCGAGGACTATGCCGCGCCGCCGAACGGCATCTATGCGGTGTTCCCGCAGCGCAAGCACCTGCCGTTGCGGGTGCGGCTGTGGATCGACTTCGTCAAACAGGCGTACGGCGATGCGGCGTACTGGGGACGCACATCGGGCACCGGCGCCGCATCGGCGGCGCGCCAGCCGCTCGCCGCTTGAGCGCGTTGCGGCTGCGATGCTCGAAGCAGCGCTCGCCTACGCACACCTGATCGCCATCCTGACCTGGGTGGTGTTCATCGGCAGCAGCACCGCGTTAACGCGCGCCGAATGGCTCAACGCCGCCGCATTGGCTCGGTTGGCCCGTGTCGATCGCCTGGCAGCAGTGGGCGCGATGGCCGTGTTGATCAGCGGGCTCGCGCGCGTGCTGTGGGGCGCCAAAGGCGCGGCTTGGTACCTGGAGCAGCCGCTCTTGTGGGCCAAGCTCGCGCTGTGGCTGGCGATGGTGGCCGGCGGCGTCAGCGCGTCACGCCGCATTCAGGCCTGGCAGCGTGTCAGCACGAGCGGTGGCGGCCTGCCCGCCGCGGTCGACGTGGCGGCAGTGCGCCGGCGTCTGATGGTCGCCTCGCACCTGATGGTGCTGGTGCCTGTGCTGGCAGTGTGCCTGGCGCGCGGGCTGGGCGTGCGCTGAAGCACCTGCACCGCGTCCAGCCGATGCTGGCCGGCCGCAGCGAGGGGCCTACTTCTTCGCGGCAGCGGCTTTTTCGTCCGCCGTGCACTTCTTAATGTGGCTCGTCTTGGCCGCGCCCGACAGCTTTTTGTCGGCGGCCGATTTCTCGCAGGCCGGGCTGCCCGCCGAGCCGGCGGCGGCGTCTTGCTCGCACTTCTTAATGTGGCTCGTGCGAGCGGCTCCCGACAGCTTCTTGTCGTCGGCAGACTTCTCGCACGCGGCACTGGCTGCATAGGCCTGGCTCGCGAACAACCCCATGGCGACAACGGCCGCGGTGATCAACAACTTCATATGGATCTCACTTCCTCTTGGTTTGTGATGGTTGGCATCTTGCCGCAGGCGATTGGACAACAGCCTCCCGGGCGCGGCAACGGCACAACGCCAACAGTGCGTCGGCCGCCGACAGCCGACAACGCCTGCTCGCTACAAGATGCGACGCGGGTGATCCAGCGCCTCGTGCGCCGCGTGCAGCCGCCGCACCAGCACGCCGATGAACGCCACATCGAACAGATGGCGCGTGGTGACGCTGAAGCGGTCCATCGTCTCGGGTGTGAACGACACCGTGGTGGCGGCCTCCGACACCACCACGTCGGCGCTGTGCACGCGCAGGTCGGGGCTCGGCGCCAGGTAGACCATCTCGCCCACCGACGTGCCATGTGCCAGCTCGGCCACCCGCCGGCCGTCGCGGTACACCTCGACACGACCGGCCGCGATGATGTGGAAGCTGCCGCCCAGTTGCCCCTTGCGGAACAGCGCGGCCCCGAACGCGTGTCGCTGCCAGGCAGCGCGGTGCACCACCTCCCACAGTTCGACATCGCCGAAGCCGCTGAAGAAATCGAGCGAGCGCAGCAGATTGAAGCGCTCGGAGTCGAGCACCTCGCGCAGCGTGCCACGCGGCAGCTCGCGGCGCGCCACCAGCGCCGACAGTGACTGCGCGAACTCGTCCCAGTCGGCGTAACGCGCCTCGCGCGATTTGGCCAGCGCCTTGCGCACGATGGCGTCGAGCGCGTCGGGCACGCCATCGCGCAGGCTGGCCAGCGGCGGCGGATCGGCATTGCAAATCTGGTGCATCAGCGCCGCCTGGTGCGCGGCCTCGAACGGCGGCCGGCCGGCAATCAGGTGGTACAGCACCGCGGCCAGCGAGTATTGGTCGGCACGCGCGTCGAGGTCGGCCCCGTCGAGCTGCTCGGGCGACATGTAGGTGAGCGAGCCGACGCGAAACACCTGCGTGCGTGTCGCCTCGAGGTTCAGTGCGCTGCCGAAGTCGGTGATCTTCACCTCGAGCACGCGGCCGCGCTCTACCGTGGCCAGCAGGTTGGCGGGCTTGACGTCGCGATGGATCAGTCCCTGGCGATAGACGTAGCCCAGGGCCATCGCGCACTTGAAGCCGACTTCGACGATCTGCTCGAGCGACAGCAATGCGTCGGTTCGGCAGTACTCGCGCAGCGTGCCGCCCGGCACGTACTCGAGTACCAGGTAGGGCTCGTGTGGATCGTCCACCGCATCGTGCAGCTGCACGACGTTGGGATGCTTCAGGCGCCCCACCAACGCGGCTTCGGCAGCGAAGAAACGCGAGCTGTAGTGTGCGTCGATCGGGTTGGCAAGCGTCGCGCGGCGCACGCGCTTGATCGCCACCAGGCGATCGTGGAAGTCGTCGCGCGCAAGGAACACCTCGCTGGTGGCGCCCTCGCCCAGGCGGGAGCGCACCTCGTAGCGGCCGATGCGCTGCGGCAGGGGCTCGGTCGTGCCGCGTGGGGTCGCGGCGCGCGATGCGGAGGTGGCCATCGTGGATGCGGGCGGGCAAAGCAGGGTCCGTCGCGTCCGATTGTCCGCTCGAAACGGCATGCGGGTAGACACTCGAGCGCGGCATATGACAGGCATCGCCGTTGCGCGTTGCAACGGGTGCGCGCGAGGCCAACCTTAGAATCGCCCGATGATTCAGGCCAAGGAGGAGCTGCTGCTCGCGCTGCGCAACGCGTTGTCGCGACTGGCCCCCGAGGCGGCCGCCCAGGCGGCATTCGAGTCGCCCAAACACAACGAGCACGGCGATCTCGCGATCACCGCGGCCATGGGCCTGGCCAAGACGCTGCGGCGCGCGCCGCGCGACATCGCCCGTGCGCTGGTCGAAGCCTTGCGCTCGGAGGCCGCCGTGCAGCGCTGGGTCGAGGCGCTCGACATCGCGGGCCCCGGCTTCGTCAATCTGCGCCTCAAAGCCCAAGCGCGGCAACGCCTCGTGCGCGAGGTGTTATCGGCCGGCGCAGCATTCGGCCAGCGCGCGCCCCACGGCTCGCGCGTGATGGTGGAGTTCGTGTCGGCCAACCCGACCGGTCCGCTGCACGTGGGCCACGGCCGCAACGCCGCACTCGGCGACTGCGTGTGCAACCTGCTGCAGTCGCAGGGCTGGTCGGTGACGCGGGAGTTTTACTACAACGACGCCGGCGTGCAGATCGCCACCCTCGGCACCTCGGTGCAGGCTCGCCTGCGCGGCCTGAAGCCGGGTGACGCGCGACTGGCCCGAGCCCGCCTACAACGGCGAGTACGTCGCCGACATCGCCGCGGACTTCCTGGCGCGCAAGACCGTGCGCGCCGACGATCGCGAGGTCACCGCCAGCGGCGACGTCGACGATCTGGATGGCATCACGCGTTTTGCGGTGGCCTATCTGCGCCACGAGCAGGACCTCGACCTGCGCGCGTTCGGCGTGCGCTTCGACACTTACTATCTGGAGTCGAGTCTGTACAGCGACGGCCGCGTCGAACGCACGGTGGCGCAGTTGGTCGCCGCCGGCAAGACCTACGAGCGCGACGGCGCGTTGTGGTTGCGCAGCACTGACTACGGCGACGACAAGGACCGCGTGATGCGCAAGTCCGATGGCAGCTACACCTACTTCGTGCCGGATGTCGCATACCACGTCAGCAAGTGGGAACGTGGTTTCACCAAAGTGATCAACGTGCAGGGCAGCGATCATCACGGCACGGTGGCGCGCGTGCGCGCGCGGCTTGCAGGCCAGCGGCGTGGGCATTACGGCCGGCTACCCGACTACGTGCTGTACAAGATGATCACGGTGATGAGAGGCGGCGAGGAGGTCAAGATTCGCAAGCGCGCCGGCAGCTACGTGACGCTGCGCGAACTGATCGAGTGGACGAGCTGCGACGCGGTGCGCTTCTTTCTGATCAGCCGCAAGGCCGACACCGAATTCGTGTTCGACATCGATCTCGCGCTGAAGCGCAATGACGAGAACCCGGTGTTCTACGTGCAGTACGCGCATGCACGCATCTGCTCGGTGCTGGCGCTGTGGCAGGCCGAGCACGGCGCGCAGGCCTTCGAGGCCAGCGATGTCGAGTTGACTCGCCTCACCGCACGCCACCGAGATCGCATTGATACGCACGCTGGCGCGCTTTCCCGACGTGCTGGCCGAGCCGCCGACGAGTTTGCGCCGCACGACCTCACGTTCTATCTGCGCGAGGTGGCGGCGAGTTTTCACACGTACTATGCGTCCGAACGTTTTCTGGTCGACGACCGCGCCCTGGCACGCGCACGCATGGCGTTGCTCACCGCCACGCGGCAGGTGCTGCGCAACGGATTCGCGGTGCTCGGCATTTCGGCGCCCACCAGCATGAGTCGCGACGTCACGGAGGAGTCGGCATGAGCCGGCACGGCCGCCCGAAGGGCGAATTCCCTGGCGAGGCGACGGCGCGCAGCGCCCAGGGGGCCTCCATGAAATCGCAGCGCGGCGGCTTCGTGATGGGCCTGATCGTCGGCCTGCTGCTGGGCCTGGGGCTGGCGCTGGCAGTGGCGCTGTACGTCACCAAGGCACCGGTGCCGTTCGTCAACAAGGTGCCGCAGCGCACGCCCGATCAGGACGCCGCCGAGGTCGAGCGCAACAAGAGTTGGGACCCCAATGCGCCGCTGGCCAACAAGCCGTCGGCACGCGCGTCCGGCGCCGTCGCCGGCGCCGAACACCGCCGGCGCCGCCCGCCAAGGCCTCGGCGGTGGTCGCCGAGCCGCCCAAGCCCGCGCGCGACCCGCCAGCGATCCTTTCCGGCCAGGAACCGCCGCCGATCGCGATCGCGCCGCGGTCGACCAAACCGGGGGTCGATCCGTTCATCTACTTTGTGCAGGTGGGAGCCTTCAGCAAATCCGACGACGCAGAACAGCAACGTGCCAAGCTGGCAATGCTGGGTTACGTGGCCAAAGTGACCGAACGCGAACAATCAGGTCGCTTGATGTATCGCGTGCGGCTGGGCCCCTACCAGGTGCGCGACGAGGCCGAGTCGGCGCAAGCCAAGCTGCAGTCGGGCGGCGAGACCGCCGCGCTGGTGCGGGTGGAGCGCTGACGCGCGGGCGCAGCGACCCTGATCGCACGACACGAACACACGAAAGGGAAGTTCATGAATCGCCGCCGATTTGCCATCCACCTCGCTGCAGCCGCAGCCGCGCCCGGCCTGCCTTTGGCTGCTCAGGCCCAGGGCGCACCGGTCGAGGGGCGCGACTACGCGCGGCTGGTGCAACCGCTGCCGATGCCAGCCACCGGCAAGATCGAGGTGGTCGAGTTCTTCGGCTATTGGTGCCCGCACTGCAACAGCTTCGAGCCGACGCTGGACGCCTGGTCGCGCAAATTGCCGGCCGACGTGGTGTTCCGGCGCGTGCCGGTGGCGTTTTCTGCGCCCCAGGAGCCGTACGCCAAGATCTACTTCAGCCCTCGAGGCGATGGGCCTGCTCGAGCAGATGCACCGCAAGGTGTTCGCTGCCATCCACGTGCAGCACCAGCACCTCGAGAAGGACAGCGAGATCGTCGCCTTCATGACGGCCAACGGCGTCGACGGCGACCAAGTTCGGCGACACCTACAAGAGCTTCACGGTGGCCAGCAAGTTCAAGCAGGCTCGCCAATTGGCCGACGCCTACCGGATCGACGGCGTGCCCACACTCGGCATCCACGGCCGCTTCTTCACGTCGCCGTCGCTCGCCGGCGGAGCCGAGCAGGCGCTGCGGGTCACCGATCAGCTGATCCAGCGCGCGCGGCAGGGGTGAGGTCGGGACCGAGCGGGCCGCTGCAGGCCCGTGATGGGGCTGTGCGGCGCGCGTTGACCTCAGCGGGCGTCGCGCTCTTGCTGCTCGCGCAGCCGCTGGCCATGGCGGATGCCCAGCGAGGCCGCCTCGGCTTCACCGTGTACGTGGAGGTCGACGGCACTTACGCCACGCCGGTCTTGAAGTCAGTGCGGGTGCAGGAGATCGAGCCCGGTTCGCCCGCGGAAGCGGGGGGCTTGAAGATCGATGACCTGATCCTGCAGGTGCAAGGCAAGCCGCTGCAGGGCGCCAACGCGCGCGAGGTGGCTGCGATGGTCCAGGTGCCGCCCGGCCAAAGGCTGCGGTTGGTGGTGCGCAGCACCGATGGGGCGCAACGCCATGTGACGATCGTGGCCGGCCCGCCCGTGCGCAGTCCCCGCTGAACACCGCGGGGAAACGTGACGCGTTTCGCCGCGGTCGTTGGGTGACCGAGGTGCCGTCCAATCCCTGCGCAAACTTGGACCTAAGTTAACGACACCCAGCAATGCCGTGCGTTTTGTCCGACCATCGCCGGCTAGAATGACCTGCAAGTTCTGTGCCGAGTTATGCCCAGCCAAGCCGTTTGTTCCCCTCAGCCGCCTGTGCGCGGTCGCAGTCGCGCTGTTTTGGGGAGCGGTCTTGCGGCGCTGATGTTGGCCCTGCCGGCCGCCGCCGAGCGCGCCGACCGCACCAAACCGCTGACCATGGAGGCGGATCGCCCCTGCACCGTGGACTTGGTGCGCCAGATCAGCATATGCAGCGGCAACGTGGTGATCGCCCAAGGCACGCTGGTCATCCGCGCCGATCGCGTCGAGCTGCGCGAACTACCGGACGGCCACCGCGTCGCCACCGCGCTCGGATCACCGGGCAAGCCGGCAGCGTACAAACAGCGGCGTGACGGCGGCGAAGAAGAGCTCGAAGGCAGCGCCGAGCGCGTCGAATACGACGCGCGCAGCGACACGCTGCGCTTTGTCGGCAACGCGCAGGTGCGACGTCTGCGCGGCAGCGTGGCGGCCGAAGACATTCAGGGCAGCGTGATCGTGTGGGACAACGCGGCCGAGATGTTCAGTGTGCAAGGCGGCGCCGCCACGCCCGGCAACCCCAGCGGCCGCGTGCGCGCGGTGCTCAGCCCGCGCGCCGACCCGGCTTCCGCACCCGGCGCGCTACAAGCCACCGCCGTTGCAACCCAGCACGTCGCTCGAGGAGCGCCGTTGAACGCCGCGCTCGACAGCGCCGCGACGGCGACGCGGCAAGCCGACGTGTCGCCGCTGGCGACGATTGCGGCGGCCGCCGCCGTGCAGGACGCTTCGCGCCACGCCCGCGCCAGCCGTCTCGAAGTCAGCGGCCTGCAAAAGGCGTTCGGCTCGCGCCAGGTGGTCGATGACGTGCATCTGGCGGTCGGCGCCGGCGAGGTGGTCGGGCTGCTCGGGCCCAACGGCGCCGGCAAGACCACGACCTTCTACATGGTGGTCGGCCTGATTCGCGCGGACGCCGGCGACATCCGCATCGACGGCGAGCCCGTGCATGGCAAGCCGATCCATCAGCGCGCGCGGCTCGGCCTCTCGTACCTGCCGCAGGAAGCGTCGATCTTTCGCAAGCTGACGGTGCAGGAGAACATCCGCGCCGTGCTCGAACTGCAGCTCGGCCCCGACGGCAGGCCGCTGCGCAACCCCGAGATCGAGCGCCGGCTCGAGCAGCTGCTGCGCGACTTGAGCATCGACAAGCTGCGCGAATCACCCGCACCGGCGCTGTCGGGCGGCGAGCGCCGGCGCGTCGAGATCGCGCGCGCGCTGGCCACGCAGCCGCGCTTCATCCTGCTCGACGAGCCGTTCGCCGGCGTCGACCCGATCGCGGTGATCGAGATCCAGCGCATCATCGGCTTTCTCAAGGGCCGCGGCATCGGGGTGCTGATCACCGACCACAACGTGCGCGAGATGCTGGGCATCTGCGACCGCGCCTACATCATCAACGAAGGCCGCGTGTTGGCCGAGGGCACGCCGCAGCAGATCGTCGAGAACGCTGACGTGCGCCGCGTCTATCTCGGCGAGCACTTTCGCATGTAGCGACATGTTGGCCCCCACGCTCACTTCGTTCGCTGCCTTGCGGCTTGCAAGCCGCAAGGCGTTCGCCAGCCACTCGCGAGCGCGTCGGCGCTCGCTCGGCGCGGGCTCACCCGCCCGAGGGGGCGCTCGGTCGGCTTGGGAACGGCCCGGCGCCGACCGACTGCTGGGCCACACGTCATGAAACCCTCGCTCCAGGTCCGCCTTTCGCAGCATCTGGCGTTGACGCCGCAGCTGCAGCAATCGATCAGGCTGCTGCAGCTGTCGACGCTGGAGCTGCAGCAAGAGGTCGACCAGATGCTCGACCAGAACCCTTTCCTCGAGGCCGACGATGACAACGCGTCCGGCGAGGGCACGGCCGAGCGCGGTGCGAGCGCCGAGCGTCCAGCCGACGCGCCAGCCGACATCAGCAGCGAACGCGAAGACTCCGCCTTCGACGGCGGGGAAGAGGCCGGCGGCATCGACACCACCGACTTCGACGGCAGCGAACGCCGCGAGTGGGAGAACGGCACCGAGGGCGACGACTTCGATGGCATCCGCGAGTTGCCCAGCGCCAGCGCCGGGGCACCCGCATCCGACGACGACCAGGAGGCGCAGGACCGCACCGCCGCTGCGCCATCGCTGCAAGACCATTTGCGCGGCCAGTTGGCGCTGATGCGGCTGTCGCCGGAGGACCGCGCCGCGCTGTGGGCGCTGATCGAATCGCTCGATGCCGACGGTTACCTCGCCGATCCGCTGGAAGAGATCGCCGAGCGGCTGGGCGCGCCCGCTGCAGGCGATGCGGCTGACGAGGCCGACGGCGATGGGCTGCTCGCGCATCTGCAGTGCGCACTCAAGTGGCTGCAAAGCCTCGATCCAGCCGGCGTGGGCGCGCGCAGCCTGGCCGAGTGCCTGACGCTGCAACTGCGCGCGCAGCCGCAGACGCCGGCCCACAAGTTGGCCGCCGACATCAGCCGCCAGCACCTCGACCTGTTGGCGCGGCGCGAATTCAAGAAGCTCAGTGCAGCCACCGGCGCCGACGAGACGCAACTGCGCGAGGCACGCGACCTGATCGTGCGCTGCGATCCCAAGCCCGGCCGGGCCTTCGGACAAAACGACTCGCGGGTGGTCGTGCCCGACGTGATCGTGCAGCGCAGCGGTCGCGGCTGGAAGGTGCAGCTCAACCCCGACGTGATGCCCAAGCTGCGCATCAACGACCTGTACGCGCAGGCCATCCGCGGACAACGCAACGGTACCGCTGCGGGTCTGAACACGCGCCTGCAGGAGGCGCGTTGGTTCGTCAAGAACATCCAGCAGCGCTTCGACACCATCGTGCGCGTGTCGCAGGCCATCGTCGAACGGCAAAAGGGCTTCCTCAACCACGGCGCGATCGCGATGAAGCCGTTGGTGTTGCGCGAGATCGCCGATGAGCTGGGCCTGCACGAATCGACGATTTCACGCGTCACCACCGCCAAGTACATGGCCACGCCGTACGGCACCTTCGAGTTGAAGTACTTCTTCGGCTCGTCGCTGTCCACCGATGCAGGCGGCAATGCGTCGAGCACCGCGGTGCGCGCGCTGCTGCGCCAATTGGTGGCCGCCGAAGACCCCAAGGCCCCTTTGTCGGACGGGCAACTGGCTCAAATGCTGTCGGAGCAGGGCATCCAGGTGGCGCGCCGCACGGTGGCCAAGTACCGTGAAGCCATGAAGATCGCACCGGCCAATCTGCGGCGCAGCTTGTGAGTGCCGCGCGGCTCGCCCTGCCGCTTCGGGCCGGCACGCGATGAACGACGGCAGCTTGTTCCTGCCCTGCGCAGCGGGGGTCGAGGCCCTGCTCGCCGAGGAGATCACGTTGCTGCGACCGGGCCTGGCGGTGCAGCCCGCCCGCGGCGGTGTGGCGCTCGTCGGCAGTGCCGAACTGGCGATGCAGATCAACCTGCAGAGCCGACTCGCACAGCGGGTGCTGTGGCGGGTGACGCAGGCGCCATACCGCAGCGAGCATGACCTCTACGCACTGGCGCACGCCGTACGCTGGCACGAGTGGATCACCGCGCAGCAGACGCTGCGCGTGGACACCACGGCCCGCAACGCACCACTGAAGAGCCTGAACTTCGCTTCGTTGCGCATCAAGGACGCAGTGTGCGACGCGATGCGCGAACACGCCGGCGCACGCCCCAACGTCGATACCCACGACCCTGACTTGTCGCTGGTGCTGCACCTGGACGGCAACCTAGCTTCACTTGTATGTGGACACCTCGGGCGTGCCGCTGTTCAAGCGTGGCTGGCGCGACTCGCGCGCCGGCGACGCGCCCCTGAAGGAAACGCTGGCCGCCGCCATGCTGGCTGCTGCTGGCTGGCGTGGCCGCGCCGAAGACGGCGCTTTGCTCGACCCCTGTTGCGGTGCGGGCACCATCGTGATCGAGGCGGCGCAGATCGCCTGCGGGCGCGCGCCCGGGCTGGAGCGGCGCTTTGCCTTCGAACGGCTGGCGCCGTTTCGGGTGCTGCAGGGGCCATGGCGCGACCTGGTGGGTGCCGCTCGAGGGCGCGTGCACGCGAGCGCGGTGCCGGTGTTCGCCGGCGACGTGTCCTTTCGCATGACCGACTTCGCTGCGCGCCACGCCGAGCGCGCCGGCGTCGCGCAGGCCATCCAATTCAAGGCCGGCGACGCGTTGCAACGCCCGCCGCCGCTGCCGCAGGGCACGATGATGCTCAATCCGCCTTACGGCGAGCGCGTTGCGCCCAAGGGTCGCGGCACCTCGGCGCTGCCGTCGCGCGAGCAAGCCCAAGGGGCACCCGACATGCCGAGTTTCTTTGCCGCGCTGGCAGCGCACTGGAAGCGTCACTACGCGGGCTGGACCGGCTGGATCTTGAGCCCCGACTTGAAGTTGCCGACGCACATGCGCCTGCGCGAGTCGCGCCGCGTGCCACTGTGGAATGGCCCGATCGAGTGTCGGCTGTTCCGCTTCGACATTGTGGCCGGCACGGCGCGCAACTAACCGTCAGGTGCGTTGGCCGACTCATCGCGATCAGGCCGCAGCGGGCAGTGTGAAGGTGAACGTGGCGCCCACCCCCGGTTGGCCGACCGCCCAGACCTTGCCGCCGTGACGCTCGACGATGCGCCGCACGATGGTCAGCCCGATGCCGGTGCCATTGAACTTCGCGCCATGCAATCGAGTGAAAGGCTGAAACAGGGCCGTGGCAGCGCCTGAGTCGAAGCCCACGCCGTTGTCGGCCACCGTGACCGTCACCACCCCCCGCGTGCTGTCGGCACTGACTCGGATCTTGGCGTCGGGTCGGTCGGCGCTGAACTTGAGCGCGTTGCCGATCAGGTTGCTCATCACCGCGCGCAGCAGGGTCTCGTCGGCCTCGACAACGGGCAACTCGCCGATCTCCACCGTGGGTGGCCGATCCGCAGCGGCGATCACCGGCTGCAGGCTGTCGCTCACCTCTCGCGTCAGTCGCGTGAGATCCAGCGGCGCCTTGTTCAACGCCACGTCCCCGCTGCGGGCGAGCATCAGCAGCGCATCGACCAGCCGCCGCGAGTCGGCCGCTTGCTGCGCGATGGGCGTCAACAGGCGCTGCACCTCGGCCGTGTCGCCGCGCTGCAGCGCCTCACCGGCCAGTTGCGCCAAGCCACCGATGCCGCCCAGCGGCCCGCGAAGGTCGTGCGACACCTGGCGGTTGAAGCTCTCGAGCCCGGCAATCACATCGCGCAGTTCGCGCGTGCGCGCCTCGACCTGGGCTTCCAGCGACGCGTTGCTGTTGGACAGCGAGCGCTCGGCAGCAGCGCGGCGCGCCACCTCGTCCAGCAGCATCCGGCGCCGGTGCAACAGGGTGGCCGTCAACAGCGTCAAGCCGACCACAACAGGAATGAAACCCCAATACCGCAAATGCGCCGCCGGCGAACCTCGTGCGGCCAGCACGAAGGCGACGGTTGGCACAAGGAAGAAGACCGCTGCGATGTAGCCGTGCCCGGCCCAACGCTCGCGATACCTGGCCCACAAGGCCAACGCGGCCATGCCGATGAACGACAAGCTCACGATCAGGTTCCAGGTGTTGCGTCTGAACTGCCATTGCTGCAGTTCCACCCCCGCGGCCACCACCTCGCAAAACAGCAGCGGGCCAATGATGACGCTCAATGCCAGCAATCGCGCGCGGCCGCGCAGGCCGACATGCGCGGTCAGCCCGGCACCGAGACAGGCGATGCCCGATAAGACCACGAGGGACCAGCCCAGTATGGGCGGCAGCCACACCGGCTCGGTCGGCAAATGCCTCTCGTTGTTGCCCACGAACACCGCAAACAGCGCCATCGCCACGGCAAACCAGCCGGTGCCGGGCTCGCGATCGCGCCACTGCAGGGTCGCGTACAGGCCCGCCAACACCCACATCAGCACAGCAAACAGGTCGGTGACCGAGAACGGCGGTTGAATCCAATCGGGTTGCACGCTGACGACCTCTGCGCTTCGAACGACTCGCGCAGCTTAGCCCGGCAACGGTGGCGCCACCGGCCGGCGTGGCATTGGCGCCTTCAATTGCAGTTGAGTCCGCTTGAACTTCGAGGCCGGCGCATCACGCCGCAGCTCGCTAGGCGGAGCGCGCCGACCATCGCTGCCGACTGGTGCGCAGCCGGTTCGTGTCTCAAGCCAGATGGGGCAGTGTGAAGCTGAACGTGGCACCCGCTCCCGGCTGACCGGTCGCCCAGACCCTGCCGCCGTGGCGCTCGACGATGCGACGCACGATCGTCAATCCGATGCCGGTGCCCGCAAATTTCGCACCGTGCAGGCGCGTGAAAGGCTGGAACAGGCTCGCCGCGGCGCCCGGATCGAGGCCCACGCCGTTGTCGGCCACGGTGACTGTGATCATGCCGTCGACGCGCTCGGCGCTGATGCGGACCTTGCCATCGGGGCGGCTGGCGCTGAACTTCAGCGCGTTGCCGATCAGATTGGTCATCACGGCCCGCAGCAGCGCCTCGTCCGCCTCGACGACCGGCAGCGCGCCGATCTCCACGGCAGGGGCTCGTTCGGTGGCCGCTGCCTGCTGCAAGCTGCGAGTCACATCCTGCGTCAGCCGCGCCAGATCCAGCGGCGCCTTGTGCAACGCCGCTTCACCGCTGCGCGCCAGCATCAGCAGCGCGTCGACCAGACGCGTCGATTCCGCCGCCTGCTGCGCGATCGGCGTCAGCACGCGTTGCGCGGCCGCGGTGTCGCCACGCCGCAGCGCCTCGTCGGCCAATTGCGCGAGGCCGCCGATGCCGCCCAGCGGTCCGCGCAGGTCGTGCGACACCTGCCGGTTGAAGCTCTCGAGCCCGGCGATCACGTCGCGCAACTCGTGCGTGCGCGCCTCGACCTGCGCCTCGAGTGACGCGTTGCTCTCGCGCGAGCAAGCGCTCGGCGGCAGCGCGGCGCGCCACCTCGTCCATCAGCATGCGACGACGGCGCAGCAGCGACACTGTCAACAGAGTCAAGCCGATCACCAGCATCGGGATGAAGCCCCAGTAACGCAGGTGCGCTGCCGGCGAGCCCGATGCGGCCAGCACGATCGCCGCCCCCGGCACGAGCAGGAAGGCCAGGCCGATGTAGCGATGACCGGCGCCGCGCTCGCGTCGCTCGGCCCAGAAGGCGAGTGCGGCCAGGCCGAAGAACGGCAGCGTGAGGATGACGTTGAACTGCTGCCGTTTGAACTGCCACAGCAGCAGGTCGACACCGATGGTGATCAAGGCGCAGACCAACAACGGGGCCAGGATCGCCGACGACACCCTGGTCCGAGCGCGGCCGCGCACACCGACGTAGCTGGCCAGTCCCGGCACCAGGCATCCGATGCCGGACAGGACCACCAGGTACCAGCCGTTCGCGGCGTTGATCCACACCGGCTCGGCCGGCAGATGGCGCTCGTTGTGGCCGACGAACAGCGCCAGCAGCGCCATCGCCGCGGCGAACCAGCCCATGCCGGGCTCGTGGTCGCGCAGGTTCAGCGTCGCATACAGCGCAGCCAGCACCCACAGCATCGCCGCGATCAGGTCGGTGACCGAGAACGGCGGTTGGTTCCAGTCGGCTGCACGGCGCCCCTCGACGCCTTCGACGCGGCGCCGAAAGCTTAACTTAGCGCACTCCACGGGCAGCCCGCGGCACCAGCGGCCGCGCCGTGGCGACGCCGTCGATCGCGCGACCCGGCGCGCTCGAGCGGCCCGAGCGCTGTCCGCCGGTTTGGCGAGTCAGCGCCAGCGCATCGGGGCCCAGCACCTGGCCTCAGCATCGAATCAACAAGATGCTGCCACTCCCGCGAATCACGCGGTCGGCAGATTCCGTGCTTGCATGCGCACCCGGACAAGCCACCCCAACGCCAACATGGTGGCCGCCAGCGGCACCAACGTGCCCAGGCTCATCCAACGCCAGCCGCCGGTGGTGACCAGCGCGCCGGAGCTGAACGAGGTGATCGTCATCGTTGCCAGCACCGTGGTGTCCATCGCCGCTTGCGCAGTGGTTTTCTCCTGCGAGCGATAGGTCGCGGTGAACAACGTGGTGCCACCGATGTAGAGGAAGTTCCAGCCCATACCGAGCAGCGCCAACGCGCCGGTGAAGTGCATGACGTCCTGGCCCGACAATGCGAACGCCACGCAGCCCAGACTGAGCAACGTGCCTGTGACCATCACCGGCATGACGCCGACGCGCCGGATCAGCGATCCGGTGAAGAAGCTCGGCACGAACATCGCCAGCACGTGCACCTCGAGCACCAGCGCGGCGGCGCTGAACGGGTGCGCGCACTGCTGCATCGCGATCGGCGTGGCGGCCATCAGCAGGTTCATCACGCCGTAGCCCAGTGCCGCGGCCACGATCGCCACGACAAAGGTCGGTTGTCGCGCCAGCTCGCGCAGACTGCGTGCCGGCGCCACCGTTACGCTGGCCTCGTGCAGCGGCGGAAACTGGATCGCGCGCATCAACAGCCACGCCAACACGGCCACGACCATCAACGCCGCGTAGGCGCCGGCGAACGGTTGCGCGAGCGCGTCGCGCGTGGCGCTGGCCAGGTTGGGGCCGATCACGCCGCCGAGGATGCCGCCGGCCAGCACCCACGAAATGGCACGTTCCTTGTGTGACGGTGCCGCCACTTCGGTGGCGGCAAAACGGTACAGCTGGGCGTTGGCGTTGTAGTAGCCCGCCAGTGCCGTGGCCAGCAGCAGCAACCTGAAGCTGTGTATGAACGCCGCCAGCGCGCACAACGCGGCCGACACGATGGCCACCAGCAGACCGGTCTGAAAGCAGCGCCGGCGGCCCCATGCGCGCTGATGGCGCGCCACCAGCGGCGCGGCCAGCGCGCCGCCGCCCACATACGCGGTGAGCGGCAGCGTGGCCATCCAGCCGAGCGGCGCCAATTGCAAGCCGACCAGGCCGTTGATCGCCACGAAGGTCACGTTGTTGACGAAGAACAAGCCCTGGCACAGCGCCAACAGCAGCAGGTTTCGATTCATGTCGCGCGTCAGGGCCGCAAGGCAGCGAGCGACGCGAACGTGGGGGCTGTTCATCCGGACTCCAGTGCGATCCAGGCCAGCGCTGCCAGCGGCGCGGTGTCCGCGCGCAGCACGCGTGCGCCCAATGAGAAGGCCGCGAATCCGCGCGGCGCGCGCCGCCGCTTCTTCGGCCGCTGCGAAGCCGCCTTCGGGGCCGCTGAGCACGAGCACCTGCGTCGCTTCGCTTGCGCCCGGTGGCCAAGGCGCGGCATCGGACCGATCGACAGCAGCCAGCGCGTGGCCGCGACCTTGGAGCCCGTCCAGCCATGCGCTCAGTCGCATCGGCTCGGCCACCTCGGGCACGCGGTTGCGCCCGCACTGCTCGCAGGCGGCAATGGCCACCGCACGCCAATGGGTCGGCCTTGCGCACTGCGCGATCGCCGGCCACGCGCAGCACCGAACGCTCGCATACCAGCGGCTGGATGCGCGCCACGCCGAGCTCGGTGGCTTTTTCGATCAGTCGGTCCATGCGCTCGTTGGCCGGCATGCCGACGGCCAGCGTCACAGCCCGCGCGAGCTCACGTTCGACGGCATCGAAGTGCAGCGTGCGCACCCGCACCTCGCGCCGCGAGATGGCGCTGATGCTGCCGGCCCACTGGCCGCCGCTGCCATCGAACAACGTGAGCGCGTCGCCGGGCTGCAGGCGCAGCACCTGCACGTGGCGGGTGGCGGTGGCGCCCAGCGCGAACTCGGCACCCGGCGCCAGCGGCCGGTCGACGTGAATGCGCGGCACGGACATGGGCACCAAGTGTCCCATGCGTCGACACACAGCCAAGCGGCGTCAGCGTCGGCGTAGGCTGTGACCTGCACCGAAGGCACATCGTCGAGTGAACACTGCGGATCCGGCTCGCCGGTCCGCTGCTGTCGCCCCCTCGAGGGGGAGGCGGCCGCCAGGCCGCTTCGGGGGTGGGCCTATTCCTGTCGCGCAATTCGCGCCGCAACACCTTGCCCACCGTGTGTCTTGGGCAGGTCCTTGCGGAACTCCACCACCTTGGGCCGCTTGTAGCCGGTGAGGTTGGCTTCGCAGTACGCGCGCACGTCGGCCTCGGTGAGCGCGGGGTCGCGCTTGACGATCACCACCTTGACCGCCTCGCCGGCCTTGGCGTCGGCAATGCCGACGGCCGCCGCCTCGAGCACACCGGGCATCTGCGTCAGCACGTCTTCGATCTCGTTGGGGTAGACGTTGAAGCCGCTGACGAGAATCATGTCCTTCTTGCGGTCGACGATCCTGAAGTAGCCCCGCTCGTCGACGACGCCGATGTCGCCGGTGCGGAAGAAGCCGTCGGCCGTCATCACCTTGGCGGTTTCGTCGGGCCGCTGCCAGTAGCCCTGCCATCACCTGCGGCCCGCGGATCGCGATCTCGCCGGGCGTGCCCAGCGGCACTTCGCGGCCGTCGTCGTCGAGCAGCGCGAGTTCGGTGTTGGGCATCGGCAGCCCGATGTTGCCCGAGTAGGCCGTGGCGTCCACCGGGTTGCAGGTGGCCGACGGACTGGTCTCCGACAGGCCGTAGCCCTTCGCAGATCGGGCAGCCGGTTTTCTCGAGCCACAGGCGCGCGGTGGCCTGCTGCACCGCCATGCCACCGCCCACCGAGATCTTGAGCGAGCTCCAGTCGACCTTGTCGAAGTCGGGATGGTTGGCCAGCGCCATGAACAGCGTGTTGACCGCCGGAAAGCTGTGGAACCTGCGATGCGACAGCTCCTTGAGCACTGCAGGGATGTCGCGCGGGTTGGGGATCAGGATGTTGCAGCCGCCCATGCGCATGGCCAGCATCATGTTGGTGTTGAAGCCGAAGATGTGATACAGCGGCAGCGCGCACACGGTGACGATCTGCTCGCCGGGCGGGATCTTCTTCAGCGCCGGCTGGTACCAGGCCTCGGCCTGCAGCAGGTTGGCCACCAGGTTGCGATGCAGCAGCACCGCACCCTTGCTGACGCCGGTGGTGCCGCCGGTGTACTGCAGCACCGCGATGTCGTCGGCGCCGATCCTTGGGCGCGGTGTAGGTCTTGCGCCGGCCCTGCGCCAGCGCGTCGTTGAAGCGCACAGCGCCGCGGCAGCGAAAACGCCGGCACCATCTTCTTGACCTTGCGCACGACGTGGTTGACGATCGTGCCCTTGATCAGGCCCAGCATGTCGCCCATCGCGGCGAGCAGCACCTTCTTGGTCGGCACCGCATCGATCACCTGCGCCAGCGTGACGGCGAAGTTCTCGAGGATCACGATCGCCTTGGCGCCCGAATCCTTGAGCTGGTGTTCGAGCTCGCGCGGCGTGTACAGCGGGTTGACGTTGACCACCACATAGCCGGCACGCAGGATGGCCGCCACGGCCACCGGGTATTGCGGCACGTTGGGCAGCATCACCGCCACGCGGTCGCCCTTGTCCAGGCCGAGCGTCTGCAGATAGGCGGCCAGCGCGCGCGACGCGTCGTCGATCTGACCGAACGTCACCGTCTTGCCCATGAAGACGTAAGCGGGCAGTGCGCGGTACTTGACGAAGCTCTCCTCCATCAACGTGACCAGCGATGCGTACAGCGTGACGTCGATCTGTGCCGGCACGCCCGCGGGGTATTGCTTCAGCCAGATCTTTTCCATCTCAGGCGCTCCTGCTGTCGCGGCGATTCTGGGGGACACATGCACCGATCTGATCAGGGGATTCGATAGCGCGGACGCGACGGTGCCTTGCAGCGTCTGGGCGGTTTGCCCGTTCGATGCGCTGCGCTGCTCGACGGCCGAAGAGATGCGCGAGCGGGTGCTGCGCAAGTACACCAGCGGATTGCGTTAGCCGCTGGCCCGACGCGTTCGCGGTCCGCGACCGCGAGTAGCGAGCCCGCGTCACAGTCATTCGACCGCCTTGACCATGTCTTCGACCACCTTCTTGGCGTCGCCGAACACCATCATGGTCTTGTCCATGTAGAAGAGATCGTTGTCCAGGCCCGCATAGCCGGTGGCCATGCTGCGCTTGTTGACGATCACCGTCTTGGCCTTGTGCGCCTCCAGGATCGGCATGCCGTAGATCGGGCTGCCCTTGATCAGCGCGGCCGGGTTCACGACGTCGTTGGCGCCGAGGATGATCGCCACGTCGGCCTGGCCGAACTCACCATTGATGTCTTCCATCTCGAACACCTGGTCGTACGGCACCTCGGCTTCGGCCAGCAGCACGTTCATGTGCCCCGGCATGCGGCCGGCCACCGGATGGATCGCGTACTTGACCGACACGCCCTTCTCGGTCAACTTTGGACGCCAGCTCCTTCACCGCGTGCTGTGCGCGTGCCACCGCCAAGCCCGTAGCCGGGCACGATGATCACCGTCTCGGCGTTGCCGAGGATGAACGCCGCATCGTCGGCGCTGCCGCTCTTGACGCGTGCGCTGCTGCGCGCCGGCCGCCGGCCCGCTGACCTCGCCGCCGAAACCGCCGAGGATCACGCTGAAGAACGAGCGGTTCATCGCCCGGCACATGATGTAGCACAGGATCGCGCCCGATGAACCGACCAGCGAGCCGGCGATGATCAGCATGCTGTTGTTCGAGCGAGAAGCCGATGCCGGCCGCGGCCCAGCCCGAGTAGCTGTTGAGCATGCTCACCACCACCGGCATGTCGGCACCGCCGATCGGGATGATGATCAGCACGCCGAGCACGAAGCTCAACGCGACCAGCAGCCAGAAGTCGATGCGCGCTTCGGTCAGCGTGTAGCCGACGATGAAGAAGATCGTCGCCAGCCCGAGCACCAGGTTGACGATGTGCTGGCCTTTGAAGACCACCGGCGCGCCCTGGAACAGGCGGAACTTGTAGGTGCCGGTCAGCTTGCCCCAGGCGATCACCGAGCCCGAGAACGTGATGGCGCCGATCGCCGCGCCCAGTGCGAGCTCGAGCCGGTTGCCGGTGGGAACCGGATCGCCCTTGTGCAGCCCCTGCAGCATCGCATGCGGCTCCACCGCGACGGCCACCGCGATGAACACCGCGGCCAGGCCGATCATGCTGTGGAAGAACGCCACCAGCTGCGGCATCGCGGTCATCTGGACGGTCTTGGCGCGCCAGGCGCCGTAACCGCCACCGACCACCAGGCCCACCAGCACCCACAGCATGCTCTGCGCCGAGCCGGCGATCTTCACGATCAGCGCGGCGGTGGTGAGCATGGCGATGGCCATGCCGACCATGCCGAACAGATTGCCGCGCAGCGACGTGGTGGGATGCGACAGGCCCTTGAGCGCCTGGATGAAGCAGACGCTGGCCACCAGATACAGCAGCGTGACGAGGTTGAGGCTCATTGAATTGGCTTCCCGTTCTTTGGCTCCGGCCGCTTCGCTTGACTTGCCTGCAGCAAGTCAGCCTTCGCCGAAGAAGTCGCCATGGGTGGTTGTCTCGTCATTGCGCCTTCTTCTGCGGCGACTTCTTTTTGAACATCTCCAACATCCGGCGCGTCACCAGGAAGCCGCCGAAGATGTTGACCGCGGCCAGCGCCACGGCGGCCACCCCCATCGCCTTGCCGAGCTCGGTTTCGGTGAACGACGCGGCGAGCATCGCGCCGACCATCACGATCGCCGAGATCGCGTTGGTCACCGCCATCAACGGCGTGTGCAGCGCGGGGGTGACGGTCCACACCACGTGGTAGCCCACGTAGATGGCGAGCACGAAGATGATCAGGTTGGTGATCGTGGGGCTGACAAGTCCATTGCATTTCCTCGTGACTTCGCCGCGACATCAGGCCGGGCGACGGACTTCGCCGTCGCGGGTCATCAGGCACGCGGCAACGATGTCGTCGTCCATCGGCACCTGGAAGGCGCCTTCCTTGGTGAACAGCAGCTTCAGGAAGTCGAGCACGTTGCGGGCATAGAGCGCGCTCGCGTCGGCCGCCACCAAGCGCCGGCAGGTTGGTTTCGCCGACCAGCGTGACGCCGTGCTTGACCACCGTCTTGCCAGCTTCGGTGAGTGGGCAGTTGCCGCCTTGCGGCGCCGCCAGGTCGACGATCACGCTGCCTGGCTTCATGGCCTTGACCATCTCCTCGGTCACCAGCACCGGTGCGGCACGCCCGGGAATCAGCGCGGTGGTGATCACGATGTCGGCCGCGGCCACGCGCTTGGCCACCTCGACCTTCTGGCGGTCGAGCCAGCTCTGCGGCATCGGCCGTGCATAGCCGCCCACGCCTTCGGCGGCTTCCTTCTCCTCGGCGGTTTCGTAGGGCACGTCGATGAACTTGCCGCCCAGCGACTCGACCTGCTCCTTGACGCTCGGCCGCACGTCGCTGGCCTCGATCACGGCGCCCAGTCGCTTGGCGGTGGCGATGGCCTGCAGCCCGGCCACGCCGACGCCCAGGATCACCACGCGCGCGGCCTTCACGGTGCCGGCTGCGGTCATCAGCATCGGAAAGAACTTCTGGTAGCGGTCGGCCGCCAGCACCACCGCCTTGTAGCCGGCGATGTTGGCCTGCGAGGACAGCACGTCCATGCTCTGCGCGCGGGTCGTGCGCGGCGCGGCCTCGAGTGCAAAGCTGGTCAGCCCGGCGCCGGCCAGTCGCTGCAGGCCGTCGCGATCGAACGGGTTGAGCATGCCCACCAGCGCGGTGCCGCGCTTCATCAATGACAACTCGTCGGCCTGCGGCGAGCGCACCTTGAGCACCAGCTCGCAGCCAAACGCACCCGCACGGTCGGTGATCTCGGCACCCACCGCCTCGTAGGCCGCGTCGGTCGCGCTGGCCGCCACGCCGGCACCCGACTGCACACGCACGATGTGGCCCTGGGCCTTGAGCTTCTTGGCCGTCTCGGGCGTCACGGCGACGCGGGTTTCACCCGCAACCGTCTCGAGCGGCACGCCGATCAACATGGAGGTCTCCTCGCGGGGGTCTTGTTCAGCCGCCCGGGCAGCACACGGGGGCTGCGAAGCTTACACAAGTTTGCTGTGCGTGCCGGCCACGATGATGCCGATTGCCGCGCGACGTACCATCGCGCCATGCCACTCGCAGCGTGGAAGACCAGCGTCACGGTGGCCGCCATCGTCGAGCGCGACGGCTGCTACCTGCTCGTGGAAGAGCACACGCCCGAGGGCTTGTTGCTCAACAACCCCGCAGGCCATCTCGACCCCGGCGAATCGCCCATCGAAGGCGTGATCCGCGAGGCGCTCGAGGAGACCGGCCGCCGCTTCACGCCCGACGCCCTGGTGGGCGTGTACCTGTCGCGCGCCCAGCGGGCCAATCCGCCCAGCGACGTGACCTACCTGCGCCTGGCCTTCAGCGGCCAGGTCAGCGAGCCGTTGCCGGGGCACGCGCTCGACCCGGAGATCGCGCGCACCCTGTGGCTCACCCCGCAGGAACTGCGCGCGTGCCTGCCGCGCCACCGCAGCCCGCTGTTGATGCGTTGCGTCGACGATCACCGCGCCGGCCGGCGCCACCCGCTGGACCTGGTGTTCAGCGACCCGAGCCTGCACTTGCCGCCGCTGGCGTCGCCCTGATGGGCTCGGCTGCGCCATACTGCGCAGCGCCATCCCGACGAGGAGCAGTCATGGCCGCCACGATCGCGCAAAGGGCCCCTTTTCCCGTTCATGTGGAGCCCGGTCGAGACTACTTCTGGTGCCAGTGCGGCAACAGCAAGAGCCAACCGTTCTGCGACGGCTCGCACAAGGGCGGCCCCTATGCGCCGATCAAGTACACCGCCACCGAAACCGCCACGGTGTACTTCTGCGGCTGCAAGCAGACCGGCCACCAGCCGTTTTGCGACGGCACGCACAAGACGGTGTAGCCCTGCGCCCCGGCGGCGCAACGGGGCAAACCTAAAATCGCCCCATGCGTGCGTCGCGTGTGGTGGTCGGCCTGTCCGGCGGGGTCGACTCCGCGGTCGCGGCCTGGCTGCTCAAGCGCCAGGGCCACGAAGTGGTCGGCATCTTCATGAAGAACTGGGAGGATGACGACGACAGCGAATACTGCTCGTCCAACATCGACTTCGTCGACGCCGCCGCGGTGGCCGACGTGATCGGCATCGAGCTCGAGCACGTCAACTTCGCGGCCGAGTACAAAGACCGCGTGTTCGCCGAGTTCCTGCGCGAATACCAGGCCGGCCGCACGCCGAATCCGGACGTGCTGTGCAACGCCGAGATCAAGTTCAAGGCGTTTCTCGATCACGCGCTCAGACTGGGGGCCGAACACATCGCCACCGGTCACTACGCCCGGGTGCGAGAAAGCGATGGTCACTTCGAGCTGCTCAAAGGCCTTGACGGCACAAAGGACCAGAGCTACTTCCTGCACCGTCTGAACCAGCAGCAGCTGGCGCGCACGCTGTTTCCGGTGGGCGAGTTGAGGAAGACCCAGGTGCGTGAGCTGGCCGCCGAAATCCGCCTGCCCAATGCGAAGAAGAAAGACTCCACCGGCATCTGCTTCATCGGCGAGCGGCCGTTTCGCGAGTTCCTGAACCGCTATCTGAACCACCAGCCGGGCACGATCGAAGACGACCGCGGCCGCGCGATCGGCCGCCACGTGGGCCTGAGCTTTTACACGCTGGGGCAGCGACAGGGTCTGGGCATTGGCGGCCTCAAGCCCAGGGGCCAGCGCGGCGGCGCCCATCATGCGCCGTGGTACGTGGCACGCAAGGACTTGTCGCGCAATGTGCTGCGTGTGGTGCAGGGGCACGACCATCCATGGCTGCAATCGGGCTCGCTGCGCGCCGCCGACGCCAGTTGGGTGGCAGGCCGCGCGCCGATCGCTGGCCGCTACGCCGCCAAGACGCGCTATCGCCAGGCCGACGCCGCATGCACGTTGTTGGCGCAAGGTGACGCGGATTTCGCGCTCGCGTTCGACGACGCCCAGTGGGCGGTGACGCCGGGCCAGTCGGCGGTGCTGTACGACGGCGAGGTGTGCCTGGGCGGCGGCGTGATCGGCTTGGCCGAGCGCTGAAAGCGCCGCCAGAGCGCGCCCCCTTGTGCGCCGGGCGCATGAGCAAACAACTACTGAATCGTTGGCGCGTGCAGCGACGCCTCGACAATGCGCTCCCTGCACATCGATGCGGCGCCGCGCAGCGCCGCCGGCGACGGCGTGAACTTCCAGCAACTGCGATCGGTGCGCGAGGCCGCGCGCCGCGGTTTCAACCTGACCGAGGTGGCGGCCACGCTGCACACCTCGCAACCCGGCGTCAGCCGCCAGATCCGCGAGCTCGAAGACGAGCTCGGGCTGCAGATCTTCGTGCGCGCCGGCAAGCGGCTGACCGGCCTGACGGCGCCCGGCGAGGCGCTGTTGCCGATCGTCGAGCGGCTGCTCGAAGAGGCCGACAACCTCAAGCGCGCCGGCGACGACTTCGCGCAACAGGGTCGCGGCACGCTGACGCATCGCGGCCACCCACTCGCAGGCGCGCTACGCGCTGCCGCATGCGGTGCGCGACTTCCGCGCCGGCCACCCGCAGGTGGCGCTGCACCTGCACCAGGGCTCGCCGCATCAGGTGGCGCGCATGCTGCTGGAGGGCGAGCGCCGACGTCGGCGTCGCCACCGAGGCGCTGGCGCAGTACGACGAGCTGGTGGCGCTGCCCGTGCTACCGCTGGACCCACGCGGTCGTGGTGCCGGTCGATCATGAGCTGACCGCACTCGCGCAGCGCGGCGGGGCGCTCACGCTGCAGCAGCTGGCGCGTTTTCCGATCGTCACCTACGAGTCGGGCTACACCGGCCGCGCGCACATCGACGAGGCCTTCGCAAAAGGCCGGCCTGACGCCCGAGCGTGGTGCTGCCGGCGATGGACGCCGACGTCATCAAGACCTACGTCGAGCTGGGCATGGGCGTGGGCATCGTCGCCGCGATCGCCTTCGACGAGTCGCGCGACGTTCACCTGCGCGCCATCGACGCGCGCCATCTGTTCGCCGCCAACATGACGCGGCTGGCAGTGCGTCGTGGCAGCTACCTGCGCGAGCTACGTCTACGACTTCATCGCCACCTTCGCGCCGCCGCTGACCAAGGCGCTGGTCGGCGCGCGCTCGACTCGCCGCCGGGCACCGACCACGGGCTGTAGCGCCGCGCCGGGCGGCCCCTCAGATCATCGCTGCCGGGTCGGCTCGACGCGGCCTCGCCGCCGACGACGAATCGCGTCACGCGGCGCGGCCGCAGGTGGGCGTGGCCGCCCGCAGCCAACTGCAGCGATCGCGCAACTGCAACCAGCGCGTGCGCGGCAGCTCGACGTCGACAAAGCTGCCGTCGTCGCGCTGGAACTCGAGCCGCGTCTGCGGGCCCACGGTCAGCACCTGCGACAGCGTCACCGGCGAGCGTGCCCGCCGTCGGGCGCGGCCACGAGGATCGCAGTTCGTGCGGGCGCACGTAGCTCACGTCGTCGGACCGTCGGCCGTCACGCCGCCGGGTGCGTGGCCGAGCCGGCCGTGGAACAGGTTCACGTCGCCGAGGAACTGCAGCACGAACGGCGTGGCCGGCTGGTCGTAGACCTCGTCGGGCGTGCCGACCTGCTCGATGCGGCCCTCGTTCATCACCACGACGCGGTCGGCCACCTCCAGCGCCTCCTCCTGGTCGTGCGTGACGAAGACGCTGGTGACGTGCATCTCGTCGTGCAGGCGGCGCAGCCAGCGGCGCAGCTCCTTGCGCACCTTGGCGTCGAGCGCGCCGAACGGCTCGTCGAGCAGCAGCACCTTCGGCTCGACCGCCAGCGCGCGCGCCAGCGCGATGCGCTGGCGCTGGCCGCCGGAGAGCTGGTGCGGGATAGCGGTCGGCGAGCCAGTCGAGCTGCACCAGCTTCGAGCAGCTCCATCACCTTGCGCCGGATCTCCGGCTTCGCCGGGCCGCGTCGCGCGCGGCCGCACGCGCAGGCCGAAGGCGACGTTCTCGAAGACCGTCATGTGCCGGAACAGCGCGTAGTGCTGGAAGACGAAGCCGACCTGGCGCTCGCGCACGTCGGCGTCGGTCGCGTCCTCGCCGTGGAACAGCACGCTGCCGCGCGTCGGGCACTTCCAGCCCGGCGATGATGCGCAGCAGCGTGGTCTTGCCGGAGCCCGAGGGCCCGAGCAGCGCGACCAGCTCGCCGGCCGGGACGTCGAGGCTCACGTCGTCGCAGACGACCGTGGCTGCCGAAGCGCTTGCTGATGTTGCGGACTTCGATGCTCATGACGCGTGTCACTCCGTGCGTCGCGCCGGCGCTCGCGCTCGCTGCGCTGCACGCGCCACTCGACCGACGTTCTTGAGCACCAGCGTCACCAGCGCCAGCAGCGCCAGCAGCGAGGCGACGGCGAAGGCGGCGGCGAACTTGTATTCGTTGTAGAGGATCTCGACGTGCAGCGGCATGGTGTTGGTCTGGCCGCGGATGTGGCCGGAGACGACGGAGACCGCGCCGAACTCGCCCATCGCGCGGGCGTTGCAGAGGATCACGCCGTAGAGCAGCCCCCACTTGATGTTGGGCAGCGTGACGCGCCAGAAGATCTGCCAGCCGCCGGCGCCGAGCACGCGCGCCGCCTCTTCCTCCTCGGTGCCCTGCGCCTGCATCAGCGGGATCAGCTCGCGCGCGACGAACGGGAAGGTGACGAAGATCGTCGCCAGCACGATGCCCGGCACGGCGAAGATGATCTTGATGTCGTGCTCGCGCAGCCACGGGCCGAACCAGCCCTGCACGCCGAACAGCAGCACGAAGATCAGGCCGGCGATCACCGGCGAGACGGAGAACGGCAGGTCGATCAGCGTGATCAGCACGCTCTTGCCGCGGAACTCGAACTTGGCGATCGCCCAGGCCGCGGCGACGCCGAAGACCAGGTTGAGCGGCACGGCGATCGCCGCGGCGAGCAGCGTCAGCCGGATCGCCGCCAGCGCGTCGGGCTCGCTGACAGCGCCGCGAGGTAGACGCCGACGCCCTTGCGCAGCGCCTCGGCGAACACGGCGGCCAGCGGCACGAACAGGAACAGCGCCAGGAACGCCAGCGCGACGCGCGATCAGCAGCCAGCGCACCCAGCGCGGCTCGGTCGTGGCCGCCGCGATGCGCGCGGCGCCGCGGCCGCGAGTCGAGCGCGGCGCGCGGCATGGCGCGTCATGCGGCTCACGACTGCCCTGGCGCGCGCGCGTCCACGCACTGCAGCAGGTTGATCGCCAGCAGCAGCGCGAACGACGCCACCAGCATGACCACGGCGATCGCCGTGGCGCCGGCGTAGTCGTACTGCTCGAGCTTGGTGACGATGAGCAGCGGCGCGATCTCGCGTCTCCATCGGCATGTTGCCGGCGATGAAGATGACCGAGCCGTACTCGCCGAGCGCGCGCGCGAAGGCCAGCGCGAAGCCGGTCAGCAGCGCCGGCACCAGCGATCGGCAGGATCACGCGCGCAGAAGGTCTGCCAGCGGCTGGCGCCCAGCCTCGCCGCGGCCTCCTCGAGCTCCGCGTCGAGGTCCTCGAGCACCGGCTGCACGCGTGCGCACGACGAACGGCAGGCCGATGAAGGTCAGCGCGACCACGACGCCGAGCGGCGTGAAGCGCGACCTTGATGCCGAGCGGCTCGAGCCAGCTGGCCGATCCAGCCGTTCGCCGCGTAGAGCGCGGTCAGCGCGATGCCGGCCACCGCGGTCGGCAGCGCGAACGGCAGGTCGACCAGCGCGTCGACGACGCGCTTGCCCGGGAAATCGGTAGCGCACCAGCACCCAGGCCACGAGCAGGCCGAAGACCGCGTTGACCAGCGCCGCCAGCGAGCGACGCGCCGAAGGTCAGCCGGTACGAGGCCAGCACGCGCGGCGCGGTCACGGCGTCGCCAGAACGCCGGCCAGCGTCATCGTGGCCGTCTTCAGGAACGCCGCCGCCAGCGGGATCAGCACGATCAGGCTCAGGTAGAGCAGCGTGAAGCCCAGCGCCAGGCCGAAGCCCGGCAGCACGCTGTGGCGCTTGCAGCAGCGTGCGCGGACGGCTGCATGCGCGGTCACGTCGTCGGCGTCACGTTCCTGGCCGGCGATAGATCTGGTCGAAGACGCCGCCGTCGGCGAAGTGCGTCTTCTGCGCCTTCGCCCAGCCGCCGAACACCTCGTCGATGGTGAACAGGCTCGAGCTTCGGGAAACTGCTTGGCGTACTTCGCGGCGACCGCCGTCGATGCGCGGCCGGTAGAAGTTGCTTGGCGGCGATCTCCTGGCCCTCGGGCGAGTAGAGGTACTCGAGATAGGCCTGCGGCCACCTCGCGCGTGCCGTGCTTGTCGACGACCTTGTCGACCACCGCGACCGGCGGCTCGGCCAGGATGCTGACCGGCGGGACGACGATCTCGAACTTGTCGGCGCCGAGCTCCTTGACCGCCAGGATGCGCCTCGTTCTCCCAGGCGAGCAGCACGTCGCCGATGCCGCGCTGGACGAAGGTCGTCGGTCGAGCCGCGCGCGCCGGAGTCGAGCACCGGCACGTTGCTGATAGAGCTTGCGCGACGAACTCGCTTGCGCCTTGGCCTCGTCGCCGCCGGGCTGCTTGCAGCGCGTAGCCCCAGGCGGCCAGGTAGTTCCAGCGCGCGCCGCCGGAGGTCTTCGGGTTCGGCGTGATGACCGCGACGCCCGGCTTGACCAGGTCGTCCCAGTCCTTGATGCCCTTGGGATTGCCCTTGCGCACCAGGAAGACGATGGTCGAGGTGTACGGCGCGCTGTTGTTCGGCAGCCGCTTCTGCCAGTCGGCGGGCAGCAGCTTCGCCCTTCTCGGCGATCGCGTCGATGTCGTAGGCCAGCGCCAGCGTGACGACGTCGGCCTCCAGGCCGTCGATCACCGCGCGCGCCTGCTTGCCCGAGCCGCCGTGCGACTGCTTGATCGGTGACGGTCGTCGCCGGTCTTCGCCTTCCAGTGCTCGGCGAAGGCCGCGTTGAACTCCTGGTAGAGCTCGCGCGTCGGGTCGTAGGAGACGTTGAGCAGCGTGATGTCCTTGGCGAGCACGCCGGTGGCGGCAGCCAGGCCCAATGCAACGGCAAGCAACAGGCGCCGCAGGGAAGCAGGGGGTGTCATGGCAAGCGCGGCGCGTGGCGGCCGCGAATCAACAACGATGCGCCGATGCTAGGCAGCTGGGCCGCGCCCGAGAACGAAC
>CAVZEK010000003.1:0-18083 GCA_963774185.1 uncultured beta proteobacterium
GTGTGATGCCGGTGCGCGTGCTCGGCAAGTGCGGTGGTTTCATGTCCGACGTGGTCGCGGGCATGTATTGGGCCGCGGGCATCAACATCCCGAGCGCGTTCGGCACCGGGCCGGCCAACCCGTTCCCGGCCAAGGTGCTCAACATGAGTCTGGGATCGGCCACGACGACATGCGGCCCGACCTACCAAGACCGCGGTGACGCGCGGTCAACAATGCGGGTGCCAGTGTGGTGATCTCCGCTGGCAACGACGCCGGCCTCGCGGTGGGCCAGCCCGCCAATTGCGCCGGTGCCATCGGCGTCGGCGGACTGCGCCACATCGGGACCAAGGTCGGTTTCTCCGACGTCGGTCCCGCAGATCTCGATTTCGGCACCGGCGGGCAATTGCGTCAACCTTTGCCGGTCGCGACCCCTGCCTGTATCCCGATCTTGACCGCGACCAACACCGGCATCACCACGCCCGCGCACCAACACGTACAGCGACAGCTTCAACATCTCGGTGGGCACCAGCTTCTCGGCGCCGCTGGTGTCGGGTACGGCGGCGCTGATGCTGTCGGTCAATCCGGCGCTCACTCCCTCGCAGGTGCGCTCGATGCTGCAGGCCACGGCACGTGCCTTTCCGACCACTGGCGGCACTGCGGGCACCGTGGCCTGCGTACCGCCGACCACGACCCAGCAACTGGAGTGCTATTGCACCACCGGCACCTGCGGCGCGGGCATGCTTGACGTGCATGCTGCCGTGTTGGCCGTGCCCGCGCCGAGCGCAACGCAGGCGTTGGCCTTTGCAACGCCAGTCGCGCCCGTACCCGGCGATACCGTCACGCTCGACGGCTCGACCTCGGTGCCGGCCAGCGGGAAAACGATCAGCACCTATCAGTGGACGATGGTCAACAACGGTGGCATCGCCACGCTGGGCGCCGACGAACAATGCTGCGACGGCCACCGTCACCACCAACGGCGGCGGCACGTTCACCGTGCGCCTTGACATCACCGACAGCGGCGGTGGCGCATCCTCGACGAATCTGGTGATCACGGCCGCGGCGCCGGTGGTCAGCCCGCCCGCCAACTCCGGCGGTGGTGGCGGCGGCACGATGTCGTGGCCCTGGCTGCTCGCCCTGTGCGTCGCCGTGACGGCGCTGCGCCCGCGCCGTCGATAGACACTGCCGCGCGCGCGATGCGCGCGTAACAGCGCCGCTGCGAATGCGCGTCGCGGTGTGGGTCTACCGCCCGTTTGAGGGTTACCGCCAACGAGAGCGGCATCGATACTTTGGCCACGGTGAACTTCTGTGGCCACGCTCGTCGTCAACCCATCCACTAGCCCGACCCGTCGCTCGAGAGGCGCAGGGCGGCGCGATGTCATGGCCGCTGCATTGCGGCCAGCGCGTCGCGGAGATGGTGTTGCGCTGGCGCCCACGGCGCGCGATGACGCGGGCCGTGCGGCCGGTGTCACGCGTCGGTGCAGCGCTGCAGGTGCTGCGCGCCGCCCTTTTGCCGCTGGTGACGTTGCTGATCGCCAGTGCCGCGCTGGCGGCAGCGCCGCGCGGCTTGATCGTCGAATTGACAAATGCGCCGGAGCATGCCGAGCCGGCGCGCGACGCGACGATCCTGAGTGCCAAGGCCGACCCCGCGGCCGTGCAGCGAGAGCGCCTGCAGCGCGTGGTGGCCGCCGTCGGCCTGGCCGATGCGGCCGCGTCGCAAAGCGCGCCGTCGATACGGCCGCACGGCCGCGCTGCGCATGTGCTGGAGTTCGGCCGCACGCTGTCAGCGACCGAAATCGACGCCATGCTGGCGCGGCTGCGCGCGTCGCCCGAGGTCGCCTGGGCAGAGCCCAACGACCGGGAGTCGCTGCTGCAGAACACGACACCGAGCGATCCGTTCTTTGCGGGCACCGACGGCCAGTGGTGGCTGCAGCCTGCGGGCGGCACCGATGCCAATGCGATCGAGTCGCGCTTGCGCGGTGTGCCCGGTCTGCAGCGCGCGTGGACGTTGACCACCGGCAGCGCGTCGGTGCCGGTGGCGGTGCTCGATACCGGCGTCACCGCGCACCCGGAGTTGCAGGGCGCGTGGCTGCCAGGCATCGACGTCGTCAGCGACGCTGCGATGGCCAACGATGGCGGCGGCCGCGATACCGATCCCACCGACCCGGGCGACTGGGTCAGCGAGTCCGAGCGCGCGCAGGACGTGTTCGCCAGCTGCGAGACCCACGACAGCTCGTGGCATGGCACGATCGTCAGCGGCATTCTGGCCGCTCGCACCGACAACAACGAAGGTGTCGCTGCGGTGGGCTGGGACGCGCGCATCGTGCCGGTGCGGGTGGCCGGCAAGTGCGGTGCCGAAGTGGCCGACATCATCGACGGCATGCGCTGGGCGGCCGGCTTGTTGGTGAGCAACGGGCGCGGCTGGTTGCCGCGCAACGCCCATCCGGTGCGTGTGATCAATCTCAGTTTCGGCGGCAACAAGCCGTGCACTCGCGCCTATCAAGCCGCCATCGACGAGCTGCGATCGCTCGGCGTGCTGGTGGTGGCCGCTGCGGGAAACAGCCGCGGCGCCGTGACGCGGCCGGCCAACTGCCGCGGCGTGGTGGCCGTGGCAGCGCTCAACCGCGATGGCTTCAAGGCGCACTACTCGAGCTTCGGCCCGGAGGTCACGCTGGCCACCGTGGGCGGCGACGATGTCGGCGGGCCCTGGGGGCGTTGCTCACCGACGGCGGCCTGCTGACGCTGTACAACGGCGGTGTCACCGCGGCCGGCGATAGCATCTATGCACGCAGCTTCGGCACCAGCTTTGCCACGCCGATCGTGGCCGGCACGGCGGCGCTGATGTTGTCGGTCAACCCGGGCCTGACGATTGAACAACTCATCGCCGGCCTGACGGTCTCGGCGCGGCCGCACGTGTTATCCCCGTGGCTGGCGTCATGTTCTGCCGACAACTCGGCGAGCTGCCTGTGCACCACGGCCACCTGCGGTGCCGGCATGCTCGATGCCGAACAGGCGCTGTTCTACGCGCGCGATCCGGCCGGCTACGTGCCGCCGGCGCGCCGCGCCGAGGTGCTCGACAACGCCGAACTCGCTGCGGCGTCGGTGGCAACGCCGCAAGCCGCGCCGCCGCCGTCGGAGCTCGACGCCGACACCACGGGCGGCCGGCGCCATCAACGCATGGTGGTTGCTCTGGCTGGCGGCGGCGCTGGGCGCCCTCACGGCGGCATCACGCAAGGCCGGAAGCCCGAGCCCGCGGGCGGCAGGTTGAGCTGCGCCAGCCGCGCCGCCAGCGCGCCATCGGCGCGCTCCACGCGCAGCAGCGTCACCACCACCGGGATGTTGATGGTCACCACGCGCGCCGCCTTGACGCCTTGCTGCGTCAATTGCGACAACGCCGCATCGGCCGCAGCGCGCGTGTCGTAGCGGCCGAACTGAAGGCCCGGCTGCAGGTCGGGCGAGTTGCGCACCTCTTCGGCCGTGATCTGCTGGCGCCGATAGTCGTCGCGGCGCCGCGCCATCGCCGTGTCGTCGGCGAAGCGGCCTTGGTAGACGATGTACAAGCCGCCGCGCTCCGAGCGTTGCGGCGTCCACTCGAGACCGGGCCACTTCAACTCGCGCAGGCCGCGTTCAGCCGCAGCAACCTCACCGGCCGCGAACGGCCCTGCCTCCAGGCACACGGTGGCCGACGCGTCGGGCGCGGCCGACGGCGCGCTCGCCGCCACGGTGCCCGATCGCTGCGCCGCGGCAGCCTGCAGCGCGGCGCTCGCAGCGGTGGGTGTGATCAGTTGCACCGCCTCGGGATGCACCTGCTGACGCAGCCGTTCGGGCTCGCGCTCGCGTTGGCGCGACACGCCCGGCAGCACGTCGAGCGACCAAGCGAGCACCAGCAGGTTGGCCACCACCAGCGCGATCAACAGGCCCCGCATCACATCGCGGGCCCACTCGATGGACGCACGCTGACATCGCCGACACCGATCGTGCGCAGCGACGGACCCACGCGCACCAGCAAGGCGCCGTGGTCGTCAACGCCTTCGGCCACCCCGCTGGGCAGGTCGTCGAGCGTGGTGGTGACCACGCGGCCTTTCAGGCAGTCCAGGCGCTCGAAGCGCGGCTTGAACGGCGCAAATCCTTCGCGCTGAAACTGCAGCACGGCCTCGACCCAGGGGCGGGCGATGCGCGCCAGCGCGGCCGGCGCGTCGATGCCGGGCTCGAACTCCTGCATGCAGGCAAAGCCGGTCTGCAGATCGACGACCGGCTGCGTGGCGATGTTCAGGCCCAGCCCGATGACGGCCATGCGGCGTTGCCCGACCGGCACCGATTCGATCAGTACGCCACCGAACTTGCGCAGCGGCTGTGTGTCTTCGACTCGCATCAGGTCGTTGGGCCATTTCAATCCGATCGACGCGCCGTCGCGCGGGGCTGCTGGGGTCAGTGCCTCGGCCAGCGCCACGCCCATCGCCAGCGACAGCCCCGACCAGTCGGGCGGCGTGAACGGCAAGGCCAGCGAACAGGTCAGCGAGGCGCCGACGCTGGATTGCCAGCTGCGTCCCCAACGACCGCGGCCGCGGGTCTGCTGCTCGGCCACCAGCAGACACGGCTGCGTGTCGCCGGCGCGCCGCCCGAGGCGCGTGGTCGCCAGCAGCGGCATCGGGCCGCTGATGGGAGGCTCCAGCTCTCCGGGCCGCGACGGCACCGCCTCCGACAACCCGCCCGAGCGCCGCGCGCGCTCGACCAGCACGGTGTTGCTGGACTCGCAGCGCGCTACCACCTCGATCGACAAGCCCGGCAACAACGCCGACAACTCGCTCCACAGCGGCTCGGTGTTCCACGACAGGGTGACGGGGTCTTGCATGGCTGATCGACGCGATCAGGTCATTGCCAACTGGACACCGCTGAGGCGGCCGCCCGGCCGCGTCGGGGGTGGGCTCATCTCTAGCGCTTGGGCGCGAGCATCGTGCCACGGCAGTCGGACGCGCCGCAACGACATGCAAACTGTTTCTTCACTTTTCGCGTATAGGGCTCGTCGATCACCAGGCCGTAGTCGTAGAACAACTCCTCGCCGGGCCTGATCTTGCGCAGCGCCTTGATGTACACGCGGTGCCGCTCTTCGTCGATGTCGGACTCGCAGTTGGGGTCGCAGGCGTGGTTGATCCAGCGCGCCGCATTGCCCCCGACATTGGCATCGATGACGTGTTTGTCGTCGATGTGGAAGAAGAAGGTGTGGTCCGGATCCTCCGGGTTGTGCGGATGGCGGCGCTCGGCCTGCCTCCACGTGATCATCTGGCCTTTGTATTCGATGATCGTCTCGCCCTTCTTGATCTTGCGGATCGCGTAGACGCCGCGGCCGTGCACGCCCGAGCGGCGCACCTGGATGCGTCGGCCGCCCTTGTTCTTCTTGGCCGCGGGTTCCGCGGCGGGATTGGCGGCGTCGCGGGGCTCATGCGCGGCAGCAATCGCGCGCTCGGGATGGGTGTCTTTGAATGTCGTCTTCATTGGGTACATTGAAATCAGGCGCGCGCGCGTGCGTGTGCGTGCGCGCGCGTGAACGGGCGGCATTGTATGCACTCACGGCCAGATGGGCCGTTCGCGGGCGGTGCAGCCGAGAGACCAACGAACGGGTGAAATGAGCAAGTCACTGATCATTGCAGAGAAGCCCAGCGTCGCGCAGGACATCGTGCGTGCGCTCACGCCGGCGGCAGGTAAGTTCGACAAGCACGCCGATCACTTCGAGAACGAGCGCTACGTGGTCACCTCGGCGGTGGGCCACCTGGTGGAGATCAAGGCGCCCGAGGCGTACGACGTCAAGCGCGGCAAGTGGAGCTTCGCGCACCTGCCGGTGGTGCCGCCGCACTTCGACCTGGCGCCGATCGACAAGGCCAAGTCGCGCCTGAGCGCGGTGGTGAAGCTCGTCAAGCGCAAGGACGTGAGCGAGCTGATCAACGCCTGCGACGCCGGGCGCGAAGGCGAGCTGATCTTCCGCCTGATCGTGCAGTACGCGGGCATCGACAAGAAGTCGGCCAAACCGATCCGGCGGCTGTGGCTGCAGAGCATGACGCCGCAGGCCATTCGCGACGGCTTCGACGAGCTGCGCAGCGACGCAGCAGATGCACGGGTCTGGCCGACGCCGCGCGCAGCCGCAGCGAGGCCGACTGGCTGGTGGGCATCAACGGCACGCGCGCGATGACGGCGTTCAACTCGCGCGACGGCGGCTTTTTTCTCACCACCGTGGGCCGCGTGCAGACGCCCACGCTGTCGATCGTGGTCGAGCGCGAGGAGAAGATCCGCAAGCACGTGGCGCGCGACTACTGGGAGGTGAAGGCCGCGTTCCTGGCCAAGGCCGGCACCTACGAGGGCAAGTGGTTCGATCCGAAGTGGAAGAAGAACGAGGACGACCCCGAGGCGCGCGCCGATCGGTTGTGGAACGAAGCCGACGCGCGTGCCATCGAGCAGGCCGTGCGCGGCCAGAGCGGGCGCGTCAGCGAAGAGTCCAAGCCGAGCTCGCAATCGAGCCCGCTGCTGTACGACCTGACCACGTTGCAGCGCGAGGCCAATGGCCGTTTCGGCTTCTCGGCCAAGACCACGCTGTCGCTGGCGCAGGCGCTGTACGAGCGCCACAAGGCGCTGACCTACCCGCGCACCGATTCGCGCGCGCTGCCCGAGGACTACCTGGCCGTCGTGAAGAAGACGATGGCGGTGCTGGCCGAGGCCGACCTGCCCGGCCCGTCGCGCGAGCTGGCGCGCCACGCCAAGCTGGCGCTGAAGGCCGACTACGTGAAGCCGGTGAAGCGCGTGTTCGACAACGCCAAGGTGTCGGACCACTTCGCGATCATCCCGACGCTGCAGACGCCGACGCACCTCACCGAGGCCGAGGCCAAGCTGTACGACCTGGTGGTCAAGCGTTTCATCGCGGTGTTCTATCCGCCGGCCGAATACCTGCTCACCACGCGCATCACGACGGTGGGTGCGCACCAGCTTCCAGACCAATGGCCGCGTGCTGGTCAATGCGGGCTGGCAGGCGGTGTACGGCAAGGAGGCGCAGGACGAAGACGCCAACCTGGCTCCTGTGCTGCCCGACGAGACGGTGCGCAACGTCGAGACCAACGTGCTGGCGCTGAAGACCAGGCCGCCGGCGCGCTACAGCGAAGCGACGCTGCTGTCGGCGATGGAAGGGGCCGGCAAGCTGATCGAAGACGACGAGCTGCGCGCCGCGATGCACGAGAAGGGTCTCGGCACGCCGGCCACGCGCGCGGCGATCATCGAAGGCCTGATCTACGAGAAGTACATGCACCGCGACGGCCGCGAGCTGGTGCCCACCGCCAAGGCTTTCCAGTTGATGACGCTGCTGCGCGGGCTGGACGTCGAAGACCTCACCAAGCCCGAGCTCACCGGCGACTGGGAGTACCGCCTGCTGGAGATCGAGCACGGCCGCCTCGCTCGCAGCGCGTTCATGAAAGACGTGGCGGCGATGGCCGAGCGCATCGTGCGCAAGGCCAAGGAGTACGACCGCGACACCATCCCCGGCGACTACGCGACGCTGCACACGCCCTGCCCCAACTGCGGCGGCGTGGTGAAGGAGAACTACCGGCGCTTCGCCTGCGACTCCTGCGAGTTCAGCATCACCAAGATCCCGGGCGCGCGCAGCTTCGAGATCGCCGAGGCCGAAGCCTTCCTGCGCGACAAGAAGATCGGGCCGCTGGAAGGCTTTCGTTCGAAGGCGGGCTGGCCCTTCTCGGCCGAGCTGCGCCTGGTGTACGACGACGACATCAAGAACTGGAAGCTCGAATTCGACTTCGGCGAAGACGCGCGCCGCGCGCAGGAAGACGGCGAGCCGGTGGATTTCACCGGCCAGACCTCGCTCGGCGCCTGCCCCAAGTGCAAGGGCCATGTCTACGAGCACGGCACCAGCTACGTGTGCGAGCACGCGGTGGGCCCCAAGCAGACCTGCGACTTCAAGAGCGGCAAGATCATCCTGCAGCAGCCGGTGGCGCACGAGCAGATGCACAAGCTGCTTGGCCGGCGGCCGCACCGATTTGCTCGATGGCTTCGTGTCCAACCGCACGCGGCGCAAGTTCAAGGCGTTTCTGCGCTACGACCCCAACGAAGGCAAGGTGGTGTTCGAGTTCGAGCCGCGGCCGCAGCGCGGCGCCAAGGGCGCGCCGGCGAAGACTTCAAAAGCCGACGTCGGCAGTGGCGATGAAGCACCGGCGCCCAAGGCCGCGACCAAGAAGGCGCCTGCGAAGACCGCGCCCGCCGAGCCCGTCGCGGAAAAGGCGGTCGCCAAAAAAACGGCGGCCAAGAAGCCGGCGGCGAAGAAGAAACGCGCCGCGCGCAAGTCCGGCTGATCGACAAGCTGGCGGGCGCGCCATGTCGTGGCTGGTGCTGCACAAGCTGCTGGCGATGTTCGTCGTCGTCGCGATCGGTTGGTGGGCCGGCCGCGCGCGCTGGCTCGGCGAGGGCGACACCGCACGGGTGCTCGGCAACGCGGCCTTCATGATCTTCGTGCCGGCGTTGCTGTTTCGCACCGCGGCGCGGCTGCCGCTGGCCACGCTGCCGTGGCGCACGCTGGCGGCGTTCTTCGTGCCGACGCTCGTGCTGATGCTGGTGGTCTACGCTGCGGTGCGTGTGCGCAGCCACGCCCAGGCCCCGGCGCGTGCCGCGGTGCGCGCGATCACCAGCGTCTACGGCAACGCCGTGCAGGTGGGCATCCCGATGGCGGCGGCGTTGTTCGGCGAGAGCGGCCTCGGGCTGCACCTGACGATCGTCAGCCTGCACGGCCTGGTGATGCTGACGGTGCTGACCGCGCTGGTCGAGCACGACCTGGCCGGTGCGCAGCCGGCGGCCTCGCGATCAGACACCTGGCGCACGATGCTGCGCAACATCGTCGTGCATCCGGTCGTGCTGCCGCTGCTGGTGGGCCTGTTGTTCAACGCCGCCGGTCTGCAGCTGCCCGAATTGATCGACCAACTGCTGCAGGTGTTGGGCAGTGCCGTGGTCCCGGTGTGTCTGGTGCTGATCGGCCTGTCACTGCAGCGCTACGGCGTGCGCGGCCCGGTGCGCGAGTCGATCGCACTGGCAGCGATCAAGCTGATCGTGATGCCGGCCTGCGTGTTGCCGCTGGCTCATTGGGTGTTCGGTCTGTCGGGCCAGGCGTTGGCGGTGGTGGTGCTGATCGCGGCGCTGCCGGTGGGCAGCAATGCATTGATCTTCGCGCAACGCTATCGCACCGACGAGGCCGCGGCGACCGCCGCAATCGTGATTTCTACCGTGGCGTTTGCATTCACCGCGCCACTGTGGCTGGCTGCTTTGGCGCATTTCTAGCGAGGGTGGGACAATCTCTGGGACATGACAGCCCCCAGATCACTTCGTTCGCGGCTGGGACACTCCGCGTCCCGGGGCGCGTCTGGTCCTTCGGGCGGCCGCGCAGACCTGACATGACTCCCAAGGACATCCCCGAATACATGGCGCAGTTGGGCGCTTGCGCGCGCGCTGCTGCCACCGCGATGGCGCGCGCGCCACTGGCAGCGCGCAACGCGGCCTTGCTCGAGCTGGCGCGCCTGCTGCGCGCCGACAGCGAGGCGCTGCAGCAGGTCAATCGCGGCGACGTCGACGCCGCGGCGGCGGCCGGCTTGCAGCCCGCGCTGGTCGACCGCCTGAAGCTGACGCCGACCATCATCGAAACCGTGGCGCGCGGCTGTGAACAGATCGCCGCGATGGCCGACCCGATCGGCGAGATCAGCGAGCTCAGGCGCCAGCCCAGCGGCATCCAGGTGGGCCGCATGCGCGTGCCGCTCGGCGTGTTTGCGATGATCTTCGAGAGCCGCCCCAACGTGACGATCGAGGCGGCCTCGCTGGCCATCAAGAGCGGCAACGCTGCGATCCTGCGCGGTGGTTCCGAGGCGCTGGCGTCGAACCTGGCGCTGGCGTGCCTGGTCGAGCGCGCGCTCAGCTGCGCCGGCCTGCCCGCCGAGGCGGTGCAGCTGGTGGCCACCACCGATCGCGCCGCGGTGGGCTGCCTGCTGGCGATGCACGAGCAGGTCGACGTCATGATCCCGCGCGGCGGCAAGGGGCTGATCGAGCGCGTCGCCGCCGAAGCCAAGATGCCGGTGATCAAGCACCTCGACGGCAACTGCCACGTGGTCGTCGATGTCGAGGTCGATCTGGAGATGGCGCTGTCAGTGACCGACAACGCCAAGACGCAGAAATACAGCCCGTGCAACGCCGCCGAATCGCTGCTGGTGCACGCCCGGCAGGCGCCGACCTTCCTGCCGCGCATCGCGGCGGTGTTTGCGGCCAAGGCGGTGCAGATGCGCTGCGACGAGCGCGCGCTGGCGCTAGTGCGGGGCGTGCCCGGGGTGCATGCCGTCGAGGCGTCACCCGCCGATTGGTCGGCCGAATATCTGGCGCCGATCATCAGCGTCAAGGTGGTCGACAGCCTCGATGAGGCCATCGCGCACGTCAACCGCCACGGCTCGCATCACACCGACGCGATCCTCACGTCCAACCACAGGCACGCCATGCGTTTTCTTCGCGAGGTCGATTCGGCCAGCGTGATCGTCAACGCCAGCACACGGTTCGCCGACGGCTTCGAGTACGGGCTGGGCGCGGAGATCGGCATCTCCACCGACAAGTTCCACGCCCGCGGACCGGTGGGCCTCGAGGGGCTGACGTCGCAAAAATGGATCGTGCTGGGCGACGGCGAGCTGCGTTCATGACGCAGCTTGCGGCGCTCGCGGGGGTTCAACGGTGAGCTCCGCGCAATGGCTGCTGCTGGGCGGGTTGGTCGTCTGCGGCTTCTGGATGGTGGGCGCGCACAACCGCGTGGTCGGCTTGCGCGCCAACATCGTCGAGGCCTGGGCGCAGGTCGACGCCTTGCTTGACCGGCGCGGCCAGGTGCTCAACACCATGGCGCAAGCGCTGTGGGACTTGTGGCCCAACGGGCGCGGTGCCGTCGATGCGTTGCGCTCGGCGCAGCAGCAACTGCAGGTGACGGCCCAGGCGGTGCGCTCGCGGCCCACGCGCGCCGCCGCGGCGGCCAGTTTGGCCACTGCCGAGGGCGCACTCAACGCCACCGTGGCGCGCGTGCTGAACCAGATTGAATCCGACGCCGCGTTGCACGCCAACGACACGGTGGCCACACAGATGCTGGCGCTGTTCGAGTTCGGCCCGCAGTTGATCGACAAGCGCCAGCGCTTCAACCGCGCCTGCGTGGTCTACAACGAGGCGATCGCGCAGTTCCCCACTCGCTTGCTGGCGCCGGTGTTTCGCTTCGAGATGGCGGGGTCGCTGTGAGCGGCGTGGACGACGACGTGTCGTCGGCGGCGCCCAAGCCTGCAACAACGGCCGCAGCGCCGGCGCCACCCGATCCGGCAGAGGCGGCGCAACGCCGCAAGCGATTCGCGCTGGTGGCCGGCCCGGGCCAACTGCATGCCGCCGTGATGGCGCTGCTGCTCACGCCGGGGCGCACCCGCGAGATGGCGGTGTGGCGCGACGAGTGCCGCCACACCGTGGGCGCCAAGGAGCTGCGCAACGAGCTGATGAAGATCGACGAATCCGAGCGCTGGCCGTGGTTGGAGTGTTTCGTCGGCCGCGTCGCCAAAGGCCCGCTCGAAAAGCGCCAGCAATTGCTGCGCGCGGTGCGCCGCCTGATTGCTGCCGACGGTCGCGCGTTCGCGCTCGATCGCCTGCGCTGGCTGGCGATTCGCCACGCGCTGGGTGACGTGCAGTCGTTGGCGCGGCCGGCCGCTGCCGAGGTCGAACTCGAGGGCCTGGCCACCGAGACGGCGCTGCAGATCGGCCGCTTCGGGGCGTTCCTGTCGCGCATCGTGCCGGCCCCGGAGATCGACCTCGATGTGGTGTCGGGTGTGGCCACCAGCGGCGAGCGCTGGTGGCGCGAGGTGATGCAGCCTTGGCCCGATGCCGGTGCCACCCGCGACATGCCCGACGCCAACGCGTTGGTCAGTGCATTGCACGACGTGCAGGCGCTGCCGTGGATGTTGCGGCCTGTGCTGGTGCGGCGTTGGGTCGATGCGGCGGTGGCGCTGTCGCCTGCTGGCCAGTTGGGTGCGCCCGCTGCAGAGTCGTTGCGCATCGCGGCGCGCTTGCTCGACTGCCCGCTGCCGCCCGCGGTGGCGGCGTGCTTCGCCGAGGTCGAGGTCGCCTGAGACAGGCCCGCGCACCTGATCGTTGCAGGGCTGCGTGCCCCAGTGGAAGCCATGGCACGAAGGTCATGCCGTGGCGCCTATCATTGGTCGCAGTGAACGATGCGATGTAGAGAGGTACCAACGATGCGGCGGCGGGTGATGCTCAAACGAAGTGCCGAGGTGGCCGCCTTGCTGGCCGCTGTCGGCTTGTGGCCGCTCGCCGCTCGGGCCGCGTGGCCGCAGGCGGCGTTCGATGCCAAAGGGGTTGCCGATGCGGTCAAGGCGTTGGGAGGCGCCGCGCCGCAGGAGAACAAGGGGGTCACGCTGACCGCGCCCGACATCGCCGAGAACGGGGCGGTCGTGCCAGTGGCCTGTGCATGCACGTTGCCCGATGTGAAGCGTTTGGCCCTGCTGGTGGAGAAGAACCCCAACACGTTGGCCGCCGTGTTCGAGATCAACGAGGCGCTGGAGCCGAGTTTCGCGACGCGGGTGAAACTGGCCCAGTCGAGCAACGTCTATGCAGTCGCGCTGATGGCCGACGGCACGGCGTGGTTCGCTCAAAAGGAGGTCAAGGTGACTTTGGGCGGGTGCGGCGGGTGACGCTGGTGACCACCGGCTGCCGCAGCATGCTGAACCGGGCCGTGGATGAATGACACAGGAGTCAACGGATGTCTGATCCGATGCGGATTCGCGCGCAAGCGCAAGGCGACAAGGCGCTGGTACGCGTGTTGATGAGCCACGAGATGGAGACCGGCCTGCGCAAAGACAGCGCAGGCAAGGCCGTTCCCGCCTGGTTCATCCAGGAGGTCGAAGCGTCGCTCAATGGCAAGCCGGTGTTCCACGCGTTGTGGGGCACGGCGATCTCGAAGAACCCCTTTGTTCAGTTCACCATCAAGGGCGCGAAGGCCGGCGACAAGATCGTGGTGGACTGGGTGGACAACCGGGGTGACAAGCGCTCCGACGAAGCCACGGTGACGTGAACGGTCTGCGCCCCACGCGCTGGCCGTCGTCACCGACAACGAACGAGGAAGCATCGTGAGACCACTACTGATCGTGGGTGCAGTCGTCGCGCTGCTGGGCGGTGTCGCGGCACAGGCGCAGAAGTCGGCTGCCGATGGCATCGCGGAGTACCGCAAGATGCTCGAGGACGGCAACCCGGCCGATTTGTTCGAGGCCAAGGGTGAGGCACTGTGGAAACAAAAACGCGGACCCAAGAGCGCCTCGCTCGAATTGTGTGACCTCGGCAAGGGGCCCGGTGTCGTCAAGGGCGCCTTCGTCGAATTGCCGCGCTACTTCGCCGACACCGGTCGTGTGCAGGATCTGGAATCTCGGCTGGTCAGCTGCATGCAGGCGCTGCAAGGTCTTGACGGCACCGCGATCGCCAACACGCCGTTTGGCAGCGGCGAGCAGAACAACGTCACCGCGCTGGCCACTTACGTCGCCGCCGCCTCCAGGGGCCTTCGCTTCAGCTTGCCGCAGGGGCATGTCGCCGAACGTCGCATGTACGAGATCGGCAAGCGGGTGTTCTACTTCCGCGGCGGGCCCTACGATTTTTCGTGTGCGTCGTGCCATGGCGAGGACGGCAAACGCATCCGCCTGCAGGACCTGCCCAACCTCAGCAAGAATCCGGGCGACGGCGTGGGCTTCGCTGCGTGGCCGGCCTATCGAGTGAGCAATGGTCAGATGTGGGGCATGCAGCTGCGGTTGAACGATTGCTACCGGCAGCAGCGCTTCCCGTATCCCGGCTTCGGCTCCGAAGCCACAGTGGCCCTCGGTGTATTCATGGGCGTCAACGCCAAGGGCGCCGAGTCGATCGCGCCATCGATCAAACGCTAACCCTCAGGTGCGAACGATGAACACAGCGATTCGAATGGCGCCGTTGCTTCTTGCATGCGCGATCGCAGGTTGCGCCTCGACACCGTCGTCGGCCGAGCTCGACCAACAGGCTCTGGCCGCCATCAAGGCGTCGTTCCGCGACCAGGGCATCGCCAAGGTCGATCGCCTGGAGCAAGACCTTGGGCAACAGGCCTGTTCGGGTCCCGGCGCGCCGAGCCCAGAACTGGCCAAGCGCATCGAGGCGCAGGCGCTGGCGACCATCCGCTGGCCGGCCGACGGCCGCTACCTGGGCGATTGGCGCGAAGGTGAGAAGCTGGCGCAAAACGGCCGCGGCATGACGTGGACCGATGCGTCGGCGGCCACCAAGGACAACGGCGCCAGCTGCTACAACTGCCATCAGATCGACCAGAAAGAGATCTCGTTCGGCACCATCGGTCCGAGCCTGTGGAACTACGGCAAGGCGCGCGGCGTGAAGGACGCAACCGACGCAGCGGCAGCGCCGATCGTTCAATACACGTGGGGCAAGCTGTGGAACAGCAAAGCCTATGCGGCGTGCTCCAACATGCCGCGCTTCGGCCACAAGGGCTTGCTCGACGAAGACCAGCTGCGCCACCTGATGGCGTTGCTGCTCGATCCGAAGTCGCCGGTCAATCAGTGAGGCAAACGGGCGCGGCTTGGCTTCGCGACACGGCGTGAGCCTGAGCAAGCGTGAGTTCGTGCAGGTGCTGGCGCACGGCCATCTCTGCGCCGCCGCCGAGCTGACGCGGGTGGTGTCCCAGGGATTGCGTACCGGGCGGTACGCCAGTCTCGCTGGAGGAGCCGATCGCGAATTCATCGCAATTGAGCTTGCCCAGGGTCACCGCGCCAGCCGCGGCCAGCCGCGAAACCACCGTTCGCCCTTCGACGCCACGGTGGTTTCGCGGCTGGCCGCGGCCGGCGCGGTGACCCTGGGCAAGCTCAATTGCGATGAATTCGCGATGGGCTCCTCCAGCGAGAACTCGGCGTACCGCCCGGTACGCAATCCCTGGGACACCACCCGCATTCCCGGCGGCTCTTCGGGCGGCAGCGCAGTGGCCGTGGCGGCGCGCCTCGCGCCGGCGGCTACCGGCACCGACACCGGCGGCTCGATCCGGCAGCCGGCGTCGTTTTGCGGCGTCACCGGCATCAAGCCGACCTACGGCCGGGCCTCGCGCTACGGCATGATCGCTTTCGCCTCCAGCCTGGACCAGGCCGGCCCGATGGCGCGCAGCGCGCGTGATTGCGCCGTGCTGCTGTCGGCCATGTGCGGCCCCGATCCGGACCGCGACTCGACTTCGCTGGACATCCCGGCCGAGGACTTCACCGGCTGCCTGGACGACTCGATCGAGGGTCTGCGCATCGGCATCCCGCGCGAGTTCTTCGGTGCGGGCCTGGCCGACGACGTGCGCGCGGCGATCGACGCAGCGCTCGATCAGTACCGCAAGCTCGGCGCCCGGCTGGTGGAAATATCGCTGCCGCTCACCGAGCTTTCGATCCCCGTGTACTACATCATCGCGCCGGCCGAGGCCTCGTCCAACCTGTCGCGCTTCGACGGCGTCAAGTTCGGCCATCGCGCGCGCCAGTACGCCGACCTGGTCGACATGTACCAGAAGACCCGCGCCGAAGGTTTCGGCGACGAGGTCAAGCGCCGCATCATGATCGGCACCTACGTGCTTTCGCACGGCTATTACGACGCCTATTACCTGCAGGCGCAAAAAGTGCGGCGCATGATCGCCAACGACTTCCAGCAGGCCTTTCGCGAATGCGACGTCATCGCCGGGCCGGTGGCGCCCACGGTGGCCTGGAAGATCGGCGAGAAGGCCGACGACCCGGTCGCCAACTACCTGGCCGACATCTTCACCCTGCCGGCCTCGCTCGCGGGCCTGCCGGGGATGAGCGTGCCCTGCGGCTTCGGCGCGGGCGGCATGCCGGTCGGCCTGCAACTGATAGGCAACTACCTGTCGGAGGCGCGGCTGCTCAACGTGGCGCATCGCCTGCAGCAGGCCACCGACTTCCATCTTCAGAAGCCAAAGGTGATTTGACATGGCAACTGTCGAACTGAGCGTTGCCGCAAAACGGCCTGAATCGTCTACGGCAAGCAAGTTGATCCAGGGTTATGAAGTGGTGATCGGCTTCGAGACCCACGCGCAGCTGTCCACCCGTTCCAAGATCTTCAGCCGCGCCCCCACGGCGTTCGGCGCGCCGCCCAATACCCAGGCCGCGCCGGTCGACCTGGCCTTGCCCGGCACGCTGCCGGTGATGAACAAGGGCGCGGTGGAGCGGGCGATCGAATTCGGCCTGGCCGTCAATGCGCACATCGCGCCGCGCAGCATCTTCGCGCGCAAGAACTATTTCTATCCCGACCTGCCCAAGGGCTACCAGATCAGCCAGTACGAGATCCCGGTGGTGCAGGGCGGTGTCGTCGAGTTCTACCTCGGCGACGAGAAGCGCAGCGTGCGGCTGGTGCGGGCCCACCTCGAGGAGGACGCCGGCAAGTCGCTGCACGAGGACTTCGTCGGCCAGTCCGGGATCGACCTGAACCGCGCCGGCACGCCCTTGCTGGAGATCGTGACCGAGCCCGACATGCGCTCGTCCGACGAGGCGGTGGCGTATGCCAAGGAACTGCACAAGATCGTCACCTGGATCGGCATCTGCGACGGCAACATGCAGGAAGGGAGCTTTCGCTGCGATGCCAACGTGTCGGTGCGCAAGCCCGGCGCGGCGCTGGGCACCCGGCGCGAGATCAAGAACCTGAACAGCTTCAAGTTCATGCAGCAGGCGATCGATTTCGAGATCCGCTGGCAGATCGAGGAGCTCGAGGACGGCCGCGCGATCGGGCAGGCCACAGTGCTGTTCGATCCGGACACCGGCGAGACCCGCGCGATGCGCACCAAGGAAGACGCCGCCGACTACCGCTACTTCCCCGACCCCGACCTGCCGCCGCTCGCGATCGCCCCCGAGTGGGTCGAGGAGGTGCGCTCGAACATGCATCCTCTCCCGCGGGAGCTGGCCCAGAAATACGTGTCCAATTACGGACTTGCGCCATATCTAGCGTCTCAGGTCACTAGCTCTTACGCTAAAGCTTTGCTCTTTGAAGCCGCCAGTGTTCGAAACACTGACGCTGACGCATTGCCCGCGGAACGGCTAAACGACAAGAGCTTTCTCGATGCATTTGTAAGGCGGGTTGCTGTTTGGGTTGCTGGCGAAGTTAGCCGGAAGATGAACGAAACCCAAGGGCCAGATTGGCAATTTTGGATCAGTGGTGAGACGCTTGGCCGTTTAGCGCTTCGCGAACACGACGGAGTCATATCCACCAAGGCCGCCAAACTGCTGTTTGACAGAATCTGGGACGAGGACCGGAGAAGAAGCTTGTCGGCCTCCGAGCGGTGTGGATGTTCTCATCGATGAATTGGGCCTGAAGCAGATGAGCGATGCCGGCGCCCTGGAGCAGATCGTCGACGACGTGATCGCCGCCAACGCCGACAACGTGGCGCAGTTCAAGGCCGGCAAGGAGAAGGCCTTCAACGCGCTGGTCGGTCAGGTGATGAAAGCCAGCAAGGGCAAGGCCAATCCGGCTCAGGTCAACGAGCTGCTGAAGAAGAAACTGTCCTAGCGCTTGGTTGCGGCCTTGACGCCGGCCGATGCCGGCCGGCCGGCCGCTGCGGGTGGCGGCTGCACCACCACCGCCTGCTGCGCCCACAGCACCTTCAGCCGGGCCAGCTCCTCGTCGAAGCGCGCGTTGACCCGCACCTTCTCGACATCCTGTTCGACGATGAAGCGCTTTTGCGCCGCCAGCTGGGTGTCGACCTCCTCGGACTGGCGCTTGAGCTTGGGCGGTGTCTTGGTTGGATCGAGGCTGGTAGAACTCGAGTTCGCGGTCGAGAAACCGGCGCTGTCTCTGCAGCTCTTCGGTCCGGCGTTGCGCCGCGGCCGTTACCGAGTCGACCAGCGCCAGTGCGTCGGCCCGTTCCCGGTCGTGGGTTTCCTGGTTGGGAAAACGCGCCAGCAAGGCTCTTTGCTTGCGCTTTTCCTCCTCGATCCGGATGCGCTCTTCCGCTTGTCGCTTATCCTGTTCTTCCTGCGCCGCCCGCTCGGCGGCGGTCAGCGACGGGC
>CAVZEK010000004.1:0-14711 GCA_963774185.1 uncultured beta proteobacterium
GTTATGTTGGTCTCGACTCATCGTATTGCGGAACTCGTAGTCGAAGCGGATCACGCGGCCGGCCGCGACGTCGTCGTTGACCTTGGTCAGGCCCTCCCAGTCGTCGGGGTGCACGCGCACGCTGCGGAAATATTCGGTGCGGGTCGCCATGCGGGTGCTGGGTGGCAGGCCGAACAGCTGATGCACGCTGTCGGAGACGAACAGCGCGTCGGTCTCGGTGTCCCACACCCAGTGGCCGCCGGTGAGGCCGGCCATCGCCAGCGCGTAGCGCTCCTCCGACAGCTTCATCGCGTCTTCGGCGCGCCGGCGCGAATCGATGTCGGTGACCGACCCCGCCATGCGCACCGGCTCGCCTGCTGCGTCGCGCACGCACAGGCCGCGCACGCGCACCCAGCGCCACTGCTCGCCATGCAGCACGCGGTATTCGCCTTCGTACACCGGCGTGCGGCCGCTGATGTGGTCTTGCATCGCATGCCGCCGCGCCGCCTGGTCGTCGGGATGCAATCGAATCGTTTCGAACCAGGTCGCGCGCGGCTGCGTATCGGGCCCCGGCGGCAACCCGAAGATCTCGCGCGCGCGGGCCGACGCGAAGACGCTGTCGCCGCTCACATCCCAGTCCCAGATGCCTTCGTCGGAGCCGGCCGCAGCGAGCGCAAAACGCTCGCGCGAGAGTTCGAGCGATGCGCGCGTCTTGTCCAAGCGCAGAAACTGGCGACGCAGTACGGCCAGCAGCAACGCGGCCAGCACGCCCATCGCCAGCGTGCGGGCCATGGTGCCCACGGTCTGCTGGTGCCACGGCGCCATCGCGATGTCGGCATCGCGGGTGACGATCACCGCCAGCGGTTGCTCGGGCACCATGGCCAGCGCACCGAACCGATCGACGCCGTCGACCGGGCTGACGCTGCGCATCGGGCCCTCGGGATCGGCATCGCGCAGCGCCAGCATCGCCTCGACGATGCCGAAGTGCTGGCCCATCGCCCCATCTGCGCCCGGATAGCGGGCCACCAGCGTGCCGTTGCGATGCATCAGCGAGACCGTCGTGCCCGCACCCAGGCGAACGTCGCGGTAGAACTGCTGGAAGTAGTCGACCCGCCCCTCGGCGACGACGATGCCGGCGAACGCGCCCGTAGGGGCGTGCAGCGACGGGCGATCGGAAACACCCATTGCCCGGGATGGAACGGGTCGCGGCGCGCCGCCTCGACGATCGGCTCGATCACCTTGCGGCTTGCAGCGTCTTGAACAACAGCTCGCCCGACACATCGGGCAGCGGGTCGGGCGGCTCGGCGGACATCGAGCTGGCCATCAGCTTGCCTTGCGCGTCGAACAGCATCAGCTGCTCGACCTGCACCAGCCCGATCACCTGCTCGCGCAGGAAGATGTGCAGGTCGCCGCGAGCGCCGGTGTGCGCCGTTGCCCGGCGATGTGGCGCAGCACCAGGTCCACCGCCTGCAGGCTGCGCGCGGTCTGCTCGGCGATGATGCGCGACTGGGTGTCGAGCTCGCGCGCGGTGTCGATCGCATTGGCGCGGTAGCTGCGCACGATGTCGTAGGCGGCCAGCGCGACGATGGCGGCGATGAACACGCCACCGATCCACGGGATGCTGCGCCACGTGAGGCGCGCGGGGACGGCGGCGAATCCGGCGGCCGACCGCTCATGTCAGGCCTGGCGCCGGGCCGCCCCAAGACAGGCGTGCGACAACGGCCGCACGGCCGTCGTGGCGGGGCTCACTTCGCGCTGCCAAGTGAAGGCGCGAAGCGCCGGTCGTAGCCAACGCAGTGAGTGTGCGGGCGTCATCCGACGGGCAGCACCAGGCGCACGGCGGTGGCCAGTGCCTCGCGAGTGGCGGGCTTGGGCAGCACGCAGTCCACGCCCAGTGCGCGTGCCACGGGACCGCAGCATTCGATGCCGGAGAAGAAGTTGGTGGACAAGGCGAGGATCGGCGTCGCCGGGTGTTGAGCGGCAATGCGCCGCACCAAGTCTACGCCGCCCTGGCGAGGAAACGGCACGTCGACGATCACCAGGTCGGCCGCCGGCGGCGGCTCGGCGTCGTTCGCGGGCTCCGCCACCACGGTGCAACCCAGCGTCGACAGCCACTGCCCGAGCAGGTCGCGCCAGGTCAGGTCGGCGTCGACCAGTCGCACGCGGCGCAACGCGCTCGAATGCGCGTCGCGCCACGCCGTCATTGGCTGACATGTTGGAGTCGGCAGCCGGGCAAGCGCCAGCGTCGGTGATCCATTCGGTGTCCGCCGCGGCTTGCACCTTGCCGCTGGCCAGCGCCAGGTACACGCTGCTCGCGCTGGCCACCACGGCAACCAGCACGGCCGCTCGGGTGGCTGTCATCACAGGCCTGTAGGTAGGGATCGAAGGTGCCATGTCATTCCTCGCTGCGTTGTGGGGTCATCGTCGGGCGGCGCCACTGCGCCGCCGTGTCACGCTAAGCCGCTTTGTGTTTCAAATGAAGCTTGGGCTGGCGAGCTGAGGGGTGCGCGCCAGGCCGGCAACGACGTCGCCGAACGAGCGCTCGACGCGCACCAGCCGCGGGTCCGCCGGGTGACGACGCACGGTGTAGCCCAATCCGCGCGCCAGTTCGATCATCGCCAGGTTGTCGCCCAGCACGTCGCCGACCAGCCGCCCCACGCCGTGGCGCGCCGCGTGGCTAGCCCAGGCTCAGCAGCAGGGTCTTGCCGATGCCTCGGCCCTGCCACGCATCGGCCACGGCCATCGCGAATTCGCGCCCGTCGGCGATGTCGCTGAACACATAGGCCGCCTCGGCCACGCAGACCTCCCGGCCGCCCTGACAGACCACGGCGACGAGCGCCAGCTCCTGATCAGGGATCGGGATGGGTCATCCGCTGCAGCCATTCCGGCGGCACCTCGCGGATGCCGGCGTGAAACCGCCGCTGCCGCGAGGTCAGCGACAGATCACGCACGAATTCGTCGATCAAGGCGCCGTCGTATGGCCGCACGCGGCGAATGCGAATGGCAGCGCGTCGCCGATCACCCGGCGAATTCGCGAGCACTGCGTCCTGCCGGTCTGCCGCGACGATGTCCATGATGCGTCGCGCCCGTTCAGCGGGGCGCCGTGCACAGCGCCACCGGACGCGGCGCCGGCGAGCTTTGGCGCAGGCGTGAACGCGCTCACGATGGCGCTGCGCAATGCCTGCAGGCCCTTGCCCATCGCATCCCCGATGGCCGCGCTGCGCTGCGCGCGCGCCCATTGCTGCAACTCGTAGGAATTCGCGGGCAGCGGCGTCGGCCCGCCGTCGAGCAGCATCAGCTTGCTGTCGCGAAGGGCCTGCACCAGGGTCAGCCCCGGCCGATCGACGCGGAAGCTTTCGCCGGCGTCCAGCACGATGTCGCGAGGGTCGCCGGCCTGTGTGATCCAGACCCGGCCCTCGAACACCACGACGGCGCGGCCTTGGCCGTCGCGCACGTGCAGCGTGGAGCCGGCCGTCAAATCGGTCAGCGGGTGGCGCAGTTCGTTGTTCATCTCGAATCTCCAGGTGGTGCCTTGAACACATCTGCATCCTCTGCGCCACCGATTGCAAACGCATTGCGCGCCGCGCTGTGCCGATTTCAGGTGCAACGGGGTCGGTGTCCGCGCGAACGCGGCGACGGCGTCGCATGCCCATCGACCCGACGGCCCGGGCCACCGGCGACCCAATCAGGCCGACAGCACGCGGGCGCCGCGGCGCAGGCCTTCGAACACCGGCTCGCTCACCGACGAGGCGAAGCCGGCGGGCAGCGAGGCCGCCGCAGTGTCGACCGCCTGCGCGCACCAGCGGGCCAGGCCGGCCAGGACCGCATCGAACCCCGCACCCACCGCATGACGCCGCGCAGCCTTGAGCCAATGCGAGCGCGTGATCTGGTGGTGGGCCATCGGCTCGCCGGTGGGCGACAGCGTCCACGGCAGGCGTTGTTGCGACGAAGCCCTCGGCGAGCGGCCCAGCAGCGGCCACGCCGACATCGCGCCCCACAGCGGCGCCAACTCGAAGCGGCCGCCGCTGTGCAGCCGAATCGCGAAGCGCTTGCCGCTCAGCTCGGGCACCGCCAGCAGCCACATCACCACCATGGCGGCCAGCAGGCGCTCGCGATCGGTGGTGGCTTGTTCCGAGCCGCGCAGCAGATCGAGCATGCGGCCGACCCCGGGTCCGCCGGCCGATGGCGCGCAGCGTTGCGGTGGCGTGCCGCTGGCCTGGCAAAAGTCCTCCATCGGCAGGCGAGCCCACCATCGATCGTCGAGCCAGCGACGGTCGATGCGATCGATCACCAGCACCTTGTGCGGCCCGATCACCTCGATGCGCGAGGCCGCCACCGCAAAGCCGAAGGCGCGCAGCACCTGGGCGCACAGCCACTCGTTCTCCAGCGACGTGCTGATCGCGGGTGCACCACGCGGCGCGGCGCCCAGCGGCAACTTCAGGATGTGCGTGCTCGGTGTGGCACCGCGCGGACGGCACCAGCGGGCGCCCTGGCGCAACAACGCGGTCTTGGCCTGCGTGCCGCCCAACACCACGCGCGGCAGCACCGCGTCGGCGAGGGCCGATGTGGGTGGCGCTGCGCAGGCGTCGAGCAGGCGCACGAGGTCGCGCTCCGACAAGGGCTCGCCGTCGACCTGCATCGGGTCGCCCGGCTCGACCTCGGGCGCCAACAGCTGCACGGCACCGGCACAATCGCGGCCCGCCGCGGCCAACAGATCGAAGGCGTCCGCCGTGGCGGCACCGAATGCGGATTGCAGCCGTTGCCTCGGCACAGCCGCGCTGGGCAACAAGTTGTCGAAGTAGGCCAGCACACGTTCGCCGCGAAACGGCTTTGCGCCACCCAGGGGCAACGACAGCGACAAAGGCCTGGCCTGCGGCGAGGCCGGCCATGCGGCGTCGTAGGCAAAGCTGTGCACGCCTTGCGCATTGACACTCCAGCGGCCCACGCGCTGGCCGTTCATCCACGCATCGAGCGCCCGTTGACGGCGGGGTCGACCGGCCATCACCAAGACTGCGAAGGTTCAGACGATGGCCGGGCGCCGACGAGCAACTCGCCGTTGAGGGCCATCAACACCGTCAGCAACTGGCCGACCGTGATGCGCTCGGGCTGGCGCTCGATGCTGGAGATGCGCTCCTGCGACAAGCCGACGCGACGGCCCAGCTCGGTCTGCGACCAACCACGCAGTTGCCGCAGCGCGCGCAGCGCCGGGCCGAGTTGGCCGCTGGTGCGGATGGCACTTGGCATGGAGATTCAGTTCGGATCGAGAATAGTCGAATTTTATTCCGAATCTAGAATATCCGACGTTAGTTCAGTTCAGAAATACTGATGCAGTGATACCGCTCAGATCGAGGGCATAAGAGCCCGGGCCTGCTCGACCCAGTGAGCCCGCCCGATCAAGAGATCGGGGGTCTTCGGGTCGGGCTGGTTGTAGCGGCACGGGCTGCCGTCGAAGCGGCAGGCCACCAGGCCATGCGCCAGCGCCACACCCACCGGCGCGCACGAGTCCCACTCGTTCATCCCGCCGCTGTGCACGTACAGCTCGGCGTCGCCGCGCAGCACCGCCATCGCCTTGGCGCCTGCCGACCCGATGCGCAGCAGTTGCCCGTCCAGCCGCTGCGCCAGCGCGTCGGCCAGCGGCGGCGGCCGCGTGCGGCTGACCACGATGCGCGGCCGGCCGGCGTAGGCGGCGGGCAAGGCCCGCACACGATCGCTGCGCCACAGCTGCTTGAGCCCCGGCAAGGCCACGGCGCAGGCCGCCGGTGCGCCGTCGACACACAGGGCCACGTGCACGGCCCAATCGGTGCGTGCGCCGGGCTCGCCGTATTCGCGGGTGCCGTCCAGCGGATCGACGATCCACACGCGACGCTGCTGCAGGCGCGCGGCGGTGGATGGCTGCTCTTCCGACAGCACGGCGTCGTCGGGGCGATGCTGTGCCAGCAGCGCAACGATCGTTGCATTGGCCTGCGCATCACCGGCGCGGCCGAGCGCCTCGCCGCGCAGGCCGGAGGTGGTGCGCAGCGCCAGCAGCAACTGGCCGGCCTGGTCTGCAGCCAGCGCGGCGAGTTCACCATCGTCGTGTTCGGGGTCCGTCACCGCGTCGCCTCATCGCGCGGGGTGGCGCTGGTCATCGGCTGAGGGCGCGCAAGGGTCACGGAGGACATGCGGGGCCACTCAGCGCGGCTCGAAGCCGCTTTGTTGCCGCAGGCTTGCTCGTGCCGGCGCGCTCAGCAGCGCCAGCAGGCTGGCCGCCGCCTCGGCCTGCGATGCCCCCTTCACAACGGCCGCGCTGTACAGCGTGGCCAATGCAAACGGCGGCGGCAATGCGCCGAGCAGCTGCAGGCCCGGCGTGTAGAGGATCTCGCTGACCTGCGTGATGCCCACCGAGGCGGCGTCGGCTGCGCGGGCCATCGCCGCCATGGCCGCAGCGCCGTTGGCATGCAGTCGCAGGCGCTCGGGCTGCGCCTGCTGCAACTCGCGCAGCACCTTCAGCGCGTGGATGCCCGCCGTGGCGCGTTCGGGATCGGGCAGGTAGATCGCCCTCGCGCTCTGCAGCAGGGCACGCAGCGCGGCCGCGTCGGCCACCGCGGGCGCCGCAGCGCCCTGCGGCACCGCCACGCCGGTGTGCACCCAGCCGATGTCGCGCACGCTGTCTGCAACGGTGCGGCCGGCGGCCGCCAACGCATCGACCATCGAGCGCGTCAGCACGATGGCGTCGCACGGTGCCCCGGCCTCGAGTTGCTCGCGCATTGCGCCCACGGCGCCGAATGTGCTGGCCAACTGCAGCCCGCTGCCGCGCTCGAAGTCGGGCTGCAACGCCAGCACCAGACCCTTGGCGGCGCCGGCGCTCAACAGATGCACTGTGGTGATGGGCACTGTCGCTCAGTTCTCTGCTTTGATGCCAGCCTTGTGCACGATCTGCGCCCACTTGTCGATGTCGGCGCGCAGGTAACGATCGAAGTCTTCGACGCTGAGCGTCATCGCGGTGGCGCCCTGCGCGGCCCACTCCTGCTTGACATCGGGCAACGCAACGATGCGCGCGATCTCGCCATTGAGCTTGCGCAGCACGGCAGGCGGCGTCTTCGCGGGCGCCATGAGGCCGAGCCAGATCACCGCCTCGTAGCCGGGCACACCGGCTTCAGCCACGGTCGGCACCTCGGGCAGGATCGACGAGCGCGTGCGGCCGGTGGTGGCCAGCGCCCTCACCTTGCCCGTGCGCACCTGCGGTGCCATCGCGGTGACGGCATCGAACATCATCTGCACGTGGCCGGCCAACACGTCGGTGCGCGCGCCCGAGCTGCCCTTGTAGGGCACGTGCACGACATCGATGTTGGCCATCGACTTGAACAGCTCGCCGGCCATGTGATACGGCGTGCCCGGCCCCGACGAGGCGTAGTTGAGTTGCCCCGGCTTGCTGCGTGCCAGCGCGAGCAACTCGGCCACGTTGTTCACCGGCACACCGGGGTTGACGACCAACACAAGATCGGAGTAGTTGATCGGCGCCACCGGCGCGAAGTCGCGCATCAGCTGATAGGGGCGGTTGGCAATCAACGTCTCGTTGACCGTGTGCGTGTTGGACATCATCAGCAGCGTGTAGCCGTCGGGCGCGGCCTGTGCCGCCTCCTGGGTGCCCGTGATCGCACCGGCCCCGGGCTTGTTGTCCACCACGAACGGCTGGCCAAGCGCCGCCTGCAGGCGCTGCCCGATGAACCGCGCGTAGACGTCGGCCGGCCCGCCGGCCGCAAAAGGCACGACGATGCGCACCGGGCGCGTCGGGTACTCCTGCGCCCACGCGAGCGCTGCCGACCAAAGGGCTGCGGCGATCAACCAAGTCCTGCACATGAGGGCTCCCAAACCGGCTATGGCGTGTGCATCATGGCGCCTGGGCACCAAAGCTGCTGCTGGTAGAACACCGGGGGAACAAAAAGGGTCTGCCCGCAGACCCTGGCACCATGGGCACGATGCACGAGCTGACCTGGATCGACGACACGGCCCCGCTGCCGGCCACCCGCCGTGCGTTGGGGCCGGCCAGCGACGCACCCGGGTTGCTGTGCGCAGGCGGCCGCCTCGACACCCGGCGCCTGGAAGAGGCCTACCGGCGCGGTGTGTTCCCGTGGTACGGCAACGGCCAGCCGGTGCTGTGGTGGACACCCGACCCGCGCATGGTGTTGCCGGTTGCCGAGTTCAAGCTCTCGCGCTCGCTGACCAAGACACTGCGCCGTTTCGTGGCCGAGCCCGACAACGAAGTGCGCATCGACCACGACGCCTACCGCGTGATCGGCGCCTGCGCCCAGGTGCCGCGCGAGGGCCAGCTCGGCACCTGGATCGTGCCGGCGATGGTGCGTGCCTACAGCCAGTGGCACGACGAAGGCCGCGTGCACAGCTTCGAAACCTGGATCGACGGCAAGCTCGCGGGCGGCCTGTACGGCGTGGGCATCGGCCGCATGTTCTTCGGCGAATCGATGTTCAGCTGGCGCACCGACGCGTCAAAGATCGCGCTGGCTGCGCTGGTGGCATTTTGCCGCGCGCACGGCATCGAGCTGATCGATTGCCAGCAACACACCGGCCACCTGGCCTCGTTCGGTGCGCGCGAAATCCCGCGTGCCGCGTTCGAGCGCCACCTGGGGTTGGCCCTGACCGAAACACCGCCACGGCGCTGGACCTATGATCGCGCCATGTGGTCGCAACTCGGTCTGCAGCCGCGCGGCACCCCACAAGAAGCCACCGCCCCGTGACGCACCCCAAAGAGTTGCCGCTGTCGTCGCTGCAGTTCTATGCGACGGCGCCCTATCCGTGCAGCTACCTGCCCGACCGCCTGGCGCGCTCGCAGGTGGCCACGCCGAGCCATCTGATCCATGCCGATGCGTATTCGGGGCTGGTGGCCAACGGTTTTCGGCGCAGCGGCATGTTCACCTACCGGCCGTATTGCGACAGTTGCCGCGCCTGCGTGCCGCTGCGCGTACCGGTGCAGCGCTTCAAGCCCACACGCAGCCAGCGTCGTGCGTGGAAGGCGCATCAGGGCTTGCAGGCGCGCGTGCTGCGCCTGTGCTTTCTGCCCGAGCACTATCAGCTCTATCTGCGCTACCAGTCGGGCCGCCACTCTGGCGGCGGCATGGACCACGACAGCGTCGACCAGTACACGCAGTTCCTGCTGCAAAGCCGCGTCAACTCGCGGCTGGTGGAGTTTCGCGAGCCGTCCGCCGACGGTACCGGCGCCCTGCGCATGGTGTCGATCCTCGATGTGCTGAACGACGGACTGTCGGCGGTCTACACTTTTTCGAGCCCGACCCCGCGGCCAGCTACGGCACCTACAGCGTGTTGTGGCAGATCGAGCAGACCAAGCTGCTGAAGCTGCCGCACGTGTACCTCGGCTATTGGATCGGGCAGAGCCCGAAGATGGCCTACAAGGCGCAGTTCGCGCCTCACGAAGTGCTGGTCGATGGGCGCTGGGTCGCGCCGGCCCCTGCTTCGGCACCCGAGCCCGCGTTGCCCGCCGGCACGTCGACGATGGCCTTCATGGCCAAGCCGCGTTTCAACACGCGCTGACGCGCTTCAGTGGCCGCCTGGCCAAGACGATGCCCTGAAGAGCGCGAGCGGCGCACGCCGCAGTTCTCAATCGACGACCTTGTCGGTCGTGGCGATGCGACCGGGCCAACGTGAGCCCGATGCGTCCGCTCGCTTGACCGCTCCGTAAGTCGCCGCGACGCAGAAATCTTCATCGGCCACATCGGTGGCTGCCGGATGGCTGCGCGCGGCAACTTTCAGTGTGAGCTCGACAAGGGGTGGATCATGGAACATCGGTTCAACAGATGGCTGATGGCGCTCGGCGTCGCGGCCCTGACAGCGCTGGCCAGTTGTGGCGGCGGGTACAACGGCGGCAATGGCGGCGGCAATGGCGCCGGCAATGCCACACCGCCACGGCTGGCGCAGAGCCATTCAACTGCGCTGGCACTGACCAGCGACAACGCATTCGTGTGGTCGGTCAATCCCGACAGCGATTCGGTCTCTCTGTTCGAGGTGGCGGGCGACCGCAATCTGAAGTTGAATGAAGTGCTGGTCGGCCGCGAGCCGCGCTGCGTCGCGATCACGCCGGACGACAAGAAGGTCTACGTCACCAACGCGGTCAGCGGCACCGTCTCGGTGGTCGACGCCAGCCAGCGCGCCGTGATCAAGACCATCGCCGTGGGCACCGAGCCCACCGGTTGTGCCCTCACCCTCGACGGCGCCAAGCTCTACGTGGCGAACCTGGGCTCCAACGACGTGAGCGTGATCGACGCCGCCACCGACTCGGTGGTCAAGACCATCGCCGCGGTCGGGGCCAAGCCGCGTGCCGTCGCCGTGGCCGAAGTGGGCGGCAAGACCAAGGTCTATGTCACCCAGTTTCTCGCGCAAGGGGTGGACGATGCGCGCAGCATCGACCAGAAGGAAGGCCGCGACGATGGCCGCGAAGGCAGGGTCAGCGTGATCGACGCATCGAGTGACACGCTCATCAAGACCATCAAGCTGGCGGCCAAGGCCACCGGTTTCCAGTCCGACGGCTCCACGCTCGACAAGATCGTCGCCGACAGCGCCAATCCGGCGGCCACCAAGGTGAACACGCTGGCGTTCCCGAACCAGCTCGAAAGCATCGTCGTGCGCGGCAACCGCGCTTACCTGCCCAGCACGGCGTCGTCGCCCAACGGGCCGGTCAAGTTCAACGTCAACCTGCAGGCGTTCGTGTCGGTGATCGACACCGATGCCGACCAGGAAGTGGCCGACGAGACCTTCAACATGAACAAGGGCGTGCAGTTCGAGCCGGTGGGCAAGAAGCTGTTTCCCACCAACCCATCCGCGCTGGCGTTCAAGCACGGCGGCGCCTTCGAAGGCTTCGTGCTGTCGCGGGCGAGCGATCGGCTGGTGCGCATGGTGCTCGACGCCAACAACAAGCCCACGATCAACGCCCCGCTGGCAGCAGGCGACCCCGGCAACGTGGTGCGCATCGAGGTCGGCGTCGAAGCCGGCGACACCCGCAACTCGAGCCCCGAAGGGGTGGTGATCAACGGCAGCGACACGCGCGCTTACGTGATGAACCTGGTGTCGCGCGACGTCTCGGTGATCGACATCTCGGGCAGCGACCCATCGACGTACAAGGAGATCGCGCGCATCGCGTCAACCGCGATGCCCAGCGACGCCTTCGCGATGCAGGTGCTGCGCGGCAAAGAGCTGTTCAACACCTCGATCGGCCCTGAGGGCACCAACGACAACGCACGCAAGCCGGCCGGTCGCATGTCCGATTCCGGCTGGGGCAGCTGCTACGGCTGCCACCCTCGCGGCAAGACCGATGGCGTGACCTGGATGTTCCCCGATGGGCCGCGCCAGACGATCTCGATGGAAAGCACCGTGGCGCATCCCCAGACGCCGGTGATGAACGTCAACGTCAATGCCAATTTCGCGCCGCTGCTGCCGGCGTTCCATCAGCGTGCGTTGAACTGGTCCGCAGTGCGCGACGAGATCCAGGATTTCGAGCTCAACATCCGCAACGTGTCGGGCGGCCAGGGCCTCATCGCATTGAAGGATGCCGCGGGCAAGCGGGCCGCCGTCGACCCGTGCGTGTTCAATCTTCGCTTTGCGATCAACGCCGCTTGCAGCGACGCCACGCGTGAGGCCGAGACCGCCACCACGACCGGACGCGACGCCGATCTCGACGCCATCGCCGCTTACATCGCCTTCGGCATCCGCGCGCCGATTGCGCCCAACAAGGCGACCGATCCCGACGTGGCGACCGGCCGTGCCCTGTTCGCCGCGGCCAACTGCCAGGGCTGCCACGGCGGCGCCAATTGGACCGCCAGCACGATCGACTTTGCGCCGCCGCCGCTGGCCACCGAGATCACGGCAGCGCAGCTCAATCGCTTCCTGTGCAAGGCAGGCACGTTCAATGCGGCGTTGGCCAATGAGTTGAAGGGCGGCGGCGTCGCGGGTCAGGTCAACACCGACGGTGCCAACGGTGTGCTCGGCATCAACATCCCATCGTTGCTCGGCGTTTTTGCGGGAGCGCCGTTCTTCCACAGCGGTGCCGCGCAGACGCTCGATGACGTGCTGGCCAACGTGCAGCACCGCAGCCTGGGCAACGCCGGGGTCGACACGCTGACCAATCCGGCCGACCGCGCCAAGCTCGCCAAGTTCGTGGCCAGCATCGATGCCAGCACGCTGACCTTCCCCGAGCGCGCGATGAACGACGCGAAGGCGCTTTGCCTGCCGTAGTCGACAACGAGGGCGCTGAGTGTCACCCACCCAGCGCCCATTCTCGAATGGCCCTCTCAGAGGGCCAGTTCTCTTGATTCCGGTGCTGAACGCCGTGCTGTTGGCCAGCCGCGGCAGAATGCGACGCCGGTTCTTACGAGGTGATTCAGTAGTCGACCAGGAGTCGCTGCAGGCGCCCTGTCGTGATCCCGTCGTTCATGGCAAGTCGATGCCGCGCTCCACAGCGTCGCCGCGCACCTCGTACGGTGGCAGCGTGGTCAGGCGATGGTCGTCGACCGGACCGCCAACGGTGAAGTGATAGAGCGACTGGAATGCGAGGTCCTCGAGGCCGAACACCCGATGCACCGGATCGTCGAAGAAGCAACCGATGCCCGTGGCGCGCACGCCGGCCGCCTCGGCTTCGAGATACAGGACCTGCCCGATCAGCCCCGTCTCCCAAAACAGCCGCCGATAGAACCAGGCTCCGTGCGTGAACAACGCTTCCTGGTACTCGGCGAGCATCGCCAGCGAGAATGCGCCCTCGCCTGCGATGCTCTGGTGGCAGCTGATTTGCGTCGCCAGCCGCCGCGCATCGCCGGCCTCGAGCAGGCGCAACGGCAAGGCCGTCGGGCAGCCCGGCGGTGCCGTCCAGGCGAATCGCTGGTGCATCGCACGCTGCAGCTTGTCTGTCTTGTCTGGGTCACGAACGAGCAGGTACAGCCCGGGCTCGAGCCCGTCTACCCGATGCACGAACAAACCGAGGTGGATCGCCGGATCCCAGGTTATCGTGTCCCAAGGAATTGGACGTTGACTCGCTTGCAGCTCGACGCGCGGCATCAACCGCGCGAGCATGCGATAGAACCGCTCGGCCGTGATCGACGTCCGTCCGTCGCAGGCTTGCAGGCTTCGCCGTTGCAGAATGATCTGTCCCGCCGCAGGCCCGTCGGCGCTTGTGTCGCCGCTGCTCGCAACCAGCGGAGCCTCAAGCGCTCCTAGCTCTTGCGCCTCGGTTGCCGCTTTGCGCGTTGCGGCGGCGACTTCGTCGATGACCTCCCAGCGCACCGGTTCGTCGAGGCTGAGGCGGTTCGCCGCCCCTTGCCAACGCTCCCGGGTCAGTTGGTGTGCAAGGGCTGGATCGAGGTGTCGCGCAATGATGTGCTGCGCGCCCGCCTGCGCGTCCTCGGTCGGGATGGTCGGCCAAACCGCCAGCATGGCATCCGGGTGCTCGCGCTCGGCACCCGCGAAGTCCTCGGCCCGGTTCAATCCGAGCAAGTCTTCGATCGTCTGGTCGGCCAAGCCGTGCAGCAGCGCCGCGCTCCAACCCAGGGTCGCGGCGGCGATCCGCAATGCGCCAAGCGCGTGTCCCACGTCATGCTGGCAATAGCGGAACGCGCGCGCGCCGTACTTCCACGCCTCACGCCAATGGATCGACGAAAGGCCGATGAGCAGCGCGTGCGTTGGGAACTCCCGCATCAACGCAGCGAATGGCACTTCGCCACAGACCGCGCGCCGTTCGAGCCCGTGCTCGCGCGGCGCGTAGTGGTACAGGCCCGGGACATCGCCAAGTCCGGGCAGCGCACCGGTCAGCAGGTAGCCCTCGGTTGGATGCAGGTTACCGCTCGACGGATTGCAGCGCAGCGACCAGCGCGTGGTGCCAGCCTGCTTCCAGGCGGAAATCGCCAGCGCGTATTGGAAGAATCGCGAGAGCGACCGCATCGTGAGCGGCGCGCTCGGCACCGAACCGCGGCGGTACAGGTCGCTGTACCCGGGCGACGGCGGTTCTTCGTCGAAGCCAAGCAGGGGCAAGTGAATCAGCGGCGCGCCCTCGAAGCGGCGAAACGGATTCGGCTGGTTCGCCCAATCGAGCTGCGCGGGGCCGTCGGCATAGCGGTTGAACTGATGCTTGGTCCGCTCGTGATAACGCATCGCCACTTCGATCTGATCGAAGTCGTGCCTGGGGGCGATTTCCTTGCCCAATGCTTTCATCTTGCTGGTGCCGAGCGCAAGAGACAGTCGTTTGTCGGTCCCTGTGCGCGTATCAGTGTCTGGCGCAGAGAGTGTCCCCCTTCCTTGGTCACCAGAGCGCGCCAACTTGGTGGTCGCTGCGCGATTTCATGAGTCATGTGTATGCCAGCGCACAGTGCCACGGCTCGAAAGCGAGCAGCCTCGACAAGTTCGGCGGAATCAGGAGTCATGCCATGTCCAAGCACCAGCGCGGGAACAAGGAAGCCAAGAAACCCAAGCAGCCAACGCCTGCGATGAAACCGCCGGTGCCAGCTGACACAGCGCCAACTTTGGGCACCGTGGCGCCCGATCGGCTCAAGCGCAAATGATCATTCGAGCGCGGCTGAGTATGGAAACGACTCGACGCACTGAAAACCTGATGGCGTTGCCTTCTTCGGTATGGCGCTGATCTGGTCGGCCTGGGCCGTTGCGTGTTGTGCCATTGGATTGGCCCGTACGCCGCAAACGAGACTGCACCCGCGTCTGGTCGACGAGGTCGCGCCACCGCAGCT
>CAVZEK010000005.1:0-60875 GCA_963774185.1 uncultured beta proteobacterium
GTCTCGAACTCCCGACCTCAACCTTGGCAAGGTTGCGCTCTACCAACTGAGCTATTCCCGCGCGGCCCGAGCCAAACGAGCGGCTCGGCGCAGGGGCGAATTATAGCCACGCCCGCTGCGCCGCGGAACGCTTCAGTGCGACCGCACCTCGCCCCCCAGCGCGGGCTTGGGCACCTCGGCCGGCTTCTCCGGCACGACGACCTTGGCCACCTCTTCATCGGGCAAGGGCTGCGGCGCCGAGGTCAATGCGACCTCCAGCACGCGATCGATCCAGCGCACCGGCACGATCTCGAGATGGTTCTTCACGTTCTCCGGAATGTCCTGCAGGTCCTTGACGTTCTCTTCCGGAATCATCACGGTCTTGATGCCGCCGCGGTGGGCCGCCAGCAGCTTCTCCTTCAAGCCGCCGATGGCCGTGACCTCGCCGCGCAGCGTGATCTCGCCGGTCATCGCCACGTCAGCGCGCACCGGGATGCCGGTCAGCGCGGATACGAACGCAGTCGTCATCGCCGCGCCGGCGCTCGGGCCGTCCTTGGGCGTCGCGCCGTCGGGCACGTGGATGTGGATGTCGCGCTTCTCGAACATCTCGTCCTTGATGCCCAGCCGCGCCGCGCGCGCTGCGAACCACCGAGCGGGCGGCCTCGACCGACTCCTTCATCACGTCGCCGAGCGAGCCGGTGCGGATGATGTTGCCCTTGCCGGGCATCACCGCGGCTTCGATCGTCAGCAGGTCGCCACCGACCTCGGTCCACGCCAAGCCGACCACCTGCCCGACCTGGTTGCGCTTTTCGGCGCGGCCGAAGTCGAACTTGCGCACGCCGAGGTAGTCGTTGAGGTTGTCTTCGGAGACCACCACCTTGCCCTCAGTGGTCTTGAGCTGGATGCCCTTGACCGTCTTGCGGCAGATCTTGGAGATCTCGCGCTCGAGCGAACGCACGCCGGCCTCGCGCGTGTAGTAGCGGATGATGCCGCGGATCGCGCTCTCGGTGACTTCGAGCTCCTCGTCCTTGACGCCGTTGTTCTTGCGCTGCTTGGGCAACAGATAACGCTGCGCGATGTCGACCTTCTCGTCTTCGGTGTAGCCCGACAGGCGGATCACTTCCATTCGGTCGAGCAGCGCCGGCGGGATGTTCATCGAGTTCGACGTCGCAACGAACATCACGTCGGACAGGTCGAAATCGACCTCGACATAGTGGTCGCTGAAGGTGTGGTTCTGCTCGGGGTCGAGCACTTCCAGCAGCGCCGACGACGGGTCGCCGCGAAAGTCCATGCCCAGCTTGTCGATCTCGTCGAACAGGAACAGCGGGTTGCGCGTGCCGACTTTGGTCAGCGACTGCAGCACCTTGCCCGGCATCGAGCCGATGTAGGTGCGACGGTGGCCGCGGATCTCGGCCTCGTCGCGCACGCCGCCCAGCGCCATGCGAACAAATTTGCGGCCAGTGGCGCGCGCCACACTTTGGCCGAGCGAGGTCTTGCCCACGCCCGGAGGCCCTACCAGGCACAGGATCGGCGCCTTCACCTTGTCGACGCGCTGTTGCACCGCGAGGTATTCGAGGATGCGTTCCTTGACCTTTTCGAGGCCCGCGTGGTCCTCGTTGAGCACCTGCTCGGCCAGACGCAGATCGTGCTTGATCTTGGTCTTCTTGGCCCAGGGCAGCGCGACCAGCGTGTCGATGTAGTTGCGCACGACGGTGGCCTCGGCCGACATCGGCGACATCAGCTTGAGTTTCTTCAGCTCGGTGTCGGCCTTCTTGCGTGCCTCCTTGGGCATGCGCGCGGCCTTGATCTTCTTCTCGAGCTCTTCGAGGTCGGCACCTTCTTCGCCGTCGCCGAGCTCCTTCTGGATCGCCTTGACCTGCTCGTTCAGGTAGTACTCGCGTTGGCTCTTCTCCATCTGGCGCTTGACGCGGCCACGGATGCGCTTCTCGACCTGCAGGATGTCGACTTCGTGCTCGAGCAGCTCGAGCAGCTTCTCGAGCCGCTTGGCCACCGAGTCGAGGTCGAGCACCGACTGCTTGGCCTCGAGCTTGAGCGGCAGGTGCGCCGCGATGGTGTCGGCCAGGCGACCGGGGTCGTCGATGCCGGCGATCGAGGTGAGGATTTCAGGAGGGATCTTCTTGTTGAGCTTGACGTACTGGTCGAATTGCTGCGTCACCGCGCGGCGCAGGGCTTCGACTTCGGGCGTGGCTTCGCCCGCGGGCTGAACCGGCGACACCTCGGCCACGAAGTGTTCGCCGGTGTCGGCGATGTGGCGCGTTTCGGCGCGCTGCAGGCCCTCGACAAGCACCTTCACGGTACCGTCGGGCAGCTTGAGCATCTGCAGGATGCTCGAAACACAGCCGATGGCAAACATGTCCTCGGGCCGCGGCTCGTCCTTGCCGGCGGCCTTTTGCGCCACCAGCATGATCTGGCGGCCACCTTCCATCGCTGCTTCGAGTGCCTTGATCGACTTGGGGCGACCCACGAACAGCGGAATCACCATGTGCGGGAACACGACCACGTCACGCAGCGGCAGCAGCGGCAGCGTGATCGGATCGGGCGGGAGAACCGGGTGTCCAGACATCAGAAACCTCTCTTTCTCAGGCCGAGGTGAGGCCTGAGACGATGAATGCAAGTATCGACAGGGTTGAGTCGGACTTCAGGCAGAGCTGGGCATTGTTCAGGCGCTCGCCTTGGCTTGTTCCCGATAGACCAGATAGGGGCTTGCTGCCATCTTCGACGTTGTGCTCGTCGACCACGACTTTGGCCACACCGTCGAGCGTTGGCAAGTCAAACATCGTGTCGATCAGCACATGCTCCATGATGGAGCGCAGCCCGCGCGCACCCGTCTTGCGGGCCAGCGCCTTGCGCGCAATGGCGGCCAGCGCCGAAGGCCGGATCTCGAGTTCGACGCCGTCCATGCCGAACAGCTTTTGATACTGCTTGGTCAGTGCATTCTTGGGCTCGGTGAGGATGCGCACCAGCGCGTCGTCGGTGAGTTCGCCCAGTGTGGTCACCACCGGCAGGCGGCCGACCAGCTCTGGAATAAGCCCGAATTTGATGAGGTCTTCGGGCTCGGTGTCGCGGAACACATCGGCCGCGCGCTTCTCGCTCTTGCTGTGCACAGTGGCGCCGAAGCCGATGCCCGAACGCTCAGTACGGTTCTGAATCACTTTCTCCAGGCCGTCGAAGGCACCGCCGCAGACAAACAGGATGTTGGTGGTGTCGATCTGCAGGAAGTCCTGGTTCGGGTGCTTGCGGCCGCCCTGCGGCGGCACCGACGCCATGGTGCCCTCGATCAACTTGAGCAGTGCCTGCTGAACGCCCTCGCCCGACACGTCGCGCGTGATGCTCGGGTTGTCTGACTTGCGGCTGATCTTGTCGATCTCGTCGATGTAGACGATGCCGCGCTGCGCGCGCTCGACGTCGTAGTTGCAGTTCTGCAGCAGCTTCTGGATGATGTTCTCGACGTCTTCGCCGACGTAGCCCGCTTCGGTGAGCGTGGTGGCGTCGGCGATCACGAACGGCACGTTGAGCAGCCGCGCCAACGTCTGCGCCAGCAGCGTCTTGCCCGATCCGGTGGGCCCGATCAGCAGGATGTTGCTCTTGGTGAGCTCGACGTCGTCCTTGCCGCCGAGGTGCTTCAACCGCTTGTAGTGGTTGTACACCGCGACTGACAGCGTGCGCTTGGCGACCTCCTGGCCGATCACGTACTGGTCGAGGATGCCCTTGATCTCCACCGGCGTCGGCAACTCGGACTTCGCGGCGCGCGCAGCGCCGCTGTCGGCCGGTGCCTCGTCGCGAATGATGTCGTTGCACAGTTCTATGCATTCATCGCAGATGAACACCGACGGGCCGGCGATGAGCTTCTTCACCTCATGCTGGCTCTTACCGCAGAAGCTGCAGTACAGAACCTTCTCGCCAGTCGCGCCTTTCTTGTCGGCCATGGGGTGTTTACGTGGCGATCAGCCGCTCGGTTCCCGGTAGTGAATCAATGATATGCCAAGCCCGAGCGCCCCTTGTTTGCACACCACCACGGCCGCAGCGGGCGCATGGTCGGGCGTGGATTACGCACGCTTGTCGAGCACCTGGTCGATCAGCCCATAGTCTTTGGCTTCGACGGGCGACATCCAGTAGTCGCGCTCCATGTCGGCCGCAATCTTCGCCTCCGTCTGGCCGGTGCGCTCAGAGTAAATGCGGTTGAGTTGCTCGCGTGTTTTGAGGATCTCGCGCGCCTGGATCTCGATGTCGGCCGCCTGGCCCTGCGCGCCGCCTGACGGCTGGTGGATCATCACGCGCGAATTGGGCAACGCGGCGCGCTTGCCGGCGGCGCCGGCCATCAGCAGGAACGAGCCCATGCTTGCGGCCATGCCCAGGCACAACGTCGACACGTCGGGCTTGATGAACTGCATCGTGTCGTAGATCGACAGCCCCGCGCTGACACTGCCGCCTGGCGAGTTGATGTACAGCGAGATGTCCTTGTCGGGGTTCTCACTCTCGAGGAACAGCAGCTGCGCCACCACCAGGTTGGCGGTGGCATCGTTGATGCCGCCCACCAGGAAGACGATGCGCTCGCGCAGCAGCCGGCTGTAGATGTCGTAGGCACGCTCGCCGCGCCCCGACTGTTCGATGACGATGGGCACCATGCCCAGGCCTGTGGTCTCGGGCACGCTCATGTTTGGGTCTCCATCAATTCGGTGAACGCCAACGCCTTGTCGACCACCTTCGCGTGATTCATCACGTACTGCGTCACGTTGGACTCCACCACCACCGCCTCGACCTCGGCCATGCGCTTGCGGTCCGAGAGGTACCAGCGCATCACTTCGGCGGGCTTCTCGTAGCTCTGCGACAGCTCTTCGATGTGCGACTGCAGCTGATCGGGCTTGGCCTGCAGGTTCTGCTGGCGCACCAGCTCGCCAACCACCAGGCCCAGGCGCACGCGCCGCTCGGCCTGCGCCTGGAAGATCTCGGCCGGGAGCGGTGCCTTGTCGGCGTCCTTGACGCCGCGCTGCTTGAGGTCTTCGCGCGCCGCGGCGGTCATGCGGTCGACCTCGGCGGCCACCAGCGACTTGGGCACTTCGAGCTCGGCCAGCTTGACCAGCGCGTCCATCGCCGCGCCCTTGTTGCGTCCGAGCACGCGGAACTTCACCTCGCGCTCGAGATTTTTGCGCACGTCGGCTCGCAGCGCGTCGTTGCTGCCCGCGGCGATGCCCAGTGCCTTGACGAACGCCTCATTCACCTCGGGCAAGTGCTGCGCCTCGATCTTCTTCATCGTGACCAGAAAGTCGGCTTCCTTGCCGGCGACGTCTTTGCTGCCGTAGTCGGCCGGGAACCGCAGAGGAAACGTCTTGGACTGCCCGACCTGCATGCCGCGCACCGCCTTGTCGAACTGCTCGAGCATCTGGCCTTCGCCGATGATGAAGGCAAAGGCTTCGGCCTTGCCGCCGGCGAAGCCTTCGCCGTCGATCTTGCCCTCGAAGTCGATCGTCGCGCGGTCGCTTTCGGCTGCACCCTCGCTGGCCGGGCGCTGCGCAAACGTGCGCCGCTGCTTGCGCAGGATGTCGATCGTGCGGTCGATCGCCGCATCGTCGACGTCGCAGCGAACCCGCTCGACCTCGCCTGCAGAGATGTCGCCGAGCTTGACCTCCGGATAAACCTCGAAGGTGGCATCGAATGACACACTGCCCTCGGGCGCGCCCTCTTTCGGCGTGATGCGCGGCATGCCGGCCACCCGCACCTTGGCTTCGTTGGCTGCATGCTCGAACGCGACGCCGATCTTGTCGTTCATCACCTCGTATTGCACCGACGCGCCATAACGCTGGGCCACCACCGACATCGGCACCTTGCCGGGCCGAAAGCCGTCGGCACGCACGGTGCGAGAGAGCTTCTTCAATCGCGACTCGACTTCGGCGGTGATCTCCTGCGCCGGCACGGTCAACGTGATTCGGCGTTCGAGTTTTTCAAGGGTTTCGATCTGCACTGCCATGTTGGCCTTCAGTTGCTCTAGAGTCTTGGTGCGCGGGGCCGGACTCGAACCGGCACGCCGGTAAGGGCGTCAGGACCTAAACCTGGTGCGTCTACCAATTTCGCCACCCGCGCCCGCTCGGCCGGAGGCGAGTGTCTCGCGGCGCCGCGCGCCGCCGGCTCGTCGATCCGTCCGGGAGTGCGCGATTCTAGCTGGCGGCAGCTTCAACGCGACGCACTCGGAACCACGCGGCATACATGGCCGGCAGCGACAGCAGCGTGAGCGCGGTGGCGACGATCAACCCGCCCATGATGGCCACTGCCATCGGCCCCCAGAACACGCTGCGCGACAGCGGGATCATCGCCAGCACCGCGGCTGCGGCGGTCAACACGATCGGCCTGAAGCGCCGCACGGCGGCTTCGACGATGGCGTTCCAGGTATCGACGCCCTTGGCACGATCCTGCTCGATCTGATCGATCAGGATCACGGAGTTGCGCATGATCATGCCCATCAACGCGATCACGCCGAGCAACGCGACGAAACCGAACGGCCGGTTCAACAGCAGGAGAGCGCCCGCCACGCCCGCCATGCCCAAGCGGCGCGGTGAGAAACACCAGCACCGAACGCGAGAAGCTGTGCAACTGCAGCATCAGCAACGTCAGCATGATGAACAGCATCACCGGCACGCCGACCACGATCGAGCCCTGGCCCTTGCGGCTTTCTTCCACGGCGCCGGCGATCTGGATCTCGTAGCCCGGCGGCATGCGGGTCTGCAGCTCTTCCAAACGCGGCCAGATGCGCTGCGTGACAGTCGGCCCCTGAATGCCGTCGACCACGTCGCCTTGCACGGTGACGGCGAACTTTCGGCCCTCGCGCCACAGCACGCCGGGCTCGAAGCCGAAGCCGATGCGGGCAATTTGCGTCAGCGGCACCGAGCGACCGCTGCTGGTGGGCAGGTTGGCACTGCCGAGGTCGGTGATCGCATTGCGCTCCTCCAGCGGCTGGCGCAGCACGATGTCGACCAGCTTGTCGCCCTCGCGGTATTGACCGATCGTGGTTCCCGACAGGATGGTGCGCGACGACTGCGCCACCGACTGGCTGCTGACGCCGATGGCACGTGCCTTGTCCTGGTCGATCTCCAGCTTCAGCGACTTGACCGACTCGTTCCAGTTGTCGTTGACGCCGCGCATCGCGGGGTCGGTGGCGAGAATGGCGCGCGCTTCGTCTGCCCAGGCGCGCACCTGGTGCACGTCGGGGCCCATCACCCGAAACTGCACCGGGTACGGCACCGGCGGCCCGTTGGGCAATAGCTTGACGCGGCCACGCACCTCCGGAAACTCCTCGGCCAGCAGCGCCGGCAGGCGCTTGCGCAGCGCCTCGCGCTGCTCGAGGTTGCTCGCCAGCAGGATGCTCTGGCTGACGTTGCTCTGCGGGAAGATCTGGTCCAGCGGCAAATAGAAGCGCGGCACGCCGGAGCCGATCCACACGCTCACCGTCTCGAGGCCCGGCTCCTTCATCATGCGCTGCTCGAAGCGGCGCGCAACGGCTTCGGTCTCCTGGATCGTCGAGCCCTCGGGCAGCCACAGGTCCACCAGGATCTCGGGGCGGCTCGAATCGGGAAAGAACTGCTGCTGCACGCGGCCCATGCCGGCCACACCCAACAAGAAGGTCAGCACCGTCAGGCCGATGGTGATCCAGCGGTGCTGCACGCACCAGTTCACGCAGGAGCGAAAGCGCGAGTAAAACGGCGTGTCGAACAGCTCGTGCACCTCGCCCGAACCGGCGCGAGCGCGGGTGCGCAAAATGATGGCGCCCAGATACGGCACGAAGTACACCGACGCCAGCCACGAAATCAGCAGCGCGGCCGAGGTGACCGCGAAGATCGCGAAGGTGTACTCACCGGTCACCGACTTGGCCAGGCCGATCGGCAAGAAGCCAGCCGCTGTGATCAGCGTGCCGGTGAGCATCGGCATCGAGGTGATCTCGTAGGCAAAGGAGGCTGCGCGCTTCATGTCGTAGCCCTCTTCGAGCTTGCGCACCATCATCTCCACCGCGATGATGGCGTCGTCGACCAGCAGGCCCAACGCGATGATCAGCGAGCCGAGCGAGATCTTGTGCAGGCCGACACCCCAATAAAACATCGTGACGAAGGTGATCGCCAACACCAATGGGATCGTGATGCCCACCACCAGGCCGGGGCGGAAGTCCAGGCGCAGTGGCTTGGTGTGCAGCCCGAGGCTGATGAAGCTCACGGCCAGCACGACGACGATGGCCTCAATCAGCACACGCACGAATTCGTTGACCGAGCGCGACACCGCGCGCGGCTGATCTTGCACCTGCGTCAGCTCGATGCCAGCGGGTAGATCGCGTCGCAGTTCGTCGGCCTTGCTGCGCAGCGCGTGGCCCAGCGCGACGATGTCACCGCCCTTGGCCATCGACACGCCCAGTGCGATCACCGGCTTTGCCTTGATGCCGCACCTTCACCGCCGGCGGGTCGATCGTCGCGCGTCGGATGTCTGCGATGTCTGCCAGCCGCAGGCTGCTCGCCACACCGGTGTTCGGGTTGATGGCACGGATCGGAAAACGCCGCAGCTCCTCGACGGAATCGAAAGCCCCGGCCACGCGCACCTGCAGGTTCTGCGTGCCGGCATTGAGCACGCCCGCACCCTCGACGGCGTTTTGCGCGCCGAGCTGCGCGATCACCTGGCTCATGTCCAGGCCCAGCTGCGCCAGGCGCTTGTGCGAGATTTCGATGAACAGTTTCTCTGGCTGCGCGCCGAACATCTCGACCTTCGCCACGTCGGGCACCCGCAGCAGCGAGGAGCGCACGTCGTCGGCGAATTCGCGCAGCTCCTCGTCGCTGAAGCCATCGGCCGACAGCGCGAAGATCGAGCCGTAGACATCACCGAAGTCGTCGTTGAAGACGGGGCCGATCACGCCCTGCGGCAGCGTGCTGCGCATGTCGCCGACGCGCTTGCGCACCTGGTACCAGGTGTTGGACACCTCCTTGGGCGGCGCGCTGTCCTTCAGCTGCAGGATGGTCAGCGATTCGCCCGGCTTGGTGTAGCTGCGGATGATGTCGGCGTGCGGCGCTTCCTGCAGCGTCTTCTCGATCTTGTCGGTCACCTGTTCGGCCATCTGCTGCGCGCTGGCCCCTGGCCAGAACGCTTGCACGACCATCGCGCGGAAGGTGAACGGCGGGTCTTCGTCCTGCCCGAGTTGAAAGTACGACGCGAACCCCAACACCATCAACACGATCAACAGGTAGCGAGTCAGCGCCGGATGCTCCAGCGCCCAGCTCGAGATGTTGAAGCGCGATGGCTTGGCTGCGTCGACGGCGGCGACACCGGACATGGGCGGCTCTCGATTCAGCGAGAGGCCACGCTGCTGCCGTTGGCCGCAGCGGCGTCGCCGACCCCGGGCATGCGCTCGGCGTACAGACGCACCTTCTGTCCGGGACTGAGCACGTGCACGCCGGCGATCACCACCGTCTCGCCCGCGGCAACGCCCGCCGCGACGACGACCTCGTTGCCTTCGGCGCCCGCCACGCGAACGGGTTGCTGCTTGACTGTCATGCTCGCGCGATCGACCACCCACACCGCCGGCGCACCCTTGGCCTCGAACACGGCCGCCAGCGGCAACTTGATCTGGCCCGCCACGCGAGGCATATCGATCTTCACAGTCGCGGTCTGTCCGAGCCGCACGTCGGCTCGGCCGATGTCGGCCTTGACCATGAAGGTCCGCGTCGCCGGGTCGGCGGCCGCGGCCACCTCGCGCAGGGTGGCGCTGATCGGCGTCTGGCCATCGTTCCATACGTGCACTTGCAACGCGCCGGCCTTGCCAGCCAGCGCGCGCAATTCCCCGACACGATCCTCGGGGACGTTGAAAACGACATCGCGCGGCCCATCATGCGCGAGCCGCACCACGGAGGCCCCCGCCGCCACCACCGCACCCGGCTCGGCATCGACGCCGGTGATGACGCCCGATGCATCGGCGATCAACGTGGCGTATCGAGTCTGATTGCCCTGCACGCTGGCCTGTGCCCGAGCCTGCTCGTATTGCGCTTTGGCTCCCGTCAGCGCCGTCTCCCTGCGCTCGAGTTCCAGGCCGCTGATGAAGCCCTGGTCTCTCAGCTCCTTGTAGCGCTTGAACTCGGCCTCGCTGAATTCATAGCTGGCCTTGGCCGCACTCAGTGCCGACTGCGCCGCCTCCTGGCTCAGCTTGAGATCGCCGGGGTCGAGTTGCGCCAACGCGTGGCCGGCACGCACGGCATCACCCACATTGGCCGACCGCGACAGCAACTTGCCGCCGACCCGAAACCCCAGTCGCGACTCGGTCCTCGCGCGCACTTCAGCGGCGTACTCGTGCGCGCCGCCGACGCTGGCGGTGGCCAGCGTGATCGTGCGCACGGCGCGTATCGGTTCTGCGGGTGGCGTCGCCGGTGAGCACGCCGCCAGCACGGTGAGGGTCAACGGCAGCAGCGATGTGATGAGGATGCGCTTCATGGGCAAGACCGTCCGTGTTCCTGGCTGGCGACTGTCACGAGGCGGGTTGGCCTGCACCCGTACTCTGCTTAATGACTGACCGGTCAGTAATGTATTGGCCGATCCGGACGCTGTCAAACCCGGGGTCGTGACTGCCATGGACAATGCGGCCGGTGGGTGTAGGCCAATACGAAAACTTCCCTGTCGCGTCGCTGCTGTGCCCGCCAAACCTGCGTGGGCCGGTACGCGCCATCTATGCATTCGCCCGCACGGCCGACGACATCGCCGATGAAGGTGACGCCGCGCCATCCGCCAGATTGGCCGAGCTCGCACGATTTCGCGAGGCGCTGGTCGCCGCAGTGAGCCGGCTCGGCGGCAGTTCGCCAGCACCCGGGGCCGTACCCTGGTCCGAGGTGTTCACTGCACTGGAGCGCTCGATCCGCCAGCACGCGCTGCCCGATCGGCTGCTGCACGACTTGATCGATGCCTTCGAACAGGATGTGCGCAACCCCGGCTACGCGGATCGCGAGGCGCTGCTCGACTACTGCCGGCGCTCCGCCAATCCGATCGGGCGGCTGCTGCTGCACCTGTACGGAATCAGCGATGCCGCGTCGCTACGGCAAGCCGACGCACTGTGTTCGAGCCTGCAACTCATCAACTTCTGGCAGGACCTGAGCGTCGACCTGCCGCGCGGACGCAACTATCTTCCTCAAGCCGACGCAACCCGCCATGGCGTGGACGCCAGCGACCCGCGTGCGCTGGGCGACACCCGCGCGCTGCGCGCGCTGGTGCGCGACCTGGTGGACTGGGCGGCAGCGCTCATGGCCGAGGGCGCTGCGCTGCCGCCACGGGTGCCCGGACGCGCCGGCTGGGAGTTGAGGCTGGTGGTGCACGGCGGCTGGCGCATTCTTGAGAAGATCGCACGCATGGACTGCGCATCGATCGCCCGCCGGCCGCGGCTGCGCGCCAACGATGTGCCGCTATTGGCGTGGCGTGCATGGCGCTACCGTGCCGCTTGGTTCAACCCCGAGCGACTGCCGTGACGCCCGAGCGATATGTGCAGAACAAGGCGGCCGAGAGCGGCTCGTCGTTCTACTACGCGTTCATGTTTTTGCCGGCCGCGCGCCGCGCAGCGATCACCGCGTTCTACGCGTTCTGCCGTGAAGTGGACGACGTGGTCGACGAGCACATCGACCCCGGTGTCGCGTCGGTCAAGTTGAACTGGTGGCGCCAGGAGGTGGCGCGTGCCTTTGCCGGCGCCCCGACCCATCCGGTCATGCTGGCCTTGATGCCGCAAACAAAAGCGCACGACATCGAAGAGTCCCATCTGCTGGCAGTGATCGAGGGCTGCCAGATGGACCTCGACCAGACGCGTTACCTCGACTTCGCGGGGCTGCGGCGCTATTGCCATCTGGTGGCCGGCGTGGTGGGCGAGGTCGCGGCCAACATCTTCGGACGTTCCAGCGAGCGCACCGTCGACTATGCGCACACGCTCGGCCGCGCCTTGCAACTGACCAACATCATCCGCGACGTCGGCGACGATGCGCGCCGCGGCCGCATCTATCTGCCGATGGACGAGATGCAGCGCTTTGGCGTCAAGGCCTCCGAGATCCTGCAGCGCCATGCACCCTGGGGATACAGCGATCGCTTCACCGCCCTGATGCGTCATCAGGCTCAGCGCGCGCAAGCCACCTACGACGAGGCGTTGGCGCTGCTGCCGCAGGTTGATCGCGAATCGCAGCGGCCCGGGCTGATGATGGCCAACATCTACCGCACGCTGCTGCACGAGATAGAAGACGACGGCTTCCAGGTGCTGCATCAACGAACGTCGTTGACGCCGCTGCGCAAGCTGTGGATCGCCGCGCGCACGCAGTGGCAAGGCCACTGAGGTGAGTCATCCGCCAAAGCGCGTGGCCGTGGTCGGCGCGGGCTGGGCCGGCTTGGCTGCCGCCGTGCAGGCCGCCGTCGATGGCCACGCGGTCACGCTGCTCGAGATGGCCGGCCACGCCGGCGGGCGGGCGCGCAGCGTGACCATCGACTCATTGGCGCTCGACAACGGCCAGCATATCCTGATAGGCGCCTACAGCGAGACGCTGCGGCTGATGCAACTGGTCGGGGTGGATCCGGCGCAGGTGCTGCGGCGGCGGCCGCTTGAACTTCTGTACCCCGACGGGTGCGGCCTGCGCCTGCCGCGCGGCAATGTGCATTTGGCGTTCGCATGGGCGGTGGCCCGCGCACGTGGCTGGAGTTGGCACGATCGCTGGATGCTGCTGCGCCAAACGCTCGGCTGGTTGCGCAACGGCATGCGCAACCCGGGTGTCGTCACGGTGGCTCAGTTGTGCGCCAGCCTGCCCGATCGCGTGCGCGCCGATCTCATCGACCCGCTGTGCATCGCCGCGCTGAATACGCCGTCTGCGCAGGCCAGCGCCACGGTGTTCCTGCGGGTGCTTGCCGATGCCTTGTTCGGCGGTCCGGGCAGCTCGGACCTGCTGCTGCCAGCGACTGGCCTGTCGCGCCTGTTCCCGCAGCCTGCCGTGGCGTGGCTCGATCGGCAAGGCGCCAGCGTGCGGTTGGGTTGCCGCGTGCAGTCGATCTTGCGGCGTCCGGATGGCGTCTGGTCGGTCGATGACGAGCCCTTCGACACCGTCGTGCTCGGCTGCAGCGCCGTCGAGGCCGCGAGGTTGACCGCATCGTTGAATCCCGCCTGGTCGGCTGTGGCAGCGTCGCTGCACTACGAGCCGATTGCCACGGTGTACCTGCGTCGGCATGAGCATCCGCTGCCATCGCCGATGGTGGCGTTGCGAAGCACTGCCGAGCATCCGGCGCAATTCGCGTTCGACCTCGGACTGCTCGGACAGCACCGAGACCTGGTGGCCTTCGTCATCAGCGGGGCACGCGAGTGGCTCGAGCGCGGTCTGCCGGCTCTTTCAGCGTCGGTGCAGCGACAGGCCACCGACTCGTTGCCCGATTCGTTCGGCGCGTCGCCGTTGGTCATGCACACGGCGATGGAGCGTCGCGCAACCTTTGCATGCGTGCCTGCATTGGCGCGGCCGCCGTCGAGCATCGCGCCTGGCTTGTTAGCCGCAGGCGACTATGTCCAGGGGCCCTACCCCGCAACGATCGAAGGTGCGGTGCGTTCGGGTGTGCAGTCAGTGACCACAAAACCCGCGTCGTGAGGTCGGTACCGTGCGGATCGGTTTCGGGCATCGCTTTCAGGATGCAAAATGCCGTTCCATGAGGGAAAAGCCAAACGACGCCAATCGGGCCACGGTCAGCCCCACGATCCAGGTCATCGAGCGCATGTTCGACCTTCTGGACGTGCTCGCCTCGCAGCCCGATCCAGTGCCGCTCAAACAACTGACCGAACGCACGGGCCTGCATCCTTCAACTGCGCACCGCATCCTCAACGATTTGGTGATCGGCCGCTACGTCGACCGGCCCGAGGCCGGCAGCTATCGGCTCGGTATGCGGTTGCTGGAGCTCGGCAATCTGGTCAAGGCCCGTCTCGACGTGCGCGACGCCGCATTGGGGCCGATGCGCGAGCTGCACAAGCTGACGCATCAGCCAGTCAACCTGTCGGTTCGACAAGGCGACGAGATCGTCTACATCGAGCGGACCTACAGCGAGCGATCCGGCATGCAGGTAGTGCGCGCAGTGGGTGGGCGGGCGCCGCTGCACCTCACCTCGGTGGGCAAGCTGTTCCTGGCGTTCGACGACCCGCAGCGAGTGCGGGCCTATGCCACTCGCACCGGGCTGGCGGGGCACACGCGCAACAGCATCACCGACTTGCCCAGGTTGGAGCGTGAGTTGTCTCAGGTGCGCCAGACTGCCGTGGCGCGCGACGACGAGGAGTTGGAACTGGGCGTGCGCTGCTTCGCAGCAGGCATCTTCGACGACCAGTCGAGCTTGGTGGCCGGCCTGTCGGTGTCGGCGCCGGCAGACCGGCTCGAGGAGTCGTGGCTAGAACGTGTCCGAGCCACTGCGGCCCAGATCTCGCTCGCCCTCGGTCACCGCCGCTGATTGCGGCTGCGGTGCGGGTATCGTTGCGGGCGCGCGCGCCACCGGCATCGTGTCAAGCCAGCGACGAATGCGCTCAGCGTCGCCGACGCGCGAGTAGCGCCCGGTGGAATCGAGCAGCACCATGATGAGCTTGCGCCCGGCCAGCTGTGCCTGCATCACCAGGCAGCGGCCCGCCTCCGAGATGTAGCCTGTCTTCTGCAGGCCGATCTCCCACGAGGGATTGCGCACCAGCGAGTTGGTGGTGCGGAATTGCACCGTGCGCCGACCCACCGCCACGGACGCGTCGGTGGCGGTGGAGTATTCGCGCAGCACCGGGTGCTGATAAGCCGCCTTGACCAGCAGCGCAAGGTCGTGCGCACTGGAGCGGTTATCGCTCGACAATCCGGTGGGCTCGACGAAGTGCGAGTCGTTCATGCCCAGTTCGAGCGCCTTGCGATTCATCGCCTCGACCAACGCGGGCAAGCCACCCGGGTAAGCCGCACCGATTGAATAGGCCGCGCGGTTCTCCGACGACATCAGCGCCAGGTGCATCAGCTCGCCGCGCGTCAGCGTGGCACCCACCTGAAGGCGTGACCGATTGTTCTTGGGCGTGTCCAGCGAAACCTTGGAGACCTTGAGCGGTTCGTCCATCGGCTGTGCGGCATCGACCACCACGATGGCCGTCATCAGCTTGGTGATCGACGCGATCGGCAGCACCGCCTCGGCGTTCTTGCTGAAGAGCACCTCGTCGGTGTCTTGATCGATCACCAGAGCGGCGCTGGACTTCAGATCCAGCGCATCTTCGGTGCCGTGCAGACCCAGCTTCTGAGCGCTCGATGGCCGCTCCGCGCTGACCCGCGCCTTGCGGCGAGACGACGTTACCGTGCCACCGCTCGAGACGGTGGCCTTGGCCATGACCACGGGGTTTGACTCCGCGCTGGTGGCCGCGACAGCGGGCGCGCTCAGATAACAAACCAAGGCGGCCACACCAGCCGCCCAGACGCCCACTTGCTTGCTCAACGACGTACCCCAGGTTTTTGCTTGCATCCGAGACCCAACGAACGAACCGGCCAATTCGGATGACCGGGTGCGAGAGTGTATCGGCACGCCAAAAGGCGGGCAATATCAAAAACTTAGGTACATTTCCTCAAGTGAGGGGGTACGCCAATTCCTGCCGTGCGTAGTTGTCACCCTCAGGCGAGGGGGTACCCCGGGGGTCGCTCAGCCCTGAGCGGCGACCCGCTCCGGGCTGTGGTGGAGCTTGTTTAGTGCGGCGATGTAGGCCTTCGCCGAGGCCACCACGATGTCCGGGTCGGCGCCGACGCCGTTGACCACGCCGCCCTCCAAGTTGCAGCCGCACGGTCACCTCCCCCTGCGATTCGGTGCTCCCCGAGGTGATGGCATTGACCGAGTACAGCAGCAGTTCGGCACCCGAGCCCACCCTGCGACTCGATGGCCTTGAGGCTGGCGTCGACCGGGCCGTTGCCATCGCTGTCGGCCACGAATTCGGCGTTGCCGATCGCGAAAGTCGACTTTGGCGTGCGGGCCGCTCGCCGCTTTCGCTGTGCTGGCTCAGGCCGAGCAGCCGGTAGTGCTCGTGCTGGCTCGTCACGCTCTCGTCGCTGACAAGAGCCAGAATGTCCTCGTCGAAGATGTCGCTCTTGCGGTCGGCCAGATCCTTGAATCGCATGAACGCCGCGTTCACATCGGCCTCCGAATCCATCGCGATGCCGAGTTCCTGCAGGCGCTGCTTGAACGCGTTGCGGCCCGACAGCTTGCCCAGCACGATGCGGTTAGCCGCCCAGCCGACGTCTTCGGCGCGCATGATCTCGTAGGTGTCGCGCGCCTTGAGCACGCCGTCTTGATGGATGCCCGAGGCGTGTGCAAATGCATTGGCGCCCACCACTGCCTTGTTGGGCTGCACGACGAAGCCCGTGGTCTGGCTGACCATGCGCGATGCCGGCACGATCTGCGCTGGTGTCGATGCCCAGTTCGAGGCCGAAGTAGTCGCGTCGCGTGCGCACCGCCATCACCACCTCCTCGAGCGCGCAGTTGCCGGCGCGCTCGCCCAGGCCGTTGATCGTGCACTCGATCTGCCGCGCGCCGCCGATCTTCACGCCGGCCAGCGAGTTGGCCACCGCCATGCCGAGGTCGTTGTGGCAGTGCACCGACCAGACCGCCTTGTCCGAGTTCGGAACGCGCTCGCGCAACGTCGCGATGAAGGCGCCATACAGCTCGGGGACCGCATAGCCCACGGTGTCGGGGATGTTGACGGTGGTGGCGCCCTCGCGGATCACCGTTTCGAGCACCCGGCACAGGAAGTCGACGTCGGAACGGTAGCCGTCCTCCGGCGAGAACTCGACGTCGTCGCACAGGTTGCGCGCGAAGCGCACCGACAGCTTGGCCTGCTCGAACACCTGCTCGGGCGTCATGCGCAGCTTCTTCTCCATGTGCAGCGCGCTGGTGGCGATGAAGGTGTGGATGCGCGCCCGCGCCGCGCCCTTCAGCGCCTCGGCCGCGCGCGAGATGTCGCGGTCGTTGGCGCGCGCCAGCGAGCACACGACGCTGTCGCGCACGACGTTGGCGATGGCCTTGACGGCGTCGAAGTCGCCGTTGGACGAGGCGGCGAAACCTGCCTCGATCACGTCGACCTTCAGGCGCTCGAGCTGGCGCGCGATGCGCAGCTTCTCGTCGCGCGTCATCGAGGCGCCAGGGGATTGCTCGCCGTCGCGCAACGTGGTGTCAAAGATGATCAGCTTGTCGGCCATCGTGATCTCCTCGACTGCAACGTGATGTTAGACGTGATCGGCGACAGGCCGTGGCACAGCCGGTCGTGCCTGGGCGCGGCGCAGTCCCGAGACGATCGCCTTGAACGACGCGGTGGTGATGCTGCGATCGACGCCCACGCCGAACACGGTGCGCTCGCCGACGCGCAGCTCGATGTAGGCAGCCGCGCTGGCATCGGCGCCACCGGTGATCGCGTGCTCGTGGTAGTCGAGCACGCGAATCGGCATGCCGACATGCGCTTGCAGCGCCGCGACAAACGCGTCGATCGGTCCGTTGCCGGCGCCGGTGATCGCAGATCGCGAACCGTCTGACCTGCAGCAGCTGGACCCGCACGCTCACCACGCCGTCGCTCAGCTCGCTCATGCTGGCGTGCGCCACGCGCGGCACCGCCAGACCGATACTCCGCATCGAAGATGGCCTTGATTTGCGCGGCCGTCACTTCCTTGCCGGTGTCGTCGGTCACCGCCTGCACGACGCGGCTGAATTCGATCTGCAGCCGCCGCGGCAGCTCGAGGCCGTACTCATGCTCGAGCAGGTAGGCGATGCCGCCCTTGCCCGACTGGCTGTTGACGCGGATCACCGCGTCGTAGCTGCGGCCGAGATCCTTGGGGTCGATCGGCAGGTACGGCATGTCCCACACATCGCCCTCGCGCCGGGCGGCAAAGGCCTTCTTGATCGCATCCTGGTGCGAGCCGGAGAACGAGGTGTAGACCAGATCGCCGACGTACGGGTGGCGCGGGTGCACCGGCAACTGGTTGCAGTGCTCGACGCAGCGCCGCATCTCGTCGATGTCGGAGAAGTCGAGCCCCGGCGATACGCCCTGCGTGTACAGGTTCAGCGCGATGTTGACCAGGTCGACGTTGCCGGTGCGCTCGCCGTTGCCGAACAGGCAGCCCTCGATGCGGTCGGCGCCGGCCATCAGCGCGAACTCGCCGGCCGCCGTGCCGGTGCCGCGGTCGTTGTGCGGGTGCACCGACAGCACGATCGAGTCGCGCCGCGCCAGGTGCCGGTGCATCCACTCGATCATGTCGGCAAAGATGTTGGGCGTGCTGTGCTCCACCGTCGACGGCAGGTTGATGATGCACCTTGCGCTGCGGGGTGGCCTGCCAGACCTCGGTGACGGCATCGACCACGCGCTTGGAGAAGGCAAGCTCGGTGCCGGAGAACATCTCCGGCGAGTACTGAAAGCGCGAACCGCGTGCCCGGCTGGTGCGCGGCGAGATCGCGCACCAGGCGCGCATGCGTGGTCGCCAGTTCGACGATGCCGTCTTCGTCCAGACCGAGCACGACGCGCCGCATCACCGGCGCGGTGGCGTTGTACAGGTGCACGATGACACGCTTGGCGCCGTGCAACGACTCGAAGGTGCGCTCGATCAGTTCGGGCCGTGCCTGCGTCAACACCTGGATCGTCACATCGTCGGGCACCAGGTCGCGCTCGATCAGCAGACGCACGAAGTCGAAGTCGGTCTGCGACGCAGACGGAAAACCGACCTCGATCTCCTTGAAGCCGATCTTCGACCAGCATGTCGAACATGCGCAGCTTGCGGTCGCTGTCCATCGGCTCGATCAGCGCCTGGTTGCCGTCGCGCAGGTCGACGCTGCACCACACGGGGAGCCCGGCGTCAGCACGGCATCGGGCCAGCGGCGATCGGTCAGTTGCACCGGCGCGAAGGGCCGGTACTTGGTCTGCGGGTTGCTTCAACATGGCTTTCCTCTTGGATCATGTTCGCAACCCGCGCTCTCGCAAAACAAACGGCCCGCTGCGGGTTGCATACGGGCCGTGAGATCGAAAAACAGTTGGACGTGGACGATCAGCGAGCCCGATGGTCTCCTAGAAGTAGCGCCAGCGCGATCGCGTTTGCGGAACGTCATGGGAGGCAACTGTAACATGCCTTCGGGTCAGCGATGCAGGCCCTCTTCGTCGGGCTCGTCCATCGACGTCGCGATCACGCTGACCGGCTTGCCCTTGCGAGCGCTTGTACGCATACACGGCGTAGCCCGACAGTGCCGTAGACGCAGAACGCCGCGAACAACACCAGCGGCGGTGCGATGTTGACCACAGCGATGCCCAAGCGCGATGGCCACGATCACGATGAAAGGCACCGAGCGCTTGAAGCTGATGTCCTTGAAGCTGTAGAACGGCACGTTGGTGACCATGGTCAGGCCGGCATAGAGCGTGACGCCGAATGCCGTCCAGGCCAGCCAATCGACTCGCGCCGCTTCCTTGAAACCGTAGTCGTCGAGCACCCAGATGAAACCGGTGACCAGCGCCGCCGCCGCCGGGCTGGGCAGGCCCTGAAAGAAGCGCTTGTCGACGACGCCGATGTTGGTGTTGAAGCGCGCCAGCCGCAACGCAGCGCACGCGCAGTAAACGAAGGCCGCGATCCAGCCGGCCTTGCCCAAGCCCCTGAGCGCCCATTCGTAGACGATGAGCGCCGGCGCGGCGCCGAAGCTCACCATGTCGGACAAGCTGTCCATTTGCTCGCCGAACGCGCTTTGAGTGCGCGTCATGCGTGCCACCCGGCCGTCGAGGCTGTCGAGCACCATGGCGCAGAACACGCCGATGGCCGCGCTGTCGAAGCGGTCGTTCATCGCCATCACGATGGCGTAGAAGCCGCCGAACAACGCCGCCACGGTGAACAGATTGGGCAGGATGTAGATGCCCTTGCGTCGCCGCGGCGACGGCGGCCCCTGCTCGAGGGCCTCGTCAACAGCGTCGGGTTGGGTCAGATCGTTCATCGTGCGCACATTGTGCGCGCGTCCGGCCCGCCCGGACTCACGCTCTCAATTGCGACTCTTGTCGACCAGTTTGTTGGCCTTGATCCACGGCATCATCGCGCGCAGCTTCTCGCCGACGACCTCGATCGGATGCTCGGCGGTCAGACGGCGGCGTGACAGCAGCGTGGGCGCGCCGGCGCGATTCTCGAGGATGAAGCTCTTGGCGTATTCACCGCTCTGGATGTCGTCCAGCGCCTTCTTCATGGCGGCGCGCGAGGCTTCGCCGACCACCTTGTGCCCGGTGCTGTATTCGCCGTATTCGGCGTTGTTGGAGATCGAATAGTTCATGTTGCCGATCCCGCCCTCGTACATCAGGTCGACGATCAGCTTCAACTCGTGCAGGCATTCGAAGTACGCCATCTCCGGCGCATAGCCCGCCTCGACCAGCGTCTCGAACCCCGCCTTGACGAGTTCGACACAACCGCCGCACAGCACCGCTTGCTCACCGAACAGGTCGGTCTCGGTTTCCTCGCGGAACGACGTCTCGATCACGCCGGCCTTGCCGCCCCCGTTGGCCGCGGCATAGCTCAGCGCCAGATCGCGCGCCTTGCCTGAGCGATCGGCATGCACGGCGATCAGATGCGGCACGCCACCGCCCTGGGTGTAGGTATTGCGCACCGTATGGCCCGGCGCCTTGGGCGCCACCATCCACACGTCGAGGTCCTCGCGCGGCATCACCTGCCCGTAGTGGATGTTGAATCCGTGCGCGAACGCCAGCGATGCACCCTGGCGGATGTGGGGCTGCACGTCGTCGCGATAAACCGCGGCGATCTGTTCGTCGGGCAGCAGGATCATCACGACGTCGGCGTTCTTCACCGCATCGCCGACCGCCGCCACCTTGAGGCCGGCCTTCTCGGCCTTCGACCACGAGGCGCCGCCGCGGCGCAGACCCACCGTCACGCGCACGCCGCTGTCGTTCAGGTTCTGTGCATGAGCATGGCCCTGCGAGCCATAGCCGACGATGGTGACGTTCTTGCCTTTGATCAGGCTCAGGTCGGCGTCTTTGTCGTAGTAGATCTTCATGGTGGTCCTCTGCGAAGAATGGGGCTTGAATCAGTGTCGGCGAACAGGCTCGGGCCTAGACGCGCAGGATGCGCTCGCCGCGGCCGATGCCGCTGGTGCCGGTGCGCACCGTCTCCAGGATCGCCGCGCGGTCGACGGCGTCGATGAAGGCGTCGAGCTTGGCCGCGTCACCGGTCAACTCGATGGTGTAGCTCTTGTCGGTCACATCGACGATGTGGCCGCGGAAGATGTCGGCCATGCGCTTCATTTCGTCGCGCTCCTTGCCCACCGCTCGCACCTTGATGAGCATCAGCTCGCGTTCGGTGAAGCTGCCTTCAGTCAGGTCGACCACCTTCACCACTTCGATCAAACGGTTCAGGTGCTTGGTGATCTGCTCGATCACTTCGTCGGAGCCGGTGGTGACGACGGTCATGCGCGACAGCGAGGCGTCCTCTGTCGGCGCCACGGTCAGGCTTTCGATGTTGTAGCCGCGCGCCGAGAACAACGCCACCACGCGCGACAGCGCGCCCGGCTCGTTTTCCAGCAGCACAGCAATGATGTGCTTCATGTCAACCTCCGCCGAGCCGTCTCAAGGAGGTTGAGGCCCCCTCGGGGGCAGCGAGCGTCAGTGAGCTTGGGGGTCTCATGTTTCGTCCTTCGGACTCTTCAGCGCCGGCGGCGGTAACCGCCGGGCCTTGGTCACGCTCTTCGAAGTCAGTCGGTTGGGAAAACGGATCCTTGCCCGCCCGTGCGGCGCAGCCAGGCGCCGGTAAGCGCCCTGGGTCGACCGCTCGAACGCTCAGAGATCCTCGGAACCGAGCAGCATCTCGGTGATGCCCTTGCCGGCCTGCACCATCGGCCAGACGTTCTCGGTGGGGTCGGTGCGAAAGTCGAGAAAGACCGTGCGGTCCTTCAGCTTGATGGCCTCACGCAGCGCCGGCTCCACGTCGGCCGGCCGTTCGACCAGCAGGCCAACGTGCCCGTAGGCCTCGGCCAGCTTCACGAAGTCGGGCAGCGCGTCCATGTAGCTGTGCGAATAGCGCCCGCCATAGTCGATCTCCTGCCACTGCCGCACCATGCCGAGGTAGCGGTTGTTCAGCGACACGATCTTCACCGGCGTCTTGTATTGCAGGCAGGTCGACAGCTCCTGGATGCACATCTGGATCGACCCCTCGCCAGTGATACAGAACACGTCAGCTTGCGGCTTGGCCAGCTTGATACCCATTGCGTAGGGCAGGCCGACTCCCATCGTGCCCAGGCCGCCGCTGTTGATCCAGCGACGCGGCTCCTTGAAGCCGTAGAACTGAGCGGCCCACATCTGGTGTTGCCCGACGTCCGAGGTGATGTAGACATCACTGTCGCGGGTCAGCTGCCACAGCGTCTCCACCACCTGCTGTGGCTTAATGACCTCGGTGCTGCGCTTGTAGCTCAGGCATTCCCGTTTGCGCCACTCGTTGATCTGGCTCCACCACGCCGACAGTGCCGTCGCATCGGGCTTGGCCTGGGCTTCCTTGAGCTGATCGACCAGCTCGCGCAGCACGTCCTTCACGTCACCGACGATCGGAATGTCGACGCGCACACGCTTGGAGATCGACGAGGGGTCGATGTCGATGTGGACGATCTTGCGCTCCACCGACGCAAAGTGCTTCGGATTGCCGATCACCCGGTCGTCGAAGCGCGCACCGACGGCCAGCAGCACGTCGCAGTTCTGCATCGTCATGTTGGCTTCGTAAGTGCCGTGCATGCCCAGCATGCCGAGGAACTTGGGGTCGCTCGATGCGATGGCGCCCAGGCCCATCAGTGTGTTGGTGCAGGGAAAACCCAGCCAATCGGCCAGTTCGCGCAGCTCGGCCGCAGCATTGCCGAGCACGACGCCGCCGCCGGTGTAGATGTACGGCCGCTTGGCGCCCAGCAGCAACTGCAGCGCCTTGCGGATCTGGCCGCCATGACCCTTGCGCACCGGGTTGTACGAGCGCATCTCGATGCGCGCCGGGTAGCTGAATGTCGCGGTGTGCAGAGACACATCCTTCGGTACGTCCACCACCACCGGCCCTGGCCGCCCGGTGCGCGCGATGTGAAAGGCCTTCTTGATCGTCAACGCCAGATCGCGCACGTCCTTGACCAGGAAGTTGTGCTTGACGATCGGCCGCGTGATGCCGACCGTGTCGCACTCCTGAAAGGCGTCCAGACCGATGGCCGGCGTGGGCACCTGGCCGGTGATGATCACCATCGGAACCGAATCCATGTACGCGGTGGCGATGCCGGTCACCGCGTTGGTGACACCGGGCCCCGAGGTGACCAGTGCCACGCCCACCTCGCCGGTGGCACGCGCGTAGCCGTCGGCGGCATGCACCGCCGCCTGCTCATGGCGAACCAGCACGTGCTCGATGCCCTGCTGCTTGTACAGCGCGTCGTAGATGTAGAGCACCGCGCCGCCGGGGTAGCCCCAGAGGTACTTGACCCCTTCGGCCTGCAGGCAGCGAACGATGATTTCGGCGCCGTTTATCACGTCGGCACCAGCTGAATTGGTTTGCGGTGGCGCCGATGCGGCGCGCTTGACTTCCGCGGCAGACATGTCCATATCGAACCTCTGTGAATTTCTCTGACGAAAAACCATCGGTGCCCCTACCCGCACCCTCGTGAGGTGGACTCGGAGCCTGCGCGGTGCATGGTGCAGCCCCCGCCGTCGGAGGCTGCTCATGACCCAAAGAGCGTTGTGCGAAGCAGCATTATGTCACTGCGCGGCGCTGCGTTTGCTACCCCAGGGGTGCGGTGCCCCTCGATGCGATAATCCCGCCGCCCAAAAAAGCCGGGGCTCGGGCGCCGGTTTCACTGAACATTGGCGACCGACCACGAACTGTCCGACTTTCTCAAGAGTGTCGAGAGGCGGGCTTTCAAACGAACGGCATTTGCCGTCCGCGACGACGAAGCGGCGCTGGACATCGTGCAGGATTCGATGATCCGGCTGGCTGAGAAGTACGCCGACCGTCCGGCCGCCGAGTTGCCGCTGTTGTTCCAGCGCATCCTGTCCAACGCCACGATGGACTGGTTCAGGCGCCAGCGGGTCCGCAACGCGGTGGTGCAAAACTTCTCGGACTTCGAGACCGAGGGAGACGGCGGTGATTTCGATTTGCTGGAGACTCTCCAGGTGTCGGAGGACACGATCGGGACCGAAAGCGCCGCCGACAGCGTGGGACGGGTCCAGATCCTGCTTCAGATCGAGCTGGAGGTCAGCCAATTGCCGCAGCGTCAACGGGAGGCGTTCCTCCTTCGTTACTGGGAGGAACTCGACGTGGCCGAGACGGCTGCCGTCATGGGTTGCTCCGAGGGCAGCGTCAAAACCCACTGTTCCAGGGCGGTTCATGCATTGGCTAAGGCCTTGAAAGCCAAGGGAATCACACCATGAGCGGCATGCGAAGAACGTCACTGGCTGCGTCGCAGCCGGCGCTGAACCCCGAGGCGCTGGAGGCGCGACTGGCGCTGCGCATCGCCGGCGCGCTCACGCAACGCGGTGACGCGCTGCCCCACGACATTGCCGAGCGCCTGCGGGTGGCCCGCCTGCGTGCCATCGAGCGCGCGCGCGACTTGCGCAAGCTGAGCACAGCGCCAGCGCAGCTGGTACAAGGCGGCGGCACGCTGGCGATGTCCGGTCCGCCGTCGTGGTGGCTGCGTCTGGCCTCGTTCGCGCCGTTGGCGCTGCTGGTGATCGGGCTGCTGTTCATCCAGCGCAGCTACATCGATCAGCAGGTGCGCGCGGCAGCCGAAATCGACGCCGCCATTCTGACGGACGACCTGCCTCCACAAGCCTACAGCGACCCGGGATTCGCCGAATTCCTGCGGTCGCCGCGCTCGGTGGAGTGACCGCGCCCGTGCGCCGCTGCACCCTTCGCGCCGCGGCGTCGTGCTGGCTGCAGCCCATGCTGGTCGCGGTGGCGTTCGGGTTCGCCGCAGCCGTGGCCGCACAGCCACAGCCGCTGCCGGTCAAGCGCCCCGTCGACACCGCCGGGCCAAGCTGGGCGTTGCTGACACCCGAGCAACGGTTGGCATTGGCACCGTTGCAAACCGACTGGCCGTCGATCGACGCGTCTCGCAAGGCCAAATGGCTCGACTTGGCCGGTCGCTATCCGAAGATGCCGCCGAGCGAACAAAAGCGCATGCAGGCTCGCATGACCGAATGGGCGCGACTGAGCCCGCAGGAGCGCGCGCAGGCCCGACTCAACTTCCAGCAGGCCAAGCAGCTGCCCACACAGGAACGGCAAGTCCAATGGGACGCGTATCAGGCGCTGCCTGAAAGCGAGCGAAAAGCCCTGGCCAACCGTGCCAGCGCGGGGGCAAGGGCCAGTGAACCGGCCACCAAACCGGCTCCCCAACTCTCCAGCAAGCGCAACATCGTCGCCAATCCGTCGCTGACTGCCGCTCGGGTCAAGCCGGTGGCTCCCACCGTCGTGCAGGCAGCACCCGGTGCCACGACCACGCTGGTCACGCGCCAACCCGCACCGCCGGCACACCAGCAGACCGGGATGCCCAAGATCGCTGCCACCCCCGGGTTCGTCGATCGCAATACCCTGTTGCCCCAGCGTGGCGCGCAGAGCGCCGGGGTGCGCACCTCCGCCTCGGCACCTGCCAGCCGGCCATGACCGTTGAGCCGCCGCCCCGGGTGGGCGTGCGAGCGCCTCCCATGCGGCGCCGGCTGGCTTGCATGGGGTACGAGGCCGTTCTTCTATTTGGCGTGGTGATGTTGGCTGGCCTGGCGTACGGCATGTTGACCGACCAGCGCCACGCCTTGCAGGGCAACACCGGGCTACAGATGTTCTTGTTCATCGTGCTGGGCATCTATTTCACCGGCCTATGGTCATCGCGCGGTCAAACGCTGGCCATGAAAACCTGGCACATAGAGGTTCAGGCGGCCGACGGGCGAGCGCCCGGTCGCGCACGGGCCGCGGCGCGCTACGTCGCCAGTTGGTTGTGGTTCCTGCCCGCGCTGGCGTCGGCGCACGCTGCCGGCATCCGCAGCGTCGCCTTCATGGCGTGCATGGTCGTTGTCGGCGTGGTGGCCTACGCGCTGCTCGCTCGCATGCGAACGGATCGGCAGTTGATGCACGACGTGTTGTGCGGCACCTGGCTCGTCGACACCCGAGAGGCGCCGTCGCCCCCGGCACAATGGGGGCATGACGCACCCGCATAAGGAGCACGGCGGCCTGCAGCGAATCGTCCATGCGGCCGGGTACTCGCTCGCCGGCCTGGGGGCCGCGTGGCGCCACGAAACTGCGTTTCGCCAGGAGTGTGCACTGGCCGTGGTGATGGTGCCGGCGGCCTGGTGGGTCGGCCGCAACTGGCTCGAGACCGCCGTGCTCGCAGCCTCGGTGATGGGCGTGTTGATCGTCGAGCTGCTCAATTCCGCGATCGAAGCGGTGGTCGATCGTGTGTCGGCCGAGCTGCATCCGTTGTCGAAGCGCGCCAAGGACATCGGCAGTGCCGCGGTGATGCTGTCGCTGATCACCTGCGCGGCGCTGTGGTGCGGTGCGCTGTGGCAGCGCTGGATGTCGGCATGAGATCGCCCTTTCGCGTCTGCGTTTATTGTGGGTCGCGGCCGGGGTCCAACCCGGCGTTCATGCGCAGCGCGCAGCAGATGGGTGCTGCCATCGGGCAGCGCGGTTGGCAACTGGTGTACGGCGGTGGGCGCGTCGGCTTGATGGGCGCGCTCGCCGACGCTGCGCTGGCCGCAGGCGCCGAAGTCGACGGTGTCATCCCGCACTCGCTGATGCAACGCGAGGTCGGCCACCATCGGCTGACGCGATTGCAAGTGGTCGACACGATGCACGAACGCAAGCGCTTGATGTCGGAGCGCTGCAATGCGTTCATCGCATTGCCCGGCGGCATCGGCACCTTCGAAGAGTTGTTCGAGGTGTGGAGCTGGCGCCACCTGGGCTACCACGAGCGCCCGATCGGTCTGCTCGACGTCGCAGGATATTTTCAGCCGCTGCTGTCGATGGTGCGCCAGGCTGAGCACACCGGCTTCGTCACACCCGAGCAATTCGGCATGGTGACGCTGCACGAGTCACCCGAGGCATTGCTCGACGAGGTCGCGGCGTTGGCCGCGCGCGGCGCATCTGCCGACGATCTGCGCCGCATCTGACGCGGCGGCGCGTGATCGATCAGACCGCTGCTTCGTCGGTCTCGCCGGTGCGGATGCGCACCACTTGCTCGACGGCCGTGACGAAGATCTTGCCGTCGCCGATCTTGCCGGTCTTGGCGGCCTTGACCACGGCGTCGATGCAGCGCTCGACCTCGCCGTCTTTGACCACAACTTCGATCTTCACCTTGGGCAGGAAGTCGACCACGTACTCGGCGCCGCGGTACAGCTCGGTGTGCCCCTTCTGGCGGCCGAAGCCCTTGACTTCGGTGACCGTCAATCCAGAGACGCCGACCTCGGCCAGCGCCTCACGAACTTCTTCGAGTTTGAACGGCTTGATGATCGCGGTGATCTGCTTCATGGCGGGCTCCGGCTTTGGCGATGCAAAACGTCGCTCACATTTAAGCACGGAACCCCGAGGTGATGGGGTAGCGCCAGTCGCGCCCGAACGCGCGGTGGGTGATGCGGATGCCGATCGGCGCCTGCCGCCGTTTGTACTCATTCACCTTGATGAGGCGCGTCACACGCTCCACGTCGGTGCGTTCGAACCCAGCCGCCACGATTTGCTCGATGCTTTGGTCTTCCTCCATGTAGCGCGCCAGGATCGCGTCGAGCACTTCGTACGGCGGCAGGCTGTCCTGGTCGGTTTGGTTCGGGCGCAGTTCGGCCGACGGCGCTCGCGTGATGATGCGCTCGGGGATCACCGGCCCGATGCTGCCGTCGGCGCGCGGGCTGGGCTGCTGGTTCTTCCAGTGCGCCAGTCGATAGACCAGCGTCTTGGCCACGTCCTTGATGACCGCGAAGCCGCCGGCCATGTCACCGTACAGCGTGCAGTAGCCGGTGGCCATTTCGCTCTTGTTGCCGGTGGTCAGCACGATCGAGCCGTGCTTGTTCGACAGCGCCATCAGCAGCGTGCCACGGATGCGGGCCTGGATGTTCTCTTCGGTCGCATCCTCGGGCAGGCCGCGAAACTCGTCGGCCAGCGAGGTCCGAAAGGCGTCGAACATCGGCGCGATCGCGATCTCGTCGTAGCGCACGCCCAGGCGCGCCGCCATGTCGCGCGCATCGAGCCAGGAGATGTCGGCGGTGTAGGGCGACGGCATCATCACCGCACGCACCCGATCAGCCCCCAGGGCGTCGACCGCGATCGCCAGCACCAGCGCGGAGTCGACTGCCGCCCGACAGCCCAATTACCACGCCAGGGAAGCCGTTCTTGCCGATGTAGTCGCGCACGCCGGTGACCAGCGCGCTCCAGGCTTGCTGCTCCAGGCTCGGCACGTCGTGACACTGGCCGCGCGGCGTGCCGCGTTCGTCGATCTCGACCCACACCAGGCCCGTCTCGAAGCTGCGGCCGCGAACAACGACGCGGCCGTGAGCATCGGCCGCGAACGACGCACCGTCGAAGACGATCTCGTCCTGTCCGCCCACCAAATGGGCATAGAGCAGCGGCACGCCCACAGTTTGTGCACGCTCGGTCATCCGCGCCTCACGCTCACCCGCCTTGTCGAGATGGAACGGCGACGCATTGAGCACGCACAGCACTTGCGCGCCGGCGGCCACCGCAGCCGCAGCCGGCTCGTCGAACCAGGCGTCCTCGCAGATCAGTACACCGAACCGCTTGCCACCGGCGTCGAACACCACCGGTGGCAGCCCCGCCTCGCGACCGCCGACGAAGTAGCGGCGCTCATCGAACACCTGATAGTTCGGCAATTCGCGCTTGCAATAGGTCGCCTGCACGCGCCCCCCGATCAACAGCGACGCGGCGTTGAAGCATACCGGCGCGGCCAGCGACTTGGTGCGTTCGGTCGCCACCGCACTGCTGCGCGCCGGATGACCCAGCAGCACCGCCAAGCCCTGCAGTGGCGCCAGTTCGCTGGCCAACGCATCGAGCTGCCGCTCGCAGGCATCCATGAAAGCCGGACGCAGCAACAGGTCTTCGGGCGGGTAACCCGACAGCGCCAACTCCGGTGCGATCATCAGCGCCGCGCCGCCGGCACGGGCCTCGCGCGCGGCCTCGGCAATCTGCTTTGCGTTGCCGGCCAGGTCGCCGACGGTGGGGTTGATTTGCGCCAGCGCGACGCGGACCTTGGACACGTTGAAGGGTGGCAGGTGGGCGGGTGACGACGAAGCGCGAATCGACGCGCGCCGCAAGCGACAACGGCCTGGATGATTATGTCATCCAGGTGATCGACGACCCGGCGACGCTGGATTCAGGGGCCTGGGACGATCTGCTGTCTCGACAGACAGCGCCCACGCCGTTCATGAGCGCGCGCTACCTGATGGCGTTGCACGCTTCGCGCAGCGCCTGCCCGCGCACGGGTTGGACGCCGCGTTTCGTGACCCTGTGGTCGGGCATGCGGTTGTGTGCGGCTGCACCCGCCTACCTGAAGACCCACTCGTGGGGCGAATACGTGTTCGACTGGGCGTGGGCTGAGGCGTACCAGCGCCACGGATTGCACTACTACCCGAAGTTGCTGGTCGCCGTGCCGTTCACCCCTGTGCCGGGCACACGGCTGATGGCCGAGAGCGAGCCGGCACGCGACCAGCTGGTGAATGCACTGCATGCGCTGGCGCACGATGCCCGCCTGTCGTCGGCTCACGTGCTGTTCCACGACGACGCCGACGCGCGAGCGCTGCAACATGCGGGTTGGCTCGCACGTCACAACGTGCAGTTCCACTGGACTCGCGAGTCGGCAGGAGCACCGCGCGACTTCGACGAGTTTCTCGCGCGCATGCAGCACGACAAGCGCAAGAAGATCAACCAGCAGCGGCGCAAGGTGGCCGACGCCGGCGTGGAGTTCACCGTCCACGAAGGCCACGCGATCGATGACGCGCTGTGGGACTTCTTCCACCGTTGCTACACGTCGACCTACCAAGACCACGGCTCCACGCCCTATCTGACGCGCTCGTTTTTCGCCGCGATGGCCTCATCGATGACCGAACACTGGGTGATGTTCGTGGCCCGCGTGGCCGGAGAGCCCGTTGCCGTGTCGTTGATCGCGCTCGATCGCGAACGCAACGCCGCGTTCGGCCGCTATTGGGGAGCGACCCGGTTCGTGGACAGCCTGCACTTCGAAGCCTGCTACTACCAGCCGCTGCAGTGGTGCATCAGCCAAGGCATTGAGCGCTTCGAGGGCGGCGCCCAGGGCGAGCACAAGATGGCGCGCGGCCTGCTGCCCACGCCCACCGCATCGTCGCACTGGCTGGCGCACCCGGCGTTTGCGCGCGCGGTTGACGAGTTTCTGCTCGCCGAGCGCAACGGCATTGCTCAATACGTCGACGAGCTCAACGAGCGGCTGCCGTTTCGGCGCGAACCCTGAAGCGGTGACAGGCAGCGTTCAAGGCTGCTTGAAGTCACCTGCCAGCATGAAGGCCATCAGGTCGGGTTTCAACTGCGCGCGCAATGCCTGATTCACCGGCCCCGCCTGCAGCGCACCCAGCGCCGTGTCGACCCGGCCAGCGAACGCGAAGGTGCGGTCGAGATCCAGATTGCGCTGCAGCGCTTGCGCCAAGCGGTCGTCTTGCGCACGCGCCAGCCGACGAAAGTTCAGTAGCGCCTCTTTGGCCGAAACGACTTCCTGGTCGCTGAAGCCGTCTCTCACGGCCCGCGACAATTCATCGCGATAGGCCTGCTCCACCTTGTCGCCGTTGGTCGGCGCGAAGATCGCGCCGCCGAACCACAGCGTGTGGGCGTCGAGATCGCCCCAGTCCATCGCGCTGTAGACGTCGTACGACAGGCCTTCGCGCTCGCGGATGCGCTTGAACAGGCGCGAGTCGCCGCCGCTGCCGAAAATGAAGTTGGCCAGCATCAGTGCCGGATACACGGCATCGCTGTCCGACAGCGCCAAGTGCAACTCCACGCCCAACGTGGCGTTTTGCTTGTCGGGTGTGCGCACCACTTCGCGCCCCGGTGCCATCGCATACGTCGGCCGCGGCACGCGCGCCACCGGCTCGCTGGCCGCCCAATCGCCGAAACCTGCGGCCAGCGCGCGGCGCACGGCCTCGGCATCGAAGTCGCCCACTGCGGCGAAGCGCGCCTGCGATGCGCCGTAGAAACGCGCGTGGAAGTCCTTCACCCGCTCGAGCGTGACGGCCTGCGAATCCTCGAGGCGCTCGTCGAAGCTGCGGGCATGCCGCACGTCGCCGCGCGGGTACGGATCTCCCCGGCGCGCCAGCCCGTTGGAGACGATGGCCTGCGGATCGTCGCGTTGGGCCTGGATCTCCGCCGCCGACTGACGCTTCAGCTCGTCGAGCGACGCTGCGGTGAACGCCGGGGTGCGCAGCAGTTGCGCGAGCATGGCGATCGCATCGTTCACCGTGTCGCGATGCGACAGCATCGTGACCTTCACCTCGTCGCCGCTCGACGAGATCGCAAGGTCCGACTTCAGCGCGTCGAGCCGATCCTGGATCTGCACGCGCGACAGGCCGGCGCCGCCCTTGTCGATCATCGCCGCGGTGAACTCCGAGACTTCGCGCAGGCCCATCAGGCTGCGCTCGTTGCCCAGCCGCAGCGCCATCGAGATGCGCACCGTTTGCCCGCGCGTGGGCTTGGTCAGCAGCGCCACCTTCATGCCATTGGCCAGTGCCAAGCGCTGCGTCTTCGCATCGATGCTGGCCGGCGACGAGTCGAACGCCGCGACCGCGGCTGCCGACGCCTGCGGCTTGAAGGTCTTCATCTGCGCCGCCACGTCCACCTGCTCGGGAGGCGGCGCGCGCAGCGGATGCTCGGTGGGCACGTAGGTGGCCATCGTGCGGTTCGATGGCAGCAGCCGCTGCTGCGCCACCCGTTGCACGGCGTCGCGGGTCAATGCCTGCACGCGATCGCGCATCAAGAACAGCAGCCGCCAGTCGCCTTGCGCTACCGTCTCGGACAACCCCACGCCGATCGTCTCGGGGTTGCTGTATTGCTGCTCCCAGCCCTTCAGCCACTTGGTTTGCGCGCGCTTGAATTCCTCCTCGGTGACCGGCTCACTGCCCAGCCCCTCGACCACCTGGATCAGCTCCTGCGCACCACGCGCCGGGTCTTGCCCAGCCGAGAACTGCGCACCGAACAGCGCAACACCCGGCTCGGCCATCGCCAGCGACTCGGCATAGATCGACGATGCGAGGCCCGCCTCGACGAGCCGCTTGTGCGCGCGCCCAGACGGGCTGTCGCCGACGATCAACGAGATCAGCTCCATCGCCGGATAGTCGGGGTCCGCCCCCGCCGGCGCGTGATAGCCGAGCATCACCTGCGGAGTGCCGCCGACGCGGCGCAGCGTGACGCTGCGTTCGCCGTCTTGCACCGGGTCGATCGTGTACAGGCGCGGCAGCGTTCGCTTGGGCTTCGGGATGCGGCCGAACGACTGCTCGATCCAGCCCATCACGCGCGCCGGATCGAACTTGCCCGAGACGATCAGCGTTGCGTTGTCGGGCTGGTAGTAGAGGCGATAGAACGCCTGCAGACGGCCGATGTCGACGTTCTCGACGTCGCTGCGAGCACCGATGGTCGACTTGCCATAGTTGTGCCACTGGAACATCGCGGCCAGCGTCTTCTCGAACAGGATGCGCCCGGGGTCGTTCTCGCCCATTTCCATTTCGTTGCGCACCACCGTCATCTCGGTGTCGAGATCCTTGCGTGCGATGAACGAGTTGACCATCGCGTCGGCCTGCCAGCCGAGGTACCAGCGCAGGTTGTCGTCGTTGGCCGAGAAGCTGGCGAAGTAGTTGGTGCGGTCGACCCACGTCGAGCCGTTGGCGCGCAACCCACGCTTGGAGAACTCGGCCCACACCGTGCGGTGCGTCGGCGTACCCTTGAAGATCAGGTGCTCCAGCAGGTGCGCCATGCCGGTCTCGCCGTAGTTCTCGTGGCGCGAGCCGACGTGATAGGTCACGTTGACCGTGGTGGTGGGCTTGCTGTCATCAGGTGCCAGCAAGACCTGCAATCCATTACCCAAGCGGTACTCGCTGATGCCCTCGACCTCGGTCACCGGTTTGGGCAGCGCAGCAGCGGCCAGCCCGGCCTGCACGACCCACAAACCAGCCACGAGGGCCTTGACGATGCGCATGAACACTCCTGCTTAGCCGGTGTGTGCGACCGGCGCGAGCCGCAGTGTAGACAGCCAGCGCCCGAAGCCGCGCGGCGGGGCGACGAATGACTGACAACGCGGCATGGGCGGCGGCTCGACGCGCCGCCGGATCAGCTGCGATTCAGCTGCGCACCTTGGCAGCCCAGGCCGCCATGCCCGCCTGCACTTCGGCACGAGCCACGTCGGGGCCCTGCCAGCCGAGCACCTTGACCCACTTGCCTTGCTCGAGGTCTTTGTAGTGCTCGAAGAAGTGCTGAATCGTCTTCAGGCGCAGCGGATTCAGGTCGGTGTGCGATTGCCACTGCGTGTACAGCGACAGGATCTTGTCGATCGGCACCGCCAGCAGTTTGTTGTCGCCGCCGGCCTCGTCCTGCATCTGCATCACGCCCAGCGGCCGGCACGTCACCACGACGCCGGAGATCAACGGCACCGGCGTGATCACCAGCACGTCGACCGGATCGCCATCGTCGGCCAGCGTGTTGGGGACGTAGCCGTAGTTGCATGGGTAGTGCATCGACGTGGACATGAAGCGGTCGACGAACAACGCCCCCGATCCTTCGTCGACCTCGTACTTGATCGGATCGGCATTCATCGGTATTTCGATGATGACGTTGAACTCCGCAGGGGCGCGTGCGCCCGGACCGACGTTGTGCAGACTCATTTGACGCTCGCACTCACAGGGGAAACCCGCATTTTACGGACACCACTTGCGCAGCCCTGACGGCGCCCCGCACAACATCCCTTAGGATGCGCGCCGAGCGAACCGCACCCCTGGCGCGAAGGCCGGCCAAGATTCGCGGTCGTGATTCGAGAGTCGTTGTAGATGAGGAAGGAGAAATCTCCATGTCGATGACCATGGCGTTGTATGTGGCGCTGGCCTGTGGTTTGGCCGCAGTGATTTACGGTTTCGTGCAACGCGGGCTCATCTTGAGCAAAGACGCGGGCAACGCCCGCATGCAGGAGATTGCAGGTGCCGTGCAGCAAGGCGCGGCAGCGTACCTGGCACGCCAGTACCGCACGATCGCGATCGTCGGCGTGGTGCTGGCGATCTTGATCTTCTTCTTCCTCGGGGGCAAGACGGCCGCCGGCTTTGTGATCGGCGCGGTGTTGTCAGGGGCCTGCGGCTTCATCGGCATGAACGTCTCGGTGCGCGCCAACGTGCGCACCGCGCAGGCCGCCACGCTGGGCATCGGCCCGGCGCTGGACGTCGCTTTCAAGGGCGGTGCCATCACCGGCATGCTGGTGGTGGGTCTGGGCCTGCTCGGCGTGAGCGGCTTCTTCTGGTACCTCTCGGGCATGACCAACGTCGACGCCGAAACGCTGAAGCCGCTGCTCGGCCTGGCGTTCGGCGCCTCGTTGATTTCGATCTTCGCGCGCCTGGGCGGCGGCATCTTCACCAAAGGCGCCGACGTCGGCGCCGACCTGGTGGGTAAGGTCGAAGCCGGCATTCCCGAAGACGACCCGCGCAACCCGGCGGTGATCGCCGACAACGTGGGCGACAACGTCGGCGACTGCGCCGGCATGGCGGCCGACCTCTTCGAGACCTATGCGGTGACGCTGATCGCCACCATGGCGTTGGCCGCGTTGATGGTCAAGGGCGCCACGCTGGCGGCCGTGGTCTACCCGCTGCTGTTGGGTGGCGTGTCGATCATCGCCTCGATCATCGGCTGCTCGTTCGTCAAGGCGAGCCCCGGCATGAAGAACGTGATGCCGGCGCTGTACAAGGGCTTGATCGTGGCCGGCGTGATTTCGCTGATCGCGTTCTACTTCGTCACCACCTCGATGTTTGCGCAGCCGCTCGAGTTGGCGGACGGCTCGAAGATCAGCGCGATGTCGCTGTTCGGCGCTTGCGCAGTGGGCCTGGTGCTCACCGCCGCGATGGTGTGGATCACCGAGTACTACACCGGCACCGACTACAAGCCGGTGCAGCACGTGGCGCAGGCCTCGACCACCGGACACGCCACCAACATCATCGCCGGCATCGGCGTCAGCATGAAGAGCACGGCCTGGCCGGTGCTGTTCGTGTGCATCGCAATCTTCATCTCGTTCAAGCTCGCGGGCCTGTTCGGCATCGCGATCGCGGCGACCTCGATGCTCAGCATGGCCGGCATCATCGTGGCACTCGACGCCTACGGCCCGATCACCGACAACGCCGGCGGCATCGCCGAGATGGCCCACCTACCCGACAGCGTGCGCGACATCACCGATCCGTTGGACGCGGTGGGCAACACCACCAAGGCGGTGACCAAGGGCTACGCCATCGGCTCGGCAGGCCTGGCCGCGCTGGTGCTGTTCGCCGACTACACGCACTCGCTGGAGACACGCGGCATCCACGCCAGCTTCGATCTGTCCAACCCCAACGTGATCATCGGCCTGTTCATCGGCGGCCTGATTCCCTACCTGTTCGGCGCCATGGCGATGGAGGCGGTGGGCCGCGCCGCGGGCGCGGTCGTGGAGGAAGTGCGCCGCCAGTTCCGCGAGATCAAGGGCATCATGGAAGGCACGGCCAAGCCCGAGTACGGGAAGGCGGTCGACATGCTGACCGGTGCGGCGATCAAGGAGATGATGATCCCGTCGCTGCTGCCGGTGGTGGTGCCGATCCTGGTGGGCCTGCTGCTCGGCGCCGAGGCGCTCGGTGGTCTGCTGATGGGCACCATCGTCACGGGCCTGTTCGTCGCGATCTCCATGTGCACCGGCGGCGGTGCCTGGGACAACGCCAAGAAGTACATCGAAGACGGCCACCACGGCGGCAAGGGCAGCGACGCGCACAAGGCGGCGGTCACCGGCGACACCGTGGGCGACCCCTACAAGGACACCGCCGGCCCCGCGGTCAACCCGCTGATCAAGATCATCAACATCGTGGCGCTGTTGATCGTGCCGCTGTTGCCGGTGTCTGGCAGCGATGCGATGAAAACGGCTGCGCAGACGGCGGCCAATGCAGCGTCGATCCAGGTCGAAGGCGAAGTCGTCAAATTCTTCTTTGCCATCGACAAGGCCGATCTGCCGGAGGGTGCTGCCACGGCGCTGTCGAGCGTCATCAAAGGTGTCGCCGCAGGCAAGAAGGCCGTGATCAGCGGCTACCACGACTCCACCGGCGACCCGGAGAAGAACGCCGAGCTGGCCAAGCAGCGCGCATTTGCCGTACGCGACGCGCTGAAGGCCGCCGGCGTGGACGAATCCAAGATCGAGCTGAAGAAGCCCGATCAGACCAGCGCCGGCACCTGGGCCGACGCGCGGCGCGTCGAAGTGACGCTGCAATAGGCGCTGCACCCAAGAGCCAGAGCCGGCCACCACGGCCGGCTCTTTGCATTCCAGCCGTCTACGCGGCGCGCGCGGTCAGAACAGTTCAGGAATGAGCTTGCTCGAGAAATCGGGCGACTTGATCGAGGCATCGATCTTGCGCTTGGGCAGCTTGACCTTCTCGCGCTTCATCGCCTTGTAGGGAACGCTTGCGAGCAGGTGGCTGATGATGTTGAGGCGGGCGCGCTTCTTGTCGTTCGAGCGCGCGATGTGCCACGGCGCGAAGACGGTGTCGGTGCCGGCAATCATGTCGTCGCGGGCCCGCGTGTATTCGTTCCACGCGGTGTAGGACTTGATGTCCATCGGCGACAGCTTCCAGATCTTGCGCCCGTCGTTGATGCGCGACTCCAGGCGTTTGGTCTGCTCCTCGTGGTCGACCTCGAGCCAGTACTTGAGCAGGATGACACCCGACTCGACGATGGCCTTCTCCACCAGCGGAACCATCAGGAGGAACTTCTGCGCCTGCTCCTGCGTGCAAAAGCCCATCACGCGCTCGACGCCGGCGCGGTTGTACCAGCTGCGATCGAAGATCACGACCTCGCCCTTGGCTGGCAGGTGCGGCATGTAGCGCTGGAAGAACATCTGGCCCTTCTCGCGCTCGGTCGGCGTCGGCAGCGCGATGACGCGAAACACCCGCGGGCTCACGCGCTCGGTGATCGCCTTGATGGTGCCGCCCTTGCCGGCGCCGTCGCGACCTTCGAACACGATGCAGACTTTGAGGCCCTTGGCCACCACCCACTCCTGCAGCTTGACCAGCTCCGCGTGCAAACGAGCCATCTGCTTGTCGTACGCCTTGCCCTTCAAAGCTGCGGCGGGAGCCGCGGCCGCGTTGGCGGCGGCTTTCGTCTTGGATGCATTGGCTTTCATGATCGATCTTTCCTTCGGTTCGAGTGAGACGTTGGCACACCGGCGCGGGCGCGAACTCATCCGGGCTGCGCGCCGACCGGCAAGATTCCATTGGACTCGTACTTCTGCACTGCGCTGTCCAGGCTGAAGAACAGCCGCTCGCGTCCCAGAGTAGCCCAGAGACTCGATTTTTCCACCACCGCTTTCATCTCGGGGTTCATGGCTGCCAGACAGAGTGTCACACCGTTGTCGCGCAGCCTCTGCTCGCCCTCGATCAGCATCTTGAGCGCGGTGTACTCGATGTCGAGAACCGCCCTGCAGTCGAGTACGACGACGCGGGGCTTGGACTGCTCGACGAGTTGCTGGATGCATTCGCCGATGCGTTGGGCGTTGGCAAAGAAGATGCGGCCTTCCACCCGAACCAGCAACAGTCCGGGCCACGTCTGGTCGTCGGGGTGCTCTGGCGAGGGCGGCCGGTAGACATTCACACCGCGCTTGCGGCCCAGCGCATACACAGGCGGGTTGTAGGCACTGTAGGCCAGCGACAGCATCGAGGCGATCACCGCGATCAGGATGCCGTTGAGCGTGCCGAGCAGGATCACGCCGACGAAGGCGATCAGGGCCCAGCGGAACTCCACCTGGCGCACGCGGCGGATCGCGTTGAATTCCTTCGGCTGGATCAGCTCGATCGAATATGCGATGACCACGGCTGCCAGCGCCGCCTGCGGCATCAGCGCGATCAAAGGCGCCAGCAGCAGCATCGTGGCCACGGCCGCCGCCGAAGTGACCAGCGCGGCCAACTGTGTGCGCGCCCCGGCACGCCGATTGACGGCGGTTTGCGAGGTGCCGCCGCCGGCGGACATCGCGCCCAGCACGCTGCCGCCCATGTTGGCCAAGCCGAGCGCGAGCAGTTCCCGGTTCGGCACCAGTTGCGGTTCACTGGGTGTCCGGAACGCCCTGGCCGCGGCGACGCTCTCGGTGAAGCTCATCAAGGCAATGCCGGCGGCCGCTGGCCACAACGCTTGCAACAGACTCAGTTGCGGCCAGGTCCACTGCGGCAAACCGCTGGGCACGCGACCGACGGTCTCGACACCGGCTGCCGGAAGACCCAGGAAACTCGCTGCCGCGATCGCCGCCGCAATGGCAATCAGCGGAGCCGGCGCCTTGGGAATGAAATGCTCCAAGCCGAAGATCATCACGAACAGAACAGCCGCCAGTGCCAGCGTTGTCACCGAGGTCTGCGGCAGTAGCTCGACGATGGACAGCAGGTCGCGCAGAAAACCTTCCTTATGGATGTGCACGCCCAGCAGCTTGGGGCATTGGTCGACCACGATGACCAATCCGATTCCGGCCTTGAAGCCGATCAGCACGGGCTCGGAAATGAAATTGGCCACGAAGCCCAGGCGCAGCATCGAAGCGAGAAACAGCATGGCCCCGACCAGCAGGGCCAACGTGGCCCCGGCGGTCAGCAGCGAAACCGTGCCGTCCTCTGAAGCCACCGGACCCAGCGCGGCCGCCGACAAGATGGCCAGCGTCGTCGTCGAGCTGACGCTCAGCGGCCGTGATGTGCCGAGCAGCGCATAGATGGCCATCGGCACGAAAGCCGTGTACAGGCCCACCTGCAGTGGCAGGCCCGCGACCGTGGCGTAGGCCATGGCCTTGGGGATCACCACGGCGGCCGACGTGAGGCCGGCCATCAAGTCTGGGCCAAGCCAATCCTTTCGATAACCGCGGATCCATCCGCCATTGGCAAGCGACGAGACCTCCGGGGAAGAATCTGTGGCCATGTTGGGGGGCCGGTGTTCGAGTGCGCCGCTAGAGAGCCCGCTGGGCCTGCGAAAGCAGGTCTTCTCGCGGCGGCAATTCGTCGCGCGGGATGCGCACGAAAGTAATTGTCGCCTGCAGGCCCTCGCCGATGGACAACTCGGTGAGGTCGAGCGAGTCGGCCTCGCCGGCCTGCCCGGACTCGACCTTCACGCCCATGCGGGTGAGTCGCAGCGGCACGTGGGCAAGGGCCACCTGCTGCTCGGGATGGGAGAGCACCGCGTTCATCAGATCGATGGTGCCGTCGAGGGTGGCCAGGTTGGTGCGGGCCTCGGCGTAGTCGTCGGCCGTCTCTTTGAGTTCACGCTCGACATCGAGGATCTGTTGCTCGATGGTCAGGCCGTGCTCCACCAACGGTGCCATGCCGTCGCGCGCACTGTGCAGCATGCGCAAACGCGTGTTGAGCATAGCCTTGCGCAGGTGCAGATCGTTCACCTCCTGCTGGCTGTTCAAGATCCTCGTCAGCGCCAGCTGCGCGAGCCTCTCCATGATGCGGCGGCCAACCTCAAGGCGCGCCTGCGCCATGTCGGGCGCCACCGCCAGCAACCGATGGCCGCCGAAGTTGATTGTGGTCTGCTGCACGTCCTGCTTGAGCACCTCGCCCTCGAGACGTGCCGCCAAGACGGTTCGCTCCTTGCGCTGCATGCCCAACAGGGCATACGCGTCGGTGCACTGCGAATGCGTGTCGAAGAATTCGCGAGCCTCGTCGCTGCGGCCGATGCACGTGGCCACGTCGTCGGCAGCGGCGAAGAACGCCCTGATGCGCGGATCCTCGGACCACGCGGCCCGGCTCAGCACCAAGGGATCGCTCGGCATTTGCGCGCCGAGTTCGCGCAGGTGCGAGACGGTGCGCGCGACGTTGTCCGCCAGTTTCTCTCGGTAGCGGGAACTCAACCGCACGCGGGGTTCGACCGCTTCAACGAACGCGTCGGTCATGTCGAGGATCAACTGCTGATCCGCACCGCTGGGTTTGGCGGCAGACCCGAACAAAGCCGACACCACACGTTCGAACATCGACGACCTTCGTGCCTTTCCATCGGCGTCGGCAGCGGCATTGCCGGCGGCAACAACTGCGGCGATGGTAGCCGACGCATCGTCTTCGACCCCCGCGGGCGATCCAGACACTTGACAACGGTCAAGCGATGCCTGCAGCACGTGCACTGAGCGAGATCCCGACATTCGATTGGCTTGCACGGACAACGACGTGCACCGCAGCCGACGTAAGATCGAGTTCGCCGTGATGGCACGGTTGATATGAGGAGCGGCCATGAAGCGGTGGACTAATCGATTGACTCGAGGTGGCGCGGCCCTGACTCGTTCGATGTTGGTGTCGGTCGCCGCCGGTATCGTGCTCGCACTGCCCGCTTGCACCTACTACGTGCCCGCACCTGGCACGGTGGTGCCCGGAGCACCGGCGAGTTTCGACCGCTCGTTCAGCGCTGCAGCCGGCGCAATGCGCGACCAGGGCCTGGCCATCACGGTCGAAGACCGGAGCAGCGGCACGATCGTCGGCAAGGTCGAGAACGGAACCGTGACCGCCAGCGTGCGCCAACAGGCCGACGGCAGCGTGCGCGTGCAGTTCGATGCCAACGGCGTGCGTGATCCGGCGTTGATCGACCGCGTCTCGCGCGGCTATGACAGCCGCATGGGGCGTTGATCGCCAGCCACCACCGTCGTTTGCATTGGGCGCGGTGTTGATCGGCCGCACCTCAAGCAGAACTGCTCGGTACCGGATGACGTCGCGACCGATGATGGGCGCTGCGGCGGTGGCACCTAAATCCCGGTGAGCACTCCGGCGCAAAAGGGCGGTGGCGCGTGGCAGCGGTGGCTGCCGGGCGTGCGCGCCATTCAGTCTTACCAACGCGCCTGGCTACGCCACGACATCGTGGCCGGGCTCGTGCTGACCACGATGCTGGTGCCGGTGGGCGTTGCGTATGCGCAAGCCTCGGGCGTGCCCGGCATCTATGGGCTGTACGCCACCATCGTGCCGCTGCTGGCCTACGCGTTGTTCGGCCCCAGTCGCATCCTGGTGCTGGGCCCGGACTCCGCGCTGGCGGCCGTGATCCTGGCCGTCGTCGCACCTCTGTCGGCCGGTGACCCGCAGCGCGCGATCGTGCTGGCCAGCGCGATGGCCGTCGTGTCCGGAATTGTTTGCATCGCCGCCGGCGTGGCACGGCTGGGCTTCGTGACCGAACTGCTGTCCAAGCCCATTCGCTATGGCTACATGAACGGCATCGCGCTCACGGTCGTCCTGAGTCAGTTGCCAAAGCTCTTGGGCTTCTCAGTGCCATCGGACGGGCCACTGCGGCAGGCCTGGGCCACTGCCGACGGCGTACTGGTGGGCCAGACCAACGCAGTCGCGTTCGCCGTGGGTGCAGGCACGCTGGTGGCGATTTTGCTATTGCAACGCCGCCCGCGCGTGCCGGCCATCCTGATTGCCGTGGTCGGTGCGACCGTGGTCACGGCGGGGTTCGACCTCGCAGTGCGCGCCGGCGTGTCGGTGCTCGGCGCCTTGCCGCAGGGACTGCCGAGTTTCTCGTTGCCATTGATCAGCCCCGACGATCTGACGTCCGTGTTGATCGGCGGCTTTGCGGTAGCCGTGGTGTCGTTTGCCGACACCAGCGTGCTGTCACGCGCCTACGCCGCGCGCATGCGACAGCAGGTCGACCCCAACCAAGAGATGGTCGGCCTGGGCGCGGCCAACCTCGCGGCGGGCCTGTTTCAAGGCATTCCGATCAGCAGCAGCGCATCGCGCACGCCGGTGGCGCAGGCCGCCGGCGCGCGCACGCAACTCACCGGCGTGGTCGGCGCGCTGGCGATCGCCGCGCTGTTGGTCGCGGCGCCCACCCTGTTGGCACAGGTGCCGAGCACTGCGCTGGCGGCGGTCGTCATCGCAGCGGCCATCGGCCTGATCGAAGTGGCCGATCTGCGACGCATCTACCGCATCCAGCGCTGGGAATTCTGGCTGTCGATGGTCTGCTTCGCGGGCGTGGCGATGTTCGGCGCAGTGCCGGGCATCGGCATCGCGATCGTCATCGCGGTCATCGAGTTTCTGTGGGACGGTTGGCGCCCGTATTCGGCGGTGCTCGGTCGCGTGGAACAGCTCAAGGGCTATCACGACATCGGCCGCTATCCGCAGGCCAGCCGCATCCCGGGCCTGGTCTTGTTTCGCTGGGACGCGCCGCTGTTCTTTGCCAACGCGGAGCTCTTTCACGACCGCCTGCGCGCTGCAGTGGCGAGTTCACCGACACCGGTGCAATGCGTCGTGGTGGCGGCCGAGCCGGTGACCAGCGTCGACGTCACCGCCGCCGATTGTCTGGAGGAGCTGGTCGACGCGCTGCGTGCCGACGGCATTGCGCTGTGGTTTGCGGAGATGAAGGACCCGGTGAAAGACAAGCTGAAGCGCTTCGAGCTCTTTGCTCGCTTCGGGCCCGAAACCTTTTACCCAACGCTGGGGGAGGCTGTGCGGGCCTATCTGCGCGCTCATCCGGTCCAGTGGGTCGATTGGGATGACCAAGCCCGATGAGCTGTAGCGCGTCGAGCGAGCACCGCCGCCAGTTGAACGAGAGAAGAAGAGCCCGGTGCCTCTGGACACCGGGCTCTTGACGTTCAATGGTCGGGGTGGCGGGATTCGAACTCGCGACCCCTTGCACCCCATCTGCGAAAGACGGGGTTTCAGGCCGTCCCAAGGGGTCCCAGGCCGTCTCAGCGTTTTGTTAGAGATCAACAACTTGCAGCACTTTGTGTCCCTAGAGGTATCGCAAAGTGTTTCGCAAGCGCGCAGAATTGTGTTGCCCACTCGGTTGCCACAGCCGCCCCAGCGCGACCTCTTGTCCCGCCGCAATGTCGAGAACTGCCAGAACCCATCGGCTCACCGCACTCGAGGTGAAGAGGTACGCGGAATCCACCCAGTCGGCCCCACTGCACGACGGCGGCGGCCTGTACCTGCGCAAGCGCAGTTGCACGCTGCTGTGGACGCTGCGGCTCAGCGATCCGGTGACCGGCGCCCAGCAGTGGCACCGACTCTTTCCCGATGACCCGCAAGGCGGCTACCCGCACAAAGGACTTGCCGAAGCGCGCGCCGAGGCGCGGCGTCTGTGGTCCACGCGATCGCGTGGCGTGGATCCGCGCGCCGAACGTCGGCGGCTTGCCGACGCGCAGCACGAGGCGCAAGCGCAGGCGCGCCTTGCAGCCGAACGACGGATCACGGTGCGCGCGCTTTTCGAGCGGTGGGTCGAAATCGACTTGCAGCCGCGCGTGCTCGCAGACGGCCACCGCATCGGCCGCAAGGATGGCGGCGCGTCCACGCGGCACCAGTTCGAACGCCGCGTGTTCCCGCGTTTCGGTGACCGCGCGATCGAAGACGTGAAGCGCGCCGAGCTGATCGAACTGCTCGATGCCGTCAAGGCCGAAGGCAAGCTGCGCACCGCCAACATCCTGCTGAGTGAGTTGAAGCAGATGCTGCGCTTTGCGCTGATGCGCGATCTCGTGCCACGCAATCCGCTGGACACGGTGAGCAAGCGGGATGTCGGCGGGGCGTCGGTCGAGCGTGACCGCGTGCTGATTCCATCCGAGATCTGCCAGCTCGCCAAGCTGCTGCCCGCCTCGGGCCTGTCGCCCCGATTCATCGCGGGTACATGGCTCCTCCTTGCGACGGGCGTTCGCGTCGGCGAACTGCTCGGTGCCGCGTGGGCCGACTCCGCCGCCTCGGCGAGTGCTCTCAAGGCACAGGCCGAGCAGTCGGGCTCCAAGCTCGGTTTCGTCGATCTCGCCGGCCGCACCTGGTATTTGCCGGAGACCAAGAACCAGCGCGATCACACCATCCACCTCAGCGCGTTCGCGGTGACCCAGTTTCGCTGTCTGCTCGAACTGCGTGAGGCAGGACCCGCCGCGCCGTGGGTGTTCCCGGCCTTCAGCGGCAAGGGGCCGATCGGCGTGAAGTCACTGGGCAAGCAACTGAGCGATCGTCAACGCGTTCCCGAGAGACGATTGCGAGGCCGCACAAAGGCGACCTCGGCGTTGCTGTTGCCGGGCGGGCGCTGGACCGCGCACGACCTTCGCCGCACAGCCGCCACGCTGATGGCAAGCCTTGGCATCAGCGGCGACGTGATCGACGAATGTCTCAACCACATGATCGAGAGCCGCGTGCGACGCACCTACATCCGCAACCGTCGGCCGCTTGAGCAGGCCCGAGCGTTCGACGCACTCGGCCAGTTGCTCGAAACACTCGTATCCCCGTCAGACCACATGACTGGCTCGTCGCGAGGCTGGCACAGTGACGCCAGCGGCGTCGAGCACAACGACATCGACGCCGCGGCCTGAACTGCTCGGCTGGAAGCGCACCACTCGCCGGCGAAGATAACGCCCTCACAGGGCTGAATAGCTCGCCTGGGCTGCTACCACCGCCTGGAACACGAGCAAATTCACTCGCTGATGCACGAGGACGTCAGGCACGGCCTCGACGCGATATCGCGGCCGGTCGCACTGAGGACGAAGGTGCGGTCATCGCAGCAGCACGTGTTCGGATCAGGAAGCCCCACTGTCAGCAATCTGGAGCACAGCCGACGTTGAGCCTGCGCCGCTCTGGGACAGGACCCGGCCATAAACGGTCGGTCGACCGCGCTCCGTCGAATCGCTCCTTTTTGAGCCAAGCGGAGGTTCCCGGCTCCGCGACGGTCAACATAGGGATGCCGCGGGCGAGCCCCTGGCGCTTGACGGGGAACGAGAGCACCATGGCGCACCGAGGCGCCTTGGGGTGGCGTGCTTCGATCAATCGTCGTAGCCCACCAGCTGCTTCGCGGACGGCGCTGGTTTTCCTTCCTGCGCCAGGCGCCGTTCCTCACCTTGTTGTCGAGGAGATGGACATGAGGCACAGCACAAAGCTTCTCGCGGCGAGCTTGATCGCCGCCTTCGTTCCAGTTGCCCTCGCGCACGACGACGACGCTGCGCAAAGGACCCGACGTGAGCTCGGTCGCGTGTTGTTCAAGACATCGTGCACAGCCGAGGCCCAGCAGCAGTTCGACCGTGCATTGGCGATGCTGCACTCGTTCTACTTTCCAGAGACCGTGAAGGCGTTCAACGCGATCCCCGAGACTGATCCGGCGTGCGCCATCGCGTATTGGGGCATCGCCATCAGCCAGAGACCCAACCCGCTTGTCGGCCCGTTTGACGCGGCCACTTTGAAGCGCGGGCTCGATGCGATCGAGAAGGGTGAGGCCATCGGAGCCAAGACGCAGCGCGAGCGCGATTGGCTCGCTGCGCTGAAGGAGTTCTACAAGGACTACGACAAGGTCGACCAGGACACGCGCACCAGAAACTACGAGGGTGCGATGGGCGCGCTCAGTCGCAAGTACCCCAACGATGTGGAGGCCAAGGTGTTCCACGCGCTGGCGCTCAACGAGACCTTCGATCACAAGTCGATGGCGCCGCTGATGCAGGCCGTGTCGATCCTCGAACCGTTGGACAAGAAATACCCTGACCACCCCGGCATCACCCATTACCTGATCCACTCGTACGACTTCGCTCCGATCGCGCAACGCGGTATCCCGGCAGCGAACAAATACGCCAAGGTCGCGCCGGCCGCGCCGCATGCGCAGCACATGCCCTCACACATCTATTCGATGGTCGGCATGTGGCAGCCCTCGATCGAATCCAATCTGGCGTCGGTCAAGGTGGCCAACGAGTACGCGGCCCAGAGCAAGCTCGATGGCGTGCTCGCCGGCGTGCCGCATGCCTACGACTTCATGGAGTACGCGTACCTGCAGCTCGGGCAGGACGCCAAGGCCAAAGCGCTGATCGACGAGAGTGCCACCATCAAGAAAGTGATCGGCCCGGTCTCGGCGGGCAACACCGCGCGTGCCGCCGTGCCGGCGCGCTACTACCTCGAGCGCCAGGACTGGACCGGTGCCGCGCAGCTGCAACCGCAGAACCTTCCATTCGCGCCGGCCGAGGCCATCACGCACTTCGCGCGCGCGATGGGCGCAGCGCGCCTGGGCGACGTGGCCGCCGCACAGGCCGACATCGCCAAGCTGAAGGAACTGCGCGCATCGCTGCTGAAGACCAACCAGGGGTACTGGGCCGAGCAGGTGGAGGTGCAGGTGCTCGGTGCTCAGGCGTGGGCCACGCGGGCGCAAGGCGACAAGGTCGAGGCGCAGAAGCTGATGCGCGCGGCCGCCGACCTGGAAGACGGCAGCGAGAAGCATGTCGCGATGGAGAACCGCCTCTATCCGATGCGCGAGCTGCTGGCCGACATGCTGCTGGCCGACGGCGACGCCGCCATGGCGCTGAAGGAGTACGAGGTGTCGCTGAAGAACGCACCGAACCGGCTGCGCGGCTGGTATGGCGCCGCCAAGGCGGCGACAGCGGTGGGCGACGCCACCAAGGTCGTCCGGTACAGCCGTGCACTCGAGCAGCTCACGCAAAAGGGTGACGGGGATCGCCCCGAAGTGCTCGAGATGCGACCGTTCGCGCAGCTCGCCCAACGTTGACGTGAAACACGCGGTCGGGGGCGCGCGCAAGCCGCTGCTCGCTGTGATGGCGCTCCTGGCCGCATCGCTCGGTGTCGTGCCACCGGCCTCCGCCGACCCGACCGACGAGGATCCGAGCGCACCTTCAGCCGATCCCGACGTGGTGGCTGGCAAGAAGGCGATCGATGACAAGCGTTGGGCCGATGCGATCAAGGCGCTGTCGTCCGCTGCCCTGCGCGACACGCGCAATGCTGACATCCAGAACTACCTCGGCTACGCCTACCGCAACGCCGGCCAGATGGACAAGGCCTTCGCACACTACGAACGAGCGCTGAAGCTCAACCCACGGCACCGCGGCGCGCACGAGTATGTGGGCGAGGCCTATCTGATGGTGGGCAAGCCAGCGCAGGCCCAGGAGCATCTCAAGGCGTTGCAGGCGATTTGCCTGTTGCCCTGCGAAGAGTTCGACGACTTGAAGGCGAAGATCGATCGTTACCAGCGAGAGGCACGCAAACCGTAGTGCCGGTGGCCGACTCCTGTAGCGCCGCCACTCCTATCAACGGCCGAGCCGGCTGGGCGCTCGAAGTGCCTGTTTCGATCACAGCCCGAGCGCGACAGCACCTTGTTCGCTCAAAGCGATGGCATTGTCCTTGGCGAGGCCAATGCGAAGCAATGTTGTGTGCCCACTGCCGACAACCACTTCAACGGATCGCGGTCTGCTTGATTTGGTGGACACAGACACGACTTTGCGACCGGCATCGACCCGAAGCTTGAGAACTTCACCCTCGTAAATCTCATCTTTGTAGATCTCACCGGCCCTGACGCCGTCTACTGCAACTACCACACCGATCCCAGCCATCCTTACCCCGGTGTCTAGAGCGATGAGTACAGTGCCAGCGTCCGCAGCAATGCTGTCTTTCCATGTGACTCTCGCGGAGGGACTCGGCGTGAGCTGGGCAACTGGAAGGATTGTCGTGGCGCAAGCGGAGAGAAGCAGCGCAACGACCGTGGCAAGGGAGCGAAGAGCCATGACTTGCTCGGAGCCGGGTTGGGGTCAGGTCACCTGCGGGGGCGCTTTATCGACCACCACACGGCCAGCGCTGTCACTTCCACGAGCGCAAGCGGTGCCAAGGGCAGCAGATACTTCAGCAGGTCAACGTCGATCATTGCCAGGCACTGTATGGAATTCGCGGGCTTGCTTGCTGTGGCTTAGTGCCCACGGCAGGGGAGGCCCGCCTCCGGTTTCCAGTCACTCATCACGAACGTGGGCGGCGCGTCGCAGCGCTTCCACCGCCGAAACCCGATATTGGTGACCGCCAAGTGGTTTTCGGCACAACACGTCTGGCCGCTCGTGCCAGGGCCTGCTTGGCGAGCAGCTCGGAGGACACAGACTGCTGCAGCGGAGCACGCGACAGTCCCGAGTACCCGTAGTGGAGGTTCTCGAAGAGTTGACCAGTCGCCGGATAGGCGCTCAGGATGGCCTGCAGCGCCTCAGCGGGGATATCTTCGGACAGCGCCGCCTGCAGGCGCAGCACCAGGCGTCGATATCCGTCGGCGCTTGCGCTGGCCATGCCCGTCTCAACGCACTCCAGCAGCTGCGCAAGGGCGACGACTGTTTCCAGCTTAGTCCGAATCCAACTTGAGCTCATGCAAACCCCAGCAAACTTGCTGTGAGTTGCGCGGCGCGCCCCTTGAGTTCAAGATGGTCTTAGCCCCCTTCCTTGGCGACCACACCCGATTGCCCCCCCCGTGCTGTGCCCGGCCGCACGGCTCCTCGCCTGTCCCTCAGCGCGTCTATCAGGTTCCCGTCGTAACGCGCCACGCCGATTGGAGGTGTGAGCAGCGACCGGTCTATGGCCTCCAGCTCCTTCATCGCGGTGTACACGACAGATTCATCGCTGCTGCCGCCAGCATTTTTCCGACTAGTCATGAGAGATCCTTACAGCGGACCCTCCTTGTCGCATATCGGCCATCACCGGTCGTTGCCGACTGGCAGCTCTAAGGCAACGAAACTGGATCCTGTCGAGTATCGCGGGGATATCGACGACCCGATTCGAGGTGGCCCGCCGTCTCGGTACTCGCGGGGGGAGTAGATTCCGCTTCGCAAGGAGGCGGGGCCAATGAACGAGCCCGAAGCGCGCCACCGGCTGGCGGCGATCCTGGCGGCCGATGCAGCGGGCTATTCGCGCGTGATGGCCGAGGATGATCGCGTCGCGCTCGCTACGCTGGACGCTGCACGGGCCGTGTTCCGCAGGAACATCGAAGCGCAGGGTGGGCGCGTCATCGACACTGCGGGCGACTCGGTGCTCGCTTCCTTCGAAACCGCAACTGGCGCGGTCCGCGCCGCGGTCGCCATTCAGCGAAAGCTCTCAACCCCTGTGCACGGCCAACGCAATGCGGCGCTGCTCTCCTTTCGCATTGGCGTGCACTTGGGCGACGTGCTGGAGAAGGCCGACGGCAGCGTCTACGGCGATGGAGTCAACATCGCTGCCCGGCTGCAGGCGCTATGCGAACCCGGCGGCGTGATGGTCTCGCAGGCAGTGCACGGCGCAGTCGCCAGTCGTATCCGCGGCGGCTTCGACGACGCGGGCGAGCAGACGATGAAGAACATCTCCCATCCGGTGCGCGCGTTTCGGTTGCGCGCCGAGGCCCGAAGTCCCACGCACCGCTTCGGCCGCTTCGCAGTCCTGGCACAAGAGCGCCAACTCCTCATCGACGGCAAACCCGCTCCGCTCGGCGAACACGCCTTCGACCTGCTTCTTGCGCTGATCGAGCAGCGGCAGCGAGTCGTCAGCCGCAAGGAGTTGGCTGACCTGGTCTGGCCTGACAGAGTGGTCGATGACGACACCCTCGCAGTGCACTTGCGCGAGCTGCGTAAGCTGCTCGGACCGAACCTGATCGCGACGGTGCCGGGGCGCGGCTACCGATTTGTGCCACCTCTCGAGGAGGACGGCGAGTCGTCATCCGAATCAATATCTGAGTCGGCACCAGCAGCCGTTGTCCCAGAACCTCCCGGCCCTAAACCCTTCGCGCCGCCCGGCGCGCCGCCGACTCTGCTCGGCCGCGACGACGACCTTGTCGCGCTCGATCACCTGCTCGCCCAGCATCGTCACGTCACGGTGCTCGGCGCGGGCGGCATCGGCAAGACCTCGCTCGCGCTCGCCGCGGCACACGCCAGGCGTCACGCACAGCGCGACGGGGCGGCCTGGGTCGATCTCTCGTCGATCTCCGAGCCCGCGCTCGTCTGCGCCGTGGTGGCGCGGGCGCTAAAGCTGCCGGAGGCGAGCGGAGACCATCAGCTGAGCGCGCTCGTGGCCGGTCTGAAGTCGCTCGACGTGCTGCTCGTGCTCGACAACGCGGAGCATCTGATCGATGAGGTGGCGCGGCTCGTCGAACGCCATCGTGACCGGCGCGCCAAGCGTGCGGCTGCTCGTCACCAGCCAGGTCGTGCTGAAGGTCGAGCGCGAGCGGGTATTCCGGCTCGGCCCGTTGGCGATACCCGAGCCAGGCACGTCGGCGCACGACGCGATGGAATACGGCGCCATCGCACTGTTCGTCGATCAGGCGCAGGCGGCGGACCCGCGGTTCCGGGTCACGGACGAGAACGTCGGCAGCGTCATCGAGCTGTGCCGGCATCTCGATGGGCTGGCGCTGGCGATCAAGCTCGCTGCGGTACGGCTGCCCTTGTTCGGCCTGCGCGGGCTGAAGCAGCGGCTGGGCGATCGGCTCAAGCTGCTCGCAGATGCAAGCCGCAGCGCGCCGACGCGCCAGCAGACGTTGCGCGCAGCCCTCGATTGGAGCTACGGCCTGCTGAGCGCAGAGGAGCAGGGACGTTTCGCCAACTCGGCGTGTTCGCGGGCGCATGCGGATTCAGCCTGGAGCTGGCTGGCGCAGTGGCGGGCGAGGCTGGCCAGGACGAGTGGGCGGTGATCGAGCATGTCTCGACGCTGCTCGATCACTCTCTCGTGGTCGACGACGGAGCCGACCCGCCGCGCTATCGGCTGCTGGAAAGCGCGCGCGACTACGCGCTGCACCAGCTGGCGGAGAGGCACGAGCTGGACGCAGCGGAGGGGCGATTCGCACGCGCGATGAACTCGGTCATGGAGCGGTTCGACGAAGCGAGGTTGACAACGCCGGATATGCCGCTGCTGAGCGCCTTTGCGCGCGAGCTCGACAACGTGCGCTTGGCGATCGGATGGAGCCTCGAGCACGATCCCCGACTCGCGACCGCGCTGGTCGGCGCTTCTTCAGCCTTCTATCTGCTGCTCGGTCTGACACACGAGCACAAGCGTTACGCCGAGGTGCTCGAACCGTTGGTCTCGTCGGATGCCGTCGACGTCATCACGGCGCGGTACTGGTTGGCTCGGGCGGTGGCCGAGGCGAACGTCGGGCTTTCCATCGGCGCGAGCCGGCGAACGAGCCGCGAGTCTGTTCCGCGCGCTCGGCGATGAGCGCGGAGTCGCGCTCTCCCTGTGCTGCCTCGGCTTGCTCAGGTCTATTCCGTCGCCCAATGGTCGGCGACCCGGGCGGAAATGGATTCGCTTGCGCCGGAAGCATGGCCAGTTCGCACGAAGGTGTGGCGCTCTTGGCGGAAGCCGCGATGCACATCGCGCAGGAGCGTTACGACGAGGCACTTTCGGTGGCCGAAGCCGGCCTCGTCTTCGCACGATCGAAAGGGCTGGTGAACCCCGTGGTCCTTCTTCACGCGCTACGCGATCATCGCCGAACTCGCGCTGGGCCGTCTCGACGATGCGCTACGTCGCAGCCGAGAGGAGATCGCCGCCGAGTGTCGTTGGCGCGGTCGTGCTCTTGAGATCACGTTGGGCACCCACGCGGCTGTTCTCACGCGGCAGGGTCGCTGTGCCGAGGCCCGCGTGGCGCTCGCAGAGTTCTTCGAAGCCAGCCGTCGCACAGGTTGGCAACGCCTCGGTCAGTTCGGCAACGCCTATGTCGAACTCGCGTTTCACGAGCAGCGCTACTCGGCGGCGGCGAGCTTGCTCGGCTACGCGCGCGCAGTCGTGGGGGCGCCCAGACACACAGCGCCGATGCGCAGAGCTGCTCGCTGCACTCGAAACCGTTCTCGATGCGAAGACGCTCGAGCGCCTGCTTGCCAAGGGCAAGGCGCTCGATGAAGAAGCGGTGTGTGCGCTCACGTTGGAAACCGAAGGGTGCGGATGAGCAGCTACGCGCTGTGCACCGTTGTTCTCTCCGCTGAAGGGCAGGTTTCGGGCGCCGATTTGCGCGACGTGTCGGACCGTTGTGGGTCGCGAAGCGAATTCCGACTCGCATGCAAAGCTTCCCGAAAGCGGTCGCTGCCGGACCGCCGGACCCAAATCGTCCGACGCTCAAACAGGGTGCCAGCGAAGGGTTGCGGAGGAGGCCAGGGGTTGCCGCGCCTTCGCGATGCTCGCCCTGGTCAACAAAGGACACCGCAGCGGCTCAGGCGCGCACCGAGCGGGCGATCATCGAGGCGTGAAACCTCGGAGGACGACCTCGTCATCTCGCGTGGTCGGCCTCAAAACTTGCCAGGTCCACAACGGAATCCGACGCTCGACTACGCGCGATAGCCGTTCATCTTCCCTCGTGCAGGGGACCCATCGACTTGGCCCTGCGTCTGCGGATATCAGACAGTTGTCTGATATTTATCCGGCGAACAAATCGGCTGCATTCGCACGCAACATGTTGATTTTTCTTTGATTCTTGGCTCCCCGACCTGGACTCGAACCAGGGACATACGGATTAACAGGCTGGGACTCGATCGGCCCGCTAACCCGCATGAATGCTCGCTTTCTGGGGTTCGCGTTTCCAATACTTCTTGGCCGTTTCGCTCAACGAAGGCGCCGAATGTGCCCGGATCGCCCTCTGGATATTGGAAGCATTCACGGCGGGTCCTCTCACTTATTGGTCGATGAATTCGCGCCAGCAAGCCCTGATGTGCCTGTCGCAGGTCGCCCAAGGCATTAGTGCTTTGATTCGCAAACCTTAAGGGCCAACTCGACCGGATTGCTCGACGAATTTCCGGCGAGATTCGTCGCACCGCCCGGGCGGGCGGTGCACGTCCTGCTGGTGTTGCAGCCGTATATCCGTTTCAGGATAGTCAGGCATGAAGCCAATCAGCTTCCTGGGCAACTCGCTGGAGTGCTTGCACGAGTTCCCGGAGGACGCGAGGCACGACGCCGGCTATGCGCTTGACCAAGTGCAGCGCGGCAAGCAGCCGAGCGACTTCAAGCCGATGGCCACTGTCGGCAAGGGCGTCGAAGAGTTGCGAGTCTGCGACGACGCGGGTACCTACGAGGACGCAGATGAAGAAACGCGGCAACACCTATGCGAGCGTGTGGGATGCTCTGGCAGACACGCCCGAGCGCAGGCGGCAAACCTGCAGGCGCGGGCGGACTTGATGCGCCAGATCGCCGAACTGATCCAGGCCGAGGGCTGGAAGCAGGTCGAGGCGGCCGAGCGTTGCGGTGTCACCCAGCCGCGCATCAACGATCTGCTGCGTGGGCGCGTCTCGCGCTTTTCGCTCGATGCGCTGGTGAACATCGCGACGGCACTCGGACGGCGAGTGAACGTGGAGCTCGAAGTCGCCTGAAGGCGTCGGCTATTAAGGCGAGGCCGGTCGAGGTCCATCGAGCGTCAGCAATCCGGCGGACAGCGGCTGCCTCACTGAATCACGCCAGTCGGCAGTACTCGATCCAAGGCGGCTGCAGCTGCCGTGTGAAGCAGCCTCCGGCTGCGAATGGCCCTACTATCGATCTTTGCCCGATCCGCGACGTTTCCATTCGCTCTCAGTTCAGCGCCCGCCTACGCGATCCCTCCGCGCAGCCTCCGCCGAAAGGCCCTCGGAATCGCCACCACGCTGTTCGACGAGGGTCGCGACGAAGGACAGCATCCGGGCGAGCCAGCACAACCCTCGCACCAAGCATGAGCGCACTATTGACCGACTTGTACCAGCTCACGATGCTGCAGGCCTACCTCGACGAGGGCATGGCGCAGTCAGCTGTCTTCGAGCTGTTCGTTCGCAAGCTGCCCGCCCAGCGCAACTTCCTTGTCGCCGCCGGGCTGGAGCAGGTGCTGCAGTTCCTGGAGACGTTCTCGTTCTCCGACGCCGAGATCGCGTGGCTGCGCGAGCAAGGGTAGCGCTCGGAGGGCAAGGCCACCTGGCCGGGCATCAAGCAAGTGGTGCGGCAGTTCGACTCCGCAGGATGCATCGATCGCGACGTGGTGCAGTTGGCGAGCGAACCGTGCGACGGCGAGCCCTTGCTGCAACCCTGCATGCGCGGCGGTCGGCGCACTGCCGACGCAACGAGCCTGGCACAGGTTCGCGCATATCACGCCGGGCAGATCGCCACATTGCCCGCGAGCCTGCGTAGGCTCGAGTCGGCACGTTCGCCTTTCGGCGCCGACATCTCCCGCGCCTGGTCGCGCTGGCTCGCGACATCGACGCCACTGTCAGCTGAGCAGCCGGGTGCTGTTCACGAACACGGCGCCTTGCTGCCTCATGCGTTCGATCGCCCGATCGCCGTCACCGGGGTGGGCATTCACCGCCGCGATCGCGTCCTCCAGCACCACCACATCGAACCCGCAACGGCGCGCGCCGAGCACCGTCTGGACGACACAGTAGTCGGTGGCCAGCCCGCCAACGAACAGCCGCTTGACAGCGTGTTCGCTCAGTCGGCGCTGCAGGCCGGTTCCTTCGAAACCCGAATAGGCCTCCGCATCGGCACGGGTTCCCTTGGAGACGATCGGCGTCGACGCGGGAAGGTGCAGCTCCTCGGGGAACGCCGCGCCGGCGCTGTCCGCCACACAATGGGCCGGCCAGGGACCTCCCTGAGCGCGGAACGAACAATGGTCGCCGGGATGCCAGTCGCGTGTCGCAAACACCGGCAGCTGGCATTCGGTGAACAGCGCGAGGCAACGGTTGAGCGGCGCGATCACTTGCGCACCATCGGGCACGGCCAGACTGCCGCCCGGCAGGAAATCATGCTGCACGTCGACGATGAGCAAAGCATCGCCGGTGCCAGGAACGAGCGTGCCAGATTGATTCATGCCAACATCGCCGGCACCGATCGGTCGAAGCGTCACCGTCACACGCCGGAGCATTGATTCAGATCACACCGACGCGTCGGTCAAGTCGCGCGTGAACGGCTGAGATCGAGCGGCGTCAGCCATGCGTCGAGGTGGCGCGGTGGTGCCTCGAGCCCGTTCCTGTCGGGTTGCCGTGTCCGCAGCTCGACTCACATCGTGCGCGCAAGCAGCGGACGCAATTCGTCCAGCGTGCGCGTGTTCAACACGTCGGCATTCTCGAGCCAGCCGCGTCGCGCCTGGCCGATGCCATGTTGCAGGTCGTCGAAGTCGAGCACGCTGTGCGCGTCGGAGTTCAGGCTCACGAGCACACCTTCGGCCTTGGCCATCTGGCAAGCGGTGTCGTCGAGGTCGAGGCGCGCCGGGTGCGCATTCAACTCCACGAAGCAACCGCGCTGGCGCGCGTGGCGCAGGCGCGCGCAGCAGGTCGACATCGTATGGCTCGCGTTCGCCGATCAACCGGCCCGACGGGTGCGCCAGGATGCTGAAATGTCGCTGGTCGATCGCGCGCAACATCCGCTCGGTCTGCTTGGCGCGTGACAATCGAAGCGGTGGTGCACGGCACCGACCACCAGGTCGAGCCGCCGCAGGATCGAGTCGGGCAGGTCGAGCTTGCCGTCTTCGAGGATGTCGACCTCGATGCCCTTGAGCACCTTGAATCCGCGGTATCGCTCGTTGACGCGGTCGATGCGGTCGATCTGCTTGGCCAGGCGCACCGGGTCGAGCCCGTGCGCCATCGCTAGGCGCCGCGAATGGTCGGTGATCGCGAGGTAGTCGAGGCCTTGCTCGCGCGCCGCTGCAGCCATCGCTTCGATCGTGTCGTGGCCGTCGCTTTCCTTGGTGTGCACGTGCAGGTCGCCGCGCAGGTCCGCACGCTGCAGCAGCACCGGGAGGCGGCCTTGGCGCGCCGCTTCGAGCTCGCCGCGGTCCTCGCGCAGCTCGGGTTCGATGAAAGGCAGTCCGACGGCGCTATAGACCGAGACCTCGGTCTCGCCAGCGATGCGCTTGGCGCCCCGATAGATACCGTATTCGTTGATCTTCAGTCCGCGCTCCTGCGCCAGCCGCCGCAGCGAGATGTTGTGCGCCTTCGAGCCGGTGAAGTACACCCAGGCCGCGCCGAAGCTCTGGCTGGGCACCGCACGCAGGTCGACCTGCATGCCGTTGCTCAGCACCAGGCTGGCCTTGGTTGCGCCATGCGCCAGCACCTGGCGCACGTCTTCGTAGCCGACGATGCGATCCATCACCGGGCTGTCCGGCTGCACCGCGACCAACAGATCGAGATCGCCGACGGTGTCGCGCAGGCGCCGCAGGCTGCCGGCCGCCTCGGCTCGCAAGACACCAGGTACGCTGCGCAGGAAGGTGAGCAACGACTCGGCCACGGCGACGCCGACGTCGCGCCTGAAGCGCTGCGGGCGGCTCAGGTGCGCCGACGTTGCGCGCAGGATCTGTTCTTCGGTCTTCGGACCGAAGCCGGGGATCGTTCGGATGCGCTCCTGCTGCGCCGCTCGGTGCAGCTGCTCGATCGTCTGCACGTCGAGCTCGTGGTGCAGCGCGCGCACGCGCTTCGGGCCGATGCCGGGCAGCGCCAGCAGTTCGGTGATCGTCGGCGGCAACTCCTTGCGCAGTCGCGCGAGCAACGCGCAACTGCCGGTGGCGACAATCTCGCGCATCTTGCCCGCCAAGTCGGGGCCGATCCCGGGCAGCTCGTCGAGATCGGCGCCTTGCTCGATCATCGTGCGCACGCTGCGGCCGAGCTCGCCGACCATGCGCGCCGCGTTGCGGTAGGCGCGCACGCAAACGGATTCGCGTCCTCTATCTCGAGCCGGTCGGCGATCTCGCTGAAGACCGCCGCGATGTCCGCGTTGTGCACCGGCATCGCGGGCGGCTCAAGCGGCCAGATGGGCGAGGAAACTGCTCAGCGGCCGCGCATGCTTGGGCGGATCGAGCTTGCGATCCGTGACGGCGATCGTCGCCAGCGGTGGTCTGCCGCAGATACGCTGCGACTCGTCGAACACGCGGCGGTCGCCCGACCCGCCTTCGGTGCAGAAGAAGGCGACCTGCTTGAACTTGCCCGCGTGCCGGAGTGCATAGGTGCGCACCGGCGCCGCAAGGCTCCAGTTCCTCGACCGGCGTTCCGATCACGACGAGGTCGTACTCGGCCGGGTTCCTGGTCGCCCGGTGGATGGGCGGGGTGGCGCAGTGAACGCCTGCCAACCCGAACGAAGATAGCCCCAGAGGCCGCTGCGGTCGACGCCGTCGTCGCGGATCCTGTCCACGTCGGCCTGGCAGCGTGCCGCAATCTCCTTCGCAACTTGTTCGGTATGGCCGGTGCGCGAGTAGTAAGCGATGAGTACCTTCATGTTGAACCTCCTTCTGAACAGTGCTCACGGATCTGGTCCGCGACCTTCGACCGATGCAGCCTAGGCCTTCATGAAACGTTTGCCTTGAGATGGCTCAATGCGCGCCCAACCTGCCGTGCGAGCATGTCGCGGCGCGGCTGGAGCGCAGGGTGGGCAATAGTCATCGTCAACGATGTGCAACGCTCATGGACGACCATTGGGAACACTTCGAGCACGGCGCCGATGTCGGCGTCCGTGGCCTCGGGCATACCAAGGCTGCAGCGTTCGAGCAGGCGGCGCTTGCGCTGGTCGCCGTCATCACCGACCCGGCCCGCGTCGCGATCCAGAACACGGTGCCCATCACCTGCGAAGCGCCGGACGATAAGCTGCTGCTGGCGGCATGGCTGAACGCGGTCGTGTTTGAGATGGCCGTCCGGCGCATGCTGTTCGGCCGCTTCCACGTGGACCTTCAGGGCAGCAGGTTGCAGGCGAGCGCGGGCGGCGAAGCGATGTCGATCGAGCGCCACGAGCCGGCGGTCGAAGTCAAAGGGGCAACTTACACGCGCGCTGCAGGTCGCGCGCACCAGCGATGGTGGGTGGATGGCACAAACCGTGGTGGACGTCTGATCATGAACATCACCTCACTCCAACAGCACGGACCTTGTGAATGGCGGATCGTTCCGCAGGGCAAGATGCTCGTGCCGGTGATCATCTATGCGACCGAAGCGCTGGTTCGCGATATGGATGAGAAGGTGCGCGAGCAAGCCATCAACGTGGCCTGTCTACCCGGCATCGTCGGCGCGTCCTATGTGATGCCCGATGCACACTGGGGGTACGGCTTTCCCATCGGCGGGGTGGCTGCCTTCGGCGCCGAGCACGGCGGCGTGGTGTCGGCCGGTGGCGTCGGCTTCGACGTGTCGTGCGGTGTGCGCTGCCTGCACACCGGACTCACGCGCGATGACGTCGTGCCGCTGCAGCGTGAGCTGGCGGATTCGCTGTTCAGCCACATCCCGGCCGGCATGGGCAGCCGCGGGGCGATTCACCTCAACCACACGCAGATGCACGACATGCTCGTCGGTGGCGCCAAGTGGGCGGTCGGGCGCGGCTGGGGGACCGCAGCAGACCTCGATCGCATCGAGGAGCATGGGCAGATGCTGCATGCCAAGCCGAGCTTCGTGTCCGACATGGCGAAGAAGCGCCAGTACGGAGGAGATGGGCACGCTGGGCAGCGGCAATCACTACCTGGAGGTGCAGGAGGTGACCGACATCCACGACACCGTCATCGCCGAGGTTTATGGTCTGCAGCGCGGCGACATCGTCGTGATGATCCATTGCGGCTCGCGCGGCCTGGGTCACCAGATCGGCACCGACTACCTGCGCATGATGGTGGAGGCGGCGCCCGCCCACGGCCTGACCTTGCCCGATCGTGAACTGGCCTGCGCGCCGTTGCGCTCCGAGCTCGGACAAGCAATACCTCGGCGCCATGCGCGCGGCCATCAACTGCGCGCTCGCCAACCGGCAGATCCTGACGCACCTGGTGCGGCAGGTGTTCGCGCGCATCTTGCCCAAGGCGCGATTGCCACTGCTGTACGACGTCTCGCAGAACACCTGCAAGACTGAGCAGCACCGCGTGGACGGCAAGGTGCACGAGCTCTTCGTGCACCGCAAGGGCGCCACGCGTGCCTTCGGCCCGGACAAGCTCGACGTGCCCGAGCCGCTGCGCGGCGCGGGGCAGCCGGTGCTGATCGGCGGCTCGATGGGCGCCGGCTCCTACGTGCTCGCCGGGACGGAGCAATCGGAGTCGCTCGCCTTCGCATCGGCCTGCCACGGTGCCGGTCGCGCGATGAGCCGCCACGAAGCGCTGAAGCACTGGCGCGGACGCCAGGTAGTCGACGATCTGGCGGCGCGCGGCATCATCGTTCGCAGCGCCACGTCGCGCGGAATCGCCGAGGAGGCACCAGGAGCGTACAAGGACGTTGCGGCCGTGGTCGACGCGGCCGACCAGGCGGGGCTGGCGCGCAAGGTCGCGCGAACGCAGCCCCTGATCTGCGTCAAGGGGTAGGTGCCGGGTGACGGCCGGCGCTGGTGCCGCCGCCGGCGCGATGCGCGGCCGTGACATCGCCCAGTGATTCGCACGCGCCCTGGCCGTTGCGCTGGGCCTTGCGTCGCGTTCGACGCTCATCCGCCGCCGTGCTTGCCGACGCTCACGCGCTTGGCTTGCCGACCCTCCCCAGCCACGTCGGCGATGAATTGCACCTGGCTGCCCTCTTGCAGATGTTCGAAGGGCACGCCCGCGACATTCTCGGGACCAAAGTAGTACTCATCGCCGCTGAGCGTGCGGATGAAGGCGCATCGCCGCTCGGGGGCAAAGCGGACCACCTCGCCGTGCAGCGGCACAGGGTGCAGCTTTTCTTGCCCACGCATGCTCCGCACTGCATCTTCGAGCTTGCGCTTCATGTCGTCGAAGGCCTCGCGCAGCGCGACGTAAATATCCTCGTCGTGAACGCGGTTGACGCTCAATTCGTGGTCCGGCAGCGTCAGGTCGATGCGGACGGCAATGATCCGCCCCTGGTTCTGATGCTTGGTCGCCAATTCGATGGTGACTCGGCACGACATGATGTCGCTGCAGAAGCGGTCCAGCTTGTCAGCCTTCTGGCGTGCGGCGGATTCGACGGCGCTCGACGACTCCATGCCGAGGAAACGGATTTGCAATGGCTGTTTCATGACTTTCCTTCCGTAGGCTCGCGGACCGGGTACCCCCTATCTCTCAATTTGGACACTGTAGCCGTCGCTTGGTATCGCGTCTTGACCGAGCGCAATGGATGGGTTGTGCTCGCAGTTCAGCGCAGCAATCCCGATTTCCCGACTGGTGTGCACGCCAGTCGGGCGCACATCAACGGCTTTCTCGCCTGCGCCTGACATAGGTCAACCACGTTCGACAGGTGGGCTCCTAGATTCCGGCTAGTGGTCGGGGTCGGAACGCCCCATGTGCCAACGCAACCGCATCACGAGCCGAACACCGCGACCCGCAGGATCAGATATGAGCCAGACTGGGAGCGCAGCCCGCGAAATGCCGCCAGGTGTGATCGCGCTGATTCCGATGCGCAACCTGGTGCTGTTCCCTCATGTGCTCGCGCCGATCAGCGTGGGACGGCCCAAGTCCATCGCAGCATTGGAGCATGCGCTCGCCAGCGAGGCCGTCGTCGGCATCGTGCTGCAGAAGGATCCACGCGACGATGACCCGACGCTCGACGGGTTGTGCGCGATCGGGACGCTGGCCAAGGTCGTGCACCGCCACGAGCAGCAGAACGTGCACCAAGCCGTCTGCCAGGGTGCGCAGCGCTTTTCGCATCCTCGAAGCGGCGGAGGGCTACCCGTTCCTGGCCGCGCGCGTCGAGCCGATCACCGAACCCACCGACGTATCGGCCGAGGCTGAAGCCCTGTCATTGCAGTTGCGCGAGCGCAGCGTGGAGCTGCTGTCGCTGTTGCCCAGCGTACCGGCCGAGCTGGTCCATGCGTTGCAGGCAATCCGCGGCCCGGCGCAACTGGCAGACATCACGGCCAGTTTGATCGACGCCGAAGTGAACGAAAAGCAGGCGCTGCTCGAGACGATCGCGACGCAGGAGCGCGTGCGCAAGAGCTTGCCGCTGCTGGCGCGACGCATCGAAGTGCTGCGCTTGTCCAAGGAGATCGGCGAACGCACGAAGGAACAGCTCGACGACCGACAGCGCAAGTTCCTGCTGCGCGAGCAGTTAAAGACCATTCAGCAGGAGCTCGGCGAAGAAGGTGGCACCGACGAGGAGATCGCCCGCCTGTCCGAAAC
>CAVZEK010000006.1:0-14194 GCA_963774185.1 uncultured beta proteobacterium
AAGCACGAGATCGGCTCCGGCGCCATCGAGGGCGTGGCGGGTCAAGCGGCCGCCGACGAAGCGGCTGCGCGCACGAGTTTCATCCCGTTGATGAGCATCGGCATTCCCGAGAACGCGGTCATGGCGCTGATGATGGCCGCGTTCATCATCAAGGGCATCCAACCCGGGCCCAACATGATCGCAGGCCACCCCGATTTGTTCTGGGGTCTGGTGGCCAGCATGTGGGTGGGCAACTGCTTCCTGCTCATTCTCAACGTGCCCCTGGTGCGCTACTGGCTGTCGGTGTTCAAGATCCCCTACAGCGTGCTGTTCCCATCGATTCTCTTTTTCTGCTGCATCGGCACGTTCAGCGTCAACAACAACCTGGACGACATCTTCATCACCGCAGTGTTCGGCTTCATCGGCTATGTGTTCATGCGGCTGGAACTGGACGCCGCCCCGCTCATGCTGGGCTTCATCCTCGGCCCCATGCTGGAGGAGAATTTTCGCCGGGCGCTGCTGTTGAGCCGCGGACAATTCGGCGCCTTCTTCACCCGCCCCATCAGCGGCACCTTGCTCGGCCTGATCGGCATCTTCATCGTCTGGCAGATGACGGCGTTCTTTTTGCAGGCTCGAAACGCCGCCGCCCTCACCAGCGCCGCTCTCGGGGATTCGTAGGGCTTTGTCGAGTGATTTGCGCGCGCCAACGGCGTGCGGCCGCTAGGCCGCTTCGGGGATGGTCGGCTCCGCGGTCAGCTTGAACCGCTTGACCAACGCCTGCAGCTCGCGCGCCTGCGATCGCAGATCTTCGGCCGAGGCGGCGCTCTGCTCCACCAGCGCGGCGTTCTGCTGCGTCATCTCGTCCAGGCGCGTCACCGACTGGTTGACTTCACCCAGGCCCTGGCTCTGCGACGTGGCCGCCTGGCAGATCTCGTCGACCATCGAGGTCGCACGCGCGACGCCGTCGACGATGTCGGTCATCGTGGCCCCGGCGTCCTTGACCAGACGCTCGCCCGACTCCACCGTCTTGGCGCTGGCGCCGATCAGCTCCTTGATCTCGCGCGCCGCCTGCGTGGAACGCTGGGCCAGCGCGCGCACCTCGGTGGCGACCACCGCAAAGCCCTTGCCGTGCGCGCCGGCGCGCGCCGCTTCGACGGCGGCGTTGAGCGCCAGGATGTTGGTCTGGAACGCGATGCCGTCGATCACGCCGGTGATGTCGGCAATGCGTCCGCTGGCCGCGGCGATCTCGCCCATGCGCTGCACCACCTCGTTGACAGCCTGGCCACCGCGCTGTGCGATCGACGCGGTGCGATTGACCACGTCGTTGGCGGTGTGCGCCGCATCGACGCTGCCCCGTACGGTGGCCGACAGCTGTTCGATCGCGGCGGCGGTCTGCTGCAGCGAACTGGCGGTCTCTTCGGTGCGCTGGCTCAGGTGCATGCTGCCGTCGGCGATCTCGCCGCTGGCGTTGGCCAGCTGGTCGGCGAGGCGGCAAATGCCGCCGGCCAACTCATGCAGTTGACGCTGCATCGCCATCACGGCCAATTGCAGCCGTCCCAGTTCGTCGTCGCGTTCGACGGCCAGCGATGCCGTGAGGTCGCCCGCCGCAATGGCTTCGGCGACACGCACCGTGTCGCCCACCGGGCGCGTGATGCTGCGCGTGATGCGCCAGGCCAGCAGGCCTGAGATCAGCAGCGCCGCCAACGCCACCGCGAGCGTCACCCAACGCGCGGTTACCGAGACGCGAGGCCGACTGCGAGCGCGTGTCGGCCAGCCCCTTCGAGCTCGGCCAATTGCGCCTTGTCGATACCCTTGGCGAAGGCGTCCATCTTCGGCAGCAGCGCGCTGAACAGCAGTGCCTTGGCGGCATCGGTCTGCTGGGCGCGCTGCAGGCGGGTCAACTTGAGCAACACCACCAGCACGCTGCTGCTGTGGTTGCCCAGTTCCTCGGCCATCGCCTTGTTGTCCGCGTCCGAGCTGCTGCTGCACCCGCTCGATGGCGTCGCCGATGCGGCCGCGACCGGTCTCGATGCGCTCCAGCGCCGCCTGCGTCAGCGCCGGCTCGGCAGCGAGAATCGAATCGCGCGCGGCGAGGTTCACGCCGCTGACCTCGCTGCTCAGTGCCTGCAACTGCGTCAGCACGGTCACGCGATCGTCCAGCGCATGGGCGAACTGCCGTTGCATGGCGACGGCCTGCCACACCGCGATGCCGGCCATCGCGACGATCAACAGGCACACCACGCCAAAGCCCAACCCCAGCCGCGCACCCACGCCGAGATGGCGACGACGGACCGGTGCGACGAGCGCGGGCGTGTTGTCCATGATTCAGACGGCGCCGGGCCGCGCGGTCGAATGCCCTCGCGGGAACGCCAGCGGCGCGAGCCAGGGAGCCGGTTCGGGCAGCGTGCGCAGGCGGCGGATGTCGGCCACCAGGGCCGGACGCCGGTGTGTTGTGCGGATAGACGCGCCGCACACGCGCGACGCCGTCGAGCAGATAGAACATCGAGCTGTGCTCGATCGTGTTGGACACCGCCCGCAGGCCCACGCCATAGCGCTCGGCCGCCTGCTCGATCTGCCGCGGGCTGCCGGTCAGACCGATGATGCGGGGATCCAGCCGCTGCACGAAGCTGCGCAACTGCTCGGGTCCGTCGTTCAGCGGGTCGAGCGTGACGAACACCACGGCAGTGTCCACCGACTGCAGCGTGTACAGCACCTCACGCGCGGTGGCCAGCGCCTGCGGGCAGGTGGAGCCGCAATGCGTGAAGCCGAAGAACACCAGCACCGGGCGGCCAGCCACACGCGACAGCGCGAAGCGGCGGCCCTCATGGTCGACCAGGTCGAGCGCGCCGCCGACGTCGGCCGGCGCTTCGCGGCCGTGCCACGCCATTGGCTCCGCGAACGCAGCGGGTGCGGCTGCGAGCCAAGCCAGACAGGCGCGGCGCGAAGGCCCGATCGGCAACGGCGTGACCATGGTGTGCGAAGGCGATCTCAGGGCGCGACGTTGATCACCATGCGCATGTCCGGATGGATCGCGCACTCGATCTCGAACTTGCCCGGCTTGGAGAAAGTCACCGCCTTCATCTGCCCGCCGCCGTAGGTGCCGAGGTCGAACGGCATCGCGTCGGTGAGGCTGAAGATGTTGTGCGAGAACGCGTCGTCGTTGCGGAACGCGACCTTGTCGCCGGCCTTGATGTCGAGCGTCTTGGTCGAGAACGCCTTGTCCTTCTGGCTGACCAGGTGCTCGGCCGCCAGGCACCATGGGCTGGCTGTGATCAGCGCGGCGATCGCCAGCATGCGGATGGGTTTCATGTTGTGCTCCTGTGAGTGGCTGTGGGACACGCCGCTTCAGCGGTGCTGCCCGTTGACCGAGCGCACGAACGCAACGACGTCCTTGATCTGCTCGTCGGTGAGTTCCTCGCCCCACGGCGGCATGCCCTGCGAGCGACCGATGGCCTCGCCGCCGCGGCGCACGATGAGGCCGATGTAGGCGTCGTTCTTGTCGCTGGCGCGCAGGTTGGCTGGCCGCGGGTTGTGCAGCCGTGCGGCGCGGCCGTTGCCGTCGGCGTTGATGCCGTGGCAGGTGACGCAGTAGTTGGCGTACACCAGGCCACCACGAAAGATCGCGGCGTCCTGGCTGTCGCGCGGCAGCAGCGCGCCGTCGGTGCGCATGCTTTCCTCGGCAAAGGCCAGCGCCACGCCGAGCAGCGCCGCAGCCAGCGCGCCGCCGCACAGCCACCGAGCGCGGCGAACCGACGAATGGATTGAATGACACGTCGAACGCTCCGTTATTGCGGCAACGCCGGGATGCTGGCCGAGCGTGTGGAGCCGGTCAGCGTCTTCATGAAGGCCACGAGGTCGGCCTTGTCCTGCTCGGTCAGGTCGAGCCGGCGCACGTCCTTCGACACGTTGCTGCGGTCGTCGCCGCCGCGCGCGTAGTGATCCACCACCTCGGTCAGCGTGGCGGCAGTGCCGTTGTGGAAGTACGGTGCGGTGAGCTCCACGTCGCGCAGCGTCGGCGTCTTGAAGGCGCCCTTCAGCACCGCCAGCGGCCGGATCTTGTAGCGGCCCGCGTCTTCGCTGCCGGGCGCATGCGCGATGCCGATGTTGTGATAGCCGTTGTCAGTGAAGTTAGGTGGCGCATGGCAGATCGAGCAGTTGCCCTTGGCCGCATCCTTGAACACCTGGTAGCCGCGCCACTCCTGCGACGTGATCGCGTAACGATCGCCCTCGACCCAGCGATCGAAGCGCGAGTCGCGCGACACCACCGTGCGCTCGAACGCGGCGATCGCCTTGGCCACCGTGTCTTCGCTGATCGGCTCGTTGGGGTATGCGCGCGCGAACATCACCTGGTAGCCCGGGATCTTGGCCAGCATGGCCAGCGCGGCGCCGAAGTCGGTCTTCATCTCCTCGGGCGTCTTCATCGGCCCGAGTGCCTGGTCTTCGAGCGACTTCTTGCGCCCGTCCCACATGAACTGCGTGTTGTAGGCGGTGTTCACCACCGTCGGCGTGGCGCGACCGAGCACCGTGCCGTTGATGCCCACGCCGGTGCGCAGGCCATCGGACCAGCCCAGCGCCGGGTTGTGGCAGGTGCCGCACGACAGCGTGCCGTTGCCCGACAGGCGCGGATCGAAGAACAGCGCGCGGCCGAGTTCGATGCGCTCGGGCGTGCCGCGGTTGTCGGCCGGCTCAGGTGGCGCGCCGAGCAGCCACACACGGTCTTGTTCGGTCGGCGCGGGCGCGAGCTCTGCCGCACCGGCAGCCAACGCGACCACCACACCCACCAGCATGGCACCAGCGCGCACGGCGCTGCTGTTGTGAATCTTCGCCATTCCCGGACTCCTCGTGCAAAACGCAACGTCCGCGGCCAGGACACGCAGCGCGTGTCCATCCAGGGCCATCGGCACCAGGTGCTGCATCGGCAGTCTGGTAGCGTGGTTGAGCCGTCGAACCCACAAAAAACGCCGCATTCGCGGCGCTTTCGTCACGCGAGGCCGGCATGCACTGCTAGCGTGCGCGTCTCACCGACAACGATTCGAGCCAACGGCCGATGCGGGTGGTGAGGCCTCCGAAGTGGCTGTCGAGCTCCTCCGCCGGGCTCACCGGCACCAGGCGGTGGATCTTCGGCGGTTCGGCCGCGGCCGTGCCGTTGACCCGGGCCGGCGGCTCGGGCAGCGCCGGCGCTGCGTCCTGTGCGACAGGCTCTGCGGGCAATGGATCGAACGCCCCCGGTGCCGTGCGCGCAGCGACCAGCTCGGCCTCGGCGCTCACTGCCACCGGGCGCAGGTTGCCCGAGGGCAGCGAACCGGGCGGCAGCACCGGGCGCGTGGGTTTGTGCACCGGCTTGCCCGCCGGCCTGGGCTCCGGCCTGGGCACCGGCTTGAGCACCGGCTTGGCCGCGACTTCGACCTCGGCCGGCGCGGACTGCAGCATCGGCGACACCCAGTCGATGATCGGCCGCCACTGCGCGAGGTCGGCCTCGACTTTCGCGCCGGGCATGTCGAACACGGTGAGGCCGTGCTCGAGGCACTTCACATACGTCTGGGTCTCGCGCAAGGCGCCGAGGAACTGCAGTTGCAGGTTGTCGGCCCACTGCCGCAGCGCGATGTCGCCCTTGGTGCGCGAATCGATGCGCATGCCCACCGCGGCGATCTTGCAGCGGCCTCGGGCCACGCGCGGATGCGCCAGCAGCTCGGTGTAGCACTCGGCAGCCGACTCGCGATCAAACAATGAATGGCACAGCGGCATCAGCACCGCGTCGGCCAGCATCACCACCCGCAGCAGGTCGTAGCCTTTGAGGCCGCCGGGCGTGTCGAGCACCACGTGGGTGACGCCGGGCGGCGTGCGCAGGATGTTGCGCGGGTCCACCGACCAACCGGCGATCTTGGGCGCCACCACCAGGCGCTGCAGGTCACGCTGGCGCAACCACGCATGCGACGACTGCTGGAAGTCGGCATCGCCCAGCAGCACCGGCAGGCCCTGTTGCGCACACCAGGCCGCCAAATGCGTGGCGAGGGTGCTCTTGCCGCTCCCTCCCTTGCGATTGACGATGGCGATGACAGGCATGCTCAGCCTAGGCTGCTCCAGCTTTGAATTGCAACATCAATGCCCGGCCGCGCCCCGTGAAATACAGCGCAGCTGCGCGGTCACCATGGTGTGCAGGGGTTAATCTTTCCCGGGTGCTGCTCCTCCTTGGCAGCCCTGCCCCGGGGGGGTCGAGCCCGCGGGCGAGAATGCCCCACCCCTCTGCCCTGCGCGAGCGGCGAAACCCCAACCAAGGCAACGCCTTCTCCCGTCGGCCAACCCACCGCGAGCATCCATGAGCGCCACCACCCACACCATCGCCGTCGACGCGCTGCAGCGCGCCATGCACCTGCTGGTGCGCGGCTTCGGCAGCAACGAGGCCGAAGTCAAGGCCGTGTGCCACAACCTGATCGAGGCCAACCTCACCGGCCACGACTCGCACGGCATCGGCATGCTGCCGCGCTACGCCGACTCGTATCTCGAAGGCGGCTTGAAGCCCAACGCGCACGTGCGCACCGAGCTCGACGCCGGCGCGCTGCTGCGCCTGGACGGCCAGGCCGGGTTCGGCCAGGTGGTGGGCGGCGAGGCGATGGCGCTGGGCATCGAACGCGCACGCCAGCACGGCTGCTGCGTGATGGCGCTGGGCAATGCGCACCACCTGGGTCGCATCGGCGCGTGGGCCGAGCAGGCGGTGGCCGCCGGCTTGGTGTCGCTGCACTTCGTCAACGTGATCTCGCGCGGCATCGTGGCGCCGTATGGCGGCTCCGACGCGCGCTTCGGCACCAACCCGTTCACCGCCGGCATCCCGTTGAAAGGGCGCGAGCCGATGATCCTCGACTTCGCCACCAGCGTGATCGCGCAGGGCAAGACGCGCGTCGCGCACAACAAGGGCGAGCTGGTGCCGCCCGACCACCTGATCGACGACCAGGGCCACCCGACGCAAGACCCGCGCTACTCGGTGATCGAGCCGTTCGGGCGCGATCCTCACGTTCGGCGCGCACAAGGGCTACGGCATGGCGGTGCTGTGCGAGCTGCTCGGCGGCGCGTTGGCCGCAGGCACGACGCAGCACACGCACGACAGCAGCAAGAAGCGCGTGCTCAACGGCATGCTCACCGTGCTGATCGACGCCAACAGAGATCGCCGACCGCGCCGCCTACGAAACCGAGAGCCGCTGACCTTCGTCGACTGGGTCACCGCGTCGCCGCCGCGCGAGGGCTTCGATCGAGTGCGCCTGGCGGGCGATCCCGAGCGCGAATCGCGCGCCAATCGCATGAAGGCCGGCGTGCCGGTGGACGGCACGACCTGGCAGGAGATCCTCAGCGCGGCCAAGAAACTCGGCGTCGATCCGCAACGCTTGCACTCCGAAGCGGGCCTGGCCTGACACCGTGCGCAGGCCCGCGATGTGGCCGCATCGTGGGGCCGAACACAGGTCCGAAAGCGGCGAGTCCAGATGCGCCCCTGGCGCAATGATGGCGTCATGACCAACCCTTCATCGAGCGCACTGGCCACGTTGTCGTGGTGCAACCTGGCCGCGCAGTCGGCCGAGCAGATCAGCCTGGCCGCGGTGCCGATCGTCGCGGTGATGGTGCTGCAAGCCGGCCCCGGCGAGATCGGCCTGCTGACCAGCGTGCAGACGCTGCCGTTCCTGCTGCTGTCGATCCCGCTGGGCGTGCTGGCCGATCGCTGGTCGCGCTCGCGGCTGATGGCGCTGGCCGAAGGCGTGCGCGCGGCGTCGTTGCTGGCGCTGCTGTGGATCGTCAGCGGTGGCTCGTTGTCGCTGGCGGCGCTGGCCGTGTTCGGCTTCATCGGCGCCGCCGGCACCGTGGGCTTCAGCGTCGCGGCACCGGCTCTGGTGCCCACGCTGGTCGCCAACGACGCGCTGGCACGCGCCAACGCGCGACTCGAGCTGGCACGCAGCGCCGCATTCGCGGGCGGCCCGGCGTTGGCCGGCGCGCTGGTGGCGTGGGCCGGCGCGAGCATGGCGTTCGTGTGCGCGACCGTGCTGTCGGCGCTGGCGACGATGCTGCTGCTGCGCCTGCCGGCGTCGCCGCGCGCCGCGGGGCCATCACGCCACGTGCTCGACGAGTTGCGCCACGGTGCCGGCCTGGTCTGGCGCAACCCGTTGCTGCGCCCGGTGATGTGGACCGCGGTGGTGTGGAACGTCTCGTGGTTCGTGCTGCAGGCTACCTACGTGCCGTATGCGATGCGGCGCCTGGGCCTTGCCGCCGACACCGTGGGCTTGACGCTCGGGTGCTACGGCGCGGGCATGTTGATCGGGGCAGCGCTGGCCACGCGGGTGACGCGCGCGCTGTCGTTCGGCGCCGCAGTGTTGCTCGGCCCGTTGATGTCGGTGGCCGCCGCGTGCGCGATGCTGGCCACGCTGTGGTGGCCCACCGCATGGCTGGCGGCGTTGTCGTTCGTGCTGTTCGGCGCCGGCCCGCTGGTGTGGACGGTCACCACCACCACGTTGCGCCAGACGCTGGTGCCCACGCGGGTGCTGGGCCAGGTGTCGGCGATCTTCCTCACCGTCAACGCGGGCGCGCGGCCGCTCGGCGCCGCACTCGGCGGCGTGGTCGGCAGTGTGTGGGGCGAGCCCGCATGCATCGCGCTGGCGGCCGCGGGTTTCGTGCTGCAGGCCTTGCTGATCAGCGGCTCGCCGGTGCGCGTGCTGCGCAGCCTGCCCGCGCCCGCGGCGTCGTAGACGGAGCTTTCAGGTCGAGCGGCCCTGGCCGCGCGCCGCCAGGCAGCCGGCGATGCGCCACGAGCGGTCGGCCTGGCGCTCGAGCTCGTACACCACCATCCACGGTGCGCCGTCCGCGTCGGCCATCTGCACGCGCTGGATCAGTTTGCCGTCGATCCACTCGGGCTGCAGAAAGCTCACCGACGCTGGCCGATACACCACCGGGTACGACTGGCGCACCATCGCCAGAAAACGATCGGGGTTGACGAACATGGCCTGGATCGCCGGCGCCGCCAGCGAGAACGCCCTGTCGGCATCGTCGCTGGCAAACGCGGCCAGCTGCGCCTCGACCAGCGCACGCACCGCCCGGGCGTCGCTGGCCGACACCTCGTCGGCGGCGCGCAGCGGCGTGGCCGTTGCACAGGCCGCCAACGCGGCCAGCATCACAAAACGTCGATTCATCGTGGCCCCCACAAGCGCGACGTCAGCGCATCTTGCAGCAGCGGCGAGATCAGCGCCACGCGCGCCACAGAAACCCCAAACCACCGCACACCACCACCGCCTCCATGAGCCTCAGGTGCAGCCGCTGCGGCATGCGCGCCAGGATCGCACGGGCGACGAATGCGCCCGGCGCCGCGCACAGGCCCACCAGCACGCCGGTGACGGCCAGCGACGCGTCGAGCCGCGACGCGCCACCGAACAACACCACCTTGGCCAGGCTCATCACGGTGGAGATCGCGGCATCGGTGGCGATCAGCGCGGCGCCCTGCACGCCGGCGGCCATCAGCATCGAGATCAGGATCACGCCGGTGCCGGTCATGCCACCTTCGATGATGCCGAACACGCCGCCGGCGACCACCTCGCCGCCGGAGCCCAGACGCATGTTCGAGTGCTGCAGCCAACGCCGTAGAGGCATGCTGGCCAGCAGAAAGACGCCCAGCAGCAGCGCGATCCAGCGCGCATCCAGGCGCGTGTAGCCCCAGGCACCGAGCAGGCACGCGGGCAGCCCGAGCCACCACATGCGGCGCACGTGCGGCCACTGGATGTCGCGGCGAAACGCCGCGACGCGGCTGGCGTTGTTGATCATCATCGCCACCGCCATCACCGGCACGATCGGCGCCACGCCGATCACCGGCGCCAGCGCGATCGGCAGCACGAGCCCGGTGCCGTAGCCGGCCAGGCCGCCGAGCACCGCCGCAAGAAACGCCACCACGCCGACGCCGAGCCATTGCAGCAGCGGCGCTTGCGTGAGCAGGTTCAACTCGTCCATCGGGGGTTGCGGGGTCGTTCGACGACCGCGCATTGTGGAGGTTGCCGTCGCGACGCCTAGAATGAATCGCGACTCGGGCCGGAGGTGCAGCATGGGGCATTGGCGAGCGATGCGAGCGACCGCGCTGGCGGCCGCGGTGCCGACAGGCGGCGCGCCCGTGCGCGCGTGCTGCCGGTCGCGGGCAAGCAGATCGTGCAGGCGATGAAGGACGCGCCGCGGGACGCAAGGCGTTTCAGGATGCTTCGGTGCGGGCTTCTTTCCGCCCGACGTGGTGAGTGCGGCGAAGGCCCAGTTGCGCTGATGGCGATCAAGCGACCGGACAACGGCCGCGCGGCTGGCATTTGACGAACCGAAAGGGAACCGATGGCCCCGGTGATCGACGTGCACACGCACATGCTGACCCAGGAATACGTGTCGCTGCTCGAGCAACACGGCGGCCCGGCCTACACGCTGAAGGCGGTGGCCGGCGGCCTGCGCGCGATTCATCTGCACGACGCACCGTTCATGACGCCGGTGCCCGAGATGTTCGACTACCCGGCGCGCATCCGGATGATGGACAGCGTGGGCATCGACGTCTCGGTGCTGTCGCTGTCGTGCCCCAACGTGTATTGGGGCGCACCCGAGATCAGCCTGCAGGCCGCGCGCATCATGAACGACGACATGGCCGCGGCACGCGAGCGTTATCGCGGTCGCATCGAATACCTGTGCTCGCTGCCGTGGCAGCACGCCGAACTCGCGCTCGCCGAGTTGAAGCGCGCCACCGCGCGCGGCGCCTCGGGCGTGATGGTGCTGGCCAACATCGACGGCCAACCGCTCACCGCGCCGCAGTTCGCGCCGGTGTGGCAGGCGATCGATGCGTTGAGCCTGCCGGTGCTGATCCACCCCACCGCACCACCGGGCGTGCAGGCGATGCAGATGCACGAGTTCCAGCTCACCGCGTCGATCGGCTTCACGTTCGACACCACGCTGGCGGTGAGCCGCATGTTGTACGACGGCTTCTTCGACCGCTACACGAAGCTGAAGATCATCGCGTCGCACGGCGCCGGCGCGCTGCCTTATTTGCTCGGCCGGCTCGACCAGTGCTTTCGCAACATCCCGGCGTGCCGCACCAAGACGCAGAGCGCGCCGTCGAGCTACATGGGCCGCGTGTTCGCCGACAGCGTGGTGTTCACGCAGCAGGCGCTCGACCTGTGCCTCGAAGCGTTCGGCGACGACCAGGTGCTGTTCGGCTCGGACTACCCGCACACCATCGGCGATCCGGTGGGTTGCCTGGCGAAAGTGAACTCGCTGTTCGGCGCACGGCGCGAGAAGGTGCGCGGCGGCAACGCGCAGCGCATCTTCAAGTTCTGACACGCCATTGCATTCAACGCGCAGGAGACAAAACGGATGAAACGCCGCTCGCTGATCTTGGCCGCCGTGCCGATGGTCGCTGCGCTGCCCGTGCGGGCGCAGGACAAGCCGCCGGTGCGCATCCTGGTGGGCTTTCCGCCCGGCGGCTCGGCCGATATCGTGGCGCGGCTGCTCGCCGACAAGATGCGCGTCACGCTGGGCCAGAACGTGCTGGTCGACAACAAGCCGGGCGCCGCGGGGCGCGTGGCGCTGGGCGAAGTCAAACGCGCCGCGCCGGACGGCCAGACGCTGGTGCTCGCGCCGAGCGGGGCGCTGGTGGTGCTGCCGTGGCTGTACAAGAACCTCGGCTACGACCCGGTGCGCGACTTCACGCCGGTGGCGCGCGCGGTGACGTTCGACTTCGCGATCACCGCCGGACCCGCCGCGCCGAACGGCGATCTGAAAACGATCCTCGCGTGGATGAAAGACAACCCCGCCAAGGCCAACTACGCCACGCCGGGCGCCGGCACGGTGCCCCACTTCACCGGCGTGCTGTTGAGCCAGGACGCTGCAGTGCCGATGACGCACGTGGCCTACAAAGGCGGCGCACCGGCGATGAACGATCTGCTCAGCGGCCAGGTGCCTTTAATGGTCGACACGCCGCTGGAGACGATCGAACAGCACCGCGCCGGCAAACTGCGCATCGTGGCGGTCACCGGCGAGGCCCGCATCCAGTCGCTGCCCGACGTGCCGACGCTGAAGGAGCAAGGCATCCAGATGACGGCCGACGCCTTCTTCGGCCTGTACGGCCCGGCAGGCATGGCGCCCGAAATGACGGCGCGCATCAGCCGCGCGGTGGCCGATGCGCTGCGCCAGAGCGACGTGGCCGAGCGCATCTTCACGCTCGGCCTGGCGCCGGCCTACGGCAACGGCGACGAACTGGTGGCCACGCAGGCGGCGCACCTCAAGCGCTGGGAGGCGCCGATCAAGGCCTCGGGTTTCACCGCCGAGTGAGGCGTCGACGCGCGAGTGGGACAGACGCCGCTGCACCTGCAGGACATCCACATGGCCTACGACTCAACGCAAGTGGCCCTCGAGGTCGCCAAGGTGGTGGTGCTGCCGGCGATCGGCTTCGTTGCGGGCTTCGCGGCACAGTGGGCGCTGCAGGCTCGCAAGTCCAGGGACGAACTGGTGCGCGCGCTTGCCGGGCAACGCGCCGAGGCTTTGTGCAAGCTGTGGGAAATCACGACGCTTCCGGCCGAGATCACGACACTCGAAAAGGATGCGAGTTTGCCGGTCGATGTCCGACAGCGGCTCGACAAGTCAGTTCTCGAGTGGTACACGATGCAGGCCGGCGCACTCTTCTTGTCCTGGCATGCCACGCAGCTGCTGTTTCGCCTGCTCGATCTGTTGAGGTCGGACAACCCTCACAAGCCCGAGCTTGAAATGGCCGTGTCGGCGCTGCGCACACGGCTCAAGCTCGACTGTGGAATCTATTCGATGTCGGAGTCGCGGCGGCAGCTCGTGCGGCCTCGCCCCTCACCGTGGCCGGCCGACCCCCCGCCCCGGTCCAATGCACCACCCCCTTGACCCGACCCAGACGATCATGCCGGGGGCCGATCATGCGATTTTTGCTACCAGCAAAAAGTGGCAGAAGCAATGAGCTTGGCGATGGTCACACAAGAATAAGACGGCCAGAATGTAGGCATCTCGCATGGCCAATCTGACGCCTTCATCCCTGATGCTGGGCCTGCTGTTCGGCTCGATCGGGCTGGGGTTCTTCATCTACGGCAGAAAGCAAAGCGCGATCGTCCCCCTGCTTTGCGGTCTGGGCCTGATGGTGGTTCCCTACTTCATCTCCAACACGCTGCTTCTGTTCGCAGTGGGCGCTGTCTTGGTCGCCCTCCCCTACTTCATCAGAGTTTGATTGCCTCCCCGAACTCCACGAACACCGGCTGATGGTCCGACGCACGCGTGTGCAGGTCGACCTCGACCTTGCGCACGCGCGCAGCCAGCCCCGCGCTGACGAAGACGAAATCACAGGCCATCGGGTCGTCCCCGTAGGTGGTGTCGAACAGGCGAAAGGTCGGCGCGTGCGGGGCGCTGCCGTGCACGAGCGGCCACGCATTGCGAAAGCCATGCGCGGCATTGACCCCCTGCGCCTGCGACTCGATGGCCGCGATCGCGGCATCGCTGGCGGCGGCGTTGAAGTCGCCGCACAGCACCGCCTGCGGTGTGTGGCGCTTGGGCTGGAACGGCGAGCCGTCGTCACCGGGCGGTGGCGGCGCGGCGGCCAGCGCGCACGCCTCGTCGTGCAGCGCACGCAACGAACGCGCCTGCGCCAGCCGCTGCGGCGCCGAGTAGTACTCCAGGTGCGTGGTCATCACGCGCACGGCACCCAGCAGCGGCGACAGCACGGTGACCACCGTGCACATGCGCGGCATCGATGGCGCGCCGCCATCGGCCGGCCATGGCAGCGCATGGTGCTGCACACGCGCCACCGGCAGCCGCGTGGCCACCAGGTTGCCGAAGCGCTGGCGGCGCCCGTCGGGCCGGAACTCGTCGACCGCTGCGCCGAAGAAACACTGGAAGCCCGGCAGCAGCGCGGCCAGTTGCGCCGGCTGGTCGCCCGGTGCGCCGGGCAGGCCGTCGAAGCCCTGCGCCACCTCTTGCAGGCACAGCACGTCGAAATCGGCGATCGCCCGCGCGCCGTCGACGATGCGCCGCGGGCTCACCGTGCCGTCGAGGCCGCAACACCACTGCGTGTTCCAGGTGACGAGCTTCATCTCGACTTGCCTCCCGCCGGCCATCGAACGCAGTATTCGCGCTGGCATTCGGGTGCGATGATCCCGCCGCGACAACCATGCTCGATGTGCAACCGCTCAGCGACGGCTTCGGCGCCGCGATCCACGGC
>CAVZEK010000007.1:0-37286 GCA_963774185.1 uncultured beta proteobacterium
CCCGATGGCGCATCGGGCGCCAAGCTCGATAGTCTTTGGGCGATGTACTGCGAGGGCTGACCCTACTGCATAGACCCTCAACGGGACTGTCGGGGCGGGCTGGGGGCGAACGCGCTGCGGCCGCGCTGAAGCCGCGAACGGCATCGGCAGCGCATTGCCGATCTTCCGGTCGAAAGGTCTGGGAACGAGAAGCTCGCAGGCCAGCAGGGAACGAACAGGGCGCTTGAGCCCTCCAAACACGTTCGATCGGTACGTCGGACTGGAGTAGCCAAATGGATGACAGCACGGCTCGCGACTTGAAAGCAGGGATCCCGCTGGGCAGCCTGATCGAGGGCGCCATGGTGCCGGGCGTGATCGATGGAGAGGAAGCAATCGTCATCCGCTGCCGACGGCAAGCTGTATGCACTGGGCGGGTTGTGCACCCACTACCACGCCAAACTGTGCGACGGCCTGCTGACTGGCAACGTGTTGCACTGCCCGATGCACCACGCCCAGTTCGATGTGCGTACCGGGGAGGCGCTGTGTGCGCCGGCACTCGATGCGTTGCCTTGCTGGCGGGTCGAACAGGTGGGGGACCAAGCTGTCGTGCGCGAGCGCATCGTGGCATCACCCAGGAGATCGCGGCCCGTTGATGCATCACCGCAGCGGATCGTGATCGTCGGTGGCGGCGCTGCAGGCCTGGCAGCAGCCGACATGCTGCGCCGTCACGGCTTTGCCGGTGCGCTGACGATGATCAGTGCCGAGGCCGACCCTGCCGATCGATCGTCCCAACCTGTCCAAGGACTTCCTCGCCGGCAACGCACCGGCGGACTGGATGCCACTGCGGTCGCAGGATTGGTACTCCGAGCGGCACATCGACTTGCTGCTGAACAAGGTGGTGCGTTCGATCGATGTCAAGGCCCGCAAGGTTCTGTTGAGCGATGGCGGGGTGCATCCATTCGACGCGCTGCTGATTGCCACTGGCGCGGAGCCGGTCGAGCTGGACGTGCCCGGGGCCGCACCGGGCCAGGTGCACACGCTGCGCAGTTTTGACGACAGCCGCGCCATCGCGGCGAAGGCTGCGTCGGCCAAGCGTGCGCTGGTGATCGGTTCCAGTTTCATCGGTCTGGAAGTGGCTGCCTCGCTGGTCGGCCGCGGCATCGAGGTGCACGTCGTGGCGCCGGAGACGGTGCCGATGCAGCGCGTACTCGGTCCGGAGCTCGGCCGATTCGTTCACGAAGCTGCATGAAGCACATGGCGTGGTGTTTCACCTGGGCACGACCGTCAAGCAGGTGGATGGGCAGCTCGTCACGCTGCGCCGATGGCAGCGCGCTGCAGGCCGACCTGATCGTCGCTGGGGTGGGGGTGCGACCGCGGCTTGCTCTGGCAGAGCAAGCCGGCCTGGCCATCGACCGCGGGGTCAGCGTCGACGAGTTTCTGCAAAGCAGTGTGCCGGGCATTTACGCGGCGGGCGACATCGCGCGCTGGCCCGATGTGCACACCGGCCAGCGCATCCGTGTCGAACACTGGGCACTGGCGCAACGCCAAGGCCAGGTCGCGGCGCTGAACATGCTGGGGCACAGGCAACGATTCGACGCGGTGCCGTTCTTCTGGAGCCAACACCACGATGTGGCGATCCAGTACGTCGGCCATGCGGAGCAGTGGGATCGCATCGACATCGATGGCGCGCCGGATGCGCGCGACTGCAGCGTGCGCTACATCTTGGCCGGCAAGATCCTTGCGACGGTGACGATCGGGCGCGACCGCGAGAGTCTCAGCGCTGAACGCGCACTGGAATCGGCTGGAGCGGGCATAGTCGAAAGGCCGTCCCCGCGACCAATGCCTTTCCGGGTCACTCCCCGCCCGCCGCCGGTTTCGGGTGCCGCTGGAGATGCTGGCGGCTTGCCACCCACTGTGTCGAAGCCCAGTGCGACACCTTGCGCCGCCTGGTGCCCCGCACGTGTAACGCACACGGGCAGACCGGCAAGCATGCGACGCCGCCAGCGCCGTCATGCGGTACTTCGACTCCTCGGCGCGACGTCATCATGCCGATGAGGAGGCCGACCTCTTTCCGGCACTGATCGAGTCCATGGCGGGATCAGATGCCGTGTGCTTTGGGTGAGCTGACGGCCGCACTGAGTGCCGATCATCGCGAACTCGAACATCGGTGGCACCATTTGCGCCGCGCGCTCGAGCAGGTGACCATGGCGATGCGGCGGCATTGACGGCCGATGAGGTGCACGCCTTCGTCGAGTCCGGTACGAGCGACACATCGTGCGTGAAGAGGCCGAGCTCCTGCCCATGGCCAAGTGACTTCTGGACGATGCCGAATTGGACCGAATCGGTCGGCGATGCGCGCGCCGCGATCAGTCAATGCCGAGGACCTGATCCATCGAATCGATGAACGCGGCGGTAGAGAGTCCGGATCGTCGTGGCGCTCGCCGCACCACGGCGTGCCCTCGGGTGAGTGTCCAGCCGCCTTCTCCTGGGCGCCGTGTTCTGCTGCCAGCCGTGTTCCCGCACGCGTTCCCGCCGGCACCCACCGGCCCATGCCCGGCACAGCGCTGGCTCGAGGCGAGTAGATCCACCGCAATGGTCCTCGTCTGCCCCGCTTGAAGACGGGCATCCGCCCACAGCTCCCACTACTGACGAAGCCTATGCCTTGAGCGCGACACCCGATGGCAACGCGGTGCACGCCAGCGCGCTGGCCAGGATCACGCAACGAATCCCCATGGGGGTCAGGCTCGCAACGTGATCAGGCCCTTGGCCACGTATGACCGGAAGTCGGCGATGGGCATCGCGGCCGACCCTCGCGTTTCGCCGTCGGCCCAGCTCAACGTGGCGTCGGCCGGTGTGGTCTGCACGTCCACCGGCCCGGGACGGATGGTGACATTGATGCCGTCGCCCTGGCGGTACTCGACCTTGCCCGTGACCTGCGCGTCGTGTGCCATCGTTGGTCTGCACTCAATCCGACAGGATGAACGTCACCTTCAGGATCACCTTGATCAGCCCCTAGACCTTGCCATTGTCGATCGTCACTTCCTGATCCTTCACCCATGCGCCCATCACGTTCTGCAGCGTCTTGTTGGCGCGCTCGACGCCTTGCAGGATCGCATCTTGAAAGCTCTTGCCACTGACGCTGCTGATTTCGGTGATTCGTGCGACGGTCATGATCTTGCCTCTCAAGTTGGGGGTGCCGCGATCAGTCTCCAGCCATCCGCGTCACTGGTCTGTGCGTTGGTAAACAGATGGGCTGGTGGGGTGCGGCTAGTCTCTTCGCTTGCGGCTTGCTCGCCGCAGGCTTGGACTCTGCTCGGACTTGCCGTCCTTGCTCCTGGGGTTGCACGGCGCATGCAGGCGACGGGGCTTGCGGGCGACGCGCCTTGCGCAGGCGGCTTCACCGTTGCCACAGGTGCAGCCGGCGCCTCAGGGGGCGCGGGGTGGGCCTCACGCTGGATCGCGCGCGCATCCTTGCCGCCGTTGACACTGGTCAATGCTTGCGGCCCGGTCCGAATTCGCCAGCGCACCCTGGCAATGTGCGCGAGCGTACAGATGAAGTTCCATCTGCGGCGCCAGCATGCACCCTCGAAATTCTGCAGAGAAGGGCATGGTCATGGGATCTTCAACCAATCTGGCTCGTACCAGCGCCCGAACTGGCGGGCTCCATCTGCACGGGCTGAAACGCCCGGGAATCGACAGTCCTCTCGTCTTGATGGTCGACGACGATCCCTTCAATCTGATGGTGGCCTCGCAGAGGCTCTCGCTCATGGGGATCAAGCCGCTGGTGGGAGCCGACGGGGCGGAAGCGGTGGCCCTGGCGTGCGCACTCCAGCTCGATCTCATCTTGATGGACCTCCAGATGCCGGTGCTCGACGGCTTCGCGGCCACTGCGCAGATCAGGCGTTTCGAGCGCGAATGCTCGCGCAGGCGGGTCCCCGTGGTGGCGCACACGTCGACCCTGGATGGTGGCGATCTATCTCGCTTGAGGGACAGCGGCTTCGATGCCGTGCTGGAAAAACCTGCCGGTGCGCACGCGATGCGAGAGTGCGTGATGCGCTGGTGCCTTGCAGCGGGCAACACATCTCCTGCTTCGATACAAACCATCGGGCTGCTCCCACAGGCCGTTCAGTCCCAGTCGGGAATCACCCCAGAATCAACCAGGAGTCCCTCATGACCGACTATGTGCCCCGTTGAGCGGCGTCAATGCGTGGGCGCCCTCGATGACTACAGTGGCCACGTCAGCCGATCAGCCGGATGCGACGCGATGCCACAACTCACGAAGATCCTCGTCCACATCCTGCGGCTCGCCATGCCGGCGACGCTCTCGGTCGCAGCGGCGGCGCAGCCAACAACCGCGCCCACTCGAGGGCAACTGCTCTACACGACGCATTGCGTCGCCTGCCACAACTCGCAGATGCATTGGCGCGACAAGCGCGAGGCCACCGATTGGCCAAGCCTGAAGACGCAGGTGCGCCAATGGCAGGCCAGCATCGGGCTTCAATGGAGCGAAGCCGACATCGTGGCGGTGGCGCGCCACCTGAACACCACGATCTATCGATACCCGCAAACCAGCGATCGGCCGAGTTGATGATCGCGAGGGATCGCATCGAGCTGTAGCAGTCGCCCCTTCCGGCGCGACAGGCGAATGTCAACGGCGCGTACACATCGGTCACCGCCGGTTCACACGCCGTTTCTCACCGACATGTCGCAGTGATCCTGCGTTTGCAGCGGCCGCATATCGTATCGCCACTTGATGGCAGTGCGGTACGGCCGAGGAGCAACGATGATCACTTCCGCCAACGGCATCGATCGACAAGGCCGGCTACGAATTGCGCTTTCATTCGCTGTTCAACGAAGGGCGAGGCCTTGCATTCCCGTGCGATGCACATGGCCACGTTGACCTCGATGCCTTGAGCCGCGACGCGCTGAACAACTACCTGTACGCGCGCATCGTCGTCGGCCGCGAGTTCTCGATGCCCGCTGTGGAGTGCTCGATGCATTGAGCCCGCGTGCGCGTGCCCTGCACGCAACGGTGGACTCGTCTCGTGCGCTGTCGCGATTGGCGAGCCGCCATTGGACCAAAGGCCTATTCCACGATGGGCCGATCTTGATTCAAATCAATGCTGATCGCGTGCCGCGGAGTACGGTTTGACCGGTGCTTGCTGTATGCGGCCTGTGGTCTGTGGTCGTTACATGAGCCGTCGCTTGTAGCAAGCCGATGGACCTCGATGGAGACAAGCATGCGAAGACTCGCGATAGCAGCGGCCGCTGCCATGGCCCTGTGCGGCGGTGCACAAGCCCAGTCGACGACGCAAGACCTCAAGGACGCGCTCGACCAGGCCATGAAGACCATTCAGGACCTGCAGGCGCGTGTGAAGGCGCTCGAAGAGCAAAGGGCCAAGGTACCCCAGGCGGCGGCCGGCGCGGCGGCCGCTGCTGCCGCTGCGCCTCCACCTGCGCCCGGCGGTGGCGCCGGGCTCGAGCGCCGAGGCGGGCGCGCCCAATGCCGGCCAGGCACGAGCCGAGATCTACGGCCAGGTGATGGCCGACGCGATCTACGACGCCAAGAAGATGAACCCGCAATGGGCCGCCACGTTGCGGCCATCGCAGATTCCGATCGTCTGCCCAGGCAGCCCCGGCTGCGGACAGGACGGTCAGTTCACGTTCAGCATCCGCCAGTCGAGCCTGGGCGTGCGCGGCTTCATTCCCACCACCTACGGCATGATCAAGACCGACCTCGCGTTCGACCTGTTCGGCACCGACGGCACCACCAGCATCCACTGGTTGCGCGCGTGGGCCGAGATGGGCATGTACGGCGTCGGACAGACCGACTCGAACTTCATGGACATCAGCGTGTTCCCCAACACGATCGACTACTGGGGGCCGCCCGGCATGGTGTTCGTGCGCAACCCGCAGTTCCGCATCACGCCGTTCAAGCGGCGAGACCATGACGGTGGCGTTGTCGCTCGAGGCGCCCAACTCGGTGATCGACACCGGCAAGGCGACCGACATCGACCCCTCGCTCGCCGGTCTCGCCAGCAGGAACCGCTACCCCGACGCGGTGGTCTCGTTACGCTACGCGGGCGACTGGGGCCACGTGCGCGCCGCCGCCATTCTGCGCGAGGTGGGCTTTCACAATCCGTCCAGCGCCGACGGCGAGCCGTCCAACCAGAAGACCGGCTACGGCCTGAACCTGAGCGGCACGTGGAAGCTGTTCGGCAAGGACCAGCTCAACTGGCAGGTGGTGGGCGGCCAGGCGATCGCCAGCTACATGAACGACGGCGGCGTCGACCTCGCGCCGAATGCCAGCATACAGGCCGAGACGGTGAAGTCGCTCGGCTACTTGGTCTACTACAACCACGCGTGGAGCGACAAGTGGACGCAGCTCGATCGGCTTCAGCGAGCACAAGCAGAACAACACCGATGGCCAGCTCGGCACCGCGTTCCGCCGCGGCAGCTATGGCTCGATCAATGTGCTGTACACGCTCGCGAAGAACGTGACGACGGGTGCCGAGTACATCTGGGGCAAGCACGAAAGAAGGACGGATCCAGCGCCACCGATGACCGGCTGCAATGGTCGACCCGGATTTCGTTCTGACTCGAAGTCTCACTGAACGATGACGCACAGGGAGACCGCACGCACATCAACCGCCCACGTCTGGCGGCCGCCGCGCCGAAGGACAAGGCAGCATCATCCAACGGGAGAGTGACGCATGCAGTTCCAAGGAGAGCTTTCCCATCCTGATCGCCCACCGCGACGTGGCCGCGCAGTCGGTGGCCGGTGTGCGGCTGCGCCAGATCCAGCACGAGCTCGAGCGCGGCGGCTGGAAGACGATCGTCGTCGACACGCGCGAGGACGCGGGCATCGTGGCCGGCGCGCACCGGGGTTTGGCGGCGATCGTGTTCGGCGCCGAGGCAGCGCGCGGCGACTGCCGGCGACGCTCAAGCAGATCGTCGACCAGCTGAAGGCGGTGCATGAGCGTGCGCCCGGGCTGCCGATCATCGCGTTCGGCGAGAGCGCGGTCTTTCGCGCCGACCAGCGCGAGGCCACCGAGGTGCTGCGCAACGTCACCAGCATCCTCTATCTGTACGAGGACACCGTGCGAGTTCCTGGCGCGGCAGATCATGCGCGCGGCCACCGACTATCTCGACAACCTGCTGCCGCCGTTCTTCAAGGCGCTGACGCACCACGCCGAGCGCTCGGCGTACTCGTGGCACACGCCCGGGCACGCGGGCGGCGTGGGCTTCCTCAAGTCGCCGGTCGGCCACGCGCTGCACGCCTTCTTCGGCGAGAACACGCTGCGCTCGGACCTGTCGATCTCGGTGCCCGAGCTCGGCTCGCTGCTCGACCACACCGGCCCGGTCAAGGCCGCAGAGGCGTACGCGGCCAAGGTGTTCGGCGCCGACCACACCTACTTCGTGACCAACGGCACCTCGACCGCCAACAAGATCGTCTGGCACTCGATGGCCGGGCGCGACGACCTGGTGATCGTCGACCGCAACTGCCACAAGTCGCTGCTGCACATCCTGATCATGACCGGCGCCACGCCGATCTACTTCACGCCGGCGCGCAACGACTACGGCATCATCGGCCCGATCGGCCTCGACCAGTTCTCGCCGGCGGCGATCAAGAAGAAGATCGCCGCCAGCCCGATCGCGCGCGGCGCCAAGGGCAATGTGCGCATCGCGGTGGTCACCAATTCCACCTACGACGGCCTTTGCTACAACGCCGAGAAGATCAAGGCGCAGGTCGGCCGACCAGGTCGACGCGCTGCACTTCGACGAGGCCTGGTACGCCTATGCGGCGTTCCACGAGTTCTACGCCGGCCGCCACGCGATGGGCGTGCCGCGCGGCCATCCGCGCGCCGACCACACGCTGGTGTTCGCCACGCAGTCGACGCACAAGCTGCTGGCCGCGTTCTCGCAAGCGTCGATGATCCACATCCAGGAGTCCGACACGCGCAAGATCGACACCACGCGCTTCAACGACGCCTTCATGATGCACGGCTCGACGTCGCCGCACTACGGCATCATCGCGTCGCTCGACGTCAGCTCGGCGATGATGGAAGGCGCCGCCGGCCGCTCGATCGTGCAGGAGACGCACGACGAGGCGATGCACTTCCGGCACGCGCTGGCCTCGATCGGCAAGCGCTTCAAGAGCGCCGACTGGTGGTTCAAGGTCTGGCAGCCCGACGGGCCTCGATCTCGACAAGCCGCCGAAGACCGCCGACTGGGTGCTCGATCCGAAGGCCTCGTGGCACGGCTTCGGCAACCTCGCCGCCGACTACATCATGCTCGACCCGATCAAGGTCACGCTGCTGACGCCCGGGCTGGGCAAGGGCGCCAAGCTCGCCAAGACCGGCATCCCGGCGGCGGTGGTCACCAAGTACCTGTGGGAGCGCGGCCTGGTGGTCGAGAAGACCGGGCTGTACAGCTTCCTGATCCTGTTTTCGCTCGGCATCACGCGCGGCAAGTGGGCCACGATGGTCGACGCGCTGGTCGACTTCAAGACCGACTACGACCGCAACGCGCCGTTGGCCAAGACGCTGCCGAGCGTGCGCCGCAGGCGGCCACGCCTACGCCGGCTGGGGCCTGCGCGACCTGTGCGACGCGCTGCACGACGTGCTACCGCGACAACGACACCGCCAGCGCGATGAACGCGATGTACACCGAGCTGCCGGTGCCGGCGATGAAGCCCTCGGATGCCTACAACCACCTGGTGCACGGCGAGGTCGAGCCGGTGCCGATCGAGAAGCTGAAGGGGCGCGTCACCGCGGTCATGGTGGTGCCGTATCCGCCGGGCATACCGCTGATCATGCCCGGCGAGCGCTTCACGACCACGTCGATCATCGAGTACCTGAAGTTCGCGCGCGACACCGACGATCGCTTCCCCGGCTTCGAGGCCGACATCCACGGCCTGCGCTTCGATGTCGACAAGGAAGGGCACAAGACCTGGCTGGTCGATTGCGTGAAGGAAGGTTGACGCGATGAACCGGTATTCCAACTACGCGATCAAGCCCCCGGCGGTGCCGATCCCGTTCGGCAAGCTGCTGAAGGTCGTTGCCGTCGTCGATCCGGCCAACGCGCAGACGAAAGAACTGCTGGCGCAGATCGCGGCCGACGAACTACGAGGTCGAGGTCAGCGACGCGTTGGAGCGCGACGTCGCCGAGGACGCCTCGGTCGGCGCCTACATCGTGCTGACCGACGGCGCACACATGGAGCGCGCCAAGGCGCTGCTGCGCGCGGTGCGCGGCATCGGGTTTCTCACGCCGTTCTGGGCGCTGGCGGATTCGCACCGCATCACCGACCTGCCGGTGGCCGGCGGCCTCGGCGAGGTCGAGGGCTACATCTATCTCGGGCCAGCAGTCGCCGACGTTCTATGCCAAGCAGGTGGTGGCCAGCGTCGTCAAGTACGGCATGAGCCTGCTGCCGCCGTTCTTCGGCGGGCTGATGGCCTACGACGGCAAGGCGACGATCGCCTTCGACTGCCCGGGCCACCAGGGCGGGCAGTTCTACCGCAAGTCGCCGCCCGGGCAACTGTTCTTCAAGCACTTCGGCGAGAGCGATCTTTCGCAACGACCTGTGCAACGCCGACGTCGAACTGGGCGACCTGCTGATCCACGAAGGCGCGGCCGAGGAGGCGCAGAGGCACGCGGCGCAGGTGTTCGGCGCCGACCGCACTTACTTCGTGCTCAATGGCACCAGCACGTCGAACAAGATCGTCACCGGCGCGATGCTCAGGCGCGGCGACCTGGTGCTGTTCGACCGCAACAACCACAAGTCGCTGCACCAGGGGGCGCTGGTGCAGGCCGGAGCGATTCCGGTGTTCCTGCCGACGGCGCGCAACCCGTTCGGCATGATCGGCGCGGTCGACTGGGAGGCATGGGACGAGAAGTACCTGCGCGAGCAGATCCGGCGCAACCCGCTGGTCACCGACAAGAAGTTGCGCCGACGCGCCACGTCCGTTCCGCCTGGCGTGCATCCAGCTGTGCACCTACGACGGCACGGTCTACAACGTGCGCAAGGTGCTCGAGCGCATCGGCCACCTGTGCGAGTACGTGCTGTGGGACGAGGCCTGGATCGGCTACAACGCCTTCCACCCGCTCTTCGACGATCACAGCCCGATGCGGCTGAAGGATCTGACGCCCGAGATGCCGGGGCTGTTCTCGACGCAGTCGGTGCACAAGCAGGGCGCCGGCTTCTCGCAGGCCAGCCAGATCCACAAGCGCGACGAGCACCTGCGCGGGCAGAAGCGCTACGTCGGCCACAAGCGCTTCAACGAGTCGTTCCTGCAGCACGTGTCGACCTCGCCGTTCTATCCGCTGTTCGCGTCGCTCGACGTCAACGCCAAGATCCACGAGGGCAAGGCCGGCGAGATGCTGTGGGATCGCTGCATCGAGCTGGGCATCGAGACGCGCAAGAAGCTGCGCGAGTTCGGCCAGCACTTCGCACGCAGCGCGCGCGATCCGCAGGAGCAGTGGTTCTTCGACCCCTTCGTGCCCGACCGCGTGAGCGTGCGCGGCTCGTCGTTCGGCGCCGACGCCATCGACGTGCCGTGGGAGAGCCTGCCCACCGAGCTGATCAAGCGCGAGCAGCAGTGCTGGAACTTCCAGCCCGAGGCCAAGTGGCACGGCTATGCCGGCTACGCGCCCGGTTACGCGATGGTCGACCCCAACAAGCTGATGCTGCTGACACCGGGCATCAACCGCGCGACCGGTGAGTACCTCGACTTCGGCGTGCCGGCCACGGTGGTCGCGAACTACCTGCGCGAGCAGCGCATCGTGCCCGAGAAGTGGATCTGAACAGCATCCTGTTCCTGATGACGCCGGCCGAGGACGAAAGCAAGCTCAATAGTCTGATCGCCAAGCTGGTCAAGTTCAAGAGCCTGTGGGACATCGACGCGCCGCTGCAGAACGTGCTGCCGTCGCTGTACACCGCCAACAGCGAGCGCTACGCCGGCTACACGATCCGCAAGGTGTGCAACGAGATGCATGCCTTCTACCGCAGCGCCGACATCAAGGAGCTGCAGAAGGGGTGCTTCCGCGCATCGAGCTTCCCTGAGCTTGCGATGTCGCCGCAGGATGCCTACCGCGCGCTGGTCGGTAACGACGTCGATTACGTACCGATCACTGAGGTCAAGGGCCGCGTCTCCGCGACGCTGGCGCTGATCTATCCACCGGGCATCGGCGTCGTGGTGCCGGGCGAGCGCTGGGTCGAGTGTGCGCAGCCGATGCTCGACTACTTGCTCGCGTTCGAAGAGTCGTTCAATCGTTTTCCGGGGTTCAACTACGAAGTGCAGGGCGTGTACCAGGAGAAGGTGGACGGACGCATCCGCTTCCACACCTACGTGGTGCGCGAGGCACGGAACCAACGATAAGGAGACGCCGCCATGGCCGAACAAAAGAAGAAGATGAACGTCATGCAGCTGACGTTCATCGTGACGGTGAACATGATGGGCTCGGGCATCATCATGCTGCCCTCCAACATGGCCAAGGTCGGCGCGATCTCGCTGCTGTCGTGGATCGTCACCGCACTCGGCTCGCTGGCCATCGCCTACGGCTTCGCGCAGGCCGGCATCTTCAACCAGCGCACCGGCGGCCTGGCCGCTTATGCCGAAGATGCCTATGGCAAGGACGGCTACTTCCAGGTCTTCTTCCTGTACTTCCTGTCGCTGGCGATCGCCAACGTCGCGGTGGCGAGCTCGGCGCTTGGCTACCTGTCGTCGTTCTTCCCGGTGCTGACGTCGTCGCCGGTGGCCACCTGCATCGGCGTGATCGCGCTGCTGTGGATCACCACGGTGGCCAATTTCGGCGGCCCCAGCCTCACCGGCAAGATCGGTGCGGTCACCGTGTGGGGCGTGATCTTGCCGGTCGGGTTGATTTCGGTCATCGGCTGGATCTGGTTCAAGAGCGACGTCTTCGCCGCGGCCTGGAACCCACAGGGCATCAGCCTGGGCGAGGGCATGGGCTCGAGCATCTCGCTCACGCTGTGGGCCTTCCTCGGCATGGAGTCGGCGTCGCAGAACGCCTCCGCGGTGGAGAACCCCAAGCGCGACGTGCCGCTGGCCTGCATGTTCGGCACGCTCGGCGCGGCGGCGGTTTACATCCTGTCGACCGCGGTGATCCAGGGCATCGTGCCCAACGCCGAGTTGGCCGAGTCGACCGGGCCGTTCGGCCTGGCCTACGCCAAGATGTTCAATCCGACGATCGGCTCGGTCGTGATGGCGCTCGCGGTGATGGCCTGCGTCGGCTCGCTGCTCGGCTGGCAGTTCACGCTGGCCACGACCGCGAAGGACGCCGCCGATACCAAGATGTTCCCCGCCATTTTCGGCAAGGCCAACTCGATGGGCGCCCCGATCGCCGGCATGGTGATCATGGGCATCGTGCAGTCGGTGATGGCGCTGTCGACCATCTCGCCCGATCTGAACAAGCAGTTCTCGGCGCTGGTCAACCTCGCCGTGGTCACCAACGTGCTGCCGTACATCATTGCGCTGTCGGCGCTGTTCGTGATGATGCGCGATGCCAAGGTCGATCAGCGAACGTGGCGCATCAACACCTTCGTCACGGTGGTTGCGTTGCTGTACTCGATCTACGCGCTGTGGGCGTCGGGCAAGGACGCCGTGATGGGCGGCATGCTCGTGATGGCGTTGGGATATCTCGTCTACGGCTTCCTGGCGCCGCGCTTCACGGCCGCGCCGGCTGCGGCGCGTGCCTCGTGATGCAGCTCGGTCGACCGCGAAAAGGAATGACCATGCAACACACATTTGTGCAAGACCTCCAGCGCGCGGCACAACGCACCGCGCTGATCGGCTCGCTGCTGTGCCTTGGCGCCGCAGCCCCCGTGTTCGCCGCGGGTACGCTCGACAAGGCCAAGGAGACAGGCAAGCTGACGATCGGCTTTGCGAGCGACGCGCGGCCGTTCTCCTATGCCGACGCATCGGGCAAGCCGGCCGGCTACGCGATCGAGCTGTGCGCCAAGGTCGCCGATGCGCTGAAGGGCGAGCTGAAGGCGGCGACGCTGGCGGTCGATCTCGTGGCGCTGCCGCGCGACGAGGCGGTGCGCGCCGTCGAGCAGGGCAAGGCCGATCTGCTGTGCGGCTCGGTGCCGACGCTCGAGCGGCGGGCGCTGGTCGACTTCTCGATTCCGATCATGCTCAGCGGCACCAGCGTGGCGGTGCGCGCCGACGCACCGGCTCGCCTGCTGCAGGCGCTGTCCGGCAGTGAACCGTCGGGCCCGGCGTGGCGCGGCTCGCCCGACCAGGCGCCGCAGCGCGCGGTGATCGCCGTCGTTGGCAGCACGGTGCTCGAGAAGGCGTTGAACACCAGCCTGAAAGAGCGCCGCATCGTCGCCGATGTCGTCGCGGTCAAGGACACGGACGCCGGCGTGCAGTTGCTGGCCGAGCACGGTGCCCATGCGTTGTTCAGCGATCGCGCGCTGCTGCTCGACGCGGTGTTGCGCAGCAAGTCGCCCAGCGACCTGCTGGTCGTCGACCGCCTCTTCCGGCGCGACATCGTCGCGCTGGCGATGCGCCGCAACGACGACGACTTCCGGCTCGCGGTCGACCGCGCGCTGAGCCGCCTGTACCGGACGCCGGATCTGACGAGCATCTACGCCAAGCACTTCGGCCCGCCGAGCCGCGAGGCGCTCGAGTTCTTCCAGCTGGTGGCGCTGCCCGACTAATGGCGCACGCCACGATGCTGGCCCTTCAATCCATGACGCGGAGCGAGTGATGCACAAACTGGGAGTTCACAGCGAGGTCGGCAAGCTGCACACCGTGATGGTGTGCCGTCCGGGCCTGGCTCATCAGCGGCTGACCCCCGCCAACGCCGCCGATCTGCTGTTCGACGACATGCTGTGGGTGCCCGAGGCGCAACGCGACCACCACGACTTCGTGCTGAAGATGCGCGATCGTGGCACCGAGGTGATCGACCTGCACGAGATGCTGGCCGAGACGCTGCAGGACAAGGCCGCGCGCGGCTGGGTGCTCGACCGCAGATTGACGATCAATGACGTCGGCCTGGGCGTCAAGCCGCTACGAGCTTGGCTGGAGGAGATTCCTGCGCCCAAGCTGGCCGAACACCTGATCGGCGGCATCGCAGTGCTCGACGTGCCCAAGAGCGAGTGGGCGGCCATGCTCGAAGAGGCTTACGGCGGCACCGAGTTCCTGCTGCCACCGGTGCCTAACACGTTGTTCCAGCGGGATCCGAGTTGCTGGATCTACGACGGCGTGACGGTCAACCCGATGTACTGGCCGGCGCGCAGGCCCGAGACCCTGCTGCAGCGCGCGGTCTACAAGTTCCATCCGCGCTTCAAGGACAAAACCAAGATCTGGTGGGGCGATTCCGACGAGTCGTTCGGTGCCTCGTCGCTGGAAGGTGGCGATGTGATGCCCATCGGCAAGGGCGTGGTGCTGATCGGCATGGGCGAACGCACCACGCGCCAGGCCGTGTTCCAGGTGGCGGCCCGACTATTCGAGCAGAAAGCCGCGCAGCGCGTGATCGGCTGCCTGATGCCCAAGAGCCGTGCGGCGATGCACCTCGACACGGTGTTCAGCTTCTGCGACCGCGATCTCGTCACCGCCTACCGCGAGGTCGCCGACCAGGTGCGCTGCTACAGCACCCGGCCCGACGGCAAGGGCGGCATCGAGGTGCATGCCGAGAAGGGCCATCTGTTCGATGTCGTGCGCGATGCGCTCGGCTTGAAGGAGTTGCGCGTCGTCGAGACCGGCGGCAACGCCTGGCAGGCGCAGCGCGAGCAATGGGACGACGGCAACAACGTGGTCTCACTCGAACCCGGCGTGGTGGTCGCCTACGACCGCAACACCTACACCAACACACTGCTGCGCAAGGCCGGCGTCGAGGTCATCACTGTGCGCGGCGCCGAACTTGGCCGCGGCCGCGGCGGCGGCCACTGCATGACCTGCCCGATCGCGCGCGATCCGGCGTTCTGAACCCCGCAGTCACTCACCCTTTTCAAGGAAGTTGTCATGGCATTCAATCTTCGCAATCGCTCGCTGCTGACGGTGCAGGACTACACGCAGCGCGAATTCCGCTATTTGCTCGATCTGGCGCGCGACTTGAAGCGCGCCAAGTACGCGCGCACCGAGCAGCGCCACCTGCAGGACAAAGAGGTCTGCCTGATCTTCGAGAAGACCTCCACACGCACGCGCTGCGCGTTTGAGGTGGCCTGCCACGACCAGGGCGCCAACGTCACCTACCTGGATCCAGCGGGCTCGCAGATCGGGCACAAGGAGTCGTTCAAGGACACCGCGCGCGTGCTCGGCCGCATGTTCGACGCTATCGAGTACCGTGGCGCGAGCCAGAGCGGGGTCGAGACGCTGGCCAAGTACGCCGGTGTGCCGGTGTTCAACGGCCTGACCGACGAATATCACCCGACGCAGATGATCGCCGACGTGATGACGATGCGCGAGCACAGCGACAAGCCGATCCATGAGATCAAGTACGCCTTCCTCGGCGACACCCGCAACAACATGGGCCACTCGCTGATGATCGTCGGCTGCATGATGGGCATGGACGTGCGCATCTGCGGCCCCAAGCAGCTGTGGCCGGCCGACGAGTTCGTGAAGATCGCGCGCGGCCTCGAAGAGCAGTACGGCGCCAAGCTGACGATCACCGACGACCCCGCCAAGGCGGTGGCCGGCGTGGACTTCATCCACACCGACGTCTGGGTGTCGATGGGCGAGCCCAAGGAGGTGTGGAAAGAGCGCATCGGCCTGTTGATGAAGTACCAGGTCAACAAGGCGCTGATGAAGGCCAGCGGCAACCCGCAGGTCAAGTTCATGCACTGCCTGCCGGCCTTCCACGACACCGAGACCAAGATGGGCAAGGACATCGCTGAAAACTACGGCATCAGCGACGGACTCGAAGTCACCAACGAGGTATTCGAGTCCGAGGCCAACGTCGCGTTCGAGCAGGCCGAGAACCGGCTGCACACGATCAAGGCGATCCTGGTCGCCACCTTGGGAGACTGAGATGCTGATCGTCACGGCGCTGGGTGGCAACGCGCTGCTGCGGCGCGGCGAGGCGATGACCGCCGAGAACCAGCGGCGCAACGTGCGCATCGCTGCGCAGTCGCTGGCGCCGGTGGCCAAGGAGCACGACCTGGTGGTCGGTCACGGCAACGGCCCGCAGGTAGGCCTGCTGGCGCTGCAGGGTGCGGCCTACACGAAGGTCGAGACCTATCCGTTGGACGTGCTCGGCGCGCAGACCGAAGGGATGATCGGCTACATGATCGAGCAGGAGCTCGGCAACCTGATGCCGTTCGAGCGCCCGTTCGCCACGCTGCTGACGATGATCGAGGTCGATGCCAAGGACCCGGCGTTTGCCAACCCGACGAAATTCATCGGTCCGGTGTACGACAAAGGCGAAGCCGATCGCCTGGCGGCCGAGAAGCAGTGGGTGTTCAAGCAGGACGGCGACAAGTGGCGCCGCGTCGTGGCTTCTCCCGAACCCAAGCGCATCTTCGAGCTGCGGCCGATCAAGTGGCTGCTCGAGAAGCACACCATCGTCATCGCCGCCGGTGGCGGCGGTATTCCGGCGGTGTACGAAGCCGGCGCCGAGCGCAAGCTGGTGGGCATCGAGTGCGTGATCGACAAGGATCTGGCCACCGAGCTGCTGGCGCGCGACCTCGGCGCCGATCTGTTGGTGATGCTCACCGATGCCGATGCGGTGTATGTCGACTGGGGCAAGCCGACTCAGAAGGCGATCCGCCGCGCCACGCCCGAGGCGTTGGCCAAGATGTCCTTTGCCGCCGGTTCGATGGGCCCGAAGGTCGACGCGGCATGCCGCTTCGTGCGTGCGACCGGAAAGCGCGCGGCCATCGGTGATCTGGCCGACCTGTCGCGCATCATTGCCGGTGCGGCCGGTACCACGATCACCGCGGACGCAGGCGGCATCGAGTATGCCGCTGGCGCAACCCCGAGAAAGTGACACAGGCCGGGATCGAGGCGACCCGGCCAAGCGGCGTTCCAGAAGGGGAGTCGCCGCTGCCGCTACTCCTTGAACCAGGTCATCTGCGTGGTGGTGGCCAGCAGGCGGCCTTGGCTCGACCAGATCTGCGCGATCTGATCGCCGAAATTGCGCGTGAAGGTGTGCGCGTCGACGGTGCCGAGCACCGGCGAGGCACCCTGCGCGGCGATCTCGGCCGCGCTGGCGTGGAAGTGCACGGTCATCGTCACGGTGCCGGCCGGCACCAGCGTGCCGCGCACGTGGAACGCGCGCACGAAGAACACGTCGCACAGCGCGGCCAGTGACAGATGGTCGAGCGCGCGGCGTGGTGAGTCGGCCACCCACAGCGTGGAGTGCGCGCTGTGCAGCGTGGCGTAGGTCTGGGTCTGTGGGCGCCACTCGCCGCGCACGAAGCGGAACTCGTAGCGCTGCAGCCAGGCCAGCCGGCCGTCGGTGGGCATGGCCTCCACCGCGTCGGGCGGCGGCACCTCGGGCATGCTGACCACCTGATGCGACCAGGTGTCGCGCCGCAGCGCCAGCACCACGCTCGCCGTGGCGACGATGGCGTCGTGCTGCTCCATCTGCACCGAGACATGGCGCACCGACTTGCCGCTGCGCACGGTGTGCGCGTCGATCGTGAACGTGCTCTTGCTCAGCGGCGCGCAATAGTTGACGGTGAGCGCCACCGGCTCCACGCCTTCAGGTTGATCGAACAGCGCCGCGCGCAGCAGCACCGCGGCGGTGGTGCCGCCGAACGGGCCCGCCATGTTCCAGTAGGCCTCGGGGGCAGTGCCGCTGAAGCGGCTGTCGCCGCAGCGTGCCAGTGCACAGGCGGTGTCAAACGGGTGTTCCATCACGAGGGCGTCGATGCAATCAATCGGGGCGTGTCAATTGTCGCAGCCGGCTCGCCGGCACGCCGCTACGCTGCCGGGCATGGCCAGCCGCCGCTTTTGGCAGAATGCGCGCGTGAACACCGACGCCGTGACGTTGCGCCTGGCCGCTGTGCGCGATGCCGACACCATCGCACAGATGTCGCGCGATCTCATCGAGTCGGGCCTGGGCTGGCGCTACCGTGCCGATCGCGTGCGCCGCATGATCACGCGGCGCGACACCTCGGCCGTGGTGGCGTGCGATCGCCATGGCACGGTGGGCTTCGGGGTGATGCAGTTCGACGACGAGCATGCGCATCTGATGCTGCTGGCGGTGCGGCCGTCGCACCAGCGCCAGGGCGTGGCGCGCCAGCTGCTGCAGTGGCTGCTGCATTCCGCCCGCGTGGCGGGCATGGTGTCGGTGCACCTGGAACTGCGCGCCAGCAACCACGCTGCGCTGCACTTCTATCGCTCGCTCGGTTTTTCGCAGACGCTGGTGCTGGCTGGCTACTACGAGCAGCGCGAGTCGGCGATCCGCATGATGTGCCTGCTGCGCGCGCCCGACGAGCAAGCGCCGCCGGACGACTGGCTGCTCAAGCTGCGCCGCAGCCGATGAGGGCGCCTCGGCTGGCGCGGCGCCCTCGCACGGACCATGGCCACGCCCCCCGCTGACCCCTCTCCCATAGCGGGGCTCGAGGCCGTGCTGGCCGGCGTGTTGCGGCGCTCGGGGCTGAGCATCGTGGTGCTGTCGGGCGATGGCGCGGTGGTGTGGGCCAACGACGCGGCCCTGCAGACGCTGCCGGCGCTGGATCCGGCGCGCCCCGGCGCGAATCTGCTCGACGTGGTCGATGTCGCGGTGGCAGGCGCCCAGTGGACCCGCGTGACCGATGCGCTGGCCGCCCGCAAGACGCTGTCGGCATTGGAGCTGCCGGTGCGCAACGGCCGCTGGCTGAGGGTGGATCTGCAGGCCTTTTCGAAGGATGTCGTGCCCGATCCGCGTCTGGCTGCCGCGCTTGTGCTGCAGGACGTGACGCTGCGGCGCCGCGCACGCGAACGCGAGCGCGTCGAAGGCGAGTTGATGCGCCAGGCTGGGCAGCTCGGGCGTGTCGGTGCGTGGGAGTACGACGTCGATGCCGGCAAGGTGAACTGGTCCGACGAGACATTCGAGATCCATGGGCTCAAGCCGGTGGTCGAGCCCGACGTGCGCACCTTCGTGCGCCTGTACGACGCGGCGTCGCGCGATCGCTGGCTGGCGGCGTTCCAGGGCGCTGTCGGCAGCGGGCAGACCATCGACGTCGAACTCGATCTGGTCACGCCGCAGGGCGAGGCGCGCCACGTGCATGCCATCGGCCGGCCGCAGTGGCGCGACGCTCGGGTGGTCGGCATCGCCGGGCTGACGCACGACACCACCGAAGCGCACGCCGCGCGCCAGGCAATCGCCGAGCTGCGCGACCGGCTGCGCCTGACCACGCAGGCCATCGGCGCTGGCGTCTGGGAATGGCACTTCGAAGTCCAGCGCATCAGCTGGGACGAGCAGATGTACCGGCTGTACGGCATGCCGCCAGGCAGCGGCCTGATCGACGAAGCGACCTGGGCGCACACCATCCATCCCGACGACTTCGTGCACACGCGGCAAGTCACGCGGGCGGTGATCGACGGCCACTTCGACCACATCGATCATCACTTTCGCATCGTCTGGCCCGATGGCCAGGTGCGGCACATCCAGGTGGTGGGCAGTCGCATCGACACCGTGCAGGGACGGCGCCTGGTGGGCATCAATTTCGACGTCACCGATCGCGAGCGCAGCGCGCAGGCGCTGCTCGACAAGGAGGCGGCCGAGCGCACCAGCCGCGCCAAGAGCGAGTTGCTGTCGCGGGCCAGCCATGAGCTGCGCACGCCGATGAATGCGGTGCTCGGCTTCGCGCAGCTGCTGCAGTTGCGCGCGGCGGAACTGCCGCCCTGGGCCATCGATGCGGTGCACCAGCTGCGCTCGGCCGGCACGCACCTGTTGTCGATGATCGACGATCTGCTCGACCTCGCCGCGCTGGAGGCGGGTTCGGTGCCGCTGCGCATGGCCAGCCTGCCGCTGGACGCCACCGTCGAAGCGGTGATCGATCTAATGCAACCCCAGGCCGAGGCCGCCGGAGTCGTGCTCGGCCGCTGGACGCGCAGCGGACTGGGCGTGATGGCCGATGCCACCCGCGTGCGACAGGTGCTGATCAATCTGGTGGGCAACGCGATCAAATACCACCGCGCCGGTGGTCGCGTCGAGCTGTTGCTGGAGCCCCCAGCCGGTTCGCCCCCGTTGCTGGGCATCGTGGTGCGCGACGACGGGCCGGGCATCGCCACGGAACGGCAGCATCAGTTGTTCGAGCCGTTCAACCGCCTGGGCGCACAGGGTGGCGACGTGCCCGGGCACGGGCTGGGCCTGGTGATCTCGCGCCAATTGGCCGAGGCGATGCAAGGTGCGCTCGAGTTGCGCTCGACAGCGGGGTCCGGTACCGAGGCGGTGTTGCGGCTGCCGCTGGTGGCCCATGACGCGGCCATTGCGGCAACGGCCATGGTCGCCACTGGTGATCCTGTGCGCGCTCCGGCCGCGGCCGTGCGGGTGCTGTGCATCGAAGACAACCCGGTCAATGCGTTGTTGATGCGCGAGGCATTGGCGCTGCGGCCGGGCGAGATCGAGTTGCGCCTGGCCGACAGCGGCGAGCACGGGCTCGAGGTGCTGGCATCGTGGCAGCCCGACCTGGTGCTGCTCGACATGAGCCTGCCCGGCATCGACGGCCTTGAAGTGCTGCGTCGCTTGCGCGCGCAAGCGAGCACGGCGAAGCTGCCGTGTGTCGCCGTCTCGGCCGATGCGATGCCGCATCAGATCGCACGCGCTCGCACGGCCGGCTTCGACGACTATTGGGTCAAGCCGCTCGACGTGCCGACGCTGGCCGATCGGGTGTTGCGCTACGCGCCCGGGAGTGCGCCACCGCACGGCTGATCCGGCGGCCAGGCCGCGCGTACGCCGCGTGCAGGACGTGTCCGACATGAACACGCTCCGCACGCCGATAGGCGGCCTGCGACAGGGCGTCTAAGGTGATCTCCGTCATCCGGACAGGAGTTGCCCGTGAACATGCGAAGCAAGCGGTGGGTCTCGTTGGGCTTGTGCGCGTCAGTGGTCGCCGTCGGCGCCATGGCCGCCGACGAGGTGGAAATTCCCGCGTCGGCAGCGAACGACCGGCCCGTGGCCTCCCCAGACCCGATGGCCGTGCCGGCGCCGCAGACATACAACAGCGTCAAGGTCGTCAACGGTGGGGCAGACCTCGACCAGGCAGCGGCCATCAAGCGCATCGCGCCGCAATACAAGCTGCGAGTCGAGATCAGCGGTCGCGCCGGCGCCTATTACGTGGCCGATCGGCTGCAACTGATGCAACGCGGCCAAGTGATTGCCGAGGTGCCCGATGCGGGGCCGTGGCTGCTGTTCGACGTGCCAGCGGGGCAGTACACCTTGCTGGGCGACTTTGCCGACAAGGAGGTCAAACGCGACGTCACCGTGGCCGGCGCAGGCACCACGGTGCACTGGGTGCTGCCGTCGAGCTTGAACTAGGAGCTAGATGCGCACCACGCGCGGGTCGGACACCGGCGCGTACAGCGCCAGCACGTCGGCGGCACGCCGCTCGAGCACGCGGCGCTGGTTGAGATAGCCCTTGTCGGTGATCTCACCGGCGTCGACGTTGGGCGGCTCGCCGAGCAACAGTGCTCGCGTGGGCGTCTGCGACGAGCCGCCGCCGCCCATCGCGAGCAGCGCGTCGCGCAAGCGCTGCGTCTGTTGCTCGGCAGACATCGCCGCCGCTTGCGGTGACGCGAACACCAGCAGGCCGATCTGCTCGCGGTCGTGCCCGGTGACCACCACGTCGGCGGCCAGCGGCGACAGCGCGCTGATCGCGCGCAGCCGCAACGTGCCCACCGACACCCAGGTGCCCGACATCAGCTTGAAGTCCTCGGCCACGCGGCCGTCGAACATCACGCCGAGCTCGGGCCGCGTGTCGTCGACCAGGCGGCCGGCGTCACCGATGCGGTAGTAGCCCTCGTCGTCGAAGGCCTGCGCGGTGAGCTCGGGCGCTTCGCGGTAGCCGGGGAAGACGTTGGGCCCGCGCACGCGCATCTCGAGCTTGCCGCCGTTGGGTACGAACTTCAGCTCCACACCCGGTAGCGGCGCGCCGATGCAGCCGGCGCGTTCGATGCGCCAGTGCACGCTGGTGAGGGCCGGTGCGGTTTCCGTGGCGCCCCACGACGACGTGAACCACAGCGGCCGCTCGCGCACGCGGCGCGCCACGCCCTCGAGCCGCTCCCACAGGCTCTGCGGCAACGCGGCGCCGGCGTAGAACACGCCTTCGAGCCGCTCGAAGAAGTCGCGCGCGAAGGCGTCGTCCTGTTCGAGGTAGGGCAGCAGCATGTCGAAGCCGCGCGGTACATTGAAATAGAAATTGGGCTTCACCTCGCGCAGGTTGCGCACCGTCTTGACGATCAGGCCGGGCGCTGGCCGGCCCTCGTCGATGGTCAGGCTGCCGCCGTGCGCCAGCACCATGTTGAAGTTGTGATTGGCGCCGAAGGTGTGGCTCCACGGCAGCCAGTCGAGCAGGTGCAGCGGGTGCCGTTGCAGAAATGGCCACACCTGCGTCATCTGCTGCTGGTTGGCGGTGAGCATGCGGTGCGTGTTGATCACCACTTTCGGCGTGCCGGTGGAGCCGCTGGTCAGCAGCAGCTTGGCCGTGGTCGACGGCTCGATCGCCGCGAACGCGCGCATCACCGCGGGCGATTCGTTGCCACCGAGCAAGCGTTCGAACGAGATGGCGCCGTCGTGCTGCAAGGCGCTCTCGCTGAACACCGCCGGGCAGCTGCCGCCCCAGGCGGTGATGGCCGCGCCGTACACGCCCGGCTGCGCGGCATAGAGCAATGCCGGTTGCAGGGCGTCGAGGATGCCCTTGATCTTGCCGGTGTCCTTGGTCAGCCGGCAATACGCGCTCGACACCGTGCACACCGGCACGCCGATGTGCATCGCGGCCAGCGCGAGCAGCGCGTGGTCGACCGAGTTGTCCGACAGCACGACCACCGGTTGCCCCTGCGGCAACGACAGGTCGAGCAGGGCCTGCGCGATGCGGCCCACCTGCTGGCGCGCCTGCGCGTAGCTCAGCTGGCGCCAGCTTCCGGATGCGGTGCGCTCGGCGAGAAAAAGCGCCTGCGGCGTGGTGAGCGCCCAGTGCTCGAGCCAGTCGCCGATGCAGCGGCTGTGCGGCTGCAAGGGCTCCGGGTGGCGCAGCACGAAGCCGCCGTCGGCGCGCGCGATCCGCTCGGCGCGCGGCGGCGCCAGCGAGGCGGGGTCGTTGAACAGAGATATCGTCGACATCGGGACTTCTCCTGGTGCACTACACGCCGAGGTAACGGTGCAGCTCGGCGCTGTCGCGCAACCGCTCGGCAGCTCCAGCCGCGACCACCTGGCCCTTTTGCAACACCACCAGCGTATCGGCGTGCGCGGCCACTTTCCTGTGGTCGCGATCGACGATCAGCGTGGCGATGCCGGTTGCGCGGATGCGAGCGATGACGCGCCAGATCTCGGCCACCACCTGCGGTGCCAGGCCCTCGGTGGCTTCGTCGAGGATGATGAGCTCGGGGTGCGTCATCAGCACACGCCCGATCGACAGCATCTGCTGCTCGCCGCCCGACAACTGTGCGCCGAGGTGACGCTGCCGCTCGGCCAGGCGCGGGAACGTCTCGAACACGCGCGGCAGTGTCCAGTCGCGTTGGCCCCGGCGGCCGGCGCGCGCAGCCATCGTCAGGTGTTCGGTGACCGTGAGGTTCGGAAAGATGCCGCGCCCTTCGGGCACGTAGCCGATGCCGGCGCGTGCCACTTCGTGCGGACGCGCGCGCGAGAAATCCTGTCCGCCGATCGAGATGCGGCCTTGCCGCTGCCGCACGTGGCCGAGCACGGTGCGGATCAGCGTGCTCTTGCCCATGCCGTTGCGGCCGAGCAGCCCCACCGTCTGGCCGCGCGCGATCTGCAGCGACACGCCGTGCAGCACGTGGCTCGAGCCGTACCAGGCGTGCAGGTCGCGCGCGTCGATCAGAAGTTCGGCCGCTGCACTCATTGGGGCATCCTTGGCGCTGCGCGCCACCCGGCCCACGGAGGGGCCGGGCCTTCGCCAGGCGCAACCCGTCCGCAGGGACGGTCTGCGTCCGGGCTCAGTCCCGCCGAGCGGGAATGAGCCCCTTCAGGCGGCCGCGCAGCGCTCATGCCGCCTCGCCGAGGTAGGCCGCCTGCACGCTGGGGTTGGCGCGCACCGCCTGCGGCGCGCCGCTGGCGAGCACCGCGCCGTTGACCATCACCGTGATCACGTCGGCGACCCGGAACACCGCGTCCATGTCGTGTTCGACCAGCGCGATGGCGTGGCCGGACTTCAACTCGGCGAGCAGCGCGAGCATGCGGTCGGTCTCCTCGGCACCCATGCCGGCCAGCGGCTCGTCGAGCAGCAGCACTTGGGGCTGCGTGGCCAGACACATCGCGATCTCGAGCTGGCGGCGCTGGCCGTGCGACAACGCGAACGCGGGCGTGTCGAGCACGTCGGCAAGGCCGGCGCGTGCGGCGGCCTCGCGCGCAGCCGGCATGGCCACGGGGCACGCCGCGGCGCTGCTCCAGAGCGACCACGGCCTCTGGTGATGTGCTTGCGCCGCGAGGCGGCAATTCTCGAGCACGCTGAACTGCATGAACAGGGTCGTGCGCTGGTAGCTGCGGCCGACGCCAGCGCGCGCGCGCTTGGGCTGCGGCCAGCGGGTGACGTCGTGCCCGTGCAACTCGACCGTGCCCGAGCTGGCGGCGAGCTCGCCGGCCAGCATGTTGATCAACGTCGACTTGCCGGCGCCGTTGGTGCCGATCACCGCATGCACGCTGCCGCGGTGCAACTCGAGCGACACACGGTCCACCGCCACCAGGCCGCCGAAGCGGCGGGTGAGGTCGCGTGCGCGCAGCACCGGTTCGCTCATGTTGGCCTTACCGCGGCGCGCCGCTGCATGCGGTGCCACACGTCGCCCACACCGATCAGCCCGCGCGGCAGCCACGCGACACTGACGATGATCGTCAAGCCCAACCCGAGCAGCCAGTGTTTGGCAAAGGCACCGAAGATCGTCTCGGACTTGAAGAATTCCTGCAGCAGCGCGAACGCAAATGCACCGAGCACCGCGCCGCGCAGGTGGCCGAGGCCGCCGAGGATGATCATGATCAGCACGGCGCCCGAGAAGTGCCAGCTCAGCAACTCGGGGTTCACGAAGGCGTCTTTCACCGCGAACAGGAAGCCGCCCATGCCGGCGATCGCACCCGAGGCAACGAACGCCGCCAGCTTGTACGGATAGGTCGAATAGCCGGCCGCGCGCATGCGCTGCTCGTTGGCCTTGATGCCAGCCAGTGCGCGGCCGAAGCGCGAGCGGGCCATCAACGCCAGCGCGGCGAACACGCCGGCCAGACACGCCAGCACCGCGTAGTACATCGTCAACGGCCGGTCGAGGTCGAGCAGCGTGAGGCTGCCGACCGCGAGGACCGGCTTCACGTAGAGGTAGATGCCGTCGGTGCCGCCGCCCAGCGGCGTGTCGTGCACCAGGTAGTAGGCCATCTGGGCAAACGCCAGCGTCACCATGATGAAGTAGACGCCGCGGGTGCGCAGCGACAGCGCACCCATGAACAACGCGTAGGCGGCGGCCACCGCCATCGACGCCGGCAGCAGCCACAGCACGGACGCTGGCGCACCTTCGGGCGACAACTTCACCGCGGCATAGCCCGCCAACCCGAAGAACGCCGCCTGACCGAAGCACACCAGTCCGGTGGTGCCCACCAGCAATTCCAAACTGAGCGCGACGATCGCATAGATCATCGTCTTGGTGACGAAGTCGACACCGAAGCTGCCGCTCGCCAGCGGCCATAGCGCGAGCGCCAGTACGCTGACCAGCACCGAAAAGACTTTGGCGCGCTGCATCGCCATTCAAGCGGACACCGCGGATCCGGCTTTGCCGGTCCGCTGGTGTCGCCCCCTTGAGGGGGAAGCGGCCCGATGGCCGCTTCGGGGGTGGGTCATGACCCTGCCTTGAAGAGCCCGTCGGGCTTCCACAGCAGGATCAGCGCCATCAACACGTAGACCAGCACCCCCGCGGCCTGCTGGAACAGCACCTTGCCGAAGGTGTCGACGAAGCCGATCAATAGCGCTGCCAACAACGCGCCGCGGATCGAGCCGATGCCGCCGATCACCACCACCACGAAGCAGATGATCAGCACCTGATTGCCCATGCCGGGGTACACCGACGACGCGGGCGCCGCCACCATGCCGGCGAGCACGGCCAGCGCCACGCCGGCCGCGAACACCAGTCGGTACAGGAACTGGATGTCGATGCCCAGCGACTGCACCATCTCGCGATTGGTCGAGCCGGCGCGGATCGTCATCCCCAGCCGCGTGCGTGCGAGCACGAACCACATGCCGCCCGCCAACGCCAGGCACACCGCCGACATGAACAGGCGGTAGACCGGGTAGGTCATCAACTGGCCGAGCGGGATCGAGCCCGCGAGCCAATCGGGCGGCTGCACGCCGTGCACGTCGTCACCGACGATGATGCTGCGCAGTTCCTCGAAGACCAGGATCAGGCCATAGGTCATCAACACCTGCTGCAGGTGGTCGCGCTCGTACAGGAAGCTGAAGAACGCCCACTCGAGTACGTAGCCGAGCGCCACCGCGAGCACCAGGCCGATCAGCAGCGTGGCGAAGAAGCCGCCGCCCAGCGTGCTGGCAACCAGCGGCGCCAGCGCATACGCCATGTAGGCGCCGATCATGTAGAAGCTGCCGTGCGCCAGATTGATGACGCCCATGATCCCGAAGATCAGCGTCAGCCCCGAGGCGACCAGGAACAACAACAGCCCGTACTGCAGGCTGTTGAGGCACTGGACCAGAAAGGTCTCGAAACTCACATCCTGCAGCCGCGACCGGGGTCTGCCAATGACTTGCTCGCCACGCCGATCACCTTGTTCTCCTTGCCCACGACCTGGCGCAGGTAGATGTCCTGCACCGGGTTGTGGCTCTTGCCGAGGCTGAACGTGCCGCGCGGGCTGTCGATCTTGGCCTTCTCCACGGCGGCTGCGAACTCGGCCTTCTTGCTGATGTCGCCGTTGACCGCCTTCAAGCCGATCGCCAGCATCTGGGCGGCGTCGTAGCCTTGCACGGCGTAGACGTCGGGCTGCAGCTTGTAGGCCTTGACGTATTCGAGGCGGAACGCCTTGTCGCGTGGCGTATCGAGGCTGTCGCCATAGTGCAGCGTGGTCAGCAAGCCGTCGGCGTCGGCGCCCTGCGCCTCGAGCGTGCCATCGGTGAGGAAGCCTGCGCCGTACAGCGGGATCGTCTTCTTCAGGCCCGCTGCCGCATAGTCCTTGACGAACTTCACCGCGCCGCCGCCGGCGAAGAAGGTGTACACGGCGTCGGGCTTGATCGACGCGATCTCGGTCAGCAGCGCCTGGAATTCGACGTTGGGGAAGGGCAGGCTCAACTCCTTGACGATCTGGCCGCCGCCCTTTTCGAACCCTTCGCGAAAGCCCTTCACCGACTCGTCGCCGGCGGCGTACTTCCAGGTGATGGTCACCACCCGCTTGTGGCCCTTCTTGGCCACCACTTCGCCCATCGCATAACCCGGCTGCCAGTTGGAGAACGAGCTGCGGAAGATGTGGTTGGCGCACATCGAGCCGGTGACCGCGTCGGCGCCGGCGTTGGGCACGATCAGCATCGTGCCGTTGTCTTTGGCGGCCTTGGCCATCGCCATCGCCACACCCGAGTGCACGGTGCCGACGATCACATCGACGTTGTCGCGCTTGATCAGCTTGTTGACGTTGTCGGTGGCCTTGGCCGGATCGGACTCATCGTCGACCTTGACGAACTCGATCTCGCGACCGGCGAGCTTGCCGCCTTGCTCGGCCACTTGCAGGCGAAAGCCGTTTTCGATCGCTACGCCCAACGCGGCAAAGGTGCCGGTGTAAGGCAGCATCAGGCCAATCTTGAGCTTGGGCGCCTGGGCGGTGGCGCTCGCGCTCAGCAACGCCACCGCGGCGGCGGCAGCCAGCGCGGCGGCGCGCGACGTGTTCTTGAGGGTCATGTGTGTCTCCTTGAGTCGGCAGTCAGGCTGCCGGTTGGTCTGCGGGTTGGTTTCTTTTCGCTGCAGCGTGCGCGTCGACGAAACGCGTGACCTCGTCGATCACGCGCTCGGGCTGCTCGCGGTGGGGCGAGTGTTTGCACTGCGGCAGCTCCACCAGCACGGCTTGCGGCACCTGCCGTGCGATCGCATGGATCTGTTGCAGTGTGCCGTATTCGTCGTCCAGGCCCTGCAGCGCCAGCAGTGGGCAGGTGATCGTGGCGATCTCGGCCTCGATGTTCCAGTGGGCGAACGGCGGATGCAGCCAGATGTCGTTCCAGCCCCAGAACGCGGAGTCGGGGTCGTCGTGGTAACGCGCCAGGCGTTGCCGCAGGTCGGCGCGCTCGTAATGGTGGCGCGCTTGCTGGATGCTGGCGATCGAGACGTCTTCGACAAACAGGTGCGGTGCCATCACCACCACGCCCGACACCTGTCGGGTGAAGCGCGCGGCATACAGCAGCGCGATCGAGCCCCCGTCGCTGTGGCCGAGCAGCCATGGCGGTTGCGCTTCACGATCGACCCGCAACGCCTCGAGCAATGCAGGCAACAGCTCGTGCGCCTGGCGGTGCATGAAGTCCAGACCCCAGCGTTCGTGGGAGTCGCGCGGCGTCGAGCGGCCATAACCCGGGCGTGAATACACGATGCCGCGCATGCCCGCGGCCTCGCAAAGTCGCCGCGGAAAATTGCGCCACATCGCCACCGAGCCGAGGCCTTCGTGCAGGAACACCAGCGTCGGTGCGTCCGCACGCAGCGACGCCGGCTCGATGCGCTGCACCTCGATGCGCACGCGCCGCCCCGACCATGGCAGCTCGACGAATTGCACCGGATGCGCCATCGGCGGGCTCAGTGCGGCTTGGCCGCCTCGCGCTCGCGCAGGCGAAAGCGCTGGATCTTGCCGGTCGAGGTCTTCGGCAACTCGGCGAGGAACTCGATCTGGCGCGGATACTTGAATGGCGCCAGCCGCGTTTTGACGAAGGCCTTGAGTTCGTCCTCGAGCGCGGGCGCCGCACTGTGGCCGGGTTTGAGCACGACGAAGGCCTTGGCCCGCGTGAGGCCTTCGGCATCGGGCACGCCGATCACCGCCGCCTCCAGCACCGCGGCATGCTGCACCAGCGTGGCTTCGACCTCGAACGGCGACACGTACTGGCCGCTGACCTTGAGCATGTCGTCGCTGCGGCCCGAATAGGTGTAGGTGCCGTTGGCATTGCGCACGTACTTGTCGCCGCTCTTGGTCCACGCGCCCTGGAATGTGTCGCGCGACTTGTCGCGGTTGCCCCAGTACATCAGCGCCGCGCTCGGGCCGCCGATGTAGAGGTCGCCCACTTCGCCGTCGGGCACCGGGCGGCCGTCGTCGCTGCGCAGCTCGATGGTGTAGCCGGGCACCGGTTTGCCGGTGCTGCCGTAGTGCACGTCGCCCGGACGGTTGGACAAGAAGATGTGCAGCATCTCGGTGGAGCCGATGCCGTCGATCAGCTCGCAACCGAAGTGCGCGCTGAAGCGCTCACCGAGTTCGCGCGGCAAGGCCTCGCCGGCCGACGAGCACAGGCGCAGCGCCACCTCGCTGCGCTTGGGCAGCGCAGGGGAGACCAGCATGCCGGCGTAGCCGGTGGGCGCGCCGAAGAACAGCGTCGGCTTCGGGCCCCCGGCGCCGCCGGTCCAGCGCCTGAACACCGCGTCGGGTGTGGGTCGCTCGGCCATCAGCACCGTCGATGCGCCGGCCCACAGCGGGAACGTGAGTGCATTGCCCAGGCCGTAGGCGAAGAACAGCTTGGCCGCCGAGAAGCAGACGTCGCGTTCGCTGAGGCCGAGCACGCCGCGGCCGTACAGCTCGGCGGTCCAGTACAGGTTGGCGTGCGTGTGCACGGTGCCTTTGGGGCGGCCGGTGGAGCCTGACGAATAGAGCCAGAACGCCGGCTCGTCGCCGGCGGTAGCGGCGGGCTTGTTCAGCGCGTCGGCGGCGTTGATCTTTTGCCTTAGGTCGGCCTCGCCGCGCGCCGGCGGCGCGCTCGGCTGCGCCACCCACAGCTCGCGCACCTCGTGCGGCGACGCGGCCATCGCCGCTTGCAATGCCGGCAGCGCGGAGCTCGAGGCCAGCACCAGCTGCGCGCGGCTGTGCGCGAGCATGTAGCCGTAGTCCTCGGCGGTGAGCAGCGTGTTCACCGCCACCGGCACCACGCCGGCGAACAAACATCCGAGGAAGCTCACCGGCCACAGGTTGTTGTCCTGCATCGCCAGCAGCACGCGCTCGTCGCGGCGCACACCGGCCGCGAGCAGCGCCGCTGCGAGGCCGCGCGACTGGCGATCGAGCTCGCCGTAGGTGAGGTGGCCGTGGTCGTCGGCATAGGCGAGCTTCGAGGCCCGCGCCGCGTTGCGCGCAAACAGGTCGGCGGCAAAGTTGTAGATGGCGGGTGGGGCGGCAACTGCGGCAGACATGGCGGACTCCAACGGCAACGAACAAACGAACGGAACGAACGGAACGAACGGAACGAACGGAACGAACGCGCGACACCCTCACGGGCCTCGGGGGCCGAACCTGCAGTCTGCTCCAGCGCGCGCCTTGCGGCGCAGCCTCGCATGCATTATTGTGCGTGCAGCGACACGATAGTTTTGGTGTCGCCACATGTCAAGCACTATATTGCATGAGCCGATCTGCCGCCCCTCGACCGCCGCGACCCACCAGGACCAAGGTTGCCACCACCGGGCCGGCGAAGAAATCGGTCCGGACCCGGGCGCCCAAGTCCCACCACGCCACCCGGCGGTCCGCGCCCAACACGGCGGCGCGGCCCGACGAGCGCGAGCCGCTGCTGCTGGCGCTCGGCGAGCGCGCCCGCAGCTTGCGCGCGCGGCGCGGGCTCACCCGCAAGGCGGTGGCCCAACTGGCCGGCGTGTCGGAGCGCCACCTGGCCAACCTCGAGTCGGGCACCGGCAACGCGTCGATCCTGATCCTGCGGCAGGTGGCGCAGGCGCTGCAGTGCTCGCTGGCCGAACTGGTGGGCGACGTCACCACCTCATCGCCCGAGTGGTTGTTGATTCGCGAGCTGCTCGAGGCGCGCAGCGAAGCCGACCTGCGGCGCGCACGCATTGCGCTGGGCGAGATGTTCGGCACTCGTGGCGATGCCCAGGCGCGCGGCCATCGCATCGCGCTGGTGGGCCTGCGCGGCGCCGGCAAGTCCACGCTCGGCCAGATGCTGGCCGACGACCTGGATTACCCGTTCGTCGAGCTGTCGCGCGAGATCGAGAAGTTCGCCGGCTGCACGATCCGCGAGATCCACGACCTCTACGGCACCAACGCCTATCGCCGTTACGAGCGGCGAGCGCTCGAAGAGGCGATCCAGATCTACCCCGAGGTGGTGATCGCCACGCCGGGCGGCATCGTGTCGGACGCCGCCACCTTCAACGAGCTGCTGGCGCACTGCACCACCGTGTGGCTGAAGGCCGAGCCCGAAGACCACATGCAGCGTGTGGCCGCTCAGGGCGACATGCGGCCGATGGCGGCCAGCGCCGAGGCGATGGATGACCTGAAGCGCATCCTCGCCGGCCGGCTGCCGTTCTACGCCAAGGCCGACTTGAGCTTCGACACCAGCGCGCAGCCGCTGGAAGAGGCCTTCCAGGCGCTGCGTGCGCTGGTACGGCGCGCGCTGCAGCTGCCGCTATAAGCCCCGGCTTGCGCGATGCCGCGTCGGCGCGCACGCTTGGGTGCAGCGCCCGCGACGCGGCCTTGACGCCGCTCGTGATATGCAATATGATGCATGTACTGCACACGAAATTACCCAAATACATGCACAATAGTGCTGTTTCCAGGAGATCTGCATGACCGCTTCGGTTCCCCCGGTCGATTACCGCACCGACCCCTCGCTGTACCGGCACTGGAAACTGAGCTGCGACGGCGCGGTCGCCACGCTGGCGATGGACGTTGCCGAAGACGGCGGCATCAACCCCGGCTACAAGCTCAAGCTCAACAGCTACGACCTCGGCGTCGACATCGAGCTGCACGACGCGCTGCAGCGCATTCGCTTCGAGCATCCCGAGGTGCGATCGGTCATTGTCACCAGCCTGAAGGACCGGGTCTTCTGCTCGGGCGCCAACATCTTCATGCTCGGCTTGTCGAGCCACGCGTGGAAGGTGAACTTCTGCAAGTTCACCAACGAGACGCGAAATGGCATCGAAGACAGCTCCAAGCACTCGGGGCTGAAGTTCGTCGCCGCGCTGAACGGCTCGTGCGCCGGCGGTGGCTACGAGCTCGCGCTGGCGTGCGACGACATCGTGCTGGTCGACGACCGCTCGTCGTCGGTCTCGCTGCCCGAGGTGCCGCTGCTCGGCGTGCTGCCCGGCACCGGTGGCCTGACGCGGGTGACCGACAAGCGCCACGTGCGGCACGACCTGGCCGACATCTTCTGCACGACGACCGAGGGCGTGCGCGGCCAGCGCGCGGTGCAGTGGCGGCTGGTCGACGCGGTGGTCAAGCCGGCGCAGTTCGGCGCCGCGGTGCAAGAGCGCGCGCGCAAGCTCGCCGAGGGCAGCGACCGGCCCGTGAGGGCCTTGGGCGTGGCGTTGCCGCGCATCGAGCGCACGCTGAGAGATGACGCGCTGACCTACGAGCACGTGACCGTGCAAATCGATCGCGCGCGCCGCTGCGCCACGTGGACCGTCAAGGCACCGGCGACACCGCAACCCGCCGAGATCGCGGGCATCGAAGCCGCCGGCGCCGCCTGGTGGCCGCTGGCGATGGCGCGCCAGCTCGACGATGCCATCCTGCACCTGCGCACCAACGAGCTCGACATCGGGCTGTGGCTGCTGAAGACCGAAGGCGATGCGGCCGCCGTGCTGGCCTGCGACCAGACGTTGGCGCGTCACGCCAACCACTGGTTGGTGCGCGAGACGCAAGGGCTGCTGCGCCGCACGCTGGCGCGCCTGGACGTGTCGGCGCGCACTCTGTTCGCGTTGATCGAACCAGGCTCGTGCTTCGCCGGCACGCTGGCCGAGCTCGCATTCGCGGCCGACCGCGCCTACATGCTCGCGTTGCCCGACGATGCGGCGCGTGCGCCCAAGCTCACGCTGTCGGACGCCAACTTCGGCGCCTACCCGATGGCCAACGACCAGACCCGCCTCGTGCGCCGCTTCTACGGTGAGTCCGAGCCGCTGCGCGCAGCCCAAGGAGCCATCGGCACAGCGCTCGACGCCAACGCCGCGCTCGCCATGGGTCTCGTCACCGCCGCGCCCGACGACATCGACTGGTCCGACGAGACCCGCATCGCGATCGAAGAGCGTGTCGCGATGTCGCCCGATGCGTTGACGGGTCTCGAAGCCAACCTGCGCTTCGCCGGTCACGAGAACATGGCCAGTCGCATCTTTGGCCGCCTCACCGCATGGCAGAACTGGATCTTCATCCGTCCCAACGCGGTGGGCGAGAAGGGCGCGCTCAAGGTCTACGGCAAGGGCGAAAAGGCCGCCTTCGACTGGAACCGAGTCTAATCAATCCGGAGCCCCTTATGTCGACCATCAACTACAGCGAAAAAATTCCCAACAACGTGAACCTGAGCGAGGACCGCACGCTGCAGCGCGCGCTCGAGCAGTGGCAGCCTAACTACATCGACTGGTGGCAGGACATGGGGCCCGAGGGCAGCCAGAACTTCGACGTCTATCTGCGCACCGCAGTCAGCGTCGATCCGCAGGGCTGGGCGCAGTTCGGCTACGTGAAGATGCCCGAGTACCGCTGGGGCATCTTCCTGAACCCCGCCGAGGCAAACCGCAAGATCCACTTCGGCGACCACATGGGCGAGGCCGCCTGGCAAGACATTCCCGGCGAGCACCGCGCCAACCTGCGCCGCATCATCGTCACGCAGGGTGACACCGAACCGGCCAGTGTGGAGCAGCAGCGCCACCTCGGGCTCACCTGTCCGAGCCTGTATGACCTGCGCAACCTGTTCCAGGTCAACGTCGAGGAAGGCCGCCACCTGTGGGCGATGGTGTATCTGCTGCACAAGCACTTCGGCCGCGATGGCCGCGAAGAAGCGGAGGCGCTGCTCGAGCGACGCTCGGGCGACCAGGACAACCCGCGCATCCTGGGCGCCTTCAACGAGAAGACGCCCGACTGGCTGAGCCTGTTCATGTTCACCTACTTCACCGACCGCGACGGCAAGTTCCAGCTGTGCGCGCTCGCGGAGAGTTCGTTCGATCCGCTGGCGCGCACGACCAAGTTCATGCTGACCGAAGAAGCGCACCACATGTTCGTCGGCGAGAGCGGCGTGTCGCGCGTGATCCAGCGCACCTGCCAGGTGATGAACGAGCTGAAGACCGACGACCCGGCCAAGCTGCGCGCCGCCGGCGTGATCGACCTGCCGACCATCCAGCGGTATCTGAACTTCCACTTCAGCGTGACGATCGACCTGTTCGGCGCCGACCAGTCGAGCAACGCGGCCACCTTCTACAGCTCGGGCCTGAAGGGCCGCTTCGAAGAAGGCAAGCGCGCCGATGACCATGTGCTCAAGGGCGCCACCTACCCGCTCGAAGTGCAGGGCGGCGCTCTGGTCGAGAAGGCCGTGCCAATGCTCAATGCGCTCAACGAGGTGCTTCGCGACGACTTCATCAAGGATTCGGTGGCCGGCATCGGCCGCTGGAACAAGGTGATCGAGAAAGCCGGCATCGCGTTGCGCCTGACGGTGCCGCACAAGGCGTTCAATCGGCAAGATCGGCACGCTGTCGGGCGTGAAGGTGTCGCCCGACGGTCGTGTGGTCAGCGAGGCCGAGTGGGCACGCCAACGTCTCGAGTTGGCTCGCCAGCGACGAAGACCGCGCCTTCGTCGACCAGCCTGATGGGCCGCGTCGTCGAGCCCGGCAAGTTTGCCAACTGGATCGCGCCGCCGGTGATGGGCATCAACCGGCAACCGGTCGACTTCGAGTACGTGCGCTTCGCATGATGGCCCACGCCCCGAAGCGGCCTCGTGCCGTTCTCCTCAAGGGCAACACCAGCGGCGGCAAACCCGGACCGCGGTGTTCGCGGAACATGCCCGCGGCGCGCGAGGCATGATGCGAATGCGGAGGTCTTGATGGACATGGCCGTTGCCGACGAGGTGCTGAACCAGCACCTGATCGACCCCGAGATCTGCATCCGCTGCAACACCTGCGAGGCCATCTGCCCGACGGGCGCGGTGTCGCACGACTGCGCGCAACTACGTGGTCGACGCCGACAAGTGCAACCTGTGTATGGCCTGCATCCCGCCGTGCCCGACCGGCTCGATCGACAACTGGCGGCGTGTGCTGCGCGTGCGCGCCTATTCGGTGGCCGAGCAGCTGGGGTGGGACGTGTTGCCCGCCGAGCTGCCGGCCGAGCAGCTGCGCGACACTGGCGCGCCGGCTCCCCAAGCGGCACCCGCGGCGCCGCCGGCCTCAGATGGAACCGGGCGAGACGGCGTTCTCGAGCGCCGACTGCAACGCCACGCTGCCGCCGTGGTCGGCCGCGCACGCGTACACCAACCTGTACGGTCCCGAAGAAGCCCGACCACCGCGACGGTGGTGGGCAACTTCCGCGTCACCGAGGTCGGCCGCGAATACGACACGCACCACATCATGCTCGACTTCGGCGCGATGCCGTTCCCGGTGCTCGAAGGCGCAGTCGATCGGCATCGTGCCGCCGCGGCGCCGATGCGCAGGGCCGACCGCACCATGCGCGCCAGTATTCGATCGCCAGCCCGCGCAACGGCGAGCGGCCCGGGCTACAACAACCTGTCGCTCACCGTGAAGCGCGTGCTCGAAGACGACGAGGGCCGCCCGGTGCGCGGCGTGGCGAGCAACTACCTGTGCGACCTGAAGGTGGGCGACACGGTGCAGGTGATCGGGCCGTTCGGCATCAGCTTCCTGATGCCCAACCACCCGCGCTCGAACGTCGTGATGATCTGCACCGGCACCGGCAGCGCGCCGATGCGCGCCATGACCGAGTGGCGGCGGCCGCTGCGCGCCTCGGCAAGTTCGAGGGCGGCAAGCTGATGCTGTTCGGCGCGCGCACCAGGAAGAAGCCGCCGTACTTCGGGCCGCTGCAAAGCCTGCCGCAAGGACTTCATCTACGTCTACTTCGACGTTCTGCCGCGTGCCGGGGCGCCCGACCAGCGCGACGGCGAGGACCCTGACGCGCGAGCGTGCCGGCCGACCTGGCGGCCTGCTGTAGGACTCAACACCTACTTCTTCGTGTGCGGCCTCAAGGCGATGGAGCAGGCGTCGCGCTGGCGCTGCGCGACGTCGCGCAGCGCCGCCGGCCTGGACTGGGACACGCTGCGGGGTGCGCTGCGGCACGAAGGCCGGCTGCACCTCGAAACCTACTAGGGCCGACGCGACCGGCGCCGCGCCGGCGGTGTGCCCGCCGCGCTATCCTGGCCGGCAATGACCGCAGCGCCCTCGCAGCCAGCCGAAGACGGGACCGTCCCCGGCCCCAGCGGCCGGCGCAGCGGCAATGCGTTGCCCGACGGCGCCAGGCTGGCGGAGTTCGAGATCCGAGGCGTCATCGGCGAAGGCGGCTTCGGCATCGTCTACCTGGCGTGGGACCGCGTCGCTCGAGCGCGAGGTGGCGATCAAGGAGTACCTGCCTCGTATCGCTGGTCGCCCGCACCGAGGCGCGCGTGGTGATGCGTTCGCGCAGCGCGTGCGGAGTCGTTTGCGCTGGGCTGCGCCGCGTTCGTCAATGAGGCCCGGCTGCTGGCGGGCGTCGACCATCCGTCGCTGGTGAAGGTGTTCCGCTTCTGGGAGGCCAACGGCACCGCCTACATGGTCGATGCCGTACGACCAGGGCAGCAAGCTGATGCAGGCGCTGCGCCGCACTGGGTACGCAGCCGCCGGAAGAACGCTGGCTGCGCGGCAACTGGGCCGCTGCTCGGTGCGCTGGAGGAGCTGCACCGCGGGCACTGCTATCACCGCGACATCGCACCCGACAACATCCTGCTGCTCGACAACGGCACGCCGCTGCTGCTGGACTTCGGTGCCGCGCGGCGCGTCATCGGCGACGCCACGCACGCGCTGACCGCGTTCCTGAAGCCCGGCTACGCACCGGTGGAGCAGTACGCCGAGATGCCGACGATGAAGCAGGGGCCTTGGACCGACCTGTACGCGCTCGGCTCGGTGGTGCACTACGCGATCGCCGGCCGCACGCCGCCGGAGTCGGTGGCGCGGCTGGTCAACGACACGATGGTGCCGCTGGCCACCCTGGCCGCGGGCCGCTACAGCGAGCGCTTCTTGCGCGCGATCGATCACGCGCTCGCGGTGCGGCCCGAACAGCGCCCGCAAAGC
>CAVZEK010000008.1:0-130048 GCA_963774185.1 uncultured beta proteobacterium
CCATTTCCATTACCGCTTGTCGCGCGCGGGTTACGGCGCCCTTGATCTGGTCATCCGCTCGGTTCCTGCTCCAGCGGGCCAGTGGTGGCCGCCGGTGTGGAGTTCGGCGATGTATGTACGACGATCGCCGCCGGCGCGCCCGAGGGCTCCACCAGCGGCGGCTGCTCCAGCCAGCCGCCACCAACGTGGTCGCGCACGCGGCGACCGACTTCTCGGTGAGCGTGCACGTCTCGACCGGCCGCGTCGCACGCCGAGGTCCGCGACGGCGAACCGGTCGATGTCGCGGTGCTCCCCACGCGCATCCGTCGGGACCCGGTGGGCACGGCCTGCGCATCGTCGGTCGTGTTGCCGGAAGCTGGGGGTTACGTGGTCCAAGACCACGGAGGTCGTGCGGTCTCTGGGTCTTGAGGAGGTCTACCGGGGATGGTCAGTGGGCCGGCATCGAGGAGCGGGGACGCTGCGGCTCGGATTCCCGCTCGGCGGTCATCGTGAGAGGTACCAGCATACCGGCGATGATGCCGGCCGAACACACCATCAGCGCGCCAGCATCCGCATGGAGGAGGTCCATGGGGCTTTGTACCCGGGGAGGCGGCCGGGGAGACGCCCACGTGACCAACGCCCGGGCCGCCTCCGAGCGCCACGGGTACCGCGGGAGGTCGAGATATCCCCAACATCAAGAGCAAGCCCCGATGGACGGCAAGATGGACGGCAAGATGGACGAGCTCAAGGGCCGGCCGAAGGAAGCCGCCGGCGACCTCACCGACAACGCCGACCTGGAGCGCGAGGGCAAGGCCGACAAGGCCGCCGGCAAGGTCAAGCAGAAGGTCGAAGACGCCAAGGACTGGGTCGAGGACAAGATCGACGACATCAACAGCTCCTCGGGGCTGTGCCCGAAGCCCAGGCTGACGGCGCGGGCCTGGCCTGGCCGTCCGCGCGTCCGAGGTCAGGCCTACCTCGACGGCCTGTGCCGCGAACTGGGCGTTGCAACAGCCTGGTGTACGTGCCGTCGGCGTCGAGGAGCTCTTCATGCGAGCCCTGCTCGACGATCTGCCCGTGCTCCATGACGAGGCATGACGTCGGTGTCGCGGATCGTCGACAGCCGGTGGGCGATCACGAAGCTCGTCCGGTTGGAGCGCAACGCGGCCATCGCCTGCTGGATGAGCACCTCGGTGCGCGTGGTTCACCGAGCTCGTGGCCTCGTCGAGGATCAGGATCGTGGGATCGGCCAGGAACGTGGGCGATCGTCAGCAGCTGCTTCTCGCCGGCGCTCACGCTGCCACCCTCGTCGTCGACCACGGTGTCGTAGCCCTTCGGCAACGAGTGCACGAACCGATCCACGTAAGGTGGCCGTGTCGTCCTCGAGGATCTCGTCCTCGGTCGTGGTGAGGTTGCCGTACGCGATGTTCTCGCGGATCGTGCCGCCGAACATCCACGTGTCCTGGAGCACCATCCCCATGTTCGACCGCAGGTCGCGGGCGCCGCAGCTTCGAGATGCTCAGCCGTCGAGGGTGATGGCGCCGCCGTCGAGCCGCAGAAAGTGAAGATCATGAGGTTCATGACTCTGCCCGCTCTGTGGGCGAGGACATTGGCATGCGGGCGTGCCCCCAACAGACTCCAGGGCCAGGGAACGGGGCTCCAGGAAAGGGTTATATGTGGCTCAAACTGCTGCCTTGGGGTCCAGGCTTGAGTGCAGATGAGATTGTTCTTGGTCTCCTGGGTGCTGGAGCAATCTCACACCTGTCTGCCTGTATGTGTGCCCAGATCATTATGTTTATTACATCTATGTGTAGCTGTGTGGCCCTGGCCAACCTGGTGTGAGAATCCTGCAGATGAGTCACCTGGATGCCACCCATGGATGTTAAGCCAGGCTCTGACCACAGTGTTCAAATGTTGCACTAGGGTGATCGCCATGGAGTTTGAGATCCCTTGGAAGACATGATTGTGGGTGTCGTGACTGTGTGGAAGACCATAAACTGCTGTAGTTGTTGAGACTTGTTCTTGTTGTTTAATTTCTGCTTATGTTGCTGTGCCCAGCACCTTCATTAGTGAATGCTGCCAGCCTCTTTCCACCTGCCCAGGCTGTAGGATTGCTACCTGTTTATGTTTTCTTATATATTAACTTTGTGATGTCTCCATGGGTGCTGAATACACCCAACTGGGTACTGTGTTATGAGGTATTATGTAAGCGTATATGTGATAATTGTGTCTACCATGATCATCATGCTGATGCAGTGAGGGATGTGTAGCTGGTCAGGGTTGTCAGGAGACTCTGTCAGTGTTGCATGAAGGTTGGTCGGCGACCAGGCTGAGGACACACGACCGCTGCGTGCTGTGTCCACATAGCCGGAATGGGGATGCTGTTTGTAGCTCGGCCCCCATGTTGTGGTGATAACATCGGCACACTGCCCGTTGCATCATGGGCTGGCCAGCAGGTGACCGTGTCAGGGTGACTGGTGGTAGGCCTGTGTAATGGTAGTGGTGCACCAGCAATGTCCGGTGTAGAGCTCTGGTGAGTCCATGCCCTTCCTGTTGTCACACTCCACTACGACAGGTGACCTTTGGTGCTCCCAGGACCTTGGTGATGATGGCAGGATGCCACGCTGAGACGGCCAGCAGATCAGCACCATGGTGTGTGCTCCAGCCCTCGGCTGAGCTGCTGGAGCTGATGTGGGAGTTTGAGTCCTCCGAGTGCTGCATGGGCATGCTGTGATCAGTGGCCTGCACACGTGCACACTGGGTGTCTCTGGCTGGTCCTCACTGGGCTGTATTCTTCTGGAACCCTCGGTGCTGCTGCCCCACCATGCTTCTCTGCGGCCCCAAACGGATGTGCCCCCACCCCGGGAGGTTGGGCAGGGTCCCAGCATCATACGTGGTCAGTCTAACTGCCACTGTCTCCATGTCAGGATTGGTTGTCTTTGACCACTGTTGACTGTTGGGAAGTGGTACTCATCACTGCGGCATCTTGTTGAACGAACAGCGTGGCGAGCCGTTGGCGTAGGTCGAGGCGGAAGACCAGTCGTTGTAGATAGATGCTGGGCCGCCACCAGGGCCCGGGCGATCGCGTACGCTGGCGTCGACCGCCGGAGACGTTGAATCCACCTCGAAGTGATCGGTGGTGTCGAGCCGCTCGGTATCGCGCGAATTTAACGCTGGCCTGCGCGATCTCGAGCGCCGTCCACAGCTCGTCGTCGTCGCGTCCGGTTCGGTTGCAGGTTGCTCGCCACGGTCCCAGTAGGTATGGCTTCTGGGGACGAGCCCGATGCGGCTCCAGAGCAGCTCGGGCTCGATGTCGCGGACGTTGTAGCCGTCCACGAGCACGTCGCCGGCGGTCGCATCGAACAGGCGCGGCACCAGGTTCAGGAGCGTGGTCTTGCCGAACTGGTGCCGCCCATGATCGCCGCGGTCTCGCTGGTGACGGTCGAGCGGATGCCGCACACCGGGGTGCTCGGCGCCGGGGTACTTGAACTCGACCGCGGACTGAGCCACGCGCTGTCGATACGCCACCGTTGCTCGGCCGACCACTCGACGATCTCGAGCTTGATCTTCCTGGATGTCCGGCCGCACGCACGCGCGGGCAGCAGCATCGGCGTCAACCATCCATCATCACGACATCAGCATCTGATGATAGTTAGGAGCCACCAGCCAACCCACTCCTGCATCCACGTGTTAATGGTGGTCCGGTGCCCAGCCAGATTGCTGATGCTGAGATGTTGAGCAGGAGACATTACTGCTGTAGATGTGAGTGACTGTGCAGTGAGGAGGCCAGACGACCACGAGGCTGCCTCGTGCTGCAAGTGCATGCACATGCTGGTGATCCTCTGTCTGTGCAGATCCCTGTTCATCCTGTCATGTGTCTGCATATGGGTAGTGGGTATCCCAGGTCACCAGCCACAGATATATGCACACGCATGTTAATGCACAGATAGGAGAGTGTCCTTGTGTATGTGTAAGTACACACTGCTCATGATTGTGATGGTGCTGACGAGTATAGGGTGTACATATACATGTGAGGAGGTATCTGCACCTGGGTCTATGTTGTTGGTGATGTGGTGATGAGTGAATGGTGCACTGTGGATGTGACGTCCTGGGGATTACGCCACATCCGCTGAGGGCTTTCCTTTAAAGGGAGTGCAAAGTTACATATTTTTCCGATGTCCGCCGACGCTCAAATTTTTGACCCGGCCCATGCAACTACCGGCCACTTTTTTTGTCTCCATTGTAATATAATTCACAAAAAGAACGTTTATATCAAAACTGTTATGGTTTGCATACTCCGTACCCTTGTATTATATTGACATATCAACAAAACCTTGATGCGCATAAACATATCATTGGTCATTATAATCATTTGGGCTTACGGGCAACGTGCCACCGCCCAGGAGATGCTGGGAGCCACCCTTGGGAACTATGCGGGGGTAAACAGCATGCAACTCAACCCGAGTGCATTGCACAATTCCAAACAATATCTTGACGTCCAGCTTTTGGGGATGGATATTTTCATTCAGAACAACTACCTCTATCAGGCCAAAGAAGACTACAGTTTCTGGAATTTCTTCAAAACTGGATATGAGTTTCCGGTGCACACGGAAGATTACGGCACCGAAGAAAGGATCTTCTACACTTACGAGAACGGGCGCAACAAAAGCATGTTCCTGAACTACAGGGTGAACGGTCCCGGGGCGATGTTCATCTGGGACCGGCATGCCGTCGCCCTCACCACCGCCCTCCGGAGCAATGTGTCGATGACCAACGTTCCGCAGGATGTGGCCAACTTCATGTACCTCGGCCTGAATTACGTTCCCCAGCACAATATCAACTACATCATCAACAAGAAATTCGGGTCGGCCGCCGCCTCCTGGGGCGAGATCGGCCTGACCTATTCATATCTCCTTTACCAGAAACGGTATGACAGAATATCGGTAGGCGCATCGGTAAAGCGGCTGATGGGACTTGCAGGGGCGTATCTTGCAGTGGACCAGATGGATTATGTGGTCCCTGACGACTCCACCATGATCGTGAACAACATGAATGCAAGGATGGGGTTCTCCGCGCCAATGGACTATAATACCAACGAATTCGTCTCCGAGAACTGGATCAAAGGCGGAGGGTTCGGGTTTGATATCGGGGCGACCTACACCCGGACCCTGCGCAGTGCCTATAAACAGTATATCAGGCGTCCGTGTGAAGCCAGGTACGACGATTATCTGTACCGCATCGGAGTCGCCATTCTTGATGTGGGGCGGATAAAGTTCAAGACCAACGCACAGGATTATGCCATCGACAACCGACCCTCTTACTGGTCGGATGTGAACGAACTGGATTTCGAAAGCGTCAACCAGTTCATGGACACGGTGAGCTACCAGTTTTACGGGGATTACACCTCTTCCTACAGGGGCGATGCGATCAAAATATGGCTGCCTTCTGCCCTGAGCATCCAGTTCGACTACCACTACCTGGGTCCGTGGTATGTGAATGCCTCGCTGATCTATGGTTTCCCGCTTTCGAGATCGGCTGTCAGGAGGCCGGCCCAGCTCTCGATTACGCCCCGGTACGAGATTGGCTGGTTCGAGGCAAGCCTTCCCCGTCTCTTTATGACTGGTATCTCCCCCGCATAGGGCTCGCCCTCAGGTTCTATGTCCTGACGATTGGAACGGAAAAACTGGGCCAGTTTTTCAGCATCAGCGATTTTACAGGGCTGGACCTCTACTTTTCCGTCAAGATACCGATCGATAAAGGCTCATGCGGCCCCAGGGGACCGAAGGGATGCCCGGCGATGGACAAGGCCCCGTCGGTCAATAAGAAGAAGAGGAAGTCCTGACGTCCAGCGCGTCCCTCAGCGCATTTCCCATCAGCATAAAAGCCAGTACAAGGAACATGATGGCAAGCCCCGGCAGAATAGCAAGATAGGCATAATCCAGCACGATATAGGGGTAATTTTCCTTGATCATCGTACCCCAGGAGGGGACAGGAGGCTGAACTCCCATGCCAAGGAAACTCAGTCCAGCCTCAAGCAGGATGGCAGATGCGAAATTGGCGGCCGAGATGACAATGACGATGCCCATGACATTGGGCAGGATATGGTAGAAGATCAGCCGGAAATCGGAGAAACCCAGGGCCCGTCCTGCCTCTACATATTCCTTCTCGCGGATGCTAAGGACCTGTCCGCGCACCACCCTTGCCACCTCCACCCACATCGTGAGCCCAACGGCCACAAAGACCTGCCAGAATCCCTTGCCCAGCGCGAAGGTGATCGCGATGACCAGCAATAGGGTGGGGACGGACCAGACGACGTTGATCACCCACATGACGATGTTGTCGGTCCGGCCCCGGTAATAGCCCCCGATGGCGCCGACCGAAGATCCCGATCACCAGGGATATCAGGACGGAAATGAAGCCCACCGCCAGGCTGACGCGGCTCCCGATGATCAGCTGGCTCAGTACATCCCGGCCGAAACGGTCCGTGCCGAGAAAATAGGTCCGCTGGTACAGACCGATGCTCCGGAGATTGCACCAACGCTTCTTCATTGGTCAGCATCAATGGCAGGCCGCCGGCAGAGGGGAGCATCGACCAGGCTGTCAACGAACGGGATAGGCATTGAGTTGACGTTGCTTTTCCGAAGATCATGGTGTGGAAGAACGAATGCCTTTCTGGATCGGTTGCTGTTTCGGGATCAGGATGAAACCATGCCGAGAACCCCGGTTTCTTCAGGCCCAGTTCAAGGTACTGGTCATTGGCATATGGGGTCGGATCGGGCGTGATCAGGTAGCCGAGCAGGGCGATAAGAAGCACGAGGATGATGAAAACCATCGAACCCATGCCCAGTGCATTGCCCCTGAACCGTCTCCAGGCAAGAGCAGACAAGGATGCAGAGGAGACATATACTTTCTTTCTGAACAACATAGGCCGTGCGGTCCGTCGAAGGCAAAGATAAAGGCATTTCAAATTCAAAAAAAAGTATTATTTTTGCCGCCTCAAAACGGTGGATGTAGCTCAGTCGGTTAGAGCATCAGATTGTGGTTCTGAGGGTCGTGGGTTCGAATCCCATCTTCCACCCAAAAAAAATCCCGCGCTGGCGGGATTTTTTTTGTTACTCTACCTTCCCTTTGAAGGTGCTATGGAAATCCTCCCAGGCGGTTCCGTTATAGGCGTTTTCGCCGAAATAATGCAGGATCACCTCGAATTCCTTCGGCTGCTGGTATCCCGGGACTACAGTCAAGCCACTGACTTTTGTCATTCAGGAAGACGTAGGAGGGATATGACATCTTGCCGCGGAGCAGTTCGATGGCTAGTTGGTGGGATGAGCGGCTGGCGGCGGGATTCGGGTTGAGGAAAGTCACGCCGTCAACAACCAGCGTATCCTTCATCTCCGCATTCATCTTCACACAATAGAAGTTGTCGTTCATGTACTTCGCGATCTCGGGGTTCATGAAGGTGGTGGCATCCATCTTCTTGCACCAGCCGCACCAGTCGGTATACACATCAATGAAGATCTTCTTGGGTTTCTTCTTGTTTAGATTGTATGCCTCCATGAAGCTTATCCATTTGATCTTCTGCTGAGGTTCGGCGGGTTTCGTTTCAGGTTGGGTCTGAGCTGAGAGGCAGAACGGTGCTGCAAAGAAACAGGCCAGGAGGATAATCGAAGTGAACAGACGGGACATCTTTGTGAATTTCTGCAAAATTACTGCTCTATATTGAACGATAAGGCGGATATCAAAGTATGTTTCGTTAAATAATGTTAAAGTCAGTGGTCGGCATGCCGCTCGATCTCTCGCTTGATGTCTTTTTGCTTGAGGGTCTCGCGTTTGTCGTAGGAGTGCTTGCCCTTGGCAACGGCGATGGAGAGTTTGGCAAGACCGCGTTCGTTTATGAAGAGCATCGTGGGGATGATGGTCAGCCCCTTCTCCTTCACCTGTGTCAGCAGTTTCTTCAGTTCGTTCTTTTTCAGCAGAAGTTTGCGGTCGCGCTTTGCCTCGTGGTTGTAATGCGAGGCCATGGTGTACTCGGCGATGTGCATGTTCCTGACGAAATAGTTCCGTCGCCGTAAAAAGAGCAGTAGGCATCCACAATGGACGCTTTCCCCGTCACGGATCGACTTGATCTCGGTCCCGGTCAGCTGGATGCCGGCCGTGTACTCCTGGAGGAGGAAATACTCGTGGCGGGCCCTCTTGTTTTTTATGACGATGCTCTGCTCTGCCATGCCGGAAATGCCTTTCCAGGTGCAAAGTAACGATTTTTTCAGAGACGCAGGGTGATCCCGGCCATCACGCTTGTCCCGGCGACTGCGGGAACCAGCCGGTCATTTCGTACTCCGTTCCGTCGAGGATGTAGGGATAGACCCAGGCGTTGGATTCGTACTTGCGCACTGAAGATGTTGCCGACCATCACCTGGAAGCCGATCTCCTTGAAGAACCCGGTCTCCACGACGTACTCGATCCCCAGGTTGTTGACGAACCAGGGATCGAGCGAGCGGCTCATGGTTGCGGTGTTGTCGATGAACTGCCTTCCGATGTATTTCGAATAGAACGAGAGAGTCAGGCCCTTCACGGGCATGTAGCGGATGGTGCTGCCAATATTGACGGAAGGGGAGAAGGAGAGGTCCGTCTCCCCGAGGTAAGTTCGTCATCCTGCCCGAGATAGTTCCAGTCGGCATCATAATTGTCCGTGTACGCGGTGAATCCTGGATCTTGTTGCGGCTGAAGGCGACGTTGAGGTCCCAGATGAGTGATTTCAGGATGCTGATGCACGCGGTCGACTTCGATGCCGGCCCGGTAGCTTTTCGGCACATTGACCATGACGGCTTCGCCTACATTGTTGATCTCCCCGGTGAGGACCAGCTGGTTACGGTAATGCATGTAATAGAGGTTCAGTCCGGTCCGCGAACCATTTACGGATGAAAGTTGTAGCCCAGCTCGTAGTCGTAGAGGGTTTCGAAGTCGGGGATTCTGTCGGGATCCGCATCCTTGTAGTTGTTCCGGCTGGGTTCGCGGTTTGCGATGCCGAAGGATAGCCAGGCATGATGCTTGTCGGGAAGTCGTACCAGATCCCGGCTTTCGGATTGAAGAAATTGAAGAGGTGGACCTGGTCCAGAGTGCGCAGGTCGTCGAGCGTGCCGTCCATCGCATAGTACACGTACCGGTATTGCAGGTCGGCGAAGAGGTTGAGCTTGCCGAACAGGGTGTAAACGGCTTTGCAGGTAGATGTTGAAGTCGCTCTTATCCCCGGTGCTGTAGTACCAGTTCCGTTCATTGTTCCCGTTGGATGCGTACTGCGCCCAGATCACCTTTCCGTAATGTTCCCCGTAATACCGGTTCCAGCCTCCGCCCATCGTCGACTTTCAGCTTCTTCTTCAGCGAATAGTTGGATGAAAAGGTGAGACCGTAGAAATCGTTGTTCAGATACTTGCGGTTCACCAGGTCCGTCTCCGTGATCGTATCCCCGCCAGAATGACATCAGGAAGCCCGTAATCAGCAAAGGGTTGCTCCGATCTTGTAATTCTCGTAATACCCGTATCCCTTCGTGTAGAACAGCGCGACATTGAGGTTCAGCTGGCGGGGCGAGCTGTCTGCGAAAAGATCAGCTGGTAATGGTCCTGCTGGTAATTGTCGGTCTGGTTCCGGTAATACTTACGTTTCCGGCGGAATCGTAGTAAAGCCCGGCAGGGTTGAAGGTGCGGTTGGTGGCAAGGCTGTCTCCCGGTACGCCTTCCCATGCCTGGTAGGTCTTTTCGGTGCCGGAAAAGGTCGACCCCTTTCAAGGTGGTGTTCTTCCCGTAGTAGCCTCCCGAAATATAAAAGGAGCGAAGATCTGCAGAGGCCCTGTCGATATAGCCGTCGGACGTGAGGAACGAAGCCCGGCCGTCCACGGCGAAGTGTTTGCCGAATGTACCGTCCCGAAGCTAGCTGCTCCGGGCCGTTCCGTAGGATCCTCCGTAAGCGGTGAGTTCGCCGTAAGGATCCTCCGGTGCCGGGCGGTCATGATGTTCACCGACGCACCGAAGGCCCCTGCACCATTGGTGGAGGTGCCCACCCCGCGCTGCACCTGGATGTCCTCAGTTGAGGATGCGATGTCGGGCAGGTCGACGAACCAGACTCCCTGCGATTCGGCGTCGTTCAGGGGGATGCCGTTGATGGTGACGTTGATTCGGTCAGGTCGGTGCCCCTGATGGTCATCCCGGTATACCCGATGCCCGTTCCCGCATCGGAAGTGGCCGTTACGGAAGGTGTATTCTGGAGGATGTACGGAATGTCCTTCCCGAGGTTCATCTTTTCGATATCTCCTTCTGGGAGATCGGGTGGAAACGGCAGCAGGGTATTTGTCTCCGGCCCTGGTGGCGGTGATGTTCACCTCCTCCCCGAGGATCGCCTCCTCCGATCATCCGGATAATAACGGAGGTGTCCCGGCTAGTGAAAGGTCAAGGGTTACCGTGTGAAAACCGATGTATGAGGATTTCAGGGTGCACGGACCTTTTCGCAGGGTATAAAGCGAACCTGCCCGCAGGCTGTCTGCAACATCGGTAAGAAAAGTGTTTTCGACGACAACATGCGCCCCCGGCAGCGGATGACCCCCTCCGTGGTCGGTGACGATGCCGGAAAGCCGCAGTTGAGCAAAAACAACCAGCGGTGCACTCATCAGAATAAAGAAAAAGAATGTTTTTCATGATTTCATCCTCCCTACGCCGGCATTACCCGGATCAGGTTCTTAGAGTATTATCTCAGCCCTATAGTTAAGGCACCCCTATTGGAACTAGAAGCAAAGATACAACAAAATTGCCAGAGAGATGATTCGATGGATGTCCGATGAATTGTTCCCTTTGTCACCTTGTCACTCATGTTACTCAGTTTCTATCTTTACACCATGAAACTGCTTATTATCAACGGTCCGAACCTGAACCTGCTGGGACAGAGGGAGCCGGGTGTATACGGAACCGAAAGTTTTGAAGCCTACCTGAAGAAGCTTCGTAAACACTACCATCGACATCACCATTGAATATTACCAGAGCAACATCGAAGGGGAGATCATCGACATGCTCCAGAAAGCCGGGTTCGTATATGACGGCATCATCCTCAATGCAGGCGGATATACGCACACCTCAGTGGCGATCGCCGATGCCGTCAAGGCCATCCGTACCCCGGTGGTGGAGGTTCATGTCTCCAACATTTTTGCAAGGGAACGTTCCGCCATGTTTCGCTGCTGTCACCGAACGCGCGGGGGGCTATCACCGGATTTGGCCTCGATTCCTACCGTCTGGCGGTCGAAAGCTTTCTGAAGGCGCTCTGAACCGAGCTATTTCGAAGGAAATTGCCTTCCGTTCCAGCTGTGTGAACCGGTGCTTGTCGCGGATGAAGTAGTCCCAGACGATGCAGTTCCCGTAGATCAGCCGGGTGCTTTCCTGTTCGGACGCTTCCTTTTTCCGCAGGCGGGGGAGGGCCCCATAAAAGCTGAATGCGCCTTCACTACCGCCCAGAAGTCCTTGTAACCGGCCTGGAGCAGAAATTTGAATGCGGCCAGCGCATCAAGGATCAACCGCATGGCGAAGATCCGGAAGAGCCGGTTGGCGGGCAGGTTTTTATAGAGGAGGAAGAAGTTGTTTCTGAAGTTAAGGTAGGTCTTTCTCCACGAGATCTTGGGCAGCGTTCCTCCGCCAATGTGGTAGACTGACGAATCCGGGGCAGTACATCACCCGGTAACCCTCGTTGTGCAAGCGCCAGCAGAAATCGATCTCTTCCATGTGGGCGAAGAAGTCGTCGTCAAGTCCGCCCAGCGAGTGGTACAGGTCGGCCCTGCACGAACATGCAGGCGCCGGTGGCCCAGAAGATCTCCTCTTCCCCGTTGTATTGTCCGTGGTCCTCTTCGATGGAGGTGAAGATCCTCCCCCTGCAGAAGGGATAGCCATACTTGTCGATGAAGCCGCCCGCCGCCCCCGCATATTCGAACTTGTTTCGTTCGCTGTACGAGAGGATCTTTGGCTGGCAGGCGCCAATCATTGGGTCGCTGTCCATGAGTGCGATCACAGGGGTGAGCCACCCCTCCGTTACTTCGATATCTGAGTTCAGCAGAACATAATAGGTGGCTTCGACCTGTCGGAGCGCCTGGTTGTATCCTTTAGAGAAGCCGCCGTTCTCGGGGTTGACGATCACCTTCACTTCCGGGAAGGCCTCTTTCACAAACGCGACGGAACCATCGGTGGAGGCATTATCAGCCACCACGATGCGCGCCTCATTGCGGCTGTGCCGGATGAGGACGGGCAGGAACTGCTCGAGGAAACGTTTACCGTTCCAATTGAGTATGACGACGGCTGTGCGCATAGAAAGGGTGTGTAAAATTAAACAATTTACACACCCTCAGATGGAAAAATGTATCCGCGCCTGTTTAATTCGGGAGGTCCCAGAAATCCTTCGACTGGTCACCCCACACATTGATGGTGTTGGTCTGCTGCAGGTCGAGCGGGGCGTACAGCTTGTTCCTCAGGAAGACCTGCCACTGCGGGTAGTTCACCTCCCCGATCGCATCGGAGTGAAGCAGCGTGAAATCGCTGGTCACCATGTCCTCCGAATAGAATACGAATTTCTTGTTGCGCTGCGTCTTCATCGAATAGTAATGCCAGATCTCGTAGGGATAGGTATTTGGCTCGTTATATGCCGTGGACCGTACGTTGGGAGGACCGTATACCAGGTAGACCCTTCCCCTGTCGGTATTGTATCCCTTCTTGTGGATGCTACCGAAGTTGTACTGGACCTTTTTGACCTGTTCGTTGTAGGCAAGCCAGGCCGTCTCGGGATTGACCGGGTCACGTGTTGCCAGAAACCGAGGAAGTACTGCTGGAGGAGCTTCAGGTCGCTGGTCGTAAGGTACTGCTTGACGAACTGGTTTTCGATGCCGCCTGCAATGGGCCAGGTGGAGCGGATGTACTCCCTGAGAGTGTCCGTGTTCGTGATCTTGTCCACGAAAGTGTTGGCAGTGTTCAGCCGCGTATAGTCGGCCAGGGTCAGGGTGATATTGGGATTGCTGCGCTGGATCCAAACCTGGTTGCTGGCCACCACTTCGTTGTTCTGGTTGCGGACCTCCACCACGAGGTTGTAGTTTCCCGAAGCCAGGTTGCGGATGTCCATGCTGTAAAGGATCACATTGACCGGCTTTGCCACCTCCTTGCGGATAATGGCATAATCATTGAGCTTGTAACCCGTCTCGGCAGTCTCCAGGTAGCAGGATATCAGGAACTTCTGGTCGGCCGGGATCACTTTGTCCATATTGTATATCTCGGTGTAGTATTTGAGTTCCGTCTCCCGTTCAGGATAGAATGTAAAAACATAGGGTTCCAGGTCGCGGCCGCTTTTGGTGAGGATAGAGGGTGTGGAAGCCTCCTTGGAGGACCTCACCAACTCGATACCAGAAATGGAGGGCTTGTCAGCGGGAAAGTCAACAATGAGGTCCTGGGTATAGGGCATCGACTTGATCTCCTTGTTCTTGTCGGCAAGCTGGATCTCGAAGGTATAGGTGCCGTTCTCAAGCTGGAACCGCTGCTGGTCCACGAAATTGAAGTCCAGCTTGTTCGTGTCGGCGATCTCCGGGCTGTTCAGCGTGTATTTCTTGAACGCCTTTATCTGGTCGCCTTGTTTGAATATCATTACGATGTTCACCGCCGCCTGGAATTTTCCGTTCTCGCCCGGGATGAATTTCACGCTGTTCCCTGCAACCGTCAGATAGGTTTCCACATAGGGACCTTCGGGGGAGTTGAAGGTGGAGTAAGTGAGGTAGGCCCACAGGCTCCGCGCTTCCGAAGCAAACGGCAAAACGGCCAGGATGGCCAGGGTGAAGAGGAATTTTTTCATTTTATTGTCATTTTATACCGGAATAAAGACAAAAGTACAAAATTTCCGGCCGTTTATCCCGGTTTATCGATGAACCTGCTGGGGTTTTCGTTGACAATCCCGGATTAGGGAACAAATAAATCAGTTGCCACTCTTTCGGCACAGAAACAGCAGGCCGTCCGTGTGGTGACGGCCTGCTTATGATGAATTAGCGATTTACAAAGTTTATTCGTTCAGATATTTCTGTATCATCATCTTAACATCGGCACCCGTGCCGCCGCCGGGCTGAGGTTTCAGGGCGATGGTGACCTTACTTACTTTCCCTCCGATAAATTTGTTGCTTACACCGTACTCCGCCACTTGTGTGCCTTCATCCATTCCTACATCGGCGCCGTCATCAGCGGAAAAGAAGAATGGCTGCGTCTTCTCGATCCGGCCCTCGGCAACCTTATTACCGTCGCACGTAATGGTCATCGTTCCTCCCTTGCCCGGACCACCGCCGTCGTAATCGAACCTGTACACGATAGTAGTATTGCCTTTGACAGTTGTGTTTGATGCGATGGTGGTCACGCTCATTCCGAGGACGTTGTATGAGAACATTGGTTTTCCGTTCTTCATCCAGAGACTCCAGCCGCCGAACCGCCCCCCCTGGCAAAGGATTACCCCGTTGGTATTGCCGGTACCGGCATCCAGGTTTGCCGTCATAGTGTATGATTGGTTCTTTACATTAATGAAGGCATTCTCCATCATTCCCCTCATACCGGAGTAAACGGTGAACTCCGTGCGGTTGCCGATGATGTCGGGGCGTCCGGCAAGTTTCGGTATCAGACGTTCAAAGACGCGGTCGTCGATTGGATATACGTGATATTTTTCCGCCTCCTTTGCAAAGAGGTCCTGTAACTCCTTCAGCTTGGCAGGGTTCGACTTGGCGAGGTCGTTTGCCTGGCTGAAATCATTGTTCATGTCATAGAGTTCCCAAACGTCATCGCGGAGGGGATGGCGCGGGGCAGTCTCCCACGGTGCCCTGTGGACGGTGCAGGCAAACCAGCCGTCGCTGTAAATCCCGCGATTGCCCAAGATCTCGAAATACTGGACGGTATGGGTCGATTTTGCATCCGGCTGGTCCCACGTATAGAGCATGCTGGTCCCTTCGATAGGGCGCTGTTCCACGCCGTTCACCATTTTGGGAGCCGGTATGCCTACCGCCTCGTAAACAGTGGGGGCGATGTCGATCACGTGGTGGAACTGACTCCGCACTTTGCTGTCGGGCTGGATCCGGGATGGCCACGACATAATAACCGGGTTGGTGGTGCCACCGTAAGAACCGGCCACCTGCTTGGTCCACTGGAACGGACAATCGCCCGCTACCGCCCAGCCTGCGGCAAAGTGCGGGTAGGTGGTCGGACCTCCCCAGTCGTTGTAATGTTTCAGCTGCTCATCAACGGTCTCCTGAACCTTGTTGAAATATGTCATTTCGTTGTACATCCCGACCATTCCGCCTTCGGCACTGCTGCCGTTGTCGCCGATAATATAGATAAATAGTGTGTTGTCGAGTTGACCGAGCTCTTTAATGGCATCGTACAGGCGGCCTACTTCAAAGTCGGTGTATTCTGCAAATCCGGCAAAGGTCTCCATCTGGCGTGCGAAGAGTTTCTTCTCGTTTGGGGTCAACTTGTCCCAGTCCTTGATTGCCTCGGGCTTGGGTGCCAGCACGGTATTTTCCGGAACGACACCCATTTTTTTCTGGCGCTCGAGCGTCTCCTCGCGCACCTTGTCCCAGCCCTGGTCGAACTTTCCTTTGTATTTAGCAGTCCACTCGGCAGGTGTGTGGTGCGGAGCGTGCGTGGCGCCTGGGGCGAAATAGACCATGAATTGATTCTCCTTGGGCTGCTGCTGGCTTTTCACCAGGTCGTGCGCAGCGCCGTGCGCCAGGGCGAATTGCGCCGCGAGATCACGGCCTTGCACAGCGCCGCAGCATTGCGCTGCAACGAGTTGCGCAGTCGCCTCGTGCGCGACAGCTGCCTGCAAAAACTGAACGCATCATCGCCCGATGCCGTGGCGCTGCGCGCCCAGAACGCGTTGACGGTCACGGCATTCGAACGGCTCAACCGCGAGGGCGCGGTGGCCACTCAGTGATCTGCGGTGCGGCGAAGTCGCGATTTGAGCACCTCGATTTCATCGAGCAGGTCGAGCACGAGCGCCGCTGCGTCGGCGCTCAGCTGCAGATCGCGAGTCAGGCGCAGCGCCACCCTCGTGCGCCGCAACACCGTGCCTGCAAAGCGCCATTGCTGTGGATCCTCGCCGCTCGGCGTCAGCACACCTTCGTATATCAGCGCACGCAACTGCGCTTCATCGGCGCGGCAGATACGGCACAGCTCGTCGAGGGTGAACTCGACATCGTCCTCCACGAGCACTGCAGGGGCGGCGGCAAGATTCGTTTGACTCATCGTTTCATCCTTGCAAGCTGCGGCGCGGATCGAAGTCGCCGAAGGTCTGTGCCAGGGTCCGGTACGCCGCCTGGGCGGCCGCTGTGTCGGCCGGCGGCTGCACGATTGACAGCACCGCATACAGATCGCCGGCAGGAGTGCTGGGCAGCCCCTGGCCCTTCAGGCGCAACTTGCGGCCGCCCGGCGACCCTGGTGGCACCGTGATCTGGATTCCTTGGCCACCGGGTGTCCGCAGCATGACGTTGGCGCCGAGAGCGGCTTCCCAAGGCGCCACGGGCAGGTCGACATAGACGTCGCGGCCGTCGACCCTGAACTGCGGGTGCGTGGCAAACTCGATTTCGAGATACAGGTCGCCAGGCGGTTGATCGCCCTGCCCGGAAGGCCCGCCCTGGCCGGCGAGCCGAAGGTGCTGTCCGGCTCGAATGCCCTTGGGAATGTGCAGGTCCAACTGGCGCTCGACCATCGTCACGTGGCCCTGCGCGCTGACCTGCGGCATGTGCAGCGAGATCGTGCGCACGCCACCTCGGTAGGCGTCTTCCAATTCGATCTGCACCCTCGCGTGATGGTCGCTGCCGGCACCGTGCCGCGCAGCGCGCGCGCCTCGAGCCCCCGTGGCCTGACGGCCGAACAATGCCTCGAAGAAGTCGCTGTGATTGAGATCGGCGCCGTCGCCGAAATCGCGGCCGCTGAACTCGAAGCCGCTGTCCCAGCCGGGCGGTGGGTTGAACGGCTGGCCGTCCTTGTGGCGCAGTCCGATGTCATCGTACGCAGCCCGCCTCTCGGGGTCGCTCAGCGCTTCGTAGGCCTCGGACACCTCCTTGAATCGGGCCTCGCCATCAGGCTCCTTGCTGACATCAGGGTGGTACTTGCGCGCCAGCTTGCGGTAAGCACGCTTGATCTCGTCGGCAGTCGCCGTGCGCGTCACACCAAGCGTTGCGTAGTAGTCCTTGAACTCCATGAATGTCCTCGGCGGCACCGCGGCACACTGTCGGCGCGGGTCCGCGAGGTCTGATTGTGGCCCGTCAACAGTCGCCGATCACGGCCCGATCATCACCTGACCGCGGATTTCGCCGTTCGGGTTGGCCGTGGTGTGCACGTTGACGTACCACTTTCCGGCCAGCAGGTCTTCGACCTGTGCTGTCGTCAGCGTGACGACGCCGTTGTCGGGACTCTTCAAGCCCACCACCATCGGAGACGCCACACCGGCGTTGCCGCCGGCCATCGCCGGGCCATGAAAGTGAGCGGCCGTCGGCGGGCCGCTCAGGCCGGCGACCGTGAGCGACCAGGTGAGCACACGGGTCTGCTTGTCCAGCGTGGCCTGCAGCGTGCCGCTGCCGCTGCCCGTCGTGGGCGGCACCTCGCTGGCGCCGGACAGCTGCGCCGTCATGGTGCTGCTGTTGGGCGTCGACATCTGCGCTTGGCTGTTGGCGCACAGACCCAGCAGGCCTGCCAATGCGATGCTGCAAATCGCGAGTCGGAATTGGGTCATCGAGGGCTCCGCAAGTTGGGGACGTAGCGTCCTGGAGCATTCAATGGTGCGCGCCGCTGACGCGACGGGCCGTTCGTTGCCGCACACAAGTCCGGCTGGGCTGATGCCCCGCGCAGCGGCGCCAATGAATGCGCGCCTCTATGTCTGCCACCGCACCGAACTCTGGCGGGAGAGCGCCTAGGCTGTTTGAACGGGCACACGAGGTTTCACTGACGGCGATTGCGCGGCAATGAAACCAACCGAGGCCAGGAACAACGGATCAAGCCACCGAGCCGACGAGCCTGGCCGGGACCACAAAACCGAATCGACCTATTCGCCCCCTGAAGGAGATCTCCATGAGCTTGGGAACCATTCTGCTGATCGTTCTGGTCCTGATGCTGGTCGGCGCCATGCCGACCTGGGGCTATAGCCGCGGCTGGGGTTACGTGCCCAGCGGCGGCTTGGGCTTGGTCTTGCTGGTGGTCCTCGTGCTGCTGGCCATGGGACGCTTGTGACGGAGTCGCCGCGGGTCGCACGCAGACCCGCGCGAGCGCACCGGGTCGCTCCTTGGCTTGCGTTGGCCGCGGCATGGGCGTTGGCTGCCTGCGGTGAGATGGCCGCGCTGCCGCTCGCCGATGGCATCGGTCCACGCCCCACACTGCCGCCGCCGCGGCAAACGCTGATCCCCACCGTTCACATCGCGCCCGCGCAAGGCTGGGCAGCTGGTGCTGCGCCGCAGGCGGCACCCGGTATGAGCGTGCGTGCATTCGCACGCGATCTCAACCACCCACGCTGGTTGCTGGTGCTGCCCAACGGCGATGTGCTGGTGGCCGAGACCAATGCCCCGACGAGACCCGACAACGCGGTCGGCATCAAGGGCTGGGTGATGGGTCTGGTGATGCAGCGCGCCGGTGCGGGGGTGCCCAGTGCCAATCGCATCACGCTGCTGCGCGACACCCATGGTGACGGCGTCGCTGATCAGCGCACGGTGCTGCTCGAGGGTTTGAACGCACCGTTCGGCATGGCGTTGGTGGGCCACGACCTGTACGTGGCCAACTCCGACGCGGTGCTGCGTTTCCCGTATGCCACCGGCGAGACACGCGTCACCGCGCCGGGACAGAAGGTGGTGGACTTGCCCGCCGGCGCCATCAACCACCACTGGACCAAGAACCTGATTGCCAGTGCCGATGGCAGCAAGCTGTACGTGACCGTGGGCTCCAACAGCAACGTCGCCGAACGCGGCATGGAGGCTGAATTCGAGCGCGCCGCGATCTGGGAGGTGGATGTCCAGACCGGAGCCCACCGCATCTACGCCTCGGGCTTGCGCAATCCCAACGGTCTGGCCTGGGACGCGCGGGGCACCACGCTGTGGGCGGTGGTCAACGAGCGCGATGAACTCGGCAGCGACCTCGTGCCCGACTACTTGACTTCGGTGCGCGAAGGCGCCTTCTACGGCTGGCCCTACAGCTACTACGGCCAGCACATCGATGCACGCGTGACGCCACCGCGCCCCGATCTGGTGGCCCGCGCGACAGCGCCGGACTATGCATTGGGCCCACACACGGCCTCGCTCGGCCTGGTCTCATCGTCGGGCACCAGCTTGCCCGCCGCGTTTGCCCAAGGCATGTTCGTCGGCCAGCACGGCTCGTGGAATCGCCGGCCGCACAGCGGCTACAAGGTGGTCTTCGTGCCGTTCGAAAGCGGCCGACCCACCGGTGCCCAACCGATCGATGTGTTGACCGGTTTTCTCAGCGACGAGGGTGATGCATTCGGCAGGCCGGTCGGCGTGGCGATCGACCAGCGAGGCGCGTTGCTCGTGGCCGACGACGTGGGCAATGTCATCTGGCGCGTGAGCGCAAGACCTTGAGCCGGGCAGCGATCGCCATGGCACCGGTCCACCGGCCATTTTGGTTGTGGCATGCGATGCCACTGTTGTGGCTGTGCATCGCCGGCTGCAGCAGCTTGCCGACCATCGTGCCCGACCTGGCCCGACCCGCCGGTGCGGCGGTGCAGCTGGAGGGCTCGCGCGGGCCGTTGTCGGCCGCGCAAAGCAAGGCCGTTCTCGATGGCCTGGGCGCCTCGGGCCAACCGACCAGCATCTTCGATCGCCACCTGGCGCTCGAAGAGGCCATCGTCGGCAGCCCGCTGACCACGGGCAACCAGGTGTCGCTGCTGAAGGACGGCCCGGCCACCTACCGCGCGATGCTGGCGGCCATCGCCGCCGCGCGCGACCACATCAACATGGAGACCTACATCCTCGACGACGACGAGGTCGGTCAGCGGTTCGCGCAGGCGCTGATCGACAAACAGCGCCAGGGCGTGCAGGTCAACCTGATCCGCGACAGCGCGGGCACCATCGGCACGCCGGCGGCCTTCTTCGATCGGCTGAGCGCCAGCGGCATTCGCGTGCTCGAGTTCAACCCGCTCAACCCGATGGCGGTGCGCAAGGACTGGGAGCTGAATCAGCGCGACCATCGCAAGCTGCTGATCGTCGACGGTCGCACGGCATTTCTGGGCGGCATCAACATCAGCAGCGTCTACTCCAGTGGTTCGTCTGGCCGTCAATCACGGGCCCGGCCCGACGACGGGCCCGGGTTGGCGCGACACCGATCTGCAACTGCGGGGCCCGGTGGTGGCCGAATTGCAGAAGCTGTTCCTCGCCACCTGGGAAAGCCAGAAAGGCCGAACCGCTGGCCGCGACGAACTACTTCCCACCGCTGCAGCCGGCGGGCCGGCAGGTGGTGCGCGCCATCGGCAGTTCGCCCGACGAGCCCTACAGCCTGATCTACGCCACGCTGCTGTCGGCCATCGCCAGCGCCGAGACCAGCGTGCACTTCACCAACGCCTACTTCGTGCCCGACCCGCAGCTGCTGGCCGCGCTCGAGGCCGCGGCGCAGCGCGGCGTCGACGTGACGCTGATCCTGCCCGGCCAGACCGATTCGTGGCTGGTCTTCCACGCCGGGCGCGGCTACTACGACGCAGTTGCTGCGTGCCGGGGTGCAGGATCTACGAGCGGCGCGGCGTCATCCTGCACTCGAAGACGGCGCTGGTCGACGGCGTGTGGGCCACCGTCGGCTCGACCAACCTCGACTGGCGCAGCTTCCTGCACAACCACGAGTTGAACGCGGTGGTGCTGGGAGCGGAGTTCGGCGATCAGCTGCAGGCGATGTTCGAGCGCGACCTGGCGGCGTCCGACGCGATCGTGCTGGTGCAGTGGGAGCGTCGCACGCTTGATCTGCGCTTCAAGGAGGCGTTCGCGCGCGCCTGGGCGTACTGGCTATGAGCGCTCAGCTGCCACTGGGCCCCGACGAGCCTGTGATCCAGGAGCCGTTTTTTCACCTGGCCTCGGGCACGGTGCGCTTTTGGGTTCTGGTCGACGATCAGTACGTCGGCTCCAGCATCCGCAACGACGTCCTGCACTACCGGTATCACCCCAACCAGACCGACGACGATCCGCTGGCTACCTACACGGCGAACGCGGCGGAGATTCATGCCGCCGTGCGGCGCCGGGTAGCCAAAGGTTCGATCGAGCCGGTGATGCTGCGCGGCCCCGACCTGCAGGCCATGCCGCGAAGCTAGCGGTCGCCAACGAGCCGGTGCTGCGCCCGGCAGGCCGCGATCTATGTTGGACGGCGTACAGACCCGAGCCGTGTCGCAGGCTAGAAGTGTGCTTGGCCACGTGCGCGTGGCTCGCCTTTGCAGAGGTCACCGATGATCGTGCGAAAACCCCTGTTGTCCCCGAAGCCCAAGACCCTGGCGCAGCAACAAGCCGACTTCACCGCCGAGGGTTCACCGCCGCCGGGCAACGTGGCGGCATCGACTCCCGTCACGGCGCAGAAGGCGGCGGGTGCGCCCGCGCTGCAGCGAGCGACACCGGCTCGCAAGGGACCGTTGGTGGGAAGAAGCCGCTGGCAGCGCTAGACGATCCGCCAAACGGACCACACGGTGGGGCGGCAGCATGTCGGCGAACGACGCATTGACTGCGCTGGGCGCGATCGTCCCTGGCCCGTCGCTTCAGGTCGTCGCCACCGACTGGGGCATCTTGTTCGCAGCCGTTGAGGACAGGCTGCGATCGATCGTTGGCGATCCCGTGGTCGCAACCAACGCGGCGGTCGCACAAGGAGCGTTGGACCGCGTCAAGGTCGAAGTGCTGGAGTGCGTGGCTGCCCTGGACACGCTCGGTGCTTCGTTCGCGCACGAACTTGGGCGCTGCCAGCAACTCGAACGCGAATTCTCCGACTCGCAATCTGCGCTGGCCCGGGCGCGCGCCGAATTGCTCGATACGCGCGATGAGGAGCAGCGTGCGCGCCACCTGGCTCTCCACGACAGCTTGACTGAGCTGCCCAACAGGCGTTGCTTCGGCGAGCAACTCGATCGCTTGCTGACCCTGGCGGCGCCTGCGTCGACTGGGCTCGCCATCCTGTATCTTGATCTCGACGGCCTGAAGTCCGTCAACGACTCGCATGGGCACGACATCGGCGACGAGCTGCTCAAGATCGTCGCCACCCGTCTGCGCTGGGCCCTGCGTGCGCAAGACATGGTGAGCCGCCTCGGCGGCGACGAGTTCGCCTGTTTGGTGAGCAATGTGCCGAACCGCGATCAACTGATCCATCTGGCCTGCAAGCTGTTCGACACGGTGTCGGCGCCGGTGCAGATCGGCCGCTGCAAGCTGATCGTGCGCCCGAGCATCGGCATCACGACATATCCTGCGGACGGGGCCACCGCCGCGGCCTTGCTCAAGCATGCCGACATCGCGATGTATCGCGCCAAGCGCGACCAGACCGGCTACGCGTTCTTCGGCGATCGCGCCGAGAGTCGGCTCACTGCTGTGTTGGCGCCGGCCTCGTCGTCGCCGCTCGCCGCGGTTGTGCCAGCGTCAGCAGCGAAGTCCATGACCGGATCGGCCGCTGCGTAACGGCCCACAGCAGCAGTTGCGGCATCCATGCGGCGGCCAACACGGGCCTGAGCATCCAGCGCCAAGGTCGACTCCAGACCAGCAGGCCACCCATCAACAACGCGCCCACCATCAGGCCCATCGGGTGGCGCTGTGCGGTCGGTCGCAACGCGGAGCGGGCGGCCCCGGCCGCCGCGTCGACGGCATCGTGCAGCGGGGGCAGCGACCACACGCCGCGCACGGCCTCGATCAGGAGATGGGCCACAGATCCTGTGGATGGCGTGTCACTGCAAGCATCGGTCGATTGGCTCGCGGGCCGATTCACCGATTCGTGCCGAGGCGTCGATGCATCGCCGAGCGCCTGGCGCAGCCGCTCGCGCGACAGCGTCAATCGAACGAGCGCCGAGTGTTCGGTGGTCATTGAGGTTGAAGAGTTCATGCGCCGGCCGCCGTGCGCAACACCTGCAGGTCGGCCTTGACCTGTTGCCACAGGTTTTGCGCCGCAGCGTCGGGGTACTGCCTGCGCAGCACCACCAGGCAACACGCGGCCAGCAAGGCGGGCAACGTCGGAGTCGCAAACAGGATCCAGCTCGGTTGAACGGCCGGCATGACGGACCACAACATCAGCGCCACACCGCCCAATACGCTGGCGACGACCAAGCCGCACAGCGTGGCCGCGGCCAGCAGCACCCGGCGTTTCCAGTCGGCAGACAAACGGGCGACCTGCACCGCAGCCAGCTCGGCATAGGCTTGCGCATGGTCGGCCAGCAACTGCGGCTGGTTCGCGACCAGGTGAAGCAGCGGGTGCATAACGAACCGCTCGCGCTCAGATCAATTGGACCTGCGCAACAGCCCGATCAAAGCCATCAGCACGGCGCCGGCGGCCGCCGCGATCAACACCGCCTTGACCGGCTCGTCCTTGATGTAGTTCAGCGTGTTGTCCGACGCACGCAGCGCCTGCTCGCGCACTTGCAACGAGCGATCGCGCACAGTGTCCACGCCGCGCTGAGCCAGCGCGCTGGCCTGTTCACCGGCACGCGCCAGCAACGGCGAGATCTGTTGTCGAAGATCCTGCGCGTTGCTGCCCGGGTCGGCGGCGTTGGTCGTGGCTTCAACAGGCTTGCTGGTGATCATTGAGAACTCCTGGGTGGGTGAGAGCGGCTGGTGTGAGTGAAGGCACGTGCGTTCAGCTGCTGCGGATCAAGCCGAACAGCAGACTGGCCACGGTCAGGACGGCAAACACGACGAACAGGATCTTGGCGATCCCTACCGCGCTGGCGGCAATACCGCCAAAGCCGAACAGGGCGGCGACCAAGGCGATGACGAAAAATACAACGGCGTAATACAGCATGATGGGACTCCTGAAGAAACGATCGGCCGCGCCACACAGGGCTCTCAAGCCGTCGCAGCTGAATGCGCTGCGATGTCGCCAGTCTGGCCGGAGGCGCTCATGCTGACGATCGGCGGTGCGGCCGGCGCCTTGTCGGGCGGGCCTGGGTGCCTGCGTAGGACGGCGCTCACACCAGCGAACTGGAGCCGCCCCCGGGTACCACCCCATCGCGTGTTTGGCAGCCCGGATATCTGTGGGCCCAGCCTCAGGCCGCGACCGTGGTCGTCGCCGGCAGCGACACCTGAATCAGCGTGCCCTCCCCGGGCGTCGACTGCAGCGTCAGGGTTCCGCCCTCCGCTTCGACACGAAAACGCATGCCCACGAGCCCGTGCGCCGAGCCCGGTTGTGCGCTGATGTCGAAGCCCACGCCATCGTCACGCACCGACGCCTGCACGTGGCCGCCCTGTGCGCTCAGGCTGACCCAGACCTGCTTGGCCTTGGCGTACTTGGCGATGTTGGTGATGGCTTCTTGCACCAGGCGGTACACCACCAGCTCGGCGTCGGCCTCCAGCGGTACCGGTTCGAGCGCGTGATGAACCGCGATGCCCGACTGCTCGGCGAACTCGCGCGTCAGGATCTCCAGCGCCGCCACCAGCCCCAGGTTGCTGAGCGCCGACGGGCGCAGGTCTTCGATGATGCGGCGCTTCAGCGCGATGCCGCTGTTGAGCGTTTCGACCAGGTGGCTCAGCCGCTCCAGGGCCTCGGGCGCCGTGCCGGCCAGGCGCGACTTGATGCGCGCGGCGTCGAGCTTGGCCGAGGTGAGCAGCGCACCGAGCTCGTCGTGCAGGTCGCGCGCCAGCCGGCTGCGCTCGTCTTCGCGCGCCGTTTGCAGGTGGTGCGTCAATTCGGTCAGCTGCGGCGGTGCGCTGCGCCGACCTCGACCTCGAGGCGGTCGCGCTCGGCCTGCACCAGGTGCTGCTGCTCCTGCCGTTGCTTGTCGAGGGCAGAACTCTGGCGCAGGTACAGGAACAGCGCCAGCAGGCTGAATGCGCTCAGCACGGCCACGCCGATGCGGTTGAGCATCAGTGTCTGGTAGATGTCGTTTCTGCCCGCCTCTACGTTGCGCGACTCATGCTCCAGCAGTTCGGCGCTGAGCTTGCGGATGGCGTCCATCTGCTCCTTGCCGATGCCGCTGCTTCATGATGTCGGCGGTTGCCGTGCGTTGCCTTCGTCGTACAGGCGCATCGGTCAGCGCGAGCTCCGACACCTTCGTCTCGATCAACTTGCTCAGACGTCGTGAGCACTTTGCTCGCCTGCGGGTCGGCTCGATAGTGCTGCACCAGGAACTTCAGCGAGGACCCGATTTCCATGCAGCGCATCGTCATAGGGTTTGCGGTACTCGCTGTCGCCGCTCAGCAGATAGCCGCGCTGGCCGGTCTCGGCGTTCAGCATGCTGCGCTCCAGGCTCTGGATGTGGGAGCGGGCGGTCGCCATCGTGCCCAGGGCGTCGAGCGTGCTCACCGCCTGGCGATACGAGCCTTCGCTGATGAACACCATCGCCACCGCCGCGAGAAAGGCCAGCGGCAGGACGAACGGACTGCGCTTGACGATCGGTGAGGACATCCATGCTCAACTCACGTCCCTAAACGTGGGATCATGCGGCGAATCGCGCGGCCACACATCATGATTCGAATTGCCATCGTCGACGACCACGCCATGGTTCGGGCCGGCTTGCGGCAATTCTTCGCCGACCAGAGTCGACTTCAGCGTCGTGGCCGAGGCGGCCAACGGCCGCGAGGCGCTCGACATCGTGCGCAAGGGCGAGGTCGACGTGATCGTGATGGACATCTCGATGCCCGACCAGAGCGGGGTCGACGCGCTGGCCGCCATCAAGGCGCGCGCGCCCGACCTGCCGGTGCTGATTCTCAGCGGCTTTCCGGAGGCGCACTACGCCACCACGCTGCTGCGCCAGGGCGCCAGCGGCTATCTGAACAAGGACTGCGACCCCGAAGAGATCGTCAAGCGCCATCCGCACGGTGCACCGCGGGCGCAAGTACATCACCGCCGGCGTGGCCGAGCAGCTGGCCGACGGTCTGGGCGGCGGCGGCGACAAGCCGCTGCATGAACAACTGTCGGAGCGCGAGCTGCAGGTCTTCCTGCGGCTGGCCAAGGGCGAGACCATCGGCCACATGGCCGAGAGCATGTCGCTCAGCGTCAAGACCGTCAGCACCTACCGCACGCGGGTGATGGAGAAGATGAAGCTCGCCTCCAACAGCGACCTGACCTACTACGCGCTGAAGAACGGCCTGATCCAGTAGCCCGTTCAGCCCATGCAACGCGCCGTGCCCGCTGTTGCCGGTGCTCGCCGGCAGCCAGCGCGGTCGCAGTAGAGCGATCAGCGCATCGATCTCGTTGGACTTGTCGAACACCCGGTCGGCGCCCAGGTCGAGGCACTTGCGCCGCATGTCCGGGGTGGCGTAGTTGCTCAGCACCACCAGCTTGTGCGGTTGCGTCAGCGTGTGGGCCGCTCTGAGCACACCCAGCCCGGAGCCGCCCTTCAGGAAGATGTCGACGATCACCAGATCGAAATGGTTGCTGGGCCGCGTGAGCCACTGCACCGCGGTGGTTTCGTCTTCGGCCGTGCCGACCACCTCGACCGGCGCCAGCTCCTCGAGCGTGGCGATCAGGTTCTCGCGGATGACAGGGCTGTCTTCGACGATGTAGGTCTTGAGCGGCGGCATCGGGACGGGCACTTCCTTGGCGTGCGGTAAGGACGGGCCCCTACGTCAGCGAGCGCCGGCCGAGTTTGGCTTGAGATCCGCAGGGAACGCCATCGGCGAAACCTGCGGCTAATTGTCGGACGATTCCTACGTGGCGCGGACCCGAGCGCAACGCGCCGCGCAGAACTCAGGCACCCGCCGCGGGCCCAAGGGCCGCCGGCGGCCGCTTTTCATGCAGTGCCGCCAGCAGGCTCAACTGCTCGTTCTGCAAGCGCAGCAACTCTTCCCACTGCTTTTCGCGCAGCAGGTCGAGTTTTTCGTGCAGCAGCATGATCTCCAACTCGGCTTTGAGGTTGACCTCGTAGTCGTGTTCGGCGCTGAGCCGGTCTTTCTCTGATTGCCGGTTCTGCGACATCAGGATGATCGGTGCCTGCATGGCCGCCAGCATCGACAGCAGGAGATTGAGCAGGATGTACGGGTAGGGATCGAACGTGGCGCCGCGGTTGATCAGCAAGACGGCGTTCAGTGCCACCCACACCAGCAAGGTCGCGCCGAAAAGGCCGACGAAGGTCCAGGAACCGCCGAACGATGCCACCGCGTCAGCGGCACGCTGGCCAGGGGATGCCTGCTCGTCGACGAAGGCCTTGGCGAGATTGCGCGCGATGTGTTTGCGCCCGGCCACATGCCGCGCCACGTTCTTGGCGCGCTCATCGAGCTTCTCGTAGGGCATCCCCATCAGCTTGGTTGCGATGTCGTCGGGCTTGTGCATGGCTTGCTCCAAGCAAGAGTAGGTGGGAAGGCGGGCCGGGCAGCGCCGGATCACGGGCTCGCGTCGTGCGGCGCCGGCAGCACCGATTCGCGCTTGCGCCAATCCAGATAACGACGCATCAGCGGCTGGGCCGTCACCCCGTGGGCAACGATCGACGCTGCCACCGTCCACAGCGTCAGCGACACGAGCGTGTTGGCCACATTCGCATCGAGGCCGTGGCGCAGCGCGAGCAGCAGGTAGAACACCGAGCCGATGCCGCGAATGCCAAACCAGCCGATCAACACGCGCTGGGGCCGCGTGAGCTTCTCGCCGACGATCGCCGTGATCACAGACAGCGGCCGCAACACCAGCAACAGCAGCGGCACGAACCACCAGACGGCCGGCAGCGGCGGCGCATAGGCCAGCATGGCGCCCACCACCAGCACCAGCGCCAGTTCGGCCAGCTTTTCCAGCTGCTCGTTGAAGCCCTGCACCGAGTCGCGCATGGTGGCGCTCGCATGGTGCGAATGCGTCGCCAGCGTTTCGTACGCGTGACCTTCCAAGTCGCTGGTGGCGGCCAGCGGCTCGGTGTCGGCCCGCGGACGCTCGCGCACGCGCTGCAAGGCCAAGCCGGCCGAGAACACGGCGAGAAATCCGGAAGCCAGGCACAGCAGCGCGATGCCATAGGCCAGGCACACCAGACCGAGCCCCAAGAATTCGTCCAGGCCCACCGCCTCGTCATGGCGGCTGCGCAGGTAGACGACGAGTCGCCCGGTGGCTGTGCCCAGCACCCAGCCGATCGCAACGCCGCCGAGCGTGGCCCACAACAGGTCGATGCCGTACCAACGAGCGAGGCCGGGGCCGAGTTCGTGCAGGCCGAGCAGCCCGAGTCCGAGCATCACGAATGGGTACGCGGCACCATCGTTGAGCCCGCCTTCACCGGCCAGACTGAAACCCAGGCGATCGGGCCGCGAGCCAGGGTCGGACTGCACGCCGGAGGCTAGTACCGGATCGGTGGGCGCGAGGATCGCACCCAGCAGCACCGCGGCACCCAATGGCAGATCTAGCCACGCCACGCCGATGGCAGTGATCATCGCCACCATCATGGCCATCGACAGAAACGCCAGGCGCAGCGGCAGCCACCAACGACGGTCACGCAGCGGCACGCCCAGTTGCAGCCCGACCACGAACAGCGAAATCAGCAACGCCACCTCGGCCAGCTGTTCCAGCACGCCGGCATGCGCTGCGGGGTCCGGACGCAGGACGTCGGCGACGTCGGGCCCCAGCAACCATCCCAGCGCCAGATAGACCATCGCGCTGGACAGCGGCAGCCGCCCCAACAACGTGCCCGCCAGCACCATCGTGACGAGCAAGGTGCCGACGAACAACGACCATTGCGCCAGTGACATCGAGTGAATGACTGTACGCTGCCCTCGTGTGAGCGCTGGGCGCGCGGATGCGTCGAGCGCGCAAGCCATACTGCGCCGGTGACGACGCAGGCCAACCCCCGAGCCAGGACATGATCGAGCCCCTGTTGCTGACTGCGACGCAGATCTCCACCTTCGATGGCCAGCGGCTGCTTACCAAGGCGAGCGGTTTCTTCTTCGAGCGCGACGAGCGGCTGTACCTGGTGACCAGCCGCCATGTCGTGATCGACGAGCCGAGCGAACACAGGCCAAACCGCATCGAGATCGAGCTGCATGTCGACAACGTCAACCTGACACGATCGACCGGTTTCTCGGTCTTGCTGTATCACGAGGGCAAGGGAATCTGGCACCAAGGCCAGGACACCGGCGGCGACATCGACGTGGCGGTGATCGAGTTGGACCGCGCGGCACTGCCGCGCTCGGCGAACCTGCGCGCGTTCACACCAGCCAACCTGCAAGCGTCGCTCGACGACATCGAGGTCGGCACGTCGCTGCTGATCGTCGGATTTCCGCTCGGCTTTCACGACACGATGCATCACCTGCCGGTGGTGCGTCAGGCGGCGATCGCCTCGTCGTTCGGCCTGCGTTTTCAGGGCCAGGGTTACTTCCTCACCGATGCTCGCACGCACCGCGGCACCAGCGGTGCGCCGGTGGTGATGCGCGCCGCCGCGGCGGGCCGCGAAGACGGTGGCTTGCCGTGGAAACTGCTGGGCGTTCACGCCGCGCGCATGGACATGCGCACGCGCGATCTGCAGCAGGACGAATCCTTGGGCCTCAATTGCGCGTGGTACGCCGACATCCTGCTGACGCTCACCGAATCGGGTGGCAGCCGGGGCGCCGCGCCGCGCGTTGTGAACACGAAGGTGCGGCCACCGGATTAGGGAGATGTCGGACGCGGCGACCCCGATAGAATCGCCGGCTTTCGATCACCTCCTACGCATGGCCGTTGCCACCCCAGCGAAGTCCGCTGCGCTCCTCGAGTTGCGCAGCGCGTCGCTGACGCTGGTGGCGGTGGTGCTCAAGACCACCGACCTCGCGGTGCTGGCGCAGGAATTGGCTGAGCGGGTGGCGGCCACGCCGGACTTGTTCGACAACGACCCGGTGGCCGTCGACCTCACGCGCGTGCATGAAGCGTGCGAACCGATCGACTTTGGTGCATTGATCGCCCTGTTGCGCAGCCATCACCTGGTGCCGGTGGCCGCGCGCGGCGGCAACGCCGAGCAGATGGCCGCCGCCACTGCCGCCGGTCTGGCCGAGGCGCCCGACACACCACGTGGCGCCCAGGCGCTGCTGCTGACCGAATCGATCCGCGAGGTGCAATTGCCGGCGCCGCCGCCGCTGGTGATCGACAAGCCGCTGCGCTCGGGGCAGCAGATCTACGCGCGCGGCGGTGACTTGGTCGTGCTGGCGCTGGTCAGCTACGGCGCCGAAGTGATCGCCGACGGCAGCATCCACGTCTACGCGCCGTTGCGCGGCCGCGCGCTGGCCGGCGCAAAGGGCGACACCTCGGCCCGCATCTACACCACTTGCATGCAGGCGCAGCTGCTGTCGATCGCCGGCATCTATCGCACCGGCGAGGCGGCCGTGCCGTCACTGCTGGAGGCGCGGCCCGCGTTGGCCCGACTCGACGGCGACAGCCTGCTGGTCGAGGCCCTGCCATGCTGAGTCTGCACTCGCGCTGAAGTCCTGCGCTCTCTTTCCACCACTGAAAGGACTTCTTCGCGATGGCGAGAATCATCGTAGTGACCTCGGGCAAGGGCGGCGTGGGCAAGACCACCACCAGCGCCAGCTTCGCCTCCGGGCTCGCGTTGCGAGGCCACAAGACCGCCGTGATCGACTTCGACGTCGGCTTGCGCAACCTCGATCTGATCATGGGCTGCGAGCGCCGCGTGGTGTACGACCTGATCAACGTCATCCACGAGGAAGCCAAGCTCAACCAGGCGCTGATCAAGGACAAGCAGTGCGACAACCTGTCGATCCTCGCTGCCTCGCAGACACGCGACAAGGAGGCACTGACCCAAGACGGCGTCAAGCGCGTGCTCGACGAGCTGGCCGAGCTGGGCTTCGAATACATCGTCTGCGACTCGCCGGCCGGCATCGAGACCGGCGCGCTGCTGGCGATGCACTACGCCGACGAGGCGCTGGTGGTCACCAACCCCGAGGTGTCGTCGGTGCGCGATTCCGACCGCATCCTCGGCATGCTGGCGGCCAAGACGCAGCGCGCCATCGACGGCGCCGAGCCGATCAAGGAGCACCTGCTGATCACGCGCTACGACCCCACGCGCGTGGCCGGCGGCGCGATGCTGTCGGTGCAGGACATCGAAGAGATCCTGCGCATCCCGCTGATCGGCGTGGTGCCCGAGTCGCAGACCGTGCTCAACGCGTCGAACCAGGGCGTGCCGGCGATCCACATGAAAGCCAGCGCGGTGTCCGAGGCCTACAAGGACGTGGTGCGCCGCTTCCTCGGCGAGAGCCGCGAGATGCGCTTCACGCAGGCTGCGCGGCCCACCTTGTTCCAGCGCCTGTTCGCGCGCGCGGGGGCGTGATGTCGATGCTGTCGTTCCTGTTCGGCCGCAACAAGAAGTCGGCCCAGCTCGCCAAGCAGCGGCTGCTCGCAGTGATCGAGCAAGAGCGCGCTGCGCGCGGACAGAAGCGGCCCGACTATCTGCCGGCGCTGCAGCGCGAGCTGGCCAAGGTGGTGTCCAAGTACGTGAAGGTGCCGTCCGGAGACATCCAGGTGCAGCTGCAGCGCCGCCAGGACAACAAGCAGGTGCTCGAGGTCAAGGTCCGGTTGCCGCAGGCGGCACGCTGACGACACGCCGCGCCGCCGTTGGCGCGGAAGATGCTTTGACGTGCGGCGTGAACACCTTCATCCGGGTCGCCGAAGTGTGGGCGCCGTCGCCCGACGGCAGCCTGCTCGAGTTGGCGGGCGGCGTGTTCGAGCAAGCGCCGGCATTCGGCGCTCTCAGCCGCTCAATGTGCTTCGGCCGCGCCGAAGGGCTGCCCGGCCGCGCCTGGGATGAAGGGCGGCCGTTGATGCTGCGGCGCCTGGAGGGTTCGTACTTTCGCCGTGCGCACGCGGCCCGCGCGGCCGGTCTGCGCTGCGCGGTGGCGGTGCCGATCTTCAAAGATGCGGCGCTGACCTCGGTGGTGGTCTTGCTGTGCGGCGATGACGAGGCCGACATCGGTGCCATCGAGCTGTGGCACAACGACCCGCGCCTGAGCACCGACCTGCAACTGGCCGAAGGCTATTTCGGTGCCACCGCGCCCGAACTCGAAGCACTGAGCCGCGACGGCTCGCTGGCGCGCGGTGCCGGTGCTCCCGGCCTGGCGTGGCAACGCGAGGCAGCGGTGTTCATCGACGACGTCAACACGTCGCCGCACTTTCTGCGCGCGCAGGTCGCGGCGCACGCGGGCATTGTGCGCGCGCTGGCGCTGCCGTGCAGCGTGCGCGTCGACCAGACCTGGGTGTTGAGCCTGCTGTCGTCAGCTGGCCGGCCGATCGCGCGACGCATCGAAAGCTGGTTGCCTGATGAGGCCGCTGGGCCCTTGCGGCGCGCGTATGGGCACTGTGAGGCGCAAGGCCGCCTCGGCGCCGACGGCACCGCGGCAGCGCCGCAGGCGGTGCGCGAGGCCTGGCGCTGTGGCGCCGCCCAGGCCGCTGCGGGCACGCAGTGGCGACGCAGCGAGCTCGCGGCCAGCGGCTTCGACGGCCTGCTGGCGATTCCGGTGTTCAGCGACAGCGCGGTATCTGAAGTGGTGGCGCTCTACTTCTGAGCCTTCTGACCGCTAACGCGACAACGCCTGGTCCACCACCTCCACCCAATGCCGCACCGGCGTGCTGGTGCCAGCCTGCAGATGCTGGATGCAGCCCATGTTGGCCGAGACGATGGCGTTGGGTTTCAGCACGCCGAGCTCAGCGAGCTTGCGTTCACGCAGGCGATGCGCCAGATCGGGCTGCAAGACCGAATAGGTGCCGGCCGATCCGCAGCACAGGTGGCTGTCGGCCGGTAGGTCGACCTCGAAGCCGAGCTCGCGCAAGCCCACCTCGATGTCTCCGCGCAGCTGCTGGCCATGCTGAAGCGTGCACGGCGGATGCAACGCCAGCCGGCGCTGCGACCAATTTGCGAGCCCCAGTCGCGGCTTGAGCTTGGGCACCAGCTCGGGCAGCAGCTCGCTCAGGTCGCGCGTCAGTGCGGCGATGCGTTGCGCTTTCTCGGCGTACTGAAGGTCGTGCGCCAGCGCCTGGCCGTACTCCTTGACCATCACGCCGCAGCCCGACGCGTTCATCACGATCGCCTCGACCCGCCCGACGTCGGTGAGACCGTTGACCAGCGGCCACCAGGCGTCGATGTTGCGCCGCATGTCGGCCAGGCCGCCTTCGCGGTCGGCCAGATGCGTGCGCAGCGCGCCGCAGCAGCCGGCGTCGCCGGCCACCAGCGTCTGGATGCCGCAGGCATCGAGCACGCGCGCGGTGGCCGAGTTGATGTTGGGCATCATGGCGGGCTGCACGCAGCCCATCAGCAGCAGCACCTTGCGCGGGTGCGTGCGCGCGGGCCAGCGGTGGGCGTGGGCGCCGCTGTGCTTGGGGATCTTGTCTTGCAGTACCGCAGGCAGCAGCGACCGCGCCAGCTGGCCGAGCTTGAGCGCCGGCGCGAACAGCGGCGAAGTCATGCCCTGCTTGAGCATCCAGCGGGCGCTGCGTTCCGCCGCGGGGCGCTCGACGCGCTGCTCGACGATGTGGCGGCCGATGTCGACCAGCTCGCCGTAGCGCACGCCCGACGGGCAGGTGGTCTCGCAATTGCGGCAGGTCAGGCAGCGGTCCAGGTGCACCTGCGTGCTGCGCGTCGGCGCCTGGCCCTCGAGCACCTGCTTGATGAGGTAGATGCGGCCGCGCGGGCCGTCGAGCTCGTCGCCGAGCAATTGGTAGGTCGGACAGGTGGCGGTGCAAAAGCCGCAGTGCACGCACTTGCGCAGGATCGCCTCGGCCGCCTGGCCTTCGGGCGTGCCTTTGAATTCGGGGCTGAGATTGGTCTGCATCGGCTCTCGCAAGCGGGCCTCAGCGCTCAGGTCGGTGCGCCGCGGCGGGCCGCGGCCTGCACCGCGATGAGTTGCGCTTGCCGTCACAGCAGCGTGTAGCTCAGCACCCAATAGTGCGTGTGCTCGTGCCAGTGTGCGTCGCGAACGCGATCGCCGATCGCCGCCAGCGCGCCTTGGCGATCGGGAAAATTCTTCACCACCTCGTGCACGCTGCCGTCGTCGAGCGTGCGGCGCTGGTAGGTGTTGCCTTCGTCATCGCGCCGCGAGATCGCGGTGCTGCTGCCGGCGACAAAGCGGTTGTCGAGCAGCACCACGCGGGCACCCGGCTGCAGCCGCGCATGCAGCCGCGCAAGCCAACCGGGCAGCCGCGCCAGCGGCACGTGGCTCCACCAGAAGCCGGCGAATGCACCGTCGAAGTGCTGCCCCTCGATGCCCGCCAGCGTGTAGGCATCCACCGCCGCGAAGCGCACGCTGGCGGGCATGGCCTTGGTCTGCGCGATCGCCAGCGTCTCGGGGTTCAGGTCGGTGGCCAGCCAACTGGCGGCCAGGCGCGCGCCGTGCGGCGTCCACCAGCCGGTGCCGCAGGCCACTTCGAGCACGTGGCGGCCGGCGAACGGCGCGGCGAGCGCCGACTCCATCGCGCGCAGATCGCTCTGGCGCTCGGGCTTGTGGTAGACGCGTTCGTACACCAGCGCGCGTTGCGCGTAGTACTGGCGCATGCTCTCTTCGGTGGCGGGTGCGGTGTCGGTCGTCATCACAGGTCAGGGATCAGTCGTCCGGGGTTGAAGATGCGGTCGGGATCGAAGCAGGCCTTCAGCTCGCGATGGATACGCAGCAGCGGCGGCGCCGGCGGCGTGAACGCGCCATCGCGCTTGCTGCCGCGAAATGCAGTGGCGTGGCCGCCGTGCGAGGCCGCCAGTGCGCGCATCGTCGCTGCATCGGCCTGGTTGACGACCCAGCGCAGCGCGCCGCCCCATTCGATCAGCTGCGCGCCCTCGGTGGCCAACGGCGGCGACGCCGGCGCCACCGACAGCCGCCAAAGCGTGGCGCCGCCGCGAACGGCCTCGCCGGCGGCGACGAAGAATTCGTCGCGCTGGTCGCGCACGTCATTCCAGAAGCGATCGGCTGCCGCCGCGTCGATGCGCTCGCCACCCAGGCTGTGGATGGCCGCACGCACCGCCGCTTCGGCACCCGCCAGCTGCACCACCAGCATGTCGTTCCACCATGCGCTGGCGCGCAGCGGCAGCGGTTGCGCCGCCCATTGCTGCAATTGCTGCAGCGCGCGCGGCTCGCGCCACTCGAAGCGCAGCGTGGCGCGCGCCGGCGGCAGCGGCAACACCTTCAGCGAGACTTCGACGATCGGGCCGAGGATGCCCAGCGACCCTGCGAGCACCCGCGAGATGTCGTAGCCGGCCACGTTCTTCATCACCTCGCCGCCGAAGCGCAACAGTTCGCCCTGCGCATTGAGCAGCACCGCGCCGAGCACGTAGTCGCGCACCGCACCGACCGCAGCGCGCGACGGACCCGACAAGCCGGCGGCGACCATGCCGCCCACCGTGCCCAGCCGCGGCGCGGTGCCGGCATCCGCCCCGGCACGCTCGATCGCGCCATGAAAGCGCGGCGGCTCGAAGGCCAGGCATTGCCCATGCTCGGCGAGCAGCGCCTCCAACTGGGCCAGCGGCGTGCCCGCCCGCGCGGTGACCACCAGCTCGGTGGGCTCGTAGTGCGTGATGCCGGCCAGCGGCGTCATGTCCAACGGCTCGCCGCGCGGGGCCTCGCCGTAGAAGGCCTTGCTGCCGTGGCCATGCAGGCACAACGGCGTGCGCGTGTCGCGAGCCGTGAGCACGTGATCGATCAAGCGCCGCAAGGCCGGGTCGTCGTTCATCGTCGCGGCGGCTGTCAGAAGCGCTCCAGCTCGGGGAACGGCAGCAGGCCCTTCTTGACATGCATGCGCCCGTACTCGGCGCAACGGTGCAGCGTCGGGATCACCTTGCCCGGGTTCAACGTGCCGGCGGGGTCGAATGCCGCCTTGACGCCCAGCATCAGCGCACGCTCCTGCTCGCTGAACTGCACGCACATCGAATTGAGCTTCTCGATGCCCACGCCGTGCTCGCCGGTGACGGTGCCGCCGAGCGCGACGCTCAACTCGAGGATCTCGGCGCCGAAGGCCTCGGCGCGGCGCAGCTGGTCGGCGTCGTTGGCGTCGAACAGGATCAGCGGGTGCAGATTGCCGTCGCCGGCGTGGAAGACGTTGACGCAGCGCAGGCGGTGCTGCTGTTCCATCTGCGCGATCGCGCGCAGCATCTCGGCCAGCCGCTTGCGCGGAATGGTGGAGTCCATGCACATGTAGTCGGGGCTGATGCGGCCAGATGCCGGAAACGCGTTCTTGCGGCCGCTCCAGAATTTCAAGCGCTGCGCCTCGTCGCGGCTCACCTCCAGCCGCGTGGCGCCGCTGCTGGCCAGCACCGCCTGCATGCGGGCGATCTCTTCGTCGACCTCTTCGGGCGTGCCATCGCTCTCGCACAGCAGGATCGCTGCAGCGTCGAGGTCGTAGCCGGCATGCACGAAGGCCTCGACCGCAGCCGTCATCGGCTTGTCCATCATCTCCAGGCCGGCGGGAATCAGGCCCGCGGCGATGATCGACGCCACCGCGTCGCCGGCCTTGGCGATGTCGTCGAAGCTCGCCATCAGGCAGCGTGCCACGCGCGGCCTGGGCAGCAGCTTGACCGTCACCTCGATGATCACGGCCAACATGCCCTCGCTGCCCACCACCAGCGCCAGCAGATCGAGGCCCGGCGCATCGAGTGCATCGGCGCCGAACTCGATCGGCTCGCCGTCGACGGTGAAGCCGCGCACCTTCAGCACGTTGTGCAGCGTCAGGCCGTACTTCAGGCAATGCACGCCGCCGGAGTTCTCGGCCACGTTGCCGCCGATCGTGCACGCGATCTGGCTCGACGGATCGGGCGCGTAGTACAAGCCGTGCGGCGCCGCCGCCTCGCTGATCGCCGCGTTGCGCACGCCACATTGCACGACCGCCGTGCGCGAGGCCGGATCGACGCGCACGATGCGGTTGAACTTGGCCAGCGACAGCGTCACGCCCAGTGCGTGCGGCAGCGCGCCGCCCGACAGGCCGGTGCCCGCGCCGCGCGCCACCACCGGCACCTGCAACGCATGGCAGGCCTTCAGCACGCGCGGCCACCTGCGCTTCGGTCTCGGGCAGCGCCACCACCAGCGGCTGCTGCCGGTAGGCGGTGAGGCCGTCGCACTCGTAGGGCACCGTGTCTTCGCGCCGCCACAACAGCGCATGCGCGGGCAGCGACCGCGGCCAATGCGGCCACCACGTCGGCCTGGCGCCGCACAGCGCTCGTCGGTCGCGACGGTCGCGGGCTGTGACATCGGCGGCGTCATGCCGGCACTGTAGCGTGTGCGCCGGCGTGCACCCGGCTGCCAAGCTAGTCGAGAAAGGCCGTCAGGACGCCGGTGTAGCCGTACAAGTGATGGTGCGCGATCTCGCCGGCGGCATAGAAGCCCACCAACGGCACGTCGCCCAAGGCGCGCCGCACGGTCTGCAACTCGGCCGATGGCGCGCCGAAGTGCGCGCCGCCGCGGCCGGTGCACGACACGTAGATCGCGCCGGCGATGCGTCGCGGTACGCCCGCGGCCTGCGCGCCGCCGCTCTCGGCCTCCTCGCGCAGCTCGCTGCACACCCGCACCAGGTCGCGCCGCGCCGCCTCGACGTCGCGCGTGCAGAACGCCGAGCTGGGCGCCGGGCTCCACGAGGTCGGCCACCGCGATGCCTTGGCGCGCAGGGTCCAGTCCGATCAGGTGGCGCACCCGCGTGTCGGCACCGAACTGGCCGCCGCGCGCCAACGCCTGATCGCCCTCGTCGGTGAGGCCGACCAAGCGTGCGCCGCAGTGCAGCGACGACCTTGGGCACGTCGCTGAGATCCACGCCGAGCTCGGCCAGCCACAGCGGCAGCGCGGGCGCGCCGTCGAGCGCCAGCACGAGGTTGCCCTCGACGGCGGTGACACGGCGCGACCTGGACAGCGGCTGGCAGCCTTGCGTGACGCGCGACAGCAGCGGTACGTCGCGGCCGAAGGCGACCCCCGACAAGCCGCCTTCGAACACGCCGTCGGCCAGCGTGAGCGTGCGCGCACGCGAGCTGGCCAGGCCGCCGAACAGGTAGCCCGACGGCAGGCGCTCGGCTGAGCTCGCCGATCAGCGCGGCCAGGTCGTGCGTCGCCGGGTCGGCGTGCACGAGCGCCGCCCACGCGTCATCGCGGGCCAGCGGCGCGCGGCCGTGGAACAGCGAGAAGCTCGCGCGCGGCAGGTCGCACAGCATCAGCGCCAGGCCTGGCTCGTCGAAATACTCCACGCCGGTGGCGGCCACACCGATGCCCACACCGCCGGTCACGGCCATGCCTGGCCAAGCGGATCGCAAGGCGTCGAGCATCGACTCGGCTCGCCCTGCATGGTGGTCGCTGAAGTACAGAAAGCCGAGTGTCGGTTGAAAGCGCGCGTGCTTGGACGCCGCGCGGCGCAACTCGTCGTTGACGCGTACCAGCGCCTGCAGGCCGTCGGCATGGGCCGCGTGGGCATGCAAGAAGGTGGTGCCCATGCGAAGCCGCTGGGTGTGCGGGGCCGCGCGGTCAGCGTGAGGCGCGCTTGGCCGCTCGACGCGGCGGCTTGGCCGCATGTTTCACCGCGTCGCGCGCCGCGCGCGCCGCCGCGGCTGGCATTTCGGCTGCACTTCTTCAGTGTCTTGCCAGCGGCATCGAGTGACTGCTTGGCCATAGCGCCGGCAAATTGTTTGGCAGCGTCGGTGCCGCCGTCTTTCATTGCCTGCACGGCCAGCTGCGTGAACTGCTGCGTCAGGGCGCCCCACCATTGCATGGGGTCGACCACGCCGGCTGCGGCCGGCGCTGTGGCGCTCTTGTCGCCGCGCCCGGCCTTGCCAGGCGACGCTGCGGGCCCGCCATCGCCGGAGGTGGCCGGCACACGCAGTTTCATCGCTTGGCCGAGGTCGCTCACGGTGACGTTCATCGTCTTCAGCGTCGACAACGTCATGCGCTGCACTTCGAGCGCCTGAATGGTCGCGGCCAGCATGCGGGCGTTTTGCTCGAGCCAGAACTGCACGGTGCGCAACTCTTCGATGCGCTTGTCCAGCTCCACAGGGTCCAGAGTCGGCGCGATCCATTGGCCGACGCTGGGCATCGCCGCGCCGGCGTTCTTGACCAGCCCCTGCAGGAACTCGAAGCCCGGAACGAGTTTGGTCAGCGCTGCACCTGATGCGGCCATGGCAACCCCCGCTGGAAGTGGACTGGTGAATCGGGCATCGTAGCCGCAGGCACACGCGATGTCACAAGATGCGCGTGCGTCAAGGCGGCACCAGGCGTTCGACGATGTAGCCACGTGCCGCCATCAGGCGCGGCAGGCCCTGCTCGCCGGTCATGTGCAAGGCACCGACGGCCACCAACACCCTCTTGCCCTGGCCGTGCAGCGCATCGATGCGATCGGCCATCGGTGCATTGCGGTCGTCATTCAAGCGGCGCAGGAACGCGCGGTCCTCGGTGGTGTCGGCGCATTCGCACCAGTGCGTGTAGTCCTCGAGTTCGCTCAGCCGGCCATCGGACCAGGCATCGGCCATGCGTCGCAGCAATGGCCGCGCGCGGCCCTGCTCGAGATGCTCGAGCGCCTGGTCGAGCAGGTGGCGCGCCTCGTCGGGATCGCTGGGCAGCAACAGCGCCATCTGGGCTTGGGCGCTTTCCAGCGCGACGATCGGCCGGTGCTGCGCGCGCGCAGCACCGGCCAGCACGATCTCCTGCGCGTACCCGGCGTCAAGACCCTCCCAGCGCGCCGACAGCACCGTGAGCGTGATGGCCTGCATCAGCGGGTTGAACCGCTGCAGCGCTTGCTCGGGCAGGCACGCTGCCGCGACCTGCGCCGACAGCCGCGCACGCATCGCGTCGGGCAGAGCCAGCGGAGCCGTCGCTGCGGCCGGCGGGTTGCGCTGCAGTTCGGGGTCGGTGATGTCCAGCTCCAGCGCCAGCGTGTCGGTGGCGGCGAGCGCGTCGCGCAGGCGCGGCCCGGCGACTGCCCACGGCAATTTGCCCACATGCAATGTGCCAAACAGATAGGAACTGCGCCCCTGCTTGCTGATGCGCCACAGGAAGCCGCGGTCGCGCGCGTTGCGCTGCGCGGACTGGATTTGTTCGGCGGTCGGTATCTGCGTGGCGGGTGGGCACGCGGTTGCCTCGGACGGCGCCGCAGCGACTGCGCCCTTTGTCGCAGGCGCCGAGGCGGCGTCTGCAGCGTGCGCGCTGCAGACGCAAAGAGCCGCCGCCAACAGCACCGCACACAGCGGCGTCCACTTGTTCGCGCCGTGCTGATGGTTTGGCTTCATCTGGGGATTCTCGCAGCAGCCACCGACCCTGCGATGTCTGTGGTGGTGTGTGGCTGGCGCGCATGCGTGTCAATCGATGGCACCATTGCCCGATGCACGCCATGCAGCATTGGGTGACGACGGCCTTGGCAGGCCGGCGGTTGCGCCGCGCCGGGTGCGCTGTGGTGTGCCTGACGGCAGTGTTGCTGGGCCATGGCGTGCTGTGGCTGGCTGCCTCGCAGGGCGCGGTGCCCGGCGGCGTGCGCACGGCTGCACTGCAAGTGCGCCACTTGACGTTGCCCGCAGCCGCAGAGGTGCTGTCCAGCGAGCCCGCCACCAGCGCTGTGCCGCCGGCGCGCACTGCACGCGTTGCCGCCGTGCCGAGGCCCCGCGTGGCGCCGTCGCCGCTGGCCGCGACCGCCGCCGCCGTGGCCACACGGGCTGATGGCACGGCCGCCCCCGATGCGCCCGATGCGTTGCCGCCGAGCGCGATGGCCGCGCTCGAGCCTGCATCGCCCATCGAGACCTATGCGACGCGCATTCCTTCGTCGACGCAGCTGAATTTCACGCTGCGGCGGGGCACGGCCGCCGGTGAGGCGACCTTGCACTGGCAGGTCGAAGCCGGGCGCTATGTGCTGCAGTTGCAGGCCACGCTGCCGCAAGGCCGCGCGATCGAGCAGCGCAGTCAGGGCGGCTTCGACGAGTCCGGACTGGCCCCGGAGCGGCTGGCCGATCGACGCCGCGGACGCGACGTGCGCGCGGCCAACTTTCAGCGCGAGCACGGCAAGATCAGTTTTTCCGGGGCGCGCTGGGAGTGGCCGTTGCATGGCGGGGCGCAGGATCGCTTGAGCTGGCTGGTGCAGTTGGTCGCCATCGCCGCGGCCGCGCCCGACGCGATGCGCGAGGGTGCCGAGTTGTCGATGTGGGTGGCAGGCACCCGCGGTGCGCTGAGTGTCTGGCGCTTTGAAGTGCGCGGCCGCCAGCAACTGGCCGCGCCCAGCGGTGATGCGCCGGCCTGGTGGCTGGTTCGCGAGCCCGAGCATCCCTATGATCTGCGTGTGGAAGTGTGGCTCGATCCCACGCGAGGGCACTGGCCGCTCAAGTTGCGCCAGACCCAGGTGCCGGGCGGCGAGCCTCTGGAGTGGACGCTGCGCGAGGAGCCGCAAACCGCGATCGGCAGCTGAGGCTTGAGGCGGCGCGCCCCAATGCCCCTCGGCGCCTTGAAAGCGCCCAAGGCGCCCATAGGTTAGGCATCAAGGAGTGCCCGCCCATGCAAATGCTCTACAACTCGGATCACTATGTCGTCGTTGAGTTCGACATGGGCGTTACTGACACCGCCGAACAGCAACCATCGCCGCCGCAGGGCGGCTACGAGATCGTCGACAAATTCGCGCGCCGCGGCATCTTCCTGAATGGGGCGGTGGCCGAAGGCTTCAAACGCGGAGTCAGCGCGCTGGTCGAACGCGGGCCCAGCGAGGAAGAAGTGGACGATTTCATCGCCGGCTACACCCTGCTGGCGCAGCAGCCCGTGATCCTGCACTGAGATCGGCATCGCCGGCACGGTTGCCGGCGGGTCTGCACACCCCCGGATTCGCGGGGGGGCTTTAGGTGGCGGCGGCGTGGCGTTTGTCACCGTTACACCCACCGGGCCCGTGAGGGCCGCCGACACAATCGCCGTCGATGCCCGGGCGGCCACGCTCGCGGCGCGCACGCACTGTGATCGACGTCGAAGCCCGTCCCCTCCTGCTCTTGCTGGCCACGCTGGTGTCGTTGCTGACCGCCGGCGTGCTGGCGCATGCGTTGAAGACCGCGCGCTCGCGCGACAGCCTGATGGGCTGGGGGTGGGTGCTGGCCGGCGCGGTGGCGGTGGGCACGGGGTTGTGGTCGACACAAGCCCTCGCGCTGCTGGGCTCTCGCCTGGGTGGCACGCAGCTGTTCACGTTCAGATCAGTTTCGCTCGCCTGGTCGGCCAACGTGGCGGCCGCAGCAGTTGGCCTGTTGGTCGCGCGCTCGCTGATGTCGCGCCGGCAGCGCGTCTGGCTGACCCCGTGGCTGCTGAGCTTGATCTACGGCGCCGCGTTGGGTGTGACGGTGCGCGTGCTGCCAACCCTCAGCGAACTCGCGTCATGGAGCCTGGGGTGGGCGCTCGCAGCGGTTTCCTTGCTGGCCGCCAGCGTGACGTTTTCGCAATGGTGGACGCACACGGCCGCCGGCCAGGCGCGTGAAGACCTGGGCCCGCACGCGGCGGTGGGCATCACGGTGCTGGGCATCGGGCTGGCGGGCGCACACGCGCTGGCGTTGCGCGGCATTCAATATCGCCCATTGAGCGCCGGCCTGCTGCCCAGCGAGGGGCTCGACGCGCTCGGATTGACGGTGTCCGCATCGGTCGGTGCGCTCGCGGTGGCGATCGCCGTGCTCGGCGCCTGGTTCGACTGGCGCAACCGCGCGCAAAACCGTTCGCTGGCGACATCGTTGAACGAGGCCAACATCCAATTGCGCCGCCAGGCCTTTTGCGATCCGTTGACGGCGCTGCCGAACCGACTGCTGTTCGAGGAGCGCATGAACCAGACGCTGCAGCGCGTCGGCCGCACACCCAGCGCGATGGCCGTGCTGTTCATCGACTTGGACGGCTTCAAGCCGATCAACGATTCCTTCGGGCACGCCGCCGGCGACGTGGTGCTGCGCGAGGTTGGCACCCGGCTGCTCGAGTTGGCGGGCCAGTCTGGCACCGCGGCGCGTGTGGGCGGCGACGAGTTCCTGCTGCTGGTGCCGCAACCCGGCGGCGCCGATGGCGCAAGCGCGGTGGCCCAGCAGGCGCTGCAGGTGCTGGCGCGGCCCTACAAGCTGCCCAACCGCGGCGAGGTGAAGCTGTCGTGCTCGATCGGCATCGCGCTGTTCCCGGAGCACGGCTCGACCGCCAAGCTGATCGCCAACGCCGATGCCGCGATGTACGCTGCCAAGCGCACCGGTGGCTCGACCCATGCTTTTTTCGAAGCGCGCATGGACCTGGACGTGCGCGAACAGGTCGAGCTGCAAACCGAGCTGCGGCAGGCGCTGGAGCGTCAGCAACTCAAGCTCTACTACCAGCCCAAGATCCACGGCGCGTCGGGACAGGTCACCGGCGTCGAGGCGCTGATCCGCTGGGACCACCCAGTGCGCGGGCTGATGAGCCCCGAGGTGTTCATTCCGGTGGCCGAACGCTTCGGCCTGATCGGCCATATCGGCAACTGGGTGATCGAAGAGGCTTGCAGGCAGATTCGCGAATGGCTGAATCTCGGGCTGCGCATGCGCGTGGCGGTCAATCTGTCGATGCACCAGTTGCGCCAGGAGGATCTGGTGCCGCGCATCCGGCGCGCGGTCGACGCGCACCGCGTCGACCCGGCACTGCTGACATTCGAGATCACCGAATCGGTGGCCATGGAAGACACCCAAGCGACGCATGCGCTCGTTCGGCCATCTGGCCCGCATCGGCGCGTCGCTGTCGATCGACGACTTCGGCACCGGCTATTCGAGCCTGGCCTACCTGCGCAAGCTGCCGGCAAGGCAGCTGAAGATCGACCGCGGCTTCGTGGCCGACATCGAGCACAGCTCGGACGCACTGGCGGTGGTCGACGCGGTGATCAAGCTGGCGCACGCGCTGGGCCTGAAGGTGGTGGCCGAGGGCGTGGAGACCGAACGCCAGCGCGACGTGCTGCTCGGGCTGCGCTGTGACGAATTGCAGGGCTATCTGTTCGCGCGACCGATGCCGGCGCAGATGCTCACCGTGTGGGCGATGAAGGAAGACGACGGCCACGACATCGAGTTTCGCCACTCGCTGTTCCAGAGCCACATGCCCAGTGCGATGCAGTAAAGGCCCACCCCCGAAGCGGCCGAGCCACCGCCTCCCCTCCAGGGGCAACGCCAGCGGCCCGGCGAAGCCGGTTCGGCGTTTGCTGGAGTTTGTGCCTCGGGCGCTGCGTGGGGCGCATGGCGTTCCTACAATGGCCGCATGACGCGCTCGACGACGACCTACACCCGCGGGGCCCGGCTGCCCGACCTGCTGCAACAACGCATCGTGCTGATCGATGGCGCCATGGGCACCATGCTGCAGACGCGCAAGCTCAGTGAGGCCGACTACCGAGGTGAGCGCTTTGCCGGGCACACGACCGACCTGCGCGGCAATGGCGACGTGCTCAACCTGACGCGGCCCGACGTCGTGCGCGACATTCATCTGGAGTACCTCCACGCGGGCGCCGACATCGTCGAGACCAACACGTTCGGTGCCACCAGCGTCGCGCAGGAGGACTACGGCCTCGGCGCGTTTGCACGCGAAATGAACGTGGCGGCGGCGCGCATCGCCCGTGAGGCGGTCGACGCCGTGTCGACGCCCGAGCGGCCGCGTTTCGTGGCGGGCGCACTGGGCCCGACTCCGCGCACCGCGAGCATCAGCCCGGACGTCAACGATCCCGGCGCGCGCAACGCCGACTTCGACCTTTTGCGCGAGGCCTACCACGAGCAGGCGGCCGGTTTGCTGGAGGGCGGCGTCGATCTGTTCCTGGTGGAAACGATCTTCGACACGCTCAACGCGAAGGCGGCGATTTTCGCGCTCGACGAGCTGATGGTCGTCACCGGCGAACGCCTGCCGGTGATCGTGTCGGGCACGGTCACCGATGCTTCGGGGCGCATCCTCTCGGGCCAGACCGTGCAGGCGTTCTGGCACTCGGTGCGCCATGCGCGGCCGCTCGCCGTCGGGCTGAACTGCGCACTGGGTGCGGCGCTGATGCGACCCTACATCGAAGAGTTGGCCAAGGTGGCTGCCGACACCTGGATCAGCTGCTATCCGAACGCAGGGCTGCCCAACCCGATGAGCGAGACCGGCTTCGACGAGACCCCCGAGGTCACGGGCACTTTGCTCGAGGAGTTTGCGCGCGCGGGCTTTCTCAACATCGCCGGCGGCTGCTGCGGCACCACGCCCGCGCACATCCGCGAGATCGCACGACGCGTGGCGGCCTATCGGCCGCGCAGCCGGCGCGATCCGTTGTTCGCGCCGCTGTTGAACGCGGCCTGAGGTCCGGTCACGACTTGCCCCGGCTGCCCGGGAAGGCGTTGGTCGGCGGCGGCAGCGCGCGATCGTCGAGCTTGTCGATCGCCACCGGGCCTGGCACGACGCGCAGCGTCACCGCCTCGTTCGGGGGCGGCGTCAGCATGACCACACGCAGGCCGACAACACCGCGGCTCATCAGGTAGTTGCGCATTGCGGTGCCGCGCGCCGCGGGCCCGGGTGTCGCCACATGCACCTTGGCGCTGGCCTGGCGCGCCAGCGATTGCGCCACCTTGTCCATCACCGCGCGCAGGGGCGCCTTGGGCGCCGAGGATTTGTCGTCGAACGCATAGGTCAACGGCACGTCGACGCGCATCGCGCCGTCGTCTTCGGCCACCACCGCCACCGGCGTGCCTTCGAACAGTTGCTTCATCCAGGTCACTTCGGCCGCCAGCACATTGGATGGCGGCTGACCCGGCCGCGGCGGTGGCGCGTCGGCCGGCGCGGTGGGCGTGACGGTGGTGACCGGCGCCGCGGTCCGGCTCGGTGTTGACCCGCAACCTGCGAGCAGGGTCATTGCGGCAAGCGCCGCGATCGCAAGGCGAAACATGGCTGTTGTCTTGGCAGGCCCGCCGCAGGCGAGCGCACACGACGAAGGGGGCATGAGTGTCGCGCAAATTTGTAGAATCGCGGCATCGTCCGAGGAGCGTTGCGACGTCATCGTGGAGATGACGCCAGGCTCGGACCACAGGCTCGCCAAGGTCTGGTGCAACGGCGCTCACCCCGGCCTGCTAGGCGCCGCGCGGTGAGCCCGCCCGGTACCGAGGGCCAGATTCGCCGAGGCCGACGCGATGACCGACACCCCAGCCGACTGCGCCGATCCAGCCCTTGCAGTTGTCCGGGTTGGAGCCGCTGACGCTGAACGACCAGTCGTTGTTCGTGAACATCGGCGAGCGCACCAACGTCACCGGCTCCAAGGCGTTCGCGCGCATGGTGCTGGAAGGCCGCTACGAAGACGCGTTGAGCGTGGCGCGCCAGCAGGTGGAAAACGGCGCGCAGATCATCGACATCAACATGGACGAGGCCATGCTCGACAGCAAGGCCGCGATGGTGCGCTTTCTGAACCTGATCGCCAGCGAGCCCGAGATCGCGCGCGTGCCGATCATGATCGACTCGTCGAAGTGGAGCGTGATCGAGGCGGGCCTGAAGTGCATCCAGGGCAAGGGCATCGTCAACTCGATTTCGTTGAAGGAAGGACCCGAGGAGTTCAAGCGCCAGGCCACGCTGATCCGCCGCTACGGCGCTGCCACCGTGGTGATGGCGTTCGACGAGCAAGGCCAGGCCGACACGCTGGCGCGCAAGACGGCGATCTGCGAGCGGGCGTATCGCATCCTGGTCGACGAGGCGGGCTTTCCGCCCGAGGACATCATCTTCGACCCCAACATCTTCGCGATCGCCACCGGCATCGAGGAGCACGCCAACTACGCGGTCGACTTCATCGACGCCACGCGCTGGATCAAGGCCCATCTGCCCGGCGCCAAGGTGTCGGGCGGCGTCAGCAACGTCTCGTTCAGTTTCCGCGGCAACGAGCCGGTGCGCGAGGCGATCCACACGGTGTTCCTGTACCACGCGATCCGCGCCGGCATGGACATGGGCATCGTCAACGCCGGCATGATCGGCGTCTACGACGAACTCGACCCCGCACTGCGCGAACGCGTCGAAGACGTGGTGCTGAACCGGCGGGCCGATGCCACCGAGCGGCTGCTCGAGGTCGCCGAGCAGGTGAAGGGCGCGGCCAAGGACGAGAGTACAAAGCTTGCGTGGCGACAGGCCGGCGTCGACGAACGCCTGTCGCACGCGCTGGTGCACGGCATCAACGAGTTCATCGTCGAAGACACCGAAGCCTGCTGGCAGCGCACGCGCGCAGCAGGCGGCCGCCCGCTGCATGTGATCGAGGGCCCGTTGATGGCCGGCATGAACATCGTCGGCGACCTGTTCGGCCAGGGCAAGATGTTCCTGCCGCAGGTGGTGAAGAGCGCGCGCGTGATGAAGCAGGCGGTGGCCCACCTGCTGCCCTACATCGAGGCCGAAAAACGCGCATGGTGGATGCCGGCGGCGAAGCGAAGCCGAAGGGCAAGATCGTCATCGCCACCGTGAAGGGCGACGTGCACGACATCGGCAAGAACATCGTCACCGTCGTGCTCCAGTGCAACAACTTCGAAGTCATCAACATGGGCGTGATGGTGCCGTGCCAGGACATCCTGGCCAAGGCGCGCGTCGAGGGCGCCGACATCATCGGGTTGTCGGGCTTGATCACGCCGAGCCTCGAAGAGATGCAGCACGTCGCCGCCGAGATGCAGCGCGACGACTGGTTCCGCATCAAGAAGATCCCGCTGCTGATCGGCGGCGCCACCACCAGCCGCGTGCACACGGCGGTGAAGATCGCGCCGCACTACGAGGGCCCGGTGGTCTACGTGCCCGACGCGTCGCGCAGCGTCGGCGTGTGCGCCGACCTGCTGTCGGACCAGCGCGCCGCCAAGTTCATCGGCGATCTCACCGCCGACTACGAGCGGGTGCGCGCGCTGCATGCGGCCAAGAAACCCACGGTGCTGGTCACGCTGGCCGAGGCGCGCGCCAACAAGACGCCGATCGACTGGAACTCCTACGTGCCGCCGAAGCCGAAGTTCATCGGGCGGCGGCTGTTTCGCAACCAGGATCTGGCCGAGATCGCGGCCTGCATCGACTGGGGCCCGTTTTTCCAGACGTGGGACCTGGCGGGCAAGTTTCCCGACATCTTGCGCGACGAGGTGGTCGGCGCCGAAGCCACGCGCGTGATGAGCGACGGCCGTCGCATGCTGCAGCGTTTGATCGAAGGCCGCTGGCTGACGGCGCACGGCGTGATCGGCCTGTGGCCCGCCAACACGGTGGACGACGACTGCATCGAGCTCTACGCCGACGAGTCGCGCAGCAAGGTGCTGTTGCGCTGGTGGCCGCTGCGCATGCAGGCCGAGCGGCCGGTGGTCGACGGCGTGCGCCGGCCCAATCGTTGCTTGGCCGATTTCGTGGCGCCGCGCGGTGTGCGCGACGACTACGTGGGCGTGTTCGCGGTGACGGCTGGTGTCGGCGTCGACAAGAAGGAGCAGCAGTTCCTCGCCGACCACGACGACTACAGCGCCATCATGCTCAAGGCGCTGGCCGATCGGCTGGCCGAGGCCTTCGCCGAGCGCCTGCACCAGCGCGTGCGCACCGACCTGTGGGGTTATGCAAGCGACGAGTCGTTGAGCCACGAGCAGTTGATTGCCGAGGCGTACCGCGGCATTCGGCCCGCGCCGGGGTACCCTGCGTGCCCGGATCACGGCATCAAAAGCGCGATGTTCCGGCTGCTAAATGCGCACGAAGCCGGCATGGAGCTCACCGAAAGTCTGGCCATGATGCCGGCGGCCAGCGTGTCGGGCTTCTACATCGCGCATCCGCAAGCCGCGTACTTCAACGTCGGGCGCATCGGCCGCGACCAGTTGCAGACGTGGGCCGCTGCGCAGGCGATCGAGCCCGCACAAGCGCAGCGCGCGCTGGCCTCGGTTTTGTAGCCCGGGCCTCAGCGCTCGGGCAAACCGCGGCGCAGCTGCATCGCCTCGGCCAGGTGGTCGTTGCTGATTGCGGTGGCGGCGGCCAGGTCGGCGATCGTGCGTGCCAGCTTGATCACGCGGTGCAGGCTGCGGCCTGACCAGCCCATGTGGGTCGCTGCGCGCTGGGCGAACTGGCTTGTCGAAGCGTCGAGCGCGCAATGCACGTCGATCTGTGCCGGAGTCAGTTCGGCGTTGACCACCGCTTGGCGCTGCAGCTGGCGCTCACGCGCGCGTGCCACGCGCTGCGCCACCGTGGCCGACGCGTCGCCGTCGCCACCGGCCAGCATCTGCTGCGCGCGGGCCCCATGCACCTCGACCTGCATGTCGATGCGATCGAGCAGCGGCCCTGAGATGCGCCACTGATAGCGCGCGATTTGATCGGGTGTGCAGCGGCAACGCTGGGCGCTGCTTGCGGGCGCGCCGAGCCAACCGCACGGGCACGGGTTCATCGCGGCCACGAGTTGAAAGCGCGCCGGAAACACGGCCTGCCGGCGGCACGCGATATGGTGATGCGGCCACACTCCAGCGGTTCGCGCAGCGCCTCCAGGCTGGCACGCGCGAACTCGGGCAGTTCGTCGAGGAACAGAACGCCCGCGTGTGCCAGCGAGATTTCGCCCGGACGCGGTGGCGACCCACCGCCAACCAGCGCGACGGCACTGGCGGTGTGATGCGGTGAGCGCACCGGTCGTCGGCCCCAGCACTTGGCGTCGAAGCTGCGCGCGGCCAACCCCTGCAGCGCGGCGCTGGCCAGCACCTCGTCGTCGCTCATTGGCGGCAGCAGCCCGGGCAGGCGTGTGCGAGCATCGATTTGCCGCTGCCGGGCGGCCCCACCATCAGCACGCTGTGGCCGCCGGCGGCGGCGACTTCGAGCGCGCGCTTGGCGGCTGACTGGCCCTTGACGTCGCGCAGATCCGGCGGCGTCTCGTCGCGCGCCAGTTGCAACGGCTCGGCGCGCGGCAGCTCCGGCACGTCGACGCCCAGCGCCATCGCGCGCACCACGTCGAGCAGGTGCACGGCAGACCGCACGTCGAGCCCTTGCGCCAGCGCCGCTTCGCGCGCGCTGGCTCGGTCGGCAGCACCAACGATGGCGCGACGCCTGCCTGCGCAATGCCAGCGCCAACGCCAGCGCGCCGCGCACCGGGCGCAACTCTCCCGCCAGCGACAGCTCGCCGGCAAATTCGTGTCGCGCCAGCCGTTCGGCGTCGAGCTGGCCATCCGCCGCCAGGATGCCCAGCGCGATCGGCAAGTCGAAGCGTCCGGACTCCTTGGGCAGGTCGGCGGGCGCCAGGCTGACGGTGATGCGCTTGTTGTGCGGGAACGAGAAGCCGCTGTTGGTCAATGCGGCGCGCACGCGCTCACGCGGCTTCCTTGACCTCGGTGTCGGCCAGTCCGACCAGCGTGAAGCTGGGCAGGCCATTGGCCAGATGGACCTCGACCTGCACCTCCGGCGCCTCGAGCCCATCGAGCGAGCGGCTGATCACGACCGCGAGCGTCATCGGCCGCGTCCTCCTCGGGTGCGATTCTGCCCGCGCGCCGGCCCGGGCGATCCGCGCACCACGAAAGTGCCTGCGGAGACAAATCACCGTCGTGGTGCATTTAAGGGCCCCATCGACGCGGTCGCACGCTCTGACATGGCGCATATCGATCGTCGGCGCTCGTGGCATGGAAGCTGCAAGACGGGCCCGGGACCCCTGTCCTTCACATCAACCCCACACATAGGACCAGCCCATGACGCGTTCCACCACCCTTTCCCTCGTTGCGGCCTTTCTCGCACTGAGCTCGACAGCAGAGCTTTGCGCAGACCGAGCTCCCCGGCGACGTGTCGATGACCGCCAACGCCGGGCTGTTCACCGACTACCGCTTCCGCGGCATCTCGCAGACCAACAAGAATCCGGCGTTCCAGGGTGGCTTCGACTTCTGCGCACAAGTCGGGCTTCTACCTCGGCAATTGGAACTCCAACGTCGACGCCAGCTATGTACAACGGCGGGAACCTGGAGATGGACTTCTACGGCGGCTTCAAGGGGTCGTTCGATGCATTCAGCTACGACGTCGGTCGCGCTCTACTACTACTACCCGGGCTCCAAAGCGCAGCCTGGCGTGCCGGGCACCTCAAGGTCGACAACACCGAGCTCTATGTTAGCCGGCGGCTGGGGCCCGTTCTCGCTGAAGTACTCCTACGCGATGAGCGACTTCTTCGGCGCCACCGACTCCAAGGGAGCGTACTACGTCGACGGGACGGTGACCTTTCCGTTCACCAAGGAGTTCTCGCTGATCGGCCACGTCGGCTATCAGGGCGGCCTGAAGAACGGTGCCCGCATCATCGAGATCGACGGCAGCGGGCCGCATAGACTCGATCACCGACTGGAAGCTCGGCGTCACCTACGACCTGAAGGGCTGGGTGCTGGGCGCCAGCTACATCGGCACCGACCGCGATCTTCACTGCTGGCACCGCGTCGTTGAGCAACCGCGACATCTCCGGCGACACGCTGGTGCTGTCGGTCAGCAAGTCGTTCTGAGTCCCAATCCGGAGGAGAAGCGCCATGAAGATGGTGACCGCGATCGTCAAGCCGTTCAAGCTCGACGAAGTGCGTGAAGCGCTGAGCGCAATCGGCGTCCAAGGCATCACGGTGACTGAAGTCAAGGGCTTCGGTCGGCAGAAGGGGCACACGGAGTTGTACCGCGGTGCCGAGTACGTGGTGGATTTCCTGCCCAAGGTGAAGATCGAAGCCGCCGTCGACGACGCCATCGTCGAGCGCGTGATCGAGGCCGTCGAGGCCTCGGCGCGCACCGGCAAGATCGGCGACGGCAAGATCTTCGTCACGTCACTCGAGCAAGTGGTCCGCATCCGCACCGGCGAGACCGGCAAAGACGCGCTCTGATCCGCATCCACTTCAAACCGAAGACTCCAATATGAGAAAGCTCATTGCTTCCTTCGCCCTCGGCCTCGCGCTGCTGGGCTTTGCCGGCGTCGCGTCGGCCCAATCGACCGCGGCCTCGGCGCCCGCGGCGCCGCCGCGCCGGCTGCCGCCGACGCGGCATCGGCACCCGCGGCTGCGGCCTCGGCCCCGACCGTGAACAAGGGCGACACCGCCTGGATGCTGGTGTCCACCGCGCTCGTCATCATGATGAGCATCCCGGGCCTCGCGCTGTTCTATGGCGGCCTGGTGCGCAGCAAGAACATGCTGTCGATGCTGATGCAGGTGATGGTCACGTTCTCGTTGATCGTCGTGATCTGGTGCATCTACGGCTACAGCCTGGCGTTCAGCGAGGGCAACCAGTTCTTCGGCGGCTTCGACCGCCTGTTCCTGAAGGGCTTGTTCGACCCGGTGAAGGGCGAGTTCACGCCGGGCGCCACCTTCAGCAAGGGCGTGGCGATTCCCGAGCTGGTGTACGTCGCTTTCCAGGCCACCTTCGCGGCGATTACCTGCTGCCTGATCGTGGGCGCGTTCGCCGAGCGCATGAAGTTCAGTGCGGTGCTGCTGTTCATGGTGCTGTGGTTCACCTTCTCCTATGCGCCGATCGCGCACATGGTGTGGTACTGGCCCGGCCCCGACGCCTACACCGCCAAGGAAGTGGTCGACGCCACCAACCTGAAGGGCGGCATGATCTGGCAATGGGGCGCGCTGGACTTCGCCGGCGGCACGGTGGTGCACATCAACTCCGCGGTCGCGGGCCTGGTCGGCGCCTTCCTGATCGGCAAGCGCGTGGGCTACGGCAAAGAGGCGATGGCGCCGCACAGCCTGCCGCTGACGATGGTCGGTGCCTCGCTGCTGTGGGTGGGCTGGTTCGGCTTCAACGCCGGCTCGGCGCTCGAAGCCAATGGCACCGCGGCGCTGGCCTTCATGAACACCTTCAGCGCTACGGCCGCAGCGGTGCTGGCCTGGAGCCTGGGTGAAACGCTGATGCGTGGCAAGGCGTCGATGCTCGGTGCAGCCTCGGGCGCGGTGGCCGGCCTGGTGGCGATCACGCCGGCGGCGGGCAACGTGGGCTTGATGGGTGCCCTGGTGGTGGGCTTCGTCGCCGGCTTTGCCTGCCTGTGGGGTGTCAACGGGTTGAAGAAACTGCTCGGTGCCGACGACGCGCTCGACGTGTTCGGCGTGCACGGCGTCGGCGGCATCGTCGGCGCGTTGTTGACCGGCGTGTTCAATTCGCCGGCGCTTGGCGGCCCGAGCTTCGTCGGGGACTGGGTCACTGGCGAGCTCGTCAAACCCGAGAACTACTCGATCGCTTCTCAGGTGTGGATACAGCTCAAAGCGATCATCGTCACCATCGTGTGGTCGGGTGTGGTGGCCTTCATCGCCTACAAGATCGTCGATCTGGTGGTCGGTCTGCGGGTGAGCGAGGAAGAAGAGCGCGAAGGCCTGGACATCTCCGCGCACGGCGAGACCGCCTACAGCAAGTAGCGTCGTCACCGTCGGACGAAAGCGAGCTTGGGGCCGCCGCAAGGCGGCCCTTTTTCTGGCCGGCGCGGCCCGAGGTGGTCGTGATCGCGCGATGGCCGGCGCAGGCCCCCGGGCCCGGTGCCGATGCGCGTGTAGGCGTCCTAGAATTGGAGCCGCCCGCCCTCACTTGAACGTGTCATGGTTCCGCACCTCGTCACCGCGCTCACCGGCCCGATCAACGAGCTCGAGCAGCGCGTGCTGGAGTCGATGCCGGCCATCGAGCGCTGGTTCCGGCTCGAATGGATGGAGCACACGCCGCCGTTCTACTGCTCGGTGGACCTGCGTAACGCCGGTTTCAAGCTGGCGCCGGTGGATACCAACCTGTTCCCCGGCGGCTTCAACAACCTGACGTCCGAGATGCTGCCGTTGGCAGTGCAGGCGGCGATGGCGGCGATCGAGAAGATCTGCCCCGAGGCCAAGAACCTGCTCTTGATTCCGGGGAGCCACACGCGCAACACGTTCTATCTGATGAGCCTGCAGCGGCTGGTGCGCGTGTTCCATCAGGCCGGCCTCAACGTGCGGCTGGGCACGCTCGATGCCGACGTCAAGGCGCCCACCAAGCTCGCGTTGCCCGATGGCGGCGAGCTGACGCTCGAACCCTTGCAACGCGTGCGCGGCCGGCTCGGATTGAAAGACTTCGATCCCTGCACGATCCTGCTCAACAACGACCTGTCGTCGGGCGTGCCTCGCGTGCTGCAGAACCTGCACGAGCAGTACCTGCTGCCGCCGTTGCACGCGGGCTGGTCGGTGCGGCGCAAGAGCCGCCACTTCGACAGCTACGAGGAGGTGGCCAAGAAGTTTGCCAAGCTGCTGGGCATGGATCCGTGGCTGATCAACCCGATGCATTTGCACTGTGGACAGGTCGATTTCGAGGCCAGCGAGGGCCTGGACTGCGTGCGCGGCAACGTCGAGGCGTTGCTCACCAAGATCCGCCGCAAGTACAAGGAATACGGCATCAACGAAAAGCCGTTCGTCGTGGTCAAGGCCGACAACGGCACCTTCGGCATGGGCATCATGACCGTGCGCGACATAAAGGACCTCGACGACGTCAACCGCCGCACGCGCAGCAAGATGAGCGTGGCCCAGGAGGGTCTGCCGATCACCGAAGTGATCATCCAGGAGGGCGTGCCCACCTACGAGCGCATGAACGATGCCGTGGCCGAGCCGGTGGTCTACATGATCGACCGCTACGTGGTGGGTGGCTTCTACCGCGTGCATGCCGAACGCGGCATCGACGAAAACCTCAACGCGCCGGGGTCGAGCTTCGTGCCGCTGGCCTTCGCCGAGAGCCACCACCTGCCGCGCTTGGGTGAGAAGCCCGGCGTCAGCGCGCCCAATCGCTTCTACATGTACGGCGTGGTGGGCCGCCTGGCGATGCTGGCCGCCAGCTACGAGCTGGAAGCCACCGACCCCGAGGCCGAAGCCGAGGGTTGAGCAACCCCGCGGGCTCGTGGGGTGGCGCTGTCCTCGGCAAAGAAAAGCCGGGCGCACAATAGCCGCTTCGTCTCGAAGGCCCGCGCTCGAAACGGGCCCCGCGCTTGAGCAAGGCTTCCCACCAACGCAGCCCCGGTGCCGTCGCCGCCCTGACGTTGTCGGCGCTCGGCGTCGTCTACGGCGACATCGGCACCAGCCCGCTGTACACCCTGAAATTGGTGTTCGAGGGCGGCCACGTGCCGGTGACCACCGACAACGTGCTGGGCGTGTTGTCGTTGATCTTCTGGACGATGACCATCATCGTCTCGATCAAGTACGTGCTGCTGGTGCTGCGCGCCGACAACCACGGCGAAGGCGGCTTGATCGCGATGCTGGCATTGGCCACCACGGCAGTGAGGCGCCGGCCGCCGCTGCGCCGCGTGCTAATGATCGTGGGCCTGTTTGGCACCGCGATCTTCTACGGCGACGGTGTCATCACGCCGGCCATCACCGTGCTCGGCGCGGTCGAGGGCCTGGGCGTCATCGCGCCGGGGCTGCACGACTGGGTGGTGCCGCTGGCGCTGGCGGTGATCGTGCTGTTGTTCGCGCTGCAGCGGCTGGGCACCGGCAGCATCGGCAAGGCGTTCGGGCCGATCACGCTGGTGTGGTTCGTTGCCCTGGTGCTGCTCGGGCTGCCGCACATCATCGACAGGCCCGAGGTGCTGCAGGCAATGAACCCGATGATGGCGATCGGCTTCTTCGCCCAGCACAAGGCGGTGGCCTTCCTGATGCTCGGTGCGGTGGTGCTGTGCGTCACCGGCGGCGAGGCGCTTTATGCCGACATGGGCCACTTCGGCAAGCTGCCGATTCGCATCGCCTGGTACGGCCTGGTGATGCCCTCGCTGGTGGTCAACTACTTCGGCCAGGGTGCGCTCCTGTTGGTCGAGCCCAGTGCGGTGGTCAACCCGTTTTACCTGATGGCGCCAGCGTGGGCGCAGGTGCCCTTGCTGTTGCTGGCCACGCTGGCGGCGGTGATCGCCTCGCAGGCGTTGATCTCGGCGGCGTTCTCGGTCACCAAGCAGGCCATTCAGCTGGGCTTGCTGCCGCGCATGCAGATCCGCCACACCTCGGTTCGCGACACCGGGCAGATCTACGTGCCGTTCGTCAACTGGGGGCTTTTCGTCTTCATCGTGCTGGCGGTGGTGATGTTCAAGTCGTCGGCCGCACTGGGCTCGGCCTACGGCATCGCGGTGACGCTGGACATGACGATCACCACCGTGATGACCTTCTTCGTCATCCGCTACGGCTGGAAGTACCCGTTGGTGCTGTGCCTGCTGGCCACCGGTTTCTTCTTTCTGGTCGACGTCACGTTCTTCCTGTCCAACATGCTCAAGCTGCTGGCCGGCGGCTGGTTTCCGATCGTCATCGGCATCGGCATGTTCACGTTGATGCTGACCTGGAAGCAGGGCCGCAAGCTGGTCAGCGATCGCCTGCGCGACGATGCCATCGAGCTGCGCGGCTTCCTCGACGCGGTGTTCGTCAGCCCGCCCACGCGGGTGCCGGGCACCGCCGTGTTCCTGGTCGCCGAGTCGGGGCTGACACCCAACGCGCTGATGCACAACCTCAAGCACAACAAGGTGCTGCACGAACACAACGTGTTCGTCACCGTCAAGCACCACGAGGTGCCGTGGATCGGCTTCGATCACGCGGCTCGAGCGTCGAGGCGCTCGGCCACGCCTGCTGGCAGGTGACGCTGAACTTCGGCTTCAAGAACGACCCCGACGTGCCCGAAGCACTCGAACTGCTGGCCGACCGCGGCATTCCGCTGCCCGAGATGGACACCAGCTACTTCCTGAGCCGCGACATCGTGATGCCCTCGTTCGGCAAGGGCATGGCGATGTGGCGCGAGAAGCTGTTCGCCAGCATGCACCGCAACGCCGCCGCCGCCGCGGACTTCCTGAACCTGCCGAACAACCGCGTCGTCGAGCTCGGGGCGAAGGTCGAGATCTGAGCTCACGTGCGGGCCGCCGCTGAACGAGAAGCGACGCTCCGGCATCGTGGGAGTCCTTGCGGCGGTGGTGCCTGCGGCATTGCACTAGGATCGCCGCCATGAGCCTGCTCTTCGTGGCCGACCCGCTGGAGGCCTTCAAGACCTACAAGGACACCACCTTCGCGATGATGCGCGAGGCCGCTCGCCGCGGGCACGAGCTGTGGGCCTGCGAGCCTGCCGATCTCGTCTGGCGCCGTGGCGGGCGCGTGGTGGCGCGCCGGGCGCGCGCCATCACGCTCACCGGCGACGACCAACGCTGGTTCGAGGTAGTGGCCGAAGGCGAGATGGCGCTGGCCGACGCGCGCGCAGTGCTGATGCGCAAGGACCCGCCGTTCGACAGCGAGTACTTCTACGCCACGCATCTGCTGCAACAGGCCGAGCGCGAGGGCGCACGCGTGTTCAACAAGCCGGCGGCGCTGCGCGACCATCCCGAGAAGTTGGCGATCCTGGAGTTCCCGCAGTGGATCCCGCCGACGCTGGTCACGCGCAGCGAGCAGGCGGTGCGTGCGTTCCACGCCGAGCACGGCGAGATCATCCTCAAGCCGCTCGACGGCATGGGGGGCACGGGCATCTTCCGCGTCGGCGCCGACGGCATGAACCTCGGCGCCATCGTCGAGACGCTGAGCCGCCATGGCGCGACCACGGTGATGGTGCAGCGTTTCTTGCCCGAGATCGTGCATGGCGACAAGCGCATCCTGTTGATCGATGGCGAGCCGGTGCCGTTTTGCCTGGCGCGCATCCCGCAGGGCGGCGAGGTGCGCGGCAACCTGGCCGTCGGCGGCAAGGGCGTGGCGCAGCCACTGACCGCGCGCGACCAGGAGATTGCGCGCGCGCTGGGTGCGGTGTTGCGCACCCGAGGCTTGCTGCTGGTGGGCCTCGACGTCATCGGCGACAGCCTCACCGAGATCAACGTCACCAGCCCGACCTGCTTCCAGGAGATCGCGCAGCAGACCGGATTCGACGTCGCCCGCATGTTCATCGACGCGTTCGAGCGTGTGCTGGCGTCGTGACGCAATCGAGCGCGTCGACGCCGCAGGCGTGGCATGACGAGGCATTCAATGCCACGCTCGAGGCCGTGCTGTACACGCCGCGGTTGGCGCTGGAGCCGCTCACTGCGGCACACGCCGAGGAGCTGTTGGCGCCGTTGGCCGACCCGCGCCTGTACACCCACGTGCCGCAGGATCCTCCGGTGTCGCTGGCCGCGCTGCGCGAGCGATTCTCCTTCTGAGCACACGCCGTTCACCGGCGGGCGACCAATTGTGGTTGAACTGGGTGGTGCGCGACCGGCACGACGGCCAGTGCCGCGGCCGCGTGCAGGCCACCGTCACCACGGAGGCACGGGCCTGGGTCGCGTACGAGGTGTTTCCTGAATACTGGGGCGCAGGTCTCGCGCACCGAAGGCTTGCCGCTGCATGATCGAGTGGCTGATCGACACGCTCGGCGTGCGGCAGTTGGCGGCCGAGGTCGATTCGCTGAACAGCGCGTCTTTGCGCTTGCTCGAGCGGCTGGGTTTTGAGCGCGTGTCGTTGCACGAGGCGGCCGACGAATTCAAGGGCCGGGTCAGCGACGAGTGGACGCTGCGCCTGGAGGTCGAGCGGGTCGACGTGATCGCGCGCTCAGCCGCTGCCCGCCAGTACACCGGCGGCGGGTGATCGGTGACGCACCACATCCCGCCGCGCGCGCTGGTGTTGCTGGCGATCCTGACGCTGGTGTGGGGCACCAACTGGCCGTTGTTCCCGCTGGCCACGCGCGAGGTCTCGGTGTGGACCTTTCGCGCCGTGTCGGTGTTCGTGGCGGGTGTCGCGCTGCTGCTGGCCGCGCGGTTGCGCGGCCAATCGCTGGTGATTGCGCGGCGCCATTGGCGCACCATCGTCGTCGCGACGTTCTTCTACCTGGTGGTGTGGAACATCGCCAGCACCTATTCAGCGCTGCTGATCCCGTCGGGCCAGTCGGCGGTGCTGGGCTTCACGATGCCGTTGTGGTCGGCGTTGATCGCCTGGGCCGTGCTCGGCGAGCGCCTGACCGCGCGGCTGCTGCTGGCCATTGCATTGGGCGCCGCTGCGGTGGCGCTGCTGATGTGGAAGAGCTTCGCCGCCTACGCACAGGCGCCGCTGGGTTTGGCGCTGGGCCTGCTGGCCGGCATCGGCTGGGCGGTCGGCACGCTGATCCTGCAGCGCGGCCGCGTCGACGTGCCGGCCATTGTGCTGACCGGCTGGCAGTTGCTGATCACCGCGGTGCCCACGACGATCGGCGCGCTGCTGTTCGGCGACCACCAGTGGTTCGTGCCGTCGTGGTCGTCGATCTTGCTGATCGCCTATATCGCGCTGGTGCCGATGGCGATCGGCAACCTGTGCTGGTTCTCGATCGTCGGGCTGTTGCCCGGCGCCGGTGGCCGGCTTGTCGTCGATCCTGGTGCCGGTGGTCGCGATGGTGGCTGGCGCATTGATGCACGGCGAACCGCTGGGACCGGTGCAGTGGCTGGCCATGGCGTGCAGCGTCGCGGCGCTGTCGCTGGCGCTGTTCAGGCCGGACGCGCGTGCGCCGACGGTGGAGGTCTAGGATCCGTCGCGCGCGCCGCGGCTGCGCAGCCAGCCGTCGGGCGATGCGGCCGACGGGTGCATGCGGCTGACGATCAGGCCGCCTTGCAGGTACAGCGCGTTGAGCAGGCGCATCGCGCGCTCGCGGTCCAGGCCCGGCCAGCCCGCCATCTGGCGCAGGTTGCAGGTGCGCCGGCGCATGCGGTCGACCGCCACGCCGAGGATGCTGGGCATCTCCAGCCCGCGCAGGTTCACGCCGGGCGCCACACGGTAGGCCGCGGTGCCGTCGATCTCGGGCAGCAGGCGGTCGCGCGCACCGCGCAGCGCCATCTCCCACAACAGCGGCGCGAGCGGCGAATACATCTGCGAATTCGCCCACCAGCGATGCGTCACGATGGCCGGGCGCGCGCAGCATCGCGGGCTCGACTTGCATCACCTGCAGCTCGTTGAGCCGGCTGCCGAGCAATTGCGGCATCGACACCGGGCAGTGCACCAGCCGCTCGGCCGGAAACAGCGTCAACGGCACCACGCGATCGGTCCACTGAAGATTCACCGTCAGCGGGTAGCCGTGGCGAAGGCAGGCCGCCATCACGTCGAGCAGTTCGCTTTGCTGACCGTCGCGCTCGAACCGCTCGAGGTCCTGCATCAGCGACGGACTGAGCGAACTCAGGCGCGTCGACGTGACGTCGGTGCTGCCCACGCGGACCAGATTGTCCAGGTAGCGTTGAAAGGCGCTCACCCGCATCAAATCGGGCTCGCCAAGGGGTAGGGTCGACTGGAACATCGGACCTGGATCCGAATGTTACAACCTCGGCGGGGCCTTCGGCTCAGCGAATTGGACGGGGAATTGGCGCGTCTGACGGATCGCGTCGCGAGCGCGCTCGAAGGCACGCCAGAAGCGAGCGTCCTGGGCGCTCGCGAAGTTCACCCGCATCAACGTGCTCGATCGCGACGGCACATGGAAGAGACGGCCCGGCGCGATCAGCCAGCCTTCGGAGGCCATGCGCACCGCCAGCGGTTCGGTGTCGAGGTCGGTTTCGACCCAGCCGAACAGGCCCTGCGGCTCGGCGGCAAAACGGCAGCCGGCCTCCTGCGCCAGGCGGACCACCCGCGTGCGCGCCGCGGCCAGACGCGTCGACACGCGCTCGGCGTGACGACGCAGCAGGCCCTGGTCGAGGCACCATGCCACCGCGCGCTCGAGCACCGCGGGCGTGGTCAACGAACTGAGCAGCTTGGTGTCGACGATGCGATCGACCAGTGCGGGCGGCGCCGCCAGTGCACCGACTCGCCAGTTGGGGGCCAGGATCTTGGAAAAGCCGGTCACGTAGATCGTGCGCCGCAGGCCGTCGAGCGCAGCCAGCCGGGGTGCATGTGCCGGTGCCAGCCAGGCGTAGGTGTCGTCTTCCACCAGGATGAGATCGTTCGCCTCGGCCAGCTGCAGCACCTGGTGCGCGGCGGCGAGCGACAACATCGCGCCGGTCGGGTTGTGCAGCACCGACACCGTCACGTACAGCCGCGGCCGGTGCGCCCGGATCAGCTGGCGCATCACCTCGAGGTCGGGTCCCGCCGGGCCGCGCGGCACCGGCAGCAACTGCATGCCCATGCTGATGAGGCGCGCGTGTTCCACCGCCCACCCCGGGTCGTCGACCAGCACCGCGTCGCCCGGCTTCAGCAGCGCACGCGCGACGATGTCGAGCGCGTGCGTGGCGCCCACCGAGGTGACGATCTGCGCGCTGTCGGCCGCGATGCCGAGCTCGTTGGACAGGCGCCGTGCGAGCGCGTCGCGTAACGCCGGTTCGCCGGCCGGCTCGCCATAGCGCAACGCATCGTCGGCGTTGGCGATCGCGCGGCGCAGCGCGCGCTGCAGCAGCGCCGGGTCGAGCCAGGTCTCGGGCAACGTGCCGAGGCCTGGGCCCGGCAACGACGCGCGGGTGCGGAACATGGCGCGGATCAACGCCGCGGTGTCCACCGGCGCCGGCAGCGCAAGACTGGGCTCGGCGATGCCTCGGCGCGGCAGCCACCGCAGCCGACGGCCGCACGTAGAAGCCGCGCTGCCGTCGTGCCTCGATCAGCCCCTGCGCCTGCAGGCGGTCGTAGGCCGCCACCACGGTGCTCGGGCTCACGCTGTGTGCGCGCGCGCAGTCGCGCACCGACGGCAGCCGCGCGCCGGGCTGCAATTGGCGCTGGCCGATGCGTTGGGCGTAGTGCGCGGCAAGCCGTTCGCCGAGCGTGCCGTCGCTGCTGGCAGCGGCCGCGCCGCCGGGATCGGGGCTGTGCTGTATGGCTGTGTCCATCGATACAGATGTGCAATCTGTGCGGCGAAGTGTACTGAATCTGTACCGTTGATGTGCCTAGACTGCGCCGATGAACACCGCCAGCGGCGACCCGCGGCGCGCTCGTGCCGGGTGCGTCGCACAGCGAGGCCTCGCGCATGCGCCGCGGCTATCTGCTGGGCCTGCTCGGTGTCGCGCTGTTTGCGCTGACGATTCCGATGACGCGGTTGGCCAGCGGCAGCGCCGCCACGCCGCAACTGTCGCCGTGGTTCGTGGCGTTCGGCCGCGCCGCGTTCGCCGGTGCGTTGGCCGCGCCGTACTTGCTGGCCGTGCGGGCACCGCGGCCTGATGCCGCGCAGTGGCGAGCGCTCGGCTTCACTGCGGCCGGCGTGGTGTTCGGTTTTCCGCTGTTCATGGGCCTGGCGGTCGTGCGCGTCGACGCCGTGCACGCATCGGTGGTCACCGGCATCCTGCCGTTGGTGACGGCCGCGTTCGGCGCTCGCTTGCTCAACCAGCCGCAACGGCCGCTGTTCTGGCTGCTTGCGTGGACCGGGCTGCTGTGTGTCGTCGCATTCGCCTGGTGGCGCGGCGGTGCCGGCCTGCAGGTTGGCCGACGGCTCGCTGGCACTTGCGCTGATGCTCGGTGCGATGGGCTATGTGTGGGGTGCCAGGCTGTCGGCCACGATGCGGCCCCGAGCACGTGATCTCGTGGGTGCTGGTGCTGGCGCTGCCGATTACCGTGCCCGCGGCGTGGTCTACGCAGCCGGCCGCGCCGGTGCCCGCCGCATCGTGGCTGGGCTTTGTGTACGTGTCGCTGTTCTCGATGTGGCTCGGCTTCTTCGCGTGGTACCGCGCGCTGGCGCTGGGCGGCACGGTGCGCGTCAGCCAGGTGCAGTTGCTGCAGCCGTTCTTGTCGATCGTGGCGGCGGTGCCGACTGCTCGGCGAATCGGTCGACGCCGCGACCTGGGTGTTCCTGCTCGCCGTGATGGGCGTGGTGTTCGCGTCGCGTCGCGCCGCGTCATCATCGACCCCAAACCAAGGAAGTGAACCATGAGTGCCTGGCATCTGGCGCGCCGCAGCGCGCGCATGAATCCTTCGATCATTCGCGAGATCCTCAAGCTCACCGAGCGGCCCGGCGTGCGCTCGATGGCCGGCGGCTTGCCGTCGGCCGACACGTTTCCGGTGCAGGCCATTCGTGCGGCGTGCGACAAGGTGCTGCGCGACGCGCCGCGCGAGGCGCTGCAGTACGCCGCCAGCGAAGGCTACGCGCCGCTGCGCGAGTGGGTGGCGCAGCATCTGGCGGCGCAGGGTCTGGCGGTGAGGCCAGAGCAGGTGCTGATCACCACCGGGTCGCAGCAGGGTCTGGACCTCGCCGGCAAGGTGCTGATCGACGCCGGCGCGCCGGTGGCGGTGGAAACGCCCACCTATCTCGGCGCGCTGCAGGCCTTCGCGCCGTACGAGCCGCACTTCGTGTCGCTCGACGGCGACGACGACGGCCCGCTGCCGGATTCGTTTCGCACGCTCGCCCAGCGTGCGCCAGGTGCCCGCTTCGCCTACCTGCTGCCCAATTTCCAGAACCCGACCGGCCGCGTGATCCCGCGCGCGCGTCGCGAGGCGCTGGTGCACGCGGCGCGTGCGGCCGGCGTGCCGCTGGTCGAAGACAACCCGTACGGCGATCTGTGGTTCGACGAGGCGCCGCCGCCCGCGATGGCGTCGTGGTGGCCCGAAGGCAGCGTGTACCTCGGCTCGTTCTCCAAGGTGCTGACACCCGGCTTTCGCTTGGGCTACATCGTGGCGCCCGCCGAGTTGATGCCCAAGCTGCTGCAGGCCAAGCAGGCCTCGGACCTGCACACGCCGAGCTTCAACCAGCGCGTGGTGCACGAGGTCGTGCGCAACGGCTTTCTCGATCGAGCACGTGCCGACGATCCGCGCGCGCTATCGCGCGCAGCGCGATGCGATGGAAGCGGCACTGCGCCGCCACATGCCGGACGGCACGAACTGGCGTGCGCCGCACGGCGGCATGTTCTTCTGGTTGCGCCTGCCCGACCGGGCTCGACGCGATGGCAGTTGCTCGAGCCGGCGGTGGCCGCCGGCGTGGCGTTCGTGCCGGGCGCACCGTTCTATGCCCACGCGCCCGACCCGCGCGCGCTGCGGCTGAGCTTCGTCACCTTGAGTCCCGACGACATCGACGCCGGTGTCGCGGCATTCGGCACCGTCTTGCAGCGAGGCTCTGAACGCGTTGCCGGTCGCGACACCATGAAGGCGGCACTGACGATCTGCGCGCGGCCGCGGCCTCCGTGCACGCGCACATGGCGCCGACGCCGCAGCATCCGTGGCCGCTGCTGCGCGAGCGCTGCGGCATGCAGCTGTGGGTCAAGCACGAGAACCACACGCCGGCTGGCGCGTTCAAGGTGCGTGGCGGCATCGTGTACTTCGATCGCTTGTTGGCCGGCGGTGCACGCCCAAGCGGCGTGATCAGCGCCACGCGCGGCAACCACGGACAATCGATCGCGATGGCGGCACGACAGCACGGCCTGCCGGCGACGATCGTGGTGCCGCATGGCAACAGCCGCGAGAAGAACGCGGCGATGCGCGCGCTGGGCGCCACGCTGATCGAGCACGGCGAACGACTTCCAGTCGGCGCGCGAGCACGCGCAGGCGCTGGCCGCGCAACACGGCTGGCACATGGTGCCGTCGTTCCATGCCGACCTGGTGGCCGGGGTGGCCAGCTATGCGCTCGAGCTGTTCGACGCCGTGCCCAAGCTCGATGCCGTGGTGGTGCCGATCGGCATGGGGTCGGGCGCCTGCGGCGTGATCGCGGCGCGTGATGCGCTGGGCCTCGACACCGAGGTCATCGGCGTCGTCATCCGACGGCGCGCCGGCTTATGCGCTGTCGCTCGCGGCCGGCCGCGTGATCGCGCACGAGGTCACCACCGCAGCTGGCCGACGGCATGGCCTGCCGCACGCCCGACGAGACCGCGCTGCGACATCTTGAAGCGCGGTCTGTCGCAGGTGGTGAGCGTGAGCGACGCCGACGTCGCCGCGGCGATGCGCACGTTGTTCGAGTGCACGCATCAGGTGGCCGAAGGCGCCGGCGCCGCGGCGTTGGCTGCGGCGATGACGCTGCAGCGGCTGCGCGGGCGCCGCGTCGCGGTGATTCTGAGCGGCGGCAACGTCGACCGCGACGTTTACGCCCGAGTGCTTCAGGAGCAGTGACATGACACAACAGCGGCGCTTTTCCCAGCTCGACGTCTTCACCGCGGTGCCGCTGCTCGGCAACCCGCTGGCGGTGGTGCACGACGGCACGCGGCCTGAGCGATGCGCAGATGGCTGCCTTCGCCAACTGGACGCATCTGTCGGAGACGACGTTCCTGTTGCCGCCCACGCAGCCCCGAAGCAGACTATCGCGTTCGCATCTTCACGCCCGAGCGCGAGCTGCCGTTCGCCGGCCATCCGACCCTCGGCAGCTGCCACGCGTGGCTCACGGCCGGCGGTGTGGCACGGCGCGACGGCGAGGTGGTGCAGGAGTGCGGCGCCGGCCTGGTGCGCATCCGCCGCGACGGCGCTCGACTGGCGTTTGCCGCACCGCCGTTGCGCCGCAGCGGGCCGCTCGAGCCCGGAGTTGCTCGAGCGCATCGAGCGCGGGCTCGGCGTTGGCACGCGGCGAGATCCTCGATCACCAGTGGGTCGACAACGGCCCCGGTTGGTGCGCGGTGCGTCTGGCCTCGGCCGAGCGTGTGCTGCAGCTCAAGGCCGACTACGGCCTGCTGCGCGGCCTGAGTCTCGGCGTCGTGGCGCCGCATGCGGCGCGGCGGCGGCGACGCGCAGTTCGAGGTGCGCGCGCTGATCGGCCACGGCTCCGGCTACGAAGACCCGGTCACCGGCAGCCTCAACGCCAGCCTGGCGCAATGGCTGATCGGCTCCGGGTGTCGCCGGCGCCGCACTACGTCGCGGCGCAGGGCGCGGCGCTCGACGAGCCGGTCGCGTGCACGTGCGCCGGCTGGGCGACGACATCTGGATCGGCGGCGACGTCTGTGCCGTGGTCACCGGTACAGTGGCGTTGTGAACGCCCGCATCGATCACCTCGTCGTCGTCGCCGACACGCTGGAACAGGGCTCGCACTGGTGCGAGGCCACGCTCGGCGCCACGCCGGTTGCCGGCGGCCGGCACCCGCGCATGGGCACACACAACTGTTGTTGTCGATCAGTGCCGAGCGTTTTCCCGACACCTATCTGGAGATCATCGCGATCGATCCCGATGCGCCATCGCCGGGCCGGCCGCGCTGGATGCGCATCGACGATCCGGCGCTGCGCGCCGCCGTGCGCGAAGCGCCGCGGCTGGTGCATGCGGTGGCACGCACATCGATGATCGAGATGGTGCGCTGGGGGCTGATCAACTGCGGCCTCGATCCCGGTGCGCCGGTGGCGGCCGAGCGCGACACGCCGGACGGCATGCTCAGGTGGCGCATCACAGTGCGCGACGATGGCCTGCCCGAATGCGCAGGTGCCCTGCCGACGTTGATCGAGTGGCAGGGCCGGCATCCGTGCGATCGACTTGCCGGACTCGCCGGTCGGTGTTGCGTGACCTGACGCTGCGCGGCTTGCCACCGCAAGCGCTCGACGTGCTGAAGCTGCCTGCGGTGCAAGCACGGGCGCGCAGCGCGCATCCCGACCGCGAGCCGGCATTGAGCGCGAATTCGATACAGCGCCGAACGGCCCGGTGACACTGGATTCCTGGGCGTGACCCCGCCAGGCATCTGTCAGCCACATCGAGGACACGATGACCGAAGAACTCTTTCGCGAGGATGCGACGCTGCGCGAGTGCGAGGCGCGGATCACGGCCGTCGATGCGACCGGCATCCAGCTCGACCGCACCGTGTTCTATCCACTGGGTGGCGGCCAGGCCGGCGACGCCGGCGTGCTGCGTCTGGCCGATGGCACCGAGCTGCGCATCGTCGACACGCGCAAGGGTGCGCAGCCCGGCGAGATCGTTCACCTGCCGGCGCCCGATGCCGATCTGTCGGCGCTGCAGCTCGGCAGCCGCCGGTGACAGCGCAGATCGACTGGCAGCGTCGCCATCGCCACATGCGCTTTCACACTGCGACGCATCTGCTGTGCGCGTTGGTGCCGCATCCGGTGGACGGCTGCTCGATCACCGCCGACTACGCGCGGCTCGACTTCCACATGATCGAGCCGCTCGACAAGGAAGCGCTGACGCAAGGCCTGGCCCGCTTGGTGGCCGAGTCGCATGCGGTGCAGCCACCGCTGGATCAGCGAGGCCGAACTCGACGCCAACCCGGGCTGGTGCGCAGCATGAGCGTGCAGCCGCCACGCGGCCAGGGACGCGTGCGGGTGCTGCAGGTCGAGGGGGTCGATCTGCAGCCGTGCGGTGGGACGCATGTCGCCAACACGGCGGAGATCGGTGCGGTGGTGGTGACGAAGATCGAGAAAAAGAGTGCGAAGACCCGTCGCGTGGTGCTTGGCTTCGCCTAAATCCAGCGAGGCCGTGTGCGCGCTCAGTTGGTGCTGTACTTCTCGGCGCGGAAGTCGTCGTGGCAGGCCTTGCAGGCCTTGCCGAGATCGCCGACGGCCGCCTTGAGGGTATCCACGTTGCCGGTCTTGGCCACGGCCTCGAACTTCTCGGCCTCGGCCATCATCTTGCTCTGCAGGTCCTTGAACTTGGCCGGATCCTTCCAGATCTTCCGGCTTGGCGCGAGTCGGCAGGCCTTTGTCGGTGCCTTCGCCGAATGCCACCCACGGCAGCTTGGACATCGTCACCACGATCGCCGCGTTGTCGGCCGCGGCCTTGGCGTCGAACGGGGCCTTGCCTTGAGCCATCGCGCCGACGCGGCCCAGGTGGTTGGCCATCACCGTCAGCGCGCTCTGGCGGTACTTGATGGCGTCTTCGGGCTTCTGAAATTGCGCGGCGGCGCTCAGGCTGGTCAGCGCGGCACCCGCGGCAATGACGGTCACGACGAGACGTTTCATGCAATTCCTCCAGCGTGCGGACGGTTGAAAGAATGGGTTGCTGCCGGCGCCCGCGGGCGCGGCGGACGGCGAGTGTACGTGGCGTGCCGGCCGCAGATTCCCGGCATCGGTGAATCCACCGATGGGCCGCTCGGGTTTGCGCCGTTGGGATGGCGTCATCCGTTATCGTTGCAGCGTGCTGTCATACAGTCAGCGCGCTGCTCTGGAGAAACGAGCGCATGAGCGACGACAACGCCCCCACGCCAACCGGCTCGAGCGTGGTGCGCGTGTGGGATCTGCCGACCCGGCTGTTCCATTGGCTGCTGGTGCTGGCCGTGGTCGCGCAGGTGACGACCGGGCTGATCGGCGGCGGCGCGCTGACCTGGCACCTGCGCGGCGGCTACTGCGTGTTCGCGCTGATCGTGTTTCGCGTCGTGTGGGGTCTGGTCGGCGGCCACTGGTCGCGCTTTGCGAGCTTCATCTACGGCCCGGCGAGCGTGCTGCGCTACGTGCGCGGTCAGCCGCACAGCGGCGACCATTTCCATGTCGGCCACAACCCGCTGGGCAGCGCTTCGGTGTTTGCGATGCTGGCCCTGCTGGCGCTTCAAGTGGCCACCGGGCTGGTGGCCGACGACGAGATCGCCACCACCGGGCCGCTCAACCGCTACGTGTCGTCGGCGTTCGCGTTGAGCATGACGGCCTGGCACAAAGGCCCCGGCATCACGCTGATCCTGTCGCTGATGGTGCTGCACATCGGCGCCGTCGGCTTCTACACCTGGCGCAAGGGTCACGACCTGGTGCGCCCGATGGTCGGTGGCGACAAGCTGTTGCCCGGCGCGGTGCCGGCCAGCGTCGACGATCGGCGTCACCCGCGCGCGCGCGCTGGCGATCGCGGTGGTCAGCGCGGCGCTGGTGGCCGCAGTGGTCAAACTCGGAGGTTGACGCCGTGCACTCGCGCAAAGCCGCATTGGCGGCAACCACGGCATCGGCGACGAGCGGCAGCGCCGTGCGTGCAGCTGTTGACACCCGAGTCGACCCCCCAGTTCGAAGCGACGCGGGCGATCTTTCGCGAGTACGCGAGCTGCGCTTGGCGTCGACCTGTGCTTCCAGAATTTCGAGGCCGAGCTGGCGGCATTGCCTGGCGAATACGGCGCGCCGCGCGGTGCGTTGCTTTTGGCCACGGTCAATGGCGAACTCGCAGGCTGCGGCGCCTACCGGGCGCTGCCCGACGTCGACTACGCCAATGCCTGCGAGATGAAGCGTCTGTACGTGCGCCCGGGTTTTCGCGGCGTCGGGCCTCGGCCGCATCCTGGCGCAGGCGCTGATGGACCATGCCGTGCGTGCCGGCTACTCGGTGATGCTGCTCGACACGCTCGACGACATGGAGGCCGCGCGCGGCCTGTACGTGGCACTCGGCTTCGAAGAAATCCCGCCGTACTACTTCAACCCGATCGCCGGCGCGCACTATCTGAAGGCGCAGCTCGACGTGAGGCTGGCCAACCATGAGACGCGAGGCCGCAATGAACGACTCCTCGGTGGTGCAGCTGCAGCAGGGTCCGTTGCGGCTGGCGCTGCGGGCCGACTGCGGTGGTGCGATCGCCGGGCTGTGGCTCGATGGGCTTGCCGGTGTTGCGCTCGTGCGAGCCGCAAGACCTGGCCAGTGTGCGGGCCTCGGGCTGCTATGCGCTGGTGCCCTATTCCAACCGCATCGGGCAGCGGCAGTTCAGTTGGCTTGGACGCCGCTACACGCTGGCCAGCAACACCAGCGACGAGCCCCACAACCTGCACGGCACGGCCTGGCTCGATGCGTGGCAGGTGCTGCAGCACACGAGCGGCCACGCGACGCTGGAGCACACGCATCCGAGCGACGCGTACTGGCCGTTTGCGATTCCACGTCGAGCAGGTGTTCGAGCTGAAGCCCGACTCGCTGCGCATCACGCTGGCCGCCACCAACATCGATGCGCGCCAGACGCCGATGGGGCTGGGCTGGCATCCGTATTTCGTGCGCCGCGCGCGCAGCCGCGTGCACCTGGAGCTGCAGCACCGCTGGGACGCCGACGAGTCCAAACTGCCGGTGCGGCAAGTGGCGCAGACCACGCTCGATGCCGACGTCGCCGTGCTCGACCTCGACAACTGCTTCGACGGCTGGAGCGGCCCGGCACGCATCCGCGACGAGCGCTTGTCGCTGCGCCTGACCTCGTCGCTCAACCATGCGGTGGTCTACACGCCGCGCGATCGCGACTATTTCTGTGTCGAGCCGGTCAGCCACGTGAACAACGCCTTGGGCAGCGACGAGCCCAAGGCGCGCGGCATGCTGGCGCTGGCCAGCGGCGAGACTGCGCGGGCCTGGATGCAGCTCGACGTGGCGCGCGCCTAAAAAGAGAGTTCACCGCCGGCGCGGTGCCAGGCGGCGCGTTTGTCCGATGGCCAGCGTGAAGAACGCCGAGTCGGCCACCGCCTGCGACCGGCGCGCCTGCGCCAACTGGCGCGGCGGCTCGTCCAGCGACTCGTCGGTCAACTCGAACGTGCCCCAGTGGATGCCCAGCGACGCCTTGGCGCCGAGGTCGCGGTGGATGCGCACCGCCTCCTCCGGGTTCACGTGCTGCCGTTGCATGAACCAGCGCGGCTCGTAACCACCGATCGGCAGCAGCGCGATGTCGAAGCCGCCACCTTGGGCGGCGCTGTGCCGCTCGGCAAACCGCTCGCGGATGTCGGCGAAGTCTTTGGAGTAACCGGTGTCGCCCGCGAAGAACAGGTGCAGGTCGGGTGCGAACAACGCGAAGCCGCCCCACAGCGTGTCCATGCGATCGGTCAGGCTGCGGCCCGACCAGTGCTGCACCGGGGTCAGCACGATCTCGACGTCGCCCAGGCGGTGCGACTGCCACCAGTCGAGCTCGACCACGCGGGCGATGTCGCGCTTGGCGAACCAGGCCTTCAGGCCCAGCGGCACCACGAACAGCGGCGGCCCGCCAGCCTGCTTGGCGAGCGCCCTGACGCTGTCGTCATCGAGGTGGTCGTAGTGGTTGTGCGAGATCAGCACCAGATCGATGTGCGGCAGCTCGTGCAGCCACAGCCCGGGCTTTTGGGCCCGCTCGGGCCCGATGAACGAAAACGGCGACGCGCGGTTCGAGAAGATCGGGTCGGTCAACACGTTCAAGCCGCCGAGTTGCACGAGCACCGTGGCGTGTCCGATCCAGCGTGACGGTGGGCACCATGCGCGCGCCGCCCTTGGCATTGGTCTGGATCAATCCCAGGTCGGGCACGATCGCCGGTGTCGTTGAGGCGGGCGGTTTGGGCAGGCCGTCGCGCCAGGCCTGGAACTTCCAGCGCATGAAGGCGGCCAGGCCCAGCGAGCTGAAGTCGACGTAGTTGTTCTGGAAGCCACCGTCGCGGTGATGGGGCGCTTGGCCTGCACCGGCCGCGGGTTCGTTGGCGCAGGCCCACAGTGCGAGCGCAGCCGCGGCGGCGCATGCGCAGCGCAGCCACCAGCGCCGGTACTTGATCTGCATCAGCCGATTGGAGCGCAAGCCGCCGCGTCGTGCCGCGGGTGTCGGCCGCATCGGGTATTTCCGTATAATCCGGCGGTTTTGTCCCGACCCATGAGCGCGCGATGTCCGAGCGCAATTTGTCATCTGGTACGCACGCTGCGTGGGACGAGGCCGACGAGCGCTTCAGACGCCTGACGCCATCGGAGGCCGCGGTGTTTCGGGCGCAGAACCCGCAGTTGTCTCCCTGGCGGGTGATCGTGGCGCAAGCCGCGGTCGGTGGCGTGGTCGCGGTGTTGGCGTGGCTGCTCGGTGGCGGACGGGAGCATGCGTGGTCGGCGCTGTATGGCGCTGTCACGGCGGTGGTGCCGGGTGCGTTGTTGGCGCGCGGCATGACCAGCCGGCTCTCCAACTTGTCGCCGGTGGTCTCCGCCTTCAGCGTCATGTTGTGGGAGACGGTGAAGATCGGGGCGACGGTGGCGTTGCTGGTGGCAGCGCCGCAGGTCGTGCGACCGCTGAGTTGGCCGGCATTGCTGGCTGCCCTGGCGGCGTGTGTGTCGGTGTACTGGTTCGCGCTGCTGTGGCGCGGCCGCAAGAGTTGAGCGAACAAGAGCGAACAAGATGGCTGCCGAATCGCACGCCGCGCCCACCGCAGGCGAGTACATCGTCCACCACCTGACGCATCTGTCGAACGCCGAGCCGAAGGCGCTGGTCGACCTGTCGGTGATCCATTGGGATTCGGTGTTCTTCTCGGTGGCGCTCGGTGCGCTCGGCTGCTGGGTGATGTGGTTGGTAGCGCGCAAGGTCACCTCAGGGGTGCCCGGTCGCCTGCAGGCGGCGGTGGAGTTCCTGGTCGAGATGGTCGACCGCGAGTCCAAGGGCATCGTGCACAACGAAAAGAGCCGCAAGCTGGTGGCGCCGATGGCGCTGACGGTGTTCGTGTGGGTGTTCCTGCTCAATGCGATGGACCTGTTGCCGGTCGATCTGGTGCCGCGCATCTGGCAATGGCTGTTCGGCGTCGCGGGGCACGACCCCGAGCATGCCTACCTGCGCGTCGTGCCGACCGCGGACATCTCGGTGACGCTCGGCCTGTCGATCGCGGTGCTGATCGCCTGCCTGATCTACAGCGTCAAGATCAAGGGCCTCGGCGGCTGGTTGCATGAGCTGGTCACCGCGCCGTTCGGCTCACCGAAGCTGACCGCCAATCCGCTCACCTGGATCGCGTTTGCGCTGATGTGCGTCGCCAATTTCGCGATGCAGATGATCGAGTTCGTCTCCAAGACCTTGTCGCACGGCATGCGTCTGTACGGCAACATGTACGCGGGTGAGCTGATCTTCATGCTGATCGCGCTGCTGGGCGGCGCGGTCACGCTGTCGTTGGGCGGCCTTGTGCTGGCCGCGCTGCACATCGTCGCCGGCACGGCGTGGGCGATCTTCCACATCCTGATCATCACGCTGCAGGCCTTCGTCTTCATGATGCTGACGATGGTCTACATCGGCCAGGCCCACGACACGCACTGAGCGCGCACCGGGCTTTTCTTCATTTCACCAACCTTTCCACATTCGAGGGAAAACAACATGGAACTCATCGGTCTCGTAGCAGTTGGCGTCGGCCTGATCATCGGCTTGGGTGCCATGGGCGCCTGCATCGGCGTGGGCATCATGTCCAGCAAGTACCTGGAGTCGGCCGCGCGCCAGCCCGAGCTGATGGGTGAGCTGCAGACCAAGGTGTTCCTGCTGTTGGGCCTGATCGACGCGTCGTTCATCATCGGCGTGGGCATCGCGTTGTGGTTCACGACGGCCAACCCGTTCCTGGCGCAAATCGCGAATCTGCCCAAGTGAACCGCGCGCCGGGCCTTGTGGCCTGGCGCGATGCGGTTGGCCCGCACATGGGTCGGCCCATCTCATCACCGTGATTGAGGCTTGAGCCGTGAGCATCACCAGCACCCTGATCGTTCAGATGATCGTGTTCCTGATCCTGATCTGGTTCACGATGAAATTCGTCTGGCCGCCGATCATGGCCGCGCTCGACGAGCGCGCCAAGAAGGTGGCCGAGGGCCTGTCGGCCGCCGACAAGGCCAAGGCCGAACTGGCCAACGCCAACAAGCGCGTCGAGCAGCAACTCGCCGCCGCGCGCGACGATGCGGCCAAGCGCCTGGCCGACGCCGAGCGCCTGGCGCAGCAGATGGTCGAAGAGGCCAAGGGCAAGGCCAGCGAAGAGGGCGCCAAGATCATCGCGCAGGCCAAGGCCGAGGCCGAGCAGGAGTCGATGAAGGCGCGCGAAGCGCTGCGCGGCCATGTGGCGGCGCTGGCGGTCAAGGGTGCCGAGCAGATCTTGCGCAAAGAAGTCAACGCCGGCGTGCACAGCGACTTGCTGAAACGCCTGCAGACCGAGCTCTGACATGGCCGAGCTCGCCACCATCGCCCGGCCGTACGCCGAGGCACTCGATCGGTCGGTCAGCGGCGCCGACGCGTTGGCGCTGATCCCGCAACTGCAGGCGCTGGCCGCAGTGGCCGGCGAACCCCGACATGCAGCAGCTGGCCGACAACCCGAAGGTCACGTCGGCGCAGGTGCTGGGCGTGATCACCGCGGTGGCCAAGACGCCGCTCGATGCCAAGGTGTCGAACCTGCTGTCCACCGTGGTCGAAAACGGTCGGCTGACTGCGCTGCCCGAAATCGCGGCGCAATTCAATGCGCTGGTGAAGTCGCGGTCGGGCACATCGGATGCGACGATCGAAAGTGCGTTCCCGATCGACGCCACGCAGCTGGCGCAAGTGGTGGCCGCGCTCGAAAAGCGTTTCGATCGCAAGCTCAATGCGAGCGTGGTGGTCGACCCCGAGCTGATCGGCGGCATCCGCGTGGTGGTGGGCGACGAAGTGCTCGACACGTCGGTGCGGGCGCGCCTGGAAGGAATGAGGCTGGCGCTGGCGGCCTGAAGGGCCGCGCGAACCAAGCCCATCGAGATCATTGCTGCCGGAACAGAAAACGCCGGCGCTGGAGCTGATATGCAACTCAACCCCGCAGAAATTTCCGAACTGATCAAGAGCCGCATCGAGGGCCTTGGCGTCTCGGCCGACATCAAGAACCAGGGCACGGTGGTATCCGTGACCGACGGCATCTGCCGCATCCACGGCCTGTCCGACGCGATGCAAGGCGAGATGCTCGAGTTCCCGCCCACCGCGAGCGGCCAGCCCACCTATGGCCTGGCGCTGAACCTCGAGCGCGATTCGGTCGGCTCGGTGATCTTGGGCGAGTACGAGCACATTTCCGAGGGCGACACCGTCAAGTGCACCGGCCGCATTCTCGAGGTGCCGGTGGGCCCCGAGCTGATCGGCCGCGTCGTCAACGCGCTGGGCCAGCCGATCGACGGCAAGGGCCCGATCAACGCCAAGATGACCGACGTGATCGAGAAGGTCGCGCCCGGCGTGATCGCGCGCCAGAGCGTGAGCCAGCCGGTGCAGACGGGCCTGAAGTGCCTGGACTCGATGGTGCCGGTGGGCCGCGGCCAGCGCGAGCTGATCATCGGCGACCGCCAGACCGGCAAGACTGCGGTGGCGATCGACACCATCATCAACCAGAAGGGTCAGAACATGACCTGCGTCTACGTCGCGATCGGGCAGAAGGCCAGCTCGATCAAGAACGTGGTGCGCTCGCTCGAACAACACGGCGCGATGGACTACACCATCGTCGTCGCCGCGTCGGCCTCCGAATCGGCCGCGATGCAATACGTGTCAGCCTACTCGGGCTGCACGATGGGCGAGTACTTCCGCGACCGCGGGCAAGACGCGCTGATCATCTACGACGACCTGTCCAAGCAAGCGGTCGCTTACCGCCAGGTGTCGCTGCTGCTGCGCCGGCCGCCCGGCCGCGAGGCGTTCCCGGGCGATGTGTTCTATCTGCACTCGCCGCTTGCTCGAGCGCGCCGCGCGCGTCAACGCCGAGTACGTCGAGAAGTTCACCAAGGGCGCCGTGAAGGGCAAGACCGGTTCGCTGACCGCGTTGCCGATCATCGAGACGCAGGCCGGCGACGTGTCGGCGTTCGTGCCCACCAACGTGATCTCGATCACCGACGGCCAGATCTTCCTCGAGACGTCGCTGTTCAACAGCGGCATCCGCCCGGCCATCAACGCCGGCATCTCGGTGTCGCGCGTCGGCGGCGCGGCGCAGACCAAGCTGATCAAGGGCCTGTCGGGCGGCATCCGTACCGACCTCGCGCAGTACCGCGAGCTGGCCGCGTTCGCGCAGTTCGCGTCCGACCTCGACGAGGCCACCCGCAAGCAGCTGGACCGCGGCGCGCGCGTCACCGAGCTGCTCAAGCAGAGCCAGTACGCGCCGCTGCCGATCTCGCTGATGGCGGCGTCGATCTTTGCAGTCAACAAAGGCTATCTCGACGACGTCGACCTGAAGAAAGTGCTGTCGTTCGAACATGGCCTGCACCAGCACTTGCAGAGCAGCCACGCGGCGCTGCTGAAGAAGCTGGAGACCGACAAGGCGATGGATAAGGCGGCCGAAGACGAGCTGGCCGCAGCCATCACCGCGTTCAAGAAGTCGTTCGCCTGATCGAGCGGAGCTAAGCATGGCAGCCGGCAAAGAAATCCGCGCCAAGATCAAGAGCTTCGAGAACACGAAGAAGATCACCAAGGCCATGGAAATGGTCTCGGCCTCGAAGATGCGCAAGACGCAAGACCGCATGCGCGCCGCGCGCCCCTACGGCGACAAGATCCGCAACATCACGGCCAATCTGGCGAAAGCCAACCCCGAATACCGCTCGCCGTACATGCGCAAGGTCGAGGGCGAGCCGAAGTCGGTGGGCTTCATCGTCATCACCACCGACAAGGGCCTGTGCGGCGGCATGAACACCAACATCCTGCGCGCGGTCACCACCAAGATGCGTGAGGTGCAGGGCGCGGGGGGCAAGATCCAGGCGGTGGCGTTCGGCAACAAGGGCCTGAGTTTTCTCACCCGGTTCGGCGTCAAGGTGGTCAGCCAGGCCACACAGCTGGGCGACCGTCCGCAGATGGAAAAGCTGATCGGCCCGGTGATGACCATGCTCGATCTGTTCGCCAGCGGCCAGCTCGACGCGGTGTACCTGTGCTACACGAGGTTCGTCAACACCATGACGCAGGAGCCGCGTGTCGAGCAGCTGCTGCCGCTGTCGGCCGAGCGCATGCAATCCACCGAAGGCGAGCAATCGCAATACGCCTGGGATTACATCTACGAGCCCGAAGCGCGGGTGGTGATCGACGCGCTGATCACGCGCTACATCGAGGCGCTGGTGTACCAGGGCGTGGCCGAGAACATGGCCAGCGAGCAGTCGGCGCGCATGGTGGCGATGAAGGCCGCCACCGACAACGCGACCGACCTGATCGCCGAGTTCAAGCTCATCTACAACAAGCAACGCCAGGCCGCGATCACCAAGGAACTGTCGGAGATCGTGGGCGGCGCGGCAGCCATCAGCGGCTGACGCAGACACCGAATATTTGAAGGATCCATAGAAATGGCACAAGGCAAGATCGTTCAGTGCATCGGCGCCGTGGTCGATGTCGAATTCCCGCGCGACCAGATGCCGCATATCTACGACGCGCTGAAGATGGAAGGCACGGCGCTGACCCTCGAGGTGGAGCAGCAGCTCGGCGATGGCGTGGTGCGCACCATCGCGCTCGGCTCGTCCGACGGCCTGCGCCGCGGCATGATGGTGACCAACACCGGCAATCCGATCATGGTGCCGGTGGGCAAGGCCACGGTCGGCCGCATCATGGACGTGCTCGGCAACCCGATCGACGAGCGCGGCCCGGTCGACCAGACGCTCACCGCGTCGATCCACCGCAAGGCGCCGGCCTACGACGAGTTGAGCCCGTCGACCGAGCTGCTCGAGACCGGCATCAAGGTGATCGACCTGATCTGCCCGTTCGCCAAGGGCGGCAAGGTGGGCCTGTTCGGCGGCGCCGGCGTCGGCAAGACGGTGGCGATGATGGAGCTGATCAACAACATCGCCAAGGCGCACTCGGGCCTGTCGGTGTTCGCTGGCGTCGGCGAGCGCACCCGCGAGGGCAACGACTTCTATCACGAGATGATGGATTCGAAGGTCGTGGTCTCGGAGAACCTGAGCGAGTCGAAGGTGGCGATGGTCTACGGCCAGATGAACGAGCCGCCGGGCAACCGCCTGCGCGTGGCGCTCACCGGCCTGACGATCGCCGAGAGCTTCCGCGACGAGGGCCGCGACGTGCTGTTCTTCGTCGACAACATCTACCGCTTCACGCTCGCCGGCACCGAGGTGTCGGCGCTGCTTGGCCGCATGCCGTCGGCGGTGGGCTACCAGCCGACGCTGGCCGAGGAGATGGGCCGCCTGCAGGAACGCATCACCTCCACCAAGGTCGGCTCGATCACCTCGATCCAGGCCGTGTACGTGCCGGCCGACGACCTGACCGACCCGTCGCCAGCCACAACGTTCGCGCACCTGGACGCCACGGTGGTGCTGAGCCGCGACATCGCGGCGCTGGGCATCTACCCGGCGGTGGACCCGCTGGACTCGACGTCGCGCCAGGTCGACCCGCACGTGGTCGGCGAGGAGCACTACAGCACCACGCGCGCGGTGCAGCAGACGCTGCAGCGCTACAAGGAGTTGCGCGACATCATCGCGATCCTGGGCATGGACGAGCTGAGCCCGGAAGACAAACTGGCGGTGGCCCGTGCCCGCAAGATCCAGCGATTCCTCTCCCAGCCGTTCCACGTGGCCGAGGTGTTCACCGGCAGCCCGGGCAAGTACGTGCCGCTGAAGGAAACCATCCGCGGCTTCAAGATGATCGTCAACGGCGAGTGCGATCAGTTGCCCGAGCAGGCGTTCTACATGGTCGGCACCATCGACGAGGCGATCGAGAAGGCCAAGAAGCTGCAGTAGCCACCCTCGAGGAGCATCATTCCATGGCCAACATCCACGTCGACGTCGTCTCCGCCGAAGAAGAGATCTTCTCCGGCGAGGCCACCTTCGTCGCGCTGCCCGGCGACATGGGCGAGCTCGGCATCTATCCGCGGCACACGCCGTTGATCACCCGCATCAAGCCGGGGGCGGTGCGCATCAAGCGCGCCGACAACGGGCAGGAAGAGTTCGTTTTCGTCGCGGGCGGGATCCTCGAAGTGCAGCCCAACCGAGTGACTGTGCTGGCCGACACCGCGATCCGCGGCCACGACCTCGACGAAGCGCGCGCCACCGAGGCCAAGAAGCGTGCCGAAGAGGCGATGCGCGATGCCAAGAGCGACATCGATCTGGCCAGGGCGCAGGGCGAGTTGGCGGCCTTGGCCGCACAGATCGCGGCGATCTCGAAGTTTCGCCGCAAGTGAATCGAAGCCGCATGTGAGAACGGCCCGCTCGCCGGCTCAACCCTCGATCACACGAACCGTCATGGGCGCTGCCGGCCGTTCGCAAGGAGACGTCTGCTCCGGAAAGCCGCGGCATGGCCGTGGCGACTACGAGCGCCAGCCTCGAGGTGCTGCAGCTTCAGCTGATCGAACTGGCGCGCTGGCTCACGCACACCGGCCGTCGCCTGGCGGTGGTGATCGAAGGCCGCGACACGGCGGGCAAGGGAGGCGTCATCGCGGCGATCAGCCAGCGCCTCAATCCACGGCAGTGCCACGTGGTGGCGCTGGACAAGCCGAGCGAGCGCGAACACACGCAGTGGTACTTTCAGCGCTACGTGCCGCACCTGCCGGCGGCCGGCGAGATCGCGTTGTTCGATCGCAGCTGGTACAACCGGGCTGGCGTCGAGGCGATCATGGGTTTTTGCACCCCGGCGCAAACCAAGGCGTTTCTCGATCAGGCGCCGCGCTTCGAGCGTTTGCTGGTCGACGACGGTGTGATGCTGTTGAAGTATTGGCTCACGGTCGATCAAGCCGAGCAGGAGAAACGATTCGCAGAACGACTGGCTGACCCGCTGAAGCGCTGGAAGCTGTCGCCGATCGACGTGCAGGCGCGGCAACGCTACGACGACTACGGGCGCGCGCGCGATCGCATGCTCAAGGCCACGCACACCAAGCACGCGCCGTGGACCTTGGTGGACTTCAACGACCAGCGGCGCGGCCGCTTGACCTTGATCAGCGACCTGCTGTCGCGCATCCCCGACCGCCACGTGCCGCTGCAGAGGTTGAAGTTTCCACCGTTGCGTGGCAAGCCGCAGCGCGAGAAGTTTCGCAGCCCGCTGCGGCCGATTCCGAGCGTCTGACGCGAGGCCGGCTTTACCGCAGATCGGGCTCGTCGGGCAACTCGTTGGGGTTGTCCTTCCCCGGTGCGAGCGCGAAGTGCTGCTTCAGCAGTGCACCGACCGCATCGATTGCCGCATCGAGCCCCTGCTCGTGCCGGCGCACCCGGAAGGCCTCGCGCATGGCGCCGATGATCGCCGCCCACTGCGCGGCGCTGACGTGCGCGTTGAGGCCGCGGTCGGCGACGATCTCGATCGCATGCTCGGCCAGCAGCAGGTAGATCAGCACGCCGTTGTTGTGCGCGGTGTCCCACACCCGCAATTTGCCGAACATCGTGACCGCGCGGTCGCGCGCGTTCAGGCCGCGCCACAGATACGACAGCGGCAACGCGGCTTCGACGCAGACGCGAATCTCGCCCGAGTGTTGCCGTTCGCTCGCCTGCACGCGCTGCCGCAACCGCTGCACCACCTCGGGCCCGATCGCACGCCGCGTGTCGGTGTCGTCCCACACGCGGTGCCTGAGGATGCGCAGCAAGCGATTCATCGTGTGCTCGTCGTGAGGGCCAAGCTACCAGTCGCCGGAGGCGCCGCCGCCGCCGAAGTCACCGCCGCCGCCGGATGAAAAGCCACCGCCCCCGCTGGATCCGTAGCCACCACCGCCGCCGCCACCCCAGATGATCGGCGGGCCGCCACGGCCGCGACTGCCGACGCCGAACACGCCCACCATCAACAGTGCCGCCACCGCCGCGACGCCGGCGATCAGCAATCCGGCGCCGAGCAGCCAGGCCAGCACGCCGGCACCGCCGCCGGTGAACAGAGCGCCGAGCTTGCGACCGAAGATGCCCGACAGCACCGCGCCGACGATCGGCACGCCGACGAAGAAGAACATCGCCAGGCTGCTCCAGTCGAACGCGCCGCCCGAGTCGGGGTGGCTGCGTTGCGCATCGGGCGCAGGCAGGCCCTCGGGCTTGATGCGCGCGGCGATGCGATCGATCGCGGCGTTGAGCCCGCCCGCGTAGTCGTTGCGCTTGAATGCCGGGCTGATGGTCTCGGTGATGATCTGGTGCGCCGCCAGGTCGGGCACCGCGCCCTCGAGCGCCTTGGCGACTTCGATGCGCACTTTGCGGTCGTTCTTGGCCACCACGATCAGCAGGCCGTCGCCGACGTCGCGGCGGCCGATCTTCCACTGGTCGCCCACGCGCTGCGCATAGGCGGCGATGTCCTCCGGCAGCGTGCTGGGCACGATCAGCACCACGATCTGCGAGCCGAGTTCGCGCTCGACGGTGGTCAGGTGCTGCTCCATCGCCTGGCGCTGCGCGGCCTGCAGCGTGTCGGTGCGGTCGATCACGCGGCCATCGAGCGGCGGGATCGGCGCCAGCTCCTGCGCCGGCGCGAGCGCGCACACGAACGCCACGCCGCACGCGGCCAGCCACGCTCGCGCGCCGCGGGGCAGTCGCGCCGCTGGCCAATGCATGGCGCGCATGGGCTGGGTCGCCTGCAGCCGCGCCGCTTAAGGCGCCGGCCTCACTTGGATGCCGCTGGCGCGGGCTTGTTGAAGTCGACGGTCGGCGGCTTGGAGATCGCCGCTTCGTTCTCGACCGCGAACGACGGCTTGACCGCATAGCTGAACAGCATCGCGGTCAGATTGGTCGGGAACTGGCGCGCCAGCACGTTGTAGTCGGCCACCGTCTTGATGTAGCGGTTGCGCGCCACGGTGATGCGGTTCTCGGTGCCTTCGAGCTGCACGCGCAGATCCTGGAAGCCCTGGTTGGCCCTCAGGCTCGGGTAGTTCTCGCTCACCGCGATCAAGCGCGACAGCGCCGACGACAGCTCGCCCTGCGCCTGCTGGAACTTGTTGAACGCCTCGGGGTTGTTGAGCGTCTCGGGCGTCACCTGGATGCTGGTGGCCTTGGCGCGCGCCTCGATCACCTTGGTGAGCGTCTCCTGCTCGAAACCGGCCTCGCCCTTGACGGTGTTCACGATGTTGGGAATCAGGTCGGCACGCCGCTGATACTGGTTGAGCACCTCGGACCACGACGCCTTGACCTGCTCGTCGAGCCGCTGGAAGTCGTTGTAGCCGCAGCCCGAAACGCCGAGCACGGCCATCAGCACCAGCAACCAGCCCCACACACGCGATGCCTTGCCCATAGGGTTCTCTCCTGAAAGCGACGCGCGACGGATGCTACCCGCGTCGGCGGCCAGTTGGGGGCCGGGTGCAACGGTTCAAGGCCATGGCAGCCCGTACTTGGGACAAATCCTCTTCGCCATCGCGCGCTGCCGATGCAGGCTTGCGTATTTCGCGTGCCCAAGGCAAGCGCTCGCAGTCCGACCAGGAGAAAGTCACCATGACGAGAATGCTTCGAGCCACCGCCGGTGTGGTGATGGCGCTGGGCCTGGGCGCGGTTGCCCAGGCGCAGGAGGTGACGCTGCGGTTGGTCAGCGCGTTCGCCGAGAACGGCACCTATGTGCAGCGCCTGCTGCCGTGGGTGCAGAAGTTCAACGCCGAAGGCAAGGGCGTGCTGCAGATCAACTTCATCGGCGGCCCGAAGGCGATCCCGACCTTCGAGGTCGGCAACGCGGTGAAGACCGGGGTGGTCGACGTCGCGATGAGCACCGGGGCGTTCTACACCAACGTGATGCCCGAGTCCGACTTCCTGAAGCTCACCGAGATCACGATTGCCGAGCAGCGCAAGAACGGGGCGTTCGACGCGATCAACAAGGTCTGGAACGAGAAGGCCAACATGCAATACCTCGGCCGCATGGTCGAGAGCCAGCCGTTTCACCTGTACATCAACAAGAAGATCGACAAGCCCGACCTGACCGGGCTGAAGATCCGCATCACACCGGTGTACCGCGAGTTCTTTTCGGCGCTGGGCGCCACCGTGATCACCACGCCGCCCGGCGAGGTGTACAGCGCGCTGGAGCGCAACGTGGTCGATGGCTACGGCTGGCCGATCGGCGGCATCTTCGACTTGAACTGGCAGGAGAAGACCAAGTACCGCGTCGACCCCGGCTTCTACGACGCCGAGGTGTCGCTGGTGATGAACCTGCCGGCCTACAAGAAACTCAGCGACGCGCAGCGCGACTACCTGAACAAGCAGGTGCTCTCGCTCGAGGCCGACAACGGCTTCTGGGTCAAGAACGCAGCCGATGAGACCGCACGCCAGCAGCAGGCAGGCATCGAAGCGATCCGCTTCGACGCGGCCACCAGCAAGGCGTTTCGCGACAAGGCCTATCAGGTGGCGTGGGAGGCGGCTGCCAAGCAAAGCCCGGAGATTGCAGCGCGGTTCAAGCCGCTGTTCACCAAGTAGCGCGCGTGGCGTTCGAGCGCGTGTCCGGCGCCTTCGGGCGCCTGCTGGCGGGGCTGGCCTTCGTCGGCTGCGTGTTGCTGCTGGCGATGCTGGCGATCATCGTCACCGACGTCGCGCTGCGCAACCTGGCGCTGCCTGGATTGCCGCGCGGCCTGGCGTGGAGCAACGAGATCTCCGAGCTGCTGCTGTACCTGATCACGCTGTGCGTGGCGCCGTGGTTGTTGCGCCAGGGGCAGCACATCCGCGTCGACATCGTGTTGCGCGCGATACCTCCACAGTTGGCGTGGTACCTGGAGTGGCTCGGTGATCTGATCGGCCTGGCGTCCTGCGTGGTGCTCGCGGCGTTCGCTGCGCAGGCGGCGTGGTCGAGCTATCTCGCCGGCGCCGTCAACATCAAGACCCTGGTAACGCCCGAGTGGTGGTGGTTGTCGCCGCTGCCGCTGGTGTTTGCGCTGCTGAGCATCGAGATGGTTTTCCGCATGGCGCGTCTGGCGCGCGCCGATCGTGCGCCGCGCAGCGATGCGGTGAGTGCGTGCGTCGAGTTGGGAAGCGGGCGCCTGGCTGATGCTCGGCGGCTCGACGCTGCTGTTGTTCATCGGCATGCCGGTGGCGTTGACTTTCATCGCGATCAACATCGTCGGCGCGTGGCTGTACATGGGCGGCCAGGTTGGCCTCGGACAGCTGGCACGCAGCAGCGTGGTCTCGCTGACCTCGTTCTCGCTGACGCCGATTCCGTTGTTCGTGCTGATGGGCGAGATCCTGTTCCACACCGGCTGGCACTCAAGGTGATCGACGGCGTCGAGCGTTTGGTCACGCGCATTCCGGGGCGGCTCGCGGTGGTGGCCGTGGTGGCCGGCACGGTGTTCTCGGCGATCTCGGGCTCGACGATCGCCACCACCGCGATGCTCGGCTCGCTGATGCTGCCGGTGATGCTGCAGCGCGGCTACCACCCGACGCTGGCCACCGGCCCGATCATGGCCATCGGTGCTGTCGACATGCTGATCCCGCCGTCGGCGCTGACGGTGCTGCTGGGCTCGCTGTCGGGCATCTCGATCTCCAAGCTGCTGATCGGCGGCGTGATGCCGGGGTTGATTCTGTCGGTGGCGTTCGTGGTGTGGATCGTCGTGCGCGTGCATTTCGCGCCGCACTTGGCGCCGGCCGAGCCCGACGCGCCGGTGCACACCGGCTGGGCACGCTGGCAGCCGTTCGTGCTGTACGTGCTGCCGTGCCTGTCGATCTTCGGCGTCGTCGTCGGCGCGCTGGTCGCCGGCTGGGCCACGCCCACCGAGTGTGCCGCGGTGGGTGCGTTCGCCACCCTCGTGTTCGCGGCGCTCTACCGTGCGCTCACCTGGAGTGCGGTGATGCAGGCGCTGCGCGGCACGGCGTCGATCTCGGCGATGATCCTGTTCATCATCCTGGGCGCCACCACGTTCGCGCAGATCCTGTCGTTCTCGGGCGCCAGCAACGGCCTGGTGCAGATGATCACCGGCCAGGGCCTGTCCAGCGGCGCGATCGTGGCGGCGATGATGGCGATGCTGATCTTCCTCGGCGTCTTCGTCGACCAGGTGAGCATGATGATGATCACGCTGCCGATCTTCATGCCGGTGGTGCAGACGCTCGACATCGACGGCGTGTGGTTCGGCGTGATGTACCTGATCTGCATGCAACTGGGCCTGCTGCTGCCGCCGCACGGCCTGTTGCTGATGACGATGCGGGGCGTGGCGCCGCCGCAGGTCACGATGGGCCACATCTTCGTCGCAGTGGTGCCGTACGTGGCCATGAGCATCGTGCTGTTGGCCGCGGTGTTTTGGTTGCCGCCGATCGCCACCTGGCTGCCGCGCTGGATCGGTTAGGGCAACCACTCCTGCATCTGCTCGCTGGCCAGCGCGCGCTGCGCCGCGCTCATCGGCCGCATGCCGGCCACGATCTGGCGCACGCGCTCGCGGTCGATCTCGCGCGATTGGCTGTAGTGCCGCAGCTGTGCGTCGGGGTTGCGCAGCAAGCTCACCAGCCAGGCGGCCGACACCGGGCCCACCTTCGCAGCGCTCTTGCCCAGGTACACCTGCGCCGCACGCTCGGCGCCGCACACGCCATCGCCCCACGGCGCGAGCGCCAGGTACATCTGCAGGATGCGCGCCTTGCCGAGCGTGCGCTCCATCTCGACCGCATACAGCAGTTCGCGCAGCTTGCGCGCGGCGCTGCGGTCGTCGCCGGTGACCGTCAGCTTGGCGAGCTGCTGCGTCAGCGTGCTCGCGCCGCGCAGCGGTGCGCCGTCGCGCTGGTTGTGCTGCCCGGCGGCGAGCAGCTGATCGATCTCGTAGCCGGGGTGCTCGTAGAAGTGCGCATCCTCGGCCGCCACCAGCGCGCGCGGCAGCCAGCCGGCGAGCGGCGCACCGTCGCCGGCCGACGTGCGGCAGCGCCGGTGGCAGCTGCGCGGTGAGCAGCTCCTCGGTGTTGAGGCCCGCGACGCTGAAGTCCTGCACCACGGGCCTGGCCTGCCAGGTGCCTTCGGGCCATCGCGCGGTGGCAACGAAGGCCAACGTGCCGGTCACCTGCACAGTCGCCGCTTCCGGCAGGTCGCGTCCGAAGATGCCGACCAGCGTGGCCATCGCAGTGGCCGGCATCGACAGAGCGCAGATCGGCGCCGCGGCGTTGCAGCTGTGCGGTGAACGACATGTCGACGCGGTGCGCACCCTCGGCGAGCGACAGCGTGCCGGCGAAGCGCCCCGCGCCTTCGTGCTGCGCCAGCAGCGTTGCACGCGACACCTGCAGCGACGCGGGCCCGAGCGCTGCGATCTGCAGGCTGCACGGTGCGCACGCCGCCTGCAGCTGCGCACCGCTGCGCTGCAGCTGCCAGCGGCCCCAACGCGTGTGCAGCGTGCGGCCGTCGATCAGCGGCGCGGCCAGCGGGTGCGCGGCCCAACGGATCAGTCCGGGCATGCTGAGTTCACGCTGCCAAGGGCCGACGCGCACCGTGGTGCGCCATTCATCGGGCTCGGGCTTCAGTGCTTGCAGCGCGATCAGCAGCACCGCGGTCGCGAACACCAAACCAGCGAGCGTGACGAACGCCCCTGCGAACACCAGCCGATGCAGCAACCTGCGGCTCTTCAGGCTCACAAAGCCTCCACCCGCGTCATCGGCCCGCCACGGGCCCGTCGAGCGGCCGAGCGTGGCGGCCCAGAACCATGACGACGCGTCGATGAACTCCTGATCGTGCGCATCGACGATGCGCTCGCACACCCGCACCCGTTCGCCGTTGCGCTCGGCGACGAAGCAGCGCCACAGGCGAGCGTCGGCATCGCGCTGCAGCCGCGTCTGCTCGATGCGGTACCCCAGGCCGCGGAAACAATCGGGGGCCGGGTGCAGCGCGCGCGTCGGCTGCGTCGACGTCGCGCAGCACCCACACGCTGCCGTCGGCGGCGAAGCGGCCGATGTGCCCCGGAAAACGCTCGGCAAAGCGCTGCTCGACGGCGGTCAGTGCCAGTGGGCGCAGCGTGTCGCCTTGCCAGACGCGCGGCCACTCGTGCGGCGACGCGGCGCGCGCGGCATCGGCATGGCCGCGGCCGGTCAGCGGCCACAGCGCGCAGGCGAGCAGCACGAGCATCACCCAGCGCGGCCACTGCTCGGCGAGTGCCTGCTGAGCCGCTGCAAAACGCAGCCTACGCATGGCGGACACTCGCGCGCGGTTGAACCAGCGCCCACACCGCCGCGCACACCGCAGCCAGCACCGCGAGACCGATCGCCTCGTGCCAGACCGCTGCCAGCCCCTGCGGACGCGACTCGAAAGCAACCAGCACGCTGTTGCGCACCACGTTGCCGAGCAACACCATGGCGCCCACCAGCGGCACGCGGCGCACGAAGGCACGGTCGTCCGCTGCGGCGGCCGCCGCGCACGACGCACGCCGTGAAGTAGGCGAACCAGGCCATCTGCACGCCCGAACACGGCGCGTCGACGATCACCAGCTGGCCGTCGACCACCATCGACGCGCCGCTGCGCTCGGCGGCAAATCCGGCGAGCTGCAGGCAGCCCGGCGCTCAGTTGTGCGGTCAGCACTCGCAACGGCCAGCCGAGGTAGAACTGCAGCGAGGCCAGCCACGGCAGCGCGAGCATGACCAGGCCCAGCAGCGGTGCCTTGGCACGCTCGCGGGCCACCACGCCACAATGCACCTGCCAGCGACAGCGCGGCGAGCAGGGCACTCACCAACGACGGTGCGCCGACCCACCACGCGCCGTTGGCGATCAGGGCCAGCCCCAGCGCCGCGGCCAGCCAGCCCAGATCGGGTGTGAGGCGCAGCCGTTGCCGCTGCGAGGCCACCAGAGCCGCCGCGGCCAGCAGTGCGATCAGGCCGAGCGGGTCGTCGGAGCCGTCGAGCGACCGCTGCACCAGGTACACGCCGTGCGGCCACAGCGCCAATGCGTGCAACGCCAGCCAGTGCAGCGCACCCAGTCGCACCGGGCGGCAATCGAGGGTGTGGGCCATTGCCATCGCGGTGCTCCGTGCTCAGCCCAGCGACGGGCGGCGCCACAGCGCGGCCATCACCACCAGCAGCGTCAGCGCAAGGGCGAGCGCCCAGCGCGGCTCGGGCGTGCTCGGCACGACCGCCGCGATCTGCTGCGCGCCCGCGGCACCGACCGCCAGCGCGCTGACGCCCTGAGGCAATGGCAGCGGCTGGTTCACCGGCGTCGCAGCCTGCCGCGTGCGCACCCGCTGATCGACCGCGATGAAACTGGTGTAGCTGCGTCAGTAGGCCGTACTTCAGGCCGAGCGTGGTGATCGGCTCGCGCTGCGACTGCCGCCGGTCGAGCGCCTCCTCGTCGCCGAGTTGCGCGATGCGCTGGCGCGCCCACAGGTGGCGCAGCGCCACCGCGTGCGCTGTCGGGCGTCGGCGCATCGATCACGTCGCTGTAGGCGCCGCTGGCCGCATGCCCTTGCAACACGAGCTTGGCGCCGGCGGGGTCGCCGCGCCACTTGCCGAACAGCACCACCGGGCGGCCGCCATCACGTCGGGCAGCGTGCGCCGGCTCGACGTCGTACACCTCGAGCCCGTCGAAGCGCGCCTTCAACTGCGTCAGCACCGGCGAGTCGATCATGCGGCGCAGCCGCTCGGCCTGTTCGGCGGCGCGCTCGGGCTTGGTGACGATGAAGGCCTCGCCTTGGCCGGCGCGTGCCATGCCTTCGATCAGGTGGCGGTTCACCGCGCTGCCGATGCCGAAGGCGAACACGTTGGCGTTGCCGAGGTTGCGCGCGCACCAGCTGGAACACTTCGTTTTCGACCGTCACGTAGCCGTCGGTGACCACGATCACGCTGCGCGACACGTCGGCCGGCTTGGGCAGCGCGGCGATGCGCCGCAGCGCCGGCACGATCTCGGTGCTGCCGCTGCCGCCCATGCGGTCGATGGTGCGCGAGCGCGCGCTCGATGTTGGCGCTGCGTGGCCGGCACCGATTGCTCCGACAGCACGCGGTTGCTGCCGGAGAACAGCATCACGTTGAAGCTGTCGCTCGGCCGCAGGCCGTCGATCAGATGGCGCAGCAGCACCTTGGCGGTGTCGAGCGGATAGCCGTGCATCGAGCCGGAGATGTCGACCACGAAGATGTAGTCGCGCGGGTTGATCTGCACCGGCGCCACGCGCTTGGGCGGCTCGACCAGCGCGAGGAAGAAGTTCTCGGCGTCCGGTGCGGCTGGCGCCTGGAACAGCGTCAGTCCGGTGGCGGTGCGCTCGCCGGCGAGGCGGTACTCGAGGATGAAGTCGCGGTTGTCGCGCGCGCCGTCGTCGGCCAGCGCGAGCTGCACCTGCTCGGTGCCCGGCCCAGCACCTCGAGCTGTGCGGTGTCGCAGCGCACCTCGCGGATCGGCAGCGGCGCGTGCAGCTGCACGGTCAGATCGAACGACACGTTGGACTTCGCACCGGGCTGCAGGTGCGCCGTGGCCGGGAAGCTGCCGTTGGCCGGTGCGCGCTGGGCGATCGATAGCGCGGCCCGACGACGGTGGGGAACACGTAGCGGTAGCGGCCTTCGTGCGGCGCGATCAGCTCGGTGTAGCTGCAGCTCGACCTGCACGTCGTCGCCCGGCAGGATGTTGGCCACGTTCATCGAGAACACGTTGGGCCGCTCCTGCTCGAGCAGCGCGGTGGTCTTGCCCTCGCGCTTGGCGCTGTCGTACTCCAGCCGCGCACGCTGCTTCTCGCGGATCTCGGCGACGATCTGCCGCTCGCCCAGCCGCACCTGTCATCGCGTGCACCGCGGCGTGGTCGAACCGGGGAACACGTAGCGCGCCTCGATCGGCCGCTGGCCTTCGTTGCGGTAGTGCTGCGTCACCGTGACCGCGGCGATCACGCCGGCGATGCGCACGTCCACCTGCGTGGCCTTCAGCGGCAGCGCATCGACGCCGGGGTCGTCGCTGTTGACGTGGAAGTACGGGCTCTCGGACACGCGTGCATCGGTGTCTTCGGCGTGGGCCGGTGACCACCACACCAGCGCCAGCGCGGCGAGCAACGCCACCGCGATGCAAGCGAGGACGCGGCCGAGTTCGAGGGGCCGCGGGCGGTCGACGAGGCTGCGCATGGTGGGTCCTCCAGGGCTTGGCTGCGTCGCACGACATGTGCGCCGGCGCAGGGCCCACTGTCGAACGCGCCTGCGAAACCTTGACGAAGCGGCCAGGCGGTTGTGCGAACCGCGTGTGAAGCGACGGTGAAGTCGGCCGGCGGCGCTGCGCGCCCGCCGCTGCAGCGTCAGCGCACCGGGTCGCCGCAGGGCAGGTTGAGCGTGGCCAGCGCACCGCCACCGTCGGCGTTGCGCAGCATCACGCGCCCGCGGTGCAGCTCGGCGATTTCCTTGACGAAGGCCAGGCCCAGGCCCGTGCTCTTGCGCTTGCTGTGCGGGCGAGCGAGCGAGAAGAACTTTTCGAACACCTTGGCATCGGCGAAGTCCGGAATGCCTGGTCCATGGTCGCGAATGCTGACCTCCACGCGGCTGCCCTTGCGCGTGAGCGCGATGTCGATGGCGCCGCCGTCCGGTGAAAAGTCGAGCGCGTTGTCCAGCAGGTTGCCCACTGCGCGACGCAGCAGCAGCGGGTCGCCGTCGACGTTGACGTCGCTGCCCTCGTGCAGCAGCACGCGCAGGTGCCGCGGTGCGCCGGCCGATTCCGCACTCGCGGCCAGGTCGTGCAGCAGCGCGCGCAGCGCCACCGGCTCGGTGGGCCCGAGAGTGCGCCGGCGCTCCAGCGCGGTGAGCTCCATCATGCGATCGACCAGCTCCTGGATGCGCTGCGTTTCTCGATCGACGTTGGCGATGAAACGTTGGCGGTCGGCCTCGGGCATGCCGGGCTCGCGCAGCAATTCGGCCGCGCCGCGGATGGCCGACAGCGGGCTCTTCAGTTCGTGGGTCAAGGTCTGCACGTAGTCGGCCACATAGTGACGGCCGGCCAGCGCGTCGCGCATCTCGTCGTAGGCAGCGCCGAGCGTACTGAAAGCGCGGCGCCCGAGGCGCGGCAGGCTCAGGTGTCGCTCGCGGCGCACGTATCGGAGGTAGTCGCTCACCATGCCGAACGGCCGCACCAGCCACGCGCTGACGATCACCGCCAGCAGCAGCACGGCCACCACCGACGTGAGGCCGACCATCAAGGTCTTGCGCCGAGCGGCTGCGATGAACTGGCCGAAACTTTGCGCCGGCTTGGCCACCGACACCGCGCCGACGATGCGTCCGTCGATGCGGATCGGCACCGCCACCACCATCACCGAGGTGTTGGCATCGCCGTCGATGTCGACGCTGGTGCGCGCGCCGTACTGGCCGGCCAGCGCGAGCTTCACGTCGCGCCACTGCGAAAAATCCTTGCCTTCATGGCGCCCGAGCGAGTCGAACAGCACGATGCCATGTGCGTCGACCACCGTGGCCCGCAACTCGACGCTCTCTTTCTTGACGCCGAAGATGTCGGCCTCGAAGCGCCGCGCATAGAGGTCGCGAAACAGTGGCTCCAGCCACGCGGTGTCGAGCGGGACGCCCGAGCCGCTGCGTTGTTCGATCTGTGTCGCCATCAGGTGCGCGGTCTCGACCAGCGACTCCTCGGCCGACTCGCGGTAGCGCGGGTCGATGTCGGCCAGCAAGCGCCACATCAGCACGCCGACGCCCAGCGCGTAGACCAGCAGGATGCCGACGAAGACGCGGGTGCGGGCGGTCATGGGGTCGCGGCCGGCGGCTGTGCGGCGCTCATGTCGCCCCCTTGGCGCTTCGCGCCGTCCCCCCGGCGGGGGAGTGAGCACCTTCGGAGCGGCCGGGCGGTGCTCACGGCGGCAGGCCGGCCGGCAGATCCTCGGCCAGCGCATAGCCGCACGCCGCGGTGCGTGCGGATCGGCTCCAGCGTCGGCGCCACGGCCTTGAGCTTGGCGCGCACGGTCTTCACGTGTGCGTCCACCGTGCGATCGAGGCTGTCGCTTGCGTCGTCCCAGACCAGCTCGAGCAACGCATCGCGCGTGTACACGTGCCCGGGGCGGCGCACCAGCGCGCGCAGCAGCCCGAACTCGTAGCGCGACAGCTCGAGCGGCCGGCCGTAGATAGCGGATCTGGCGCCGGCCCTCGTCGACTTCGAACACCGCGCGCGGCGCTGAATCGGCGGCAGCCGTCGCCGTTGGGCGCACTGAGCGCCGCAGCACGCTGCGCACGCGCGCCACCAGCTCGCGCGGCGAAAACGGCTTGGCCACGTAGTCGTCGGCACCCAGTTCGAGGCCGACCACGCGGTCGATCTCGTCGCCGCGCGCGGTGAGAAACACCACCGGCACGTCGATGCGTTCGCGCAGCCGCTTGAACAGCTCGAAGCCGTTCATGTCGGGCAGGCCGACGTCGAGGATCACCAGCGCCGGCGTGCGCGACCCGATGGCCGCCAGCGCAGCCTCGGCGCTGGCACACCACGCAGGCTCGAAGCCATCGGTGCGCAGCGCGTACTGCAGCGTGTCGGCGATGCCGGGCTCGTCTTCGACGATCAGGATCAGCGGTTTCGACATCGGCGCGGATGATAGGACGCCGCCGCCGATAATCGGCTCGATGAGCGCGCCGCTGCACAACGACGTCTTCCTGCGCGCCTGCCTGCGCCAGCCCACCGAGTACACGCCGGTGTGGCTGATGCGGCAGGCCGGGCGCTACCTGGCCGAGTACCGCGCCACCCGCGAGCGCGCCGGCAGTTTCATGGGGCTGGCGACCAGCCCGGCGTTCGCCACCGAGGTCACGCTGCAGCCGCTCGACCGCTATGCGCTCGACGCGGCGATCCTGTTCTCCGACATTCTCACGGTGCCCGATGCGATGGGCCTGGGCCTGAGTTTCGAGGCCGGCGAAGGGCCACGTTTCGAGCGGCCATTGCGCGACGAGGCGGCTGTTCGCGGCGCTGCAGGTGCCCGACATGGCGCGCCTGCGCTACGTGTTCGATGCCGTGTCGTCGATCCGGCGCGCGCTGGCCGGGCGCGTGCCGCTGATCGGCTTTGCGGGCAGCCCGTGGACGCTGGCGTGCTACATGGTCGAGGGCGCGGGGTCCGACGACTATCGCCACGTGAAGACGCTGATGTACACGCGGCCCGATCTGCTGCATCAGGTGCTGGCGATCAATGCCCAGGCGGTGGCGGCTTACCTCAACGCGCAGATCGAGGCTGGCGCGCAGGCGGTGATGGTGTTCGACTCCTGGGGCGGCGTGCTGGCGCACGATTGTTTTGCGCCGTTCAGCCTCGACTACACGCGACGAGTGCTGTCGGCGCTGCAGCGCGAGCGCGACGGGCGCGCGGTACCGCGCATCGTGTTCACGAAAGGCGGCGGCCCGTGGCTCGAGGCCATCGCCGCGTGCGGCGCCGATGTGGTGGGCCTGGACTGGACGGTGCCGCTGGCGCAGGCGCGGCTGCGGGTGGACGACCGCGTCGCGCTGCAAGGCAACCTCGACCCCGCGGTGTTGTTTGCGCCGCCCGCGGTGGTGGCCGCGCAGGCCCGAGCTGTGCTCGATGACTTTGGTTCACCCCTGCGGCGCGATGGCGGCCGCGGCGGACACGTGTTCAATCTCGGGCATGGCATCAGCCAGCACACGCCGCCCGAGCATGTGCACGCGCTGGTGGAAGCGGTTCATGCGCACTCCCGGCTGGCGCTGCGACCAGAATCAAAAGGGCGATGACTTGCGCGCTGCACGGAAAAGCAGAGTCGGGCGAGACGGCAATCGGCGTTCTCACAACTAGATGCCTTCAATACCGCTCGTTCGAAGGCGGTAAGTGAGCGCTCAGAACTTGACTTATCCCCACAAATTCGGTTCGTGAATTTTCAATGACAGAAGGCGAACGGGCCCGGGCGGAAGTGACGGAGTATCGTGTTAAGTGGTTGATCTCATTAGAGAACTTGCCAATCCCCCGCGTGCCCGGGCGGGGCGCCGAACGTGTGCAGGATCAACGGCTTAGCGCACGCAACGGCAGTTTCCCCACAAAGTTGTCCACAACCCGCCCACAAACAGACAAATCATCGAGAAATCAGCCACTTAGCGGTGATCGTTCAGACAAAGCTTCGCGAGTTGAGGGGCTGGCAAAAGGCACCTACGCGTGAGTGAGGCCACCTTGCAGGTGGTGGTCGACGCCCCACGCCACGCCGGGCTGGCCGCCGCGCTCGACTACCGCTGCGAGCGCGCGCTGGACCCGGGGTCGCTGGTGCGTGTGCCGCTGGGCCGGCGCGAGGTGGCGGGCATCGTCTGGCGCGGTGTTGCTGGCGCCAGCGAACTCGGCACCCCGCTGCGGCCGGTGGCGCAACAGCTCGATGCGATCGCCGCACTCCGCCCGCAGTGGATGGCGTTGGTGGAGTTCACGGCGGGTTACTACCAGCGATCGATGGGCGAAGTCGCGTTGGCTGCATTGCCGGCCGAGTTGCGTCGGTTGAGCGCCGCCCAGCTCGCCGCGCGGGTGAGACGCTCGCAGCGCGCCGCAGACCCTGCAAAGGCCCCGCCTGTGCAGGCCAGCCCGATGGCGGTGTTGAACGCTGAGCAGGCGAGCGCGCTGGCGGCAATCGACGAAGCGGCGCAGCGGCCCCACGCCGCACCGCTGCTGCTGCACGGCGTGACGGGCAGCGGCAAGACGGAGGTCTATCTGCAGGCCGCCGAGCGCGTGCTCGCGCGCGGACGCCAAGCGCTGCTGCTGGTGCCCGAGATCAACCTGACGCCGCAGTTGCTGGCGCGTGTGGTCCAGCGATTTCCGGCGCGGCGTGTGGTGTCGATGCACAGTGCGTTGACGCCGGCGCAACGCCTGCAGGCATGGCTGCAGGCGCATGCCGGCAGCGCCGACATCGTGCTTGGCACGCGGCTGGCGGTGTTCGCGTCGCTGCCCCGGCTTGGCCTGGTGGTGGTCGACGAAGAACACGATGCCTCGTACAAGCAGCAGGAGGGCGCCCGCTATTCGGCCCGCGACCTTGCTGTCTATCGCGGCCACCTGGAGCACGTGCCCGTCGTGTTGGGCTCGGCGACGCCGTCGCTGGAGACCTGGCAGCACGCACGGTCGGGACGCTACCAACTGCTGCCGCTGCAGCACCGGATCGCCGGCGCAACGCTGCCGCGCGTGCGCCTGTTCGACATGGGTTCGCTGCCGCGTGCCACGGGCCAGGCACCGCCTGCCCTGGCGCCGCCGGTGCTCGAGGCGTTGCGCCAATGCAGCGCCCGCGGCGAGCAGAGCATGGTGTTCCTGAACCGACGCGGCTATGCGCCGGTGCTGTACTGCGCCGACTGCGGCTGGAAGAGCGAGTGCCCCAACTGCAGCGCCTGGCGCGTCTTCCACAAACTCGATCGCACGCTGCGCTGCCACCACTGCGGCCACAGCGAACGGGTGCCGCGCGCCTGTCCCACCTGCGGCAACCTCGACATCCAGCCGCTCGGCCGCGGCACTGAAAAACTGGCCGAGCAACTGGCCGCCGAACTGCCTGCCGCGCGCATTGCCCGGCTCGATGCCGACACCACCCGCGGGCGCGGCGCCTTGGAGCAGACGCTGGGTACCGTACACGCCGGTGAAGTGGACATCCTGGTGGGCACCCAGATGGTGACCAAGGGGCACGACTTTCGCCGCATCACGCTGGTGGTGGCGGTCAACCCTGACACGGCGCTGTTCAGCAGCGACTTCCGCGCCGGCGAACGGCAGTTTGCGCTACTGATGCAGGCCGCCGGGCGCGCTGGGCGCGACGCCACCCAAGCGTCCAACAGCGAGATGTGGGTGCAGACCTGGCACCCGCAGCACGCGCTGTTCGCGGCGCTGCGCCAGCATGACTATGCGTCGTTCGCCGAACGGTTGCTGGCCGAGCGGCACGCCGCGAGTTTGCCGCCGTTCGCGCATCTGGCGCTGTTGCGCGCCGAGGCACGCGATGCCGCGACGGCGGCGAAGTTCCTGCGCAGCGCGGCACAACTGGCGGCGACTTTGCCTGAGGCGCAGGGCGTAACCGTCTATCCACCGGTGCCGTTGGCGATACCCCGCGTGGCGAACATCGAGCGCATGCAGATGGTCGCCGAGTCGGCCTCACGCGGGCGCCTGCAGCGATTCTTGACGGCCTGGATGCCGCGGCTGCACGAGTTGCGCGGCGAAATCAAGGGGCTTGCGCGTTGGGCGGTCGACGTCGATCCGCTCGCGATTTGATGGTTCGGCTCACGCCTTGCCGCCGCCGAACCACGTGGCCAGCGACGTGAAAGTCACGAACGACAGCACGGTCGAAGTGAGGATGATGCGCGCGATGCGCCCGTTGTCGGCGCCGAAGCGCTCGGCCAGCATCGCCACGTTGGCCGCACTGGGCAGCGCGGCGGTCAGCGTGATCGCCATCACCTGCAAGTCGCTCAGCGGCGCACCTGCCGCGCGGGCGGCGATCGACAGGCCGAATACCAGCGCCGGGTGCAGCAGCAGCTTGGCCAGCGCCTGCGGCACGTAGCGTTTGCGCGCGGTGCGCGTGTGGGCGTGTTGCCCCGCGCGCCACAACACGGCGCCAATGGTGAACAGCGCCACTGGCGACGCCGCATCGGCGAGCATCTTGATGACCGCGTCCACTGGCCCGGCCGGGCGCCAGCCGAACGCTCCGAGTGCACCACCGAGCGCGATGGCCCACGGCAACGGATTGGACACCGCGCCGCGCAGCGACCGCTTCGCCGCCGCGCTCGCGTTGCCACCGGCACCGCCCGCTTGCGCCAACGCGATGCACAGCGAACTGGTCACGAACATGTCGATCAGGATGGTGGCGATCATCGGCCCGACGATCGCCGGCCCGAACAGCGCGGCCAGCAACGGCACGCCCATGAAGCCGGTGTTCGGAAACGCGCGACCAGCGCGCCGAACGAGGCGTCCTTCATGCCCACCACGTCGTCGAGCGAGAACGCGATCACCACCAGCACCATCAGCAGTGCGCACAGCAGATAGACGCCGAGCACGGCGGGGTTCAGCGCCTCGCCCAGCGGTGTGGCCAGCCCGAAGCGAAACAGCATGCACGGCAGCGCAAAGTACAGCACGAAGGCGTTGAGCCCCGGGATCGCCGATTCGGGCAACACATGCCGCCAGCCCGCCACGTAGCCGGCCAGCACCAGCGCGAAGAAGGGCACCGTGACGACGAGGATCGCGGTCAATCCGTCCCCTTGGCCCTGCGATGCGACGAGCCCCTTCGCGGCGGTGGCGTGGCCTTCATGCCGCCCGCGCGCCGGGCCGCCCGGCCTCGACGATGAATCTGGCTGCCACACCGACGGCGCTGTTGGGGTCCTCTGGCTTGTCGACTGCCATCAGGCTGGCGTGCAAGGTGTCGGCGTCGAGCCGGCAGGCCACGTAGCCGCGCTGGTCGGAGCGGCCGTAGCGCACGTGCGGGTTGTGGCGCAGCGCCTCGTCGATGCGCTGCTGCGCGGCGCCGCGGCTGGTGATGGAGGTGCCGCAGAACTCGGTGGCCACCACCGGCGCGCGCGCGTCGTCATAGTCGGCCTTGAGGTCGGCCACGTAGTGCGCATGCACGTCGCCGCCGAGCACCACCACCCCGGGCACCTTGCGATCGGCCACAGTCTGCAGCAGCCGGTTGCGCGCCGGCGCATAGCCGTCCCAGCCGTCGGTCCAGTAGGTGGCCAGCGCGGGGTCGGTCCAGCTGAAGCGCGCCATCAGCGTCTGCTGCGCGAGCAGGTTCCAGCGCCGCTGGGGGTCCCAGCTGTCGGCGAGCCAGCGCTCCTGCGCCGCGCCGAGCAGCGTGCGCTGCGGGTCGAACAGCTCGGGGCAGTCGCGCAGCCGCACGACGTTGGCGCCGCCGCGACCGGGCTTGGGGCACGCCTGCACATCACGGTACTGGCGGTCGTCGATGGCGTGGACGCAAGCCAGCGCGCCCCAGTCGTAGCGGCCGTAGATGCGCATGTCGGGGCCGCTCGGGCGCAGCGCCTTCGGAAACGGCATGTGCTCCCAGTAGGCGCGATACGCCGCGGCGCGTTGCTCGCGAAAATCGCCTTGCAGGCTCTGGCCCTGCAGGCCGGCGTAGTCGTTGTCGACCTCGTGGTCGTCCCACACCAGCAGCCAGGGCATCGCCGCGTGCGCGGCCTGCAGCGAGGGATCGCTCTTGTACTGTGCATAGCGCGCGCGGTACTGCTCGAGCGTGCGCACCGGGCCGCCCTCGTGGTAGCGCACCGCGATCGGCGGCGACATGTACTCGTAGATGTAGTCGCCGACGAACAGCACGAAGTCGAACGCCGAACTCGGCCACGTGCCGCCATGCCGCGTAGTGGCCGTGGTCAAAGCGCTGGCAGCTGGCCAGCGCAAATTGCAAAGTCGCTGCCGCGTGGGCCGGTGGCGCCGTGCGCGTGCGGCCGCTCGCGCTGCGCTCGCCCAGGGCCTCGAAGCGATACCAGTAGGCGCGCCCCGGCTCGAGCCCGGCCGGCTCGGCGTGCACGCTGTGCGCTTCGTCGGCGGTGGCCGATTCGGTGCCGCGTGCGGCGATGTCCGTGAAACCTTCGTCGCGCGCAAGCTCCCAGCGCACCGCTGCTGGCGAGGGCAAGTCTGGCCCGGTGAGGCGGGTCCACAGCACGACGCTGCGCTCACGCGGCTGACCTGAGGCCACGCCCAATGCAAAGCGCGGCACATCGGCGGCGCAGGCGTGGCGCAGCAATGCCGGCGCGGCGACCGCTGCGCCGGCCTGCGCCAGCCAACGGCGCCGCGACAGCGAGAAGATTTCGTCGTGCATCGTGAAGCGGCAGCGGGCCAGTGGCCGCGCTTCATACCACATCACGCGTGCGGGGCCTTGGCTATCATCGCGCGCCGCCGATGAACCAGCCTGCCACCACCACCCTCAATCCAGCGCAATGGCAGGCCGTGCGGCACATCCAGGGGCCGTGCCTGGTGCTGGCGGGTGCGGGCTCGGGCAAGACGCGCGTCATCGTGCACAAGATCGCGCACCTGCTGCACGCCGGCACCGCGCCCGAGCAGATCGCCGCCATCACGTTCACCAACAAGGCCGCCGCCGAGATGCGCGAGCGTGCGCGCGAGATGGTCGGGCCCGCGCTCCGCCAGGCCGCTGGTGATCTGCACCTTCCACGCGCTGGGCGTGCGCATGCTGCGCGAGCACGGCGAGGTGATGGGCCTGAAGCCGCGCTTCTCGATTCTCGACAGCGACGACGTGCTCGCGCTGCTGCGCGATGCCGGCGGCACCACCGATGCGGCGCAGGCGCGGCGCTGGCAGTGGACGATCAGCGGCTGGAAGAATCGTGGCCTGAACGCCGAGGGCGCCGAGGCCGCGGCCGACGGCGACGACGAGCGCGTGGCCGCGCGCGTGATGCAGCGCTACGAGGAGCGGCTGAGCGCCTATCAGGCGGTCGACTTCGACGACCTGATTGGCTTGCCGCTCAAGCTGCTGCGCGACCACGCGCCGGTGCGCGAGCACTGGCAGCAACGCTTCGCGCACGTGCTGATCGACGAGGTGCAGGACACCAACGCCGTGCAGTACGACCTGCTGAAGACGCTGGTGGGCGAGGCGGCGCGTTTCACCGCGGTGGGCGACGACGACCAGAGCATCTACGGCTGGCGCGGCGCGACGATCGAAAACCTCCAGCAACTGCCGCGCGACTTTCCGTCGCTGAAGGTGATCGCGCTGGAGCAGAACTACCGTTCTACCGGCGCCATCCTGCGCGCGGCGAATCACGTGATCGCCGCCAACCCCAAGCTGTTCGCCAAGAAGCTGTGGAGCGAACACGGCGACGGCGAGCCCGTCAAGCGCATCGACTGCGACAACGAGGAGCACGAGGCCGAGCGCGCGGTGGCCTGGATCCAGGCGCGGCGGGCCGCCGGAGGTGAAGTGAAGTGGCGCGACTTCGCGATCCTCTACCGCGCCAACCACCAGGCCAGGGTGTTCGAGCAGGCGCTGCGCCGCGCGCAGATGCCTTACCAGGTATCCGGTGGACAGAGCTTCTTCGACCGCGCGGAGATCAAGGACCTGTGCGCCTGGCTGCGCCTGCTGGTGAACAATGGCGACGACCCGGCGTTCCTGCGTGCGGCCACCTCGCCCAAGCGCGGCATCGGCCACCAGACGCTGGCGTCGCTGGGCGAGTTCGCGAGCCGCTGGAAGTTGTCGCTGTTCGAAGCGTTGTTCGCCGACAGTCTGCACACCGCGCTGCCGCGCAAGTCGGTGCAGGCGCTGCATGAGTTCGGCCGCTTCGTCAACGACCTCGAATACGGCGCGCGCCATGCGCAAGGCGGCGAGGCGGCGCGTACGTTGTTGACGCATTGGTTGAAGGCGATCGCCTACGAACAGCACCTGCACGATGGCGAGGACCAGGCCAAGCTGGCCGAGACGCGCTGGGCCAACGTGCTCGATTTCGTCGACTGGGTGGTGCGCCGCTGCGGTGGCGATGTGGCCGCCGATGGCAGCGGCACGGTGAACGAGGCCACGAGCGTGCTGCAGGTCGCGCAGACGATCAGTCTGATGCAGAGCATTGCCGAGCGCGGCGACGATGCCGATGTCGTCACGCTGTCGACGCTGCATGCCGCCAAGGGCCTTGAGTGGCCGCACGTGATGCTCGCCGGCGTCAACGAAGGGCTGTTGCCGTTTGCGAGCGAGGCGCAGCCGATCACCGCGCAGCGTCTGGAAGAAGAGCGCCGGCTGATGTATGTGGGCGTGACCCGCGCGCGGTCCACGCTGACGGTCAGCGCCCTCAAGCGCCGCAAGCGGGGCCGCGAGACGGTGCCTGCATTACCGAGCCGCTTCATCGCCGAGATGAAGCTCGACGAGGCCCTCATGCGCGAAGACCCGCGCGAACGGCTCAGGCGGGTGCGCGCCGAACTGGCCGCGCGCGGGGCGTCTGCGCAGGCCGCGCCGGCCTGAGTGGCGCGCCGCGTTGGCGGCCGGGCCCTTAGCGGCGCAGCTTCAGCACCGTCCACCCCTTGCGTGCCGCGGTCGAGGCCAGACGCACATCGGGGTCGACCACGATCGGGTGCCGCACCACGCTGAACAGCGGCAAATCGTTGATCGAGTCGCTGTAGAACGTGGCGGGGCGCAGCAGGTCCTGCGGCAATGCCTGCGCATCGAGCCATGCCCGCAGGCGCTCGACTTTCCCGACGCGCAGGTTCGGTGTGCCCAGCGTGCGGCCGGTGTAGCGCCCATCGGCCACTTGAACCTCGGTGGGCACGTAGTCGTCGACGCCGAGCGCCAGGGCAGTGAATTCGCTGACGACGCGGTTGGTCGCAGTGGTCAGCACCAACCGATCGCCAGCGTCGCGGTGCTTCTTCAGCAGCGCGCGGGCGTCCTCGGGGATGCGCGGCAGGATCTCGCGCTCGAGAAAGCCGCGGCGCAGCGGCACCATCTCGTCGACGCTGCGTCCGGCCAGCAGCGACGCGTGGAAGTCGCAGTACTCCTGCGGCGTGGTGGTGCCAGCAACGTAGCGCTCGGCCACTTGATCGCAGCGGTCGCGCCAGCTTGTGTCGAGCAGGCCATGCCGGATCAGGTGGTCGCACCACAGCACGTCGCTGTCGCCGCTGAGCAGCGTGTGGTCCAGGTCGAACAAGGCGAGTCGCATGGCAGCCAAGTACATCAGTAGCCGGCAGCCTCGCCGGGCGGAGCGCCCGATTATCCCGTGCGAGCGGGCGGCCACAATGTAGCCCTCGGTGGGCGTTGCCGCCGCCGTGACCGAATGCATTCGCGAAACCCGATGTCACTGAACCCCGTTGCCGCCCTCACGCTCGTCGGCGCGAGCCTGGCCATCGTCGGCGCCTCCTGGGCGCTCGACATCGCCTGGCTCCACATCGTCTTCAAGCCGTTGACCACGGCGCTGATCGGCGCGCGAGCATGGTCGCGCGGCTCGCGGCAGCCGCAGGTCCGCCGCTGGATCCTCTGCGGCTTGGCGCTGTCGCTGCTCGGCGACATCGCGCTGCTGTGGCCGCAGCAAGGCTTTCTGCCGGGGCTGGTGGCATTTCTGCTGGCTCACATCGCCTACATCGTGGCTTTCACGCGGGAGCATCGCTTTCTCGCGCAACCCACGGCGCTGATCAGTTATGCGCTGGCCGCCGGCGCAATCCTGACGCTGCTGTGGCCGTCGATCCCGCCGGGGTTGCGGGTGCCGGTGGCGTGCTACGTGCTCGCGCTCACCGCGATGTCGGCGCAGACAGCGGTGGTGGGTTTGGCCGCGCAGGGCGACGACCTGCCGCGCGGCCGCCTGTTGATGTTGGGCGGCGCATTGTTCATGACGTCCGACGCACTGCTGGCCACCAACAGATTCGCAGTCCCGCTGCCGGCGGCGAACTTGTGGATCCTCGGCACCTATTGGGGCGCGCAGTGGTGCATCGCGTCGTGGCTGAAACCCGAGCGCGCCGACGCGGCGAGCAAGCCTCCAGACACGCGCTGAGCTCACCGCATCCGCGCGGTCGAGCGCAACGTCACATGCCTTTGAACAGTCCCGCGTAGCTGCGGCTCACCTCGAGCTTCTCGGGGTGCCCCTTGACGCTGACGATCTGGCGCCCGCGAAAATCGCGCGCCACGCCCAACACCGCGTTGACATTGACCAGCGTCGAGCGGTGGATCTGCCAGAACAGCTGCGGGTCGAGCTCGTCGACCAGCTCCTTGATCGGCTTGCGGATCAACGCCTCGATCTGCGCGGTCTGCACGCGCGTGTACTTCTCGTCGCTGATGAAGAACAGCACGTCGGCCACCGGAATCATCTGGATCGACGTGCCCACGCTGGCCTGGATCCATTGCAGGTAGCCGGTGGTGCCCGACGGGTTGAGCTGCGCCGACAGCTTGTGCAGCAACTGCTGGATCGGTGCGCTGGCCGATGCGTCTGCGGTGCCGCGGGTAGCCAGGCGTTTTTTCAGCCGCTCCACCGTGAGGGCCAGTCGGTCCCGCTCGGCGGGTTTCAGCACGTAGTCGGCCACCCCTTGCTCGAACGCCTGGATCGCGTACTGATCGTAGGCGGTGACGAACACGATCTCGGGCAGCAGCGCGTCGTCGTCGAGTTCGAGCTGTGCGATCTGCCGCGCCGCCTCCACACCGGTGAGCCCCGGCATGCGGATGTCGAGGAACACGATGTCGGGCTGGTGCTCGCGCACGGCCTGCACCGCCTCGAGCCCGTTCTTGGCCTCGGCCACGATCTCGAGTTCGGGCCACACCTCGGCAAGGCGCGCGCGCATCTGCTCGCGCATCAGGCGCTCGTCGTCGGCGAGCACGGCCCGCGGTGTGGCGGTGTTGTTGCTGCTCATGCGGCCATCGTAGCCGGCCGCGCCGGCCACCCCCACAGCTGGTGCGCCGCCTGCGCGCTCATGCCGATGCTCCTTCGATGCTCTTGTAGGGCACGGTGATCGTCACCGCGGTGCCGCCGCCGTTGTGCTCGCGCACGCTCAATGTCGCCTTGTTGCCGTACAGCAGTTGCAACCGCTCGCGCACGTTGGCCAGGCCCACCCCGGTGCCGCTGGTGGCCGCCTTGCCAAAGCCCACGCCGGTGTCGGCCACCGTGACCGCCAGCTTGCCATGCTGCACCTCGGCGCGCACGGTCAGCGAGCCGCCTTCCGGCTTGGGCTCCAGGCCGTGCTTGATGGCGTTTTCCACCAGCGTCTGGATCATCATCGATGGGAATTCGGCCGACAGCAGGCCATCGGGCACGTCGATCTCTGTGCGCAGGCGGTCTTCCATGCGCACCTTGAGAATCTCGAGGTATGGCCGGATCACCTCGAGCTCGCGCTTCAGGTCGCGCGGCCCGCCGTCGCCGGCCTCGCGCATGGTCGGCATCGCCGCGCGCAGCAGCGCGATCAGGTTCTTCTGCATCGTGCTGGCGCGCGACGGCTCGGTCTCTATCAGGTGGTCGATCGAGGCCAGCGTGTTGAACAGGAAGTGCGGCTCCACTTGCGCCTGCATCGCCGCCATGCGCGCCTCGACCACCTGGCGCTTCAGCGATTCGGCCTCGGCCGTTTCAGTGGCCTGGGCGGCCTGCGCCTCGGCCTGGATCTGCCGCTTGTAGGTGATCTTGATCACCACCGACGCGATGATCCACAGGAGCGCCAGCTCGGGCAGGAAGTCGCCGAAACGCGTGGTCTGTACGCGCACGCGCTTGCGGCCCTCCTCGACAACGATCTGCCCCGCCTCACGCGCGACCTGCGCCTCTTCGCGAGCAGCCTCGGCTTCCACCTTGGCTTCTTGCCTGGCCTCTTCGATAGCCGCGACGATCTCGCGGCGCGCTTCCTCGATCGCCTGGCGCACGGCCTCGCTGGTGGCGCCGGGCGGCAGTCGGATGTCGACCGACGGCCCGTCCGCTGGCGGCGCCGCCGAGCCGGGTGCGCTACTGGCCCCCTGAGGCGCACTGGCCGCCGGCGGCGCCTTCGGCCTGATGCGCACGCCGTGCTCGTCGATCGTGATCTCGTAAGAGTTGTCGACCTTGGCGCCGGGCTCGTTCTTCTCGATCGGGGAGGAAGGCTCACGCGGCTGCTTTGGCGCCTTTGCCGGCTTCGGCGGCTTGGCCGGCTCGTCGACCGTCAGCACCTGGGTGGTCTTCCAGCTGAAGGGCGGCACGTGCTGCAGGATGCCGGTCAAGATCAGCAGCAGGATCGCGAGCAGGATGAAGCGCCACCAGGTGATGCTCACCAGCCATCCGGCGTAGGCGTGGAACGCTCGCACGCTGGTGGCGACGAGGCGCTGCCAGCGTGAGACGTTCGGAGCGAGGGTGGTGGCGGACATTGCGGGTGGCCAGAAGCGTCGTTGCCGCGCAATGTACGCAAGGTCCGTGGTCGCAGCGACGCGTGAGCGACGCGCTGCAACGGCGGCGGGTTCAGGTGTCGGCCTGCGCGACGGGCCGCGCGGCTTAAACCATCGAGCCGAGGCGCCCTGGCAACGAGACGCCAAGCATCACCACGGATGACGCGCGGTCGTCACCCGACTGGCCGCTCACCGCGCGGTCGCGCGGTGAGCGTGCCCGTCGACTGCGACGGCAGCTGCGGCCGCCAAAGGCCGCCCCCCGCCCGTGGCCTCATGCCGCGGCTGAAAGCCCGCACTCACTGAAGCACTTGCAGGCCAAAGCCCAGCAAAGCGATGGTGACCGTGACGCACAGCACCAGCGCCAGCAGCGTCATCGCCGTGCGGTCGTCGTCGACCAGGCGCTGCACCGGGTCGTTGGCGGGCTCGATTGGAAACACCGGCATCGCCGTGGCTTGCCAGCGCGTGCGCACGCTGGCCTTCGGCGGGCTGAGGCGGCACGGTGCCGCCCATCACCAGTGGCTTGGGCGGCGGCGCGGTGTCCAGGGCCACCAGCGTCGGCCAGGGCCGCAGCGGGCGGCCAGTGCCCGAGCCGGTGAAGCGGGGGCTCGGGTGGGTTTTCAGGGACGTCATCTCGGGTACCTCCAGACGCCGCCGGAACATCAGCGGGTTGGAGGCATTGCATCGGAGACGGCGTCGCATTGCGACGCAACAAAGCGACGGGTCGAGCGTTCACAAGTAGACGATCAGCAGACGATCCCATCCGGGCTGCTCTCTCGGCCGCGCGCGGGGCCGGGCTCACGACGCCTGATCCTTGTCGTCGCCCCGGTCGTCGTCATCGTCCCGATACTGCTCGGGCAGGTCGTCGTACGGCCCCGGGCCAGCCGGCCGCCCTGGGATAGGCGGCGTCGACCCCGGATCCTTCGGGTCGAAGCGTGGCTTGAAGGTGGGGAAGATCGGCGCCAGGGCGGGCAACAGGCCGATGAAGCGCACTCGTCGGTGGTACTCGACAATAAATTCGATCCAGCGCGTCTTGTGCAGGAACGGAATCACATGACGTTGGATCGGCGGCTTGCCTGCGGGCGGTGTGCGTTCCAGGTAGTACGGCGAGCGCCAGTCCCACACGCCTTGCAGCCCGGGGTCGGGCAGAAGGACGTTCATGGCCAGCGCGTCGCTGGAGAAGTCCCATCGCACCGCGAGGTCCATCCAGGGCGCGTCCGCGTCGCCGTACTGCTTGACGCCCTTCAACGAATCCAGCAAGGCCTTCGCCAGCGGCTGCACGGTGCCGCCGGCGAAAGCCTGGTGCTGCAGGGCGTCGGCGAGGCTGGCCACGTCGGTCAGCTGATCGGGCAGGCCCAGCGCATAACCCGGCACGGTGTCGTACTGGCGGGACGCGCGGATCGCCGCACGGATCCTCTCGAGCACGTCCCGTCGGGCCGCGCGGTCGGGCACCTGGAGCAGCCGGGTCAGTTCGCGCGCCAGCCGATCGAGTCGCGTCGCCACTGCGTTCATGCCGGCGAGCCGGATGACGCCTCCGATCGTCGGGTGGTTGCCCTTGAGTGCGAGCTTGGCGTGGTTGGCGTTGGCGAACCACGTGGCCAGGCCGCGTCGCGTCCTCGGGCCCTTGCGGAGCCATTGCGAGAACGCGTCCGGATACGCCTCGCCCGCGGTGAAGAAGTTGTAGTGGCAGTAGCCGGTGGCGAAGTCGGCGAACGGCGCGATCGTATGCAGTACCTCCAACGACATGTTGAAGCAGTTGTTGAAGTGCACGATCGCCAACGGTGCCTTGCCGCCATCGGTGGCCAGCCGCAAGGCTTCGCCCAAGCCCCAGGTCGAGATCGGCAGGGGTCCTGCCGGCAGCACCGGCGATCCGGTGGGCAGCACGGGCGACCCAGTCGGCAACACCGGAGAGCCGGTGGGCAGCACCGGCGACCCGGTGGGCAGCGGGATCGAGCCGCTGCCGGAAGTGCGCCACTCGATCGCACCGCCATCGGTGACGCGCTCGGTGGTCAGCTGGCTGGTGTCCAGGTCCGGCAGGAAGCCCGCGCCGTGTCCTTCGAGCGCAAGCACCACCGACGAACGCGGCCGACGCTCGCGCACGTGACGCAGGAAGCCGGCCAGCGCCCGCGGCGACGCCATGTCCTGCTTCCACGCCGAGACGATGCTTGCGCTGGTCGGCCGCCCGGCGTCGATCTCGATCACGTAGCTGTAGTCGCCCACCAGATCGATCAGCACGTGCACGTGGATGCCGAGCCGCGCGACTTTCGCCAGCGACCGCACCAGCGGGTGTCGCGTCACCGGCCGTGGCCGGGTACCGGGATAGTGGCTGAGCGTGGGGTCGCTGCCGAACGGCGCATACACAGCCAGGACGACGCTGTCGTCGGTGCGCGCGCCGGAATCACCCTCGCGATCGAACTGGGGCAACGTTTTCATGCGATCGATCCTTTTTGGCTCGTGATGGCGTCGCCCCAAAGGGGGCCGACACTTGCCGCACGGCCGTGAGAGTATGCGAGCCGTCGTTGTGGGCACACGGGTTCGAGTTGGGGATGTGCGTCAAGAGATTGCGCCGGGAGCACGGTCGTGGGTGATTCGAGCGATCTGCTGATCGGCACCGCGCCGCCGACACCGTTCACGCCCATCGGCGCGCGGCGGCTGTACGAAGCCGCGCTCGAGGCCGGATTGGCTGCGCATCGCGCCGGCACGTTCGCCGAGGTGGTGCGGCGGCGCCCGCGCATCACACGCTGGCTGATGCGCCGCTTCGACAGCGCGTTGACCGGCTCGGCCGGCGACGCATACGGCGGCGAGGACTCCGCACGCCCGATGTGCGAGATGTTGCTGCTGTGGGCCGTGGCGCAGCTGCGCCCCGATCACGAGCCGCTGCATGCCGAGATCGCGCGCGAGGCCTGGCTGCACCGGACGGGGTGGCGTCCGATGCTGGCGGTGCTCAGTTATGGCGGCTTTGCGCCGATACCCGACTTCCGCGAGCACTATCGCCGGCGCGTCGACGAGGCGCCGGTCGACAACCTGTGCGGGCTGTGGGGCGTGGGGCCTAGCACCTTCTACCGTTACCTTGAGCGCGCCAAGCAATCGATGGCGGCGATCCTGGTCGAAGCCGATCAGAGCCCGGTGCGGTTGCTGTCGCTGCGGCGCTCCGTCTGTGATGCGGCCTATGCGCACCTCGGGCTGGGCGACGAGGCCGCGCGCGTGCGGTGGCATGCCAAACAAATCGCCATCGCGCAACGGCGCCGTGATCCCGTATCGATTCTTTGGCACAGCCTGCACGCGCTCGACGCCGCTTCGTTCCTCGACGCACTGGCGGCGCATGGTGCGGTGCTGGCACTGCGCAGCGAGACCGACGCGCTGATCGAACGCCTAGCGGCAGGCTCGTTGAGCCCGCGGCAACGTTTCGACCTGCAGCTGTCGCGCGCGGCGCTGCACCGGGCGCGCGACGCGCCCGAGCGTGAGCTGCAGGGGTATGAAGCCGCCCTGCGCATTGCCGCCGACAGCAACGACAAGTTGATGCTCGGCATCGTCTACGGCGCCATGGGGAAGTTCCACGAGCCTCGTGATGCCGACCGCGCATTCGCCTGCTACGAAGAGAGCGCCGCGTTCCTGCGCCATACCAGCGTAGAGGGCGAACCCGCGGCGCACTACCTGGTGACGCTGGCGCGCCTGGCCTGGCTGTACGTGTTGCGCAACGACCCGCGCTCGAAGACGGTGCTCGAGCTGACCGAATCGATACGCGACCGCGTGGCTGCACCGGACGAGATCGTCGGCATCCTCGAGCAGACCTGGGGCGAGTACTGGCGCCGGGCCGGCGACATGGAGCGGGCCATCGCGCACAAGCATCGCGCGCTCACGCTGTTCGAGCGGTTGGGCGACTTTCACTCGGTGGCCAAGACCTACACCAACCTGAGCCTGATCTACGGCGAGGCGAAGGATTTCGAGCGCGCGCTCGAGTACGGCCAACGCGTGCTGTCGCTCGGCAGCCGGCTGGAAATCGGTCCGGAGGTGCGGGTCAGCGCGCACCTGAACCTCGGCGCCACGTACTTCTGGCTCGGGCAGTTCGGACTCGCGATCGAGCAGTACCGCATTGGTCTCGACGAGAGCCTGCGCGCCGACCTCAAGCTGCACGTCAACCGCGCGCACTACAACCTCGCCGAGGCGTACTACAAGCGCTACCAGCAAAGCCGGGACCCGGACGACGAGAGGCTCGGCGACTCGCATGCGGCGGCGTCGATGCACGCCAGGGCGTCGGAAAGCTCCCCGGTCCTGATCGAAGCCGCGCGGGGCCTCAAGGCGGAGATTCTCGGCGCGCAGGCCGCGCAGGTGACCGATCGATTGCTGCCGGAGGAGTCGGCCGTCCACTTCGACGAGATGTCGGACATTGCACGGCATCGCGCGGTGCTGGCAGTGCCGGTGGCCGCCGAGGCGCACGCGCGCGCCCGCCTCGAGATCGCGAACGCCTATCTGGCGATCGCGATCAAGGAACGTGCGGCGGCGGTCGCGCTGATCGAGCGTCACGGCTTGCAGGGCAGGTGCGCCGCCGACCTCGATCGTCTGCGCCGGACTTTCGATCGCGAGCGAACACGCGGGGACCGTCTGGTCGCCGACTGGGAGCGTGGCGCCGGTGACATGCTCGAGCACGCCAAGCGCGCCGCCGTGCTCGACGTCCTGCTGCGCGAAGGCTCGATCAACAAAAGCGCCTATGCCGAGCTCTGCAGCGTGAGCCCCGCCACCGCATCGAAGCATCTGACAACGCTCACCTCACGCGGCCTGCTGCAGCAGACCGGCAAAGGGCCGAGCACGCGCTATTCGCTGAAGGATTGAGCCCATGCGGCGTCGGCCTTCGCGGCCGGGCGCGGGCTAGACCTTTACTGCAGCACTTGCAGGCTGTACCCCAGCACAGCGACGGTGATCGTGGCGTACATCACCAGGGTCAGCAGCGTCATCGAGGTGCGCTCGTTTTCGGCGAGCTGCCGCACCGGATCGTTGGCCGGTTCGATCGGGAACACCGGCATCGAGCCGGGCTGCCAGTGCGCGCGCACCGGGCCGGAGGTCGATGGCGGCGAGGTGTTGCCCATCACGAGGGGCTTGGGGGGTGGTGCCCGATCCACGATCGGTAGCGTCTGCCAGGGACGATTTGGGCCGCTCATTGCCCGGGCCGTCGAAGCGGTCGCTTGGGTGCATGTGCAGAGGCGTCATCTCGGACCTCCAGTGCCGCCGCGACATCAGCGGATTGGAGATATTGCATCGGAGACGGGCTCGCGTCGCCACTCAGGATGCGACAGCTCGCGTGTTCAAAAGTGAACGATTCCGAGAGCCGCGCGTTCGCTCGCGCCCTTCAGGTAGAACGCGGCCATCGCCACCGGCGGGCTGAGGAACGCGGTCTGCGAGTTCAGCGCCACCGGCAGGCCGAACAACAGCGGGTCGACGCCGAGCCTTGTGAACCTGAGCAAGGTGCAGTTCATGCCGAGCCGGTTCATCATCCTCATCCGGGCAGCGGAACGAAGATCGACATGAAGATCACGACCATCGGCATGACCGCGGGCACCTTTACCATGAGGTTCAAGCTGCTTCGCGCTCAGAGTTCGATTGATCCGGCGCCGCGAACGTAGCAGCGGCGCGCAACGACCGCCATCAAGGTGTCGGCGCGGGTTACCCCCAAAGGCAATGTGGGGTGGCGTTGATATTGTCACCTTCGATCCGAACCGTGGATCCGGGCGCTGCGAAGGCGTCTGCTCGGGCCGGGCCGTCCGCCGTGGCTCGAGGCGACCGAGCACCCATCTTTCCCACCGACACGCAGGAGACTCTCAATGGCTGACAAGACCCCATCCGTTGACGGCAAGGACGAGTCCCGGCCTGCACGGCGCCGCTTCCTGGGTGCTGCCGCATCCGGTGTCGCCGGCGCTGCGGCGCTGACGGCGCCGATGATCTCGGTGGCGCAGTCGCCGGTCGTGCTGAAGATGCAGGGCGCCTGGGGCGCCAAGGACATCTTCAACGAGATGGCCGAGCAGTACGTGCAGCGCGTCAACGAGATGGCCGGTGGACGTCTGCGCATCGACTATCTCGTGGCCGGCTCAGTGGTGAAGCCGTTCGAGGTGATGGACGCCACGGCCAAGGGCGTGATCGATGCCGCGCATACGGTCGCCGTGTACTGGTACGGCAAGAGCAAGGTCGCCTCGCTGTTCGGCTCGGGCCCGATCAACGGCTGCAATGCCAACCAGATGCTGGCTTGGATCCACCGCGAAGGCATGCCGTTTTACGACGAACTCGTCAAGAAGCTCGGCCTCGACGTCATGGCCTTCTTCGCGATGCCGATGCCGACGCAGCCGCTCGGCTGGTTCAAGAAGCCGATCAAGGGTGCGGCCGACCTCAAGGGCCTCAAGTACCGCACCGTCGGTCTCGCCGCCGACCTGATGCAGGATCATGGGCTGCAAGGTGACGCAGCTGCCGGGCGGCGAAATCGTGCCGGCGATGGAGCGCGGCGTGATCGACGCCTTCGAGTTCAACAACCCGACCTCGGACCGCCGCTTCGGCGCCCAGGACGTGGCCAAGAACTACTACATGGGCAGCTACCACCAGGCGATGGAGTTCTTCGAGATCGATTTCAACAAGAAGAAGTACGACTCGCTGCCCAAGGACCTGCAGGCGATCCTCAAGTACGCCGCCGAGGCGGCCTCCACGGCCAACTATCGCGCTGGCGATGGACCAGTATTCGATCGACCTGCAGGAGCTCAAGAGCAAGGACAAGGTCAACGTGCTGCGCACGCCGAAGGACGTGTTCGCCGCGCAGCTCAAGTCGTGGGACACGCTGGTCAAGAAGCTGTCCGACGAGGATCCGTTCTTCAAGAAGGTCTGGGATTCGCAGAAGGCCTGGGCGAAGCGCGTCGGCTACTACCATTTCTTCAACGAACGCCGACTACGAGCAGGCCTACGAGCACCTGTACGGCAAGCTCGGTTTCTGATCCCGGCGCCAGCCCATTGGCGCCAGCACGAGAATCAGCCGACGGGCGGCGCAGCGATGCGCCGCCTTTTTCAAGGGCCGTCGGACACCGCTGCTGAGGGACTCGCTGCCATGCTCCAGATACTTCCTGCTGACGATCGATCGCTTCAGCATGGCCGTCGGCCATGCGTTCGCCTGGTGCATCCTGATCCTCACGCTGGGGACGTCGCTACGAGGTCTTCGTGCGCTACGTGCTGAACGACCCCACGAGCTGGGCGTTCGACATGAGCTACATCCTCTACGGGGCGCCTGTTCATCATGTCGGGTGCCTACGCTCTGTCGCGCAATGCCCACGTGCGCGGCGACGTGCTGTTCCGGCTGCTGCCGCCGCGCGTGCAGGCGAGCATCGAGCTGGTGCTCTACTTCATCTTCTTCTATCCCGGCGTCACCGCGCTGATCATCGCCGGCTACGGCTATGCGCACGACTCGTTCGGCTACCGCGAGGTCAGCGTCAACAGCCCGGTGGGCGTGCCGATCTGGCAGCTCAAGGCGCTGATCCCGCTGGCCGGCATGATGCTGTTCATCCAGGGCATCGCCCAGGTCATCCGCTGCGTCCTGTGCATTCGCGACGGCCACTGGCCGCGGCAGCTGCACGACGTGGAGGAGCTCGAGAGCGTGCTGCAACACGAGCATGAAAAGCACGCAGCCGCGGGGGCCCCATGACCAATCCTCAGCTCGCGCTGGTGATGCTGGGCGCGTTCATCTTCATCATCCTGCTGGGGTTCCCGATCGCCTTCACGCTGATGGCGATGGGCGTGATGTTCGGCTTCTACGCGTACTACGTGCCGGGTCAGACGTTCTTCGACAACCGCGTGTTCTACCTGCTGTCGCAGAACACGTTCAGCATCATGAACAACGACGTGCTCACGGCGGTGCCGTTGTTCCTATTCATGGGCTACATGATCGAGCGATCGAACATCCTCGACCGCCTGTTCTACAGCCTGCAGGTCTCGCTGCGCGGCGATCCCGGGTTCGATGGCGGTCGCCGCGCTGATCACCTGCGCGCTGTTCGCCACCGCCACCGGCATCGTCGGCGCGGTGGTGACGCTGATGGGTCTGCTGGCGTTCCCGGCCATGCTCAAGGCGGGCTACGACCAGAAGCTGTCGTCGGGCGTGATCTGCGCCGGCGGGACGCTCGGCATTCTGATCCCGCCGTCGATCATGCTGATCGTCTACGGCGCGACCTCGGCGGTGTCGGTGGTCAAGCTCTACGCCGCGGCCATCGTCCCCGGCTTCCTGCTCGCTGGCCTCTACATCGTCTACGTCATCGTGCGCGCGTACTCAACCCCACGCTGGCGCCCAAGCTGCCCAAGGAGGAGACCAACGTGCCCTGGGCCAAGGTGGTCGGGCTGCTGCTGCAGGCGTTCTTCCCGCTGGCGGTGCTGATCCTGTCGGTGCTCGGCGCGATTCTGTTCGGGCTGGCGACGCCGAGCGAAGCGGCCGCCATCGGCGCGCTCGGTGCGATGGTGCTCGCCATCGCCTACGGGGCGTTCAACTGGGGCCGGCTCAAGGAAGCGGTGTTCCTGACCGCGCGCACGTCGGCCATGGTGTGCTGGCTGTTCGTGGGCTCGTGGACGTTCTCGTCGATCTTCTCCGAGCTCGGCGGCGAGGGCCTCATCAAGGACTTCGTGCTGTCGATGAACCTCAACACGGTGACGTTCCTGCTGTTGTCGCAGGTGATCATCTTCCTGCTCGGATGGCCGCTGGAGTGGAGCGAGATCATCATCATCTTCGTGCCGATCTTTCTGCCGTTGCTGCCGACTTCAACGTCGATCCGATGCTTCTTCGGCGTCCTGGTGGCGCTCAACATGCAGACCGCGTTCCATACGCCGCCGGTGGCGATGGCGGCGTTCTATCTCAAGGGCATCGCGCCGAAGTTCGTGCTGCTGTGGACGATCTTCCGAGGTCGCTTTCCGTTCGTGGGCATGGTGTTCGTGACCATGGTCCTCGTCTACATCTTCCCGCAGCTGGTGTATTGGCTGCCCAACGTGTTCTACGGCAATTGACTCAGGCCGACTCTCGATGAGCGCCAACGATCTGGTCGACATCACCTCGCTCACCGCGGCGCAGGCGATCGCCGCCGTGCGCGAGGGACGCACCAGCGCCGAAGACCTGGTGCGCGGTTGCCTGGCGCGCATCCACGCCGACGAGCCACGCGTGCAGGCGTGGGCCTTCATCGACGAACAGCGCGCGCTCGAACAGGCGCGCAATGTCGACCGCGTGCGCCGCGAAGGTCATGCCATCGGTCCGCTGCACGGCTTGCCGGTGGGCGTCAAGGACATCATCGACACCGCCGACATGCCCACCGAGGACGGCACCGTGCCGCATGCCGGCCGGCGGCCGGAGTACGACGCCACCGTCGTGGAGCGGCTGCGCTCGGCCGGCGCCATCATCCTCGGCAAGACGGTCACCGCCGAGCTGGCCACTTACACACCCGGCAAGACGCGCAACCCGCACAACCCGGAGCACACCCCCGGCGGCTCGTCGAGCGGCATCGGCGGCGGCGGTGGCCGCGCCAATGGTGCCGGCGGCGATCGGTACCCAGACCAACGGCAGCGTGACCATCGGCCGGCGGCCTCGATCTGCGGCGTGTACGGCTACAAGCCCACGTTCGGTCTGGCGCCGCGCGACGGCATCCTGAAGCAATCCCAGGCCGCTCGACCAGGTGGGGTTCTTCGCGCGCACGGTCGAAGACCTGGCGATCGGTGGCCGAGCCGCTGATGGGCTACGACGACAGCTACCTGGACACCCGCCCGATGGCACGCCCGCGCCTGAGCGAGGTGGCGCTGCAGGAGCCACCCGTTGCCGCCGGGTTCGCCTTCACCAAGAGCTCGACTGGGACGACGCCGAGGAGCATACGTGCTGGCGTTCGACGAGCTGCGCGGGCGCTGGGCGGGCAATGCAAGCCGTTCGGCGTGCCGCCGGTGTTTGGCGATGTGTGGTCGTGGCATCGCACGATCATGGAAGCCGACATCGCGCGCAACTACGAGGTCGACTATGAGCGCGGTCGCGACCAGCTGAGTGCTCCATTGCGCGAGCTGGTCGAGCGCGGCCGCCAGGTTCGTGCCATCGACTACAGCAACGCGGTCGATCGCATCCGGGCCACCAGCACCGCGTTCGACGAGGTCTTCGATCGGTGTGACTGCATTCTCACCGCGGCTGCGGCAGGGCCTGCGCCGCGCGGCCTGGAGTCCACCGGCAGCCCGGCGTTCTGCACGCTGTGGACGTTCGCCGGCATGCCCGCGGTGACACTGCCGCTGCTGCACGCCGACAACGGCATGCCGATGGGAATCCAGCTGGTCGGTCGCCGCGGCGACGACGCGCGACTGCTGCGCACGGCGCGCTGGCTGGTCGCCTGGGTCCATCATCTCGAGCGCGCCGACGGCTAACGGGGACGACGATGCAACGCAGAATCGCAAAGATCGTGATGGGGCTGATCGCCGTGACGATGGCGGTGGCGTTCTTCGCCCCGCCGGCCATCAAGCTGAAGGACCCGGCCATGATCATCGTCCTGCTGATCGGCGTGGCGGCGATGATCGTCAACTTCATCGAGGTCGTGCGCGAGAAAGACGAAGACTGAAACCGCCGGGCAGGTCCGAGGGCCTACTCGCGAATCCCTTCCACCTGAACCAGCAGGCGCACCGTGTCCGACACGAAGGGCAGGCTGTGCGTGATGCCCGCGGCGCTGCGGTTGAACTGGCCCTCGAAGTCGCCGCCGCACACCTCGCGGCGGATCAGCGGGCTGGTGTAGCAGTTGAAGCGCAACGCGGTCAGTGTCAGCGGCATGCTGACGCCGCGCAACGTGAACTCCCCGCGCAGCGACTTGACGCGGCCGGCGTCGTCGAACTCCACGCGCTCGGCCACCAGGTAGGCGCGCGGATGCGATTGCACCGACAGCATGTCGCCTTCCTTCAGGCGCTCGTCGAGCACGGCCACACCGGTGCTGACCCGCGAGGTGTCGATCTCCACCTGCACGCGGCCTTTGCGCGCCGTCCGGTCGAGAGTGGCTTCACCGTTCAGCGGGCCGAAGCGACCGCGCAGGGTCGAGGTGCCGAAGTGCATCAGTTCGAAATTGACGAACGTGTGCGTGGGATCGAAGCGATACACCACCGGCTCGGCCGACGCCGCACCGGCGAGCGCGCCCAGCACGAGGCCGCAGGTCAGCGGGCCGCCGCGCATCGGGAGTTCGGCGCGCGATGCGCGCTCACGACTTCGGCAGGCCCGACAGCGCGATGCGAAAACGCACCTGCACCTCGTGGGCCACCAGGCTGTCGTCGGTCCACTCGCCCTCACCGATGCGAAAGTCGCTGCGCTTGACCGTGAAATTGCCGCTCGCGGTGCCGCTGGCACCGTTTTGCGTCAGCGTGACCGGCACCACCATGTCGTGCGACTCGCCTTTCCAGCGTCAGGCGGCCGGCCATCTCGTAGCGCCCGCTGCCGGCTGGGCGGATGCCGCTGGACTGGAACACCGCTTGCGGAAAGCGCGCGGTGTCGAGCCACACCGCGCGCTGCGCCTCGGCAGTGACCTCGGGCGCCGCGAAGGCCACGCTGTCCATCTGGATGCGCAGCACCACCTGGCCGGCCTCGGGCTTGCGCGGGTCCAGTGCCACCTGTGCGCTCCAGCGCTGAAAGCGCCCTTCCACCGGCACGCCCATCTGGCGGGTCACGAACACCAGCTCGCTGGCCGCCGGGTCGACGGTCTGTGCGCGCGCGGTGGTGCCGAGGCTGGCGGCCACGGTGAGCGCAGCGGAGAGTGACAGCAGGATCTTGTTCATGGTGTGGACTCCGATCTTGCGCTCACATACGGAGTTCAGCGCCAAGACGGACGCATGCGATGCAACAGTCCGTCGCGATCGACCACATGGTGTTTCAACGCGGCAGCCACGTGCAGCAGCACCAGCAGTGCCAGCGTCAGCGCCGCGGTCTTGTGCACGACCTTCAACGCATCGGCCCAGGCACGGTCGACCGGTGCCCAGTCGGGCAGCGGCAACACGCCGAACCACACCACCGGAAAACCGCTGGCCGAGCTGTAGCCCCAGCCGGCTAGCGGCACTGCAAAGAACAGCGCATACAACGCCCAGTGCACCGCGTGCGCCGCGATGCGCTGCCACGCGGACATCGGTACATCGGGCGGCGGCGCATGGCCGAGCCGCCACGCCAGGCGCAGCGCCGACAGCGCGAGGATCGTGATGCCGGCCCACTTGTGCCAGTTGAACAAGCGCAGTCGCTGCGGCGACAGCGGCAGGTCGTGCATGTACAGGCCGAGCGCCAGGTTCAGCACGATCAGCAGCGCCAGCAACCAATGGGCCGCGATGGCCATCGCGTCATAGCGCGCCGCGGGCGTGCCGGCGGATGCGCTGTCGGGTGTCATGCCGCAGACCCGTCAAAAAGGGGCGTCGCCTCGAGGGCCAGCGCGTGCGCGGTCGCGTCATCGAGCAGCCGGCGGCGCAGCGCGAAGTCCAGCGTCACCAGCGACGCATCGACGGTCATCTCGTCACTCGCGGCCAGCGCCAGGGCCTTCGGCAAGGGATGCAGAGAGCAGCTCGGCCACCTCGCCGTCCTGGTTGGTCGGCTCCAAGCCCGCAGGCAATGCCAGGTCATAGACGTGGATCCATTCGCGCTGCAGGCCTTCGGGAATGTCGCGCAGCAGGCGCAGCACGCGGCCACGCGTCAGACGCTGCATCTGCGGCGGCGTCAGGCCGGCTTCTTCCCACGCCTCGCGCACCACCGTGTCGCGCGGCGACTGGCCGGCCGGCACACCGCCACCCACCAGGTTGTCGAGCTTGCCCGGGTCGGTGGCTTTGGTGAACGAGCGCTGCGCGATCCACAGATGTCGGGCTTACCGTGTTCGTCGGCGACGTAGCCGTTGCAATGCGCGCCCAGCGTCAGCGAGCCCCAGAAGCGCGTGGCCGCGCGCTCGATCGCCACGCCGACCGGGTCGCCCTGTACGGTGAACAACGGGAACGCCTCGTCGCGCCAGGCGACGATCAGGCCCTCGGCGCGCAAGACCGAGTGTATGGTGGCCATCGCGTCGGCGCGTGCCGATGCCGCGCAGTGCAGCGTGACGCCGCGATCACTCACCTGCAGCCACTGCGGCCAGCGCGTCAGCACGCGCATGTGGGCCTGCGCCACCGAACCCACGTTCAATGGCGCGGCGTCGCTCTGCGCGACGAAAAACGGCATGCGCGTCGCGGGGTCGTGCGCCCGCGCCGCTGCGATCGCCGGCCACGCCATCATGCGCAGGCGCGGTGCGTCGCTCCGCCCGAGTGACCAGCGCGATCGAGCGCGATGCCCGCCGGCATCACGGTGTGGGATGGCGCACCCATGCCGTGATCCACTGCACCGCTTGCGCTTCCATGCCGACGTAGCCGTGCCAGTGGAAGGGCTCGCAGGGCTCGCCGCGCGCACCTTCGCCGCCGCTGGCCCACAGCAGCTTCTTCACCGGCGCCTGCGTCAGGCCCGACAGGATCCACGACACCTCGTGCGGTGCGCACGACGGGCAGGCATCCTTCTCGTGGTGCAGCACCAGCACCGGCACGCGCACCTCGCGCAAGGCCTGGGTCGGCACCGCGCCGGGCAGCTTGAACGCGGTGATGCTCGAGGTCAGCACCACACCGGCCAGCCGCGGTGGTCCGATCGCGATGGCCGTCGCGGTGGCCGACACCGTGCCGCGGCTGGTGCCCACCAGCCACAACGGCACGTCGGCGCGCCCGCGCAAATCGTCGACGACGCGCCCGAGGTCTTGCATGTGCGCGGCGCTGGCACGAAACGCGGTGTCCATGTCGGACACGTCGGATGGGCGGCCGACGATCGCCACATTGAAGCCGGCAGCAGCGAACAGGTCGCGGCTGCGCACCAGGAAGTTGCCCGACTGCGGCCGCCCATCGCGCATGCCGATGTTGCCGCTGACGCCCGTCAGCAGCACCAATGTGGCGGTTGCGTCGGCGCGCGGCATGTACCAGTACGACACCGTCACGCCGCTGCGCGTGGGCAGCGTGATCAGCTCGTCGGCGCGCGCCGCGATAGAGCTGCACGTCGCCAACGCCATCAGCCAGGCTCCAAGGCAACGCCGGCCGACCATGGCGGGCGCTCAGCGCGGTGCCGCGGCCAGCGCAGCACGCGCGAGCGCGAGCAGCAGCGGCGGCACCTCGCCCCGCAGTGCGGCGCGCTCCGGCTGGAACAGCGTGGCGACGAAAAACGGGTGATCGGTGCGCTCGATGGCGCGCACCTCGCCCGCTGCATCGAACGCGGTGGCGATCAGCGGGCCCTTCAACAGCGCAGCCTGGAACGCCGGATTGAGCCCGTAGCGGCAGTGGTAGCCCTCATGCGCCTGGCTACCGCGGTAGGCCTGCGCGATGCGCGTGCCCGCCACCAGGCGCACGGTTTCACCCGTCTCCACGAGTGCGCACGCCAGCGACGAGATCACCGGGCGCGCGGCATCGGGTGCGGTCTCGGCATGCTCCGCATCGGCCCAGGCGAGCACGTGGCGCGCGTATTCGATCACCGCGTGCTGGAAGCCGCCGCAGGTGCCGAGGAACGGCACGCCGTGCGTGCGCGCGTGACGGATCGCGCACAGCGCGCCGTCGACATTCCGGTACGGGCTGCCCGGCACGCACCAAACGCCGTCCACGTCGCGCAGCGCCGTCGAGTCGTCGATCTCGTGGGTGCCCAGCCAACGCCCGTCGATGGTCACTCCCAGCGAGCGCGCCGCCAGCGGCAGCGCGGCCTCGATCGCGCGATGCGCGACGATGCGCTCGTCGCGGTCACCCACCAGGGCCAGCGTCAATCGCGTCGTCATCGGCGAAGGGATCAGCCGCCGTCCAGCACCAGCTGCGTCTGCGTGACCACCGCACACAGCTTGCCCTCGGCATTGCGGATCGTGGTCTGCCACACCATGGTCGTGCGCCCGCGGTGCAGCGCGACGCTCTCGCCGGTGACCACCGTGTCGACGCGCGCCGCGGCGATGAACTTGGTGCTCGAGTCGGTGGTCGTCGTGCGTTTGCCGGCCGGCAGATTGAGCACGGTGCCCACCGCGCCCAGCGTGTCGGCGGATGATCGCCCCGCCGTGCAGCACGCCGCCGGTGGTGCCGCAGGTCGGCCCGCACCGGCAACTCGGCCAGCACGCGCTCGGGGGCCAGCTCGCGCAGGCGCAGGCCCGTCGGCCCCGGAAACAACGGATCGAGGCGTTGCTGAAGCGCCGACAGGTCGATCATGTGAACCCCGTTCGCGCGGCCTGCAGCGCCGCGTTGATCCGGCATTGTGCCCGCAGCCAGCGACGGCGACAGTCGCCGACGAGCGTGCCGGCGTCGCCGCCGGCACGCGCGCTGATTCGGTTTCGAAGCGCAGCAGGTGATCGTCGATGCGCCACCAGTTGGCCATCTGGCCGACGTAGTAGTGCGCGCTCGGGCGCGTGCGCAACGGGCCGTCGATGATGCCCACGCGGATGCGCACCACCTGCGGGTCGTCGGCGTTGGTGCTGAACAGCGGTGAGCCGCAGCGCTTGCAGAACATGCGATGGATGCCGGGCGACGACTCGTAGTTGGCCAGCGGCTCGGCGCCTTCGGTGACATCGAGCGCACGGGCAGGCATCGCGGCGTGGGTGGCGAACGGTCCGCCCTGCGCCTTGCGGCACATCACGCAGTGGCAGATCTCGATCGGCCCCGGCTCGGCGCTCAGCGCCAGCTTCACGCCGCCGCACAGGCAACTGGCGGTGTATTGAGATTCGCTCATCGGTACAAAGGCGTGCGGGCGTGCCGGCGTGGCAGGCATGTTCGTCGCAGCGTCGACGTGCGCTCGCGCCCGCTGCGTGACGACTTGCCGCGAGTACCGGTTAGCGCAAAGCCGCGATGGCCAAACGCTTCACCTGGCGCGCGTGAGGCTCAGGGCTTGGGCGACGAGGCACCGGCGCCGGGGATGCCTACCTTCTCGGCAGCCGTCCCGAGCGCGTGCCCGGTCGCCTGGCCGCCGCGCTGAATTCCCGAAGCGGCCGCGTTCACGCCGCGAGCGACCGCGCGCTCGACCTTGGTGGCCACACTCGACGCGCCGGCGGCGGCGCTTTGGGCCACCTCACTCACCGTTGCGCCTGCGCTCGACGCCAATCCCACCAGCCCGAGGGCGGCGAGCAAGCGTTTTGCATTCGACATCTGGATTCTCCAATCGACCACTGCGGCGATCGTAGCGCCCGTACCGGCCGCCTCACGATGGCCGGCGCGTGACCTTTTTGCCGGAAGGTCTTCCGCTGGTGTGCATCACGATGTTGCAGCAACCAGAAAACGTGGCCCATCGACGATTCGGTTCGGTCGCGGCGGCTCGCGCGTTCAGCGTCGCGACAGCCGCTTGGCATTGGACACCGCGCGCCGATGCACCGGCGCCAGCCCATGGCCGACGATGCTGATCCACGCGCGCCCGGCCGCGTGGCGTCGCACGCGGCCGCGTGGCCAGGCGTGCAGCCAGGGCGTAGACGCCGACGCGAGCAGCGACAGCCACAGCGTCTGCTGCGCGCCAGGCCTCGAACGCCATCGCGGCCCACGACTCGTGGAACGCGACCGACTTCTCCCCAGCCCATGCGCGAGAACTCGTGGCGATCGCGTGCCGAGGGGCGACGGCCGGCAGTAGCCAGCCGCTGCAGGCGATGCGCCACCACCAGCGGCACGGCCCACGCCGTCTCGGTGGCTTTCAGCGCGACTTGGCGGCGCGTGGTCATGATCCAAGCGGCGAGCGTCGCCAACCTTGCGCAGCTAGCGCGAGCGGCCGTCGAACTGCGTGACCGGGATCGCGGCGAGGTCGATGTCTTCGAGGCAGCGCACATTGATCGCCGCCATCGCGTTGCCTTTCGCATCCTTGCCTTCGCCGTACGGGTGCATGCCGCAGGTCGGACAGAAACGATGCCGGATCACGTGTTTGTTGAACATGTAGGTGTTCGCGTTGTCGTCGGGGGTGAGCAGGCGCAGCTGATCGCGTGGCACGAACCACATCAGCGCACCCTTGCGCTGGCAGATCGAGCAATTGCACGACATCACCGAACCGATCTCGCCGGACACTTCGAATGCCACTCTGCCGCAGTGGCAGCTGCCCTTGTAGTTCATCTGCGATCTCCGTTGAACGAGGCGTCGGCCGTCTGCGCGTCAAGCCGCGCGCCGGGCCAGCAGCGCCCACACCCCCGCCGCCGACAGCAGCGTGCCGCCGGCCACGTTGAAACGGCGCTGCGCCGTGGCCGAGGCCAGCAATCGGCGGGCCGAGGCGGCGAACATCGCATACAGCGTGGCATTGATCACCGCCAGCACGACGAATGTGCTGGCCAGCAGCCACAGCTGCGCCGCCACGCCGGCGTGTGGGTTGATGAACTGCGGTAGGAACGCGACGAAGAACACGATGCCCTTGGGGTTCAGCGCGGTCACGAGGTAGGTGTTGGCGAACAGCTTCCAGCGCGATCCGTCTGCCGCGGCAGCCATCGGTAGCGCGCGGGACGCACCGGCGCGCAGCAGCTTGATGCCCAGGTACAGCAGGTACAAGCCGCCGGCCCACTTGACCACCGTGAACCAGAAGGCCGAGGTCGCCAGCAGCGCGCCGAGGCCGACCAGCGACAGCACCAGCGCCGTGGAGTCGCCGAGGGCCACCGCGGCCACCAGCGCGGCGTTGGCGCGCCGGCCGTGCGCCACCGAGTAGCTGATGACGGTGAGGATCGTCGGCCCCGGCAGCACCAGCAGAATGACCGACGCACCGACGAACGCGAGCCACAGTTCGACCGACACCTGCACCTCCTGGACGGAAACCTTGGCTAGCATAGCGACGCTGACCAGCCACGCGAAGGACCGGGATGACAACACCAGCAGCGGCCACCATTCGCGTCGGCGTCGGGGGTTGGACGTTCGAACCCTGGCGCAACAATTTCTACCCGGCGGGCTGGCCGATCGCACGCGAGCTCGAATACGCGAGCCGGCAGCTCACGGTGATCGAGGTCAACGGCACCTACTACAGCCTGCAAAGCGCCGCCACGTTCGCCAAGTGGCACCAGCAGACGCCCGATGACTTCGTCTTCACGCTGAAGGCGACGCGCTACGCCACCAACCGCCGCGTGCTGGCCGAGGCCGGCGATTCGATCGATCGCTTCGTGCGCAGCGGCATCGCCGAACTGGGGGCGAAGCTGGGCCCGATCGTCTGGCAGTTCGCGCCGACCAAGCGCTTCGATGACGCGGACTTCGACGCGTTCCTGCAGCAACTGCCGGCGGCGGTCGACGGCGTGGCGCTGCGCCACGCCGTCGAGGTGCGGCACGAGAGCTTCAAGTGCGCGCCCTACCTCGCGCTGGCGCGCAAGCACCGCGTGGCCACGGTGTTCACCGATTCGGACGACTACCCGTCGTTCGCCGACCTGACCGGCAGCTTCGTCTACGTGCGAACGATGCGCGCCGACAAGTCGCTGCCCGAGGGCTGCGCGCCGCAGGCGCTGGGGCAACTGGCGGCATGCGCCCGCGTGTGGCGTGACGGCAGCGAGCCGGCGAACTTGCCGCGCGTGCAGGCGCCACCGGCACCCGCGGCGCCGCGCGACGTGTTCCTGTTCTTCATCAGCGCCGACAAGGAGAAGGCGCCTGCCGCTGCGATGGGGCTGCTCAAACGCCTGCGCGGCTGACCGCGGCGCCGGTCAAGCGGCGCGCTGCAGCGCTTGCGCGCATTCGCGGCGCAGCGCGAGGTCAGGGCGGACGCGGCTGGCGCGCGTCGGCCCGCGCCAACAGGATGTGCCACGGCGTGATGCTGTCGATTCGCAGCAAGTTCATTGCGGTCCACGGGTCGGGCTCCAGCAGGCGTCGCACCTCATCTGGTGAAGGCGCCTCGACGATCAACAACGTGCGCTCGCCATCGCCCAGCGGCCCGCCGAGCACGATGAAGCCGTCGCCGGCCAGCGCGTTCATGAAGGCGGCGTGGTCCGGCGAACCCGTCTTGACGAGTTCAGCTTCGCCGCTTCGAGCCCGGGACGATTGGGGCGTTGACTTCGTCGGTGAAGCGATCGTTCTCGTGCGCGTCGGCGATCGCAGCGTCGAGCCGCTGCAGCAAGGCGTCGAGCGACTCGTCCTTGCGGCGCACAAGCATTGCCAGGCACTGCGCGTCGTCGGAGGCGGTGGCGACGCATTTGCCAACGGCCTCGAGCTGGCCGAGCGTGATCTCGCCGCCGTCCTCGACCAGCGCTGCAATGTTGCTCAGCTCGCTGATCACGGCGCTTGCCAGCGATGCGGCAGGAGTTCGGCGATCCGGCTGGCCGGCTGCGTCGGCAAGCGTTCGAGCACGTCGCGCAGGTACGCGTAGGGGTCGTGCCCGTTCAGCCTAGCTGAGTGCACCAAGCTCATGACCGCCGCGGCGCGCTTGCCCGCGCGCAGGCTGCCGGCGAACAGCCAGTTCGATCTTCCGATCGCAATCGGCCTGATCTGGTTCTCGACCCAGTTGTTGTCGATCGGCAGTTCGCCGTCGTCGATGAAGCGCACCAGCGCCTTCCAGCGTTTGAGGCTGTAGTCGATCGCCTTGGCGGTCGCTGAGCCGTCGGGCACCTTCTGCCGCTGCTGCGTCAACCACTGGTGCAACGCATCGGCGATCAGCTTGGTCTTTTCCTGCCGGATCGTCTTGCGCTGGCCTGCGGCCAAGTCCCGCACCTCGCGCTCGATCTCATACAGCTGGATGAAGAACTTCAGCGCCTGCTCGCCCACCTGGCTGCCGTGGTTGGCCCACAACTCGTGGAACTTGCGCCGTGCGTGCGCCATGCAGCCGACTTCGGTGACCCCGAGTTCGAAGCAGGCCTTGTAGCCGCTGAAGTCGTCGGTCACCAGCTTGCCCTTCCAGCCCGGCTTGTGCTCGGTGCCGGGCAAGCCGAGGAACTCGCGCACATGCTGCCCACCGCGGCTGTCGGCGAAGTCGAAGACGACGGCGCGCATCGGGTTGAAGCTCGTCGTGCAGTAGCTCCACAGGTAGGCGCGGTGCGTCTTGCCGTCGCGCTGGTTCGCCGGTTTGAGCATCGCCACCGGCGTCTCGTCGGCGTGCAGCACGCGGTGCTGGAGCATCTCGGCGGCGAGCGCATCGACCAGCGGCTGCAACTGCACGCCGCATTCGCCGACCCACTGCGCGAGCGTGGACCGCGCGATCGCCATGCCGGCGCGCTCGAAGATGGCCTCCTGTCGGTACAGCGGCAGGTGATCCAGGTATTTGGCCACCAGCACCTGGGCCAGCAGGCCAGTCGTCGGGATGCCTTTGTCGATGATGTGTGGCGCCACCGGTGCCTGCACCAGCTTCTCGCAGCAGGCGCAGGCCCACTTGCCGCGCACGTGGCGCTCGACGGTGAACACGCCAGGCTGGTAGTCGAGCTTCTCGGCCACGTCTTCGCCGATGCGCTTCATTGTCTGGCCGCAGCCGCAGGTGGTGTCCTCGGGCTCGTGGCGGATCTCGCGGCGCGGCAGGTGTGCAGGCAGCTTCTCGCGCTTGGGTTGCTGCTTGTCCTCGGGTCTGGTCGGTCGGTGGACCTCGATCTCGGCCGCCAGCGCGGCCAGGTCGGCATCCAGCGTTTCTTCGATCAGGCTCGTTTGCTCGGCGCTGTAGGCCTCGCTCTTGGCCGCGAACTTCAGCCGCTTGAGCGCGGCCATCTCGTGCGTGAGTTTGTCGACCAACGCGTTCTTGTGATGCAACTCCACGCGCAGCCGCTGCACCGTCTGGCGCAGCTGGGTCTCATCGAGGCCGTCGAGGTTGTCCGTGGCGATCACGGATCGTGATCGTGCCGACGATGCGCTGCTCGCGCATCGGCACATTCGGCAATTGCAGCGCGCTACAAGACCGTGATGACACCGGCTTCGCCGATGCGCTGCCACGGCAGGCCCAGCACGAGGGCATCGAACTGCGCGCGACTGAGCGTCAGCGTCGCACCGGCGTCGCGCGGCCAGACGAATTTGCCGCTGTGCAGCCGGCGCGCGGCCAGCCACACGCCGATGCCGTCGTGCACGAGCACCTTCATGCGGTTGGCACGGCGGTTGGCGAAGAGATAGGCATGGTGCGGACGTGCAGCGCCGAAGACCGCGACCACGCGCGCCAGCGCGGCCTCGGTGCCGGCGCGCATGTCCAGCGGCTCAACCGCCAGCCACACCGAGTCCACGCGAATCACCGCAGCAGCTCGCGGGTCCAGGCCGCCAAGTCGGCCGCGGCAGAACTCGGCCAGAGCACCTTCATCGTCACGGCACCGCGGCGCAGCTCGACTTCGATGTCGCGGCGGCCCTGGACCGTCGGCGCCGCTATTGCCACCGGTACGAACTCGCTTGGCTTGGCGACAGTCACCTGCGCGCCTTCGCGAGCCAGTTGCCGCCAGCGGTGCACGACGTTGGCGTTGATGCCATGCGCCATCGCCACCTTGGCTACCGAGGCACCGGGTGCGTCGCACTCGCCTACTACCTGCGCCTTGAGCTCATCGCCGTAGCGCCGCCGTCTCACTACCTTGTCGCTTGCCATCGTGTCCACCTAAAGGTTCTTCGTGGACACGATCCTTCAGGGTCGAACGGCTCGATTCAAGATCCGCGTCCCATGCGAGCTGCTCACGCATCGGCAGGTCAGCGTTCCAAGCCGGGCCGCGTGAGCGGATCACGGCAAAGTTGGCGGCGGCGGATGCGACCATCTGCTACTTGCGGTAGCGCGGTTGGTAGAGCTGGACGCTGAAACCGCCGGGTACCTTGAAATACGTGACCAGGCCGTAGCCGTGTTCAGGAACATCCGCAGCGCTGCGGCCTCGGATGAATAGAGCATGGCGTGCATGCCGTGGATCATCGGTTCACCTCGCTGAGGCCTGCATCGTCGGGCGCGCCGCGCCGTGGCAGCAGGTTGTACCCGAATTGCAAATCCCTGGCGTCAGATCGAAGCGAGCAACGCCTGCACGCCAAGGCGCGGGCTGCTGAGCACCTCGACGCCGAGGTCGCGCAGCGCGTCGGCCGCGTCGGCCATCGATGCCTGCGCCAGCACCACGACGTCGAAGTCGCGCGGTGCGGCGCGCACGGCGGCCACGACAGCGCCGATGTAGGCGCCGCGATCGCCGCGCTCGAAGTTCGGCCACGCCGCCTCGACCCACAACCGGTGCACCTGAACCGGAGCCTGCAGCGCGGCGGCGGATTCCGCGATCAGTTGTGCGGTGGGCTCGAGTGTGCTGCGCACCGCCGCGACGACCAGGATGCGCGGGCCCACCCGCACCGCGCGGTCGGCCATGGCGCGGTCGACCCGCGCGAATGCGACGCCGGGCTGCGGCGGCGTGCGCTCGGCGATGCCGCCGATCGTCGAGCAGGTGCACACCACGGCGGTGGCGCCACCAGCTGCGGCATCCGCCATCGCGCGTTGCACGCGCCGGATCAGCGACGGGTCATCGACACCGACCCGCCGCGCGTCGCTCAGCAGCGCCTCGTCGACGAAGTGGTCCACCCGCAGCGCCGGCTCGGTGGCCTTGACCAGCCGATCGAACGTCTCCACGTGGACCGGCGACGTGTGCAGGAAGGCGACGTGTCCGCGCAGTTTGACGGCGCGCATGTCAATCACAAGTCATGCGAGTAGACGATGAAACCCAGATGCTGCGCGACCTTGTCGTACAGCAATCTCCCGGCGGCGTTGCTGGTGTGGGTCTGCCAGTAGACGCGACTCGCGCCCGCCGCCCGGGCCTGTGTAGACCGCCTCGATCAACGCCCGACCGACGCCGTCGCCGCGGGCGGGCGTCGGTGAACAGGTCCTGCAGATAGCAGGTCAGGTCGATGCCCGTGGTCCAGCGATGGAAGAGGTAGTGGACGATCCCGCACAGCGCGCCATCGCGCTCGGCCACCAGGGCGTAGACCGGCTCGTCGGCGTCGAAGAAACGCCGCCAGGTCGTCACGGTGACCTCGTGCGGCAGGGCGGTCGCGCTCGACCGTCCGTAGAACGCGTTGTAGCCGTCCCACAGCGGCTGCCAGCCGTCGTAGTCGGCCTGCGCGATGGGGCGAACAGCGGTCGATTCGAGCTGAGCTCTCGATGTGCTCGGCTTCATGCCGCGTACCCCGTAGCCAGGAAAGGCGTGATGTGCTTCAGCGCGCGCGAGAGCTGTTCGACGCGGTTGACCAGCGCGAACGCGATCAGCGAGTCGACTTCGTTGAAGCCGTCGAAGGTGAGGATGGCAACGTGTGTGAGGGTCATGGAGCAACGTCGGTCAGCCGGGTTTTGACGGCGCGATCGACCCGCCGGACCGCGGCGCGATGCGATCGGGCCGGGACGATCTGGAGTTTGGATTCAGCCGCGCAGCGGCAGTGCGGCGCCGATCGCCATGAAGACACCGCCGCACGCCTGATTGAACCGCTTGCCCACGCGGCGCAGCCACGGGCTGATGCGGTGGGCCATGCTGGCGATGAACACCTCGGTGGCGATCTCGATGGCGGCGAAGGTCGCGGCCATGATGACGAACTGCAGCCACAGGCTGCGCGCCGGATCGATGAATTGCGGCAGGAAGGCGGCGAAGAAGAGCAGCCCCTTGGGATTGGTCAACGCCGACAACGCGCCCTGGCGGAACAGCGACCAGCCGGCACGAGGCGGCGCCGTGCCGCGCAACTCGACGCCGATGGGCGGCGCGCGCCACACCTGGATGCCGAGCCACACCAGATACAGGCCGCCCACCCATTTCATCACCGTGAGCCACGCCAGCGATGCCTTCAGCAACGCCCCGATGCCGAACATCGACAGCGCGATCACTACCACGAAGCCGCACGCGCCGCCCAACACGGTGTACAGCGCCTTGCGCCGGCCGTGCAGGGCGCCGTGGGTCAGCGCGAGCAGACCATTAGGCCCGGGTGACAACGAGAGCCCGACGGCGGCCAGCAGGTAGATCAGCCAAGTGTGAAGGTCCATGGGCCCACATGCTGTCTGGCACCGGCACGCCGGTCAAGGGATCGCGGCCTTGTCGGGGCTTGTCGGCTCAATCGAGCAATTTCCATGTCGCAGCGCCGTCGAGTCGGCGGATCCTGACGTTGCCGATGGCGCTGGGCTCGAAATTTCGCGCGTTGACGCCCATGCGACTGGCCGCGGTGCGCCGCACCGGCTCCCAGTGCGTGACGCAGCCGCAATGCGCGCAGCGGACGAAATTCAAGTCCCGAGCGCCCCACGCGTAGCGGGCCAGCGAGCCGGATTCTGCGGCGACCCGCACGGTGTCGGCCTGGTAGTACGCCCACAGCGTGCCATAACGGCGACAGATCGAGCAGTTGCAGTTGGTGAGGCTGCGTGGTCGGCGTGGCACTTCGATGCGGACGGATCCGCAGTGGCAAGTGGCGGCAAGCATGTGGAGCTCCTTGCGGAGATCGTCCTGTGCTCAGCGAGGCTCGCGTTGCCTGCGGCTCGCCTTCACGCGCGGGCCGGACCCTGATTCATGGATCCGCCGCCTTGCCGGGCAGCCACGGCCCGGCGACGGGCACGGCTTCAGCCTCACCCGGCCACGGCGGCAGCGTGATGGCGATGGCGGCGACTGCTGCGTCGGCCGATGCGCGAAACTGAAAATGGGTGCCAACGGGTATCGTCAGACAAACACCCGGGCACAGTGCGACGATCTCTTCGCGTAGGCCTTGCTTGCGCCACATGTTGCCGCTGCCGGAGACGATGTACCAGATCTCCTCGACCGTCCGATGGACGATGGCGCGCGACACCGCGCCGGCCGCGAGTTCGAAGTGGGCCATCCCGCCGGCGGCCACACCGAGCAAGACGCGAACATCCGAACCATCTGGCGCGACCACGGTGCGCGCGGACGGCAGGTGCATCGTCCGAAAGGCACTCATCGTGATGGTGCGATCGGCGGCGGCCGCGTCGAGGTCATCTCTTGGAAGCGGCAGCCGGCCGCGCAATGAGAAAGGCCCCGACCGCCGCGGCGGGGAGAAGACCGAGGTCCGGCTGCACACCGAGCAGGAACGCGGCCTGCGCACCGACGAGGCACCACAGCACCGGAACCACCAGCGGGCTTCGGGGGTAGGGCGCAATCAGCAGCGCCAGCACGCCGATCGTGAACAGGGTGGTCGGGCACGGCAAGCCGAACGTGGGCATTGCAGGATAGCCATGCCCGGCGTGAACGGACCACGCGGGGTAGACGATCAGCGCGAACACGACGAGTGCCACACCCAATGCGGTGCGAACGCTGCGGACCATGCGGAAGTGCAGCCTGCGCCTGACCACGCCCTGCCAGGCGAACGCCAGCGCGCCGGCGCCCGACGCGGCAGCGAAGACATAGGCCAGCGGATTGATCGAAGCGAAGAACATGAAGTGATAGGCCAGCGCCAACCAGGCCCAGAGGATCGCAAGGACCGCTGCGGCGGTCCGGTCGGACCAAGGGCGCCGGAGGGCGATGGCGGCCAATGCCACGACGGCGAGCGCCACAAGCACGAACTGCGCAGGCCAGACCGCCTCGTTGTAGGCGCGAAAGACACCGAAGAACTGATCGGTCGTGAACGGCAGCATTGCGAGGGCCTTCCTTGCGTCTGGCGCATTGTTCTATGGCGGCAGGTTGCCGCTCGTGTCACGTGGCGTCGTGCGGCTCAAGGTAGGAGTTGCGCTGCTTGCAGTCGATGGTAGCGCGGCGTCAAGCGAGCTCGACGCGCACCCACTTCGTGCGGCCGGAAGCGCCGCCCTTGATCGAGACGGCAGACTTGCGGCACCCGAAGTGACTCGCAATCAGCGCGATGAGCTCTTCGTTGGCTTTGCCGTCGATCGGGGCGGCCCTGAGCTGGGCCAGCCACGCGCCGTCTTGCGTTTGCGCCAGCGTGCTGACGCGAGCGTTGGGCTTGACTTTCACCTGCAGGACGAGCGGCGGGGTTGCCATCGGGAACGGCTGCGATGCAGATCGGGACGACTGCTCTTTGAGGGCTCACAGACCCGGCACTTCTGCGAGCGCGAAGTCCACGGCCTTGCCCTGCTGCCCGGCGAAAGCGACCATCTCGTCCGCCCCGGCTAGGCGCCCGCTCGCGATGCAACCCGAACGGCCACCTGCACCCAGAGCACGACCAGAACGACGTTGCTGACCGCGAACACCAGAGCCCGATGCGAGACGCGGTTGTACGTGAGGTGGATGACGCTGTGGACGACACGCAGCCCGGCGAATGCCCACGCGAGTGCGACCATGACCGGTGAGACTTCAGTGGCAACATACGCAAGGAGGCACCCGACGTACAACAGAACCGGGAACTCCAGCAGATTCATGTAGTTCCGGTTCGGAAGGCTCACCCGCGCAGGGACGGTAGAGGACTCGCCATACCGAGAGTCGGCGGTGCGGATTTCGCCGCGGCGTCCTGAACCCATGCGTACGAC
>CAVZEK010000009.1:0-78100 GCA_963774185.1 uncultured beta proteobacterium
CGCCGTGACGGCGAGCAGCCACAGCGTGCCTGGCAGATCGCCGTAGCGCTGCCACAGCGAGCCGACCGGGTTGCCCTGCTGCAGCATCGCGAAAGTCAGCGCGCCGAAGGCGACGAACTCGCCCTGCGGAATGAAGATCACCCGCGTCACTGCAAACAGCAGCACGGTGGCCAGCGCCAGCAACGCGTAGATGGCACCGTTGCCGACGCCGTCAAGCGTGAGGATGGCGGCGATCGTCGGATCCATGCGGGGACTTCGGCGCGAGCGGGTTCGACGCGCGGTGTCGCCGGCGCAGCGGCATCACGCTGCGCCAGCGAGACACCACGTCACATCGACGAGGGCTCGATCTTCCAGTCGCCGTTGACCACCTTGAGCATCACCGGCGTCTCGATCGTGAAGCCCCAGTGGTTGTCTTTGCTGTAGGTGAGCACGCCGTGGCACAGCACCGTGCGGCCCATGTTCTCGATGGCATCACGCAAGGCGGCGCGGAACTCCGGCGTGCCCGGCTTGGCCTTGGCCTTGGCCACCGGGATCACCTTCTCAAGCACGATGATGGCGTCGTAGGCATGGCCGGCGAACTGGTTGCGCGAGCCCGGGCCATAGGCCTTCTCGTACTTGTTGACGAAGTCCTGCGCCACCTTCTTCGATGGATGGCTGTCGGGCAGCTGCTCGGGCACCAGCGCCGGGCCGCTGACGACGAATGCGCCCTCGACGTCCTTGCCGCCGATGCGCATCAGGTCACGCGTGGCTGCGGCATGCGTCTGGTAGATCTTGCCCTTGTAGCCGCGCTCGATCAGGCCCTTGTGCGGCATCGCCGCACCCGAGCCCGAGGCGACGATCAAGATCGCATCGGGGTTGGCCGACACCAGCTTCAACGCCTGGCCGGTGACCGACGTGTCGGGCCGCGCGAAGCGTTCGACCACCGTGATCGGCGGGCCGCCGAGCTTGGCGCTCTCGGCGCGGAAGTCGTTGAGCCAGGTTTCACCGTAGGCATCGGTGTAGCCGAGGAAGCCCACGCTCTTGATGCCCTGCTTCTTCATGTGCTCGATCATCACATGCGCCATCACCGCGTTGCCCTGCGGCAGGCGGAACGCCCAGTGGTCCTTGCCCGCCTGCAGCACGGCCGGCGAAAACATCAGCTGCACGGTGCCCGATTCGGCCACCGGCTCGGCCATCGCCACCGCGTTGACGGTGACCGACGAGCCCATCACGATGTCGACCTTGTCTTCAGTGACGAACTTGCGCGCGTTCTGCACGGCGCGCGTCGGATCGCTGGCGTCGTCGAGCAGGATGACCTTGAGCTTCTCGCCGGCCACGCTCTCGGGCCACAGCTTGATGTAGTTCTGCATCGGGATGCCGAGGCCGTTGGCCGGGCCGGTGAGCGGCAGGCTGATGCCGATCGTCACGTCGGCCAGCGCCGCGCTCGACACGCCGAGAACCAACGCAGCGGTGAGGAGGGATTTGCTGAAAGTCATCATGTGTCTCCTGTTGGAACAAGGGAATCAAGGCTCAGAGGCACGGCGCCTTGATGTCTTCGGGGATCGGAATCGAGCGGATGCGCTCGGGGTTCTCGGGGTTGCGGATCACGAAGGTGCGCACGTCGGTGCCTTCGCACGGCACATCGTCGCCGCGCTCGATCACGTGGCGACGGCGGTCGCAGTCGCCAAACTGCACCTGCACGCGGTGGACCCACCTCTTGCTCATCGCGGCCTCGCCTGGATGATGAACGGATCGGACGCGCGGCCCTCGTACAACGCATCGACCAGCGACGCACGGTGCTGCAACACGGCGCGTTGATTGATCGAGTTCTTGTCGGTGAGCTCGCCGCTGTCGATCGACGGCGGCTCGGCCAGCACGTGGATGCGCTCGAGCCGGTTGGCGCTGCCGGTGGCCTGCGCTGCCAGCGTATCGAGCATCGCCTGGAAGTGCGCGCGCACCGCCGGGTGGTGCAGCACCTGCGGTGCGCGGGCGTGTGCTCGCCGCAGCCGGCGACGCGGCGGCAGGCGTCCAGGCGCGGAAAGATCAGCGCGCCGACCGTGTCGCGGTTCAGTCCGGTGATCACCGCGTCCTGCACGCAGGGGTCGCCCGCTTCGATGATGCGCGCGCGCAGCGGCCCCACGCTGACGAAGGTGCCGGTGGACAGCTTGAAGTCTTCGGCCGTGCGGCCGTCGAACAGCAGGCCGCGCTGCGGATCTGGCCGGGTCGATCCAGCGCACGGCGTCGCCGGTGCGGTAGAAACCCTCTTCGTCGAAAGCCTCGCGCGTCTGCTCCGGCGCGCGCCAGTAGCCCGGCATCACGTTGGGGCCTCGAAAGCGGATCTCGGTCTTGTCGCCCTCGGGTACCAGCTTGACCTCGACCCCGGGCACCGGCAGCCCGATGTGGCCCGATCGGTTGTCGGTGCCCACCGCGAACGTGCACGACGGCGCGGTCTCGGTCATGCCCAGCCCCGTGATGATGCGCAGGCGTTCGCCGATGGCCGCCGCGCCGTGCGCGTCGAGCTGGTCCCACACCGCCTGGCTGAGCGCGGCGCCGGCGAACATGAAGGCCTTGCAGCGCGCGAACAGCGTGCTTGCGCAGCAACGCGTCGTGGTCCATCGCGCGCGCGATCTCCTCGAAGCCCTTGGGCACGTTGAAGTAGACCGTGGGCGAGATCTCGCGCAGGTTGCGCAGCGTCTCGGCCATGCCGGCCGGCGTGGGCTTGCCGTCGTCGATGTACAGCGTGCCGCCGTTGACCAGCGTGATGCCGACGTTGTGGTTGCCGCCGAAGGTGTGGTTCCACGGCAGCCAGTCGATCAGCACCGGAGGCTCTTCGGCGAGGAAGCGCATGCACTGGCGCAGCATCTGCTGGTTGGCGCACCACATGCGATGGGTGTTGATCACGCCCTTGGGTGACTTGGTCGAGCCCGAGGTGAACAGGAACTTGGCGATCGTGTCGGGCCCCACCTGCGCGTGGGCGGCTGCGAGCGTGAGGTCCGGGCGTCGCGCTGAGCAGATCGTCGTAGCGGCGCACCGCTCGATCGGCGCAGGTCGCCATGCGCCAGCACCACCGGCGTGTCGTCAGGCACCGACCGCGGCGGCGATCGCCTTGCCGTACGTGGCGTCGGTGGCGAACACCAGGCCGGGCGTCACGGTGCCGAGGATGTGCTTGAGCTTGGCGTGATCCTTCGACAGCAGCGAGTACGCCGGCGACACCGGCGCGAACGGCACGCCGGCCCACAGCGCGCCCATCGCCAGCGTCAGGTGCTCGAGGCTGTTCTCCGACAGGATGGCCAGCGGCCGTTCGACCGACAACCCGAGGTCGAGCAGCGACTGACCCACCGCCTGCGCGCGCTCGCGCATCTGCGCATAAGCGAACGTGCTGCCACTGGCCAGCAGGCGTCGCGGCGTGCGACGAAGCTGCGCTCGGGCGCGACGCGAGCCCAGTGTTCGAGGCAGTCGGTCAGTCGCCGCGGGTACGGGCCCAACGGCTCGGTCGAGCGCAGCACGGTGCTGCCGTCGGCGCGGCGCTCGATCGTCGCCTCCAGGCAACCGCCGACCGACGCGTCGCGCGCTGGCACCGCGGTCATGCCGCATCCTCACGACTTGACGACCTTGCCGGCGCGCTTCTCGAGGAATGCGCGCAGCCGCTTCTTGGCCTCGGGCGTGCTCTCGGCCACCGCCGCCATCAGCGACTCGGTGAGCAGGCCATCGCTGTGCGATTGGTCGGCGATGCGCGGCAGTGCGTGCATCACCGCGTAGTTGGACATCGGGGCGTTGCCGGCGATGCGCTCGGCCAGCTCGATGCCCTTGGCCAGGCCCTCGCCGACCGGCACCACGTACTGCGACAGGCCGGCCAGCAGGCCTTCCTGCGCGTCGTAGACGCGGCCGGTCATCATCAGGTCGGTCATGCGCGCGACGCCCATCAGGCGCGGGATCCGCACGGCGCCGCCGCCGCCGACGAAGATGCCGCGCTGCCCTTCGGGCAGGCCGTAGTACGCGGAGGCGTCGGCGACGCGCAGGTGGCAAGACGCCGCGAGCTCAAGCCCGCCGCCGACCACCGCGCCGTGCAGCACCGCGACCACCGGCACGCGGCCGAACTGAATCTGGTCGAACGCCGCGTGCCACATTCGCGAGTGCAGCACGCCGGAGGCGACGTCGCGCTCCATCAACTCCGACAGATCGAGCCCGGCGCAGAAGTGGTCGCCCTCGCCGCTGAGCACCACCGCATGCGTGGCCTCGGGCAAGTTGACGAAGCAGGTGTGCAGTTGCTGGATCAGCGGGTCACTGAGCGCATTGCGCTTGGCCGGGCGATGCAGCCGCACGTGGGTGACCGCGCGTGCATGCGAGACCTGCAGCAGGTCGAGCGTGGCCAGCAGGCCGCTGGCCGGGGTGAACGATGGCATCGGCGGCATCCCTTGAGAGTGCGAAAGATAGTTCAGCAATTTAACTTAATAGTTAGGACAAACCCGAATATCGACCGACATCGCCTATGGCTACGAGATCGCCAACGCGTCGCCGGGCCAGTCATATACTTACTGCGTTGAACTAAGAGAGCGTCCCATGGACACCACCTCGCTGGTCGCCATCGACACCCACACGCATGCCGAGGTGTCGTGCTGGAACCCGTTCGACAACTACGGCGAGGAGTACGACCGCGCGGCCGACAAGTACTTCGGCTCGAGCCGCCGGCCGACCATCGACGAGACGATCGCGTACTACCGCGAGAAGAAGATCGGGCTGGTGATGTTCACCGTCGACTCGGAGTCGCAGCTGGGCCGACGCCGCGTGCCCAACGAAGAGATCGCCGAGGCGGCGCAGAAGAACGCCGACATCATGATCGCCTTCGGCTCGATCGACCCGCACAAAGGCAAGATGGGCGCGCGCGAGGCGCGCAAGCTGATCGAGGAGCACGGCGTCAAGGGCTTCAAGTTCCACCCCACCGTGCAGGGCTTCGTGCCCACCGATCGCATGGCGTGGCCGATCTACGAGGTGATCGCTGAACACAAGCTGCCCGCGGTGTTCCACAGCGGCCACTCGGGCATCGGCTCGGGCATGCGCTGCGGCGGCGGGCTGCGCCTGCAGAACAGCAACCCGATGCTGCTCGAGGACGTGGCGATGGCGTTCCCCGATATGCAGATCATCGTCGCGCATCCGAGCTGGCCGTGGCAGGACGAGGCGTTGTCGCTGGCGCTGCACAAGCCCAACGTGTGGATCGACTTGTCGGGCTGGAGCCCGAAGTACTTTCCGCCTCAGCTGGTGCAGTACGCCAACACGCTGCTGAAGGACCGCATCCTGTTCGGCAGCGACTTCCCGCTGATCACGCCCGAGCGCTGGATGACCGACTTCGAGGAGGCCGGATTCAAGGACAAGGTGAAGCCGCTGATCCTGAAGGAGAACGCGAAGCGGCTGCTGGGCCTGCAGTGAGCACACCGGGCCAACGACAACGGCACCTTGCGGCGCCGCCTCCCTAGGCGCTTTTTGAACTCGAGGCGAGTGCTCGGCAACTCAGAGCCAAGTGCTGGAGTGGCCCATGAGCTCGAGTTGGATTCGGACCCGTCTGGAGACCGTCGTCGCGTTGGCGCACCTGCTGGAGTGCGTCGAAACCGGGACCGCTCGCACGGACGCCGATGGCTATCGACGCCTGGTGCTTCGTATCCAGGAGGCGCTGTCCGAAGACATTCCCGCCGATGCGCTGCAAGCCATCCTGAGCGCCTTTCCGGCGACCGGTCAGGTCTTCGAGAACCTGCACTATGCGCAGTCTGGACTGTCTCGCGCATCGCTCGAGCGGTCTGTATCCTCCGAGCTGCAAGCCAAACAGGTTCTCGCGCGCGCTGCCAAGCGTGTATTGCGCAGCTGACCCGCGACGCCAATCGCTAGACGCCGTCGCCGTCAGTGACGGGCAATCGCCGATCGAAGGCCCAGATCGCCGCGACTTCAAGCTTGGGGTGCTTCGAGTCGCCGCAGGGAACCCGCTCACTTCTCCGGCCAGACGGACGCCGCCTTCAACCCCTTGTTGGTTCCATCGGGGACGACGAAGTCAACCCGGATCTTGTCGCCGGGCTTCAGCGTCGACACGTCGAAGACCGCCTCATCGACGTAGACGGTGCCCGTGCGCCCATCTGCAGCGCGCAGCTGCACCGTGCGCTCGTCCGGATCGATCGAGATCACGGCGTAGACGGCTGGCCTGGGCGAGTAGTTAAGGCCGCCACCCGCCATGCGCTGCGCAAACATTGGCTGCCACAGCAGCGCCGCCAGCAGCCCGATGCAAACGCGCTTGTCGAGGGTCCTCATGTCTGCTCTCCGTGCGCTTGATCGATCCTCTGGGCTTGATGCGCAGGCGAGTCGATCGGGCATTTGGCGCAAAGTCTGGTGCCAGCGCCGCGGGCAACCGTTGACGAACATCAATCGTGAGGCATGGTACGCGCCGGGTGGAATGCCGCCCACCTGGCGCACGACGACCCGATCGGCGAACTCGCGAAACGTGCGCTGCCTGGCGCCGAAGCGCACCGCAACGCGACCGGGGTGTTGTTGCACCGGCGGAGCCATGATTGGGTCAGGTACACGTGGGTCTCCTTGGGTCCGGTCGCGGGGAGCTGGGCTGCCTGAGTGCGCATGTTAGAAATCGACTGTCGTTTGCACGATGGCGCAATGCAGAACACCAAACGCAGCCAACCTTCGCCGGCCTCCGAGCCACCCGCAGCCCGGCGCGCGGTGCGCTATCTGGCGCCGCTCGCGTTGCTGCTGATGACGGTGGCCATCGTCATCGCGTGGTGGTTCAGCGCGGCCAAGGTGCCGTCATCCCGCCCGCAGCCCGACCGGCGACGTCAGCACACCAGCGCTGACTGCTTCGTATGTGGACAATCAGCAATGCCTGGGCTGCCATCAGGACCAGGGCCGCCAATGGCAGCAGTCGCACCACGCGCAGGCAATGGGCACGCCCACCGAGCAGACGGTGCGCGGCGACTTCAACAACGACGCTGTTCAAGCATCAGGGCGTCACCACCCGCTTCTTCAAGCGCGGCGACAAGTTCATCGTGCGCACCGACGGGCCCGACGGCAAGCTGAGCGACTTCGAGGTGAGCTACACCTTCGGCGTTGCCCCGCTGCAGCAGTATCTGATCGCACTGCCAGGCGGGCGCCTGCAGCCGCTGCAGATCGCGTGGGACAGCGAGCGCCGGCGCTGGTTCCACCTGCTGCCCCACGAGAAGGCTCCGCCCGGCGACGTGTTGCACTGGACGGGCCGCTACCAGACCGGCAACACGATGTGCATCGGTTGCCACACCACGGGCTTCGAGAAGCGCTACGACGCCGGCGCCGACACTTTCGCGTCGCGCTGGAGCGAACCCAACGTGTCGTGCCAGTCGTGCCACGGCCCTGGGCAGCGTCACGTGCAGTGGGCGCAGCAGCGCCAGCAAGGCCAGGCCGTGCCCGACCTGGCCGGCGAGCGCTACGGCCTGACCGTCACCTGTCGAAGATGGGCGGTGCACAACAGGTCGAGGCGTGCGCACCGTGTCATTCACGGCGCAGCGAACTCACGGCGTCGTACGTGCCGGGCCAGCCGCGGCTCGATCACTTCTTGCCGAGTCTGCTGACCCAGCGCCTGTACCACGCCGATGGCCAGCAGCTCGACGAGGTGTATGTCGACGGCTCGTTCCGTCAGAGCAAGATGTACCAGAAGGGCGTGGGCTGCCTGAACTGCCACGACGCGCACACCGGCAAGCTCAAGCTCGCCGGCAACGCCGTGTGCCTGCAGTGCCACGCGCCGCAGGCCAACCCCGCGCTGCCGGCGTTCGCCGGCGCGGCCGGCAACTTCGACACGCCGTCGCACCATTTTCATCAACGAGGGTCGGCCGGCTCGTCGTGCGTGAACTGCCACATGCCGGCCAAGACCTACATGCAGGTGCAGGCACGGCCGGATCACAGCCTACGTGTGCCGCGGCCGGACCTGTCGGTGAAGATCGGCACGCCCAACGCGTGCACGACCTGTCACGCCGACAAGCCGGCGCAATGGGCAGCCGATCAGGTGGCTCGCTGGTACGGGCCCAAGCGACGCCAGGAAGCTCACTACGGCGAAGTATTCGCCGCCGCACGCGCGGGCCAGCCGCAGGCCAACGAGGCATTGGCCAAGCTCGCCGTCGATGCCGCGCAACCGGCGATCGTGCGCGCGTCGGCACTGGCCGAACTGCGCGGCGACGGCAGCACGGGCATCGCCGAGCGGATCCAGGCCACGCGCGATGCCGATGCGCAGGTGCGCGCCGCCGCGGCCGACAGCTTCGATGCGGTGCCGGCCGCGCAGCGGGTGTATGCGCTGGCGCCGCTGCTGAACGACCCGGTGCGCGCGGTGCGCATCGCCGCGGCGCACGGCCTGTTGTCGGTGCCGCCGGATCAGCTGGCCGCGCAACGCCAGGCCCTCGACGCGGCACTGGCCGAATATGTCGCCGCGCAAAACGTGTCGCTCGACATGCCGGGCGCGCAGCTCAACCTCGCGGTGGTATATCAAAACACCGGCCGGCTCGACGCGGCCGAGCGGCACTACCTGCAGGCGTTGAAGATCGACCCCGACTTCACGCCCGCGCGCGCCAACCTCGCCCAGCTGTACAACAGCACGGCGCGCAACACCGACGCCGAGCGCGTGCTGACCGAAGGCCTGCAGCGCATGCCCATGATCGGTGAACTGCAGTACTCGCTGGGCTTGCTGCTGGCCGAAGAAAAACGCATCGACGAGGCCGCGGCGGCGCTGGCCAAGGCGGCCAGACTATTGCCCGAGCGCGCGCGGGTTCACTACAACCTCGGCTTGGCGTTGCAGCAACTGGGGCGCCGCCAGCCGGCCGAAGCCGCGCTGCTGCAGGCGCAGAAACTCGATCCACGCGACTCTGCAACCTGCTACGCATTGGCGGTGTTCTATGCGCAAGGCCGCCAGTACGCGCAGGCACTGCCGTGGGCCGAGAAGGTGCTGGCGCTCGACCCCGCCAATGCGCAGGCGAGACAGTTGGTCGGTGAACTGCGCAGCAGGCAGTGAGGAAGCTCCTCAGGGTTGCCGTCAATCCGGTCCGAGCATGCGCCGCGGATCGACCCAGGCGTCGAACTCGGCTGCGCTGACGCCGCCGACCGCCAGCGCCGCCTCGCGCAGGCCCAGACCGGTGGCTGCGCGTGCTTGGCGATCTGCGCGGCACGGTCGTAGCCGATGTGCGGCGCCAGCGCGGTCACGAGCATCAGCGAGCGGTCAAGCAAGGTCGCCGCCCGCTCGGCGTCGACCTCGATGCCGTCGACGCAATGCGTCGGCGAAGCTCGCCATCGCATCGGCCAGCAGACGCAGGCTGTCGAGCACGTCATCGGCGATCAAGCGGCTTGTAGACGTTGAGCTCGAAGTGGCCCTGGCTGGCGGCGATGCCGATCGCCACGTCGTGCCCCATCACCTGCGCGCAGACCATCGTCAGCGCCTCGACCTGCGTCGGGTTGACCTTGCCCGGCATGATCGAGCTGCCCGGCTCGTTGGCGGCAGGCGCAGCTCACCGAGCCCGGCCCGCGGGCCGCTGCCCATCAGGCGGATGTCGTTGGCGATCTTGTTCAGCGCGATGGCCAGCATCCGAGCGCGCCGTGCAGGCCGACCAGCGGCTCGTGCCCGGCCAGGCGGCGAAGCGGTTGTCGGCCACGACGAACGGCTCACCCAGCCGCGCGGCCAGCGCGGCTGCGACCCGCGAGCCGAACTCGCGGTGCGTGTTCAGCCCGGTGCCGACCGCTGTGCCGCCGATCGCCAGGGCACGCGTGCGCTGGCACCGCGCTGGCGCAGGGCATCCTGCGCGAGAGCGAGCTGGGCGTCGTAGCCACCAAACTCCTGGCCAAACGTGATCGGCGTGGCGTCCTGCAGGTGCGTGCGCCCGATCTTGATGACGTCGACGAACGCCGCCGCCTTGGCCTGCAATGCCGCGCGCAGCCGTGCAAGCGACGCCAGCAGCGGCCGCGCCTGCAGCACCGTCGCGATGTGCATCGCGCTGGGGAAGACGTCGTTCGACGACTGACCGAGGTTGACGTCGTCGTTCGGGTGCACGCGCCGCGCCGCGCCGAGGCCACCTCCGAGGGCGATCGATGCCAGACTGGCGATCACTTCGTTGACGTTCATGTTGCTCTGCGTGCCCGAGCCGGTCTGCCAGACCGAGAGCGGGAAACTCGGCATCGAACTCGCCGGCCGCGACCCGCGCCGCCGCAGCGGCGATCGGCGTCGGCCTTGGCGGGTCGAGCAGGCCGAGATCGCGGTTGACCACCGCCGCGGCGCGCTTGATCTCGGCCAGCGCGTGGATGATCTCGATCGGCATGCGCTGCTGCCGATGGCAAAGAAGCGCCGGCTGCGCTCGGTCTGCGCACCCCACAGCGCGTCGGCCGGGACCTCGATCGGCCCGAAGCTGTCGGTCTCTACACGGGTTGACGACATCACAAATCACCTCCCGGGCAAGCCGGCACCTGCGCCGTCATGCCACCACTGCACCAGCCCAGCGCGGTTGTTCGAGCCCGACACGCGGAATAGGCGCTCCAGCAGCGTCTTCACGGTCGCAGGAGAGATCTCGAGCTCCTTGGCGATTTGCTTGTTGGTCCAGCCACGTGCGACGCACTCCATGATCTCGCGCTGACGCGACGCGAGGGCGATGCGCGGGCTGCGAGCCTGCAGCGCCGTAGCGATCCGCAGCGGCAGCGTCAATTGCGCCGACACCTCCGCCAACGCCTCGTGCTCAGTCGTGCCGAACGCGTGCTTGCCGTCGACGTACAGGCCAACCCACGCCAGCAGCCGCCCATCCTGGCACACCATCATCCGACCATAGTCGGGCGGTGCGGTCTCGCCGATCATCCGCATGACCGGATGGTCGCGGGAGAAATACGCCGGTCCGTGCACACGGTCGCGAATCGGCTCGACCCACCGATCGCGCTGCCACGCGGGCACTCGATCCAGGTTGACGATCCAGGGCATTGGCGCAGAGGGTCGTGGCCGTGTCGCCGACACCACCCGGCCATGGATCATTGCGGCAGCAGCACCGATGCTGCCGTCCGGCATCCGCGTGAAGCCAAGTGCCTTGCCGCGCGGGCACGCACCCTTCAGGGCCTCGACCGCAAGGGCGACGACACGCTCGGGATCGCTCAGTTCGTTGGCGGCCGCGGCCAGTTCGGCCAGTCGATCCTGTACGCCCTTCGGCGCGACTCTGGTGCGCATCATCCAAGGCTCTTGCATGGCTTCGGGCTGTCGGCCGATCGGCCGACTTTGCACGCCGCAGCGTCGGCACCACGATTCGATTATCGAACTTCACGGGAGCGCTGGGTCCACCTGGTGCCGCGCCGCGATGAACGAAACGCTTGAACGCTTGCCCGCGCTGGTCTTTGTGGTGCTGTTCGGCAGCCTGTGGATGTGGGAAGCGCTGGCGACGGCTCGGCCGTTCGATGGCGACGGCCCGCGTCGCCGGCGCAACTTGGTGATCTCGCTGGTGAACTTCCTGCTCGGCGGGCTCGCCGCGGCGGCGATGCTTGGCGCATCAACCCGGATCGCCGCGACCGGGTGGGGCCTCGCGGCATGGCCCGGCTCAGGGATCGCGGTCATCGGCGGTGTGCTGCTGCTCGATATGACTGATTACTGGCGCCACCGCGTCAGTCACAGGTGGCCGCCGTTGTGGCGGCTTCACCGTCTGCATCACACCGATCCGCGGATCGACATCACGACGGCGTTGCGCAGCCATCCGATCGAGCAGTTGCTGCGGCCGTTGTTCGTTGTCGGGGCGGTCGTTGTGTTCGGTATCCCGCCGCTGGCGGTGTTGATCTATCCGCTTGTCGGCCTGCCGGTGCTCTTGTTCCAGCACACGAACGTGCTGGTGCCTGTCTCGCTTGATCGCGTGCTCGTGTGGCTCGTCTCGACGCCCTCCATGCACCTGGTCCATCACTCGCGGCGAGCGGTCGAGACCGACAGCAACTACGCAACCGGCCTCACCTTGTGGGATCGGCTGTTCGGCACGTTCTCGCCGAGCACCTCACCCCATGGCATCGGACTCGACGGCTTCGATCTACCCGGGCACCAGACGCTTGGCGGCATGCTGCGCAATCCCTGGGACAACGCGACGATGGGGCGTTGAGAGCCCCCGCCCGCAGTTCTATGCGGTCAATGCGGCGCCTTGACCATCGCCACTGCTCGGGTGCACGCCACGCCAGCCGGCTTGGACGCGAAGTCGTGAAACGAGTCCAGTGAGACGTCCCTTGGCGGCGACAAAGGCTCGTCGCTGTCCACGACGTACTTGCCCCCCAAGAACTTGAACATCGTCGTCCGCGAGAGGACCAGCTGGACCGGCTCACCGGTCTTGCGCGCACAAACCACGCTAAAGCGCGCGACGACCATCTCGGGCGTTGGCAGCGCGGTGTTCACCGCAACCAGGTGATAGAGCACTGAGACCAAACCCTGCGGCAAGGTCTTCGGGGTCGACAGTTTGATGTGCGCCTCGCCGTCGCTGCGCTTCCACACGGGGAGCAGATCGTCTGACGCCGTGGCGTGCCCGACCCAGCCCACCTGGCCGAACAAGAGAACAACCAGCGCGCTTGGCCACTTGAGCATGGGCCGAAGGGTATCGCGCCAAGGCACGGCAGCATGGAGAACTGACACCCCCACTTGAGTGCAGACCCCCGGTCAGAGGCGTCTTGGACGCGCGCGACGGGCGGATCCAACTTCCTGCAGCTCCAAGCGTTCAGCTATCCGTCGCCGCATGCGAGGGCTGATCAACCAGATGGGCGCGGTCGATTGGCGGTTCAGCAGAGAACCTTCGGTGCCGGCATCGGCTACCGGTACGTCGACTACAGAGTCGGCGTCACGAAGACTGATTTCAACGGCGAGGTGAAGTACGCCTTCAAGCGGCCGACCCTCTTCATCGACATGGGGTTCTGACGCGGCCGGGCCGCGTCAGCGCTGCGGCTCAAAAGCGCAGCGCGAGCATCAGCCCGAACGCGTTGACGTAGAGGCGCTCCGGTTGGGTGTCGGTCTGCCGGCCGTAGTACGGCGTGAGTTCCACTTCCGGTGAGAAGATGAACGTGGCGCCGAGCTCGAACTTGTAGCGCGCGATGGCATGGTAGCGCGTGTCGTAGTAGAGCTCGAAGTTGCTGTAGGGTACGAACCCGAGCCCGCCGAGCTTGCTTTCGTATTCGTATTGCACGCGGTTGCGCAGGCGCTGGCTGGTGCTGCCCTCCTTGTCACGCAGGTCGAGTCGCGTGCGATCGGTGATCAGGCCGGCCTCGCCGATCTTCCAGCGGTAGTTGAAGTCCGCCACGATGCGGTGCTCGATGCTGCGCGACGACGCTTCCGGGTTGCTGACGGAGTAGACGTAGCCAAGGCGATAGGAGATCGGGGCCTTGGGCACTCGATAGTCCACGTACAGGCCCCAATCGACCGCCGTGCGGTCGTCGCTGTCGCGGCTGCGTGTCGGTGCCGGGTTGAACAGCAGCTGCGTGCTCGGGTTCAGTCGCCACCACGCTTGCAACTCGGGCCAGAATTCGCCGATCGTTTCAGCCGCCGTGGCAACGTCGCCGAAGGCCAGCCCGATGCCGCATGCGACCCAGCGGGCGATCCGATCGGGCGCGAACGTCCAGACGTGGTGCAAGCGGGGATGCAAAGCCTGTTGAGTATGCCTTCGGTCGGCTTCGATCCGGCGTCAGCAGGAACACAGGGCGGCCGGCGCGATGAAACGCGCATCGGCCGCCGCAGACGATCGAGCGCATCGAGCTCGATCCCGCCACCCTTACCGCCCGGCTGCACTGCCAGATCGGCAGTGCAACCGGGGATAAGTTGGCGACCCCTAGGGGATTCGAACCCCTGTTACAACCGTGAAAGGGTCGTGTCCTAGGCCTCTAGACGAAGGGGTCAGGAAACTTCGTCGACTCGATGCGTGCTGCATGACGTGTGGTGGAGGTAAGCGGGATCGAACCGCTGACCTCTTGCATGCCATGCAAGCGCTCTCCCAGCTGAGCTATACCCCCAACGGGTCTCACGGCAACGCGCCTCGAGCGAGGCCGCGATTATAGGGGTCTTTGAGTCGGCGACCGGCTTGCCGCTTCAGCCCAGCGCGTCCGACAGGCGCTGCGATCACAGTCGCGCGATCGAACAGCGCCAGCACCGCATCGATCGACGGCGTTTGCGTGCGTCCGCACACGGCCACGCGCAACGGAATCGCCAGTTGCGGCATCTTGAGCTTCTGTTCGGTGAGCGTGTCCTTGATGGCCTGCGCGATGCCGGCCTTGTCCCACGCCGCCGCGGCCAGGCGATCGCGCACGGCACGCAGCGCCGGTTGCGCGCCGGCGCCCAGATGCGCCGCACGGTCTTCGGCGCTCGGCGGCGCCGGCCGATCGAACATGCGCAGCCACTGCGCCAGCTCGACCAACGTCGCGCAGCGGTCCTTGAACAGCGCGCAGCGCTGCACCAGGCGAGGGTCGGCCGCGTCGGCCGTAGACACCCATGTGCGGCGAGGTGGCGCACGACCAGCGACGCCAGCCGCGCGTCGTCGGCCGACCTTCACGTGGTGCGCATTGACCCAGGCGAGCTTGGCCGGGTCCCACTGCGCCGGGCTCTTGGACATGTGGCTGCCGTCGAACCACTGCACCATCTGCTCGCGGCTGAACAGCTCTTCGTCGCCATGGCTCCAGCCCAGGCGCGCCAGGTAGTTGAGCATCGCCTCGGGCAGGTAGCCGGCCTCTTCGTAGGCCATCACGCTGACCGCGCCGCGCCGCTTGGACAGCTTGAGGCCGTCTTCGCCAAGGATGATCGGGCAATGGCCAAACAGCGGCAGCGGCGCGCCGAGCGCACGGAAGATGTTGATCTGCCACGGCGTGTTGTTGATGTGCTCGTCACCGCGAAAGACGTGCGTGATGCCCATGTCCCAGTCGTCGACCACGACCGCAAAGTTGTAGGTCGGCACGCCGTGGGCACGTGTGGGGCGCAGGATGATGAGGTCGTCGATCTCGTCGTTGTGGATGCGGATCGGCCCCTTGACGAGGTCGTCCCAGCTCACCGCGCCGCTGCTCGGGTTGCGAAAGCGCACCACCGGCTTCACGTCGACGGGCACCAGCGGCAGCGTCTTGCCCGGTTCGGGCCGCCAGCGGCCGTCGTAGTGCGTTTTTTCGCCGCGCGCGCGTTGCGCCTCGCGCATCGCGTCGAGCTCTTCGGGCGTGCTGTAGCAGCGGTACGCCGTGCCGGCCGCGATCATCGCTTCGGCGACCTCGTGGTAGCGCTCCAGGCGCTGCATCTGGTGGAACGGGCCCTCGTCGTAGTCGAGGCCGAGCCAGCGCATCGCATCGAGGATCTGCTCCACCGAGTCCTGCGTCGAGCGCGCCACGTCGGTGTCCTCGATGCGCAGCACGAACTGCCCGCCGTGGTGGCGCGCATAGGCCCACGAGTACAGCGCGGTGCGCGCAGTGCCGAGGTGCAGGAAGCCGGTGGGTGACGGCGCGATGCGGGTGCGGACGGTCATGCAGCCCCCCGGTGCTGCGTGCCGTCCCTGCGGGCCCGGCACGATCCCCTGCGTGGCCATGACGGAGCCGTGCGCTTGGGCGGCCCGTCGCGCACTCGTCGTCATCATCGGATCGTGTCGAGCCCGCGCGCCAGATCGGCCTTCAGGTCTTCGAGGTCCTCCAGGCCCACGGCGATGCGGATGGCTGCCCTGCGTGATGCCAGCCGACACGCGTTGCGCCTCGGTGAGGCGGCCGTGCGTGGTGCTCGACGGGTGCGTGATCGCGGTCTTGGTGTCGCCGAGGTTGGCAGTGATCGAACACACGCGCGTCGCGTCGATCACGGCGAACGCGTTGGCGCGCGCGCGATCGGCATCCTGGCCGCGCACGACGAACGAAGCCACCGGGCCGCCGACGCCGTCTTGCTGGCGCATCGCCAGTTCATGTTGCGGGTGCGACGGCAGCCCGGGATGATAGGACGCGTTCGACCGCCGGATGCTGCTCGAGCCAACGAGCCAGTTTCAACGCGCGCGCGCTCTGCTCGCGCACGCGGATCGACAACGTCTCCATGCCCTTGAGCACCACCCAGGCATTGAACGGCGACAGCGTTATGCCCGCAGTGCGCAGCACCGGCATGAACTTCTCGTCGATCATCGCCTGGCTGCAGCACAGCGCACCCGCGATCACGCGGCCCTGGCCGTCGAGGTACTTGGTGCCGGAGTGCATCACGATGTCGGCGCCCATCGCGATCGGCCGCTGGAGCGCCGGCGAGCAGAAGCAGTTGTCCACTGCCAGCACGGCACCGGCACCGTGCGCGATCTTGGCCAACGCCGCGATGTCGCACACCTCGGTCAGCGGATTGGTCGGCGTCTCGGCGAACAGCAGCTTGGTGTTCGGGCTTGACGGCCGCTCGCCATTGCGCCACGTCGGTCTGCGACACGAACGTCGATTGCACGCCGAACTTGGCAAAGTCGTTGAGCAGCCTGATCGTCGACCCGAACACGCTATGCGAGCAGATCACGTGGTCGCCCGCCTTCAGCAGGCCCAGCAGGATCATCGTGATCGCGCCCATGCCGCTGGCGGTGCCGATGCAGGCCTCGCTGCCCTCGAGCGCGGCCAGGCGCCGCTCCATCATCGTGACGCTGGGGTTGGTGAAGCGGCTGTAGACGAACGCTTCTTCTTCGTTGGCGAAGCGCGCCGCTGCGGTGGCGGCGTCGGGGTGCACGAAGCTGCTGGTGACGAACAGCGCCTCGGAGTTCTCGCCCCATTGGCTGGGCGGCAGGCCCTCGCGCACGGCCAGCGTGTCGAGGCGCGCGTCGCGTGGCAGCCGGGTGCGCGGCAGTTTCTTGTCGCCCATGCTCACCAAGCTCCATTGGCGCTGCGCGCCGTCCCCCGAGGGGGAGCGATCGCCTAGGGAGCGGCCCGGTGGCGATCATGATCCTTCCGCCGCGCTGTGCAGGGCCAGGCGCGAACGCGATGCATCGTCGTCGTCGTCGGGCGCGACGGCGCGCGGCGCTGCACCGGCTTCGCTGACGTCACCGGTGATGTAGTGGCCGTCGAAGCACGACGCCTCGAAGCCGTCGAGCTTCGGGTTGAGCGCCTTGACCACCCGCTTCATCGCGTCGATGTCCTGATAGATCAGCGCGTCGGCGCCGATGAAGCGACGGATCTCCTCGACGCTGCGGCCGTGCGCGATCAGTTCTTCCTTGGTCGGCATGTCGATGCCGTACACGTTGGGATAACGCACCGGCGGCGCTGCCGAGGCCATGTAGACCTTGCGTGCACCGGCTTCGCGCGCCATCTGCACGATCTCTTTGCTGGTGGTGCCGCGCACGATCGAGTCGTCGACCAGCAGCACGTTGCGGGCCTTGAACTCCTGCACGATGGCGTTGAGCTTCTGGCGCACCGAACGCGCGCGCACCGCCTGCCCCGGCATGATGAAGGTGCGGCCGACGTAGCGGTTCTTGACGAAGCCTTCGCGATACGGCTTGCCGATCTTCTGCGCCAGCTGCATGGCGGAGGGCCGGCTCGACTCGGGGATCGGGATCACGACGTCGATGTCGTTCGGCGGCATCGTCGAGATCACGCGTTGCGCCAGCGTCTCGCCGAAGTTCAGTCGCGCCTGATAGACCGACACGCCGTCGATCACCGAATCGGGCCGCGCCAGGTACACGTACTCGAACATGCACGGGTTCAGGCTGGGCGCTTCGCGCACTGGCGCGCGTGGACGCGGCCCTGGAGGTCGACGAACACCGCTTCGCCCGGCGCCACGTCGCGCTCGGCGCGGTGGCCGGTGCCCTCGAGCGCGACCGTCTCGCTGGCCACCATGACCTCGGCGCCACCGGGCTGCCGACGTGCGGCCGAACACCAGCGGCCGGATGCCGTAGGGGTCGCGAAACGCCAGCAGGCCGTGGCCGGCGATCAGCGCGATCACCGCGTACGAGCCGCGCACGCGCCGGTGCACCGCGCGCACGGCGTCGAAGATGACGTCGGGCGACAGCACGCGGTCGCGGGCGGCGCGCTCGATCTCGTGCGCCAGCACGTTGATCAGCACCTCGGTGTCGCTGCCGGTGTTGATGTGGCGGCGGTCGACGTCGAACAGCTCCTGCTTCAGCGCGGCGGCGTTGGTGAGGTTGCCGTTGTGCACCAGCACGATGCCGTACGGCGCGTTGACGTAGAACGGCTGCGCCTCTTCCTCGCTGTAGGCGTTGCCGGCCGTCGGGTAGCGCACCTGGCCGAGGCCCACGGTGCCCGGCAGCGCGCGCATGTTGCGCGTGCGAAAGACGTCGCGCACCATGCCGCGCGCCTTGTGCATGAAGCACTGCGTGCCCTGCATCGTCACGATGCCGGCGGCATCCTGCCCGCGGTGCTGCAGCAGCAGCAGCGCGTCGTAGATCAGCTGGTTGACCGGTGACTGCGAGATGACACCGACGATGCCGCACATGGATGGAAGACCTTTGAGTCGAAACCCGATTGTCAGGCCTGCAGGTGCCTAGCCACGGCGGGGGGCAATACCGGCTTCAGGCCCGACAGCAGCACGCCGAGCCAGGCGGCGCCATGCGAGGCCTGCCACGGCCCGGCGCGCACGGCCGGAGTGAACGACACCACCGTGGCCAGCGCGAGCAACAGCACCATCGCGCGGGCGAGGCCGAACACGCCGCCGAGCGTGCGATCGATCAGCGTCAGCGGCGTGGCGTGCACGATCAGGCGGATCAGCCGCGCCATCAGCATCCAGACAATGAGCGCCAGCACGAACACGACCGCGAACGCAGCACCATGGTTCAACGCCGAACCCGGGGCGCCCACCGGCACATGCGGCGCCAACTCAGGGCTCATCATCTGCGCGGCGACGTAGGCGGCCACCCAGCCGAGCAACGACAGCACTTCGAACACCAGGCCGCGCACCAGGCCCACGATCACCGAGGCCAGCAGCACCGCGAGCAGTGCCCAGTCGACCCAGCCGATGTCGTTCATGGTGGTCATGTTTCCGCCTTGGCCCGATCGGCCGCCCGCGTTGTGTTGTTCATAGCGTCAACACCGCCGCCGGCAAGCCTGCGGCCTTGAGTGTGCCAGCTGCCTTCTCGGCGTCTTCACGGGCAGCGAACGGGCCCACGCGCACGCGGATGCGCCTGGCGCCGTCGATCTCGACCACCTGCGTGTAGCTCTTCAGGCCCAGCTTGTCGACGCGCTGGCGCATGTCGCGCGCCGAGTTGGCCTCGCCATAGGCGCCGACCTGCACCACGAAGCGGCCATTGGCAACATCGGGCTTGTTGGCCTCGGCGCTCGGCTCCGCAATGGCCACCACCGCAGCGGGCTTGGGCGCGACGGGGCTTGATGCGCCGGCCGCGCCTTGCCCTTCGAGCAGCGCGCGTGCACGCGCACCATCGTCGGCGCGGGCCTCGGGCTTGTCGGGCACTGTCTTGGGCGGCGCTGCCGCATCGCTGCGCGGCGCCGCGGGCTCTTTGCGGGTGGCGTCGCCACCGGGTGCCGGTTCGCTGCGCGTCGCGGTGGCCGCGCGCTCGCGTGGCGGTTCGGCACTGCGCTCGCCGATGACGCCGCTGCTCACGCGCGCCGTGGCCGGCGCTGCCGAGGCGGTGCGCGGCGGCGGCAATGGCAGCGATGGCGCTGCCTCCTTGCGCGGGATCTCGATCAGGATGTCGACGGGGATCGGCCGCGGCTGGGTCTCGAACAGCAGCGGGAAGCCGACCACGCCCACGCCCAGCAGCGCGGCCGCGCCGATCAGGCGCCGCCGCGCGCGCGTGCGCGCGGCTTGCACGGGGTCGGGTGTGCCTGCGCGTGGCGCGTCTGAGGCCGATGATCCTTGCCGGAACGAGAACAGACCCATGCGCTGCGTGTGGCGGGCGACGTGCGCGCTCTAGACCAGCCGCTCAGCGCTGCGGTCCCCGGAACGGGGAGGGTCATCCCAGGTGCGTGGCCGCCATCTGCGGCAAGCCGTCTTTCAACACGCCGCCTACCGTGTAGAAGGAACCGAATGCGACGATTCTATCAGCGGGGTCCGCAGCGGCCAGCGCCGCGCGCAGCGCATCGCTCGGTGTGCCATGGGTGCTGATGCGCGCCGGCGACGCGGCCGGACTTGCGCTGATCTCACGCGCCAGATCGCTGGCTTTGGCCGCGCGCGCAGTCGGCAGGTCGGTGACAAACCAGTGGTCCACCAGTGGCCGCAGCGGCGCGATCACGTTGGCGATGTCCTTGTCGGCCATCACGCCGAAGACCGCGAAAGTGCGCGGATAGAACCCCATCTGATCGAGGCTCACCGCCAGCGCGCTGGCGGCCTGCGGGTTGTGCGCCCCGTCGAGCACCAGCACTGGACGACCCGGCACGATCTGGAATCGCCCGGGCAAATCCACCAACGCCAGGCCGTTGCGCACCGCCTGCGCGCTGACCGGCAAACGATCGTGCAGGGACTCCAGCGCAGCCAGCGCAGTGGCCGCGTTGAGCAGCTGGTTGGCGCCGCGCAACGCCGGGTACGCCAATGCGCTGAAGCGGCGCGAGCGCCCGCGCCACGACCACTGCTGGCGATCACCCTGCAGGCCGAAATCGCGGCCCTGGAGCCAGAGGTCGGCGCCGATCGACTCGGCGTGCCCGGTCAGGCTGGCCGGCGGCTGCGGGTCGCCGACGATCGCGGGTCGGCCGCTGCGGAAGATGCCCGCCTTCTCGCGACCGATCGATTCGCGATCGGGACCCAGGTACTCGGTGTGATCGAGCGCGATGCCGGTGACCACCGCGCAATCGGCGTCGAACACGTTCACCGCGTCGAGCCGGCCACCCAGGCCCACTTCGAGGATTGCCACGTCGGGCTGCGCCTGCACCAGCGCGCGCAGGATGGCCAGCGTTGTGAACTCGAAATAGGTCAGCGTGACGTCGCCGCGCGCCGCCTCCACCGCCTCGAAGTGCGGCAGCAACGTCGCCGCGTCGGCCATGCGGCCGTCGATCAGGCAACGCTCCTCGAAGTGCACCAGGTGCGGGCTCATGTACAGCACCGTGCGATAGCCGGCGTGGCGCGCGATCGATTCGATCATCGCGCAGGTCGAGCCCTTGCCGTTGGTGCCGCCCACGGTGATCACCGGGCACTCGAACCGCAGCTGCAGACGATCACGCACGACCCTCACGCGATCGAGCGTGAAGTCCATGCTCTTCGGGTGCAGGCGCTCGCAGTGCGCGAGCCAGTCGTCGAGCGTGCGCGGTGCAGTCATCGGGCGGAATCGGGCTTGGTCAGCCGCGCCGCCAACGGCGAGGCGCTCAGGCGACCGCGTCGGCGCTTTGTTTGAGCAGCATCGACAACAGCTTGGCCACCGCGGGGCGCAGCTGGCGGCGATCGATGATGAGGTCGAGCGCACCCTTGCCGAGCAGGAACTCGGCGCGCTGGAAGCCCTCGGGCAGCTTCTCGCGCACCGTGTTCTCGATCACTCGCGGGCCGGCAAAGCCGATCAGCGCCTTGGGCTCGGCCAGCACCACGTCGCCCATGAAGGCGAAGCTGGCCGACACGCCACCCATCGTGGGATCGGTGAGCACACTGATGAAGGGCAGCCGCGCGTTGGACAGGCGCGCCAGCGAGGCGTTGGTCTTGGCCATCTGCATCAGGCTCAAGGTGCCCTCGTACATGCGCGCGCCACCGCTGGAGGTGAAACAGACAAAGGGCACTTTTTGCTCGAGCGCGGTGTTCACGCCGCGCACGAAGCGCTCGCCGACCACGCTGCCCATCGAGCCGCCCATGAAGTCGAACTCGAAGCAGGCGGCCACCAGCGGCACGCTCATCACCGCGCCGCCCATCACCACCAGCGCATCGGTCTCGCCGGTGTTTTCGAGCGCGAGCTTCAAGCGCTCGGGGTACTTCTTGCTGTCCTTGAACTTCAGCGCATCGACCGGCAGCACTTCCTGCCCGATCTCGAAGCGGCCCTCGGGGTCGAGGAAGGCATCGAGCCGCGCGCGCGCGCCGATGCGGTGGTGGTGCTCGCACTTGGGGCAGACGTTGAGGTTGCCCTCGAGGTCGGTCTTGTAGAGCACCGTCTCGCAAGCCGGGCATTTGATCCACAGGCCTTCGGGCACCGAGCGCCGCTCGGACGGATCGGTCTGCTGGATCTTCGGCGGCAGCAGTTTCTCGAGCCAACTCATGTGCGGTTTCCTTGGGTCAAGTGTCGAGCGCGGTGCGGATCTCGGCCATGAAGCGGCGGCCGGCAGCGACCACATTGTCGCGCGGTTCGGCCTCCAGAATCTGCACCAAACGTGCGCCGATGACCACCGCGTCGGCCACCTGGGCCACCGCGCGGGCACTGGCCGCATCCCGTATGCCGAAACCCACGCCGACCGGCAATTTGACGTGCGCCCGGATGCGCGGCATCACCTGCGCGACCGACGACACATCGAGGTGACCCGCGCCGGTGACGCCCTTCAGCGACACGTAGTACACGAAGCCGCTGGCCAAACGCGCCACCTGCTGGATGCGCGCATCGGTCGAGGTCGGCGCGAGCAAGAAGATGATGTCGATGCCGGCGGATTTCAACGCCGCGGCGAACTCGCCGCACTCCTCGGGCGGATAGTCGACCACCAGCACGCCGTCGACTTGCGCCTCGGCCGCCTGTCGCACGAAAGCTCCCGTGCCCAGGCGTTGATCGAAGCGTTCGATCGGGTTGGCATAGCCCATCAGCACCACCGGCGTGGTCGTATTGCGGCGCCGAAAGTCGCGCACCACGTCGAGCACCTGCGGCCAGACCGATGCCGCGCGCCAACGCGCGCTCGGAGGCCTTCTGAATCACCGGTCCGTCGGCCATCGGGTCGGAGAACGGCACGCCGAGTTCGATGATGTCGGCGCCGCCTTCGACCAGGCCTTGCATGATCTCGACCGTGCCATCGGCATAGGGGTCGCCGGTGGTCACGTATGGAATCAGCGCCTTGCGGCCGCTGCGTTGCAGCTGCTGCAGCGTGGAGGCGATGCGACTCATCGGGCACCTCCACCGCACGGGACCGCCCTTCACCGTCTGCCCGCGGCACGATGGCCGGCAATAGAAGTCGGCACCGGACAGGTCGGCCACGGTGCCGATGTCCTTGTCGCCGCGGCCCGACAGGTTGACCAGCAGGTGCTGATCGGGCTTCATCGTCGCGGCGAGCTTGATCGCGTGCGCCACCGCGTGGCTCGACTCGAGCGCCGGGATGATGCCCTCGGTGCGGCACAGGCGATGAAACGCCGCGAGCGCCTCGTCGTCGGTGATCGACGCGTACTCGGCGCGGCCGGTGTCCTTCAGGTACGCGTGCTCAGGGCCCACACCCGGGTAGTCGAGGCCCGGCCGAGACCGAATGCGTCTCGAGGATCTGGCCGTTGTCGTCCTGCAGCAGGTAGGTGCGGTTGCCGTGCAGCACGCCCGGCGAGCCGGCGTTCAGGCTCGCCGCGTGCTTGCCGCTTTGCAGGCCCTGGCCCGCGGCTTCCACGCCGATCAGACGCACGCGCTCGTGCTCGATGTACGGGTAGAAGATGCCCATCGCGTTGCTGCCACCGCCGACGCACGCGATCACCGCGTCGGGTTGGCGCCCGATCTGCTTCGGCATCTGCACGATGCACTCGTCGCCGATGACGCGCTGGAAGTCGCGCACCATCGTCGGATACGGGTGCGGTCCGGCCACCGTGCCGATGATGTAGAAGGTGTTCTCCACATTCGTCACCCAGTCGCGCAGCGCTTCGTTGAGCGCGTCCTTCAGCGTTCTCGGAGCCGCTGTCGACCGGCACGACCTTGGCGCCCAGCAGGTGCATGCGGTAGACGTTGGGCGACTGGCGCTTGACGTCTTCGCTGCCCATGTAGACCACGCACTCCATGCCGTAGCGCGCGCACACGGTGGCGGTGGCCACGCCGTGCTGGCCGGCGCCGGTCTCGGCGATCACGCGCGGCTTGCCCATGCGCTTGGCCAGCAGCGCCTGGCCCACCGTGTTGTTGATCTTGTGCGCGCCGGTGTGGTTGAGGTCCTCGCGCTTCAGGTGGATCTGTGCGCCGCCGACCTCGCGGCTCAGGCGCGCGGCGTGGTACACCGGGCTCGGGCGTCCCGACGAAGTGTTCGAGTTCGTCGCGGAACTCGGCGACGAAGGCGTCGTCGGTGCGGTAGTGCTGATAGGCAGCCTGCAGTTCATCGAGCGCGTGGACCAAGAGTCTCGGCGACGAAACTGCCGCCGTATGGCCCGAAGTGCCCGCGCGCGTCGGGCTGTTGGTAGTGCTTCATGGTGATGGAGGGTTTAGTGGATGGCGTCATCGATGCGCGCATCGGCTTCGCGCACCGCATCGCAGAACCGGCGGATCAGCGCGGCGTCCTTGACGCCCTTGCTCGCTTCGACGCCGGAACTCACGTCAACGGCCCAGGGCCGGACGCGCATCACCCCATCGATCACGTTTGCAGGATTCAACCCACCAGACAAAACGAGCGGAACGGGCACGCTTGGTGGAATGAGTGACCAATCGAAAACCTTTCCGCCGCCACCGTAGCCCTGGACATCGGCGTCCAGCAGCAGCGCCGAGGCGCTGGTGTAGGCGTGCGCGAAGTCTAACAGCGCGAACCCTTCATGCATGCGGGCGGCCCGGATGTACGTGCGCCCCGTCGCCTCGCATTGCGCCGGTGTCTCGTCGCCGTGGAACTGCAGCACCGCACGCGGGACGTGGTCGATCGCGCGGGCGATCTCGTCGGCCTTGGCGTTGACGAACAGGCACACCGGCGTCACGAACGGCGGCAAGGCACGCGTCAGTTCACCGGCTCGCGTCGCGCTCACGTGCCGCGGGCTGCGCCCATACAGCACGAACCCCAACGCGTCGGCCCCCGCCTCGACGGCCGCGGCGACGTCGGCCTCGCGGGAGAGGCCACAGATCTTGATGCGGGTGCGCTGCTGCACGAACGAACGACAGTCACTTTCACGGCAGCCAGTCGGTCGCGGGTACGCGATCGGGCAGCTGAAGGTGCGCATCGTAGTACGGGCCGACGAAATACAGGCCGTCTGCGGCAAAGGTGGGCGCAGCGGCATCGCGGTTGCGTGCCGCCAGCACCTCGCCGAGCCAATCGACCGGGCGCCGCCCGCTGCCCACCGCCAGCAGGCAGCCCATGATGTTGCGCACCATGTGGTGCAGGAACGCGCTGGCATCGAATTCGAAGCGCCAGTAGGCGCCGCGCTGCTCGATGGTGATCGAGCGCAGCGTCTTCACGGGGCTGGCAGCCTGGCATTCGCTGGAGCGAAACGAGCTGAAATCGTGCTCGCCGATCAGCACGCCAGCAGCGCTGCGCATGGCATCGATCTGCAGCGCATCGAACACCCAGCCCACCAGGCCGGACTCGAGCGACGGCCGCACCGCCGATTGCAGCAGCACGTAGCGGTAGCGCCGGCCACGTGCCTGGTAGCGCGCATGAAAGTCCGCCGGCACCGGTTGGCTCCACTGCACCGCGATGTCGCGCGGCAGGTGGCTGTTGGTGCCGCGCACCCATGAGAACGCCTCGCGCTCGACCGGCGCGTCGAAGTGCACCACCTGATTCAACGCGTGCACGCCGGCGTCGGTGCGCCCGGCACAGATGGTGCGCACCGGCGCATCGGCGAAACGCGACAAGGCGCGCTCGAATGCATCCTGAATCGAAGCGCCATCGGGCTGGCTTTGCCAACCGTTGTACGCGGTGCCGCGGTAGCTCAGCCCCAGGGCCCAACGGCCCGCAGCGGATGGTGGTCTCGCAGCCATCGCCAAGCGAACACCGCGGATCCGGCTTTGCCGGTCCGCTGGTGTTGTCCCCTAGAGGGGGACGCGGCCGCTAGACCGCATCGGGGGTAGGCCACATCACGGGGTGGGCCCATCAGGCAAGGCTGTCGAGCATGCTCTGGGCTTTGGTCTTCAGCGCACCACCGGCCTTGGCCACCACCTCTTCGAGCAGGTCGCGGGCACCTTCCATGTCGCCGATTTGGCGAAACTCTTCAGCCAACTCGAGCTTGCGCGCCAGCGGATCGTTCTCGTCAAGCGGGGCGTGGCCCGAAGGCTGCGCCGGCAGCGTGAAGTCACCAAAGTCCAACGTCGGTTTGCCAGCGGCACCGCCGGAACTCAGCGGCGCCGGCGCGCTCGGCGCGTTGAGGTCCAGCGAAATCGACTCGAGATCGACGCTCGGCTTCGGCGTCGCGGCGCCGCGCCCGCCGCGACCGGACTGCGGCATCGTGCCGAGGTCGAGATCGAGGTCGAGGTCGGGCGGGATCGTGCCGCGGCTGTCGGGCGACATGGAATCGATCGCCGAGGGCGGGAAGCCTGAGGTCGACGGCATGATCGATTGCGGCATCGTGCTGGCGCCCAGCGGCTCGATGATGCGGCCACCGTCGCCCACCACACTGGCAGGCGGTGCACCGCCCGGCTTGTACAGCGGGTTCTCGGGGTCGATCTGGCGGCCGAGCTCCTGGGTCTTGGTCCAATCGTCGCCCTCGCCCTTGGTCAGCGAGAACAACTGAGTGGCCAGCAACTCGAAGCCCTTGGTGTCGCGCCGCTTGGCGTACACCTCGAGCAGCTTGGTGCGGATGGCCAGGCGATCGGGATTGCCGCGCATCGCCTCCTTGAGGATTTCCTCGGCCTGCAGGTCGCGACCATAGGCGAGGTACACATCGGCCTCGGCCACCGGATCGACGTCGCCGATCGCGTCGAGCTGGCTCAACGAATAGCTCATCGACGACGACTGCCCGGTGGCATCGCGCGTGTCGACGCGTTGGCCGCCGCTGGCGCCGAAGAACGAATCGGGTTGCAGGCGGCTCTCGAGGAACGAGGTCTCGCCGTTGTCCTTGCGGAAGCGGCCGCGCAGACGGTACAGCGCCAGCCCCACCAGCAGCACCACCAGGCCGATCGCACCCGGCACGGCCATCGGATGGTCCATCAGCGCAGCCAACATGCTCGGTTCTTCGGCCTGCAGCCGGCGGCGTGGCGGGCTTTGGCGCGGCCGGGCGCGGCGCGGGCGCTGACGCCGCAACAGTGGGTGGCTCGGCTGGCGCGCTGGCCGCGGGCGCGGGCAGCGACACCGACGGCGTACTGCCGGCTCGGCCTTGGGCGGCTGCTCGACCACCGGCGCTTGCGCTACCGTGGTGGCGGGTGCAGGCGGCGGGGTTGCCGGCGCCGGCGGCGGCGCCTTGGCTTCCACTGCGGGAGCGGGCGTGGGTGTGACAGGTGCGGCAGGGGCCGGTTGTGCCGGTGCCGTCGCGGTCTTGCTCGAGCCTTCCTGGACCTTCTTCAGCTCTTCGACGTTGCGTGTCAACTCGGCCACCCTTGCGGCGGCTTCTTTCTTCTCGGCGTCCTTCGAGGCCTTCGCTTCCGCGCCGCCGGCCTTGACCGCGCCTTGCGACAGCGTCAGCTTGTCGGGCGTCGGCGAAGCTGCCTGCTTGGTGTCGTCGACCGATGCGGTCACCTTGCCCTTGGCTTGACGCGTGTTGTCTTCGGCCTTGGTGGTCGGCACGCTGCCCGCCAAGCGCTGGCGATAGGCGCCGAAGTCGGCGCTCTGCGCGCGGATCACCTCGCGCGCCTCGGCGGTGGTCACTGCGTTGGCGTCGTCTGACGATGGTACCGACAACACCGCACCGGCCTTCAGCCGGTTCATGTTCTCGCCCATGAACGCATTGGGGTTGCCGCGGAACAGCGCGACCAGCATCTGATCGAGCGACACCCCGGAGCGTTGGCTTTGTTTGGCGATGCGATACAGCGTGTCGCCTTCGCGGACCTTGTATTCGTCGGGGCCGCTGGGCAACGCGGCAGCCGGGGCTTTGCTCGATTGCACGGTGCCGCGCGATGACGGCGTCGGCCGCGCCGCTGGCGCGGCAGCCTGCGGCGAGATCGGCTCTGCGGTGGCCCCTGACGGGGCGGGCGCCGGCGTGGAAGTGGCCGGCGGTGCTGCCGATACCTGCGGCGCGATGGGCGCGGCCGCTTGCACCGGTGGCGCCACACGCGATTGCGGCGGATCGAGCAGCAAGGTGAATTCGCGCACCAGGCGGCCCGAACTCCACGTGAGCTCGAGGATCACGTCGACAAAGGGCTCCTGCACCGCACGATCGCTGGTCACGCGCAGATACGCCCTGCCGTCGGAGCGGCGGGCGATCGTGACCTGCGTCGAAGGTAGCACGGCGTTGTAGTCGACGCCCTGCGTACGATAGGCCTCGGGCGGTGCAATGCGCACCTTCAGCGATGACTCTTCGTCGGGCGTGAGGCTGGAGATCTCGATCTCGGCCCGCAGCGTCTCGCCGAGGGCCGATTGAACGTTGAGGCGACCGAGTCCAAGGGCCCAGGCGTTGCCAGTGGCAGCCACCAATGCGGCCAGCGCGACGCTGCTCAGCGCGACGCGTGCAGCATTTCCAGAGCGGTATTTCAAGGCGTCTCCCAAGTGCAACCGGCGCGCTTGGGTCGAGCGCGCCGACGTTCACAGGTCATGCAGCTCGAACGCTTGACCTCCGATCGCGGGTAAGTCGTCGAAACCACAATAGCATCAAGCATATAGGCTGACAAGCTCATGCAAAGGCTGACGTCTGTGTCAAATCTCCCGCACGTGGCATCCTGTCGCCAATTGTTGCCACTGGACAACGCGTTTTTCGCGCACCTCGTGAGGCTCAAGCCTCCAGCAGCAACCTGAGCATTCTACGAAGGGGCTCGGCTGCACCCCATAACAATTGGTCGCCGATGGTGAACGCGGCCAAGTGCTGAGGTCCCATCGCCAGCTTGCGCAAGCGGCCCACCGGTATCGACATCGTGCCGCTCACCGCCACCGGCGTGAGCTCGCGCATCGTGGCCTCGCGCTGGTTGGGCACCACCTTCACCCACTCATTGTCGGCCGCGATCAGCGACTCGATGTCTGCCAGCGGCACGTCGCGCGTGAGCTTGAAGTGCAGCGCCTGGCTGTGGCAACGCATCGTACCCACCCGCACGCACACGCCATCCACCGGGACGGCCGGTGTGCCGAAACCCTCGCCGCGGCCAAGGATCTTGTTGGTCTCGGCCATGCCTTTCCATTCTTCGCGCGTCAGGCCACCGCCCATGTCGCGGTCGATCCACGGGATCAGCGACCCGCCGAGCGGCACACCGAAGTGTTCGATTTCGGCTGCGCTCAACGACTGCTGGCGCCACAACAGCTTGCGGTCGATTTCGAGGATCGCGCTGGCCGGGTCATCCAGGAGCGTGCTGACCTCGGCGTTCAGGGAGCCGAATTGCGTGAGCAGCTCGCGCATGTGCTGCGCGCCACCGCCCGAGGCGGCCTGGTAGGTCATCGTGCTCATCCACTCGACCAGGCCGGCCTTGAAGAGAGCCCCCACGCCCATCAGCATGCAGCTGACGGTGCAGTTGCCGCCGATCCAGTTCTTGCTGCCCTTGGCGAGCGCGTTCTTGATCACCGGCATGTTGACCGGGTCGAGGATGAGCACCGCGTCGTCCTTCATGCGCAGCGCCGAGGCGGCATCGATCCAATGGCCCTTCCAGCCTGCAGCGCGCAGCTTGGGGAACACCTCGTTGGTGTAGTCGCCGCCCTGCGCCGTGATCACGATGTCGCAGCGGGCGAGCGCCTTGATATCGCTCGCATCGACCAGCTTGCGTTCGTTCTTGGCCATCGCCGGCGCGGCGCCACCGGCGTTGCTGGTCGAGAAGAACAGTGGCTCGAACAGAGCGAAGTCGCCCTCTTGCTGCATGCGCTCGAGCAGCACCGAGCCGACCATGCCGCGCCATCCGACGATTCCTACCAGTGCCATGTCATTCGCCCCTTTGGATCTGAACTGGATTCCTGTTGCCCCCGGCTCGTTCGCCGGTGCTAGGAATCGCGGGCGACACGAACCGAGAGCGGCTAACTCTTGATCGTGGTTTTCGTGATGGCGGCGACGACGGCGTCGCCCATCTCGCGCGTGCCAACCTTGCGCGTGCCTGCAGACCAGATGTCGGCCGTGCGCAGCCCCTGCTGCAGCACTTGGCGCACCGCAGCCTCCACCCGGTCGGCCGACTCGGGCAGATTGAGCGTGAAGCGCAGCATCATGGCCATGGACAGGATTGTAGCCAGAGGATTGGCCACATCCTTGCCGGCGATGTCGGGCGCGCTGCCGTGACTGGGCTCGTAGAGACCTTTTTGGCGCGAATCGAGCGAGGCGGAAGGCAGCATGCCGATCGAGCCGGTGAGCATCGCCGCCTCGTCGGACAGGATGTCGCCGAACATGTTGCCGGTGACGATGACGTCGAAGCTCTTGGGCGCGCGCACCAGCTGCATCGCTGCGTTGTCAACGTACATGTGGTCCAGCGCCACGTCGGGGTAGTCGGCGTGCACGTCGGTGACCACGTCCTTCCAGAACTGGAAGGTCTCGAGCACGTTGGCCTTGTCGACGCTGGTCACCTTGTTGCGCCGCTTGCGCGCCGCCTCGAACGCCACGCGGGCGATGCGCTCGATTTCGGGCCGGCTGTAGCGCATGGTGTCGAACGCCTCGTCGGCGCCGGGAAAGTGCCCGTCCACCGCCTTGCGCCGGCCGCGCGGCTGGCCGAAGTAGATGTCGCCAGTGAGCTCGCGGATGATCAGGATGTCCAGCCCGGCCACCAGCTCGGGCTTCAGGCTCGATGCGTGCGTCAGTTGCTCGTAGCAGATGGCCGGGCGGAAGTTGGCGAACAGGCCCAGGTGCTTGCGCAAGCCCAAGATCGCCTGCTCGGGGCGCAGCGCGCGCTCGAGCTTGTCGTACTTCCAGTCACCGACCGCACCGAACAGCACGGCGTCGGCGGCCTGCGCGAGCTTGAGCGTCGAGTCGGGCAGCGGGTGGCCATGTGCCTCGTACGCGGCGCCGCCGACCAGCGCCTCTTCGAGCTCGCACTTCAGTTCGAGCACGCGCAACACCCGAATGGCCTGCGCGACGATTTCCTTGCCGATGCCGTCACCCGGCAGCACTGCGATCTTCATGGTTCGGTGGGAGGGAAAGTTGAGGATTGTTCCGGCGCTTCGACCAGACCGTGCACCAAGGCATGTTCGCACGCCTTGAACACCACGTAGGCAGCCATGCTGATGTAGCCGGTGATCAGCAGCTCGACCAGCTGTTGCAGCGCACCGTCCATCACCGCCTGCCAGCCATGCTCGGCCAGCAACTGGCCGTTGGCTTTGAGCAGGAAAAACAGGTTCAGCGACCCCGAGCCGAAGACGAAGAACGCCAGCCCGAGCACGATGAACGTGAGCCAGCGCCGCCCGAGCACCACACGGCGAAACCAAGCGCCGAGCCGCGGGCTCATGCGCGCGGATTAGCTGGGCCGATTGGCCAGCCAGGGCTGACGTGCCAGCCGCTCGGCCTCGAACGCGCGGATCTTGTCGGCGTGACGCAGTGTCAGACCGATATCGTCGAACCCGTTGACCAGGCAGTACTTGCGAAACGACTCGACCTCGAAGGCGATCTCGCTGCCGTCGGGCTTGACGATCACCTGCCGCGGCAAGTCGATCGTCAGCCGGTAGCCCACGAAGCCGGCCACCTCGTCAAACAATCGCGCCACTTGCGCCGCCGGCAGCACGAGCGGCAGCACGCCGTTCTTGAAGCAGTTGTTGAAGAAGATGTCGGCGTAGCTCGGCGCGATCAGCGCCCGAAAGCCGTATTGCTCGAGCGCCCACGGCGCATGCTCTCGGCTCGAGCCGCAGCCGAAGTTCTCGCGCGCCAGCAGGATCGAGGCGCCCTTGTAGCGCGGCTGGTTCAGCACGAAATCGGGGTTGGGCTTGCGCGACGCCGGGTCTTGCCCGGGCTGGCCGGGATCGAGGTACCGCCAGGCGTCGAACAGGTTGGGCCCGAAGCCCGAGCGCTGGATCGACTTCAGGAATTGCTTGGGAATGATCGCATCGGTGTCGACGTTGGCGCGGTCCATCGGCGCCACGAGGCCCTTGTGCACGGTGAAAGCTTGCATGGTGTGATCTCGTTCAGGCAAAGCGGCGCACGTCGACGAAGTGGCCATTGAGCGCGGCCGCGGCCGCCATCGCCGGGCTCACCAGGTGCGTGCGGCCGCCGGCGCCTTGGCGCCCTTCGAAGTTGCGGTTGCTGGTGGACGCGCAGCGCTCGCCGGGCTCCAGGCGGTCGGCGTTCATCGCCAGGCACATCGAGCAGCCGGGCTCGCGCCACTCAAAGCCGGCGGCCTTGAAGATCTCGTGCAGGCCTTCCTTCTCGGCTTGCGCCTTCACCAGGCCCGAACCCGGCACCACCATCGCCAAGCGCACGTTGGGCGCCACGCGCGAGCCGATGCGGCGCACCACCGCGGCGGCCTCGCGCAGGTCTTCGATGCGGCTGTTGGTGCACGAGCCGATGAACACCTTGTCGATCGTGATGTCGGCCAGCGGTTTGTTCGGCGTCAGGCCCATGTAGACCAGCGCGCGTTCGATCGCGTCGCGCTTGGTCGCGTCGCGCTCGCGCTCGGGGTCGGGCACACGGTCGTCGATCGACAACACCATCTCGGGCGACGTGCCCCAGGTCACCTGCGGCTTGATCTGCGCCGCGTCGAGTTCGACCACCTTGTCGAAGCGTGCGCCGTCGTCGCTGCGCAGATGGCGCCATGCGGCAACCGCCTGATCCCACTCGAGGCTCCGGGGTGCGAACGGGCGGCCCTTCACGTAGTTGATCGTGGTGTCATCCACACCCACCAAGCCGGCACGCGCGCCGGCTTCGATCGCCATGTTGCACACCGTCATGCGGCCTTCCATCGACAGCGCACGGATCGCCGAGCCGCCGAACTCGATGGTGTGGCCGGTGCCCCCTGCGGTGCCGATGCGGCCGATGATCGCCAGCACGATGTCCTTGGCGCTGCAGCCGCGCGCCAGGGTGCCGTCGACCTTGACCAGCAGGTTCTTCATCTTCTTGGCCAGCAGCGTCTGCGTAGCCAGCACGTGCTCGACCTCGCTGGTGCCGATGCCGAAGGCCAGCGCGCCGAACGCGCCGTGCGTGCTGGTGTGCGAGTCGCCGCACACCACCGTCATGCCCGGCAGCGTGGCGCCGTTCTCGGGCCCGATCACGTGCACGATGCCCTGGCGCTTGTCGAGAAACGGAAAGTACGCGGCCGCGCCATGCGCCTTGATGTTGGCGTCGAGCGTGGTGATCTGCAGCTTGCTGATCGGATCGGCAATGCCGTCGTAGCCCTGAGCCCAGCCGGTGGTGGGCGTGTTGTGGTCGGCGGTGGCCACCACCGAGCTCGTGCGCCAGACCTTGCGCCCGGCCAGGCGCAACCCTTCGTAGGCCTGCGGGCTCGTCACCTCGTGCACCAGGTGGCGGTCGATGTAGAGGGTGACGGTGCCGTCTTCCTCGGTGTGGACGACGTGGTCGTCCCAGAGCTTGTCGTACAGCGTGCGGGCGTTCATGGCGGTGTCGCGGGGTGTGCGTGTGAGTGTGAACCGATTCGTGATGGCCGGTGAAATCAGGCCGCTCGCGAGCGGGCTTGTGTCTTGGCGGCGTGTGCGGTCTGCCGCTTGGATGGCGGGCACAGCGTATCGACGAAACGCCGCAGCGATGGCGGCAGCACCTCTTGGCGACGCACCGCCAGCAGGTAGCTGCGCCGTGCCCAGTCTTCGTTCAGTGTCAGCGGCTGGACGCGAAACACCTTGGCGAAGCGCTCGGCCACCACGGCGGGCAGTACCGCGACGCCGAGGCCGGCCTCGACCAGTTGCGCGATCGCGTCGAACCCGTGCACCTGCATGCGCGCGTTCAACGTGCGGCCCAGCGCTTGCGCGCGTTCGCGCATCTGCTCCTGCGCCGCCGCGCCCGCATGCAGCCCCACGATGTCGTGGTCGAGCAGCGCGTCGAAGCGATGCCCGGTGCGGCGAGCCAGCGCATGGCCGCGCGGCACCAGGATCGCCAGCATGCCCTCGCGGTAGGGGTTGCAGTCGAGCCCGGCCTCGTGCGCCGGCCCGACGAAGATGCCCGCGTCGGCGCGCCCCTCGGCCACGGCCCCCTGCACGTCGACACTGGTCAACTCTTGCAGGCTGACGCGGATGCCGGGGTTCGCCTTCGAAAACGCCGCCAGGTCGGCCGGCAAATGCTCGGCGATGGCGCTGGCATTGGCCGCGATGCGCAAGTGGCCCTTGATGCCGCGCGAGAACTCGACCACCTCGTTCTCCAACGCATGCAGCGATGAATGCAGCGTGCGGATGTGCCGCAGCAGCGCGCGCCCCGCTTCGGTGGGCTCGACGCCGCGCGCGCGGCGCTCGAACAGGCTCACGCCCAGGCGCGATTCCAGGTCCGACACGCGCTTGCTGGCCGCGGCCAGCGCCAGGCTCTCGCGCTCGGCGCCGCGGGTGATGCTGCGGGTGTCGGCAATGGCCAGCACGAGGTTCAGAGTGGTGAGGTCGAAGCGCATGGGACTGATGGCGCGCGCCGGGCCCGATCTTGGCTGGTGGCGGGCACAAGGCAATGCGCCAATTGTGAACCGAGGCTTCGCGATTGGCGAAGGCTCAAGGCAAACCCCCGGTTCAGCTCGCGAAGCCGCGCGGGCTATTGCTTGCCGCAGCCACCGCCGACCGACACCGTGCCGTCCTTGCACTCGGTGAGGATGGCGTCCGATCGGGACGTCCCCGCCGCAGCGGCGCCACTCTTGCCGCCATTCGAGGGGCTCGAGGCCGCAGCGTCCGCCTGACCTCGCAAGTAGACGATCTTCTTGGCGCCGCTCGCGCACGAGCCCACCACTTTGCCGGGCACCGAGGCCGCCGCATCCACCACCGACAGCGTGAAGTGTTCGACGCCCGCATCGCGAATCTTGGTGTCGATCTGCGCGCGCAGGGGCTCGCAGGTGTCCGCTGCCGAGGCAGCACCGGCCAGCAGGGAGGCGAACGCGGCGACAACGGCAACGCACTTGGGCGCGCCGCTGCCAAGGCGCTTGGGGCCCCTCCGGTTGGACAACGTGGTCGTCGCGGAGCTTGGGGCACCGCCTGCGCGGGCAGTCATGGTGCGACCATGGAGAAGCTGCAGAGATGGGGATTGTTGCTCGCCGGGTCAGGGCGCGACCGGGCGGGTTTTGACGGGGACGGGCGTGCCGGGGTGCAACCAATAATGCCACGCGTCAGAGGTTGGTGAGGGCGATGGCGAAACAGCAGGTGCCGACTCGGAAAACAACGACGAGCGACTCGGCGGCCCTGCGTGTCGCCGCAAGCAAACCCGCGGCCGCGCCCGGCGATGACGCCGACCTGCTGGCTGCCGCGCTGGCGCTGCACGAGACCCGCGATCCGACACGACTGCCGCAACAGATCGTCGATGCCACGCGGTCGTTGTTCGGCGCGCGCCGGGCCATGCTCGTGCTCGATGCGCAAGAGGCGCCGGCGCGCGTCGCTGCCGCTCACCTGCCCCGGCGCGAAAGCGCCGACGGTTTGCTGCAGGCCGTAGCCCCTTGGCTGCAAGAGGCGCGGCGCACGCAGCGCGCCCGTTTGCGCCACGGTCCGCCGGGTGCCGCGCCAGCGCACCAGCGCGGTTGCATGGTCGCCCCGCTGAAGGCCGACGGCTCGCTACACGGCCTGCTGTATGTCGACAAGGAGGGCCGATTTGGCCGCCTTGATGCAAGCCACCTACGGCGACTGGCCTCGTTCGCGGATCGGGCCGCCCAGGTGCTCAGCAAGCTGAGGGCTACGGCCGAATTGCGCAGGCAGTCCGACCAGCGTGCCGGCGAGCTGGCGTTGGTCAATCGCATCCAGCAGGGCATTGCAGGTTCGCTCGATTTCCAGGGCATCGTTGAAATGGTCGGTGAGCAGCTGCGAGGCATGTTCGGCAGCGAAAACCTCACGATCACGTGGCGCGACGAGCCGTCGGATAGCGCCCGCATGCTGTACGTCGTGCAGCATGGCAAGCGGGTGCCACCTCCGCCGCCGCTCAGGCCCGACCCGCAGGGGCGGTTCATGCGCGCATTGCGGGCCAACCAGCCCGTGCTCGCCAACAGCCGTGCCGAGATGGACGCCTGGGGCCTGCGCCCGCCGCCTGGCCTCCAACCCAGCCTGGCCACGCTGACCGTGCCGGTCTTCGTCGGCGACACGCTGCGCGGCGGCATCACGCTGGACAGCCACGACCCCGAGCGCCGTTATGGCGAGGCCGATGTGCGCCTTCTGCAGACCGTGGCCGCGAGCGTCGGCCTGGCGCTCGACAACGCGAGGTTGTTCGAAGAGACCAAGGAGTCGCTGGACCAGCAGAAGGCCACGGCTGACATCCTGCGGCTGCTCGGCCGCTCGATGGCCGACACGCAGCCGGTGTTCGACAAGATCCTCGACAGCTGCAAGCACCTGTTCGGCGGCGACGAACTCGACGTCCTGCTCGTAGACGAGCAGGACCGACTGCAAGTGGCGGCCTACGTCGGCAAGGCACGCGAGACGATTGCAGCTACGTTTCCGGCACCGGTGATGGGATCGGCCCCGGGCCGCGCCATCACCGAGCGACGCGTGGTGCACTACGCCGACGTGATCAACGCACCCGACATCCCGTCGGTGATCCGCCGTATGGGCCAGATCGTCGGCTACCACTCGGTGGCCTTCGCACCGATGCTGTGGGAGGACCGCGGCATTGGCGTTGTCGGCGTCGCCCGCTCGCGCGGTGCGTTCAGCGACCGTGAACTCGCACTGCTGCAAACCTTTGCCGACCAGGCGGTGATCGCGATCCAGAACGCGCGGCTGTTCACCGACACGAAGGAGGCATTGCAGCAGCAAACCGCGGTGGCCGGCGTGCTGAAAGTCATCAACCAGTCCACCTTCGACCTGCAGCGCGTGTTCGCCACGCTGCTCGAAAGCGCGACGCGGCTGTGCGATGCCAGCCACGGCTTCGTGTTCCGCCCCGATGGCGATGTGTACCGGCTTGCCGCGGCCTACGGCGCTTCGCCGGAGTTCGAGGCGCACATCGCCAAGATTCCGGTGCGGCCCGAGCGCGGGTACCTGATAGGACGCGTGGTGCAGCAGCGGCAAGCGGTGCAGATTCTCGACGCGCTGTCCGACTCCGACTATCAGCAGGCCGACTCGCAGCGCCTGGGCGGCTATCGCACGATGCTCGGCGTGCCGATGCTCGCCGGACGCGACGTCGTGGGGGTGATCGTCGTCTGGCGCCAAGAGGTCTGCGCCTTCACTGACAAGCAGATCGAGCTGGCAATGACTTTTGCCGACCAGGCGGCCATTGCGATCGAGAACGTACGTCTGTTCAACGAGACCCAGGAGGCGCTGCAGCAACAGACGGCAACCTCCGAGGTGCTTGAGGCGATGAGCAGCTCGATGGCCGACCCCAAACCCGTCTTCGATCGGGTCGTACAGAACCTGCGGCGGCTCCTCGGTACGCGCTTCGCCGTGCTGCAGCTGCTGCACGACGCCAGCGTCGAAATGCCGGCGGTGGACGGCGACCCCGGGTTCGAGCGCCTGCGCGAGCGCTATCCCCGGCCACTTGATGACACCACGATCGGCGGGGTGTCGATGCTGTCGAAACAGGTGGTGCAGCTGGCACCGGTGCTCGACAACCCCTCGGCGCCTGCAGCCACCGTCGAGTTTGCGCGCGACTTCGGATTCAACTCCGTGATCTTCGCGCCGATGATCCACGAGGACCGCGTGATCGGCGCCATTGGTACCGCACACCCTGGAGACCGACCCTTCGACAAGCGCCAAGTCGCGCTCATCGAAACCTTCGCCAGGCAGGCCGTGATCGCCATCGAGAACGCGCGCCTGTTCAATGAGACTCGCGAGGCGTTGGAGCAGCAGACCGCAACGGCCGAAGTGCTACAGGTCATCTCCGGTTCGCCGACCGATGTGCAGCCGGTGTTCGATGCCATCGCCGAGCGCGCCAAGGTGCTGTGCAACGCGCGCATCGGAGCCGTGACTCGCTTCGACGGCACGCTGGTGCACTTGGTTGCGTTCCACGGGGCCTCCCCGGAGGCCGAGTCGGCAATCCGCGCCCGGTATCCGCTGCCCCCAGGCAGCACCACCGCGAATGCGCGGGCCATCCGCGATCGCGCACCGACGCAAATCGTTGATGTGCAGGACGACGCCGACTTCCCGCAACCCGAAGCAGCGCACCTTGCTGGATTTCGCAGCATCCTGGCCGTACCGATGTTGCGCGAGGGCCAGGTCATCGGCTCGATCGCGGTGGCGCGTGCCGAGGCCGGCGCATTCCCCGACAAGCAGATCAAGCTGCTGCAGACCTTCGCCGACCAGGCGGTGATCGCCATCGAGAACGCGCGCCTGTTCAACGAGACCAAGGAGGCGCTGGCCCGGCAAACCGCCACCGCCGACATGCTGCGGGTGATCAGCCGCTCGCCCACCGATGAACAACCGGTGTTCGACTCCATCGTGGCCACCGCAGCCCGGCTGCTGCCCTGCGACCTGGCGTTCCTGCTGCGCCGCGACGGCGCCACCTTTTCGATCGCATCGATCGCCAGCGCCCAGGGCCCGGTGGCCGACCGTGGGCCGGCGAGCGTGCCGGTGGACCCGGCCCACAACTTCCCGTCGCGCGCAATGCTCTCCGGGCAGATGCTGCATTTACCCGACTGGGACACGTTGGAGTTGCCGCCGCACGAACAGCAGATCAGCGAGTTGTTCGGCGTGCGTGCGGCGCTGTACCTGCCCCTGATGCGCGAGGGATCCTGCATCGGCCTGCTGGCGCTGGCGGGGAGCCGGCGCAACCCCTTCGCCGCCGCCGACATCGCGCTGGCGGAGTCGTTCCGCGACCAGGCCCTGATCGCGATCGAGAACGCCCGACTCTTCCGCGAGACGCAAGAGGCTCTGGAGCGCCAGACCGCCACGGCCAACGTGCTCAAGGCGATCAGCCGCTCGACCTTCGACCTCGATGCCGTCCTCGAAACCCTGATCGGCACCGCGGCCCGGCTGTGTCGCGCCTCACTGGGGGTGATTTTCAAAGTCGAGGGCGACGTCTGCCACCCGGCCGGGCTCTTCGGTGCCACCCCGAAGCTGATCGAGCACCTTGCGGCAAATCCGCCGTTGCTGAGCGACAAGGTTTCGCTGACGTCGCGCGCCGTGGTGGCGGGGCACGCTGTTCAGGTCGAGGACGCGCAGAACGACCCGGGGTACGCCCGCAAAGACGTCCAACAGGTCGGCGGCTATCGCACGCTGCTGGCCGTTCCGATCGTGCGCGAGGGCGCGGCCGTCGGCGTTCTCACGCTGGGCCGCACGTTCGTGCAGCCTTTCAACGACAAGGAGATCGAGCTCGTCTCGTCGTTTGCCGACCAGGCCGCCATCGCGATGGAGAACGTTCGGTTGTTCAACGAGACCCGCGAGGCGCTCGATCGGCAGACGGCCACCGCCGAGATCCTGAAGGTGATCAGCGGGTCACCCACCGACGTGCAGCCGGTGTTCGAGGCGATCGTCAATGCCGGCGTGCGGCTGTTCGCCCAAGCCGCGGTCGCTGTCACTCGACCGGTGGGTGACCGGGTTCAGCTGATGGCCATGGCCGAAACGGATGCCGACCTCGCATCGCGCTGGCGCATGCTGTTTCCGTTCCCGCTGACCCGCGACTACATGCACAGCGCCGCGATGCTCGATGCCCGCATCGTCGACGTGCCAGACGCCCTGGTCGAAAACGGCCGATTCGCGGCCGGGAAGCGCAACTTCACGAAATCCGGCTACCGCGCGATGACCGTCGTGCCGATGCTGCGCGATGGCAAGGCCATCGGCGCCGTCTCGGTGATCCGCCTCGCACCGGGCCCGCTGTCAGACAGGCAGATCGCTTCGCTGCAGACTTTCGCCGACCAGGCGGTGATCGCGATCGAGAACGTGCGCCTGTTCAACGAGACCAAGGAGGCGCTGGAGCGGCAGACCGCAACCGCCGAGATCCTGAAGGTCATCGCGAGCTCGCCCGCCGACGTGCAGCCGGTCTTCGACGCGATCGTCGAAACCGCGAAGCGGCTGATCGGCGCATTCTCGGCGACGGTCACGCAGGTCGGCGACGAAAAGCTTCACCTGGTGGCGCACACTGCGACAACGCCGGAAGGAGTGGAAGCGCTCCACAGGTTCTTTCCGATTCCCGTCGAGGGTACGCCCATGGGCCGCGCGATCCTGTTGCGCCGGCCCGAATTCATCGACGATTTCGAGGCCGATTCGGACGACGCCCGCGCCGGCCGCGACCTGGCCCGCTCGCGCGGCTTCCGGAGCGTGGTGTTCGTCCCGCTGATGCGCGGCGGCGTCGCCATCGGCTCGCTGAACGTGACGCGCCGGGAGGTCGGGCGCATGTCGGACCACCAGATCGGCATGCTCAAGACCTTCGCCGACCAGGCGGTGATCGCGATCGAGAACGTGCGGCTGTTCAACGAGACCAAGGAGGCGCTGGAGCGCCAGACGGCGACGGCCGAGGTGCTGCAAGTCATCAGCAACTCGCCAACCCAGACCCAGCCCGTGTTCGACGCCATCGTTGCCGCCTGCCGGCGTCTCTTTCCAGGCCACGAGATCGGGATCAATCTGCTCGACGACAGCGGTGGGCTCCACCTGGGGGCGGTGCACTCGCCGCATGCCGCGGCGCTGAAGGCGTATTTCGAGCTGGCGCGCACGCGGCGACACGGCACGCGCGTCAAGCTCAGGCGACGGCTCGTGCAGTACCCGGACGTCGAATCGGGTGCCGACGTTCCCGACGAGGTTCGCGACGGATGCCACGTCTCCAAAGTCCGCGCCATCGTCTACGCGCCGCTGGTGCTCGGCGACAAAGGCATCGGCTCACTCTGGGTCGGCCGCTCGGCCGCAGGGACATTCAGCGACAAGCAAGTCGCATTGCTGAAGACCTTCGCCGACCAGGCGGTGATCGCGATCCAGAACACGCAGATGTTCAACGAAACCAAGGAAGCACTGGATCGCCAGACCGCGACCGCCGACGTGCTCGCAGTCATCAGCAACTCGGTGTTTGACACGGCCCCGGTGTTCGAGAAGATCCTGCACAGCTGCCAGCGCCTGTTCTCGAGCTTCCGCGTCAGCATCACGCTGGTCGACGACGACGGCATGCTGCACATGAACGCCGACCTCGGTGGCAGCCCCGCCTTCAACGAGACCGTGAAAGGCTTCTACCCGCGGCCGGTGGCCGACACACCGCAGGGGGCGGCGATTCGCGAGCGGCGCGTGATCCACATCCCCGACGCGTTGAACGCAACGCAGACCACCGATGCGCAGCGAGACCTTGCGCGCACGCTGGGCAACTTCTCGCTGCTGATTGCACCGATGCTGTGGGAGGGCCGCGGCATCGGCGCCCTCGTGATCAGCCGCGTGCCGCCGACGCCGTTCTCCGACAAGGAGATCGAGCTGCTGAAGACATTTGCCGACCAGGCCGTGATCGCGATCCAGAACGCGCGGCTGTTCAAGCAAGCGCAGGAAGCCCGCGCCCAAGCCGAAGGCGCGCGTGCGCAGGCCGAGGCCGCCAACGAGGCCAAGAGCTCGTTCCTGGCCACGATGAGCCACGAGATCCGCACGCCGATGAACGCGGTCATCGGCATGAGCGGGCTGCTGCTCGATACGCCGCTCAACGACGAGCAGCGCGACTACGCCGGCACGATCCGCGATTCGGGCGACGCGCTGCTGACGATCATCAACGACATCCTCGACTTCTCGAAGATCGAAGCCGGGCGCATGGACATCGAGGCGCACCCGTTCGACCTGCGCGAATGCGTGGAGTCGGCGCTCGACCTCATCGGCAGCCGCGCCGCCGAGAGAGGGCTCGACCTTGCCTATCTATTCGAAGGTGACGTGCCGGCGGCACTAGACGGGGACGTGACGCGGCTGCGCCAGATCCTGCTCAACCTGCTGGCCAACGCAGTGAAGTTCACCGAAACCGGCGAAGTGGTGCTCACGGTGAGCGCCAGGCCCGCGCCGTCGGGACGCATGGAGATCACGTTCGCCGTGCGCGACACCGGCATCGGCCTGACGGCCGATGGCTTGTCCAAGCTGTTCCAGAAGTTCAGCCAGGCCGACTCGAGCACCACGCGCAAGTACGGCGGCACCGGCCTCGGCCTGGCCATCAGCAAGCGGCTGTCCGAGCTGATGGGCGGCACGATGTGGGCCACCAGCGACGGCCCCGGATGCGGCTCGACCTTCACCGTCACCATCGTCGCGCCGCTGGCCAAGCAACCGGTGACCGCGCGACGTGAATTCATCGGCGAGCAGCCGCATCTGGCCGGCAAGCGCGTGCTGGTGGTCGACGACAACGCCACCAATCGCAAGGTGCTGACGCTGCAGGCCGCCAAGTGGGGCATGCACGTGCGCGACACCGAGTCACCCACGCAGGCGTTGCAGTGGCTCGCCGCAGGCCAGGCGTTCGATGTCGCGATCGTCGACATGCACATGCCAGAAATGAGCGGCCTGACGCTGGCGCGGAAGATGCGCGCGTCGGGCACGACGCTGCCGCTCGTGTTGTTCAGCTCGCTCGGCCGACGCGAGGCGGGCGACAGCGAGGAGCTCTTTGCGGCCTATCTCGCCAAACCATTGCACCAGAGCCATCTGTTCGACGCGCTGGTCAGCCTGCTCGCGCGCGATGCCGCACCGAAAGTCGCCACCGCGCCAGCCAAGCCAAGCGTGGACCGCGACATGGCAGCGCGGCATCCGCTGCGCATCCTGCTGGCCGAAGACAACGTGGTGAACCAGAAGCTCGCGCTGCGCCTGCTGTCGCAGATGGGGTACCGCGCCGATGTGGCCAGCAACGGCATCGAAGCCATCGAGAGCATCGAACGCCAGCCGTACGATGTGGTGCTGATGGACGTGCAGATGCCCGAGATGGACGGCCTGGAGGCCTCGCGCCGGATCGCGGCCAAGTTCAAGCCCGGCGAGCGCCCGCGCATCGTCGCGATGACCGCCAACGCGATGCAGGGTGATCGCGAAGAATGCCTGGCCGCGGGCATGGACGACTACGTGACCAAGCCGATTCGCGTCGATGCGCTGGTCCAAGCGCTCGTCCGCTCCACCGTCCGCAAGGCGCGCTGAAGTGGATTCACCGGTCGTCGGGCGCAACTCGCAGACGCAACGGGGCGACGCCGTGAGCAGCGCGCGCGACCTGGCCTGGTCGGGTCGGCACGCGGCAGCGCTCGCGCAGTGCGAACAGGCGCTCGCGGTCCCTGGGCTGCCCGCCGCGACCCGCCTGGCGTTGCTCGAACTTTGTGTGCATTCGCACCTCGCGCGGGGCCAGTTCGGGCAGGCCACTCAAGCTGCGACAACGATGGGCGAGGTCGCGAACACACAAGGCGCCGACGCGTCGAGGGTGCGCGCGCTGTGCTGCCAGGCGCTGGTGATGATCCGTTCCACCCGCTACGGCAACATGCAGCAGGTGGCCGAGTCGGCGCTGGCGCTGGCTGCGAAGACCGCCGATGCGGCCTTGCTCGGCCTGAGTCATCTCACGTTGGGCGAAGTTCGGCTGCGTCTGTCGGACGTCGATGCGGCGCTCGACCAAGGACGCCGCGCCGCGACGATCTTCGAGCGCACCGGCGATCTGCGTCAGCCTGGGTCGCGCGCAGTGGCTGATCGCGTTCGCGCAGTCGCGCCGCGCCAATGAAGCCGCGTCGCGCCAGGCGGCCGAGCGTTCGGCGGAGCTGGCGCGCCAGAGCGGCGACCTGCTCGGCCTCGGTCACGCGCTGAACGTGCTCACCTTCACCTGCAAAGACATCGCCGAGCGCATCGATCTGCTGCAGCGCGCCGCGGCCGCGTACGACGGGTGCGGCGATCTTCGCGGCGGCGTCATCGTCGTCAGCAACCTCGCGGCCGCCTTCGCCGAGATGGGCCTGTATCGGCACGCGCGCCGGCTGTCGGACGTCGGCGTCGGCGCGATGGACCAGGTCGGGGTCTCGCTGGGCACCGCGTTCCTCACCGGCAGCTTGGTGCTCTGGATGACCGAGATGGGCGACCTGGCCGCCGCGCGCGCGCTGTGGCCGCGCTATGACGCGCTGGTCAGCGAGCACGGCGACGCGATCGCCCGACGCGAACGCACCGTGTGCGCGACCACGCTGGCGCTGGCCGAAGGCCGCGCCTCCGATGCCGAAGCGAGGGTGCGCGCTGCGCTGCGCCGTCCGAACCACCCCCAGCCGGGCGAGGAGCGTACCCTGCAATTGCTGCTGACGCAGGCGCTGCTTCAACAAGGCCAGGTGAAGGCCGCAGTGCGCGCAGCCCGGCGTGCGGCCGACATCCATCGCCGGCAGAACTACGCACTCACCACGCACGGGCATCGCCAGGACATCTGGTGGTGGTTGTCGCGGACGCTCGCGGCCGACAACCGTGCCGAGGAAGCCTGGGCGGCGCTGCAGCGCGCCCACGCGCTGATGCTCGAAAGCGTGCGCAACGTCCACGACGACGGGCTGCGCCGCAGCTACCTCAGCAAGGTCGCGACCAACCGCGACATCGTGCGCGCATGGCTGCGCGAGGCGCGCGCGCGCGGCTTGAGCGACGCCCGGCGCCTGGCGCACTTGGCGATCGCGAGCGACCCGGGCGAACCCTTCAAGCGCCTGGTCGACACAGGCACTCGGCTCAACGAGTTGCGCAGCGACGCCGCTCTGCACGAGTTTCTGATCGACGAGATCAGCGAGCTCAGCGGTGCAGAGCGTGTCCTGCTGATCCTCGAGACGGACGGCGGGCGCCGTGTCGCCGGCGCCCAGGTGCCCGCTGGCGAGCAACCCGCCGATCTGCTGCGTGCGATCACGCCTTGGCTCGACGAGGCGCGCCGCACGCGCGCGGTGAGCCTGCGCCACGGGCCTGACGGCGCCGAGGCCGTCGACCAGCGATCGTGCCTGGTCACGCCGCTGATTGCGCAGAACGAGGTGCTCGGCTTCATCTATGCCGACCTTGAAGGTGCTTTTGGTCGCTTCGGTGCCGCCGACCGTGGCCTGCTCGCGATGCTCGCCTCGCAGGCGGCGGTGGCGGTGGCCAACGTGCAGTGGGCGCAGGGGCTCGAAGCCAAGGTGGCCGAACGCACCGCGCAACTGCAGGCGCAACGCACGCAGGCCGAGCAGCGCGCCGCCGAGCTGGCGGTGATCAACAGCATCCAGCAGGGCGTGGCCGGCTCACTGGACTTTCAGGCGATCGTCGACCTGGTCGGCGACAAGGTGCACGAGATCTTCGACACCCAGGCCGTGGGCATCGCCGGCATCGACACCGAGCGGCAGTTGCTGCTGCCCTGGTACCTGATCGAGCGTGGCCAGCGTGTGGAGTTGCCGCACGAACGCCCGTTGAACGGCTTCGTGGCGGCGATGACCCGCGCGGGTGAGCCGATCGTCGTCAACCGCGACATGGCGCGTCGATCGACCGAAGTGGGCTCGCAGATCGTGGCAGGCGAAAACCCGAAGTCGGCCATCTTCGTGCCATTGCTCGTTGCGGGTCAGGTGCGTGGCGTGGTGACACTGCAGAACCTGGACCGCGAGGATGCCTTCAGCGACGGCGATCTCAATCTGCTGCAGACGCTGGCCGCCAGCTTGGCCGTGTCACTCGAAAACGCGCGTCTGTTCGATGAGACACAAGAATCACTCGAGCGTCAGACGGCCACGGCCGCGATTCTGCGCATCATCAGCGAATCGCCCAACGACATTCAGCCCGTCTTCAGAGCCATCGTCGACGCCGCGCACCGTCTGCTCGGCGTGCCGTTCGTGGCCCTGATGGAGCGCGACGGCGCGTATTTCCGCGTCAGATCGGTAGCGACCGAAGAACATGGCGCAAACGACGCCGACAACGAAGCCCACGCGATCGATCCGACGCAAAACTTCCCATCGCGCGTACTGCTCGAGCGCCGCACGCTGCACCTGCCCGATTGGAGCGCCATCGACCTGCCGCCGCAGGAGCAGCACCTCTACGATGCGATGGGCGCCCGCGCCTCATTGATGATGCCGATCCTGCGCGGCAGCGAAGCCATTGGCCTGCTCAGTTTCGGGCGCATGAGTGCCGGCGCGTTCAGCGACCGCGAGATCGAGCTGATGCAATCGTTCGTCGATCAGGCGGCCATCGCCATCGAGAACGCACGACTGTTCAACGAGACCAAGGAGGCGCTGGAGCGCCAGACCGCCACCGCCGAGGTGTTGCAGGTCATCAGCGGCTCGATGGCCGATGCGCAGCCGGTGTTCGATGCGATCGTGCGCAGCGCCGCGCGCCTGTTCAATCGCAAGGCAGCGCTGCGGACGCGCGAAGGCAACCGGCTCATCCGGCGCGCCCGCAGCTACGTGCTTGACGCCGGCGAGGTCCACCTCCCCGACGAAATCGCCGTCGACCGCGACACCGTTACCAGCGCTGCGGTAGTCGACGGCCGCGCGGTGCAGCTCACTGACACCTTGGGGCCCGATGCAGCATCGTTCTACCGCGTGACGCACCGCGTCGAATCAGTTCGCTCCGCTGCAGCCGCTCCGCTGATGCTCGACGGCGAAGCGATCGGTGCCATCGCAGTGTTTTCGTCCGTACCGCGAGGCCTGAGCGACAAGCAGATGAACTTGCTGACACTCTTCGCCAGCCAAGCAGTGATCGCCATCCAGAACGCGCGCCTGTTCAAGGAGGCGCAAGCAGGCCCGCGCCGCCGCCGAAGCCGCCAACGAGGCGAAGAGCGCGTTCCTCGCGACGATGAGCCACGAGATCCGCACGCCGATGAACGCGGTCATCGGCATGAGCGGCCTGCTGCTCGACACGCCGCTGAACGTCGAGCAGCGCGACTTCGCCGGCACGATCCGCGACTCGGGCGAGGCGCTGCTGACGATCATCAACGACATCCTCGACTTCTCGAAGATCGAGGCCGGGCGCATGGACATCGAGCGCCAGCCGTTCGACTTGCGCGAGTGCGTGGAGTCGGCACTCGACCTGATCGCCGCGCGTGCGGCCGAAAAGCGCCTCGACCTGGCCTACGACTTCGTCGGCGACGTGCCGGTGGCGATCGTCGGCGACGTGACGCGGCTGCGGCAGATTCTGCTGAACCTGCTCAGCAACGCCGTGAAGTTCACCGAGGCCGGCGAGGTGGTGTTGAGTGTCAATGCGTCCGGCGACGAGCAGGTCGGCGAGGGCAGCGTTCTTCACTTCGCGGTGCGCGACACCGGCATCGGCTTCACCGAACAGGGCAAGGGCCGGCTGTTCCAGAAGTTCAGCCAGGCCGACTCGAGCACCACCCGCAAGTACGGCGGCACCGGCCTGGGCCTGGCGATCAGCAAGCTGCTTGCCGAACTGATGGGCGGCACGATGTCGGCCGAGAGCGAGGGCCCGGGGCGCGGCAGCACCTTCCGCTTCACGATCCAGGCTCCGGCCACCACGCTGCCACAGGGCACGCGACGCGAGTTCGTCGGCGAGCAGGCGCCGCTCAAAGGCAAGCGCATCCTCGTCGTCGACGACAACGCGACCAACCGGCGCATCCTGGCGCTGCAGGCCGCGAAGTGGGGCATGGCTGTGCAGGACGCCGCCGCGCCGCAGCAAGCCCTGGATTTGCTGGCCGCGGGGCCGTTCGATCTGGCGATCATCGACATGCACATGCCGGGCATGGATGGCACCCAGTTGGCGGCGCGCGTCCGCGCGGCCGGCCATGCGATGCCGCTGGTGCTGTTCACGTCCCTCGGCCGGCGCGAGGCGGCCGACACGCTGTTCGCCGCCTCGCTGATCAAACCGTTGCGGCAAAGCCAGCTCTACGACACGCTGATGAGCCTGCTGGGCAACGACACTGCGCCCAAACGTGCTGCGGCCCCGGCGAAGACACAGATCGATGCCACGCTGGCGCAACGTCATCCGCTGCGCATCCTGCTGGCCGAGGACAACCTCGTGAACCAGAAGCTCGCGCTGCGACTGCTATCGCAGATGGGCTACCGCGCCGACGTGGCTGCCAACGGCATCGAGGCCATCGAGGCGCTGCAGCGACAGCCCTACGACATCGTGCTGATGGACGTGCAGATGCCCGAGTTGGACGGGCTGGAAGCGACTCGCGAGATCGTGCACCGGTTCAGCACGGCGCGGCCACGCATCGTGGCGATGACGGCCAACGCCATGCAAGGCGACCGCGACGAGTGTCTCGCCGCCGGCATGGACGACTACATCACCAAGCCGATCCGCGTCGACGCGCTGGTCGGCGCGCTCACGCATACTCCCGCGCGCAAGGACGCCTGAGATGACCCACCTCAGACGCGCCTTCGACACCTCCGCGCTGAACTGAATGGACATCATCGACCACGGCGTGTTCGCCGAGCTGCAGGCCACCGCCGGCGCCGACTTCGTCGTCGAGCTGGTGCAGACCTTCTTCGAAGAGGCGCCGCCGATGATCGCCGAGCTGCGCGCCGCGCAGGCCGCCGGCGCGGCCGAGCGCTTTCGCCGTGCGGCGCATTCGCTGAAGACCAACGCCAACACCTTCGGCGCCAGCGCGCTCGGTGCGCAGGCGCGCGAGCTCGAGCTCGGTGGTCTTCCTCCCGATGCCAGCGGCATCGATGCACTGCAGGCGCAGTACGACACCGCGGTCGCCGCGTTGAAGGCGCTGAGCCATGGCTGAGCGTGGTGCGCGGCTGCTGGTGGTCGACGACAACAAGGTCAATCGGCTGCTGCTGGCGCGCAGCCTCACGCTGCAAGGCCATCAGGTCGAAAGCGCCGAGAACGGCCGCGTCGCGCTCGAGCTGCTGCGCCGCGCCGCGTTCGATCTGCTGCTGCTCGACATGGAGATGCCGGAGATGGACGGCTTCCAGGTGATGGAGCAACTGGCGGCCGACAAGGCGCTGCGTGACATCCCGGTGATCGTGACCAGCTCGCTCGAGGGCGTGGCGCACGTGGTGCGCTGCATCGAGCTCGGTGCCGACGACTTCCTGCACAAGCCGGTGAATCCGGTGCTGCTGAAGGCACGCGTCGATTCGAGCCTGGAAAAGAAGCGCCTGCGCGACCAGCAGAAGGCGCTGGTGCAGCGCTTCGCGACCTCGGCGGTGGCCGCCGACCTGCAGCAAGGCGGCTTCGCACTCGGCGGCAAGCGCGTGCAGGCCACGGTGATGTTCTGCGACATCCGCGGCTTCACCACCATCGTCGAGAGCCAGGGCCCCGAGGAGACGATCGAGCTGCTCAACACCTGGTACACGCTGATGTTCGAGGCCATCACCGCGCAGGGCGGCGTGGTCAACCAGATGATCGGCGACGGGCTGATGGCGATCTTCGGCGCGCCGTTGCCGGTGGCCGAGCCGCCCGCTGGCCGCGGTGCGCGCGGCGCTGGAGATGATCGAGATGATCGAGCTGCTCAACGTCGAGCGCGCGACCGAGGGCAAGGCGGCGCTGGCCATCGGCGTGGGCATCGCCACCGGTGACGTGTTTGCCGGCTACACCGGCACCGAGGAACGCGCCACCTACACCTGCGTGGGCGACACGGTGAACCTGGCGGCGCGGCTGGAAGCGCACACCAAGGCGGCCGCACGCGGCATCTTGATCGACGGCGCCACGCAGGTGGCGCTGGACGGGCGTGTGGCCACGGTGGCGCTCGGTCCGGTGCCATTCAAGGGCAAATCCGTACCCACCGAGGTGTTTGCGGTGTTGCCCGTGGGCTGAGAGCTGGGTCAAGCCAGCGCCGCGATCACCTCCGCCGGCGCCTGCACCAGTTCGATCAGTACGCCTTCGCCGCCGATCGGGAACTCGTCGCTTGCCTTCGGGTGGACGAAGCAGATGTCGTGGCCCGCAGCGCCTTTGCGGATGCCGCCGGGTGCGAAGCGCACGCCGTGGGCCGTCATCCACTCGACGGCCTTGGCCAGATCGTCGACCCACAGGCCCACGTGGTTCAGCGGCGTGGTGTGCACGGCGGGCTTCTTGTCGGGGTCCAGCGGCTGCATCAGGTCGACCTCGACCGCGTGCGGCGCCGGCGCCCAGCGCGCAGATGTCCTCGTCGACGTTCTCGCGCTCGCTGACGAACGTGCTCTTCACGGTGAGGCCGAAGACATCGACCCACAGCTTTTGCAGCCGCCGCTTGTCGGGGCCGCCGATCGCGATCTGCTGGATGCCGAGGATGCGAAAGGGCTTGTTCATGTGCGCGCCTCACGCGAACGCGATGATCGGCTGGTCGACCGTGAGGCTCTCGCCGCGCTTGGCCAGCACCTCCTTGACCTCGCCGTCCTGCGTCGCGGTGAGGATGTTCTCCATCTTCATCGCCTCGACCACCGCCAGCTTCTCGCCGGCCACCACCTTCTGGCCCACCTGCACCGCCACGTCGACCAGCAGGCCCGGCATCGGCGACAGCAGGAACTTGCTCAGGTCGGGCGGCGCCTTGTGCGGCATCCACTTCAGCAGCTCGGCGGCGCGCGGCAGCATCACCAGCGTTTCGATCTGCAGGCCGTTGTGCGCGATGCGGATGCCCAGCGGGTTCTTGGTGCTGCCGCGCTCGATCTGTGCTGTGAACGGCTTGCCGTTGCAGGTGCCGTTGACCAGGATCTCGCCGAGCTTCGTGCCGCTTTGAATCGCGAAGTGACGCTCGCCGATCACCACGTCGGCCTTGCCCGACGACCGGATCGAACTCGTCCACCCGCACCGCATGGTGCTCGTGTTGCCCGCCGGCGCCAAGCACGCCGACCACCAGGTTGGGCAAGTGCTTCACGCCGTGGCCCACGCAGCTGGCCGCTGATGCCGGCCGAGCGCTCGCGCGCCTTGCGCCGCACGAAAGCGGCCATCGCCACCAGGAACATCGGGTCGTCGTGCGGCACGTCGGCGGCGCGAAAGCCCTTGCCGAAGTGCTCGGCGATGAAGCCGGTGTTGAAGTCGCCCGCCACGAACTTCGGGTGCGCCAGCAGCGCCGACTGGAACGCGATGTTGCTCGAGACGCCGCGGATCACGAACGCGTTGAGCGCCTCGCGCATCTTGGCGATCGCGTCGGCGCGGTCGCGCCCGTGCACGATGAGCTTGGCGATCATCGAGTCGTAGTGCATCGGGATCTCGCCGCCTTCGTAGACGCCGGTGTCGACGCGCACGCTGCCACGACGCGCCGGGCGCCGTCCTTCGGCGCGGCATCGGTGCCGCGGCCTCCATCGTGGCCGGCGGCGGCAGGTAGCGCACCAGGCGCCCGGTGGACGGCAGGAAGTTGCGCAACGGGTCTTCGGCGTTGATGCGGCACTCGATCGCCCAGCCGTGGCGCTGCACGTCGGCCTGCCGAACGGCAGCTTCTCGCCGGCGGCCACACGGATCATCAGCTCGACCAGATCGAGCCCGGTGATGCACTCGGTGACCGGGTGCTCCACCTGCAGCCGCGTGTTCATCTCGAGGAAGTAGAAGCTCTGGTCCTTGCCGACCACGAACTCCACGGTGCCCGCGCTCTGGTATTTCACCGCCTTGGCCAGCGCCACCGCCTGCTCGCCCATCGCCTTGCGCGTGGCCTCGCTGATGAACGGCGACGGCGCCTCCTCGATCACCTTCTGGTGCCGGCGCTGGATCGAGCACTCGCGCTCGTTCAGGTAGACGACGTTGCCGTGCGCGTCGCCGATCACCTGGATCTCGATGTGGCGCGGCTCCTCGACGAACTTCTCGATGAACACGCGGTCGTCGCCGAAGCTGGCCTTGGCCTCGTTGCGGCACGAGCCGAAGCCCTCGAAGGCCTCCTTGTCGTTGAACGCCACGCGCAGGCCCTTGCCGCCGCCGCCGGCGCTGGCCTTGATCATCACCGGGTAGCCGATGTCCTTGGCGATCTTCACCGCCTGTTCAGGCGACTCGATCACGTCGTTGTAGCCCGGGATGGTGTTGACCTTGGCCTCGAGCGCGAGCTTCTTGGAGGCGATCTTGTCGCCCATCGCTGCGATGCTGTGGTGCTTGGGGCCGATGAAGACGATGCCTTCTTCCTCGACGCGCTTGGCGAACTCCTCGTTCTCGCTCAGGAAGCCGTAGCCCGGGTGGATCGCCTGCGCGCCGGTCTTCTTGGCGGCCTCGATGATCTTGTCGACCACCAGATAGCTCTCGCGCGACGGCGCCGGGCCGATCAATACTGCTTCGTCGGCCAGCTCGACGTGACGCGCATCGCGGTCGGCCTCGGAGTACACCGCCACGGTCGCGATGCCCATCTTCTTCGCGGTCTTGATGACGCGGCACGCGATCTCGCCGCGGTTGGCAATCAGAATCTTCGTGAACATGATGTCGCGGCTCAAAGAGGGATGTTGCCGTGCTTGCGCCACGGGTTGTCGAGCTTCTTGTCCTTCAGCATCGCCAGCGAGCGGCAGATGCGCTTGCGCGTTTCGTGCGGCTGGATCACGTCGTCGATGTAGCCGCGCGCGCCGGCGACGAACGGGTTGGCGAAGCGCGCCTTGTATTCGGCCTCTTTCGCGGCCAGCTTGGCCGGGTCGCCCTTGTCGTCGCGAAAGATGATCTCCACCGCACCCTTGGCGCCCATCACCGCGATCTCGGCGTTGGGCCACGCGAAGTTGACGTCGCCGCGCAGGTGCTTGGAGCTCATCACGTCGTAGGCGCCGCCGTAGGCCTTGCGCGTGATCACGGTGACCTTGGGCACCGTGCACTCGGCGTAGGCGTACAGCAGCTTGGCACCGTGCTTGATGATGCCGCCGTACTCCTGTGAAGTGCCCGGCATGAAGCCCGGCACGTCGACGAAGGTGATCACCGGGATGTTGAAGGCGTCGCAGAAGCGCACGAAGCGCGCGCCCTTGATCGCGCTCTTGATGTCGAGGCAGCCGGCCAGCACCTGCGGGTTGTTGGCGACGATGCCCACCGATTGCCCTGCCATGCGGCCGAAGCCGACCACGATGTTCTTGGCGTAGTCGGGCTGCAGTTCGAAGAAGTCGCCGTCGTCGACCACCTTGACGATCAGCTCCTTGATGTCGTAGGGCTTGTTCGGGTTGTCGGGCACCAGCGTGTCGAGCGAGTGGTCCAGCCGCTCGGGCGCATCGCCGCTCGGGCGCAGCGGCGTGCCGTCGCGGTTGTTCAGCGGCAGGTAGTTGAAGAAGCGCCTCAACATCAGCAGTGCCTCGACGTCGTTGTCGAACGCCAGGTCGGCCACGCCGCTTTGCGTGGTGTGCGTGCCGGCGCCGCCGAGCTGCTCGGCGGTGACCTCCTCGTGCGTCACCGTCTTCACCACCTCGGGGCCGGTGACGAACATGTACGAGCTGTCGCGCACCATGAAGATGAAGTCGGTCATCGCCGGCGAGTACACCGCACCGCCGGCGCACGGCCCCATGATCAGGCTGATCTGCGGGATCACGCCCGAGGCCATCACGTTGCGCTGGAACACCTCGGCGTAACCGCCGAGCGAGGCCACGCCCTCCTGGATGCGCGCGCCGCCCGAGTCGTTGAGGCCGATCACCGGCGCGCCGACCTTCATCGCCTGGTCCATCACCTTGCAGATCTTCTCGGCGTGCGCTTCGCTGAGCGCGCCGCCGAACACGGTGAAGTCCTGGCTGAACACGAACACCAGGCGGCCGTTGATCATGCCGTAGCCGGTGACCACACCGTCGCCCGGCACCTTGTTGTCGGCCATGCCGAAGTCGGCGCAGCGGTGCTCGACGAACATGTCCCACTCCTCGAACGTGCCCTCGTCGAGCAGCAGCTCCAGGCGCTCGCGCGCGGTGAGCTTGCCCTTGGCATGCTGTGCGTCGATGCGCTTCTGGCCGCCGCCCAGGCGCGCGGCACCGCGTTTCTTCTCGAGTTGCTCGAGTATGTCGTGCATGAAGAGGTCTCCTCGGTCTCAACGATCAGTTCATCAGCTCGATCAGTCGCCGCGCTGCCACCGAGGCCGCCACGCGGCCGGCTCGCACGTCGGCGGTGAGCGTCGGCAGTGCCGCCGCCACCTGGGGCTGCGCGCGAAAACGGTCGTGCAGCAGCGCCTCGATGCGCTCCCACATCCAGGCTTCGTCCTGCTCGTGGCGGCGCGCGGCCAGCCGGCCGCTGGCGGTCTGCTGGTCGCGAAACTCGCTCACCGCCTGCCAGAACTCGGCCAGCCCATTGCCGGTGATGGCGCTCAGCGTCAGCACGCGTGATTGCCAGGGCACCTCGTCGCGTTCGCTCTGATGTCCGCCGTGCTGCATCAGTCGCAGCGACGACGTGATCTGCGCCTGCGCGCGCGTGGCAGCGGCGGGGTCGATGTCGGCCTTGTTGATGGCCACCAGATCGGCCAGCTCCATGACGCCGCGTTTGATCGCCTGCAGATCGTCGCCGGCGTTCGGCAACTGCAGCAGCGCGAAACAATCGGTCATGCCGGCGACCGCGGTCTCGCTCTGGCCGACGCCCACCGTTTCGACGATCACGACGTCGTGGCCCGCGGCCTCGAGCACCAGCATCGCCTCGCGCGTGTGGGCGGCCACGCCGCCGAGCGTGCCGCTGGTGGGGCTCGGGCGGATGAACGCGTTGGTCTCGACCGACAGGCGCTCCATGCGCGTCTTGTCGCCGAGGATCGAACCGCCCGACACGCTGGACGACGGATCCACCGCCAGCACCGCGACGCGATGCCCGAGCTTCAGCAGATGCAGGCCCAACGCCTCGATGAAGGTGGACTTGCCGACGCCCGGCACACCGGAAATGCCGAGCCGGAACGAGCGGCCGCCGGCCGGCAGCAGCGCGTTGAGCAACTCCTCGGCACGCGCTCGATGGTCCGGACGCGTCGACTCCAGCAGCGTGATCGTCTTGGCGATCGCGCGGCGCTGCGGCTCGCCGCGCGTGTGCAACACGCCGTCGAGCAAGGCCTGGTCCGCAGCGTCGAGCATCGGCGTATCTCGGAAATCGCGCTTACTTCTTCAGCGACGCGCGAATCTGCTCCAGCACGTCTTTCGCGCTCACCGGGATCGGCGTGCCCGGGCCGTAGATGCCCTTGACGCCGGCCGCGTACAGGAAGTCGTAGTCCTGCTGCGGGATCACGCCGCCGACGAAGACGATGATGTCGTCTGCGCCCTGCTTCTTCAACTCCGCGATGATCGCCGGCACCAGCGTTTTGTGGCCGGCAGCGAGCGTGGACACGCCCACGGCATGCACGTCGTTCTCGATCGCCTGCCGCGCGCATTCTTCCGGTGTCTGGAACAGCGGGCCGATGTCGACGTCGTAGCCCAGGTCGGCGAACGCGGTGGCCACCACCTTCGAGCCGCGGTCGTGGCCGTCCTGGCCGAGCTTGGCGATCATCACGCGCGGGCGGCGGCCTTGCTCCTTCGCGAAGGCCGCGATCTCGCCTTTCAGCTTGTCCCAACCCTCGGCCGAGTCGTAGGCTTTTGCGTACACGCCGGTCACCTTCTGAATGTCGGCGCGGTGGCGCCCGAATACGTGCTCCAGCGCGTCGCTGACTTCGCCGACCGTGGCACGCAAGCCGGATCGCCTGGATGCTGAGGTCGAGCAGGTTACCTTGGCCCGAGCGCGCGCACTCGGTCAACGCGGCCAGCGCCGCCTTCACCTTGGCGGCGTCGCGCTTGGCGCGGATCGCCTTCAGCCGCGCCACCTGCTGCTCGCGCACCTTGTGGTTGTCGACCTCGAGGATGTCGACCGCATCGTTGCGATCGCTCCTGAACTTGTTGACGCCGACGATCACGTCGCGGCTCGAATCGATGCGCGCCTGCTTCTCGGCAGCACTCGCTTCGATCTTCAGCTTGGCCCAGCCCGAACCCACCGCCTTGGTCATGCCGCCCTGGGCCTTGACCTCTTCGATGATCGACCATGCGGTGTCGGCCATCTGCTGCGTCAGCGACTCCATCAGGTACGAGCCGGCCCAGGGGTCGACCACGTGCGTGATGTGGCTCTCCTCCTGCAGGATCAGCTGCGTGTTGCGCGCGATGCGCGAGCTGAACTCGCTGGGCAGCGCGATCGCCTCGTCGAAGCTGTTGGTGTGCAGGCTCTGCGTGCCGCCGAACACCGCAGCCATCGCCTCGACCGTGGTGCGCACGACGTTGTTGTACGGGTCCTGCTCGGTCAGGCTCCAGCCCGAGGTCTGGCAGTGCGTGCGCAGCATCAGGCTCTTGGCGTTCTTGGCGCCGAAGCCCTTCATGATGCGGCACCACAGCAGCCGCGCGGCGCGCATCTTGGCGATCTCGAGATAGAAGTTCATCCCGATCGCCCAGAAGAAGCTCAGCCGGCCGGCGAACTCGTCGACGTCGAGCCCGTGGGCCACTGCGATCTTCACGTACTCCATGCCGTCGGCCAGCGTGAACGCCAGCTCGAGCGCCTGGTTGGCGCCGGCTTCCTGCATGTGGTAGCCCGAGATCGAGATCGAGTTGAACTTCGGCATCTTCTTGGCCGTGTACTCGATGATGTCGGCCACGATGCGCATGCTCGGCTCGGGCGGATAGATGTAGGTGTTGCGGACCATGAACTCCTTGAGGATGTCGTTCTGGATGGTCCCGCTCAATTGCTCCTGCGCCACGCCCTGCTCTTCGGCGGCCACCACGTAGCCGGCGAGCACCGGCAGCACGGCGCCGTTCATCGTCATCGACACGCTCACCTTGTCGAGCGGGATGCCGTCGAACAGGATCTTCATGTCCTCGACCGAGTCGATCGCCACGCCGGCCTTGCCGACGTCGCCGGTGACGCGTGGATGGTCGCTGTCGTAGCCGCGGTGGGTGGCCAGGTCGAACGCCACGCTGACGCCCTGGCCGCCGCCGGCCAGCGCCTGGCGATAGAACGCGTTGCTCTCCTCGGCGGTGGAAAAGCCCGCGTACTGGCGGATCGTCCACGGCCGCCCCGCGTACATCGTCGGCTGCGGGCCGCGCACGAACGGCTCGAAGCCGGGCAGCGTGTCGGTGTGCGGCAGGTCGTGCAGATCGGCCGCGGTGTACAGCGGCTTGACCGTGATGCCCTCGGGCGTGACCCAGTTCAAGCCCTCCAGGCGGCCGCCCGGCGCCGCCTTGGCCGCCGCCTGACGCCACTGCTCGAGCGTCGTGGCACGAAATTCACTCGACTGCGACATTTCCATCCACTCCTGGCGCACGCCTTGCGCGCTTCGGACCGGCCCACATTGGGCACCCGATCGCGAGCGCTTGCCAGCGCGGCCCGGTCGGCCTATGATTCGCGCCATTATGCATAATTATAAATTCATAACCAAGCGGGCGCGCCGCGGCGCGTGCCCACTGCGTGATCAACTCCCGTCCTGATGGCCCCCCCGAGCGCCCTCGCTCGCCGCAGCCGCGCGCAAGCCGGCGGCGCTGTCGCCGCGCGCGCTGTACCAGGAGGTGGCCGATCGCCTGCGCGAGAAGATCTTCGCGCGCGAGCTCGAGCCCGGCTCGTGGATCGACGAGCTGAAGCTCGCCGCCGAATGGGGCATCAGCCGCACCCCGCTGCGCGAGGCGCTGAAGGTGCTGGCCGTCGAGGGCCTGGTGACGATGAAGGTGCGCCGCGGCGCCTACGTCACCGAGATGTCGCGCGACGACGTGTCGCAGGTGTACCGCCTGCTCGCGCTGCTCGAGAGCGACGCCGCCGGCGAGGTGGCCGGTCGGGCCAGCGACGCCGAGCTCGATGCGCTGCAGGCGTTGCACGACCGGCTGGAGAAGCAGGTGCGCCAGCGCGACGCGTTCTTCGCCACCAACGAGGCCTTCCACTTCAAGCTGCTCGAGGTCGCCGGCAACCGCTGGCGCATGCAGATCGTGGCCGATCTGCGCAAGGTGATGAAGCTCAACCGCCACCACTCGCTGCTCAAGCAGGGCCGCATCGCCGAATCGCTCGGCCGAGCATCGCGCGCTGATGCGCGCACTGGATGCGCGCGACGCCCGGCGCGCCACGCAACTGATGCGCAAGCACTTCGAAAGCGGGCTCGAGGCCGCGGCCGCCTGAGCGGTCGCCCGCCGACGCCGTCGCCGTGAAGGCCATCCCGGCGAACGGCTGCCGGCCTTCTCGACGGCGGCGGGCGCTGAACTATGCTTGGCGGCCGCGACCGCCGAGGCTCCGGTTCAAGCGCCGCCATGACCGTCAAGCGCCAGTCGACTCAGCGAAGCTCCGCCAAGAGGCCGCGCGCGCCCGTGCTGCGCTTTCGCGTGCGAGTCACCGATGGCGACAAGATCGCAGTGGGCCCCGGCAAGATCGCGTTGCTGGAGGCGATTGGCAGCACGGGGTCGATCACCGCGGCGGCCAAGAGCCTGGACATGTCGTATCGCCGCGCCTGGCTGCTGCTCGATGAGTTGAACCGATCGCTCGAACATCCGGCGGTCGACTCGGCCAAGGGCGGCCTGCAAGGCGGCGGCAGCACGCTCACCGACGCCGGGCGGCAGCTGATTGCGCTGTATCGACGCATCGAGCAGCGCGCCGAAACCTCGTGCCGCGACGACATCGCGCGGCTGATGGACCTGCTGGCGCACTGAGCTGCGCCGCTAACAGCCACTTCCGGCAACCCGAACGCAATTCGACCGTTGCTGCTTGCGGGGTCATGCGTTAGGTGCATTCAGCGCAACAACGTCTTGCGGCCACCAACGCACGCTAGGCCGTCACCGCGAGTATCACGCTGGTGGCCTTGAACAGCGCGATCGCGCGCACCCCGGGCGCCAGGCCAAGCGACTTGGCGCTCGCTGCGGTGACGATCGCCGCGATGCTGCCGCCACCGTCGAGCTCGAGCTCGACTTCGGAGTTCACGGCGCCCGGCGTGACCTTGCTCACCTTGCCCTGGAGCTGGTTGCGCGCCGACACCTTGGCGCCTTCAAGGTCGGTGGCGATCACGATCGACGACGCCTTGACCAGCGCGATGGCCGTCATCTTGGGGCGCAGCCCCAGCGACTGGGCGCTCTCCTGCGTCACCACGGCGACGATGCGCAGCCCGCTGGGCAAGGTGATCTCGACTTCGTCGTTGACGGCACCCGAGCGCAGCGAAGTGACAGTACCGACGAATTGATTTCTGGCGCTGGTCTTCATGTTCAGGACTTTCAGCAGTGAGAAAGGCTGTTCGAGGTCAATCGATTGCGTCATCGAGCAATTTGAGAAACCGCCGGTGCGCGGCATCGATCTGCTCGAAGCGTTCGACCAGGCGCTGTCCACGTGCTGTCAGCCGGGTCGAGCCACCGCCGCGGCCGCCGGTCGAGCGCTCGACCAGAGGTTCGCCGGCCAGCGTGTTCATCGCGTCGATCGCATCCCAGGCCGCTTTGTAGCTGACGCCCTGCGCCTTCGCACCGCGGGTGATCGAACCTTGCTCGGCCACGGCGCGCAGCAGGTCGATGCGCTCGCGACCGCCCAGGTTCTCGCCACCGACCGTGATCCACAGCGATCCTTGCAGCTCAAGCCGGTTGTTCGCCCTGCGCCGACGCACGGTCATGCTCGCTCCTGAAAGTGACGGTCACCGGCTCGTCGGGAAAGCATATACGCTGCTCCTCGCAGCCATCGCAACGCGGCGGCCGCAGATCATGCATGCCGATCGCGGCACCGAGGCACCGGCTTTGGTCGCATCGCGCCGGTGACGAGCCGTGGACCCGCCTGATGGCCGGCACGATGCCGCGCCGGACAGGCGACCCTCGAGCGCGTGCCTGCGCACCGCTTCGAGCACACGCGCTCCAGCTCATCCGACAGGGGCTGCCTCCTGAACCGCAGTGCCTTCGACCACCTTGCCGGCACGCAGGTGCACTACCTGATCCGCCAGCAGGCGCACGTCGTCGTCGTCGTGCGTGATCAGCAGCATGGGCAACTGCAACTGCGCCTGCAGATCTTTCAGTTCCTCGCGCAGGCGTTGCCGCAGTGCATTGTCGAGCGCGGCAAAAGGCTCGTCGAGTAACAGCGCCGTTGGATCGTTGACCAGCGCGCGGGCCAGCGCCGTGCGCTGGCGCTGACCGCCCGAGATCTGGTGTGGCAGATGGCCAGCGACCGACTCCAGGTGGAAGGCTGCGATCCAGCGCTCGGCGCGCTCATCGTGCACCTTCGTCGGTGGGTTGAGCCATCCGCTGCGGCACGCAAACGCGATGTTCTGGCGCACGCTCAGGTGCGGGAACAACGCATAGTCCTGGAATACGCAGGCCAGGCGCCGCTGCTGCGGCGGCAGCCGCACGCCGGCAGCGCTGTCAAACAGCGTGCGCCCCGCCACCACGATGCGGCCGCTGTCGGGCCGCGCGATGCCGGCGATCATCTTGAGGGTCTGCGTCTTGCCGGCCCCAGAGGGCCCGTACAGTACAAGGCGCGGCCCATCACTGGCAAAACGCACGCCGAGTTCGAAGCGGCTGCCTTCGTGCACCAGCACGCGCTGCAAGTCAACGTCCCAGATCACCGCGTCGCCCTCATTCCCGTGGCGCGACGCGGCCGGGCACCAAGCGGCCCGCCGCGAGCAACACCGCGATGCAGGTGATCGAGGTCAGCACGACCAGAAAGTTGGCAACATCGTCCTGCCCCGCCTGCACCGCCTCGTAGACCGCGATCGAGAGTGTCTGCGTGCGGCCCGGGATGCTGCCGGCCACCATCAACGTGGCGCCGAACTCGCCAAGCGCCCGCGCGAACGACAGCAGCAAACCCGCCAGGATGCCGCGCCAGGCCAGCGGCAGCGAAACGCGAAAGAAGATGGCGACCTCGCGGATGCCCAAGGTGCGCGCCGCATCCTCGAGCTGGGCATCGACGGTTTCGAACGCAGCCCGCGCGCCCTTGAACACCAGCGGGAACGACACCACCGTCGCCGCGATCACGGCGCCCTGCCAGGTGAAGATCAGCCGGATGCCCAGATGCTGCAGCAGCCAGCCGCCGATCACACCGCGCGAACCGATCAGCACCAGCAGGTAGTAGCCGAGCACGGTGGGCGGCATCACCATCGGCAGCGTGAAGATCGCATCGAGCACCTCGCGCCCAGGGAAACGCCAGCGCGCCATCGCATAGCCGACGCCCACGCCGAGCAGCAGGTTCAACGCCGTGGCCCACAACGCCACCTTGAGCGTCAGAGCCAGCGCGATCCATGCGCCCTCCATCCGACGGCTCGGCCCGCGTCAGGGCTTGCCGAACCCGTACTTGGCGAGCACGGCCTGCGCAGGCGCTGACTGCAGAAAGTCCACGAAGCGCGCGGCCAATGCCGCGTTGGCACTCGCCGACAACGGCGCGGCCGGGTACAGCACCGGCGTCGTGGTGGGCACCGTCAGCGCGACCTTGACCTTGTCGGGCATCAGCGCAGCGTCGGTCGAGTAGACGAAGCCGGCATCGACCTCGGCGCGCGCCACGTAGTCGAGCACCTGGCGCACGGTGTTGGCGCCGATCATCTTGGGCTCGATCGCCGCCCACTGGCCTGCTGCTTCGAGCACGCTCTTGGTGTAGCGGCCCACCGGTACGCTGGCCGGCAAGCCGATGCCGACCCGTTGGTAGGCAGCCTGCGCCAGATCAGCCACCACCTTGGGCGTGTGGGCGGCCGCGCTCGGCACGATCACCACCAGCGTGTTGGACACGACATTGCGCCGCTGCGCGGCCTGCACCAGGCCCTTGGCCTGCGCCAGGTCCATCGTCTCCTGGTCGGCGCTGACGAACACGTCGACCGGCGCGCCCTTGTCGATCTGCTGCAACAGCGCGCCCGAGGCCCCGAAGTTGTACAGCACCTTGCTGCCCGGATGCGTCCGCCTCGAACAGCGGCGCCAGGTCTCTGAATGCGTTGGTCAGGCTGGCGGCGGCCGACACCGTGAGGTCGGCAGCGTGGGCCGCGGCGCCGAGCGTGGCGGCCAGCAGCAAGGGGATCAGGCGGTGCATCGGATCGGCGCCGGCTTTTCGATATATGGGTGTTTATACAACGACCCATCACAACCTCGATGCGGCCTTTCCCCAGCAGCAACGAGTCTTTTTCGCGGAGCTGTCAAACTCGCGATATCGCGATCACTACAACGCAAGATCGCGGCCGGGGGGCCGTCGGCACGGCTCAGGACGCCAGGAAGACCGCGAACCAGCGCGCGCTCGTCGGTCCAGTGCATGGTGTGCGCGAAGCCGGCCTCGCGCAGCAGCCGCTCGAAGCCCTGCACCGAATACTTGTAGGAGTTCTCGGTGTGGATGCGTTCGCCGGCGCAAAGCGCGCGCTCGCCGCCCGACCAGCGCAACGTGAGCGCCCGCCGCGCCTGTAGGTGCATTTCGATGCGGCTTTCGGCCTCGTTGAACAGCGCCACGTGCTCGAAGTCTTCGATGCGCGCATCGCAGCCGAGCAGCGCGTTGAGGCGTCGCAGCAGGTTCAGGTTGAACGCGGCGGTCACCTGCAACGGGTCGTCGTAGGCCAGTTCGAGCACCGGCTTGGCCTTGACGAGGTCGACGCCGATCAGCAGTGCGCCACCCGCACCGGCCAGTGTTCGCGCCTGGCGCAGAAAGCGCAGCGCGTCGTGCGGCATGAAGTTGCCGATGCTCGAGCCCGGGTAGAACAACAGGCGCTCGCCGCGCCCGGCCTCGGGCGGCAGCGTCAGCGATGCCGAAAATCGGCGCCGACGCCGACCATCTCGATGCCGGGATGCTGGCGTTGCAGGCTGGCCAGCGCCTGGCGCAGGTAGTCGACCGAAATGTCCACCGCCACGTAGCGCAATGGCGCCAGCACGTCGAACAGGCGCGCCGCCTTCTCGCAATTGCCGGCGCCCAGGTCGATCAGCGTACGGCCGCGGCCGGCACAACGCCGCGATGGCTGGCGCGTGCGCCTGGAAGATGGCGCGCTCGGTGCGCGTCGGGTAGTACTCGGGCAGCTCGGTGATGGCGTCGAACAGCCGCGAGCCCAGCGCGTCGTAGAGGAACTTCGGCGACACCGTGACCGGCCGGCGCAGCAGCCCCTGCGCCAACTCCTGGCGCAGCGCAGCGCTGTCTTCGCTGTGCATCTGGACGAAGCGGGGGCTGGTCATGGCGGCAGTATGGGCAAACAGCATGCCTTGCCGCGAGCGGGAATTCCATGTGTAAGGTTTAATCGGCCGAGCGCGACTCCTGGCTGTACGGGCCCGGCACTCGGCTGGATGCGCGCGGCGTCTTCGAACGTACAAGAAACGCATTGCAACGACTGACCGCATTGCCCGCTCGAATGGTCCAAGCTTTCACCGTCAACCAGGCTTGGGCCGTGTCTGAGCGTGGCCATCCTGTTCGAGGTGGCCGGCACCACCTGCATGCGCCTGAGCGAGAGTTTCACCCGACTGATTCCATCGATCTTGATCTTCGTCTTCTACGCGATCTCCTTCGTGTTCAACACCCTGGTCACCCGCACGCTGGGTCTGAGCGTCGTCTACGCGGTGTGGTCGGGCGTGGGCACGGTGCTGACGACGCTGATCGGCTACATCTACTTCAAGGAGCCCGCCACCGCGCTGAAGATGGCGTCGGCGGGTTTGATCGTGATCGGCGTATTCGGCCTGCATGCCGCGTCGCGCGCGACGGTCTGAAGTGGGTGCGCAATGGCAGCGATCTCGCCCAACGAGCTGTCGATCCGCCGGTACCGCGCGCGCGCGGCAGGCTACGACGCTTCGGCGCAGCGCACGATGCCGCTGCGCCGGCGCACGATCGAGCTGCTGCAATTGCAGCCCGGCCAGGTGGTGCTCGATGTCGGCGCCGGCACCGGCCTGAGCTACGCGTGGCTGCGCGAAGGTGTCGGCCCGGCCGGGCGCGTGCTGGCCTTCGAGCAGAGCCCCGAGATGTTCGCGCAGGCGCGCGCGCGGGTCGAGAGCGAGGGTTGGGCCAACGTGTGGCATGTTTGCGCTGCCGCCGAGACCGTGGCGCTGCCCGAACGCGCCGACGCGGTGCTGTTCAACTACACGCACGACATCTTGCGCACACCGCTGGCGCTGGCCAACATCGTGCGCCAGCTCAGGCCGGGAGCGCGGGTTGCCATCGCCGGCATCAAGTTCTTCCCGTGGTGGACCGGGCCGCTGAACCTGCTGGCCTGGCTCAAGAACCGGCCCTACAACGCCAAGGCCGCCGACCTGTGGCATCCATGGGACCGCATCGAAGCGTATTGCCAGTCACCGTTGCAGCGCTGGAGCACCCAATTCGGCATGGGCTACATCGCCAGCGGAGCCATTCGTAAGGACACGCCATGAATCCATTGCCCCGTCCACTCATCGAACCCAGCGCGCTGGCCAGGCGATATGCCCAGGTGCGCGCGCAGTCGCTCGCGCTGGCCGAGCCGCTGAGCGAGGCCGACGCGCAGGTGCAATCGATGCCTGACGTCAGCCCCGCCAAATGGCATCTGGCGCACGTGACCTGGTTCTTCGAGACCTTCGTGCTCGAGCGCTATGAACGCGGGTTCAAGCCGTTCCATCCACGATACCGCGTGCTGTTCAACAGCTACTACAACCAGGTGGGCGAACAGCATCCGCGGGCGCAGCGCGGTCTGGTGTCGCGGCCCAGCCTGGCCGAAGTCAAGGCCTACCGCGCGCAGGTCGACCAACGCATGGCGGCGCTGCTGGCCACCTCTCACGATCCGATGGTCGATTCGCTGGTCGAGCTCGGTTTGCAGCACGAACAGCAACACCAGGAGCTGTTGCTCACCGACATCAAGCACGTGCTGTCGTGCAACCCGCTGGCGCCGGTCTACCGCGCGTCGTGGCCGCTGGCCACGGTCGCGCCGTTGGCGATGGCTTGGGTCGGCCACGACGGCGGGCAGGTCGAGATCGGCCACGACGGCGCGGGATTCGCGTTCGACAACGAGAGCCCGCGGCACCCGCAGCAGTTGCGGCCGTACGCGCTCGGCAACCGGCTGGTCACGCATGGCGAATGGGCCGAGTTCATCGCCGACGGCGGCTACGCCGACCCGCGCTGGTGGCTGTCGGCCGGCTGGGACTGGGTGCGCCAGCACAAGATCGAGGCACCGCTGTATTGGCAGCGCGATGGCGACGGCGGGCTGGGCCAGCTTCACGCTGCACGGTCTGGTGCCGATCGACCCGCACACGCCGATCGCGCACGTCTGCTACTTCGAGGCCGATGCGTTTGCGCGCTGGGCGTCCGCCAACCGCAGCGCCTGGCACGGCGCGCGCCTGCCCACCGAAACCGAGTGGGAGCACGCCGCGCGAGCGCACGCGAGTGCCATCGCAGCCGGCAACTTCGTCGAGTCGCAGGCGCTGCATCCGATGCCGGTGGCGCGCATCGGCGACGGGCATGCGGCAACTGTTCGGCGACGTCTGGGAGTGGACCTCGAGCAGCTACCAGCCCTACCCCGGCTTTCGCGCCTGGGACGGCGTGGTCGGCGAGTACAACGGCAAGTTCATGGTCAACCAGTACGTGCTGCGCGGCGGCTCGTGCGCGACGCCGCGCTCGCACATCCGCGCCAGCTACCGCAACTTCTTTCCCACCGACGCGCGCTGGCAGTTCAGCGGCGTGCGCCTGGCGCGCGACGTCGAGTGAGTCACCCACCACATACAGGAGCGATCGATGACCCGAACAATCGTGCGTGCGCTCTGGACCGCACTGGTGCTGGCGATCGTTGTTCCCGCGTGGGCGCAGAACTACTCGTCGCCCAACAACGGGCCGTTTCGCACCATCAGCGACGGCGCCGACGACAAGCTGATGCTGCTGGGCTACGACGCGGTGGCCTACTTCACCGACAACGCCGCGGTCAAGGGCGACCCGGCGATCAAGCTCGAGCATCTGGGCGTGACGTATCGCTTCGCCAGCGAGGCCCACAAGGCCGAGTTCGCCAAGTCGCCCGAGAAGTACATGCCGCAGTTCGGTGGCTTCTGCTCCAACGGCATCAACTACGCGGTGCCGTGGGGCGCCGGCGGCGGGCCCAACACCTGGCGCATCTATCGAGGCAAGCTCTATGTGTTCGGCGGCCAGAGCGCGCGCGACCAATTCGAAATGGATACCGAACTGAACCTGCAGCGGGCTCACCAGTACTGGAACGACGAGGTCGCAGGCTCCAACGCGGTCGTCGAGCGCATCAAGCGCCTGGTGTTTCGAGTACCACATTACAAGACGGACCGCGCACTGAAAGAAGAATGGGAGGCCAAGCTCGCAGCCAAGACGTTGCCGGTGATGCCCGGCGCGCCGCAGGTGGTCCCGGCACAGTAGAACCCCGCAGCGGCCGGTGGCCCGTCAGCGGTGCAACTCGCGCAAAGCCGCGGCTTGCGCCATGGTGTCGCGATACCCGGCGCTGATTGCCCGCTCGCGGAACTCGCGCGAGAAGCTGACCCAGTAGCCGAAGTCGGGGTGCAGCAGCAAGTCAGCCTGTGCCGCATCGGGCTGCACCAGCGCGAGCTTGCGCAAGTCGCCTTCGCGGTAGCGCTCGGCACCCGGCGGCGCCCGATCGACGTGCACCGAGGCGTCCACGGCCAGCACCCGCTGCGCGCCCAACGAGCGCGCCAACCGCACCGGCAGCGGCGTATACCAGTCGGCATCGATGTACGGTTCGGCGCGAATGCGCACCGGCGTAAACTGCCCCTCGATCGCCGACGAGGCCTGTACGGCAAGCCCGGCATCGCCGGCGGTGAACGCCACCACCGTTGCGCTGCGCTGCTGCGTGGCCACACAGGCCATCGCCACCGGCATCTCCTCGAGCAAGCGCTTGCGTGCGTAGCGTTGCACGAGCTCAGCCACCGGCGCGCCGCTGAAGCGCTGGTCTGACCAGATCGCCAGCCGCGCCATCGCAGTGGGTTGCAACTCGAGCGCCAGCGTCTCGATGTCGGCAGCGGTGACCCCGGAGGCCCGCAGGCAGCCCACGAGCGCACCGACCGACGCGCCGACGATCAGATCGGGTTGCACGCCCAAGTTCGTCGAGCGCCTTGAGCACACCCACGTGCACGAAGCCGCGCGGCCCGCCGGAACTCAACACCCACGCGACGCGTGGATTGCGCGCAACGGCAGCGCGCGCGGTGCGTCGGCGCCGTCGTGGTCGGCATCGGGGGCCAGCGTGCAACCCGCCAGCGTGACCGCAGCCGCCCCGAGCCACGTTCGGCGATGCATCGTTGAGGGCTTATCGCGGCAGCGTCAGCCGCTACGCGCGAGCACCGGTCACGTCGGCACGCCCGTGATGTTGGACAGCACCCGGACGACCGGCATGGTCGGCAAGTGCACATGCAGATCGCGCGACTCGGCCACCGGCCAGCCGAGCAGGGCGCAGGCGCGCCGGTAGCGCTCGTGCAGATCGACCGCGTCGGCGCCGCCCAAATGGAGCACGCCGTAGCGGTGGCTGCCCAGCCACTTAAAATCGCGCGCCAAGCCACGACCCTGTTTAGGCATCGCGTGCAGCCAGCCGTCGGGAAAGCGCCCGTTGAACGAGCGCAGCCGACGCGTCGTCGGCGCCGTCGGCACGCGCTGGTGATCGAAGCTGCGAAACACAAAACTCGCTGCGGCTCCGGCGGTGGCCGTGCAACACATGGCAGGCGCTGGATCGCGGCCCTGTGCCAGCGCCAACGAGCCAGCATGGGCATCGATGCCGTCGACACGCCGGTACAGATCGGCACATTGCGAAGCCAGGCGCGGGTTGAACTCGATCACCTTCAACGCGTCGGTGGCCGCGTCGTAGAAGAACTCCATGTTGAAGAAGCCGTGGTCGAACCCCACGGCCTTGAGGAAGCGATTCGCCACCTCCAGCGCGCGCTCCTGCACCCGATCGGCCAGCCGGCTCGGACGCTCGAAACGCTGGAAGGCGCCCGTGCCCGGGTACATCACAGCGTCGACGACGCCGATCGGCTGCACCTCGCCGCGAAACACGTAGCCATCTAGGTTGAACTGCGGCGCATCGACCGGCTCCTCGAGCAGCATGCGATGCGCGCTGGGCACGTCACCTAGCGCGGGCTCGCGCGATGCGGTCGAATGGTTCGACCAGGCGATGGATGATCCACTGCTCGAGCGGGCCGAAGCGTGTCAGCGCCGTCAGCTGGGCGTGATTCGCCACTCGCCGCGCCAGCACCGAGAACGCCGCTTTCACCGGCTTGGCGAATACCGGGTAGTGCAGCCCATGGGGAATCGGCTCGCCGTAGCGGGCCCGCAGCGGCGCGAACGGCAGGTTGGCCTCGGGGCACACCCGCTGCAGCACCTGGCGCGCATAGAGCTTGTGCTGACAGGCCAGCACCGCGGCCACCGGCGTGCCGGGCCAGCCCATGCGCTCGGCCAGCAAGGCGGCCGCCAGCGCGCCGAACTGCTCGTGGTGCGACACCACCGCGCTCCACGCGCCGCGCCGCGCACGCTGCGCCAGGCGCTCGACAAAGCCCTGCAGGTCGAAAGTCGCCAGCCGCAAGTTGCTCGGAAAGCTGAACAGGTCGAATCCGGCGTGGTCGACGGCCGGCCGCTGTCGGCCAGGCGGGCGAACGCGGTGGCGTCCCAGTCGTAGTTGAACAAGACGAGCGTGCGGGCGTTGCGTGTCACCATGGCGTTGATGTACGTGCCTTTGGATGAATTGGATTCGAAAGCCCATCAGCGTGCAGCGTCGTTGAGTGACCAGTCGTAGTCGAGGAACTCCGGCGCCAGCTTGCTGGGCCTTCAGTTGCTCCTGGACTGCCGGCTCGTCGCTCAACTGCACCGCATAGCGGGCAAACACGTCTTCGAGCTTGCGAAAACCCTGGTGGCCCTTTTCGAAGTCTTCGCGAAACCATTTGAAGATCGAACTCACCTGCGAGCTTGCCCGCGCTGGCGCGGTTGCGCGTGCGGTCGCCCAAGAAGCGGCGCATGCCGTCTTCGAGCTGCTCGTCGAGCCGCTCGGCCGTGTAGGGCTGCGGCTTGAGCGCCGGGCAGCCGATGCTGGCGCAGACGATGGCCGTGTGGATGCGCGGGTCGTTGTAGTGCGCGACGCAGCTGCTCGTGCTCGATCCAGTCGAGGTTGCGCTGCTCGCCGAGCAGCATGTAGAACGACTTCTTCCACGGCGAACGGACGATCGACCCGATGTCCTTGATCGAGGCCAGCTTCGGGTACTCCGTGAGGATCAATTCGATCGTGAACGCGTTGTAGGCGTTGATCAGGAACGCCATCTGCTGTGTGCGCGAGAAGCCGGCAAAGCCCGCCGGCGTCAGCGCCGAGAATCCGTTGAGCGCACCTTTGAGCGCGTCGCGGTCGGCGGCCATGCCGGCGTAGGCGACCCGGCTTTGCTTGTTGTCGGGCAGCCAGCGCACGTGCTTCTGGAGCAGCGCGCCCCACTGCGAGTACGCATGGTCGAACGCCTCGGCGCCCGCGCTGGTGCCGCCACAAACCCACACGGGCACGAGTGGCAACAATTGGCGACGAGTCAGCTTCATCAGCATCGGACGGTTGGCGGTATACGCGGCAATTCAGACGCCCAATCCAACACAACGCCACACTCCGATCAGCCGGTCCACTTCAGTGGCGGACTGCATGGACTGCCGCGCAGAATACCGGCCAACCCCTTCGCAACCCAAGAGGGAACGTCTGCGCATCCGCGCCTGAGTCGGATGCGCAGCGGAAAAATTACGCAGCGGCGTTGCCCGGTCGCCACCTTGGACGGCGACTCAGGCCGGCGCAGCGGGCTGGCGTCTCAGGGGCGCTCGCCGATCGGCTTGACGTCGCGCCGGGTGGCGCCGACGTACAGCTGGCGCGGCCGCCCGATCTTGTACTCGGGGTCGCCGATCATCTCGTTCAACTGCGCGATCCAGCCCACCGTGCGCGCCAGCGCGAAGATGGCGGTGAACAGGCCCACCGGGATGCCGATCGCGCGCTGCACGATGCCTGAGTAGAAGTCGACGTTGGGGTACAGCTTGCGCGACACGAAGTAGTCGTCTTCGAGCGCGATCTTCTCCAGCGCCATCGCCAGCTTGAACAGCGGGTCGTCGTGCAGCCCGAGCGAGCTCAGCACCTCATGGCAGGTTTCGCGCATCAGCTTGGCGCGCGGATCGTAGTTCTTGTAGACGCGGTGGCCAAAGCCCATCAGCTTGACGTGCGAGTTCTTGTCCTTCACCTGGCGGATGAACTCACCGATCTTCTCGACACCGCCGTTGCGCTGGATGTCGATCAGCATGTTGAGCGCCGCCTCGTTGGCACCGCCGTGCGCCGGGCCCCACAGGCACGCCACGCCCGCGGCGATGGCGGCAAACGGGTTGGTGCCCGAGCTGCCGCACAGCCGTACGGTGGAGGTGGAGGCATTCTGCTCGTGGTCGGCGTGCAGGATGAAGATGCGGTCGATCGCGCGCACCAGCACGTCGTTGGACACGTACTCCTCGCACGGCGTGGCGAACATCATGCGCATGAAGTTGGCCGAGTACGCCAGGTCGTTTTGGGGATAGATGAACGGCTGGCCGATGCCGTACTTGTAGGCCATCGACACCAGCGTCGGCAACTTGGCGATCAGGCGGATCGCCGAGATGTCGCGGTGCACCGGGTTGTTGATGTCGGTGCTGTCGTGATAGAAGGCCGACAGCGCCCCTACCAGGCCGGTCAACACCGCCATGGGGTGCGCGTCGCGCCGGAAACCGCGCAGGAAGAACTGCATCTGCTCGTTGACCATCGTGTGGTTGGTCACCAGTTTGTGGAAGTTCTTCTGCTGCTGCGCGTTGGGCAGATCACCGTACAGCAGCAGGTAGCAGGTGTCGAGGAAGTCGCACTTCACCGCGATCTGCTCGATCGGGTAGCCGCGATACAAGAGCTCGCCCTTGTCGCCGTCGATGTAGGTGATGGTGGAGTTGCACGACGCGGTCGACAGAAAGCCCGGGTCGTAGGTGAACTTGCCCGTCTGCGCGTACAGCTTGCGGATGTCGATCACGTCCGGGCCGATGCTGCCCTTGTACAGAGGCAACTCCATCGCGGGGCTGCCGTCGGAGAACGACAGGGTGGCTTTGACGTTGGACGGGGTCATCATGGTGGTTCCTCGTTTTCTGTGCGTACTCTACGCTGCCGCGCGCGGGGTCACCCGCATCTGCGCCAGCACCTCGCGCACCGCGGGGCGATCCAGTTCGCCGGCCGGTTCGCTGCGCGCCAGCAGCAAGTCGAGCAGGTCGTTGTCGGGCAAGTCCATCAGCGCCTGCAGGCCGTCGGCCTGCCGCTGCGTGATGCACGATCCGTGCCTGTTGAAGTAGCGCTCGATCAGGATGTCGTTTTCGAGCAGGCCGCGCCGGCAGCGCCACTTGAGCCGGTTCAGCGCGACGGGATCAAGGGCGGAGTCCATGGCGACGCAAGCGGCTGGCGTGAGGGGCCGGTCAGACGGTGCGCCGCACCATCAGCTCCTTGATCTTGCTGATGGCCCCCGTGGGGTTCAGGCCCTTGGGGCAGACATCGACGCAATTCATGATGCTGTGGCAGCGGAACAGCCGATACGGGTCTTCGAGGTTGTCGAGCCGCTCGCCGGTGGCCTGGTCGCGGCTGTCGGCGATGAAACGGTAGGCCTGCAGCAGACCCGCCGGGCCGACGAACTTGTCGGGGTTCCACCAGAAGCTCGGGCAGCTGGTGGAGCAGCTCGCGCACAGAATGCACTCGTACAGGCCGTTGAGCTCGTCGCGCTGCTCGGGGCTTTGCAGCCGCTCTTTCTCGGGCGCCACCTCGTCGTTGACCAGGTAGGGCTTGATCGAGTGGTACTGCTTGAAGAACTGCGTCATGTCGACGATCAGGTCGCGCACCACCGGCAGGCCCGGCAGCGGCTTGAGCACGATCGGATCCTTCAGCCGCCTCAAGTTGGTGAGGCAGGCCAGGCCGTTCTTGCCGTTGATGTTCATCGCGTCGGATCCGCACACGCCCTCGCGGCACGAGCGGCGAAAGCTCAGGCTGGGATCGATCGCTTTCAGCCGGATCAGCGCGTCGAGCAGCATGCGCTCGGAGCCGTCGAGCTCGAGCGCCAGCGTCTGCATCTGCGGGCGCTCGTCGCGGTCGGGGTCGTAGCGGTAGATCTGGAACGTGCGCTGGTTGACCTTGGGCACACGCTCGAAGCGCGAATTCAGGTAGGTGCTGTCGGGGGCGTTCATCAGAAGGTCCTCACCTTGGGCGGCACCGAGTCCACGCTGAGCGGCTTCAATTGCACCGGCTTGTAGTCGAGCCGACTGCCCTTGCTGTACCACAGGCTGTGCTTCATCCACTCGGCGTCGTTGCGGCCCAGCGGATGCTGCGGGTCGTCGGCTCCGCGCTCGTACTCCTTGACGGTGTGCGCGCCGCGGCACTCTTTGCGCGCCGCGGCCGATACGATCGTGGCCTGGGCACACTCGATCAGGTTCTCGACCTCGAGCGCTTCGACACGCGCCGTGTTGAACACCTTCGACTTGTCCTTCAGCCCAATGGCCTCGGCGCGCCGGCGCAGCGCCACGATCTTTTCGACGCCCTCTTTGAGCAGCGCCTGGGTGCGGAACACGCTGGCGTGGTGCTGCATCGTCGCGCGGATGTCATTGGCGACATCCTGCGAGTACTCACCGTCGGTGGCGGCATCGAGTCGCGCCAGCCGGCTCAACGGGAGGTCGGTGGCATCGGCTGGCAAGTCCTTGTGCGCTTTCGCCGCCTTGGCCAGCGCCATCACGATGTGGTCGCCCGCCGCGCGGCCGAACACCAGCAGGTCGAGCAGCGAATTGGTGCCCAGGCGATTGGCGCCGTGCACGCTGACGCAGGCGCACTCGCCCACTGCGTACAGGCCACCGACCACCGCGTTGGGGTTGCCGCCCTGAGGCGCCACCACCTGGCCGTGGATGTTGGTGGGGATGCCGCCCATCTGGTAGTGGATGGTCGGCACCACCGGGATCGGCTCCTTCGTGATGTCGACGTTGGCGAAGTTGTGGCCGATCTCGTAGACCGACGGCAGGCGCTTGAGGATGTCTTTCACCCCGATGTGCGTCATGTCGAGGTGGATGTAGTCCTTGTTGGGGCCGCAGCCGCGGCCCTCTTTGATCTCCTGGTCCATGCAGCGCGACACGAAGTCGCGCGGCGCCAGGTCTTTCAGCGTCGGTGCGTAGCGCTCCATGAAGCGCTCGCCATCGACGTTGCGCAGGATCGCGCCTTCGCCGCGGCAGCCTTCGGTGAGCAGCACGCCGACGCCGGCCACCGCCGTGGGATGGAACTGCCAGAACTCCATGTCCTCAAGCGGCAGGCCGGCGCGCGCGGCCATGCCCATGCCGTCGCCGGTGTTGATGAAAGCATTGGTCGACGCGGCGTAGATGCGGCCGGCGCCGCCGGTGGCCAGCAACGTGCACTTGCCCTCGAGGATGTAGACGTCGCCGGTCTCCATCTCGAGCGCGCTGACGCCCAACACGTCGCCCTCGGCATCGCGCACCAGGTCGAGCGCCATCCACTCGACGAAGAACTGCGTTCGCGCCTTGACGTTCTGCTGGTACAGCGTGTGCAGCATCGCGTGGCCGGTGCGGTCGGCCGCGGCGCAGGCGCGCTGGATCGGCTTTTCGCCGTAGTTGGCGGTGTGGCCGCCGAACGGTCGTTGGTAGATCGTGCCGTCGGCATTGCGGTCGAACGGCATGCCCATGTGCTCGAGCTCGTACACCACCCTGGGCGCCTCGCGACACATGAACTCAATGGCATCCTGGTCACCGAGCCAATCGCTGCCCTTGACGGTGTCGTAGAAGTGGTAGTGCCAGTTGTCCTCGCTCATGTTGCCGAGCGAGGCGCCGATGCCGCCTTGCGCGGCCACCGTGTGCGAGCGCGTCGGAAACACCTTGGACAGCACCGCCACATTGAGGCCGGCGCGTGCAAGCTGCAGCGACGCGCGCATGCCCGAGCCGCCGGCGCCGACGATGACGACGTCGAACTTGCGCCTGGAAATCGAATGTTGAGGCCATGCTGTCCTACAGTCTCCACAACACTTGCACGGCCCAGCCGGTGCAGCCGACCAGCCAGACGATCGTGGCCACCTGCAGGCCCAGGCGCACCGACACCGGCTTGATGTAGTCCATCCAGATGTCGCGCATGCCGACCCAGGCATGCACCGCCAGCGCGACGATGACGACGAAGGTGGCAAAGCGCATCCACTGCGGCGAGAAGATCGCCGACCAGCGCACGTAGCCGAGCTTGGGGCCGAACAGCAGCTGCGCGATCAGCACCAGCGTGTACAGCGCCATCAGCACCGCGGTGACGCGCTGGCTGAGCCAGTCGCGCAGCCCGTAGTGGGCGCCGACGACCAGGCGCTTGGAGCCGAATGTGTTGTCGTTGCTCATGTCGGCGCCTCAGTACAGCCCGAACAGCTTGGCGCCGAGCACGAGTGTCAGCACGCCGCTGGCGCCCAGGGTGATCAGCGCCGAGATGCGGCCCTGCTGCAGGCTCACGTTGTGCGTGACGTCCATCCACAGGTGACGCACGCCGGCGATCAGGTGGTGCAAGAACGACCAGATCAACGCCAGCACGATCAGCTTGAGCAGGAACGCGGGCACAAAGCCGACGCCGGCGATGAAGGCATTGCTGAAGCGCTCGTACGAGATCTCGCTGGTGAGGCTCACGTCGAGCAGCCACACCACCAGCGGCAGCAGCACGAACATCAGCGCTCCGCTGGCGCGATGCAGGATCGACACCAAGCCGGCGGGCGGCAAACGGTAGGCGACGATCTGCGAGACGTGGATGTTGGTAAAGACCGGACGTTGCTTGTGCTCGTCTGCCATGGATACCCTTTTGATCCTCGCCGCGCGCTGAACCGAACGATTTTATTTCAACCCGGGCAACTGGCCCTGCTTTGGTGAGCGGTGGCGCCTCAGTGCAGCTCGTTGCGATAGTGATGGGCATCGGTGCGATACAGGCCGCGACGCAGCTCCACCGGGCGCTCGCCATAGGTGAGCGAGCGGCGCTCCACGCTCAGCAGCGGTGAGCCGGCGGCCACCTCGAGCAACGCGGCGGCCTCGTTGTCGGCGGCCACGGCGCGGATCTTCTCCTCGGCGCGGATCATCTGCACGCCGAATGCCGCCTCGAACAGGGCGTACATCGGGCCTTCGTAGGCGGCGAGCCGCTCGGCATTCAAATCCTTGAACAGCCGGCCCGGCAGCCAGATGTCGTCCAGCACCACGGGTCGCTGCTCGGCCAGCAGCAAGCGGCGCACGAAGACCACCGGGTCGCCGGTTTTCAGCTCCAGCGGCCGCGCGATGTCTGCGCTGGCGCGCACGCGGCGACAGTGCAGCAAGCGGCGCTGCAGGTCGCGGCCGCTGCCGTCGTCGGCGGCCAGTCGCAAGAAGCGGTAGCGCGTGGTCTGCTCGGCGTGGGTGGCCACGAAAGTGCCCTTGCCCTGGCGCCGCGTCAGCAGGTTTTCGGCCGCGAGGTCGTCGATCGCCTTGCGCACGGTGCCCTGGCTGACGCCGAAGCGCGCGGCCAACTCGAACTCGCTGGGAATCGCTTCACCAGGCTTCCACACGCCCGCTTGCATGTCTTGCACGATCAGCAACTTGATCTGGCGGTACAACGGTCTGAAGGCGGCGTCGCCTTCGCGATGCGGCCGCGCGGGTTTGTGTTGCCGCTTGGGCGACGGGCTCATGGCCGCCATTGCAGCACAGCGCGGGCGCCGGCGTGACCTACACTGGGCGCTCGACGCGTCGAAACGTCTTCGTCTGCATTGTCGCCATCTTCTTCTGGAGTCAGTTCATGAGCAAGAAGCCCGTCCGCGTGGCCGTCACTGGCGCTGCCGGCCAGATCGGCTACGCCCTGTTGTTCCGCATCGCCGCCGGCGAGATGCTGGGCACGGATCAGCCCGTCGTCTTGCAGTTGCTCGAGATCCCCGACGAGAAAGCGCAGAAGGGCCTCAAGGGCGTGATGATGGAGTTGGAGGATTGCGCATTCCCGCTGCTGGCCGGCATGCAGGCCCACAGCGACCCGGTGGCTGCGTTCAAGGACACCGACTACGCGCTGCTGGTCGGGGCGCGGCCGCGCGGCCCCGGCATGGAGCGCAAGGACCTGCTGGCCGCCAACGCACAGATCTTCACCGCGCAGGGCAAGGCGCTCAACCAATCGGCCAGCCGCAACGTGCGCGTGCTGGTGGTGGGCAACCCGGCCAACACCAACGCTTACATCGCGATGAAATCGGCGCCCGATCTGCCGGCCAAGAACTTCACCGCGATGCTGCGCCTGGACCACAACCGCGCCGCCTCGCAGATCGCCGCCAAGACCGGCCGGCCGGTGTCGGCGATCGAGAAGCTGTGCGTGTGGGGCAACCATTCGCCCACCATGTATGCCGACTACCGCTTCGCGACCATCGACGGCAAATCGGTCAAGGACATGATCAACGACGCGGTGTGGAACAAAGACACCTTCCTGCCCACGGTGGGCAAGCGCGGCGCCGCGATCATCGAGGCGCGCGGCCTGTCGTCGGCGGCATCTGCCGCCAACGCGGCGATCGACCACATGCACGACTGGGCCCTGGGCACCAACGGCCAATGGGTGACGATGGGTGTGGCCTCCAAGGGCGAGTACGGCATCCCGAAAGAGGTGATGTTCGGGTACCCGGTCACCTGCGCGGGCGGCGAGTACAAGATCGTCGATGGCCTGCCGATCGACGCCTTCAGCCAGGAGCGCATCAACCTGACGCTCAAGGAGCTGCAGGAAGAGCAAGACGGCGTCAAACACCTGCTTTGAAGCCACCCGCCGTGACCGCGGCCATCGATCATCCCCGCCAGGTGCTGTTCGCAGACGGCGACATGGCGCCGTCGATCCCCGTGTGCGACCACTACTGCGGGGTCGAGAATCGCATGCGCAAGAGCCTCGCGCTGCAGGCCGAACTGGGGCCGGTGTTCGACGTCACGTTCGATTGCGAGGACGGTGCTCCGGTGGGCCACGAGGCCGAGCACGTGCGCATGGCGGTCGACCTGTTGATGTCCAGCGAGAACCAGTTCGGCCGCGTCGGCGCACGCGTGCACCCGATCGACCACGATTCGTTCGGCGACGACGTCGAGACTTTGATCAAGACCGCGGGTGCGCGGCTGCCCTACATCATGGTGCCCAAGCCGCGCGACCTGGCCGATGCCAAGCAGGCGATCAAGGCGATCGATGCCGCAGCGGGGCGCCACAGTCTGCGGCAGCGGCCTGCCGTGCACTTCCTCATCGAGACGCACGGTGCGCTGCGCGACGTGTTCGCGATCGCGGCGCTGCCGCGCGTGCAGTCGCTGTCATTCGGGCTGATGGATTTCGTGTCGGCCCATCAGGGCGCGATTCCGATCGGCGCGATGAGCGCGCACGGGCAGTTCGAGCATCCGTTAGTGCGCCGCGCCAAGCTGGAGATCGCTGCCGCTTGCCATGCCGCCGCCAAGGTGCCGTCGCACAGCGTGGTCACCGAGTTCAAGCACGTCAAGTCGATCCAGGAGGCCGCCACCCGTGCGATGCACGAGTTCGGCTACACGCGCATGTGGAGCATTCACCCGGCGCAGATCCAGCCGATCATCGAAGTCTTCGCGCCCACTGTGGCCGAACTCGACGAGGCGATCGAGATCATCGGTGCTGCCGAAGCCGCACGCTGGGCACCGATCCGCCACCGCGACACGCTGCACGATCGCGCCAGCTACCGCTACTACTGGCAGGTCATCGAACGCGCGCGGCGCACCGGGCAGCCGCTGCCGGTGGAGATCGAACAGGCGTGGTTCGGATCGCGTTAGCCCTTTCACTGATCAACCGGAGAACCGCATGAACCTCGCTTTGATGTCGATCACGGCAAGAGCCCGCAGCGCCCTGGCTGCGAATTGCAAGTTCGCGGCATGCGCTGTGGCGTTGGCGGCCATGCCGCTCACCTGGGCCGCCGATGCACAACCCAAGCCGCAGAGCGCCGCCGCCAACAAGCAGCAGCGCGAAGACCGCGCCAAGGGCTTGGCGCTGGGTCAGGAGACCGCGCAGCGCGTCAGCGAAAACCAATTGCGGATCGCCGATCGTGTGCTCACCGGCGATGCGACGTGCGAATTCGATCAAATGGTCAGCGTGATGCCGATCGACGGCCAGCCTGGCCACTTCCGTGTCACCTTCAAGAAGGTGGCCTACACGGTCGTTCCCGAAGAGACCAACAGCGGTGCGATCCGTCTCGAAGACAAGAAGACCGGCATCGTGTGGTTGCAGATCCCGTCGAAGTCGATGCTGATGAACGCGCGCGTCGGCCAGCGCATGGTCGACGGATGCATGCATCCCGAGCAGCGCGCCGCGATGTCCGCCGTTCAAGGCGCTGCATCGGCGACCGGCGGCCGCAAGCCTTAGCGGCAGCGCGCTTCACTGCGCCGGACGGCAGGGCGAGCTCGGTTACGAGTACGCGAGCGAGCGCACGCGTCTTGTGCATTCGCTGCCTGAGTCTTGACACAACTCTGCGCGCGTCGTCTCGACACGCGCTTGCGTGAGAAGTGACACGGGCGTAATCGCGCGCCGAATCATCTTGCAACGCATCGCGCGAGGCGTCCCCGAAAGAATGGATCTCACTGTTATTTCCTCAAGGAGAGAGATCCAATGAAACGACTGTCAATTGCCATCGCCGCAGCAGTGGGTGTGTCGATCGCGGCGCCCCTGAGCGTGTCGGCCGCCGACAAGGCGGCCAAGCCGGCGCCGCGCAGCAAGTGGCCGCGTTGTCGAGCGATCAATTGAGCACGTGCCGATCGCGTGCTGGTCGGCCAGTCGCGCTGTGAGTTCGACCAGTCGGTCAACGTCGCCGCGGTGCCGAACAGAAGGGCTGGTTCAACG
>CAVZEK010000010.1:0-35138 GCA_963774185.1 uncultured beta proteobacterium
TCATCTAAAGGCTCGCTTTCAGCGCGTCGATCATCGCAGGCGTTCTCCTGCGGCGTGCCCACCGTCACGCGCAGGCAGTTGGCCAGCAGCGGGTGTGGCAATGCGGCACCGATGTTCTTGACGAGCACGCGGCGCGCCCTCATGCCGTCGAACGCACGTTGCGCGTCGGGCACTCGCACCAGGATCATGTTGGCCTCGCTGGGGAACGGGCGCACACCCGGCAACGCGCGAAGTGCGGTTTGCAGCCGCTCGCGCTCGGCGCGCAGCACGGTGGCCTGGCGCGCGTACTCGTCGGCGTGCTCGAGCGCGAACAGCGTGGCCTCGGCGTTGAGCACGCTCACGTTGTACGGCGGCCGCACCTTCTCGACCTCGTCGATCAGCGCCGCGTGGCCGCACAGGTAGCCCAGTCGCACGCCGGCCAGTCCGAACTTGCTCAGCGTGCGCATCACCAGCACATGGTCGTGCGCGGCCATGCGCTGCATCCAGGTGCGCGACGAGAACGGCTGGTACGCCTCGTCGAACACCACCAGGCCGTCTTGCGCCCCCACCGCAGCGACGATGCGGTCGATCACCGCGTCGTCCCACAGGTTGCAGGTGGGGTTGTTCGGGTAGGCGATGTAGGTCAGCGCCGGCCGTTCACGCTCGATGGCCGCCAGCATCGCGGCTTCATCGAGCTCGAACTCGGGCGTCAGCGACACGCCGATGAAACGCAGCCCGCGCAGTTGCGCCGACATCCGGTACATCACGAAGCCGGGTTCGGGCGCGAGGATCGCGGCGCCTTTGACGTTGCAGGCCACCGACAGCATGTCGATCAACTCGTCGGAGCCGTTGCCGAGCATCAATTTGCAGCCGGCCGGCAGCTCGACGTAGCGCGACAGCGCGGCCACCACGTCGGCCGCGCATTGCGCCGGATAACGATTGATCGCCACCTGCGACAGCCTCGCCCGCCAGTTCGCGCTGCAGCGGCTCTGGCAGCCGAAACGGGTTTTCCATCGCGTCGAGCTTGATCAGCCCCGCGCTCGGCTGGATCGCGTAGCCGTGCGTCGACTGCACGTCTTGCCGGATCACGCGGGCCATGCGTGCTTGCAGCGGCGTCGGCTCAATCACGGCTCACCTCGGTCAATCGCAGCTCCATCACCTGCTCGTCGTGCTCCACCTTGCCGGTGTAGCGAAATCCGAGCTTCTCGTAGAAGGGGCCCGCGTGCCCGGGCAAGGCCTGGTGCGACAGCCCGACCGACGCCACGCCCAGGCGCCGCGCCTCGTCGATCACCCAGCGCATCGTGCGAGCACCGTAACCTTGCTTCTGGTGTTTGGCGTCGATCATCAGGCGCCATACGTACAGCTGATCAGCCGGACCGTCGGGATCGCGGCGCACGTCCCACAACAGCAGCAAGCCCACCGGCTCGTCGCCGTCGTAGATGCCCAGCGGCCGGCTGGGTGTTCGCACCGAAGCCTGCGCCAGCGATTTAGCGACGGTGGCCACCAGGCGCTGCTGTTCCGGCGCCACCTCGAGCTGGATCAGCTGGTCGACATTGGCCTCGGTCACCGTGCGCAGATGGAATCCGGTGGCGCCGGCGTCACCAGCGGCGGCAGCAAGCCGCATCTGGGCCGCGCGCGCATGCGCCTGCAGGCCCTCGCCCATCGCCAACTCGGCGGCGATCGGACCCAGCACCTGCGCGCCTTGCGCGCTCACCTCGATCAGGCTGCTGCGCTTGACGAAGTCGTACACGCCCAGCGGTGAGCTGAAGCGCGCGGTACCCGAGGTCGGCAGCACGTGATTGGGCCCGGCACAGTAGTCGCCGAGGCTCTCGCTGGTGAAAGCACCGAGGAAGATCGCGCCGGCATGCCTGATCAGCGGTTCCCAGCGCTGCGGCTCGCGTGCACTGATCTCCAGGTGCTCGGGCGCGATGCGGTTGCTGATCGCACACGCCTCTTGCATCGAGCGCGTGTGGATCAGCGCGCCGCGGCCTTCGAGCGAGGCACGGATCACGTCGCGCCGCGGCAGGCCCGGCAGCAGCCGCTCGATCGCAGCGGCCACCGCGTCGAGGTACGCCGCGTCGGGCGACAACAGGATGCTTTGCGCGAGTTCATCGTGCTCGGCCTGGCTGAACAGATCCATCGCCACCCACTCGGGGTCGGTGCTGCCGTCTGCGAGCACGAGGATCTCGCTCGGGCCGGCGACCATGTCGATGCCGACCTGGCCGAACACACGGCGCTTGGCGCTCGCCACGTAGGCGTTGCCGGGCCCGATGATCTTGTCGACGCGCGGCACCGTGGTCGTGCCGTAGGCGAGCGCCGCCACCGCCTGCGCGCCGCCGAGCGTGAACACGCGGTGCACGCCAGCCACGTGCGCCGCGGCCAGCACCAGCGGATTGCGCTGCCCCTTGGGCGTCGGCACCACCATCACGATCTCGCCGACGCCGGCCACCTGCGCCGGAATCGCGTTCATCAGCACCGACGACGGGTATGCTGCCTTGCCGCCCGGCACGTAGATGCCCACCCGATCGAGCGGCGTCACCTTCTGCCCGAGCAGCGAACCGTCGGCGTCGCGGATCTGCCAGCTCTGGCAGCAGGCGCGCAACTGATGTTCGTGATAGTGGCGCACCCGCGATGCCGCGGCCTGCAGCGCGTCGCGCTGGGCAGCTGGCAGGCCCTCGAGCGCCCGCTGCCATTCGCCGCGCGGAATTTCCAGCGCGGCCACCGAAGCCGCGCGCACCCCATCCAGACGCTGCGGTGTGCTCCAACAACGCGGCATCGCCACGCGCACGCACGTCGTCGACGATGCCGGCTACCGTGTCTTCGATCGTGCGATCGATCTCACCCGACCAGTGCAGCACGCGCTGCAGTTGCGCGTCGAAGTCGTTCGCCGTGGTCGCCAATCGGGCGATGCGCAACGCATTCATGTCGTCGCCACGCAGGCTGCCGCCAACGCCTCGATCACAGGCCGGATCGCTTCGCGCTTGAGCTTCAGCGCCGCCGGGTTGACGACCAGCCGGGCGCTGATGTCCAGGATGTGCTCGACCTCGACCAATTGGTTGGCCTTGAGCGTGCTGCCTGTGGACACCAGGTCGACGATTGCGTCGGCCAGCCCGGTGAGCGGCGCCAGCTCCATCGAGCCGTACAGCTTGATCAGGTCGACGTGCACGCCCTTGTCGGCGAAGTGCTGACGCGCCAGCTGCACGTACTTGGTGGCCACGCGGATGCGCGAGCCTTGTTTCACCGCGGCGGGGTAGTCGAAGTCGGCGCGCACGGCCACGCTCAGGCGGCAGCGTGCGATGCCGAGATCCAGTGGTTGATACAGCCCGGTCGCGCCGCCCGCGTGCCCCCACGCGGCACCGTGCTCGAGCAGCACATCGAGACCGACGACGCCGAAGTCGGCGCCGCCGTATTGCACGTACGTCGGCACGTCGCTCGCGCGCACCAGCACCACCTGCAGGTCGGCGCGGTTGGTGGGCAAGATCAGCTTGCGCGAGGTCTCGGCGTCTTCGAGCACCGACAGGCCCGCGCGCGCCAGCAACGGCAGCGTCTCGTCGAAGATGCGACCCTTCGACAGCGCCAGCATCAGCGGGGTCGCAGCTTTCATTTGACCCTTTCGATCGCGGCGCCGAGCGTGCACAGCTTCTCTTCCATGCGCTCGTAGCCGCGGTCGAGGTGATAGATGCGATCGACCAGCGTCTCGCCGTCGGCCACCAGGCCGGCAATCACCAAAGACGCCGACGCGCGCAAGTCGGTGGCCATCACTGTTGCGCCCGACAGTTGGGGCACGCCGTGCACGAGCGCCGTGCGGCCGTCGACCTCGATGCGCGCGCCCAGTCGCAGCAGCTCGTTGACGTGCATGAAGCGGTTCTCGAAGATCGTCTCCACGATCTTCGCCGTGCCGTCGGCGATGGCGTCCACCGCCATGAACTGCGCCTGCATGTCGGTGGGAAACGCCGGGTATTCGCTGGTGCGAATGCTCACGGAACGCGGCCGCCCGTCGGCGCGCACGCGGATGCCACCGGTCACCGCGTCGACCACCGTGCCGGCCTCGCGCAGGCGCTCGATCACCGCCTCGAGCAGCGAGGCATCTGCGCCGCGCAGCAGCACCTCGCCACCGCACGCCGCCACCGCGCACAGGAAGGTGCCGGTCTCGATGCGATCGGGGATGAAGCGATGCGGCTCGCGCGGCGCATGCAGCGATGGCACGCCACGGATGCGTACCCGGCTCGTGCCGTGACCCTCGATGCGTGCGCCCATCGCGATCAGCAGCTCGGCCAGGTCGGCCACCTCGGGCTCCTGCGCTGCGTTTTCGAGCACTGTGTCGCCGTCGGCCAGCGTGGCGGCCATCATCAGGTTCTCGGTCCCGGTGACGGTGACCATGTCGGTGGTGATCGAGGCCCCCTTCAACCGCTTGGCGCGCGCCAGGATGTAGCCATGCTCGACGTGGATGTCGGCGCCCATCGCCTTCAGGCCCTGGATGTGCTGGTCCACCGGGCGCGAGCCGATGGCGCAGCCGCCCGGCAGCGACACCCGGGCCTCGCCGAAGCGCGCCAGCAGCGGCCCGAGCACCAGGATCGCCGCGCGCATGGTCTTCACCAGCTCGTACGGCGCCTCGGGCGACGCGACGCTGGTGGCGTCGATGTGCACTTGGTCGTGCACCACGCTCGACCGCTCGGCGCCCGCACCCATGTTGCGCAGCAGCTTGAGCGTGGTGCTCACGTCCTGCAGGCGCGGCACGTTGGCCAGCGCCAGCGGCGTCGGACACAGCAGCGCCGCGCACAGGCCCGGTAGCGCCGCGTTCTTGGCACCCGAGATCGTCACCTCGCCTTGGAGGCGACGACCGCCGCGAATCAGGAGTTTGTCCATGTTTGGCTTTCGCGGCGCAGGCTGGGGAGCCGGAGTGCGTCAGCCCTTCGGGCCACCCATCACCGCCACCCGCAGCCAGGCGCCGCGGACGGTTCAATGGTGATGGGGTTGCGACCGCTGGTTCTCAGCGGCCCATTCGGCGGGGGTGAGCGTCTTCATCGACAGGGCGTGAATCTGCTCGCGCATTCTATCGCCCAGCGCCGCATACACCTGCTGGTGGCGCCGCACGCGGGTCTTGCCCTCGAACGCAGACGACACGATGGTGGCGAAAAAGTGCCGGCCGTCGCCCTGCACCGACAAGTGCTCGCACGCCACCCCGGCCGCGATGAAGCGGCTCACGTCGTCGGCGGTGGGATCGCTCATGGTGGCCCGATTATCGCCAATGCGACGGCCGCGGCCCGGCTTTCAAAGCGTGCCCGCTTCAGTGCCGGATCTTGTAGCCGCTGTGCAGCAGGCGCAGCGCGATGGCCGCCACCACCGCGAAGCTGATGACCACCACCGACAGGCTGGTCCACGGGGAGACGTCGCTGAGGCCGAAGAAGCCGCGGCGAAAGCCGTCGATCATGTAGAAGAACGGGTTCAGGTGGCTGACCCACAGCCAGAACGGTGGCAGCGAGTGCACCGAATAGAACACGCCCGACAGAAACGTCATCGGCATGATGATGAAGTTCTGGAACGCAGCCATCTGGTCGAACTTCTCGGCCCACAGGCCCGCGATCAGCCCCAGCGAGCCCATCATCGCGGCACCCAGCAGCCCGAAGATGACGATCCACCACGGCTGCACCGGCAGCGCGGGCCCGAACCACAGCGTGACTGCCAGCACGCCCGTGCCGACCACCAGCCCGCGCACCACCGACGCGCCGACATAAGCCGCGTACCAGGCCGCCGGCGACAGCGGCGTCACCAGCAGGAACACCAGGTTGCCGGTGATCTTGCTCTGGATCAGCGACGAGCTCGAGTTCGCGAACGAGTTTTGCAGCACGCTCATCATCACCAGCCCCGGAATCAGAAAGCTGGTGTAGCGCACGCCCGGATAGACCTGCACGCGGTCTTCGAGCACGTGGCCGAAGATCAGCAGGTACAGCACCGCGGTGAGCACCGGCGCGCCGACAGTCTGGAAGCCCACCTTCCAGAAACGCAGCACCTCCTTGTAGAACAAGGTGCGCGCGCCGGTGAGCGAAACCGCGGTCATGGTGGCACGATAGCGCATGCATTCGGGCGCCTCCCGGGAGCACCATCGATGAACGACGCCCCCTGGCTGTGGGCCGGCGCGAGCGGCTACTCGTACAAGGAGTGGAAGGGCCCCTTCTATCCCGACGACTTGGCCGCCGAGGACATGCTCGCCTGGTACTCGCAACGCCTGAACACGGTGGAGATCAACAACACCTTCTACCGCAACCCCAGGCGCGAGGTGCTCGCCAAGTGGGCCGAGACGACGCCGGCGACGTTTCGCTTCGCGATCAAGGCCACCCGGCGCATCACGCACGACGGGCGGCTCAAGGTCGATGCAGTGACCGAACCGCTGCGTTACCTGTACGGCAGCCTCGAAGCGCTCGGCGCCAAGCTCGGTGCGGTGCTATTCCAGCTGCCACCCAATTTGAAGAAGGATGTGCCGCGGCTGATTGCCTTTCTCGCGCTGCTGCCGCCCAACCATCGAGCGGCGTTCGAGTTCCGCAACGACAGCTGGTTCGACGACGAGGTGTACGTGGCGCTCAAGGCCGCCGGCGCCTCGCTGTGCTTCTCGGAGCGCGAAGACAACGCGCCGCCGCTGGTGGAGACGGCACCCTGGGGCTATGTGCGGCTGCGCCTGGAGAACTATTCCGACGACGACCTGGCGGGCTGGGCCACGCGCCTGGCCGCCACCGGCTGGCGCGAGGTCTTCGCCTACTTCATGCACGAGCCCACAGCGCCGGGCTACGCAAGCACCCTCACTCGACTGGCAGGTGCACAGGTGCGGCGCTGACCGGCTTGCCGTCGCCGCCCGACATGATCTCGAGGAACACGTCCTCGAGGTCAGCACGCCCGATCTCGAGGTCTTCGACGCGCACGCCGCTGGCGCGCAACTGGCTGAGGATGACCTCGACTTCGGCCGCGTCGTGCGCGCTCACCTGGGCGATGCGGCCCGTGATGCGCGCGTGCGCGGCCACCGTGGCAGGCAGCGCGTCATCGGTCTTGAAGCGCAGTATCGTGCTCGCGGTGCCGGCCAGCAGGTTGGCCGTGCGATCGAGCGCCACCACGCGCCCCTGCTTGAGCATCGCGATGCGGCCGCACAGCGCCTCGGCCTCCTCCAGGTAGTGCGTGGTCAACAACACGGTGTGACCCTGCTTGTTCAGGCGCGCCACGAACTGCCACAGCGTCTGGCGCAGCTCGACGTCGACGCCCGCGGTGGGCTCGTCGAGCACGATCACCGGCGGCCGGTGCACCAGCGCCTGCGCCACCAGCACGCGCCGCTTCATGCCGCCCGAAAGTTGGCGCATGTTGGATTCGCCCTTGTCGGCCAGGCCGAGCTCGCTCAACAGCTCGTCGATCCAGGCGTCGTTGTCGTGCACGCCGAAGTAGCCGCTCTGGATGCGCAGCGTCTCGCGCACGCTGAAGAACGGGTCGAACACCAGCTCTTGCGGCACCACGCCGATCGCCTTGCGGGCTGCCGCATAGTCGGCCCACACGTCGTGCCCCATCACGCTGACGCGGCCCGCGCTGGCCCGCGTCAGGCCAGCCAGGATGCTGATGAGCGTGGTCTTGCCCGCACCGTTGGGCCCGAGCAGGCCGAAGAACTCGCCTTGCTCGATGTCGAACGTCACGCCGTCGAGCGCGCGCAACTCGCCGCGCGGCCCGGCGTATGTCTTGCCGACTTGCTGGAACCGAACCGCTGGCATCGGCAGGGATTGTAGGCAGGCGACGCGGCGCGCTTCCGATGCAAGAATCCACGCTTCCATGGCCGAAAAGAAGAAACCCCGCCGCACCGCCGAGCGCATCCTCGAGGTGACGCTGGAGCTGTTCAACCGCTTCGGCGAACCCAACGTCAGCACCACGGTGATCTCCGCGGAGTTGCGCATCAGCCCGGGCAACCTGTACTACCACTATCCGGCCAAGGACGAGCTGATCAATTCGCTGGTCGATCGCTACGAGCGCGCGCTGGCCGAGTTGCTGGGGGCGGCCGAGCAGGTGCGCAACGTCGAGGACGCCTGGCTGTTCGTGCACATGCTGTTCGAGCTGATCTGGAACTACCGCTTCCTGTACCGCGATCTGAACGATCTGCTGAGCAAGAACCGCCGGCTCGAAACCCACTTCCAGACCGTGCTGCGCGACAAGGTGCGCGCCGTGCAGGCGCTGCTCGACGGCCTCGCACGCGGGCAGGCGATGGCCGGTGCGCCGCTGGAGTCGGCCACGGTGTCCAACGCGATGGTGGTGGTGCTGACCTACTGGCTCAGCTACGAATACGTGCGGGACCCGCGCCACGCGCTGGAGCCCGAGAGCGCCGCGGCGGCGTTGAACCGCGGTGCGTTCCACGTGCTGAGCCTGCTGCTGCCCTATCTCGAACCCGCCGCGCGCGGCCACCTGATGGCGCTGGCTGGCGCGTATCGGGACAATGCCGCCACCGGCTGAAGTCAGAACACCAGATTCACCAGGAGACAACCGATGGCCAAATGGACCGCGTTCCCCTACGCCAGCGACGACTACAGCTACGACGCCGCCGCGCTCAAAAAGAAGTGGACACGCCTGCATGCCGGCGACGCCGAGCCGCTGCCCAAGGACGACAAGGTGCTCGCTGCCTGGTCGCTGTTCCACGCCGGCGAGTTTCAAAAGGCCTGCGAAACCGGGCTGAAAGCCGGTGACCCGGGCCTCACGGTGGCCAACAAGGCGCAGTCGATCTACGCCAACTACCTCGAAAAGAGCGAGAAGAACAAGCTCGCGCTGTTCCTCGAAGTGGCCGAGCGTGCGCAGGCCCAGCAAAAAAGCGATCCCAAGAACCCCAACGCGCACTACTGGATGGCGTACGCGCTGGGCCGCTACAGCCAGGGCATCAGCGTGGCCAAGGCGTTGACGCAAGGCCTGGGCAGCAAGGTCAAAGGCGCGCTGGAGACCACGATCAAGCTGCAGCCCAAGCACGCCGACGCGCACATCGCGCTGGGCACGTTCCACGCCGAGGTGATCGACAAGGTCGGCAAGCTGCTCGGCAAGACCCAAGGCGCCGACACGGCCACCGGCCTGAAGATGTTCCAGCACGCGCTCAAGCTCAACCCGGCCAGCGCGATCGCGCGCGTCGAGTACGCCAACGGCCTGGTGATGCTCGAAGGCGACAAGAAGATGAAGGAGGCCGAGAAGCTCTATGCCGAGGCTGCAGACTGCGAGCCGCTCGATGCGATGGAACGCTTGGACGTCGAGATGGCCAAGGAGGAGTTGGAGGACTAGCAGCCTTGCAACTCACCCCACGGCCGGGCCAACATGCCCGGCCGGTTCGGCAGGCGTTCGCCGACGCGCAGGCGTCGGCTCTCGTCCGGAATCGGCCCAAGGCAACATCAACGTCACCAGCAGCAGCTTGTCGAACTCCGGCTGAAAGTGCTCGATGATCGCTTGCGGGTCGGGGCACAGCTTCGAATCGGTGATCAGGCCGAACTGCACGCCACCGGCATAACTCAGCACCGACACACCGACGCCGACGTGGCCCGACGCCGGCACCCAGAACATGTTCTGGCGGATCGTCGAGCCGCAGAACTTGAGCGGCTGAGCAGGGCCCGGCACGTTGGTCATCACCGCGGTGGTCTTCTTGGCGAACAGGTTCAGGATCGCGTCCTGCACCGGCTTGATCATGAGGCCGGCAACCGCCAGTACCGCAAAAGCCAGTAGCGGCTGGTAGCTACCCTTCAGTTCGTTCATCCGCTGGCGCACCGCATACACGCGCTCGATCGGGTTCTGAATGCCGATCGGCAACACCAAGGGGGCGAGGCCGAACTTGTTGCCCAGTTGCCAAGCCTGATCGAGCGGGCGCAGGTTCACTGGGACCATGGCGCGAATCTGCTGGCCGCTCGGGTCGTCGCCGCGGTCGCGCAAGTACTGGCCGATGGCGCCGGCCACGCACGACAGCAGCACATCGTTGATCGAGCAATTGAGACCCTTGCCGACGGTCTTCACCGCGTCCAGCGGCAGCGGCTCGTTCCAAGCCACGCGCTTCTTGCCCTCGGGCATGCCTTTGAGTCGTGTCGCCGAGTCGTCGGGCATCAACGCGAGCGCGGCCACGTCACCGAGTACCTGATAGACCACCCTGGCCATCTCGACCGAGCCCGACAATTGGTGTGGCTGCGACAGTGCGTGCATCGAGCGCGCGACGCCCTCGCCCGTCATGCCCAAAGCCTTGACCGCGATGTCGGTCAGCGGCTGGATCACCGAATCGGACAGCCAGTCGCCGTGGCCCACGCCGTCGGAATTGCCGCGCGCCTTGCGCGATGGCGGCTCGTCGCCGCCATCGGCGATCGATAGCACCACCGAGGTCAACGCAATGCCGTCGCCGATGCAATGGTGGATGCGCACGATCAGCGCCGAGCCGCCCTCGTAGCGCTCGATCAGGTGAAACTGCCACAGCGGCCGCGCAGGGTCGAGTGGTTGCGTGGCCAGTTGGCCGCACAGCGCCTGCAGCGCATCGCGCTCGCTGTGCCCCTTGCGGCGCACGATCTTCTCGCGCACCACGTGGCGATGGATGTCGAAGTCCGCATCGTCGACCCACTGCGCGCCGACCGCGTCTTGCACCACTTTCTGCTTGAAGCGGTCGTAGCGCAGCAGCTTGGCGGCCACTCGCTCGCACAGCTTGTCGTAGTCGAGCGCCGGCTGCAGCAGCCAGACGCCGACGATCATCATCAGATTGACCTCGTTGTCCATGCGCAGCCAGGCGGTGTCGACGCGCGACATGCGTTCGCTGGCGATCGACGGCATTGGTTCTCTCCTTGGCTTTCCGGCGCCTGGGCGGGGCTGCAACGATGCTGGCTAAGATGCCGGTCGTCAACCATCACAAGCCCGAAGAGGACACGCCATGGCCGACCTGAAAGCCGCCTTCGACAAGGCCGTTGCCGAGAGCAAGAGCCTGCCCGAGAAGCCCGACAACGCCACGCTGCTGCAGATCTACGCGCTGTACAAGCAGGCCACCGCCGGCGACGTGGAGGGCAAGCGGCCGGGCTTTTCGGACATGGTGGGCCGCGCCAAGTGGGACGCCTGGAACGCGGTCAAGGGCAAAGACGCCGATGGCGCGATGCAGGAGTACATCGACCTCATCGAGTCGCTGAAGTAGCCGCGGCCGCGCAAGGCGGGCCGGCGAGGACTACTTCTTTTTCTTCGCCGGCGTTCTCTTGGACGCGCTGGCGGCCTTGCCAAGCAGCGCATCAAGGTTCTTCTCGATCTCGCGCTCGATCGTGCCGGCAAAGGCGCCCAGCAGGAAGCCGAGCTTGGCGTCGAGATCGAAGTGGTCTGCCGCGACGATCAGCCGGCCGTTGACTCCGGCGCGCGTGAACTCCACCGTGTCGCTGGTCTCGCCCTCGATCACCGTGCAGGCCATGTCGAACTTCTGTTCCACGTCTTCGGCCCAGGCCCATGCCACCTTGCGGGCCTTGGTCAGACCCAGCGCGTGCTGGCGATGGATTCGAATGTCGGACATCAGGGTGCTCCTGCTGACAGCGAGCGCAGTGTGGCGTGGCGCTCGGCCTTGGGCAAGGCGGCCAAGCGCTTGACCTCGGCGTAGAACGCATCGAAGTCGCCGCCCTTGCGTTGAAACAGCCGCTCGAAATCGGGCACCAAGTCGTTGTAGGCGCCCTGCACAGCCAGCGAGGCGTTGTTGGCGCGCGCCACGTAGGCGTCGTAGCCCGCGAAGCCACCCCACCGTTCGCCCTTGAGCTGCGCGTACTGCGCGCGCATCGACGCCATCAGCGCGGCCTTGGCGTTGCGCTTGTCGGCGTCGGACAGCGGCCCGCTGTACAGCTCGGCCAGCGCGGTGCGGGTCTTCAGGGTCAGTGCGCGAAACTCCTCGCGCCGCGCTTGCACCGCCTCGAATTCGCGCATCGAAGACCCGTCGCCCTCGATCGCCAACCAGCGCGTGCCGCCGATGCGCTCCACCGCCACTGCGAACGACTCGTTGAACGTGGTGTCGTCGGCCGCGTACGCCACCTGATGAGCCAGCTCGTGGAACACCAGGCGCGCCACTTCGGCATCGGGCCAGCCGATGAAGGTGGACAGCAGCGGATCGCCGCCGAGCCAGTTGGTCCAGCCGAGCGTGGAGTAAGCGGGCACGCCGTACACGTCGACCTCCAGGCCCTGTGCGCGCAACTCGGCGGCCAGCGCATCGGCGCCGGCCTTGTCGAAGTAGCCGCGATAGCCCACGCAACCCATCACCGGGAAGCACCAAGTCTGCAAAGTCAATGACAGCTCCGGCGTGGCCACCACGTTCCACACCACCGCGGGGCGGCCGATGTCGGCATACCGCGTGTAGCTCGCGTTGTCGGGTAGATGCAGCTCGCGCACCGCGAACACGCGCATGCGCTGCGACAGCTCGAGCTTGCGTTTCAGCGGCAAGGGGGTGGCGCTGTCGGCAAGCCACTGGTCGACCGGCCGCGCGCGTTGCATCAGATCGAGGTGCCCGCCCACAGATTGTCCGATGTAGCCGAGCGACGAGCAGCCGCTGGTGCCGCACGCCAGCGCTGCCGCTGCGATCACCACGGCCGCGATGCCACCCAGCCCGGCCATCAGCAGCGTCGCGCGTCGCACCGCATCAGTGGGGTGTGCGGCGGGGGGCGGCGGGGCTCATGCCAGCCGCACCTCGACGCGGCAGTCGTAGAAGGTGGGCGCGCGGCCGATGTCGGTGAGCCGCTGGCTGGTCAATTCGTTGACGTTGGTGCCGCGCATGCCGAACTTGCGCCACCACACGCCCAGGCCGTTGACCACGCCGGGCCGCGCCCGCTCGCCCACGCGCGCGCGGCAGTGGTAGCGCCCGCGTTCGTTGAACACCTCGACCATCGCGCCGTCGGCGATGCCGCGCGCGGCGGCGTCGTCGGGGTGCATTTCGAGCAGCGGCTCGCGCTCGGCCGCGCGCAGCGAGGCCACGTTGACGAAGCTCGAATTGAGAAAGTTGCGCGCCGGCGGCGAGATCATGGCCAACGGGTAACGCGCCGCCAACGGCGAGCGCGCGCCCTCGTACGGCGGCACGTAGTCGGGCACGCCGACGCCGGGGGCGTCGACCAGCACCTTGCCGCTGGGCGTCTGGAAGTGGCCTTCGGCAAACGGTGCCTCGGGCAATGGCAGCTTGACCCAGCCATCGCGGCGCAGCGTGTCGAAGTCGACCCCGGGCAGCGCGGTGCGTGCCAGCGTCACATCGTCATCGGCAAAACACGGCTCGGAGAACTGCATGCGCTGCGCCAGTTCGCGAAAGATCTGCGAGTTGGGCTTGGCCTCGCCCAGTGGCGCGATCGCGGGCTCGTTGAACATCGCGTAGGTGTGGCCGTACGAGATGTGAACATCCAGGTGCTCGAGTTGCGTGGTGGCCGGCAATACGATGTCGGCATGGTCGGCGGTGTCGGTCATGAAATGCTCGAGCACCACGGTGAACAGATCTTCGCGTGCAAAGCCCTGCACGACGCGCGACGAGTGCGGTGCCACGGCCACCGGGTTGCTGTTGTAGACCACCAGCGCTTCGATCTTCGGGCCGAAGGCCGGCGACGTCTCGCGCAGCAGATCGTCGCCGATGGTGCTCATGTTGATCGTGCGCGGCTTGCGGCCCGCGAGCAGCTCGGGCATCTGCAAAGCCGCGTCGCCACGCACCGACTTGAACCAGCCCGACGCCGACAACAGCAGGCCGCCAGCGCGGTGGCGCCACGCGCCCGTGAGGCACGGCAGCAGCGCGATCAGGCGCACCGCGTTGCCGCCACCGGCAGCACGCTGCATGCCGTAGTTCAACCGGATCGCCGCCAGTTGGGTGGTGCCGTACTCGCGCGCCAGTTCGCGGATGTCGCCAGCTTGCAAGCCGCACTCCGCAGCCGCGCGCTCGGGCGGCCAGGCCAGCGCCCGCTCGCGCAGCGTGTTGAAGCCTTCGACGTGGCGCGCGATGTAGTCCTCGTCGAGCCAGCGGTGGGTGATCAGCTCGTGCATCAACGCCAGCGCCAGCGCGCCGTCGGTGCCGGGCAACAGCGCCAGGTGGCGGTGGCACTTCTCGGCCGTTTCGCTGCGCCGCGGGTCGATGCACCACAGCCTGGCGCCATTGCGCTTGGCCTGCTGCGCAAAGGTCCAGAAGTGCAGGTTCGAGGTGATCGAGTTGCTGCCCCAGATGACGATCAGCTTGCTTTCGGCGTAGTGCTCCAGGTGCATGCCGATCTTGCCGCCGTAGGTGGCGGCCAGCGCCTCGCCGCCGGCACTCGAGCAGATGGTGCGATCGAGCAACGACGCGCCGAGCTTGTTGAACACGCGCGCCGCCATGCTCTCGCCCTGCACCAGGCCCATCGTGCCGGCGTAGCTGTAGGGCACGATGGCTTGCGGGTCGCGCCGGGCGGTGGCGTGCAGCCGCGAGGCGATGGTGTCGAGCGCCTCGTCCCAGCCGATGCGCTGAAAGCGCCCGCTGCCTTTGGGGCCCACGCGTTTTAGCGGATGCAGCACGCGATCGGGGCTGTGCGTGCGCTCGGCGTAGCGCGAGACCTTGTTGCACAGCGCGCCATGTGTTGGCGGATGGTCGGGGTCGCCTTGAACACGCACCACGCGGCCGCCTTCGACCGTCACCCGCAAGGCACAGGTGTCCGGGCAGTCGTGCGGGCAAGCGCCGCGCACCGTCCGCTGGGTTGGGCTATGCATGGCGGGACTATCTCACAACGGTTTTGTCGGCCTGCGGCGCGTGGGTGTTGCGGCTTACGCAGCCACTGTCGCTTCGTTCCCCGCGTTCAGGGTGTTGCGCAAGAACTTTGTCACGAGCCCGCCGACCACTTACGATGGCGCCGAGGTGACAAGAGGTTTCTGGGTCTACGCTTGCGCACCGAGCTCGTAAGCCAAGGCCGGAGGGGAAACCATGAAGTTGATCAATCGACGCCACGCCATCGGCGGCCTTGCGGCCGCTGCCTCCTCGCTCGCGCTGCCGGCGCTTGCGCAGGTCGACCGCCGCATCGTGCTCGGCCAGTCGGCAGCGTTCAGCGGGGCAGCCGCGCAGCTGGGCATCCAGATGAACCGCGGCGCGCGCCTGTATTTCGACGCCATCAATGCTGGGGGCGGCATCAACGGCGCCCAGATCGAGTTGCGCACGCTGGACGACCAGTACGAGCCCGACAAGTGCAAAGCCAACACCGAAGCGCTGATCAAGGACGACGTGTTCGCGCTGTTCGGCTACGTCGGCACGCCGACGTCGGTGGCCGCACTGCCGTTGATCAACCAGAGCAAGATCCCGTTCTTCGGACCGTTCACCGGTGCCGAGGCGCTGCGCGACCCGCTCAGCCGCAACATCTTTCATGTGCGCGCCAGCTACTACGACGAGACCGCACTGATCGTCAAGCAATTGACCTCGCTCGGGCTGAGGAAGATCGCCGTTTTTCGCCAGAACGACAACTACGGCCAGGCCGGTCTTGACGGTGTGCTGCGTGCGCTGAAAGTGCAGAACCTCGCGCCGGTGGCTGTGGGCCTGGTCGAGCGCAACACGGTGGACGTGGCCGCGGCGGTCAATGCGATTGTCCCGACCCAGCCCGACGCGGTGGTGCAGATTAGCGCCTACAAGAGCTGCGCCGCCTTCATCCGCGAGGCGCGCAAGGCCGGCTACGGCGGCACGTTCTACAACGTATCGTTCGTCGGCACGCAGGCACTGGCCGATGAACTGGGCAAGCAGGCCATAGGCATCGTGGTCAGCCAGGTGATGCCGTTCCCGTTCAGCCTGACCACGCCGTTGTCGCGCGAGTACCTGGCGGCCGTGCAGCGCGCTGGCGGTGACAACAAGCCCAACTACTCGAGCATGGAAGGCTACGTGGCGGCCAAGCTGTTCGTCGAAGGTCTGCGCCGCGCCGGCCGTGCGCCCAACCGCGAGAGCCTGATCGGCGGCCTGGAGCAGGTTCAGAACCTCGACCTCGGCGGCTTCATCGTCAACTACAGCGGCCACAGCCATGTGGCGTCGCGCTTCGTCGACATGTCGATGCTCACCGACGACGGCCGCGTGCGCGTGTGAGGCGAATCGCCGTGGCGCCGAGAGCACGCGGCCGCCTTTCACGGTGCGCGCGCGGCGGCCGCATCGGCCAGGCCCTTGTCATTGACCGCGGGCAAGCTTCTCGGAAGAAAGCACGCCAACCCGCGAAAAAATGCGCACCGCGGCGTACTGCGTCGTGCGCACGCGCACGAGCGCGGCAGCCACGCAGGCCTCAGCCGGTCTACCCTGTGCGCACAGGGGATATGAATCCGCATACATAGAGACTTCCCATGAAACGCCGTACTGCCCTCACCCATTTGGCCGCCTCCGCTGCCGTTGTCGCGCTGCCGGCCCTCTCGGAGACCGATCGTCGCATCGTGCTCGGCCAGTCGGCCGCGTTCAGTGGCGCAGCAGCGCAACTGGGCATCCAGATGAACCGCGGCGCGCGCCTGTACTTCGACGCCATCAATGCCGCGGGCGGCATCCATGGCGCGACCATCGAGCTGCGCACGCTCGACGACCAGTACGAACCCGACAAGTGCCGCGCCAACACCGAAGCCTTCATCAAGGACGACGTGTTCGCGCTGTTCGGCTACGTGGGCACACCGACGTCGCTGGCGGCGCTGCCGCTGATCAACCAGAGCAAGATCCCGTTCTTCGGCCCGTTCACCGGCGCCGAGGCGCTGCGCGATCCGTTCAGCCGCTACGTGTTCCATGTGCGCGCCAGCTACTTCGACGAGACCGCCGCCATCGTCAAGCAGCTGACCACGCTGGGCCTGAAGAAGGTGGCCGTGTTCCGGCAGAACGACAGCTACGGTCAGGCCGGGCTCGACGGCGTGGTGCGCGCGCTGAAGGCACACCAGCTCGAGCCGGTGGCCGTGGGCCTGGTCGAGCGCAACACGGTGGCGGTGTCGGCGGCGGTGCAGGCCATCATGGCGAGCAAGCCCGATGCCATCGTGCAGATCAGCGCGTACAAAAGCTGCGCCGCGTTCGTGCGCGAAGCCCGCAAGGCCGGCTTCGGCGGCACGTTCTACAACGTCTCGTTCGTCGGCACGCAGGCCCTGTCCGAGGAGCTCGGGGCCGATGCGCGCGGCGTGGCGATCAGCCAAGTGATGCCGTTTCCGTTCCAGCCGAAGTCGCCGATCGCGCGCGAGTTCCTCGCCGCGGTGCAGCGCGGCGGCGCTGAGTACAAAGCGAACTACTCGAGCATCGAAGGCTACGTGGCGGCCAAGGTGTTCGCCGAAGGCCTGAAACGCGCCGGCAAGGGCGTGACACGCGACACGCTGATCGCAGCGCTGGAATCGATGCAAAGCGTCGACATCGGCGGCTTCGTCGTCAACTACAACGCGCGCCGTCACGTGGCGTCGCAGTACGTCGACCTGACGATGCTCACCGAGTTCGGCGGCGTGCGCGTCTGACTCCGGCCCCGGTTCCGGGCGCTGGCAAGGCCCGGTAGGGCCGACGTACACTGGCTGCCCTGCCGTGGGAAGCCGGAGCCAGCATGCGCCTGATCGAATCCATCTTGGCCGATGCGGCCGCCATCACGACGCTGCGCCGCGACATCCACGCCCATCCCGAACTGTGTTTTGAGGAGCAGCGCACCGCCGACGTGATCGCCAAGGCGCTCACCGAGTGGGGCATCCCGATCCACCGCGGCCTGGGCAAGACCGGCGTGGTCGGCATCGTCAAGAACGGCACCTCCAAGCGTGCCGTGGGCTTGCGTGCCGACATCGACGCGCTGCCGATGACCGAGGTCAACCGCTTCGAGCACGCCAGCCGTCACGCAGGAAAGATGCACGCATGCGGACACGACGGCCACACCGCGATGCTGCTGGCTGCGGCCAAGCACCTGAGCAAACACCGCACGTTCGACGGCACCGTGTACCTGGTGTTCCAGCCAGCTGAAGAAGGCGGCGGCGGTGCGCGCGAGATGATGAAGGACGGGCTGTTCGACAAGTTCCCGATGGAGGCCATCTTCGGCGCGCACAACTGGCCCGGCATGGCGGTGGGCCAGTTTGCGTTGCGCGACGGGCCCGTGTTCGCGTCAAGCAACGAGTTCAAGATCACCATCACGGGCAAGGGTGCGCACGGCGCCATGCCGCACAACGGCATCGACCCGGTGCCCGCCGCGTGCCAGATGGTGCAAGCCTTCCAGACCATCATCAGCCGCAACAAGCGCCCGCTCGACACCGGTGTGATCTCGGTGACGATGATCCACACCGGCGAGGCGACTAACGTGATCCCCGAGGTCTGCTTGGTCGAGGGCACGGTGCGCACCTTCACGACCGAAGTGCTCGACCTGATCGAGCGGCGTATGAAGACCATCGCCGAGAGCACGTGTGCCGCCTTCGAATGCGGATGCGACTTCGCCTTCACGCGCAACTACCCGCCCACCATCAATCACAAAGCCGAGACCGATTTCGCGCGCAAGCTGCTGGCCGAGGTGGTTGGCACGGACAACGTGCACGACTTCGAACCGACGATGGGCGCCGAAGACTTCAGCTACTTTCTGCAGGGCAAGCCGGGTTGCTATTTCCTGATCGGCAATGGCGACGGCGCTCACCGCGCGGGCGGCCACGGCATGGGCCCATGCATGCTGCACAACCCGAGCTACGACTTCAACGACGACCTGATTCCGCTGGGTGCCACCGTCTGGGTGCGCCTGGCCGAGGCGTGGCTGGCGGCGCCGCGTTGATTGTCGATTCGATCGCAGCACGACCCGCACTGCTCGATGAAAGCCGCCGACTCGTTCGCCCAGAGCTATACCGAGGCACGCCAGAAATTCCTCGCCGCTGCGCGCACGGCGGGTTTGTCCGTCAGCGGCCACGAGCACCCAAGACGCGGTCGCGACGGCGAGCCGTTGGCGATGGACATAGCGCGGCTGGGCCCGCCGCAAGCCCAGGCGTTGTTGATCCTGAGCAGCGCCTGCCACGGCGTGGAAGGATTCTGCGGCTCCGGCGCGCAGGTGTCGCTGCTCGGTGACGCCGAGTTCCGTGCCGCGGCCGAGCGCGCCAGTGCGGCCGTGCTGTTCGTGCATGGCCTCAACCCGTACGGCTTCTCATGGTGGCGGCGCACGACGCATGAAAACGTTGATCTGAACCGCAACTTCCACGACTTCAGCAAGCCGCTGCCGGTGAACGCAACCTACGACGAGATCGCGCACTGGCTGGTGCCCGACCAGTGGCCACCACCCGCCGAAGCGAACGCCGCGATGAGGCGCTACATCGCCCAACACGGCGAAAAAGCGTACCAGTCGGTGGTGTCGGGCGGGCAGCATCGCCACCCCAACGGTTTGTTCTACGGCGGTCGCGAGCCCACCTGGAGCAACCTGACGCTGCGCGCGGTGCTGCGCGAGCACGGCCTGCGCTGCGCCCGGCTCGGCTGGATCGACTTCCATACCGGCCTGGGGCCGAGCGGCCTGGGCGAGCGCATCTTCGCGTGCCGCGACGACGCGGTGGCCTATGAGCGCGCGCGCCGCTGGTGGGGTCAGGACGTGACCTCGATCTACGACGGCAGCTCGACCTCGGCCTACCTCACCGGCTTGATGTGGATGGCGGCGTACGAGGAATGCCCGCAGGCCGAATACACCGGCATCGCACTCGAATACGGCACGCTGCCGGTGCTCGAAGTGACCAACGCGCTGCGCGCCGACCAGTGGCTGGAAAACCATCCCGAAACCGGTGCCGAGCAGCGCCAAGCCATCAAGCGCCTGGTGCGTGACGCCTTCTACACCGATACCGACGAGTGGAAGCACGCGATCGTCGCGCAGGCGCGCGACGCGGCGCTGCAGGGCCTTGCGGGTCTGACGCAGCAGCGCTGAGATCGCTCGAGCGGACTCAAGCGAACACCGCGGATCCGGCTTTTGCCGGTCCGCTGGTGTTGCCCCTTGTGGAGTGAGCGGCCGCCAGGCCGCATCGAGGTTGGGTCATTCCTCGGGCCACCAGGCGTTGGCGCGCAGCGCCTGTTCGCAGCTGCGCGCATCGGTGAATTGCAGTGCCTTCCAGCCGCTGGCGCGCGCCGCGTCGACATTGGCGGCGATGTCGTCGAGCAGCACCAACCGAGCAGCCGGCGCCGCAAAACTTCGACTGGCCAGTTCGTAGAGCTCGGCTTCGGGCTTGATCAGCCGCACGTGCGACGAATACAACCCGCTGCGAAACTGGCCTATCAAGCCGGGGTGCGCGCGGTTCAGGTGCTCGGCGTACGGCAGCGGCATGTTCGACAGGAAGTGCAGCGCGACGCCGGCTGCGCGCAGCCGCAGCAGCAGGTCCACCGTGTCGGGCTTGGGCGTCAGCGATGGCGGCACGCCATCCACCAGCGCGGCAACTCCGCGCGCGGGCAGGCCGGTGCGCGCCACGATGCGGCGCACCAGCTCGCGCCCATCGAGCACGCCGCGGTCGAACTGTGCCCAATCGCCATCGAAGCCCTGGAACACGCCCGCCATCAGCGCACGGTTCGCCGCGGCGCCGGTCGCGTGCCGCGGCAGATGGCGCTGCACCAGTGCTTCTGGCTGCCAGTTGAACAGCACGCCGCCGAAGTCGAACACGATGCGCAGCGCGCCGTCGTCTTCGCTCATGAGGCCGGCCGACGCGGTGCCCAATGCAGCACGAAGGCCCGCTGCGCGTCGGTTTCTGGCGAGCGCGGGGCCGCATCCAGGCGCGCCAGCGTGCTGCGCTTGTGCGCGATCAAGGCCAGCGCAGCGGGCCCCGCGAGCCCTTGCTCGACCAGCCAGCAGCCGAGCGCCGTGCCGGTGCGGCCGACGCCGGCGTGGCAGTGCAGGTACACGCGCGCGCCGCGCTGCAGCTCGGCATCGATGGCATCGACGATGTCGTGCATCAGCCGCACGCCGGGCACCGCATAGTCGGTGATCGCATAGCCTTGCCAGCGCGCGTGGGGCGGCAGCGCGGTGGCATAACGCGCCAGCGCAGGCTGGCTGCAGGTGAGGTCGACGAAGCTGTCGACACCCGATTGCAGCAGCGCGTCCAGGCAGCCCGCAGGATGCGCGCCCGCCAAGAAGCGCCCCGGCCACACCCAATAACAGTCGCCGTGCGGCAGTGGCAGCGCGTCGCCGCCGGTCTGCAGCGCGTCGGGCGGACAGACGCTGAGCACGCCGGGTCTGTCAGTGCGACAGGATCTTCGACAGGAAGTCTTTCGCGCGATCGGTCTTCGGGTGGTTGAAGAACTCGACCGGCGTGTTCTGCTCGACGATCTGCCCCTGGTCCATGAAGATCACGCGGTCGGCCGCCTGGCGCGCAAAGCCCATCTCGTGCGTGACGCACAGCATCGTGATGCCCTGCTTGGCCAGGTCGATCATCACCTCGAGCACCTCGTTGATCATCTCGGGGTCCAGCGCCGAGGTCGGCTCGTCGAACAGCATGATCTTCGGCGTCAGGCACAACGCGCGCGCGATCGCCACGCGCTGCTGCTGGCCGCCCGACAGCTGCAGCGGGTACTTGGCCGCCTGCTCGGCAATGCGCACGCGCTGCAGCTGCACCATCGCCTTGTCTTCGGCCTCCTTCTTCGGCATCTTGCCGACCCACATCGGCGCCAGCGTCAGGTTCTCGAGCACCGTGAGATGCGGGAACAGGTTGAACTGCTGAAACACCATGCCGACGTTGCGGCGCACGGCGTCGATCGCTTTCACGTCGTCGGTGAGCTCGATGCCGTCGACGGTGAGGTGGCCGGCCTGATGCTCCTCGAGGCGGTTGATGCAGCGGATCAGCGTGGACTTGCCCGAGCCCGACGGACCGCAGATGACGATGCGCTCGCCCTTGGCCACGTTGAGCTGGATGTCGCGCAGCACGTGGAACTGGCCGTACCACTTGCTGACGTTGTCGAAGACGATGATCGGCGTGTCGGTGCCCATGGTCGCGACCTTCTCGTTATTGACGGCGCATGCCGGTGTTGAGGTATGACTCGACCCAGCGGCTGTAGCGCGACAGCGCGAAGCAGCAGACGAAGTACACCGCCGCCACGAACAGCTGGCCCTCGAGGAAGAACTTGCGCCAGTCGGCGTCGCCCAGCGCCAGCTGCAGCGCGCCGGTGAGGTCGTACAGGCTGACGATGGTGACCAGCGAGGTGTCCTTGAACGTGCTGATGAAGCTGTTGACGATGGCCGGCACCACCAGCCGCAGCGCCTGCGGCAGCACGATCTTGCGGGTGGTCTGCCAATAGGTGAGGCCCAGCGCTTGCGCCGCCTCGACCTGGCCTTTGGGCAGCGCCTGCAGGCCGCCGCGCACCACCTCGGCCAGATAGGCCGCGGCGAACAGCGTCATGCCCACCAGCACCCGCAGCAGCACGTCGATCGTGACGCCGTGCGGCATGAACAGCGGGAACATGAACGACGCCATGAACAGCACCGAGATCAGCGGCACGCCGCGGATCAGCTCGACGTAGAGCACGCACACCGCGCGGATCGCCGGCAGCTTGGACGTGCGCCCCAATGCCACCAGGATGGCCAGCGGAAAGGCCACCGCCAGGCTCACCACCGACAGCGCCAGCGTCAGCGGGAAGCCGCCCCAGCGCGAGGTTTCGACCGCCGTCAGACCGAGCACAGCCGCCGCGCATCAGCACGAAACACACCGCCAGCACGATCAGCCACAGCGGCGCCAGCCACGGCTTCCAGAACGGACGCAGGCAACTGGCCACCAGCAGCGCGATCAGAATCGCGCAGGCCGCCAGCGGCCGCCACTGCTCCTCGAACGGATAGCGCCCGAACAGGATCAGGCGGCCCTTCTCGGCCACCACGCCCCAGCAGGCACCATGTTCCTGCGCGGCGCGGCACGCCGCGTTGTCGGGCGCGAACACCGCGTGCAGCACCGACCAGCCGAACAGCGGCGGCACCAGCCACAGCAGCACCAGCACGGTGACGATCGTGGCCAGCGAGTTGACCCAGCCGTCGAAGAAGTTGCGCTGGATCCAGGCCAGCGCACCCCGCACTGCCACCGGCGGCGGCCGGCTTTCGATCGGCGCGAAGACCACGGCACTCATCGCGGCACCGGCACCTCAACAAGGCGCACGATCTCCCACAACCAAGCGGCCGCCGCGGATCCGGCTTTGCCGGTTCGCTGGCGGCGCCCCCTTGAGGGGGAGCGGCCGCTAGGCCGCTTCGGGGGCGGGCCATATCAGCGCTCCCTGATCGCCGCGCGGCGGTTGTACCAGTTCATCAGCGCCGAGGTCAGCAGCGACAGCGTGAGGTAGCACGCCATCACGATGGCGATGCATTCGATCGCGCGGCCGGTCTGGTTGAGCGAGGTGTTGGAGATCGACACCAGATCGGGATACCCCACCGCCACGGCGAGCGACGAGTTCTTCGTCAGATTGAGGTACTGGTTGGTCAGTCGGCGGGATGATCACGCGCAGCGCCTGCGGCAGCTGCACCAGGCGCAGCTCCCTGGCGCGCGTGAGGCCCAGCGACACGCTGGCCTCGTGCTGGCCGTAGGGCACCGACTGGATGCCGGCCCGCACCACCTCGGCGATGTAGGCCGCGGTATAGATGGTCAACCCGAGCAGCACCGTCAGGAACTCCGGCGTCACCGCGCCGCCGCCGACCACGTTGATCTCGGTCTTTTCCGGCATGTCGAAGCCGGTGGGTGCGCCACCGATCAGCCAACCCACCGCCGTGGCCAGCACCAGGATGACCAACGCCGGCAACACAAACATCGGCGCCTGGCCGGTGGCCTCGAGGCGCAGGCGCACCCAGCGCGCCCAGCCCCACACGCCGACCAGGCCGACCACGAAACCGGCCAGCGTGCCCCACTGTCCCGGCACCCATTCGGGATTCGGAAACTGCAGGCCGTTCTTGCTGAGGAACACCCCGGGCAACGGATGCAGCGCCTCTTCGATCGGCGGCAGCAACTCGGTGAGCACGAAGTACCAGATGAACAACTGCAGCAGCACCGGCACGTTGCGCAGCAAGTCGACGTAGGCGCTGCTCAACGAGCGCACCAGCAGGTTGTGCGACAAGCGGCCGATGCCCACCAGCGTGCCGATGATCGTGGCCAGCACGATGCCGACGATCGCCACTCGAAAGGTGTTGGACAGCCCGACCAGGAACGCCTTGCCGTAGCTTTCGGCGCTGTCGAACGGCACCACGCTCTCGCCGATCGCGAAGCCGGCCGGCTGGGTGATGAAGTCGAAGCCGCTCTTGATGCCGCGCGCCCGCATGTTCTCCAGCGTGTTGGAGAACAGGTACATGCCGGCGGCGGCGATCAGCGCCAGCACGATCACCTGGTACAGCACGCCCCGAAAGGCCTTGCTGCGCCAGGACCAGGACCGTGTCTTAGGAGGTGCTGCCATGAACGGGAAGGAAGGCGGGTTCGCCTGCGGCGAACCCTGTCCGCTTGTTCCTTACCTCACCGGCGGGGCGTACATGAAGCCGCCCTTGCTCCACAGGTTGTTGGCGCCGCGCGGCAGCTTCAGCGGCGAGTTCGGGCCAACGTTGCGCTCGAAGATCTCGCCGTAGTTGCCCACCGCCTTGATCGCACGGTAGGCCCAGTCCTTGTCAAGGCCGAGCAACTTGCCTGTGTCCTCCGACGTGCCGAGGATGCGCTGCACCACGGGGTCCTTGCTTTCCTTGACCATCTGGTCGACGTTGGCCTGCGTGACGCCGTACTCCTCGGCTTCGATCAGCGCGAACACCACCCACTTGGCGATCGTAAAGAACTCGTCGTCGCCCCGGCGCACCGATGGCCCCAGCGGTTCTTTGGAGATCAGCTCGGGCAGGATCACGTGGTCCTCGGGTTTCGACAAGGCCTTGTTGCGAATCGACGCCAAGCCCGAGGCATCTGTCGTATAGGCCTGACACCGGCCGGCGTCGTAGGCCTTGTCGGCGGCCTCTTGCGTCTCGAATACCACCGGCTTCATGTTGAGACCCGCCGACTTGGAGTAGTCGTTCAGGTTCTTTTCGGTGGTGGTGCCCGATTGCACGCACACGGTCGCCCCCTTGAGCTGCTTGGCCGAGGTGATCTTGCTCTTCTTGGGCACCATGAAGCCCTGGCCGTCGTAGTAGGTGGTACCTGTGAACATCAGGCCCAGCGACGCATCGCGCGTCAGCGTCCAGGTGGTGTTGCGCGACAGGATGTCGATCTCGCCTGACTGCAGCGCCGCGAAGCGCTGCTGCGCGTTGAGCGGCACCCACTTGATCTTGCTGGCATCCTTCAGCACGCTGGCGGCGATCGCCTTGCAGACGTCGACGTCGAGGCCGGCCCAGTTGCCCTGGCTGTCGGCGGCCGAGAAGCCCTGCAGGTTGGGGTTGACCCCACAGACCAGCTGCCCGCGCTGGTTGATGGCATCGAGCGTCTTGCCGGCGTGCGCTGCCCCGATGAAGCTGAGGGCGAGCGCGGCGGCCACGGCGTGTTTGAGCATGAATGGTTCTCCTGACGGTTGGCGAATGCGGGGATTGTCACGAGCCCAGGTGCCCCGGCATACCGAGCAAACACCGATGCAGGGATCGTGCCCGAGCGAGCAGGCACCGGCTCCGGCAACCACCGTCCCGCTGTGTGGGCATTTGGTGCGGCGCTGCGCGGGGCGAGGCATCGCGGGGCGGCCGCGCAGGCGCGCGAGCAAGCAGGCCCTCGATGCGTCCAGGCCGCCGGCGCACCCAGGCTGCGCAGCGTCGGCGCATCGAGCACCAGCGTCGTGCCCGGCACCCTCGACAGATCGGCAAACGCCTCGGGCGCCTGCAGCGGCAGCGCGGAGAACCTTCGCAGATCGGCGGCCATCGCACCTCGCATTCGCGTTGATCGTGCGTCGTATCATGGCTCTCGCAACCCACCACGCTGCAGCCTTCACGGCCGCCACACGGCACCATGTCGTTCGATCTCGTCTTGTTCGGCGGCACCGGCGACCTCACCTGGCGCAAGCTGATGCCGGCGTTGTTCCAGGCCTTTCGCCACGGCAAGCTGCCTGCGGGTGGGCGCATCCTGGCGGTGGCGCGCGATGCGCGCAGCGACGACGCCTACCGCTCGTTCATCAAGGAGCGTTTCGTCGAGGTCGATCGGGCCAAGCAACCCACCGATGCCGAGTTCACGCGCTTCGCTGCGCTGCTGCACTATCGGCGCATGGATTTGTCGCAGCCCGCCGACTACGCAGGGCTCAAGCAGTGGCTCGCCGAGCGCCACGCCGACACGGTGGTGATGTACCTGGCCACCAGCCCGCACCTGTTCCCGGTGGTCTGCGCGCAGCTTGGGGCAGCCGGACTGAACTCTCCGCAAGTGCGCGTGGTGCTCGAAAAACCGCTCGGCCACAGTCTGGCCAGCGCGCAGGAGATCAATCGCGTGGTGACCGGCGCGTTCAGCGAACGCCAGGCGTTTCGCATTGACCACTACCTGGGCAAGCCATCGGTGCAGAACCTGTCGGCGCTGCGTTTCGGCAATGCCCTGTTCGAGCCGTTGTGGCGGCGCGAGAGCATCGCCAACATCCAGATCACGCTGGCTGAAGGGCTGGGCGTGGGCACGCGCGGCGACTTCTACGACCGCACCGGTGCACTGCGCGACATGGTGCAGAACCACGCACTGCAGTTGCTGACGATGATCGCGATGGAGCCGCCGCCAACCAACGACGCCGATGCCATTCGCGACGAGAAGCTCAAGGTGCTGAAGTCGCTGAAGCCCTTCACCGCAGAGAGCGTCGCGCGCGACGTGGTGCGCGGCCAGTACAAGGCCGGTAACGTCGACGGCAAGCCGGTGCCGGGCTATCTCGACGAAGCCAAGGTGCCCGCGGGCAGCATGACCGAGACCTTCGTCGCGCTGCGCACCGAGGTGCAGAGCTGGCGCTGGGCCGGGGTGCCGTTCTTCCTGCGCACCGGCAAGCGGCTGGCGGCGCGCCACGCACAGATCGCCGTCAATTTCAGGCCGGTGCCGCACCCGATCTTTCCAGGCTCGTCGCGCGCCAACAAACTCGTGATCAAACTGCAACCTGAAGACGGGCTGGAGTTGCACCTGCTCGCGACCAAGGGATCGGGCCAGGGCGAGCTGCTGTCGCCGGTGTTCCTCGATCTCGATTTCGACAAGGCGTTCGCCGCCGAGCGGGTAGGCGCCTACGAGCGCCTGCTGCTCGATGCGATCGCGGGGCGGCTCAACCTCTTTGTGCGCAGCGACGAGCAGGAGCAGGCGTGGCGCTGGGTCGAGCCGGTGCTGCATGCGTGGGCCTACGATCCCAACCCGCCGCGTGCCTACGCCGCAGGCACCTGGGGCCCACCGGCGGCCAGCGCGATGATCGCGCGCGACGGCTGCGTGTGGGACGAGGAGCAGTAGCGAGAACCGCTGCCGGATCAGTGCGCCGACCCCGGAGGCGCAGCAAACGCGAGCAACGACTCCACGCCATACATGCGCACCAGGTCGCCCAGCTTGACCGGCGCATTGCGCACTTCGAAGCCCTTGTTCCACGCACGCGCCAGGCGCCGGCACTCCAGCAGCACCGCCACTGCGGCGGTATCGAAGCTGCGCAGCGCCGATGCATCGACGGTCAGCGTGGCCGCATCGTCCGCGCGCATCGATTGTTCGAGCATCTGCAACGTGGTGCTGGCCTCGCGCAGCGTCAGCACTTCAGGCAATACCAGCATGGGACGGTGATCCAGCAATGAGCCAGCGATGAGCCAACGTCAGCTCTTGCTGCCCGCGATGGCCTTGTTCTTCTCGGCCAAGCGATCGATCAGCGCGTCGATGCCGCCGGCGCTCAGGTCTCGCGAGAACTGGCTGCGGAAGCTCTCGGTGGCCCACAGGCCGAGCACGTTGAAGTCGTAGATCTTCCAAGCCTCGCCGGCCTTCTCGAGCCGGTAATCGAGTTGGATCGGTTCGCCCTTGCCAACCACGTCGGTGCCGACCACCACTTCGTTGGGGTTGCCACCCGCGCGCATGGGCCGCAACTTGACGCTCTGATCCTTGACCGTGGTCAGCGCTCCCGCGTAGGTGTTGATCAGGTAGGTCTTGAACTCCTCGGTCAAGCGCTTCTGTTGTTCGGGGCTGGCCGAGCGCCAGGGCGGACCGACCGACTTGACGACCATGCGCTGCAGATTGACGTTGGGCACGATCTTGGTATCGACCAGCGCGCGGATGCGGCCGACGTCACCGGCCTGGATGGCTTTGTCACCCTTCACCGCGTCGATCACTTCGGTGGCCAACTGCAACATGAATGCATCGGGCGCGGTCTCCGCCATCACACCCAGTTGCGCGGTGCATAGCGCCAGCCCCAACACGATCTTGCGAAACATCTGGTTTCCTTCAGCTCTTCCGTCTGAACCGTACCTTAACGCAAGCGTCCAGGCGGTGGTTCACTTCGGCTGCGAGCCCTCGTTGGTGTCGTTGTCTGGAGTTTCGGGCTCTTCGGGTGGATTGCCGTCGTAGATTAGATTGCGGCGGCGGGCCAGGTAGCCATCACGCACCAACGAATACTTGTCGAGCGCGAGCTGGTCGAGGGCGCGGGTGGCCGGTAGCAGGTTGGCGCGCACACTGATCACCTGCAACGCGCCCAACGCGTAGCGCCCTGCGCCCCGATCGAGGAACGACTCGGGCACCGCCTGAATGTCGAGCGTCAACCCCGCGGTGTCACGCAGCGTGCTCGGGCCGAGTATCGGCAACACCAGGTACGGACCCGGGGGCATGCCCCAGCGGCCCAGCGTTTGCCCGAAGTCTTCTTGTCGGCGCTCGATGCCCGCGCCGGCGACGTTGACAAGCCCGCCGAAGCCAAACACGGTGTTGACGCTGAAGCGCATCCCCATCTCGAGCGCAGCAGCCGGCTTGGCTTGCAGCAGTTGATTCACGGCCGACCAGGCGTCGTTGAAATTGTTGAAGAAGTTGTCCACACAGTTGCGCACGAATTCGGGCAACACCGCGGTGTACCCCTCGGCCACCGGCTTGAGCAGCGCCGCGTCAATTGCCTCGTTGAACGAGAACACAGCGCGATTCGCGCTCTCCAGCGGATCACTCGGTGTGCCCGCCGGCGTGGAGGCGCAGCCCCCCAGCGCGGTGACCGCCAGCCAGAGCGCGGCAAGACGGCGAGCCGTCATTTCTTTGCCGGGGCGGGAGGCGGCGCGGTGGCCGGCGCACTGGGCGAGCCGGCTTCGGACGCCTTGTTGAACAGGAATTGTCCGATCAGGTTTTCCAGCACGACGGCCGATTGCGTTTGGGTGATCGTGTCGCCTGCGGCGAGGTTCTTGTCTTCGCCGCCGGCTTCGAGCCCGACGTATTGATCGCCCAGCAAGCCGTCGGTGAGGATCTTGGCCGAGCTGTCTTTCGGAAACTGCAACTCGCGTTCGATCTCCATCGTCACCAAGCCCTGGAAGGTCTTGGTGTCCAGGCGGATCGCGGTGACGCGGCCCACGGTGACGCCCGCGCTGCGCACCGGCGCGCGCACCTTCAGGCCACCGATGTTGTCGAATCGCGCCTGCAGCGGGTAGCCCTCGCGTTGGCCGAAGCTGGCCAGGTTGGCGGCTTTCAACGCGATGAAGGTCATGGCGAGGATGCCCAGCAGCACGAACAGGCCGACCAGCGTTTCAGTGCCTCTCTTGCTCATCGCCATACACCCTCTCGCATGAATCACGGCGTCGAGAACATCAGCGCCGTGAGAATGAAGTCCATGCCCAGCACCCCCAGCGACGACACCACCACCGTGCGCGTGGTGGCGTAGGCCACACCCTCGGGAGTCGGCTGCGTCTCATAGCCCTGGTACAACGCGACGAACGTGCAGATCACGCCGAACACCGCGCTCTTGACGATGCCGTTGCCGACATCGCGCCAGATGTCCACGCCCGACTGCTGGATCGACCAGAAATTGCCGGGGTCGATGCCGATCAGCAGCACGGCCACCACCCACGCGCCGAGAATGCCGATGGCCGAAAACAGCAGCGCGAGGATGGGCATCGCCACGATGCCGCCGATGAAGCGCGGCGCCAGCACGCGAGCACGCGGGTCGATCGCCATCAGTTCCATCGCCGAGAGTTGCTCGCCGGCCTTCATCAGACCGATCTCCGCAGTCAGCGACGTGCCGGCACGGCCCGCGAACAGCAGCGCGGTGACCACGGGCCCCAACTCGCGCACCAGCGACAGGTTGACCACCAGGCCCAGCGACTCGGCAGCGCCATATCTGACCAGCGCGTAGTACATCTGCAGCGCCAGCACGAACCCGACCGCCAGGCCCGACGCCACGATGATCACCAGCGAACGATTGCCGATCGCATGCACCTGCGCGACCACCAGGTTGAAGCGGCGCAACGCCAGCGGCGTGAAGCGCAACAGATCAGCGAAGAAGAAGGCGGCGCGTGGCCGAGCGTCGTCAACCACTTGAGCGTGCGCGCGCCCAGCGCCCCGAGGAAGGCCGTCATGCTGCCCCCCCAGAGCGGGGAAGTCGTGGGCCCTTCGGTCGGCCGTGCGGGCTCATGCCGGCATGCCCAGGTCTGCGGCCAGTGGGCGCGCCGGGTAGTGGAAGCGCACCGGGCCGTCGGGCTCGCCGCGGATGAACTGCCGCACCTCGGCGTCGTCGGAAACGCGCAACTGGTCGGGCGTGCCGTGCGCCACCATCTTGCCGCCCGAGGACATCAGGAACGCGTAGTCCGCGATCGCGAAACACTCCTGCACATCGTGCGACACGATCAGCGACGTGGAGCCGGTGGCATCGTTGAGCTTGCGAATCAGATTGGCGGCCACGCCCATCGAGATCGGGTCGAGCCCGGCGAACGGCTCGTCGTACATGATGAGCTCGGGGTCCAGCGCCATCGCACGCGCCAACGCGATGCGCCGCGCCATGCCGCCCGACACTTCGCTGATGCGCAACTGCGCCGCGCCGCGCAGGCCCACCGCGTTGAGCTTCATCAGCACGATGTCGCGGATCATCCTGTCGGACAATTCTGTGTGTTCGCGCAGCGGGAAGGCCACGTTCTCGAACACCGTGAGGTCGGTGAACAGCGCCCCGAACTGGAACAGCATGCCCAGGCGCCGCCGCAGCCGATAGAGCTGCTCGCGGTCACCCGCGTTGACGGTCTCGCCGTCGAACACCACGCGGCCGCTGTTGGCGGGATACACGCCCGCGATCAGACGCAGCAGCGTCGTCTTGCCGCAGCCCGAGCCACCGAGGATCGCGGTGACCTTGCCGCGTCGAAAGGTCAGGCTCACGTCGTTGAGAATCGTGCGGCTCGAGTCGTAGCCGAACGTGACGTGGTCGATGTCGATCAGGGTGTCGGAGTTCAATTCGAAGCTGTGGGGGTGCCTGCAGCCGGCGGCCCCGACAGCGCTCGGCCGCTTGTCGATGCAGCGGCCACGGGGCGGCGCATTGTCGCACGATGGTCGCGCAGCGACAGGCGCCGGGCTGCGCGCAGGGTAAGGGGGTGTTGCATGGCCGCAGAGGTGCAGCAGGCAACTGAACGCCCGTGCAGCGCGCGCGGTGCGAGTCGCTGCCTCAGCGCGGCAGCGCCGAACTGCCCATCAGGTAGGCGTCGATCGCGCGCGCGGCCTGGCGGCCCTCGCGGATCGCCCACACGATGAGCGACTGGCCACGGCGCATGTCGCCGGCGGCGAACACCTTGTCGACGCTGGTTCGGTAGCCGGTGCTGCCATCGTCGGTGCCGGCGCGCGCGTTGCCGCGGGCGTCCTTGTCGACGCCGAAGGCTTCGAGCACCGACGCCACCGGCGCGACGAAGCCCATCGCCAGCAGCACCAGTTCGGCCGGGTAGTCCTGCTCGGTGCCGGGCACCTCGACCATCTTGCCGTCTTGCCATTGCACGTGCACGGTCTTCAGCGCCTTCAGCTTGCCGCCTTTGCCGCCGTCAGCATCACCGACGAATTGTTTGGTCGCGATGGCGAATTCGCGCGCGCAGCCTTCTTCGTGGCTCGAACTCGTGCGCAGCTTGGTGGGCCAATACGGCCAGGTGAGCGGCTTGTTCTCCTGCTCGGGCGGCATCGGCATCACTTCGAACTGCGTCACGCTGGCGGCGCCATGGCGGTTGCTGGTGCCCACGCAGTCGCTGCCGGTGTCGCCGCCGCCGATCACGATCACGTGTTTGCCGGCGGCCGAGATCTGCCCTTTGACCTTGTCACCGGCCACCACCTTGTTCTGCTGCGGCAGGAACTCCATCGCGAAGTGCACGCCGTCGAGTTCGCGCCCCGGCGCCGGCAGGTCGCGACTCGCCTCGGCGCCGCCGGCCAGCAGCACGGCGTCGAACTGCGTTTTCAGTTGCTCGGCGGAGATCGTTTCCTTGGCGTCGTTGGTGACCAGGCTGCCCTTGGGCATCGCGCCCACCAACACGCTGGTGCGAAACGACACGCCCTCGGCCCTCATCTGCTCGATGCGGCGATCGATGTGCGACTTCTCCATCTTGAAGTCGGGAATGCCGTAGCGCAGCAGGCCACCGATGCGGCTGTTCTTCTCGAACACCGTCACGTCATGCCCGGCACGTGCGAGTTGCTGCGCCGCGGCCAGGCCAGCGGGGCCGGAGCCGACCACCGCCACCTTCTTGCCGCTTCTTGCCGCCGGCGGCTGCGGTTGCACCCAGCCCTCGGACCAGGCGCGGTCGGCAATGGCGTGCTCGATCGACTTGATGCCCACCGGATCGTCGTTGACGTTGAGCGTGCACGCCGCTTCGCACGGCGCCGGGCACACGCGGCCGGTGAACTCCGGAAAGTTGTTGGTCGAGTGCAGCACCTGCGACGCCAACTTCCAGTCGTTGCGGTACACGAGGTCGTTGAAGTCGGGAATGATGTTGTTGACCGGGCAGCCGCTGTTGCAAAACGGCGTGCCACAGTCCATACAGCGCGCGCCCTGCACCTTGGCCTGGTCGGCCGACAGCGCGATGACGAACTCCTTCCACGTCTTCAGCCGCTGCGGCACAGGCTCGTAGCCCTCTTCGACGCGCCGATGCTCGAGAAATCCGGTGACCTTGCCCATGATGTGACGGGCGCGCAGCCGCCTGCGCGCCGTGTTGTGTCGTTGCTGCCGCTACTTGGCCGGCACCGCGCGCTGCTTGGCGGGCACCGTCTTGGCCTTGGCGATCGTGGCCTGGGTGTCTTCGACGGCCTTGCGTTCGCCCAGCGCCCTGCGGTACTCGTGCGGCAGCACCTTGACGAAACGCCCACGGGCCTCGGCCCATTGGTCGAGGATCTCGCGCGCGCGCAGCGAGCCGGTCCAGCGGTGGTGGTCTTCGATCAGCCGGCGCAGCTGGGCCTCGTCGGTCTGGCCGTTGTGCCAGCCGGCAGCGTTGGAGCTGGCCTGCTGCTCTTCCTTGGTTTGCAGCTTCTCGAGCGAGACCATCGCGGTGTTGCAGCGCTTGGCGAACTGGCCGTCGTCGTCGTAGACGTAGGCCACGCCGCCCGACATGCCGGCGGCGAAGTTTCGTCCGGTCTTGCCGAGCACGACCACCGTGCCGCCCGTCATGTATTCGCAGCCGTGATCACCAGTGCCCTCGACGACGGCGGTCGCGCCCGACAAGCGCACCGCAAAACGCTCGCCCGCCACGCCGCGGAAGAACGCCTCACCCTTTGTGGCGCCATAGAGCACGGTGTTGCCGACGATGATGTTCTTGGTGGCGTCGCCTCTGAAATCGATGCTCGGGCGCACCACCACGCGGCCACCCGACATACCCTTGCCGGTGTAATCGTTGGCGTCGCCGATCAGGTACAGCGTGATGCCCTGTGCGAGAAACGCGCCGAAGCTCTGGCCACCGGTGCCCTCCATCTGGATGAAGATGGTCTGGTCCGGCAGGCCCTCGGGGCGCTGACGGATCAACTCGCCCGATAGCATCGCGCCCACCGAACGGTTGCCGTTACGCGACTCTTGGAGGATCTGCACCTTCTCGCCGCGCTCGATCGCCGGGCGGCACTTGTCGATCAGCTTGATGTCCAGCGCTTTGCCGAGGCGATGGTCTTGCGCTTCGACCTGGTAGCGCGGCACCTCGGGCCCGACGTCGGGTTGGTAGAACACGCGTGAGAAGTCCAGGCCCTTGGCCTTCCAGTGCGCGAGACCTTTGCGCATGTCGAGCAGATCGCTGCGGCCGATCAGTTGATCGATCGTGCGAATGCCCAGCTGCGCCATGATCTGGCGCGCCTCTTCGGCGACGAAGAAGAAATAGTTCACCACGTGCTCGGGGCGGCCTGCGAACTTCTTGCGCAGCACCGGGTCCTGCGTGGCCACGCCCACGGGGCAGGTGTTGAGGTGGCACTTACGCATCATGATGCAGCCTTCGGCCACCAGCGGTGCGGTGGCGAAGCCGAACTCGTCGGCGCCCAGCATCGCGCCGATCACCATGTCGCGCCCGGTCTTCATCTGGCCGTCGACCTGCACGCGGATGCGCCCGCGCAGGCGGTTGAGCACCAGCGTCTGCTGCGTCTCGGCCAGACCCAGCTCCCACGGCGTGCCGGCGTGCTTGATGCTCGACCACGGCGAGGCGCCGGTGCCGCCGTCGTGACCGGCGATCACCACGTGGTCGGCCTTGCACTTGGCCACGCCTGCGGCGACTGTGCCCACACCGACCTCGGACACCAGTTTCACGCTCACGCCTGCGCGCGGATTGGCGTTCTTCAAGTCGTGGATCAGCTGCGCCAGGTCTTCGATCGAGTAGATGTCGTGGTGCGGCGGCGGGCTGATCAGGCCGACACCGGGCACCGAGTGGCGCAGGTAGCCGATGTATTCGCTGACCTTGCCGCCCGGCAGCTGGCCGCCCTCGCCGGGCTTGGCGCCTTGCGCCATCTTGATCTGCAGCTGATCGGCCGACACCAGATATTCGGTGGTGACGCCGAAGCGCCCTGAAGCCACCTGCTTGATCTTGGAGCGCAGGCTGTCGCCATCCTTGAGCGCGTAGTCGGCTTGCACGACCTTGCCGCCGATCACGTCGGACAGCTTGGTGCCGTCGGTGATCCTGATGCCTTTGAGTTCGTTGCGATAGCGCGCCGGGTCTTCGCCGCCTTCGCCGGTGTTGCTCTTGCCGCCGATGCGATTCATCGCCACCGCGAGCGTGGTGTGCGCTTCGGTGGAGATCGAGCCCAGCGACATCGCGCCGGTGGCGAAGCGCTTGACGATCTCGGCCGCGGGCTCCACTTCGTCGATGGCGATTGCCTTGGCGGGATCGACTTTGAACTCGAACAGCCCACGCAGCGTCATGTGGCGGCGTGACTGGTCGTTGATCAACTGCGCGTACTCGCGATAGGTGTCGAAGCGGTTGGCGCGCACGCTGTGCTGCAGCTTGGCGATT
>CAVZEK010000011.1:0-23073 GCA_963774185.1 uncultured beta proteobacterium
GCTCAGCGCTGAAGATCGCGCCAGTGGCCGTGCGGAGGGCCAGGTCATGACCCGCTGGACGATGGTCGCGGACTTGCGGCGCTGCGTCGGTTGCCAAACCTGCACCGCAGCGTGCAAGCACGCCAACGCGACGCCGCCGGGCGTGCAGTGGCGTCGCGTGATCGACATGGAGTTCGGCGAGTACCCCGACGTGCAGCGTGCCTTCGTGCCCGTGGGTTGCCAGCACTGCGACGATCCGCCGCGCCGTCGGTGTGCCCGACCACCGCGACCAAGAAGCGCGCCGACGGCATCGTCACGATCGACTACGACCTGTGCATCGGCTGCGCATACTGCGCGGTGGCGTGCCCGTACCAGGCGCGCTACAAGACCGAGCGCGCGACGTTCGCCTACGGTGCACCCAGCGAGCACGAGGTGCAGCGCCGCGACGACGCGCGACTGGCGGTGGCGACCAAATGCACGTTCTGCGTCGATCGCATCGACGCCGGGCTCGACAAGGGACTTACCCCCGGCATCGACCCCGAGGCGACACCGGCCTGCGTGAACGCCTGCATCGCCGACGCGCTGGCCTTCGGCGATGCCGACGATGCCGCGAGCAAGGTGTCGCGCCTGCTGGCGGAGAACCAGCACTTCCGCATGCATGAGGAGTTGGGCACCGGCCCGGGTTTCTTCTACCTGTGGGACCGCAACGACGCGCGCTTCGACGACAAACAGGAGCAGGTGCGATGAGCTTCGGTCCGAATCCGTGGCAACAGCAGAGCTGGGACTGGCGCGCAGCGGGCAATTTCATCTGCGGGGGCGTCGGCGGCGGGCTGATCGTGTGCGCCGTGCTGCTGGATGCGCCGCACGGGCTGTTGCTGTGGGGCGCGGTGTGGGTCGGCCTGGGCCTGGGCTCGGTGTGGCTGGAGATCGGCCGGCCGTGGCGCGCGATGCATGTCTACTTCAACCCGCGCACCTCTTGGATGTCGCGCGAGGCGATTGTCGCGCCGCTGCTGTTCGCCGCCGTGCTTGCAGCGTGGCTCGACGTGCCGTTCATGCCGTACGTCGCGGCAGGGCTCGCCGCAATCTTCGTGTTTTGCCAGGCCCGCATCCTGCAGGCGGCCAAGGGCATCCCGGCCTGGCGTGAGCCGCGCCTGGTGCCGCTGATCGTGGCGACCGCGCTGGCCGAAGGCGCCGGCCTGTTACTGCTGCTGGTGGCGTTCAGCGACGCCGCGACTTGGGCGCAATGGGCATTTTTTGCGCTCGCGCTGTTGGCTCGCGCACTGGCGTGGGTCCCCTGGCGCGAACGCATCCGCGCTGCGCGGCCGGCATTGATCGCGCTCGACCGCGCGGGTGTGGTCTTCAGGGCCTGCACGCTGCTGCCGGTCGCCATCGCGCTGCTCGCCATCACTGCGTCGCTGCCCGCCGATGCGACGACGAGCACTGCAGGTAGCGAGCGGCGTGCTCGCGGTGGCCGGCGGTGCGTGGTTCAAGTTCACGCTGGTGACGCGCGGCGCATTCAATCAAGGCTTCGCGCTGGTGAGTCTGCCGGTGCGCGGCGTGCGTCGCAGTTAGGAGCTCGCCATGGATCTCGTCGTCGAATCGAGCCGACCTGCGACCCGCACGGCCGACTTCCTGCATCCGCTGCCTGAGATGGCGTCGCGCAGCCAACTGGCGCAGGTGCAGCTCGACCGCCTGCGCGCACAGCTGCGCAACTGCTGGGAGCACGTGCCGTGGCAGCGCGCGCGGCTCGAAGCCGCCGACCTGCACCCCGACTCGCTGCGCACTCTGGACGACTTGAAGCGCTTGCCCTTCATGGTCAAGAACGATCTGCGCGATCACTACCCATTCGGCCTGTTCGCGCGGCCGCGCGAAGCGTTGGCGCGCGTGCACGCCTCGTCGGGCACCACCGGCAAGCCCACCGTGGTCGGCTATACCCCAGACGACCTGAGCCGTTGGGCCGACCTGATGGCGCGCTCGATGTACGGCGCTGGCGTGCGCCGCGGCGACCTGGTGCACAACGCCTACGGCTACGGCCTGTTCACCGGCGGCTCGGCGCACACAGTGGCGCCGAGCGCTTGGGCTGCCCGGTGGTACCGATTTCCGGCGGCGGCACCGAGCGCCAGGTGGCGCTGATCATGGACTTCGGCGCGCGCGTGCTGTGCGCCACGCCGTCGTATGCACTGGCCATTGCCGAAGTCGCCGAACAGCAGGGCGTCGACCTGCGGCGCAGCCGGCTCAAGGTGGGCATGTTCGGCGCCGAGCCGTGGAGTGCGGCAATGCGCGACGAGATCGAGTCGCGACTGGGCCTGAAGGCTTACGACGTCTACGGTCTGTCGGAAATCATGGGGCCCGGCGTGGCCTGCGAATGCGAATGCCGCAATGGGCTGCACGGCTGGGAGGATCACTTCCTGTTCGAGGTGATCGATCCCGACAGCGGCCAGCCGGTGCCCGAGGGCCAGCCCGGCGAACTGGTGATCACCACGCTGACCAAGGAAGCGCTGCCGATGCTGCGCTACCGTACCAGCGACATCACGCGAGTGACCACCGAGCGCTGCGAATGCGGACGCACGCACCTGCGCATCCTGCGCGTCACCGGTCGCAACGACGACATGCTGATCATTCGCGGCGTCAACGTCTATCCGTCGCAGATCGAGGCTGTGTTGGTCGGCCGCCCGGGGCTGGCGCCGCACTACCAGCTGGTGGTGGAGCGCCGTGGCCAGCTCGACCAATTGCGCGTCGAGATCGAGGCGCAGTCCGGCGTGCAGCCGGATGCCTTCGATGTGCTGGCGCGCGACGCGGCACACCACATCAAGTCGCTGGTCGGCGTCAGCGCCGAGGTCGTCATCCAGACGCCGGGCACGTTGCCGCGATCACTTGGCAAGGCGGTGCGGGTGCGCGACCTGCGCGTCCATGGAGGCTGATGCCATGCCCAAACGATTGTTGAGCCTGACCGTCAACGACCGCAGTCGCGAGCAGGCGGTGGCCGACAACGCGCTGCTGCTCGACGTGTTGCGCGGTGACCTGCGGCCTGACCGGCACCAAGCAGGGCTGCGACGGCGGCGAGTGCGGCGCCTGCACCGTGCTGGTGGACGACCAGCCGCGGCTGGCCTGCATCACGCTGGCCGCTGCGGTCGAGGACCGCGCGATCGAGACCATCGAAGGCCTTGCCGCAATCGGGTCGCATGAGCCGCTGCAGCAGGCCTTCCACGAAAAGCTCGGCACGCAGTGCGGCTTCTGCACGCCCGGCATGATCATGGCCGCCGAGGCCCTGTTGCGTCGCGACCCCGAGCCGAGCGAGGCGCAGATCCGCGAGGCGCTGGCCGGCAACCTGTGCCGCTGCACCGGCTACGTGAAGATCATCGAATCGGTGCAAGCCGCGGCGCGGCGCACGCGCAGGGACCGCTCATGACATCGCCACGGCGCGCACCGGGCGCGCTCCGGCGCCGGCCACGCTTCGTCGGCGAGCGCACGCCGCTGATCGACGGCATCGAAAAGGTCACCGGTCGCGCGCGCTACACCGCCGACCTGCCGCTCGGCCCGGCGCTGGTCGGCCGCATCCTGCGCAGCCCGGTCGCGCACGGCGTCATCCGTCGCATCGACACCGCCCGGGCGCGCGCGATTCCCGGCGTGCGCGCGGTGATCACCGGCGCAGGACTTCGCCGCGCCCTATGGCGTGATCCCGATCGCGCAGAACGAGTGGCCCGCTGGCGCGCGACAAGGTGCGCTACCGCGGCGAGCCGCTGGTCGCGGTGGCGGCCGATCGACGAGGCCACCGCGGAGGCGGCGCTGCGCGCGATCGAGCTCGATATCGAGCCGCTGCCGGCGTACTTCACCGCCGCCGATGCGCGCGCCGACGACGCGGTGCTGCTGCACGACAAGCAAGCCCGGCAACATCGAGCGCCAGGTCGATCAGGACTTCGGCGACGTCGACGCGCGGCTTCGCGGCGGCCGACCTGGTGCTCGAGCGCGAACTTCACGTTACGCCGAGGTCGACGCATGGGCAGATCGAGCTCAACGCCGCGGTGGCCGCAGTACGAGCCCGAGCGCGATCGCCTGACCATGCATTCGGTCACGCAGGTGCCGTACTACCTGCACCTGACGCTGGCGCAATGCCTCGGCCTGGACAGCGTCGCGCATCCGCGTGGTCAAGCCCTTCGTCGGCGGCGGCTTCGGCCATCGCGTCGAGCCGCTGAACTTCGAGATGGTCACGGCCGCGCTGGCGCGCGCCGCCGGCGGCACGGTCAAGCTCGAACTGACGCGCGAGGAAGCCTTCCTCACCCACCGCGGCCGGCCGGCGACCGACATGCGGCTGAAGATCGGCATGAAGAACGCGGGCGAGATCACCGCGGTCGATGCGAGGTCGTTCAGCGCGGCGGCGCCTATGCCGGCTACGGGCTGGTGACGATCCTTTATGCCGGCGCGCTGCTGCACGCGCTCTACCGCGTCGGCGCGGTGCGCTATCGCGGCTTTCGCGTCTACACCAACCTGCCGCCCTGCGGCGCGATGCGCGGCCACGGCGCGGTCGATGCCGGCACGCATTCGAGTCGGTGCTCGACGAGATGGCCGGCGCAGCTGGGACTCGATCCGTTCGCGGTGCGGCGCGCCAACCTGCTCGCCCCGCCCGCACCGCACGCTCAACGACCTGCAGGTCAACTCGTACGGCCTGCCGGCCTGCCTCGCCTGGTCGAGCAGGCGTCCGGCTGGAAGGCGCGGCACGGCAAGCTGCCGCGCGGGCGCGGGCTGGGCATGGCCTGCTCGCACTACGTGTCGGGCTCGGCCAAGCCGGTGCACTGGAGCGGCGAGCCGCATGCGGTGATCAACCTCAAGCTCGATTTCGACGGCGGCATCACCATCCTCACCGGCGCCTCCGACATCGGCCAGGGCTCGACCGACGCTGCTCACGCAGGTGGTGGCCGAGGTGCTGATGGTGCCGATGGCGCGCATCCGCGTGGTCGCCACCGACAGTGCGCTGACGCCCAAGGACAACGGCTCGTATTCGTCGCGCGTGTCGTTCATGGTCGGCAACGCCGCGCTGCGCGCCGCGCGAGGCGATGAAGCGGCTGCTGGTCGACGCCGCGGCCAGGAAGCTCGAGGTGCACGCCCGACGACATCGACTGGGAGGGCGAGTCGCTGCGGCGTGGCCGGCACCGACCGCTCGCTCGACTTTGCGCAGGTCGTCGCAGGCGGCGCTGACGACACGCGGCACGCTGACCGTGAAGGGCGCGTGGTCGACGCCGCCGGAAACGCAGGGCGGCAAGTTCCGCGGCGCGGCCGTGGGCTCGACTGCCGGCTTCTCGTACGCGGCGCAGGTGGTCGAAGTCAGCGTCGACGAGGACACCGGCGCGGTCGGCGTCGAGCAGCGTCTGGGTCGCGCACGACTGCGGCCTCGCGATCAACCCGCTGGCGGTGGAAGGCCAGGTGCAGGGCGCCGTGTGGATGGGCATGGGCCAGGCGCTGTCAGCGAGGAGACCCAGTACCACGAGGGCCTGCACCTGCGCGCCAACTTCTCGACTACCGCGTGCCGACGATCGCCGAGTCGCCGCCGATCGAGGTGACGCTGATCGAGAGCATCGATCCGCTGGGCCCGTTCGGCGCCAAGGAGGCGAGCGAGGGTGCGCTGCACGGTTTTGCACGCCGCACTCACCGCCGCCGTCTGCGACGCCATTGGCATCCGGGCGCACGAGCTGCCGATTACGCCCGACCGCGTGTTCGACGCGATCCATGCGCGCCGGCGTGAAGAACGGCTGCGCACACGGCGTGCGGCCACGCAGGCAGCGGAGAAGGTATGAGCGGGTTGCCTGAGTTCACGCTGCAGCGGCCTACGACGCCGGGAGAAGCGGCCGCGCTGCTCGCCGCCGGCGCGCGTGCGTTGGCCGGTGGCACCGACCTGTTGCCCAACCTGCGCCATGGCCTGGAGCACCCGACACGGCTGGTGGATCTGTCGCGCGTGGCCGGCCTCGATGCGATCGACCTGCGTGATGGCGCGCTCACCATCGGTGCCGGCGTCACGCTCGCGCGATTGGCCGACGATGCGCGCATCGCACAACACCTGAGCGCGTTGGCCCAAGCCGCGCGTGCGGTGGCCGGCCCGGGACATCGCAGCGTGGCCACCCTGGGCGGCAATCTCTGCCAGGACACGCGCTGCGTCTACTACAACCAGAGCGAATGGTGGCGGGCCAGCAATGGCTGGTGTCTGAAGCGCGGCGGCGACACCTGCCACGTCGCGCCGCAGGGCAAGCACTGTCATGCCGCGTTCAGCGGCGACGTGGCCCCGGTGTTGTTGGCCGCGCGTGCCGAGGTCGAGATCGCCACGCCGAGCGGCACCCGTCGCATGTCGCTGGACGATCTGTACCGCGACGACGGCGCGTCGCACCTCACGCTGGCTGCCGGTGAGTTCGTGTCGCGCGTGCGCATTGCAGTGGCGAGCGCGCGCCGCAGCGGCTACCGCAAGGCGCGGGTGCGCGGATCGATGGACTTTCCGCTCGCCGGTGTGGCAGCCGTGTTGTCGCTGCGCGGCGGCGTGCTGGCCGAGATCGGTGTCGGCTTGAGTGGCACCAACTCGCGGCCGATCGTGCTGCAGGGACTCGACGCACTGATCGGCCAGCGCGTCGACGACGCGTTGCTCGCCGCGCTCGGCAAACGGGTGCAACAGCAGGTCAGTCCGATGCGCAGCACGGCCACGCCGTCGAACTACCGGCGCCAGGTGGCCGCGGTGCTGGCGCAGCGTTTGGTGCGTGAGCTGGCTGCCATGCCCGCATCGGTCGAATCGCACTGAGGATCACATGATGCGATGCCCGCAATGCCACAAGCCCCTCGAATTCGCCGCCGAGGGCCTCTACATCTGCTGTGCCGGTGCGAGCCGGCGCTGGCGTTGCCTGGATTGCAACGCCGAACACGAGGGCTTTGCGTTCGCCTACGGTGCCTGTCCATCGTGCGGCGGTCACCTGGCAGCAGCGGATGCGGCCGCAGCCCCCGATCGCCTCGCGATGGCCGGCGTTCGCATGGCCTTCGAGATCGAGCTCGGTGGGCGCGCGTTCTACCAGCGGGCCGCCGCCGACAGCAGCGACCCGCAGATGCGCGAGCTGTTCGGCCGCTTCGCGGTGATGGAGGGCGAGCACATGGAGACGCTGGCGCGCCGCTACCACGTGCCCACCGTGCCCTCGTCGCCCGCGCTGCGGTTGGAGCTGGCCGCGCTGTTCGGCGGCGTCGAGCACCGGCCCCAGGACCCCGACAATCTGTTTCGCATCGCGATCGCGATGGAGCAGCGTGCGGCGCGGCTGTTCACCGAGCACGCCGATCGATCGGACAGCGAGTCACCGGATGGTGAACTGTTCCGCGAGCTGGCGGCCGAAGAGGTGGAGCACGCGCTCTACCTGAACACCGAGTACGAGCGTTGGTGCGCCGGCCAGCCCGCCCTCGCGGCGCAGGGCGCACGATTCGCAGGCCGTCTCCGATGTGGGCGGTGGCGCCGATCAACGCGGCCGAGCTGCTGCTCGGCGGCCACGACCAGCGGCGACCCGCACTCGTCTGCGGCGACCAGCAATTGACCCGCGGCGAGTTGCGTGAGTGGGCCGCGCGTTGCGCCACGGTGTGGGCGGCGCGCGGCCTGCGCCCCGGCGACCGCGTGGCCGTCAAGTTGCCCGACGGGCTCGACTGGGTAGCTGCTTTCCTCGGCAGCATGTGGTGCGGCATGGTGGCCGTGGCCGTGAACCCGCGCATCCCGGTGGCCGAATGGCGCTACATCCTCGACGAGGCGGGCTTCAGCGTGATCCTCGCCGAACACGACGATGACACGCCGGAGCCCTGGCGCTCGCGCGTGCTGCGCGTCGACGAGTGGCGGCTGCAGTGCGAGCGCAGCCCCGGCGCCGACGTGCAGCCGATGGCCCCCGAGGCACCGGCGTTCTGGTGCCACTCGTCGGGCACCTCCGGGCAACCCAAGGCGGTGGTGCATGCGCACCGCTTTGCGCGACATGTGGAACAGGTGTCGCGCGATGGGCTGGGCCTTCGCGCCGGCGACCGCGTGTTCGCCAGCTCGAAGCTGTTCTTCGCCTACCCGCAGACCAACGCGCTGTTCGCCGGCCTGAAGGTCGGCGCCACGGTGATCCTCGACCCGCGGTGGCCCACCGCTGCCAGTGTGGTGGCCACCGTGGCCGCGCAGCGCCCGAGCGTGTTGTTCAGCGTGCCATCGCTGTACCGCAACCTGGTGCACGAGGATGGCCTGGCGCAGCAGATCGCGCGCCACGGTGTGCGGTTGTGCGTGTCGGCTGGCGAGGCCTTGCCGTTGCAGTTGCGCGAGCAATGGCAGCAGCAGACAGGGCTGTCGATCGTCGACGGCTATGGTGCATCCGAGACGCTGGTGCTGGTGATGCTGGCGCACGACGGCAAGCTGGGGTTCCGGCCGTCGCCGGGCGTGGACATCCAGCCGCTCGACGAGGTGCCGCTCGGCGTGCCGACGCGGCTCAGGATCCGCGTGGCGACCTTGGCATTGGGCTACCTCGATCGCCCACTCGCGCAAGGCGAGGCGTTTCGCGACGGCGCGTTCTGTCCGGCCGATCTGTGGCTGCGCGACGCAGCCGGCGGCTGGCACTTTGCCGGGCGCGAGGACTCGCTGGTCAAGATCCACGGTCGCTGGGTCAACCTGATCGAGTTGGCCGAGCAATTGGCCTCGCATGCGCGCTGCGTGCTCGAGGGCGCGGCGGTGTGCGTGCCCGACGGCGACGGTGTCGACTCGGTGGCCTATTTCTACGTGGCTGCCGACGAAGCCCGCGCGCAGGAAGCCCTGCAGGCCCATGCACAGACGCTGCCGCACTATCGGCGGCCGCGCTGGCTGCACGCCATTCCAAGCCTGCCACGCGGGCCCACCGGCAAGCTGCTGCGGCGCAAGCTGCAAGAACTGCATCGCACGCTGGGATGACGCCATGGACGTGACCGCCCCACCTCTGGTCAGTACTGAACGCATCGGCGATGCGCTGGTGGTCACGCTCGCCCGCGCGCCGGTCAACGCCATCAACGATGACCTGCTCGAGCAGCTCGATGCGGTGCTCGACGAGGCGGAGTCCGACGAGCGGATCGCGGTGCTGCATCTGCGCAGCGCGCTGAAGGTGTTTTGCGGCGGCGCCGATCTGGCTCTGATCCGCTCGTGCATGGCCACGCCGCAGGGCCGCAACGAGATGGTGGCGACCGTGCAGCGCATGCAACGCGTGTTCGCTCGCCTCGAAAACGTCGGCTGCGTGACGGTCGCCGAGCTCGGCGGCGCCACCGTGGGCGGTGGCTTCGAACTGGCGCTGGCCTGCGACTGGCGCATCGCCGCGTACGAGGCGCGCATCGGCTTGCCCGAAGCGGGGCTCGGCCTGCTGGCCGCCGGTGGCGGCACGCAGCGGCTTACGCATCTCGTGGGACCCGGCACCGCACGCCGCTTGATCCTCGGCGCCGAAACGGTGGACGGCCACGAGGCCGAGCGGTTGGGTCTGGTGCAATGGGCCGTGCCGGGTGCGCAGCTGGCCGATGCTGCGCGCGCACTCGCGCAGCGCTGCGCCGCGATACCGCGGGTGGCGCATGCCGAGAACAAACACTGCATCGCACTGGCCAGCGCGCCGCACGGCGACGGCTTTGCCGCCGAGATCGCCGCCACGCGGCGCTTGTACGAACACCCTGAAACGCGGCGCCGCGTGTCGGCCTTTCTCGACAAGAGCGCCGTCAACCCGAAGGAGTAAACATGAGACCCCCACGCTCACATTCGTTCGCTGCCCCCCAGGGGGGCTTCAGCCACCTTGAGGCGGCTCTGCGGAGGCTGACATGAACCTGGACAACAAAGTCGCCGTCGTCACCGGCGCAGCCTCAGGCATCGGCGCGGCCACGGCGCAGAAACTCGCCGCCGCTGGCGCGATGGTGGTGGTCGCCGATGTGCAAACCGACAAGGGCGAGACGCGTGCGGCCACGCTGCGCGACGCCGGGTTGAAAGCGCGCTTCATGCGCGTGGACATGACCGACGCGGCATCGATCACCACGTTCGCCGACACCGTGCAATCGCAGTTCGGCACGCCCGACGTGCTGGTCAACGGCGCAGGCTGGGGCACGACGCATCCGTTCTGGGAAGGCACGCCGGAGCTGTGGGATCGCATCATCGGCCTGAACTTCATCGGCCCGATGCGGTTGACCAAGGCGTTCCTGCCGCAGATGATTCAGCGTGCCAGCGGCAAGATCGTCAACATCGCCAGCGACGCCGGCCGCGTGGGCAGCCTCGGAGAAACCGTGTACTCGGGCGCCAAGGGCGGGCTGATCGCGTTCACCAAGTCGCTGGCACGCGAAGTGGCGCGCTACCAGATCAGCGTGAACTGCGTGTGCCCGGGCCCCACCGACACTCCCTTGATGGCGGCGGTGCCCGAGAAGGTGACCGAGGCGCTGAAGAAGGCGATCCCGTTCCGCCGCCTGGGCCGGCCCGAAGAAGTGGCCGATGCGGTGGTGTTCTTCGCCGGCGATTCGGCGAGCTACGTCACCGGCCAGGTGCTCAGCGTCAGCGGCGGCCTGACGATGGCCGGGTGACATGGCCCACCCTCGAAGCGGCCTAGCGAGGACTGAGATGAACGACCCCTCTCTATGCGGCTGCGCCTGTGCCCCGGGCAGCAGTGCGCGCCCGCGCCGTTGGTCCGATGCCGACGGCGAGCACGTCGATGTGCGCGGCCTGTCGCCGCCGCAGCCGCTGGTGGCCATCGTGCGGCTGATCGAAGCGATCGACGATGCACGTGCCGTGGTGGCGCACCTCGACCGCGACCCGCTGATGCTGTACCCCGAGCTGGCCGAGCGCGGCTGGGTTGCGCAACAGGTGCCCGCGCCACCGGGCGAGGTGCGATTGCGGCTGACGCGCGACGCGGCCGGCCCCTGACTCGAGAGGTTTGCGATGGACTACACGCTGCCCCAGTTCCTGGCCCACGCGATCGCGCTGGAATCCGAAGCCGCCGATCGCTACCACGAGCTGGCCGACATGATGGAGGCGCACCGCAACGACGAGGTGTCGGCGTTGTTTCGCGACATGGTGCGCTACTCGCGCATGCACCACGACTCGATCGTCGAGCGCGCCGGCAGCACTGTCCTGCCAAAGATCGGCCCGTGGGATTACTTCTGGCGCACGCCGCCCGAGGCGGGTGGCGACGAGGCCTTCGACTACCGGATCAACTCCTACGACGCGCTGCTGTACGCACGCGAGAACGAGTTGCGGGCGATGCAGTACTACGCCGATGCCGGCGAGTCATCCACCGACCCCGAGGTCAAGCGCCTGGCTGCCGAATTCGCAGCCGAGGAGACCGAGCACGTCGAGGCGATCGAAGACTGGCTGGCACGCACCGAGCGCCCGGCTGCGCCGTGGGCGACCGATCCGCATCGCGAGGGGTAAGCATGCAGCGCTCACTCGCACAGGCGCCGGATGTCCTCGGGCACCGGGATCGCGTGGATGCGCCGGCGATCTTGCGCGTCGCGCACGCAGAACACACGCGTCTCGCTGCTTTCGCAGATGAAGTCGTCATCGCGCGTGACCACGTGCTTCTGCACGAAAACCTTGTTGCGCCACTCTTCGATGTGGGTGCTGATCAGCAGTTTTTCGCCGTAGGTGGCGCTCTTGACGAAGCGCGCATGGTGTTCGAGCAGCGGCGTGCCGATGATGCCGGTGGTGTGTTCCAGCACATGCCATGGCGGCACGCCGCAAGTCATGAAGAAGTGCAGCGAGGCCGCGTCCATCCAGCGGTGGTAGCGCGGGAAGAACACGATGCCGGCGGGATCACAGTCGCCGAAGCGGATCTCGACGGTCATCGTCGTGGTCTTGCTCATTCAACGTCCTTTTGAAGGCGGCACGGATTCTAGGCCGTGCTGTTCGATCACAACCCCAGGAGTCGAACCATGAAACGAATCCAGCTGGCCCGCCACGAGGCCCGTCACTTTGGCTTTTCGGTGAGCGGCAAGGTCGCCACCATCACGCTGAACCGACCGGAGCGCAAGAATCCGCTCACGTTCGACTCTTACGGCGAGCTGCGCGATCTGTTTCGCGACATGTCCTATGCGACCGACGTGAAGGCGGTGGTGTTCACCGGCTCGGGCGGCAACTTTTGCTCCGGCGGCGACGTGCACGAGATCATCGGCCCGCTGGTGAAGATGTCGATGCCCGAGCTGCTGGAGTTCACGCGCATGACCGGCGACATGGTCAAGGCCATGCGCGCGTGCCCGCAGCCGATCATCGCGGCGATCGATGGCGTGTGCACCGGCGCCGGCGCGATGATCGCCTGCGGCTCCGACATGCGGCTGGCCACGGCGCGCAGCAAGCTGGCGTTTCTGTTCGTGCGCGTCGGGCTTGCCGGTGCCGACATGGGCGCGTGCACGCTGTTGCCACGCTTGATCGGGCTGTCGCGCGCGGCCGATTGGCTCTACACCGGGCGTACGATCGGTGGTGAAGAGGCCGAGCGTGCGGGATTCCACACGCGTCTGGTCGAGCCCGATGCGTTGCTCGCCGAGGCCAACGCGCTGGCGAAAGACCTCGCCGAAGGCCCGACGTTCGGCCACGCGATGACCAAGACCATGCTTTGGCAGGAGTGGAGCTCGGGCCTGGGCGAATGCATCGAGGCCGAAGCGCAGGCGCAGGCCATTTGCATGCAGACGCAGGACTTCGAGCGCGCATACCATGCGTTCGCGGCCAAGGGCAAGCCGGTGTTCCAGGGCGACTGATGTCGAGCGCGCGCGCGCAGACGGCAGCCGCGGGGGCGGTCCGAGCGTCGGCGCCACAGCTGGCAGGTGCGTCGTTCGCGCTTGGCGCGCGCGGCCGCCTGTTGCCGCTGTCGGTGCCGATGCGCTTCTTCGGCGCGGCCGTCGCGTTTCATCTGTTCGCGTGGGTCGCGCTCGCCATCGGTGCGCTGCAGGTGCCGCACTTCGCAGGCGGCATCGGCTGGCCACTGGCGGCGCTGCACGCGCTCACGCTCGGCGTGCTCGCGATGACCGCCATCGGCGCCAGTCTGCAGCTGATGCCGGTGGCGACTCGACAGGCGCTGGCCTCGCGCCGCGCGGTCGACGCAGTGTGGTGGCTGTACGCGCCGGGCGTGGCGGCGCTGGTGGTGGCGATCGCGATGCAGTGGCCGTTGGCGATGGCGCTGGCCGCGCTGCCGGTGGTCGCCGCGCTGGTGGTCTATATGGCGCTGCTGGCGCACAACTTGGCTGGCGCGCGCGGCATGCCCGGCGTGCGCATGATGGGCTGGCTCGCGCTGGCCGCACTCGCGGTGGCCCTGGCCAGCGCATTCGCGATGGTCGCCACCTGGGCGGGCTGGGGCGCCTGGCCGCGGCCGGCGCTGCTGATGCTGCACATCACGGCGGCGGTGTTCGGTTTCATGGGGCTGTTGGCACTCGGACTGTCCAACGTGCTGGTGCCGATGTTCGCGCTCGCGCCGGTACCGGGCGAGCGCACGCAGCTGGCCATCGCGGTGCTGTGCGCCGTCGCGCTCGGGCTCACGGTGCCGGTGGCACTCGATTCGTGGCCGCCGCAGGCACTGCTGTGGGCGATCTCGGCTGCGGTGGCAGCCACCGCGTGGCATGTGGCTTCGATGCGCGGCGTGATGCGCCAGGGCCTGCGCCGCGAGCTCGGCGGTTCGTTCCAGCTGGTGCGGCTGGCGTGGCTGATGCTCGGCGTGACGTGGGCGCTCGCGGCGTGGTGGGCCTTCGATCGTGAGCACCCAGGCCTCGTGACCGCACTGATCGCCAGTGCGCTCCTCGGTTGGTTGACCAGCTTCCTGTTTGGCATCTTGCAGCGCATCGTGCCCTTCCTGGTTGCGATGCATCTGGGCGGCACCGTCAAGCGCGCACCAACACCGTCGTCGCTGACCGACGAGCGGGCTCTGGCTTTGCATCGCCTGGGCCATGCCGCGGCGCTCGCGCTGCTCGCGCTGGCGATCGCGTTCGACAGCGTGCCAGTCGCGCTGGCAGCGGCACTGGCCGGAACGACTGGCGCTCTTGCCTTTGCTGCGTTCTTCGTCGCGGTGCTGCGGCGCGCGGCGCGGGCGCGCGCGGCGCCTCGCGGTGCCGGTTTCTAGCGGGGCCGCTTGCGGAACCCGTTCAGCCCTGCATCAGCGTCGTGATCTGTTGGTCCTTTTCCTGCCAAAGCCCTTCGAGCCAACGATGGAAGTGGGCCCGAAAGCTCGCATCCGTCTCGTAGTCGCCGAGGCAGCACTCGGCAGGGATCGGCAGTTGCCGGACGCGGACGATGACCTTGCGCGTCTCGCCGCAGAGAAAATTCCAGAACGTCGGTGCACCGTCGGGATAGACGATGGTCACGTCGATCAACGAGCGAAACTTGGCCCCCATGGCGTTGAATGCCAGCGCGAGAGCCCCGGCCTTCGGCTTCAGCAGGTGGTGGTACGGTGAACTCTGCGCTCGGTGTTTCGCTGGGGTGAACCGCGTCCCCTCGGCGAAATTCATCACGCTGGTGGGGACCCGTGCGAACCTCTCGCAGGCGCGGCGCGTGGTCTCGCGGTCGCGCTGGCGCAGTTCGGGGTGATGCCTGAGCGTCGCCTTGGAGTGACGGCGCATGAACGGGAAGTCCAGTGCCCACCAAGCGATGCCGATCACCGGTACATAGATGAGCTGCTGCTTGAGGAAGAACTTCAGCAGAGGAATGCGGCGGTTCAATAGATGCTGCAGCACGAACACGTCGACCCACGACTGGTGGTTGGCATTCACGAGGTACCAACCTCCGTAGCGCAGATCGTCGATGCCGGTCACGTCCCAGACGGTGTCTTGGGTGAGCCGCATCCAAGCGCTGTTGCCGGCAATCCACAGCGTGGCAATCGCGTTGAGCCCCCGATCGACGTGCGAGCGCAACGTACCGGCGGGCAACGCCAGCTTCGCCAAGGACAGAAGAAACAGCGCCGCACACCAGAAGAGGGTGTTGAGCACCAACAGCAGCGCGGCGACCACGCCACGCACAGGACCGGGCAGGAAGGTGAGCACGATACGACTGCACATTCTGGGCGGGGGTGTCCGCACGTCCCTTGCTGTGGATCAATCTTCTTGCCGTCTTACAACGGCGATGAGGAAACCCGATGCGAGGGGAATCCTGCCTCACTCGCGTTCAAACGCCGAGGTACGAGGCCAGCGCGTCGCCGCGATGCAGCTCCGACGATCCGCCAGTCAGCGCCACTTGGCCCTTCTGCAGCACGACCAAGCGGTCGGAGTGCGCAGCGACTTTGCGGTAGTCGCGGTCGACGATCAGCGTTGCAATGCCGTCTCGTCGGATCGCCTCAAGCACACACCAGACTTCGGCCACGACGCGGGGCGCCAAGCCCTCGGTGGCTTCGTCGAGCATGATCAGGCTCGGCTGCGTCATCAGTGCGCGACCGATCGCCAGCATCTGCTGTTCGCCCCCGGAGAGCTGTGCACCCAGGTATTGCAGTCGCTCGGCAAGCCGAGGGAAGGTCTTCAGCGTACGCTCCAGCGTCCAGCCGGAACGGCCGTCGCCGCGTGCCGCCATCACCAGGTTCTCGCGCACGGTGAGGTTGGGGAACACGCCGCGACCTTCGGGTACGTACGCCACGCCGAGGCGCGCAACCTGGTGCGGGCGCCCACGCGAGAGATCCTGGCCTGCGATTCGGATCAACCCGGTGCGCTGCGTGACATGCCCGAGCAACGTGCGGATGAGGGTGCTCTTTCCCATGCCATTGCGCCCGAGGAGGCCCACGGACTCTCCGCGCTCGATGCGCAGGCTCACGCCGTGCAGCACATGGCTCGAGCCGTACCAAGCATGCACGTCGATGGCTTCGACGATCGACGTGGTCGCAACGATGCTCATGCGTTCAAGCGCAAGCCTGACGGTGCGCTGTGTTGAGGAGTCCATAGCAGCCTACAACCTTGGCGGTCCGAATGGCTCGATCTTGGGGTGCGCCATGCCAGGGCGCCATATCTGCTATGTCCGCAACGCGGTGAGCAACTGCGGGCGACATTGACGAATCGCAAATCTGCCCGGGAATGCGCGGTCAGAATCTTTGCCCGATGCCGCAACTTCCACGGAGATATTCATGCTGAGCGCTCGCCCGCAGATCCCGGGCACAGTGATCTTCGACAGCGTGCAAGCCATGAAAGGCTATGCCCTCAACAAGATGTGCTACTCCTTCAACAGTGCAGCCAACCGCCAGGCCTTTCTCGACAACGAAGACGCCTATTGCGCGCAGTACGGTTTGAACGAGCAGCAGCGCGAGGCGATCCGCAACCGCAACGTGCTGCAGCTCATCGCCGCTGGCGGTAATGCCTATTACCTGGCCAAGTTCGCCGGCATCTTCGGCCTGGACATGCAAGACATCGGCGCCCAGCAGACCAGCGTGACCAAGGAAGAGTTCAAGGCCAAGCTTGTGGCCGCCGACGGTCAACGGTAGGTCCACGGGACGCAGGAGCACATCATGGCCAGAATCGTCGGTGGCATCACCACCTCTCACGTACCCGCCATCGGCGGAGCCATCGCCAAGGGATTGCAGAGCGATCCGTACTGGAAGCCCTTCTTCGACGGCTTCGTGCCGGTTCGGCACTGGCTGTCGGAAGTGAAGCCCGATGTCGCCGTCGTCTTCTACAACGACCACGGCCTCAATTTCTTTCTCGACAAGATGCCCACCTTCGCTGTTGGTGCTGCGCCCGAGTACCGCAATGCCGATGAAGGCTGGGGCATCCCCACTTTGGCGCCGCTGGCCGGCGATCAAGCTCTTTCGTGGCATGTCATCGAATCGCTGGTGAACGAGGAATTCGATCCGGTGACCTGCCAGGAGATGCTGATCGATCACGCCGTCAGCCTGCCCATGGCACTGCTCTGGCCGGACCAGAAGTGTCCGGTGAAGGTCGTTCCCGTGTGCATCAATACCGTCCAGGCCCCGCTGCCTTCGGCCAAGCGTTGCTACAAGCTCGGCCAGGCCGTGGCCCGTGCGGTCCGGTCCTGGCAAGGGGATGAGAGGGTGGTGATGATCGGCACCGGTGGCCTGTCCCACCAGCTCGACGGCGAGCGTGCCGGCTTCATCAACAAGCCCTTTGACCTCGAGTTCATGCGCAGCCTGATCGAAAACCCCACGTGGGCTACGCAGTACAGCACCCATGAGCTGGTCGAGAAGGCGGGCACCCAAGGCATCGAGTTGCTCATGTGGCTGGCCGCTCGCGCCGCCTTGCCGGGCCGGGTGACGCAACTGCATGCGAACTACCACATCCCCATCTCCAATACGGCCGCTGGCCTGATGCTGATGGCGAACCAGGATTGAACGCCGGTATTGCAGATCGATCACGTCCTGCAGCATTAGTCCCAAGACGTCCGAGCCTCCACGCTCATCGCGAGCTGAGTTGCAAGCGCTCAATCGTGAGGACGTGACGTGGCCGCGCTGACCGTGCGCATCTTTCAGTGTGGTCGTACAGCCTGCTCGTACCAGCCCTTGCTCCGGTTGACGACACGCACCACCAGCAGCATCACCGGCACCTCGATCAGCACACCGACCACGGTGGCCAGGGCCGCGCCGGACTCGAAGCCAAACAGGCTGATCGCCGCGGCGACCGCGAGCTCGAAGAAGTTGCTGGCACCGATCAGCGCCGACGGGCAGGCCACGCTGTGCGACTCGCCGAGCCTGCGGTTCAGCCAGTACGCCAGCGCCGAATTGAAGAAGACCTGGATCAGGATCGGCACCGCGAGCATCGCGATGACCAGCGGCTGCTTCAGGATCGCCTCGCCCTGGAACGCGAACAGCAGCACCAGCGTGGCCAGCAGCGCGGTGATCGACCACGGGCCGATCCTGGCGAGTGCGCGGTCGAATGCGGCCTGGCCCGCGCTTCAGCAGCGCCTTGCGCCAGGCCTGCGCGATCAGCACCGGGATCACGATGTAGAGCACGACCGAGGTGATCAGCGTGTCCCACGGCACGCGTGATCGACGACAGCCCGAGCAGCAGCGCGACGATGGGCGCGAAGGCGAACACCATGATGGTGTCGTTCAGTGCCACCTGGCTCAGCGTGAACAGCGGATGGCCGTTGGTCAGTCGGCTCCAGACGAACACCATCGCGGTGCAGGGCGCAGCGGCCAGCAGGATCAGGCCGGCGATGTAGCTGTCGAGTTGTGCGGCCGGCAGGTAGGGTGCAAACACATGGCGGATGAAGATCCAGCCGAGCAGCGCCATCGAGAACGGCTTGACCGCCCAGTTGACGAACAGCGTGACACCGATGCCGCGCCAATGCTGCTTGACCTGGTGCAGCGCGCCGAAGTCGACCTTCAGCAGCATCGGGATGATCATCACCCAGATCAGCAGACCGACCGGAAGGTTGACCCTGGCGATCTCCATGCGGCCGATGGCCTGGAACGGCCCCGGCAGCATCTGCCCCAGCGCGATGCCGACGACGATGCACAGGAACACCCAGACGGTGAGGTAGCGCTCGAAGACGCTCATCGCCGCGGCGCGACTGGGCGGGCGGGAAGTGTGGTGCTGGTCATGGATTGCTCGCTTCAGCTGCGGCCGATCTCGACGAGCGCGGCCTGCAGCGCCGCACGATCCATCGTCTCCAGCGGCAGCGCCAGCAACTGCAGCATGCGGTAGCCGATGGCCTGGCGCGTCAGTTCGAAGGCGCGGCGCTTGCCGTCGTCGCCGCCCTCGGCGTTGGACGGGTCCGGGTAGCCCCAGTGCACCTTGACAGGCTGGCCTCCCGCGCCGCCGAAGAACACCGGACACTGCTCCGCCGCGGCGCTGTCGCAGACCGTGATGACGATGGACAGCGGCGGCGCACCATCGCGGCTGAACTCGTCCCAGCTCTTGCTGCGGTAGGCGCTCGTATCGACGCCGGCGTTGTTGAGCGCCTCGATGGCGAACGGATTGATGCGCCCGCTCGGCGCGCTGCCGGCGCTGTGCGCCTTGACGTCGCGACCGAGCTTGCGCGCCCAGTGATCGAGCATGCCTTCGGCCAGCACGCTGCGGGCCGAGTTGTGGGTGCAGAGGATGAGGACGTGGGTGGTCATTGAAACGACGGGCTCGCGGTGCGACGGCTGGATTCAGGGCCGGCTTGCCGATCTGGTTGAGCTCGCTCTGCAGCGACATGCCGGCCATGACCGATCGGAAGCGCCAGCATCAGCTCGATGCGCCGCTTGAGGGTGATGGCGGCGTCGATGAAGGCCTTGGCCTTCTGCTCGTCGCTGCCTCCGACGGCAGCGGATCGGGCACGCCCCATGCGCAGTCATGGCTGACCGGGCCACACGGGCAGACCTCGCCGGCGGCCTTGTCGCACACCGTGAAGACGAAGTCGAGCGCGGGGCTCCGCGCGCGAACTCGTCCCAGCTCTTGCTGCGGAAGCCATCGCCGGATGCGCAGCTTGTGCAGCGTCGACAGGCGAACGGATTGACGCTTCCGTTGGGGTGCTGCCTGCGGAGAACGCCTTGAAGCGACCCCGCCCAGGTGCGTCATCAGGCCTTCGGCCAGGATCGAGCGCGCCGAGTTTCCGGTGCAGATGAACAGCACGTTGTAGACCTTGTCAGCCATGGGCGCCTCAGCAGCAGGAGTTCGCGGACTTGACAGCGATGCCCACGGGCTTGCCGCGCGTCGTCGGGCCACAGCAGGCCGCGGGCTGCGGCGCGGCGGGTTCGCTCGTGGCCTCGGTGGTGCAGCAGGCCGATGCCGTGGCCGCCTGCGCCTGTGCTTCGCTGAACACAGGGATGTTGCCCAGCGTGTGAAAGTGCTCCCACGCGATCCCCTGCGGATCGGTGACCCAATGCTTCTCGCTGCGCGCGTAGCAGCACGTGGTCTCGCCTTCGTCGAGCAGCGCCATGTCGGCTGCCTGGGCGCGGGCTTTCAGGTCGATCAGCTCTTCGGCGGTGTCCGTCTGGAAACCGAGGTGGTCGACGCCTGGCTTGCCGCCGCGCGTCGAGATCGCGAAGTTGATGCGCGGGTCTTCCAGCATCCACTTGGCGTAGTCGCTCTCGACGCGGGTTGGCTGCGCGTCAAAGAGCTTTGAGTAGAAGGCGATGCTCGCCTGCAGGTTCTCGACATGGGCGTGCACATGGAATCGCTTCATCGAATGCTCCATCGGGTTGTCGGGTCAGCGCCCGCAAGCCGCGTCGGCCACCTCAACGCCGCAGGCTGCGCCCTGGCAGCAGTTTTCGGTGAGGTAGCCGAGCAACGCGTTCATCCGATCGTAGGCGGCGCGATAGATGATGTTGCGGCTGGAACGCTCCTGCGTGACCAGCCCGGCATGGGTCAGTTCCTTGAGGTGGAAGGACAGCGTGTTGGGCGGAATACCCAGGCCTTCAGCCATCGTTCCTGGCGTCAGGCCGTCCTTGCCGCTGACCACGAGGGCGCGGAAGACTTGCAGCCGTACCGGCTGAGCAAGGGCTGCCAGTGATTTGATGACGTCGTCCGGTTCCATATTTCAATAATATTGGAAAACAGGACCTGTTGCAACCCAGCGACCTCTTGCGGCGCCGGCCACTGCCACATCGGGTGCCCGCCTTCGAGAGCCCAGCGTCGCTCCTTGACGGCTGTCAATCAAGGGCCATGGTGTCGGCGCGAGACTCTGCTGGACGATACCGCCAAGCAAATAGGTGTCTGAGTGGAAGATCGCAGTCGCGAACGGAGACCGAAATGAACGCAACCAATGATGTCAAGGACATCGTCAAGCAAAAGTACGGAGCCGCTGCCGAGCGCGTGGCGGGTGGCGCGGCAAACTCCTGCTGCGGCGGGGCATCGGCCGCGATTGGCCAATGCGACCCGATCACCTCGAATCTGTACGACGAGGTGCAGGCCGGCGACGTGCCACAGGCAGCGTTGCTCGCCTCGCTGGGCTGCGGCAACCCGACGGCGCTCGCCGAGCTGAAGCCCGGCGAGACGGTGCTCGACCTGGGTTCCGGCGGTGGCATCGACGTGCTGTTGTCGGCCAAACGCGTCGGCCCGACCGGCATGGCCTTCGGCCTGGACATGACCGACCAGATGCTGGCGCTGGCCGAGGAGAACAAGCGCAAGAGCGGCCTCACCAACGTGCACTTCCTGAAGGGCGAGATCGAGCACATCCCGCTGCCGGCGAATTCGGTCGACGTCATCATCTCCAACTGCGTCATCAACCTGTCGGGCGACAAGGATCAAGTCCTGCGCGAAGCCTTCCGCGTGCTGAAGCCGGGCGGGCGGTTCGCGGTGTCGGATGTGGTGGTGCGCGGCGACGTGCCGCCCGCGATCCGCCAGAACATGGAGCTGTGGATCGGCTGCGTCGCCGGGGCTCTGACCGATACCGACTACCTGGCCAAGCTCGCTGCCGCAGGGTTCGAGAATGCGGCCATCGAGGTGACGCGCGTCTACACGGTCGACGACGCCAAGGAGTTCCTGGCCGGGCAGGGCGAGGATCTGGTGCGGCTTGCCCACGACGTGGACGGCAAGTTCGTCAGTGGCTTCGTGCGGGCGACGAAGCCGGCGGGCGCGCCGATAACCCGCTCGACGGCAGAAGCACAACCGTCGATCGCAGCTCACTGTTGCGCCTCAACTTGCTGCGGGCACTGAGCGCCTAGCAGCAGGTGCCAGCCCGAAAAAAAGAGGGCGGTTTCCGACATTCGCCGCCCAAGGTCTAGGCGGCGACAGGCGGTCCACACACTCGGTAAGTAGAGGCTGGACATGAACACGGAAGAAGCGAGACAAAAGTGCGCCTCGGATCGCAAGCCGCTGGTGCCTCCGGAGCGCCCATGCGAGTCCTGACGGTGTACGCGCACCACCATCCGCGGTCTTTCTGTCACGCGGTCCTGCAGCGTTTCACTGAGGGACTGCGCGATGCAGGGCCATATCTGCGAAGTCGTGGACTTGCACGCGATTCGATTCGATCCCGTGCTGCGCGATCGTGACGCACCGAATTGGATCGACGACAGCGTGCCCGACGACGTGCTCGAGCACATGGACGTCAAACGCGCCCTTGTCGAAGGCGCCCGGAATCCGCTGCGCAGGTTGATGGTCAAGCGTTGGATCGGCGACCGGGACGCGCGAGACATCGTGCGTCGGCTGCGGGGCTCTGGGACCCTCCGCGCGATGTGGCCGAGCAGCAAGCCAAGGTGGCGCAGGCGGATGCGCTCGCTTTCATCGCACCGGTCTACTTCGTCGGATTCCCGGCCATCCTCAAAGGCTGGATCGAGCGCGTCTTCACGTTGGGATTCGCATTCGGCCTGACCCCGGAAGGATGGCGGGGCGACATCGGCGGCCGGGTGCCGCTGCTGACCCATCAGAAGGCGTTGATCATGCAAACGACGATCTTCGACGAGCAGGCCTACCGCACGGGTTTGAAAGACGCCATGACAGCGCTCGTCGACGAGTTCTCGTTGCGGTACCCGGGCATCAAGCGGGTCGAGCGCGAGTACTTCTACGCCGTCCATGGCGCGGATGAGGACACGCGGCGTGGCTACCTCGACAGGGCATATGCCTTGGGCTGCGAATTCTGAAGACTACTCACTAATTGGAGATAAAGATGACAATGATTCGCTCGGCGACGCTTGCCGTCACCTTCCTATGCGCTTCTTCATCCATTGCTGGCGCTCGCTCAGCAAACCCAGCAACCGACTGCTCCGCAGCAACCCCCGTGGGATTGGCCTGGTCCATGGCACATGTGGCACGGCGGTTGGGGCTTCTGGTGGGTCTTCCCGCTGTTCATGTTGTTCATGATCGCCGTGTGCGTCGTCGTCTTCCTTCTCGCTCACAGATCAGGCGGGCACCGTCATTGGGGACCGTGGCAGATGATGGATCGACCGCCCGGCCCGGGCCGCTCATGGGGCGATCCGACCTATACCGCGCTGGAAATCCTGAACGAGCGCTTCGCGAAGGGCGAGATCCAGAAGCAAGAGTACGAGGAGAAGAAGGCGACGATCCTGTCGCGGTTGTAAGCCCTGTCACAGTTGAACGGCTGCCGCGGCCAGTCGCTTCGAGATTGCGAATTTCGAGCGCGATGAGTTTGGCCGGGTGTCGAAGTTCAAGAAAACCGAACTCGGCTGACCGAGGTATGCCACCTGTGGACCGTGAGCGCGCAGGGCTTCGGACCCGGATCGGTCCTCCTTGTTCACTACGCGGATCGACTGCGCCTCGTTGGTGCCGGCCGCACTAATAGGG
>CAVZEK010000012.1:0-69239 GCA_963774185.1 uncultured beta proteobacterium
TGAAGCCGAGGTACTCGGCGATGCCGGGGGTGTCGATGCCCCAGGCGCCCAGGCACACCAGGCGGTCGGCCACCTCGGCATCGCGCGACCACAAGGTGCCACAGGCCCAACCGAGCGCCTCGCAAATGGCACCCACGATCTTGGGCGCGGCTTGCGCGCTGCCGCCTGAGCCCGCGAGCACGGGGGCCAGCCGTTGATCGACGCGAAGCAACAACTCAAGGGACGAGTTCGGGGCGGTCATGGGGCTGATTGCGGCGGTTCGCCCCGTAATCTCGGCACCCAGGCTAAGAAATTGAACCGATCTTGTTCGATTGCTTCACGGCCCGGCGGGGCACTGACGACCGTTGCCGCCTACCCCATTGCGGCCACGATGCGCTCGGCCGTCAGCGGCAAATCGCGCACGCGCACGCGCAGCGCATCGAACAACGCGTTGGCGATCGCCGCCGCGGTGGGCCCCAGCGATGCCTCGCCTGCGCCCACCGATGGCGCATCCGATGGCACCACGTGCACGTCGACCGCCGGCACCTCGGAGAAACGCAGGATCGGATAGCGCTCCCACGCGTCGCTGGTGATGCGTTCGCCGTCGAAGTGCACAGCCTCCTTCAGCGTCCAACTGGTGGCCTGGATGGCGCCGCCTTCGATCTGCGCGCGCACGCCGTCGGGGTTGATCGCGAGGCCCACGTCCACTGCGATCGTGAGGCGCCGCACGCGCAGTTGCGCGCCAGCTTGAGCCTCGGCGACCACTGCACACCACGCACCCGTGTTCTTGTAGCGCGCAAAAGCGATGCCGTGGCCGACGCCTTCGGCCCGCTGGCGCCCCGCCCACCCGGCGCGCTCGGCAGCGAGCTCGAGCACGGCCAGCGCACGCGGGTCGTGCGCGAGGTGGTTGCGCCGCCAGGCCAGCGGATCGACGCCCGTCGCGACGGCAATCTCATCGATAAAACTCTCGGCCGCAAACACGTTGGCGAGCGCGCCCAGCGATCGCAAGGCCGAGCTGCGGGCAGCGGCTCGGTGACCTGGGGCGCCACCTGCCAGGCGGCCAGCTGGTAGCCGGGAATCGCATTGCGCTCGGCGCCGCCGCCCGACGACAGCGGCATGTTGACGGCCGGCGGTTGCGCGAAGGCCTGCTCGGTCTGCCAACTGCCGAGCAGCGCCGGCGTGGGGCTGCGCCCCGGGCGTTGGCTGTGCCCCGTGCTCCAGACCTGATGGCGCCAATGCAGCACCTGGCCGTGCTCGTCGAGGTCGGCTTGCAGCTCCACCACCATCGCCGGGCCGAGCGGCGAGCGCGTCAGTTCGTCGGCGCGACTCCACAGCACTCGCACTGGCCGGCCCGGCACGCGTTGCGCGAGCCATGCGGCATCGAAGGCCACGTCGTCAGCGCCGTTGTGGCCGTAGCAGCCGGCACCTTGCACGTGCTGCACGCGCACCGCCTCGGGATCGAGGCCAAATGCGAGCGCCAAGTCGCGGCGCAGATTGAAGATGCCCTGGCTGTGGGTCCACACGTGCAAGCGAATCGGGGCCGAGCTGTCGTCCCAGCGCGCGAGCGCGCACGAAGTCCCGATCGACGCATGCGCTATCCATGGTTTGGTGTAGCGCGCGGTCAGCGTGCGCGCCGCGACGCCTTGCCTGCGCTGGCCGTGCTCGCCCACCACGTGCGTCTTGGCCGGCAGCTGCTGCAGGCGCGATGCGTCCGCGCCGTCGCTCCACGGTGTGGCAGCTTGCCATCGGGCAGCGCCCGCCAGCAGACCGATGGCATGGTCGGCCTGCGCACTGCTGTCGCACAGCACGCCGAGCAAGTGGCCATCGCGGTAAACGCCGACCAGCCCGGGCGCGGCGGCACTGCGGCCGTGTCGGCTTGCAGCAATCGCGAATCCACGTGCGGCGGGTGCAGCACACGGCCGTGCAGCGAGCCGTCGAAATCCAGGTCATGGATGTAGCTCGGCCGGCCCGCCACCTTGGCGGGCAGATCAACGCGCGGCAGCGATCGCCCGACGATGCCCGCATCCGCCGCACGCGTGGCGTCGAGCGGACTCTCTCGTGTGCTCGCGGGCGTCGACGCAGGCCTGCCGCAGCGATGCGCCGGCGTCGTGCACCGAGTTGCTGCCCGAGGTCACGCCCTCGTCAGGGCCATGCAGTGTGTCGGCCGCCAGCACCTGCACACGCTCGGGCGCGATGCCCAGTTCGTGAGCCGCGATCTGCGTCAACGCCGTGAGAATGCCCTGGCCGAGTTCGACCTTACCGGTGCGCACCAGCACCGAGCCATCGTCGTTGAACTGCAGCCTCATCGCAGGCTCTGCGCCGCGCGCAGCACCGCGCGCACGATGCGGTTATGTGCGCCGCAGCGGCACAGGTGACCGTCGAGCGCGCTGCGCACGTCGGCGTCGGTGGGTTGTGGCTGGCGTTGCAGCAGCGCCGCTGCACCGACCAGCACGCCGAGGCGCAGTAGCCACACTGCAGCGCCTGCTCGGCAACAAAGGCATCGGCCAACGCCGGCGGCAACCCTTCCACCGTGATGATCGCCTTGCCCTGCACGGCCCACAGCGGCAGGTTGCACGAGGCCTGCGACACACCGTCGATCAGCACGTGGCAGGCGCCGCACTCCCCCGCGCCGCAACCGAAGCGTGTGCCCTTGAGGCCGAGTTCGTCGCGCAGCACGTCGAGCAGCGGCGTCTTCGGGTCGGCCTGCAGCGCGTGCTGCGTGCCGTTGACCGTGAAGCGGGTCGTCTCCACGGCGCGATGCTACCGCGCCGCCTGGTCGAGAGTCAGCGCTTGGCAACGGCTTCGCTGCTGACCTTCACCTCATAGCTGGGCGAGATCGCCACACTCCACTTGGCCGGCTCCACAGACAGCACGGGCGTCGCGTAGAACGTCAGCGTGACGCCGCCGTCGGGCCGCTGGGTCAACGCCGGCGCCTGCACCTGCGGGTACGCGCGGTAGTCCTGCGCGTTGCGGGCGAGCACGTTGGCGTCGATGTACTTCAACTGGCGCGGCAAGCCGAACAGCGAGTACAGGCGCATCACTTGCGCGGCGCTCAGGTCCTTGCGCTCGAGCAGAGCCTGCTCGCGCAGCGCGCGGGCGAACTCACCGTCGACGCGCGAGCAATAGACCTTGTCGCCGAACACCACGACGTTGTAGTTGTCATGGCCTTGGCTGCCCTTGGCCTCGACGTAGTACTCCGTCGCGCCGGCCGGCAAGTCGCGCGGGGTCAGTGTGACGACCTGGACCGCGTCGGCTTTGACGCCGAAGGTCGACTCCAGGTGTTCGATCACGCGTCGTTCGGCGTTGGTGGCTGCAGGTGCGAGGTTCATGATGGCAAATCCTCCAAGAACGGTGGCGAGCATCGCGCGGATCACGCGCAGGCTCGACAATGGGGTGCGGGTGCGAAGGCTGGGACGCATTCAATGATTGTCGAGGTTGCCGGCCTTCTTCAGGTAGTCGCTGTCGTTGCCTGCGGTGCGCAGGCGCTGACGCGCGTCTTCGGGCTCCACCGTCGCGGGCGGCGTGGTCACGGTGCCCGACGCATCGGTGGTGCCGTTCAGCGTGGTGTACATGCCATCGACTGCGGCCTTGAACTTGGCATCGTTCCTGTAGAGGTCGGCCAGGTGCGCATAGTCGGGATTGGTGCCGTCCACCAGATTGTCGAGCGACCTTTTTTGTTCGGCAGGCGTGAGGCCGCGGTTGAGGGCGGTTGCCCGGCCCACCAGTGCCGCGCGGTACTCGTCGAGAAAGCGGTCGGCCGTGCCGGCATCCGTGATGCCATTGAGCTTGTGGTTGACTTCGTGCGCAAGCGTTTCGACGTATTTGTTGGCGGCCACCGCTGCGGTGCGCGTGCGCGACTCGATGTTGAGGTAGATCCCGTCGGCGTCGGCCTTGCCCCAGTTGTAGAGGTTGCCGCCCAGCGGATCGCGCTCGTACAGACCGATCTTGATGTTGCCGTTGACCACCTGATTGATCGTGTTGCGCAGCGCCGTGTTGGCCGGGCGCGCGGCGCTTTGCGCGGAGATGTCACCGATGATCTCCACCAGGGCCTGCTGCTCGCTGGCGCTGGCGTCCTTGTACGAATCGGTGCCCTTCAGCTTGATCACGTCGCCCAGCACCTTGGCACGGTCGGCCGCGCCCAGCGCTGTGTAGCGGCCGCTGGCCAGCAGCGTGTCGATGCCCTTGGCGAAATCCTTGTCGTTGCTGTAGGCGTCGAGCAGCTTGGTTTCCTTGCTTGCATCGTTCAGCGCCATGAAGCCAGGATCGTTGATCAGCTTGAGCAGGCGTCCGGTGTACGCCGCGCTGGTGGGATGCTCCGCGAGCGCGTCCATAATCGCCCGCTTGGAGCTCGCGCCCACGTCTTGGAAGCCCGCCGACGTGACCACCTGGCGCGCGTTGTCGAGCACTTTGCGCTTGTCGTCGTTGCTCGGCGAGGAGCCGCCGATGCCGAACACAGAACCGCTGCGCCCTTGATACGCCTCGCCGGCGGCGGCCTCCTTGAAGGCACCGATCGCGCTGGCCTGCTGCGCGGGCGTGAGCTTCTTGAACGTGGCATCGTCGGCCAGTTTCTGCAAGCCGTCGCCGAAGATCGTGTCGCCCGGGTGCTCGGCCAGCGCAGACAACAACGCCTTGCGCGTGTCGGGCGAGGCGACCTGAAAGCCCGGCAACTTGGCCAGCGCGATCAGGTTGTCCACCGCGCCGGCGTAAGCCACCGGGTAGCCCAGGCGATCGAGGATGGTTTGCTGGCTGGTCGCGTCGAGCTTCTTGAACGCGTCACTGTGCTTGAGGTCGACGGTCTTCAGCGCGGTGCCGATCTGGTCGGCCGCCCACTTGTTGTCGCGGTCGCCCAGGTCACCTTTCAACTCGGCGAGCGCACGCTCCAGCAGCACTCGCCCGTCTTTGGTCTCGGCCAGCTGGACCAGCGCCGGCAGCGGCATGCCTTGGGCCAAGCCGCGGGCCAGCTCTTGCCGCTCGTCGGCATTGCCCAGCATCGTGTACATCGTCTCGAGCAGAATGCGCGCCTCTTTCGGGTCGCGCATCGCGGTGGCCGCGATGTTCGAACCCACCACCTCGCCGGCGTCGCGATGGCAGTCGAGCGATGGGCCACCGAAGCCGGTGTACTTGACGTCGCACGTGGTCATGAATGCTCCCTGCATGCAGGCGTCGGCCTGCGCGGCGGTCGGCGCCCACACGGGCCGACCCGAGCACTTACGGTAGGCGAGCTGAAAACGACGGGCCAGTTAGGGGCTCACGCAGTTGGGGGTGTTCCCAGCTGGGAGCATTCCCACCGTCGACGCGGCGCGTGTCCGGCAGCGCCGGTGCATTGCGTTGTGGACGCCCTTCGCGTCAGCGCGACACCCGTGGCATGTCCGCGTAGTTCTCGCCCCCCGCTCCCCACGACGGCTCCTCCTCGATGCCGTGGAAGTTCAGCTCGATCGTGAGTCCGTTGGGGTCCTTGACGAACATCTGGAACAGGCGGAACTCGGGCAAATAGCGCTTGTGTGCTTTCAGGCCGATGGCATCGAAGCGCGCAGCGAAGGCTTCGGGCTGCGTGGCCAGAAACGCGATGTGATCCACAACGCCAGTGTTGTCAGTCGCAGACTGAGCGGTCGTGCCAAGGTAGTAGACATTCGCGTTCGCGATGCCGTGCGGACCCATATGGACCTGGACCTTTCCGCCCACCCCGAGCCAGTGGCCCGGAAACGGAAAGTCGGGTCGTGGCATCTCCTCGAAGCCGAGCACGTCGCAATAAAACCGCCGCGACTGCTCGAGGTCATTCGCGCGAACGAAGTAGTGGTTGAGTTCCGTCAGAGGCATGGCGCTACGGATGCGAGCAAGCGAAGAGCGAAGTCTATGCCCCCGGCACGACCTCGTCAGACTTCGGATCCTGCCGCTCACGGCTGCGCAGACCTTGCCGGCGTCGCGCCCTTCGACTCGTCGGGCCTTCGCGCGAACTGCGCGAATCACACAGCAAGTCACCGCGCGAACCCGAACGTGTGAAGCTGTTGCCGAATCTCTAAAGCGCGCACGTTGCATTTACAGGTTGCGCGCTGAGATCGTGGCGCATTTCACCCCGCTGGCGGCGCTCGCGCGCTGACGCGTGACACACGCCGCGCGCCAACACACGGTTGCAAAGCGGCGTTCGCATGCGCGCTCAATGCGCCGCATTCGCGGGCCACGCTGGCCACGCGGGGTCGACAGAACCAAGGTGGAGGAAGACATGTCACTCGAACAACGCAGTTCACCTGCGCCGATCGCGCCAACCACGGAGCGGCGCGCAGCCGTTCAATCGGTCGCCATCGACTGGCGCTACGCCAAGGTCTTGTTCCTGTTCGCGCTCGCAGCCTGCGGCGGCAAGGGCGAGGAAGCGCCGAGCAGCGGTACGCCACCGGCCCCTGCGCCGACCACCACGCCGGCACCGTGCACGACTGCACCGGCGCTGTTCACGTCGTCGGTCTGGCCGAGCTTGAACACGAGCTGCACCGGCTGCCACGTGCAAGGCGGCATCGCCGGCGGCACGCGCCTGGTGCTCGCGCCGACTTCCAGCGAGATCGCCAACTACAACATCGTGCGCGACTTCGCCAAGACGGCGGGTGACCTGTTGCTGTCCAAGACCATCGGCTTGCCGTCGCACGGCGGCGGCAAGCCCTACACCGACGCCAACTCGCAGGCCTACAAGAATCTGCAGCAGCTGATACCGCAGATGACGGCGCAAGTCTGCACGGTCACGGTGACTCCGCCACCCTCGGCGTCGGGCGGCTTCTGGCAAGACGTGGCCTTCGCCGCCGACAGCGCCGTGTTGGCCAAGGCCACGGTGCTTTTCGCTGGCCGCAACCCGACTGCCGACGAGATGGCCGCCGTCAGCTCGGGCGGGGCCAACGCACTGCGCCAGGCGATTCGCGGCACCATGCAGGGGCCCGTGTTCGAGCGCTGGCTCGACGATGTGGGTGACACCCACTTCCTGAGCCCCGGCGTGCCGGTGCACGGCAACACGGGCTACAACGCAACCGACTGGCCCAGCGCCGGCGCAGTGCTCGGTGCTGCCAACGTGACCCAGGTCGACACCGCAACGCTCAATCGCTTCGACGCCGCAGCGCGGCGCGAGCCGATCGAGCTGATGAAGTACATCGTGAACAACGACCGGCCGTAGACCGACATCGTCCGGCCAACTACACGGTGGTGAACGCCATCCTCGCGCAGTACCTGCGGCGCCACCGTGCAGGGCACCTTCGCCGATCCGACCGACGACACGGTGTTCCGCCGGCGACGCTGCCGAGCCAGCGCCTGGGCGGCATGCGCGAGCACGCCGGCGTGCTGTCGACGCAGGCCTGGTTGTCGCGCTTCCCGACGACCGCCGACCAACCGCAACCGGCATCGCGTCTACGTCGTGTCGAAGCAGTTCCTCGGCACCGACGTGACCGCGCTCGCGGTGCGGCCGATCGACGACGGCGGCAATTTCAAGGTGCCCGACCGTCGAGAACCCGGCCTGCGCGGTGTGCCACGACACGATCGACCCGATGGCGGCCGGCTTCCAGAACTGGCAGGAGAACAACCGCTACCTGCCGTTCAAGGACTCGGGCGGCACCGATCACGCGCTGCCCGCCTCGCTACCGGTCGGGCAACTATCCGAAGGACGCCAACAACCAGGCCGTACTACAAGATGCGGCGACAACTGGTTCCGTGACGAGAAGGCGCCCGGCTACGGCAGCACGCCGATGCCCGGTGGCGTCACCGGCAACAAGACCGCGCTGCAGTGGCTGGGCGCAGCAGGTGGCGGCCGATGCCCGCTACGCGCTCGGCGCCGTGCACTTCTGGTACAAGGCCGTGTTCGGCCGCGAGCCTCTGAAGGCGCCGCTCGACGCCACGACGCCGGAGAACGCCGGCCCGTCTGGCCGCCTACAACGCGCAGAACGAGGAACTGCAGGCGATCGCCGCGCGCTTCAAGACCGATCGCGGCGACGGCGCCTACAACGTCAAGGACCTGCTCGCGGACCTGATGATGAGCCGTGGGGCACGCGCCGAGGCGCGCGGCCAACGCGAGCGCCGCGCGCATGATCGAGCTGGGCGACGTCGGCAGCGTTCACGATGCTCAACGCCGCTCGCACCTGAACCGGAAGCTGACGGCACTGGTGGGAGACGGCTTCGACCGACTTCAACAACCCGTACGCCGGCTTCGGCCTGAACTACGGCGATTTCAACGGCGTCGACCGCGTCAAGCGCGGCCGCAGGACGCACACGATGATGCAGAGCGTCGACGATCGACCGGCTGGTCGCGACGCGCAGTTGCGCCTTCGCGCAGAACGACTTCGACAAGACGCAGGCGACCCGCCTGCTGTTCCCGCAGGTGATGCTGGCCGACACGCCGGCGACGCCGGCGGGGCCAGCGCGATCCAGGCCAACATCAAGTACCTGCACAAGTGGCTGTGGAAGGACGACGTGCCGGTGACCGATCGCCGACGTGCAGCGCACGTTCAAGCTCTTCACCGACGTCTGGGCCGACCGCGCCACCGCGCCAGCGCGCCCGGTGAACTGCGCCTACAACAACACGAACGACCCGAACTACACCGGCCGCGCCGTGGGCCGCGGTGCTCGCCTACATGCTGGGCGATCCGCAAGTTCCTGTACGAATGATGCCGGACCGCACGCGAAGAGAACAGGAGGAATCCAGAAAATGGATCGTCGAGACTTCCCGAAGATCGTCGGCACCGTGGTGCCGGCATGGAGCCTGATCCCGATGCGCCAATGCGCAGACGTCGCTGTACACCGGTCGCATCCTGATCAACATCCACGCCGACGGCGGGCTGGACGCCAGTTCGTGGACCGATCCGCGCGAGACCGACCCGGCCATGAACAACTACGCCGCCGCCGGCACGCCGGCCGGCGTGGCGGGCAACATCCGCTTCGCGCCGATGGGCAACAACGCGTCGTTCTTCACGCGGTACAGCCGGCAGATGCTCGTGATCAACGGCGTCAACAGCGAGACCAACAGCCACGAGGACGGCACCCGGGCGCACGCGACCGGCCGCCTGGACATGGGCTACCCGAACATGGCGGAGCTGTTCGCGGCCACGCTACGGCCGCGGCCTGCCGATGGCGTGGCTCAACTCCAACGGCTTCAGCGACCAGCGCCGGGCCTGGTGCCGGCCACGCCGGTGCCCGACTCCAACACGTTCCGCGCGCTGGTGCAGCCCGAACCTGCGCGAGCACGACCAACGACTTCATGAAGCAGGCCGACCTCGACGCGCGCGTAGGCGGTGCGCGCCGAGCGCATGAAGGCGCTGCAGGCGCAGCGGCGACGCTGCTGCCGCGATCGCACGGTGCTTGCGGACCAGTTCACGGCGCCGCCGATGCGCGCGCGCTGATGCAGCAGGTGCGCGGGCTTCATCGCCGACGACCTTCGACTCGCTTCACGCAGGCGCACGTCGCGCTGATCGCGGCGCAGGCCGGCCTCACCTCGACGATCCAGCTGGCCAGCGGCGGCTTCGACGGCCACAGCCAGCTCGCGAACGCCGTATGGCCACCGCCCTGCCGCGGCTGACCGACATGGTCGACTACATCGTGGCAGAAGGCCGCCGCGCTGAACCTCAGCAACCGCGTCTTCCTGCGCATCTACTCGGAGTTCGGCCGCACGCCGCTGAACACCGGCAACGGCAAGGACCACTGGTCAGGTCGGCAGCCAGGTGCTGATGGAGGCCAATCCGGCCTGGGGCAACCGCGTCTTCGGCGCCAGCGGCCCGAAGCACGAGCAGCTCAAGATCAACCCGGCCACCGGCGCCGTCGATGCGGTCAACGGCGTCGTCATCAAGCCGCGCCACATCCACGCGGCGCTGCGCAAGTACCTCGGCATCAAGACCGCCGATCCGACGCTTCAACCTCAAGGTGCCGGCGAGCGGAGAACGTTCGACTTCTTCAATCCGGCGCTGAACACCGGCTACCCTGGTGTGTGATCCTCATCGGCCCAGTGTCACAACGCGGCCTCACATGCCGCTTCTGTTCGCTCACACGCCTGTGGTGTCGGCCCGCCCGCTGGCGCAGGAGACCCGCATGGCACAACAACGCGACCGCGTGCCCTTTGAGGCCAGGCCGATCGGCCTTCGGGCCAGCGCAGGCGCGAGAACGGGCGGGAGAGTCGGCACCGGTGGCGTCGGGGCCTGGGATCACAGCGACCGCACACAATGGCGGCATGAACCGCAGCCCTACTGAATCATCATCCAGCGGCCGCTTGCGCGTCGAACGCCAGCACCTCGGCGACGGCACATGCATCGAGCTGATCCTCGACCGGCCGCATAAACGCAATGCGTTGAGCCGCCCGCTGTTGCGCGCCGCCACGGCCGCTGTGCACGAGGCCGGCGCACGGCCCGACCTGCGTGCGCTGGTGCTGCGCGGCACCGGCCCGGTCTTTTGCGCTGGCGCCGACATCTCCGACATGCGTCAACTGAAGACGCCCGCCGAGGCCACCGCCTACATTCGCGAGCTGCATGGGCTGTGCCAGGCGCTGCGCGACGTGCCGGTGCCGACGATTGCGTTGATCCAAGGCGCTGCGCTCGGCGGCGGCCTGGAGGTGGCGGCCGCGTGCGACCTGCGCATCGGCACCACCGACAGCCGCTACGGCATGCCCGAAGTGCGCGTGGGCCTGCCCTCGGTGATCGAGGCCGCGCTGCTGCCGCGTTTGATCGGCTGGGGCCGCGCCACTGACTTGGTGCTGTGCGGCCACACCATCGCGGCCAGCGAGGCGCTGAGCTGGGGCCTCTTGAATGCGGTGGTCGAGACGGACGCGCTCGACGACGCGCTGCGGGCCAAGCTGGCCGACCTGCAACGCTGCGACCCGTTGGCCGTGCGCAGACAAAAAGAACTGATGCAGGTGTGGGAGCGCGACGATCTGGCGGCATCGATCGACCACAGCATCGCCGTCTTCGGCAGCGTGTTCGAAAACGGGCCCCCGCGGGCGCTGGCCCTGCGCTAGACGCGTTGCGCGCCTCGTGGCATCGGGTGTGCCGCCAGACTGGGGCGCTACTTGACCTGCTGGCGCACCGAGGTCGGCCGGAAGTCTTCGGTCAGGTGGTACACGAGCGAGGGCACCATCTCCTCGCGGGGGTTGGCATTGCTGCGCATCGCGCCGCTCACACCCTGGTCGGCCGACACGTTGATGTGGCCGAGCTGCCTGCGCGCCCATGCCGAGCTGCTCCACACGCTGGCGCCCGTGCGCGTCTCCACCAGCTTGCTGGCGATGTCGCCCCGGACCTCGACGCGCACGCCGCCCTCGAGCTTGGTGACGTCGGCGACCTTGATGTCGGTCTTCGGTTCGGAATACGTCAGGCTGCCGACGAAGATCGCGTCCACGCCGTACTTCTCGCCGATCTTGCGCAGCGCCTGCGCGTCGAGCTGCCGGCTGCCCACTTGCGCCATCAACGATTCGGGCGATCCCAGCTCGACGATGCGCGTGCCCGGCTGCGCGGCGTGGATGTGCGCCTCGAACTCCCGCGTGGTTTGGTCGTTGATGGCGGGGTTGGAATTGGAGGCGAACTGAACGAGCCCCAACGTGCCGTAGCCCTGCAGTTCCACGCGCGGCGGCACCTGAACCTCCACCGTGTGGGAGCAGCCCCACAGCGCGGCCAGCGGCAACAGCAACGTCAAGACGAACCTGGCGGACTTGCGCATCACAACCTCTTGTGGAACGGCCACGGTCCACATTCTTGTGCTGCACCCGTGGGCGCGCTCACGCTCGCTGCCGGGACCGGCACGCATTCGTGAAATCCGGCGCTAACTGCCTTGCGCTGCCGCACTCGCTGGCACGCCGCGCAACCGCCTACTGCACCGCTGACGACCCCGCAGGGCGACTGTTCGAAGTCGCGGCTGCGCACGTCGCCGGGCAGCGCCTGCGCGCACCAACGCCGGACGCGCTCGCGCAGCAATGCCTCATGGGGTTGCGACCTCGTGCGCCTGATCTGCGAGTTAGATGAGTGGGCAACTGCGCGGCCATCGCGGTTCTTTTCGGGCCCCTGGTGGTGGACCCAGGCACCGGCCAAACGCTGGAGACGTTGTACACGGTCGATCGGCGATGCACGCGGATTCGGGTTAGCACGGGGTTGGGCACGAGGCGATTGACGCTTCGGCGGTGAACCCACCGTGAGTGAGGCGCGACGCGGGTCGTCCCTCGCGTTCGCGGGGTTCTCACTGCGCTCCATCCGCCTAGACTCGTTCGTAACACATTTGTTGCGGCACAGCCGCCCGACGCCCATGCACGACCTGGTGCCTCGCATCCGCATCCTCCCCGCCCTGTTCGCTGCGGCGCTTGCATTGTTTGGTTGCGGAGGCGGTGGCGTCGACGAGACCCCAATGGCCACGGCGCGGGTGCACCCCAATACAGTCTTTGCGCCGAGCCGGGGAGTTCCGGCCGATGCGTCGGTCAAGGGCATGTGGTCCTCGGTCTACAACTGGCCACTCATTCCGGTGCACATGGTGCTGATGCCGGATGGCCGCGTGCTCAGCTTCGGCACCAAGGCCGACGGCACGCAGACGCGGCTATTTCATCTACGACGTGTGGGACCCCGCAGCGGCGCACTCAGCGGTGGCCACTCGACGCTTGCCCAACCGGACCGGGACCGATATTTTCTGCAGTTCCAGGTCGGCTGGTGCTGCCGCCAGGGCGGCAAGCGTGTTCATCGCCGGTGGTGACAACTGGACCGGCACCGGGCACCACCAACATCGGCAACAACAACAGCAATCTCTTCGACTACACCGGCAGCGTTACCAGCGACTCGCTCACGCGCAGCGCAACATGAACCGCGCGCGCTGGTACTCGAGCTCCATCACGCTGCTCAATGGCGAGGTCTACATCCAGGGCGGTTCGGGCGGCACCGATTACCCTGAGATCCGCGCGACCGACGGCACGCTTCCGCCTGCTGACGGCGCAGGTACGGGCTCGCTCGACTTCATGTACCCGCGCAACTTCGTTGCGCCGGACGGCCGGGTGTTCGGCTACGACAGCAACGGCAAGATGTACTACGTCAACACCGCCGGCACACGGCTCGATCACCAAGGTGGGCCAGTTCGCGGCGCCCACCGGCAGCGATGCCAGCGCGGCCATGTTCCGGCCGGGCCGCATCCTGCAGTTCGGCGGCAATTCCAACGGCGCGCGTCGTCATCGACATCACCGGCGGCACGCCGGTGGTGACGCCGACCGGCTCGATGTCGTCGCAGCGCCGGCTGGTCAATGCCACGATGCTCGCCGATGGCAAAGTGCTGGCCACCGGCGGCAGTCCGGTCTGGAACGAGCTGACCGACGTCAACAACATCGCCGAGATCTGGAACCCGCAGCACCGGGCCTGGACCGTCGGGTCCCGAGGGCAGCCGCGCGCGCCTGTACCACTCAACGCGCTGCTGCTGCCGGACGCCAGCGTGCTGGTGGCCGGCGGCGGCGCGCCCGGGTCGGTCCGCTGAACAACCTCAACGCCGAGATCTACTACCCGCCGTACCTGTTCACGCATCCGGCACCGCCGCACCACGGCCCAGCATCGGCTCGCGCCCCGACGGTCGTCGACATCGGCAAGACCTTCACCGTCGACTCCACCGGCGCGGCCAGGCATCAGCCGCGTCACGCTGGTCAAGACCGGTCGATGACGCACAGCTTCAACATGGAGCAGCGCTTCATGGACCTGACGTTCAGCGGCCAGCGGCCACGCGGTTGATGGTGCAGGTCGCCGACGCGCGGCGCCGACGCGCCGCCGGGCTTCTACATGCTGTTCGTGCTCGACAGCGCGGGCGTGCCCTCGGTCGCGAAGATCGTGAAGATCGGCATCGCGGCCAATCCGAACCCGGCGGTGACCCCGACCTTGGCGACCCCGGCCGCCAGCACGGGCACTCGTCAGCATCGCCGACAGCCTGCAGCTGACTGCGAGCGGACCCGAACGGCGACACGCTGACCTACAGCGCCACGACGCTTGCCGCCCGGGTTGACGATCGACAGCGCGACCGCGGGTGATCAGCGGCACGCCAACCCGGCCGGCAGCTACAACGTCGTCGTGTCGGCCAGCGACGGCATCAACGCGCGCCAGCGCCAGCTTCGTCTGGACGATCAACAACGAGGCAGCCGCTGGTCGCTCAGCGTCCTGGCCATGCCCGCGCCGCACTCGCCGGTGAACGGTGACGCGGTGTTGCTCGGCCACCGCGACCGGGCTGAATCCGCGTCTACAAGTGGGACTTCGGCGACGGCACGCCGACGACCGGCTTGGTCGTCGGCGGGCGAGCGCCGTCCCACACGTACACGCGCGGCCGGGCATCTACAACGTGACGGTCACGGCGATCGACGACTAGCGGCGTGGTGCAAAGCCGCAGCTTCCGTGCAGCAGATCTACCTGCCTGCCACCTCGACGCACGCCGACCGCGTCCTCCAACCTGCCTGGTCGAGAGTCCGGCCAGCGGCAACGCGCGCCTGTGGGTGGTCAACCAGGACAACGATTCGGTGAGCGTCTTCGACACCGTCGACCAGCGCGAAGCTCGGCGAGATCAACGTGGGCCTCGCGCCGCGCTCGATGGCCGTCGCGCCGAATGGCCTGATCTGGGTGACCAACAAGCAGAGCGCCACGATCAGCGTCATCAACCCGGGCACGCTGCACCGTGGTGCGCCACCATCGCGCTGCCGCGTGGCGTCGCAGCCGTTCGGCGTCGCGATGTCGCCGGTGGCCGGCCTGGCCTTCGTCACGCTCGAGGCCAGCGGGCAGTTGCTCAAGCTCGACGCGTCCAGCTACACGCAGGCGGGCAGCGTGGCCATCGGCGCCAATCCGCGTCACCTGTCGATCACCGCCGACGGCGCGAGCGTCTACGTTTCGCGCTTCGTCACGCCACCGCTGCCCGGCGAGAGCACCGCGGACGTGCAGACGTCGCCCGGCGACGGCCGACGGGCGGCGAGGTCGTCGTCGTCGACACCGCGAGTCTGACCGTGCACGCGCACCATCGTGCTCCGCCACAGCGACAAGCCGGACACCGAGAACCAGGGCCGCGGCGTCCCCAACTACCTGGGCGCAGCCGCGATCTCGCCGGACGGCACGCAGGCGTGGGTGCCTTCCAAGCAGGACAACATCAAGCGCGGAGCGCTGCGCGATGGCACGCGGCTCAACTTCCAGAGCACCGTGCGCGCGATCAGTTCGCGCATCGTGACTGGCCAGCGGCACCGAGGACTACGCGACGCGCATCGACCACGACAACTCCGAGCGTGGCGAGCGCCGCCGTGTTCGACCAGCTCGGGCTTACCTGTTCGTGGCGCTCGAGACCAGCCGCGAGGTGGCGGTGATCGATGCGCTACGGCGGCCGCCAGGTGCTGCCGCTTCGACGTCGGTCGCGCGCCGCAGGGGCTGGCGCTGTCGCCGGACGGCCGCACGCTGTACGTCAACAACTTCATGGACCGCACCGTCGGCGTGTTCGACCTGACGCCGCTGCTGCGACCAGGGCGCGATCGAGCGTGCCGCTGGTGCGCCAACCTGCGCGGCCGTCGCCACCGAGAAGCTGAGCGGCCAACGTGCTGCAGGGCAAGCAGCTCTTCTACGACGCCCGCGACACCCGCCTCGCGCGCGATCGCTACATCAGCTGCGCCTCGTGCCACAACGATGGCGGCCACGACGGCCGCGTCTGGGATCTCACCGGCTTCGGCGAGGGCCTGCGCAACACCATCAGCCTGCGCGGCCGGGCAGGTGCCGAGGGCTTCCTGCACTGGAGCAACAACTTCGACGAAGTGCAGGATTTCGAGGGGCAGATCCGCAACCTGTCCGGCGGCAGCGGCCTGATGACCGACAGCGCACTTCATCGCCGGCACCCGCAGCCAGCCGTCTGGGCGATCGCAAGGCCGGCCTGTCCACCGATCTCGATGCGCTGGCGGCCTACGTCGCGTCGCTGAACAGCTTCGATCCGAGTCCGCTGCGGCCGGGCGCCACGCAGCTGTCGGCGCGCGGCGACCGCGGGCCGCGCGCTGTTCACCAGCCAGAACTGCGCCTCCTGCCATGGCGGCACCGACTTCACGCTGAGCGGGGCCAACACGCTGTCGAACATCGGCACGCTCAAACCGAGCAGCGGCCAGCGACTGGGGGCGCCGCTCACCGGCATCGACATTCCGACGCTGCGCGACGTCTGGGCCACGGCGCCTTACCTGCACGACGGCTCGGCGCCGACGCTGGAGGCCGCGGTGAAGGCCCACAACACCGTGAGCCTCTCCGACGCCGACATCGCCACGCTCGCCGCCTACCTGCGCGAGATCGGTCGGACGAAGGTCGCGGCACCCTCGCCGACTCGGGCACCGGGCTGAGAGGCAGCTACTTCAACAACACCTCTCTGAGTGGCACGGCGGTGCTGTCGCGCACCGAGGCGATCGACTTCGACTGGGGCAGCGGCTCGCCCGGGCCCGGCGTGACCAAGGACAACTTCTCGGTGCGCTGGACCGGCACGGTCGCAGCCGCTGCGAGCGGGAGCTACCGCTTCCAGACGGTGTCCGACGACGGCGTGCGTGTGTGGATCAACGGCACGCAGGTCATCAACAACTGGACCAACCATGCCGCGACCACCAACACCAGCGCAGCGATCAATCTGGTGGCCGGACAGAAATACGCGATCAAGGTCGAATACTTCGAGAAGGGCGGCAACGCGGTCATGCGACTGCGCTGGTTGAAACCCGGCGCGGGCAGCTACGTGACCGTGCCGCTGGCGAACCTGTACCCGTGATGGCGCGGCGCTCGGCCAGGTGGCTCGTCGCTCAGGCGGCCTCCAGGTCCTCGATTGACAGCTCTTCGATTCACAGCAGCGCGCGCCACCACAGCTGCAGGCCACGTTGCCGCTGTGCCGTATCGCGCCACCACCACAGCCCCGCGCCCACCTGCTGCTGCGCATCGACATCGAGTTGCAGGCTCCCGTTCAAGCCCGAGATGGGCCCCGGGGCAAAGCGCTGCGCGGTGGGCAACGCCTCGCCATGCGAGACCACGACCGCCATGTGCACAGCCGGCATCCGCATCAGTAGTCCCACGCTGCCCAGCGTGACATCGCCGCCGGCCGGGTAGCCCAGCGGCATGTGGTCGTAGGTGTAGCCCTGCTTGTAGACGCTGCTGGTGTATGTGACGCCCGGGGGCGCGTCGCTGTTGTAGGCATGCGAGGCGGCCAGATCATTCCATTCGACAAATCCGTGCACCACGGCGTTTTGCAACGAGAAACTTGTCTCCAGCCCCACCTGGACGATGTAGCCGGCCGGCAGGTAGCCCTGCTCATCCTCGCCGATCAGCTGGCCGTAAAAGGCGTTGCCGCGCTCGGCGCCAAGCTGCAAGCGCCAGTCGAAGCCGCCGAGCTGGTTGCCCGGTTGGTTTTCGGCCGTGATGCCATATCTGCCCGCGTTGTCGAAGCCAAGCAGGCCGCGCGCCAGTGTCTTGAGGTCTTCCTCACGCCCGCGCCCGCCCCATTGCATCGTGCGCGACACGCCCAGCTGCAGGATATCGAACGGCTGGATCTGCAGCCGCATACCGATCAGTTCAGGCCGCTCAGGCTGGTCGTGGCCGGCGAGCCGCCCGAAGAAGACGTCGGCCTCCCATGGCCCCATCCAACTCAGCCAAGGGCTGGCGCTGGCCTTGGGTCGCGGGCGCCGCCAGCCGACGGCGGCGACCGGCGGCGCGGCGCCGTCGAGGATCAGGCTGCCTGTCCAACCCGGGCCCCAGTTGCGTCGTTGCACCGAGGCGTACCACTCGCCCCCTTCCTGACGCCAGGCCAATTCGGTGCCATCGAAGTTCCAGTGGCGAGCCGGGAGCTGCTGAAACGGTGGCGCCGAGCGTGTCACCTGCACCCTGGCCCCACCCGCGCCCAGGCGCAACAAGAACTCGGGCTGGTCGACCACGGTGAACAGCGCTTGCAGGCCGCTGTCGCCACGCACCACCGGGCTGATGATCCAGGGCGTGTCGACGCTCGGGCCCGAACCCCCGGCAACTGTGATGCCGTCGGGTGGCGATATCACCGCGAGCTCGGTGGCGCGCCCGGGCTGCCGTGCAACGCGCAACTCGTTGGGTTGGCCTGTGATGGGCGACTCGGCCGGTCCATCGGCCTCGGCACGGGACATGCCAGCCATAACCAACGAAACGATGGTGACCGCGCAAGCGAGGACGCGGCTGGGCGACGGCATCGCTCAGCCTAGTACGTTTGCCCTCCGGAATCGATCCCTAATCGGAACGCGGCAGGACAAATCGAGCGAGTTCCTGCAAGCGCGCTACCAGCACATGGGCCCTTGAGCAGGCCGGGAGGTCTTGACGGTGCACCGGACCGCCACCACGCCGGATGCAGATCGATGGCGTGGATGCGCCAGACGTGCCGTCCGTCGGCGAGCATGTCGGCGCGGTGATCCGCCGGGGCCTCGTGCCCCAGACTGGCGAGCACCAGGCTCGCACCAAGAATTCGCGTGAGCCTTGTCATCAACACGTCTGTCGATGGCATAGCAACGACGCGACGCTCACCAAAAGTCGGCGAACGGCTGACCGCACGCGCACCGTCGAGAAACGTCAGCGAGAGGCCGATGCCAGTTGCATCGCCTGGCCCGGAGGGATCGCGTAGGAAGCGAGCAGTTGCACCCCGCCCAGAGTGACCCCCATGGCCGTGGCGAGGGAGACAATGCGTGCCATCAACGAAGTCTTCATAGGGCTCTCCTGCGGCGCCTCGGCGCGGGGTTGATGGCGTGCACTGTCGGCCGGCATGCCTCCTTCAGTCTTGAAGGGCCCTGAAAACTCGCCTTAAACGTTCTGGCGGACGACGGATCCAACTTGTATGGAGGAATTGGCCAGTGTTGGCATTCGGACCCTTCGAGTTGCAGCCCCAACAGCGCCGTCTGCTGCGCGACGGCGTGCCTCTGACGATCGGGGCGCGCGCCTTCGACGTGTTGCTCGCGCTGGCCCAGCGGTGCGACCGGCTCGTCACCAAGGCCGAGTTGATGGAAATCGTCTGGCCCGAAGTGGTGGTGGAAGAGAACAACCTGCAGGTGCAGATCAGCGCGTTGCGCAAGCTGCTCGGCCCGCAGGTGATCGCCACCATCCCCGGGCGCGGCTACCGCTTCACCGCCGCGCTGCCCAATGACGGCACAGCCGCCTCATCATCCGCGGCGTCAGCCGAGCACCCGGCGCAACTCCCAGGCGCGCTGCCGAACGCGCTGCTTGGCCATGCCGACGACACCGTGCCATCGATCGCCGTGCTGCCTTTCGCCAACATGACAGGCGACGCCGCCAACGAGTACTTCGCCGATGGCGTCGCGGAGGAGTTGCTCAACGTGCTGTCTCGCATCAGCGGCCTGCGGGTGGCGTCGCGCACGTCGGCCTTCAGCTTCAAGGGCAGCAAGGTCGACATCCCCACCGTGGCACGCCGGCTCAACGTGGCGACGATCCTCGAGGGCAGCGTGCGCAAGACCGGCAAGCGCGTGCGCATCGCGGTCCAACTCGTCGAGGCCGCGACCGACTCGCACTTGTGGTCGCGGGCTTATGACCGCGAGCTCGACGACATCTTTGCCCTGCAGGACGACATCGCGCGCTCGGTGGTCGCGGAGTTGCGGTCGACGCTCTGGCGCGATCAACGCGGTGGCCCGGCCCCGGCCGCGTTGAAGGCCGAGCTGCGGGCCGCCACGCTGGGGCGTGGCAACAACGCACGGGCCTACCAGCTCTACCTGCAGGGGCGGGCCCTGGTGGCCCGCCGCACCAAAGACAGCGTGGCCGCCGGCACCGAGTGCTGCAGACAGGCGGTGGCCGCGGATCCGAACTGCGCGTCGGCGTGGGCCGAGCTGGCACACGCGCAGGTGATCGAGGCGTCGATCGGCTGGGCGCCGTATGCATTGGGGTTTGCGCAAGCGCGGGTGGCAGCCGAACGCGCACTGGCGCTGGAGCCCAACCTCGCCGAGGCGCACGTGGTGCTCGCCAGGATCCGCGAGAGCCACGACTGGGACTTTCTCGGTGCGGCGGTGTCGGCGCGGCGTGCGCTGGAGCTGGCACCGGGCGTCTCGCACGTGCTGCTCGGCGCCGCATCGGTGGCCGTGACACTGGGCCGCCTGGACGAAGCGCTCGCGCTGTGCCGGCGCGCGATCGAACTCGACCCGCTCAACGTGCACAGCCACCGCTACCTCAGCCTGTATTCGCGGTTTGCCGGGCACCTGGAGCAGGCCGAGGCGGCTGCGAAGATGGCGCTGGAGATCAACCCGTTGGGCGGGCTGATCTACTCGATCCTGGGCGATGTGCTTCTCGCGCAGCATCGTTTCGCCGAGGCGCTGGCCGCCTACGAACGCGAGGCGCACGACGGCTTCAGGCTGCTGGGCCTGACGGCGGCGCTGCATGCGTTGGGGCGCCACGCCGCCTCGGTTGCAGCACTCGAGCAGCTCGGCGAGCTGCCGGTGCATGCTTACCTGACCGCCAAGGCGAACGCCTATGTTGGCCGCGTGGACCCAGCATTCGGGTGCTTGGAGCGCGCCTACGAGCAGCGCAATGCCGGACTCGTGCAACTCAAGGTCGATCCCATGCTGGCCGAGCTGCGCAGCGACTCGCGCTGGCCCGTGTTCGTGAACAAGGTGGGGCTCGGTGCCCGAGGCTGACGGCCAATCGCGCCACGCCAGGGAGCATGTCTGGCCGCGCGTGCACGGTCTGCGTCCGCGCGGTGCGTGGATACTGCGACTGCACGCCAGCCCGCACGGAGAGCCTTGCATGGATGCCTCGTTCCCCTATACGCCACCGAAGATCTGGTCCTGGAACAAAGAAAGCGGCGGCCGCTTCGCGAACATCAACCGTCCGATCGCGGGCCCCACGCACGACCAGTCGCTGCCGGTGGGCCGCCACCCGCTGCAGCTGTATTCGCTGGCCACGCCCAACGGCGTCAAGGTCACGGTGATGCTCGAAGAGCTGCTGGCGCTGGGCCATGCCGGCGCTGACTACGACGCGTGGCTCATCCGCATCAACAGCGGCGAGCAGTTCGGCAGCGGCTTCGTCGCGGTGAACCCCAATTCCAAGATCCCCGCCCTGCTCGATCGCAGCGCGCCGCAGCCGGTGCGCGTGTTCGAGTCCGGCGCGATCCTGCTGTACCTGGCCGAGAAGTTCGGTGGCGCCTTCGTGCCGCCGGTGGGCGAGCCCGAGCGCGCCGAATGCCTGTCGTGGCTGTTCTGGCAGATGGGCGCGGCGCCGTATCTCGGCGGCGGGTTCGGCCACTTCTATGCGTATGCGCCGAGCAAGATCGCATACGCGATCGATCGCTACGCGATGGAGGTGAAGCGCCAGCTCGATGTGCTCGACCGGCGCCTCGCCGAGAGCGCGTATCTGGCGGGTGACGAGTACACGATCGCCGACATCGCGGTGTGGCCCTGGTACGGCGCGCTCGCCAAGGGCCTGCTCTACGAGTCGGGCGAGTTCCTGCAGGTGCAAGACTACCAGCACGTGCAGCGCTGGACTGAATTGATCGCGCAGCGCCCGGCCGTCAGGCGTGGCCGCATGGTCAACCGCACGTGGGGTCAGCCCTCGAGCCAGCTGCACGAGCGGCACGACGCGAGCGACTTCGAGACGAAGACGCAAGACAAGGTGGCGCCGGCGGGAGGTGGCTAGCTCGGCCGGACAGGCGCCAGGCCCAGCGCGCAAAGGGCCGGCGAAAGAGCAGCTGCACGACGGCAGCGATCCACGGTATCGTCTCCCGACCAAAGCTGCGACGACACTCACGGAGAGCCAGCATGGCACGCAAGAAAGATAGCGGCGATCTGACCGTGCTGATCACCGGCGCGTCGTCGGGCATTGGTGAAGCGCTCGCTCGCCGCTTCGCCGCGGGCGGCTACCACCTCGTGCTGGTGGCGCGCAGCGGTGACAAGCTGAAGCGCCTGGCCGCCACGCTGTCGGCCGCGCACGGCGTCAAGACCTGGGTGGTCGCCACCGACCTCTCGCAGCCCGATGCCGCGAAGAAACTGGCGGCGTCGATGAAGCGGGCCCGGCGACCGATCGATGTGCTGGTCAACAACGCCGGCGTGCTCGCGCATGGCGCGTTCGTCGATATGCCCACCGGGAAGCATCAGCAGCTGATCGGCTTGAACGTCGCCGGCCTGACGGCGCTGCTCGCGCACTTCGTCCCCGCGATGGTGGCGCGCGGCCAGGGACGCGTGCTCAACGTGGCGTCGATCGCTGCCTTCCAGCCGGTGCCGTCGCTGGCCACCTATGCCGCCACAAAGGCGTACGTGCTGTCGCTGACGGAATCTTTGTCGGAGGAGCTCAAGGGCACCGGCGTGTCGATCACCGCGCTGTGCCCGGGAATCACCGCGACCCACATGCTCGACGCGGCCCAGCAGGCCAGCAAAGAACTGACGAAGCTGCCGGGCTTCGTGGTCAGCAGCGCCGAGGCGGTGGCCGATGAAGGCTTCGACGCCTGCATACGCGGCGAGGTGATTCGCGTGCCCGGCGCGTTGAACCTGGCCGCGATCCTCGCCGCGCGGGCCACGCCGAAGTGGCTGCTGCGGCGCCTGAGCGGCGCGATGGTCCGTCGCATGAAGTGACGGACGACGGTTGCAGCCCGCGTCCTGTCTGCACACCATTGCGCCTCGGGAGCACAAACTTGAAAGCGAAGCGACATTCGTCCCAGCGGTCGTATGACGTGGTGCTCTACGGCGCCACCGGTTTCGTCGGCAGGCAGACGGTGGCCCACTTCGCCGCGCATGCCAACGGCGTGCGGTGGGCGCTGGCGGGCCGCTCGGCGGACAAGCTCGAGCAGGTGCGGCAAGCCTGCGGGCCAGCTGCGGCCGGTGCTGGAATCATCGTGGCTGATGCGTCCGACCAGAAGGCGTTGGACGCCCTGGCCGCACAGACCGTCGTGGTGCTGAGCACCGCAGGCCCGTTCGCGCTGTACGGCAGCGCGCTCGTCGCGGCCTGCGTGTCGCACCGCACGCACTACGTCGACATCACCGGCGAAACACCGTGGGTGCGTGGGCTGATCGATCGCCATCACGCACAGGCCGCGCGCGACGGCACGCGCATCATCCCCTGCTGCGGATTCGATTCGGTGCCGTCGGATCTCGGCGCGTGGCTGGTCGCCGAGGCGATCCGGCGACAGCACGGCGAGCAATGCGTGAGCGTCAAGGCCTGCCATTCGATGCGTGGAGGTTTCAACGGCGGCACGCTGGCATCGGCACTGAATCTCATCGAGACCGGGCAGGACCGCCTGCTCGCCGACCCGTTCCTGCTCAATCCGCCGGGCACCGCGCCGCGCAACCCGGCCGGGCATGCCGATCCGGTGGCGCCGCATCGCGACGATGACTTCGACGCGTGGGTGGGGCCGTTCATGATGGGGCCGGTCAATACGCGCGTGGTGCGCCGCACCGCTGCGCTGCTGGCGGCGCGCGGCGACGCCGCCTACGGCGCGCACTTCAGCTACCAGGAATACCTGCGCTTTGGCCGCGGGCCACTCGCCGCCGCCGCTGCAGCGGGGGTCAGCGTCGGCATGGGTGTCGGGCAGGCGGCGATGCGCTTCAAGACGGCCCGCGCACTGGCTCGCAAGGTGGCCGTGCCGCCTGGACAGGGGCCGTCCGAGCGCACGATGGACGGTGGATCGTTTCGCTGCGAGCTCGTCGCCAAGAGCGCCAGCGGCAAGGTGGTGCGAGGCCGCGTCGCGGGCCAAGGCGACCCCGGCAACCGCGCGACGACCAAGTTCGTCTGCGAGTCGGCGCTGGCATTGGCGCAGCAACCGCAGGCGCTTCCCGGTGGCGAGCACGGCGGTGGCGTGCTGACACCCGCCAGCGGGCTGGGCATGGTGTTGGTCCAGCGGCTGATCGCGGCAGGGATAGATTTGGAGCCGATGCGCTCCTGATAGCCGCGTCCGGGAATGGTCGCGTCGCCTGCTCCTCGGCCCGCTCTGGGCCGGACTGCGTGCGGCTAGCGCGTCGCCGCCTGCGCCGCCCCCGATGGCTTCACCGCGACCGAGGTGCCGTCAGCCCCACCGGCCGCGTTCGCGCCCTGCTCCTCCGGCAGCGAGTAGTCCCATATGTAGAGGCCATAGATCATGCGCGTGCGATAGATGAACTGACGCAATGCATCGGGGCCTTGCGCGGCCTTGGCGCAGGCGCGCTGATCGACCATGCTCTGCGGCCGGTCGCACTTGTATTCGGCAAAGCTTGACGTCGACGCGATGGCCAGCACAGCGGCGACTGCAGATGCGATTGAGTGCGGGCGCATCATGATCTGGAACGGGCCATTCATGGTTCTCCTTGCGGTTGCGTGCGAACGCATCGTAGGCCTGTCGGCCCTTCATGTCTTTGAGCCGATCCTTAAGCGTCCTGAAATGTCTTGAGCAATGGGCGCAAGCGCGAAGACGCGCGTCGAGGGTCGCCATCCGGAGGTGCGAGCCGTGACAGGTTGGAGCGCGACGACCAGCGAGCACGTGAGGTTTTGATTGTCGAGATCGGCGTAAAGTCCTGCACCCCGTGGGCGCAACGATCGGAAATTTCCTTCGCAGATGAAAGCTCCTCTTGCAAGGCGCCTCGCCCCGCGGTTGCTTGCCGCTGCGCTGGCCTTGCACGTCATCATCCCAGGCACCTGCGCGATCGCACAGGAAGGCTATCCGGGCCGGCCCGTGAAGATCATTGCTCCGCAGGCACCGGGCGGCGGCGTCGACCTGGTGGCACGGATCATGGCCGAAAGGCTGAGCCGCGCCATGGGCCAGCCCTTCATCGTCGACAACCAGGCGGGGGTCGGCGGGGCCATTGCGGCCCAGGCGACGGCGCGCGCGCAGCCCGATGGCTACACGTTGATGATCGGCTACGTGGCCACCCACGGCACCAACCCGGCCGTGAGAAAGAGTCCCTACGATCCGGTGCGCGATTTCACGCCGATTGCGATGCTTGGCGGCACGCCGAACCTGCTGGTGGTTTCGTCCAAGATGCCGGTCAACACGCTGCAGGAATTCGTCGTGTACGCCAAAGCGAACCCGACGAAGGTCGACTACGGCACATCAGGGGTCGGCACGCTGAACCACCTGGTGATGGAGCAGTTCAAGCACGCGTCCGGCGTGCCCAGCATGGCGGTGCCGTATCGCAGCATCGGGCAGGCATTCACGGATTCGATCGGCGGACAGATCCAGGTGATCTTCCCCGGCTTGGCCGCCGCGATGCCGCACGTGCGCTCCGGCGCATTCAAGCCCCTTGCCGTGACCGGCGACCACCGCAGTGGGCTGCTGCCGAACGTGCCGACGTTCAAGGAGTCGGGCTACGACGGGTTCGACGGCTTGACGTGCTACGGCATCGTGGGCCCGGCAAACCTGCCCGAGCAGATCACCCGCAGGTTGAACGAGGAGATCAACCGGATTCTTGCCAGCCAAGGATTGCGCGACGCCTTCACTGCGCAGGCGCTCACGGTGATGCCGATGACGCCAGCGCAATTCGGCCACTACATCGCCGACGAGGTTGCGCACTGGAAGACCGTCGCGCGTGCCAACCACATCGAGGCCGATTGATCCCCATGGCCACGACACTGCCGCAAATCTCCGTTTCGCAGCGGCTCGCGGCTGCGTTCGCCACCATGACGCCAGCGCTTGCGCCTGGTGTTGCAGTGATGTGTGATGCCGTGCTGATGGACGTCGCGGGGCTGTGCGTGGCCGCGCGTCACAGCGACTATGTGCAGGCCGTGCTGCGCGCCAGCGGGGAACCCGGCGCATGCACGTTGATGGGCCATACGGGGACGTACAACGTGGCCACCGCAGCGTTGTGCAACGGCACGGCCGCGCACGGCGAAGACTACGACGACACCTTCGAAGGCGGCCCGGTGCATGCGGGGGCGGTGAGTCATCCCGGCCGTGCTCGCCACAGCAGAGCACCACGCACTGGCCGGCAGCGATCTCGAACGAGGCATCGCCGTGGGCTGCGAGGTCATGTGCCGCCTTTGCCTGGTGGCGCCCAAACGCGTGCACCAGGCGGGCTTTCATCCCACGGCGGTGTTTGGCGCGCTGGGCGCAGCGGCGGGCGTGGCGTCGGCGCTGCGTCTCACTGCTGCGCAGTGGGTCCACGCGCTCGGCATCGCCGGCAGCATGGCCTCGGGCATCATCGAATACCTCGCCGAAGGGGCCTGGACCAAGCGCATGCATCCGGGCTGGGCGGCGCAGGCCGGCTATCGCGCCGCCCGCATGGCGCAGGCGGGCTTCACCGGGCCGCGCACGCTGTTTGACGGCGAGCATGGCTTCTTTCATGCCTTCGCCAACAGCGATCACTGCGACTTCACGGCGATGCTCGACGGCGCAGGCGAGCATTGGTTGAGTGCGGATATCGCCTTCAAGCCGTACGCCTGCGGCACGATGGCCCACCCGTACATCGACTGCGCGCGCAAGCTGGTCGCCGAGGGTGTGCGGCCCGATGCGGTGGCGGCCATCGAATGCAAGACCGCCGAGGGCATCGTGCACCGGCTGTGGGAGCCGCTCGCGGCCAAGCACAACCCGCCCAATGGCTACGCCGCCAAATTCAGCATTCCCTTTGCGATCGCGGTCGGCATGCTGCGAGGTGATGCCGGCCTGAGCGAGTACGAAGAGACGGTGGTCCGCGATCCCGCGGTGCGAACGCTCGCATCGAAGATTCGATACGTCGTCGACCCTGCCAACCCCTATCCGCAGCAGTTCACCGGTCACGTCCGCGTGACGCTGAACAATGGCGATGTGCGTGAAGCGAGCCAGGATCACTTTCGGGGTGGGCGTGAAGAGCCGCTTTCGGCGCAGGCGTTGGAGACAAAATTCATCGCCAACTGCCGCTATGGCGGCTGGACCCGGGAGCGCGCGATCGAAGCCCTGGCTGCCCTGCGAGCGCTGCGCGCGGCGCCCAGGGTCGATCTCGGATCGTTGCGGGGCTGAATGCAAACCGCAGCGCTCTCTGGCAAGGTCGCGCTCGTCACCGGCGCTGGACGCAACATCGGACGATCGATCGCACTGGCGCTCGCCGAGGGTGGCGCGAAGGTCGCCATCAACGTGCGGGCGAATCGCGATGAAGGCGACGCTGTCGTGAACGACATCGCGGCGCGTGGCGGTGACGCCCTGCTGGTGATGGCCGACATCACGCGGCGTGCCGAAGTCGACGCGATGATCGACACGGTGGCGCAACGCTTCGGACGCCTCGACATCCTGGTCAACAATGCGGCTGTCCGGCACGAAGAGGCCTTCGCCGACATGGCGTACGCGGCGTGGCGCGCCGCGTTCGATGTCTGCGTCGATGGTGCGTTTCACTGCACCCAAGCCGCGTTGCCGCTCATGAGGAATGGCACCGCCGGCACCGTCATCAACATCGGCGGCATGACCGCGCACACGGGTGCCGCCCGACGAGCCCATGTGGTTGCCGCCAAGGCAGCGCTTGCCGGCCTCACGCGCGCGCTGGCGCATGAATTGGCCGGGTTCGGGATCACGGTCAATTGCATCGCGCCGGGCATGATCGACACGATTCGCAACAGCGCGAGCGCATCGGCGGATCCGGCACATCGCGCCAGTCACCCGACATTGGTCGGGCGCAGCGGCCATCCAGACGACATCGCAAGCGCGGTGGTGTGGCTGGCCAGTCCCGGCGGGCGCTTCGTCACCGGGCAGACGCTGCATATCAACGGCGGGGCCTATCTGGGCGCTTGACGCCCGCAGCGATTGTTCAGCGCAGGCTGAGTTGCGCTTCGCCATGCCCGACGCCAACGACCGGGCCAATGTGACCGCTGCTGCTTGCGCTGCCGCCAGCAATCAGCCGCCGATCTTGCGGATGATGGCCATCCCCGTGTCGTACAGCATCTTGCTGATGTTGGACATCATCTGCAGGGTCTGCTGCTGCTTCTGCAGGCAGTTCTGCAGGTCGACGTTGGCCAGCTGAGCGTCGTCACCGACCGAGTTGAGTTTCTCCTCGAAACCCTTGATGCACGAGTCGCGGTCGCTACGGGTCGTGGTGACATGGGCCCGGGTCGCGGTGGTTGGGATCGTGCAGTTGCTCATGCCGTCCAAGAGGAGAAGCCATCGTGGTTGCAGGTCCGGATGCCTGGGTTCGGCCGCGGACTCGTATCCTGGAGGCTCGCCCGTAGAGTTCCAAAGTGGAGCCGCCACAAATGGGGAGCGCTCGTGACCCCGCTCAAAGGCAATCAGTACCTCGTCGTTGACCTCGCTTGCACCCAGCTCGGCATGCGCGTTGTGGAGAAGGAGTGATGAGGCCTTCTGCTCAAGGGGCAATGTCTGTGCGGCCACTGAAGTCGCAATGCTCAGGCTCATGAGTCCCCCTGGAAACGAATCATGGGAATCGGCTTCGCTCAGAGGACGGACCGACCCGATGGTGAGTTGCGATTCGCAGGCGTGCGGTTCATCCGCCCGTCGAACTTGTGATCGCGCCGCCAATCCAAAGCGGATGCGCTGGCCCGTGCACTTCATGATTCTTGCCCTCGCCGCCGGTACCAGCTGGGCCCAGGGCGACGACCCATTGAAGTCGAACGAATGTATTCAGGCACTCGAAGCCCTGCAGGCGCAGGAGGCGGCGATGACTGCGGCGGCCCAGCACAAGGATGCAGGCGACGAACAGGCGGGACCACCCCCCTTGGCAACGTTTGAGGCACTGCAAAGGCACGCCGCGCATGCCTGCCTCGGCAGCCGTCTGGATGCACCGCCGGCGGTGCAGCGTCTCGCGCGGCCTCCGATCGCCGTTGTGCCCGTCACGCCACCTGCGGCACCTTTGGCCGTGGTGCCGCCCGCTCCTGCCGCAGCGCCGCCACAGATTCAGATCCCGCCGGTGAAGACCATCACCGTGTGCGACCCGGCGGGCTGCTGGGCGAGCGACGGCACGCGCCTGAATCGCATGGGGACGATGCTTGTCGGGCCGCTCGGGTTGTGTACCGTGCAGGGTGCGGTGCTCAGTTGCCAATAGTCTCGGCTTGCAAGCTCCGGGGTCGCAGCCGTGCGCACTGGATCGCAGAGCGCTCACGGATCGGTCGTCAATGCACGACGGGCTGAGGCCCGGTCTGGCTGCCCGTGCCACGCAAGGCACCGCCCTCGCCTTCCCAGGTGGCCAACTCCGACGGCTTGTCGCCACTGGCCCGCCATTGCACAAGGCGCCGGTGGAGCCAGCCGCCAACCTGCCACAGCGCCAAGCCGGCAATCAGCTGCCTGACGAAAAATGGGGTGGATGGCTTGAGCATCGTCGCTCTCCTTCGTCGAACCGCCGTGGCCCGTGGCCGCCGGCGGATGGAACCCGGGTTGAGTGATGGGTTGATGTGCACACTATCGGCGAGCTTCCTGCGCGCAGGCATCGGCCAGGTTCGCCTCGTCGCGTCGGTCAATTCCTACGCGGCCGCGAGCGGCGACGCCCTATGGATGAGGCCACGCAACCTGCGCAGCGTGTTGCGCACCATCATCGACGCCTGGCCTTGATCGGACCATCACACGCGATGCAAAGAAACTTCACATGCCGGGCGGAGCGCTCGTGACGACGTTCAGATGCGTGGCGATGTCGGCCCCGGGGTCGACCTGGACCCCACCGTTGTCGCGGCACGAGCGGGTGCTGCTTGCCGCCTCTGCGCCCTGGTGCACAAAGCAGAAGCGGTCGACCGCAATTAACTGCAGCAGGTAGCCGCTCACCGTCTGGCGCGGCATCGGCATGACCGGCCCGAGCCAATGGAAATGCGAAGGACTCCCGGGCTGTGTGATGTCGGCCCGACTCACCAAGAAGACAGGATGGTCGCCCATCGTCTGGTACATGAAAGTCGCATTCAGCGGCTTGCCAGTCAGTGTCCAACCCACGGTGCAGTCGGGCTGCATCGCGCAATCCACATGGGTAGCCACCCCGTAGCGGTCCTTGGTGGTCACCCCCGTGAAGCGCACGTAAAGGAATCCGAACAGACTGCCGTCGCGAGCCTGGCGCGTCTGTTGATGGGTGTCGAAGTCGTTGCCGAACATGAAGCCGAACGGTGCCTCGTGCTGCCGCCAGGGGTACAGGTCGGTGGCGTGGGCGGCGGCGCCGGACAGCGCGAAGGCTGACGCGAGGATCAGGGCCAATGGCGTTGGCATGGTGCGCTCTCCTAGGTCATTGAGGGCCAGCCCGAGGCGCGGCCTTTCGTGCCGCGGATGGGTCTCGAGGCCGGCAGTCTTCGCTTGCCAAGACGCTGCGTCAATGATCAATCTCAAACCACACGAGGGATCCGGGTGGCACCCTCGGGCTTTCCTAGTGCGACACCGTCGCTACCACGTGAAGGAGCCCGCGATGACTGTCAAGTACGCTTTCGGAAAGACCACCTCGCTCAAGCCGGACGAGGCGGTCGCGCGCGTGACCGAGGAACTCGCCAAGGAGGGCTTCGGTGTCCTCACCGAGATCGATGTCGCCGCAACGATGAAGAAGAAGCTCGGCGTGGACATGCCGCCCTACAAGATTCTCGGTGCCTGCAACCCGCAGTTCGCGCACCGCGCACTTCAGAGCGAACCGCAGATTGGCGCGCTGCTGCCCTGCAACGTGGTGGTTCGCACCGATCACTCAGGCGCCACGATCGTCGAGGTGATGGACCCGGATGCGGTCTTGGGCCTGGTCGGGCGGCCCGAGATCGCCCCCATCGCTACTGAAGTTCGGAGCCGCCTCGAGAGGATGCTCAAGGCGGTTTGAGTGGCGGCGCAGGGGACGAGAGGCTCGCCAGGTGGCAGTCCGCCACCATGATCCTAAAGACGGGCCCCATCGTCGCCCCAATGAAGTTGTCTCAGTTGAGGTCTTTGTCCTTCCAGAACTTCGAGGCACCCCCCGCCAACCCGACCTCCAGGCCGGTCTTCGTCAGCGTGTAGGTATTGGCGTCTTCCATCGCGCTCGAGCCCTTGCCGCCACCCGCCGTCGAACCGCTGGCACCGGCCGACGCGGTGACGGCACCGCTGGCTTCCCAGCCGCTCTCGATGAACTTGTTCATCGCCGCGGGCGTCTTGAAGACAATGAGCAACTCGGTCTGCGACGCACCGAGTTGCAGCCCTGCGCTGGCACCGCCGACTTTCATGAAGGTGTTCTTCTGGGTCTTGTTGTCGCGCACGAGGCCCGTGCCACCGGAGCCTCCGATCAGGAAGCTGACGCCGTAGGTGGTGAAGACCCCGTAACCCGGCGCCTTGCCGACCGCGGCCTTCAGTTCGGGCTTCTCTTTGTAGAAGCGCTCCAACGTCGCCTGTGTCGTCTTGATCACCTCTGCCTGCTGGGTCGCCTTGTCGGCGGCGAACGCGCCAACGGCCAGCAGCGACAGCGACAGCGCGCCGAGCCTCAGGAGCTTTTGAAACTTCATGGTCTTTCCCTTTCTATGTCGGTCGCCTTGCGCGGACGGCGCCCATGGTCTGAAACGCCCACTGAAGCTAGCACGTCGGGTGCAAAGAGCCATTGCGGTGAATCAATTCCGACTCGCGCCAGCGCGGTGCCGGCCCGAGACCGACGTTTGAGTTCTCGGCTGGAGCGAAGTTCAAGCGGCACTGCCCGCCAACCCACCAAGCAGGCAACGCGCCATGCGCCCGATGGTGGAGCTACCGGTATCGCACAGATCATGCCTGTCCCTTGCAGCCAAGGCACGCAGATGGAGACGGACGGCGACGCATCTGGGCTCCTCCATTTCGCGGTTGGATGGAAGACTGGCACAAAGTTGGGCCGCTTGCGCAACGACAGACTCGTTGTGCGCCATCTCGGCACGATGGGCGCGCACCTCGGCAGCAAACTCCTGATTGGCGCTGGCGAACGCAGAGGCGGCGGCCATGCACAGCGCTACCGCCAGAAACACTCGCACCGACATCGGCGAAGCAGCAAGCATGACTGATGCTCCTCGGGTTGCCGACGCGAACTCTAAGGCATCAGGCGGGCAAAACCATGATTTCGCCGGATCGAATTGATGTCGCATGCGCATGGATGCAGCACCCGAAGTGGCCACCGGCTGGGGCCAGGTCGAACTCACGACGTCGGGATGCGCCGGTAGAACTTCATCGCGTTGCCGAACATGACCTTGTCGCGCACCCCCTGGCCGAGAGGCGCCAAGTACTGTTCGGCTATGGCGATCTGCTGCGCGAAGCCGCCACCGAGGTCGCTCACCGGCCAGTTGCTGCCCCAGACCAGCCGGTCAGGGCCGAAGGCCGTCATCAAGACGTCGAAGTGCGCCTGGTATGCGGCCAGATCCGCAGGCGCCACCCAGGGCGAGTTGCCATCGCCCACCCGGTAGACGTCGTAGAACGACGAGAACTTCAAATGAAGGTTCGGGCACACGGCAGCCAACCGGCGCATCGACAACTCCCATTGCGTTGCCGGCGTGGCGCCCTGCGCGCCGCCCAGGTGGTCGACGATGATCCGCAGCGTGGGGTAGGCAGTGCACAGCGCTTCGACGGTCGGCTTGGGGTTGGTGGTACCGCGGCTGATGATGTCCAGTGTCATGCCGCGGCGCGACAGGTCGTCGAGCGACTTTCGTTGTGCGGGGTCGAGCGTGATCGCGCCGGGACCCCACAGGAAGCCGCGCACGCCCACGAAGCAGCGGTCTTGTGCAAAGCGGCTCAGGTTGGCGCTGAAGTCGGGCGCGCCGATCTCCAGCGAGCCGACGAAGAACTTGAAGAAGTCGTCGCCGCCGATCAGATCGAGGATCCACTGGTTGTCTTCGACCAGCGAGCTCGCCTCGACCACGCCGGCAGCGACGATGCCGTTGCGCAACGCGATGGCCTTGTACTGGGCCGGCAGCACGTCGCGATGCAGCAGCGCGGCTTCCTTGGGTGGCCAGGGCACGCCGCCGGGACGCGTCACCTGGTAGAAGTGGACGTGCGTCTCGAAGATCGGCCGCTGCGGTGCCATGGCCGTCACCTCTGCGCGCGCAGCCGCAGCGCATCCACCACCAGCGGCACCGCTGGTGAGGCATGTCGGCTGGCGTAGTACAGGTGGTATCCGGGGTAGCTGGCCGCCCATTCGTCCAACACCGAGATCAGCCGGCCTGCGGCGACGTGCTTCTCGACCATGTCATCGGGCAGCCAGGCCAGCCCCAGCCCGGCCAGCGCCGCACCGACGATCAGGTCGTTGGTGTTGAACACCAGCCGCCCCGTCGCGTGGACATTCACGGCCCTGCCCCGGCGCTTGAACTCCCAGTGCAGCAGCCCGCCATGGGTGGGCAACCGCAGGCCGATGCAGTCGTGCTCGGTGAGGTCCTGCGGCTTGCGGGGTCGCGGCCGGCGCGCCAAGTACGCCGGACTGCCGACCACCGCGATGCGCATGTCGGGCGCCATGCGCACCGCGATCATGTCCTTGGCCACGTCGGCCCCTAGGCGCACGCCGATGTCGAAGCGCTCGGCCACGATGTCGATGAAGCGGTTGTCGCTGCTGACCTCGACCTTGATGTCGGGGTACTTCGGTAGCCACGGCAGCAGCCGTGGCCAGACCAGCGAACGCACGGCATGTTCGGTGGCCGTGATGCGCACGGTGCCAGCCGGCTTGCCGCGCAGCTCGCCCAAGACGGCGAGCTCGGCCTCGATGTCGGCCAAGCGCGGGCCCACGGTGCGGTACAGGCGCTCGCCCGCCTCGGTGGGCGCCACGCTGCGCGTGGTGCGGTGGAGCAGTTTCAGGTCGAGCCGGTGCTCCAAGGCGCGCACCGTCTGGCTGAGCGCGGATTGCGACACTCCGATCTGCGCGGCCGCGCGCGTGAAGCTCTTGGCGCGCACCACGGCGGCAAAGGCCGCCAGGTCATCGAAACGTGCCATTGATAAGCAGCGCTGATGAGTTCATGTCGATTCAGCAGTCTAGTCATTCGATGCCCTGGTGCCTAGAGTTTGCGTCGTGGACAAACGACTTGGAATGAACATGCACACACGCACACTGGGCCGCAGCGGCCTTCGGGTTTCGGCCATCGGCCTCGGCTGCATGGGCCTGAGCTTCGGCTATGGCCCCGCGACCGACAAGCAGGCCGCGATCGCGCTGATCCGCGCGGCGTTCGAGCGCGGCGTCACCTTCTTCGACACCGCCGAGGTCTACGGGCCGTTCGTCAACGAAGAGGTCGTCGGCGAAGCGCTGGCACCGTTCCGCGACCAGGTCGTCATCGCCACCAAGTTCGGCTTCAAGGGCGGCGACACGAACGGCCGGGCTCGACAGCCGGCCCGAGCACATCCGCGAGGTCGCCGAGGCCTCGCTGCAAGCGCCTGAAGACCGACCGCATCGATCTCTTCTACCAGCACCGCGTCGATCCGAACGTGCCGATCGAGGACGTGGCCGGCACGGTGAAGGAGCTGATCGCGCAGGGCAAGGTCAAGCACTTCGGTCTGTCCGAGGCCGGCGCGCAGACGATCCGCCGCGCGCACGCGGTGCAGCCGGTCACCGCGCTGCAGAGCGAGTACTCGCTGTGGTGGCGCGAGCCCGAGCAGACGGTGCTGCCGACGCTCGAGGAACTCGGCATCGGCTTCGTGCCCTTCAGCCCGCTCGGCAAGGGCTTTCTCACCGGCGCGATCAACGAGAGCACCACGTTCGACAGCAGCGACTTCCGCAACATCGTGCCGCGCTTCACGCCCGAGGCGCGCAAGGCGAACCAGGCGCTGGTCGAGCGCTCGGCGGCAGATCGCGTCGCGCAAGCAGCGTGACGCCGGCCCAGATCGCGCTGGCGTGGCTGCTGGCGCAGAAGCCGTGGATCGTGCCGATCCCGGGCACCACGAAGCTGCATCGCCTGGAGGAGAACATCGGCGCCGCGGCCGTCGAGCTGACCGCCGCCGATCTGCGCGAGATCGGCGACGCCCTCTCGACAGATCACGGTGCAGGGCGACCGCTATTCGGCCAGACCGGCAGAAGCTCGTCGGTCGCTAAGCGGCACCCAGGCGCTGCCACGCGCGCTCGGCACGTTGCTCGCGTGCCGAGCCGGCCACCTCGAACAGCGCCGCGTCACGCTGCCAGCGCCCAGCCGCAGGGTCGTCGCCGGTGGCAGCCCATAGCGGCGAGGCATCGGCGTAGAGACGGTGCGCGATGCGCAGCGCGCCGGCCAGTGCGATGTGCGTCGACGCAGCGCGCGCGTCTTCGCTGGCCAGATGCGACAGCAACCGAGCGCGGCCACCAGTTGCTCGTTGAACGCCGCCGGCCAGTGCCGCACCCGCCCTTCGCGCAGCAGGTAGGCCAGCACCGCCAACGTGACATGCAAGTCCTCGATGGTGCGAAACGGCTTCACGTAGGCGTCGTAGCCGTCGTTCGGCAGCAGGGCCCCGGCGCTCACGCGCACGTCGTGCATCAGCACCTGGGCATGCGGCACTTCGGGCACGAAGCGGGTGGGCGGCATGGGTTGCAGCACGAGGCCCTGCGTGGGCGTCGGCACCCGCGCCACGCGCAGCACGGGTCTGTCCGCGCCATCGGGCACCGGCAGCGCGCCGACGATCAGCAGCAGCGTGCTGGCCGGGCCCAGTGTGGTCCAGCGCTTCGCGCCATCGATGCGCAGCGTGCCATCGGGCTGCGGCACGATCGTCGTGCGGATGTGTCGCGGGCGATTGCCCTCGACCTCGGTCACGCACAAGGCGGCCAGCGTGTCGGACGACAGGTCGGGCACCAGCGCGCGCAGCGCCGCCTGGTAGCCGCAGGCGAAGGCCCAGCCGACGCGGTCGGCCGCAAAGCCGCCGGCGATAGCCAGTGCGGCCGCGCCTGGGTTGCCAGAGTGGATCGACTGCCAGACTTGCCACCAGTCGGCCACGTCGTTGATCGTGCGGGCGGGTGGCGGGGCCAGCAGGCAGGCGGCGAGCGCAGGGTTCATGGCGATGCAGCTTAAGGCCTGGGCTCCAGGGTCGGTGTAGGCTTGACACCAGCGTTCGCCTCACTTCCTCTTCGCACTCCATGCCCCTGCCTGCCCCCGACTGCGCGCGCGAAGCCTCGCACCAGCGCTCGATCACGATTCGCGCCTATGCCCGCACCGACGGCCTATGGGACATCGAAGGCCAGCTCACCGACGCCTGGTCCGAGCCCATTCCAAAAGCCGGTGGCATGCTGCCCGCCGGCCAGCCGATGCACGCGATGTGGCTGCGGCTCACGGTGGACCGCACCGCGACCATCGTCGCGGCGCAGGCGATCACCGACGCGGGGCCCTACGACAACGCGTGCGGCACGATCGCGCCGGCCTACGGCCAACTGGTGGGCCTGCGGGTCGCGCGCGGCTACCGCGACGCGATCCGCAAGCTGTTTGGCCGCACCGCCGGCTGCACCCACATCAACGAGCTGGCCGGTGCCATGGGCAGCGCGGCGCTGCAGGCGCTGTGGCCGGAGCTGACGCAGGGATCCGATGAGAAGCCGTTCAGCATCGACGGCTGCCATGCGCTGAAATCGTCGGGTCCGCAGGTGGCGCAGTTTTTTCCGCGCTGGCATCGGCCCGAACCCACGGGCGGCTGAGCCGCCAGATGCCTGATGACCGCTGACCGCGACATTTCCAGCCACTACAGCCGAGGCCATCTGCTTGAGCGCCTGCACGCGGCGCTGATGGGCGATGGCGTCGACCTCGACCGCTTGAGCATTGAGGCCCTGGCGCCGTACGACCAGTTCCATGGCCGCGGGCTGGAAGCCACGGTGGAAATCGCCGACTCGCTCGAGGTGGGTGCCGACGATCATCTGCTCGACATCGGCAGCGGCATCGGCGGCCCGGCGCGCTACTTTGCACACCGCTTCGGCTGCCGCGTCACCGGCATCGACCTCACCGCGGAGTTCTGCGACGTGGCCCGCGAGCTCACGCGGTCGCTCGGCCTGGCGCACAAGGTCGACTTCACGCTCGGCAATGCCTTGCGGATGCCGTTCGCCGATGGCAGCTTCGATGGCGCCTACTCGATGAACGTGTCGATGAACATCGACGACAAGGCCGGTTTCTACCGTGAGATTCATCGGGTGCTGAAGCCGGGCGCCTGGCTGATGCTGTCGGAGCTCGCCAAGGGCACGGGCGCGGAGCTCGACTACCCAACCCCTTGGGCCGGCACGGCGCGCGCCAGCTTCCTCTCAACGCCAGATGAGACGCGGCGCGGCCTGGCCGCGGCGCAGTTCGACATGCTTCAATTTCGCAGCGCGCGCGAGCAGGCGCTGGCCTACGGCGCGCGTTCGCGCGCGATGGTCGAGCGCGGCGAAAAGCCGCCGCATCGCGCGGTCATGTTGATGCACGGCGACATCGCAACCCAGGCGATGGCCAACACCGCCCGCGGTCTGGCCGAGGGGCGCGTCGAGCCGATCGAGGTGCTGTGCCGCAAGCGCATGTAGCCAGTCAGCCCGAGGAGCACTCGGCCGCCACGCGGTAGCCTGTCGCGATGGATTCGCTGATCGCCGCCGCCGCGCGCGCGCTCGCCGCGGGCGACGCGCTCGGCGCGCTCAAGCACGTCGCCCTGCGCGACGACCCGCCGGCGCTCGCGCTGCGCGGCATCGCGATGGCCCAGCTCGGCGAGCACCCGCGCGCCCGCGAACTGCTGCGACGCGCGGCACGCGGCTTCGGCGCCCACGAGGAGTTGTCGCGCGCCCGCTGCGTCGTCGCGGAGGCCGAGGTGGCGCTGGCGATGCGCGACCTCAGCGGCTCGCCACGCACGCTGGCGGCCGCGTCGGCCACGCTCGAGGCGCGCGCCGATCGCGCCAACGCACTGCACGCACGCCTGATCGCGGTGCGCCGGCTGCTGCTGCTCGGCCGCCTCGACGAGGCCGCAGCCGCGCTGGCCGGCCTCGACACGCGCGGCCTTGCCACCGTCGCTGCTGGCGGTGGCCGAGCTGGCCGCTGCCGAGGTGGCACTGCGCTCGCTGCGCACGGCCGCGGCGCACGCGGCGCTCGTGCGCGCGCACGAGGCGGCCGAACGCGCGCGCGTGCCCGCGCTGGTCGCCGAGGTGGCCGAGGCGCGCGCCGCGCTCGATCGGCCCGCCGCGCGGCGCCTGCACGCGGGCCACGAGCAGCCGCTGCGTCTGCACGAGGTCGAAGCGCTGCTCGCCTCGGGCGCGCTGGTGGTCGATGCCTGCCGTCGCGGCCTGCGCGCCGGCGCCACCTGGTTGCCGCTGGCGCGCCGGCCGGTGCTGTTCGCGCTGGCGCGCGCGCTCGCCGAGGCTGGCCCGGAGACGTCGATCGCGACGCGCTGATCGCGCACGCGTTCCGCACCCGCCGGCCCGACGAGACGCATCGCGCGCGCCTGCGCGTCGAGATCGGCCGCTTGCGCGCGCTCGTCGCGCCGCTGGCGCGCATCGAGGCCAGCGCGCGCGGCTTCGCGCTCGTGCCGCGCGACGAGCGCGCCGTCGTCGTGCTGGTGCCGCCGATCGATGGCGACCAGGCGTCGCTGCTGGCGCTGCTGGCCGACGGCGCGGCTTGGTCCACGTCGGCGCTCGCGCTCGCGCTCGGCGCCAGCCAGCGCACGGTGCAGCGCGCGCTCGTCGAGCTGGAGGCCGAGCAGGCGAGTGCGCTCGATCGGTCGCGCCCGCGCGCAACGCTGGCTGGCGCCGCCGCTGGCCGGATTCACGACGATCTTGTTACTCCCCGCTGCGCTGCCGCTCGACGTAGATTTGGCTTCACGGCGCCGAACTCAAGCGCCCTGAAACGGAGCCAAGCGATGCCCACCCCAAGCCGACAGAACACGCGACACGACGCCGCAAGCACCGGCGCGCGCCGCCGAGATCGTGCGCGAGTACGGCCCCTTCGCCGGCGTCGAGCGCATCGGCGGCGTCACCCACGACGGCCAGCGCGTGTGGGCCGCCACCGGCGCCAAGATGGTCGCGTTCGATCCCGAGAGCGGCCAGGTCGCACGCACGCTCGATCGCACCAGCGACGCCGGCACCGCGTTCGACGGCACGCACCTGTACCAGATCGCCGAAGCGCGCATCGACAAGATCGATCCCACCACGGGCGCCGTGGTGGCGTCGATCCCGGCGCCGGGCCAGGGCGGCGACTCGGGCATGGCCTGGGCCGAGGGCAGCCTGTGGGTGGGGCAGTACCGCGATCGCAAGATCCACCAGGTCGACCCCGCCACGGGCAAGGTGCTGCGCACCATCGAGTCCAACCGCTTCGTCACCGGCGTCACCTGGGTCGACGGCGAGCTGTGGCATGGCACCTGGGAAGGCGACGAGAGCGACATCCGCCGCATCGACCCGGAGAGCGGTGCCGTGCTCGAGCGGCTCGAGATGCCGCCCGGCACCGCCGTCAGCGGCATGGAGTCCGACGGCGCCGACCTGTTTTATTGCGGCGGCGGATCGAGCGGAAAGGTCCGCGCCGTGCGACGTCCGAAAAGACAGAGGGCATGAACATCAACGCAACCCGAACGGCTCTTCGAGCCAAGGAGTACACCGTGAACACTGCAAATGCCGAATCGAACCCCGCGAACCATCCCGTCGTGTCCATGGATCGATGGGTTAGCGAGCGCAAGGCGCTGCTGGCGCACGAGAAAGAGCTGACCCACCTGCGCGACCAGATCGCCCGCGAGCGCCGCGCGCTGCCGTGGGTGCGCATCGACAAGAGCTATGGCTTCGACGCGCCCGAGGGCCAGCGCACGCTCGGCGAGCTGTTCGAAGGCCGCCGCCAGTTGATCGTCCAGCACTTCATGTTCGGCCCGGGCTGGGAGCAAGGGTGCCCGAGCTGCTCCTACATGGCCGACCACAGCGACGGCATGAGCGTGCACCTGGCGCATCGCGACGTCACGCTGGTGGCGATCTCGCGCGCACCGCTGGCCGAGATCGAGCGCTTTCGCCAGCGCATGGGCTGGCAGTTCAGGTGGGTGTCTTCGTTCGGCAGCGACTTCAACCACGACTTCCACGTCTCGTTCACGGCGCAGGAGCGAGCCAAGGGCAAGGTCTACTACAACTACGGCATGGTGGACTTTCCGGCGGAGGAAGCGCCCGGCCTCAGCGTGTTCTCAAGGATGACGCCGGCACCATCTTTCACACCTACTCGACGTATGGGCGCGGTGTGGAGGTGATGATGGGCACCTACAACCTGCTCGACCTCACGCCCAAGGGCCGCGACGAGGACAACCTGAGCCACACCATGGAGTGGGTGCGCCACCACGACCGCTACGAGCCGGACAAGGCAGCGCCGGGCGCCAGTTCCTGCTGCGCATCGCACGCGTGACGCTGGGTCCGATCACGCGCAGGCCCGTGCGATGGCAACCCTGTGGCCGTGGCTGGCCATCGCCGGCCTCGGCGCCCTGCATGGGTTGAGCCCAGCCAACGGCTGGATGCTCGCCGCCGCATGGGGCGTGCGGGCGGGCGACGCGAGGCAGGCACGGCGTGCCCTGCTGCCCATCGCCATCGGGCACGCCGCCTCGATCGCGCTGGTGGCTTGCGCCGTGGCGCTGGGGATGGCACTGGACCGCGCGCTCGTCCAGGGCTTGGCCGGCGCGCTGCTGGTCGGCGCGGCGGCGCTGCGCCTGCTGCGCGGCGCCGGGCAGCACGCACGCATCAGCACCCAGGCCGGCCACGCCGCCATTGCGGGGTGGTCGTTCCTGATGGCCACCGCGCACGGGGCCGGGATGATGCTGGTGCCTGCGCTCGTGCCGCTGTGCCTCGCCGACAATCCGGCGCGCGAGATCACCGCGTCGGGCTCGCTGGTCTTGGTCCTGGCAGCGGTGGGCATGCACACCGCCGCGATGCTGGTCACCACCGGTGTCATCGCCACCGGCGTGTGCCGCGGCCTCGCCATGCACCCTCGGCTGTTGAGCGGCACGGCACTGCGCCGCGCCTGGACCGCGGCACTGGCCGTCACCGGCGTGCTGTTGATGGCGCTGCGCTGAGTCCCGTCGGAGGCGCGCGGTGGCTGTCCCGCCCGGTGGACTCGGGCGCCGCAGGGATAATCGATCGAGCCCATGAGGACGGTCACTGCCACCCGCTATGTCACGCCGCTGCGCGAAGGCGGGTCGCTGCCTGCCGTGGTGGAGGCCGACGACGACGGCCTGTACGTGCTCAAGTTCCGCGGCGCAGGGCAAGGGCGCAAGGCGCTGATCGCCGAGTTGATCGCGGGCGAGTTGGCACGCGCCGCCGGCCTGACGGTGCCCGAGATCGTGTTCGTGCAACTCGACGAGGAGTTGGCGCGCACCGAGCCCGACGCCGAGATCCAGGATTTGATCCGCGCGAGTGCCGGCCTCAACCTGGCGCTGGACTTCCTGCCCGGATCGGTGGCCTACGATCCGCTGGTGCATCGCATCGACGACGAGCTGGCTTCGTCGATCGTGTGGTTCGACGCGTTCGTGACCAACGTCGACCGCACGCCGCGCAACGTGAACCTGCTGATGTGGCACCGCAAGCTGTGGCTCATCGACCACGGCGCGGCATTGATCTTTCACCATCAGTGGGACGGCTATCTCGAGCGCAGCACGAGCGCGTTTCCGATGATCAAAGACCATGTGCTGCTGGGCTTCGCCAGCCGCATCGCCGACGTCGATGCGCGCATGGCGCGGCAATTGCCCGCCGAGGTGGTGGGGCGCATCGTCGATGAGGTGCCTGATGACTGGCTCGAATCCACTGCGCACTTCATTGGTCCGCGCGAGCAGCGCGAAGCCTATCTGCGCTATCTGATGGCGCGGCTGCAGCCGCCGCGCAACTTCGTCGAGGAGGCCATCCGTGCCCACGCTGTGCACGTATGACTACGCGATCGTGCGGGTCGTGCCGCACGTGGGGCGCGGCGAGTTCGTCAACGCCGGCGTGATCGTGGCCTGCGCGACTCAGGGCTACCTGAAGGCGCTGGTGGAGCTCGACGAGGTGCGGCTGCGCGCGCTCGACGCCACCGTCGACGTCGAGTCGATCCGCACCGCGCTGCAAGCCATCCCCGCGGTGTGTGCTGGCGGCGAAGCGGCGGGGCCGATCGGGCGCCTGTCTTTGCGCGAGCGTTTCGATTGGCTGGTGGCACCGCGCAGCACGAGCATCCAGATGTCGCCAGTGCACGTGGGGCGATCCAGCGACCTCGACTCGGAGCTGCGGCACCTGATGGAGAAGATGGTGCGGCGCGCGGCCAGCACCGGGCTGTGATGGCAGGCCGATCGTGGACTGCATGCGTTGCAGCCCCTTCCGCAGAACCCGCGATGAACCACTCCAGCCCGACTCCCCTTCGCTTGGGCATCCTCGGCTGCGCCAACATCGCGCGCCAGTTCGCGCGCGACGTGGCGCCGAGCCCGCTCGTGCGCGTGGCGGCGGTGGCCAGCCGTGATGCCGCCAAAGCAGCGGCCTTCGCTGCCGAGTTTGGCATCGCGCGCGCACATGGCAGCTACGGCGCGCTGCTCACCGACGACGGGCTCGATGCGGTGTACATCCCGCTGCCCAACAACCTGCACGCGCAGTGGGCCGTGCGCGCCGCGCAGCACGGGCGGCACGTGCTGTGCGAAAAGCCGCTGGCGATGAACTTGAGCGAGGCGCATGCGATGTTCGATGCGGCGCGCCAGCACGGCGTGATGCTGCTCGAGGCCTACCCGTGGTGGTTCCAGCCGCAAACGGCGGCGCTGCTCGGCCTGCTGCGCGGTGGCGCCATCGGCACGGTGCGCATGGTGCAGTCGACCTTCGGCTTCACGCTGCGCGACCCCGCTGGCACCAACATCCGCTCGCTGCCCGAATTCGGCGGCGGCGCGCTGCTCGATTGCGGCAGCTACACGTTGAGCCTGATCCGCCTGGTGATGGGCCGCGCGCCGCAGCGCGTGCACGCCAGCGCACGCCTGGGGCCCACCGGCGTGGACATCGCCACCACGGCCACGCTGCACTTTGCCGACGGCGCGCTGGCGCAACTGACGTGCGCGATGGACATGGCGTTGCACCGGCATGCCACCATCGTGGGCACCGACGGCGTGATCACCACCGAGTTCCTCAACCACACCAGCGAGCCCGGCAGCGTGCACCCCTGGGGCTACCAGACGAGCCAGCTGCGCGTGCGCCGCGGCGGCGGCAACGGCCCGTTCGAGATCATCACCAGCCCCAGCGGCAGCGGCTTCCGCTTTGCGGCCGAGGCGTTTGCGGCGGTGGTGGCGGCCAAGGACTTTGCCGCGATCGAGCGCGCCGCGCAGGCGAGCCTCGACATTGCGGCCACGATCGATGCGATTGTGGCCAGCGCGGGCTCGGGGGCGATGGTGAACGTGAGCGCGCCGCACAGCTAAGCGCGGGCACTGCGCTGGCGCCGCGTTCAGTCGCAGCCGGCGTCGTTGATCGCCGAGCGACTTTCCGTCTTGCCGCGTGACGAGGTTCCAGTTCATGATGCACCGATGATCACGCTTTACGACTGCGCCACCGCGCCGAGCCCGCGCCGCGCACGCATCCTGCTGGCCGAGAAAGGCATCGCGCACGAGACGATCCAGGTGGACCTGCGCAACGGCGAGCAGCTGAGCGAGGCCTATCGCCGGATCAACCCGCGCTGCACCGTGCCCACGTTGCGCACCGAAGAGGGCCTGCTGCTCACCGACAACGCGGCGATCACTGCGTATCTCGAAGCGCGCTATCCCGATCCGCCGCTGCTGGGCAGCACGCCGGCCGAAAAGGCCGAGATCGCTAGCTGGCACTGGCGCATCGAGTTCGAAGGGCTGATGGCGATTGCCGAGGCCATGCGCAACCGCGCACCGGCGATGGCCAATCGGGCATTGCCCGGGCCGGTGGACTATGCGCAGATCCCCGAGTTGGCCGAGCGCGGTCTGGCCCGGGTGCAGCAGTTCTTCGTCACGTTGAACGAGCGCCTGGCCGGCCGCGACTTCATCGCCAGCGGTCGCTTCAGCATCGCCGACATCGCCGCGGTGGTGGCGGTGGACTTCTCACGCGTGGTGAAGGTCAAACCGGGTGACGACCACCCTCACCTCGTGCGCTGGCGCGCGGGCATGGCGCAGCGGCCGGCGATGTCGCTGTAGGCCTGGCGCGCATCGCGCGTGGTCGCGCACCCCGCCGTGGCGCTTCACGCGCCCGGACGAATGTTCTGGTTCATGCGAAACAGATTGCCCGGGTCGTACTTCTTCTTTGCGGCGACCAGGCGCTCGTACCCCGGCCCATAGGCGGCGCCGATGCGCTCGGGCTCGTCGTCGGTGAGGAAGTTGACGTAGACGCCGCCCGTCGCATGGGGCGCCGCGTCGCGGAAGAATCCGCGCGCCCAGTTGATGCATATCTGGTCTTCGGGCGCCGTCTCCCAGCGGCCGTGCACGTTGCAGACGTAGATCGCGTCACGATGGGAGTACGCGGTGGCATCGCGCTTGGGCCGCGTGGTCGCGCCGCCGATCAGGCCGAAGAAGATCTCGCAATGCGGTGACGGGAGTTCCTGCACGTACTTCACCGCGACATCGATCGCGCCATCGCTCAGATCGGCGAAGTTGTGCGACTTCCAGTAGTTTCGCGCACCGGCTGTCAGCAACGGATCGAAGGTCTGCTGCCACGCGGTGTACGGCTGCATGGCGGCGAATTCGCCGAGCACCGTGCCGAACCTGCGCACCGGCTCGAGCGCCTTTCGACCCTCGTCGGGGTTGCCGCAGTGGAACATGCAGAAGGCGACGATCTCCGTGCCGTGCACCTGTGGCGGCAAGAACGGCAGCGGCGGCGCCTTGCGCATCACCGTCCACACGTTCGTTTCGTCGCCGAGCTTCTTCACGACCTCGCGGAACTGCCTCAGCGCGGACGCCGCCTCCCTGAGCGGATAGACGACCATGCCGGTCAGCACCTCGGGCCCGACCTGGTGGAGCCTGAACTCGAAGCGACTGACGACCCCAAAGTTGCCGCTGCCGCCGCGCAGGGCCCAGAAGAGATCGGCGTGTTCGATCTCGCTGGCGCGAAGCATGCGCCCGTCGGCGACGATCACGTCGGCCGCGATCAGGTTGTCCACCGTCATCCCGTGCTTGCGCGACAGCCAGCCGAAGCCCCCGCCGAGCGTGAGCCCGGCCACACCGGTGGTCGAATTGATGCCGACGGGCGTGGCCAATCCGAAGGCCTGGCATTCGTGGTCAAAATCGCCCAGCGTCGCCCCCGGCTCGACGTGCGCCACCGACGCCACCGGATCCACGGTGACGGCTCGCATGTGGGACAGGTCGATCAGCAGGCCGCCCTCGCAAACGGCGTTGCCCGCGATGTTGTGGCCACCCCCCTTGACGGCCGTGAGCAGGCCGTGGCCACGCGCAAACGTCACCGCCTGGCGGATATCGGCCACGCCGGCACAACACACCACCAGCGCCGGCCTGCGATCGATCATGGCGTTCCAGACCGTGCGCGCGCCGTCGTAGCCGTCGTCGTTCGGAAGCAGCAGCCGCCCTCGCAGCGAGGCTCTCAACCGTTCGAGCGCACCCGCGTCGACCGTGACAACGTCACCATGGACTCCGACGACTCGCGCGCTGTTCATGATCTGGCCTCCATGTCGAATGGGTCCACCGCTTCGATCGTGGTTGCCGTCTTTGCGTTGCCCGTGCCGAAGTTTTGGGCAGGCCATGCGGACGCGCCATACGCAGCCCTGCGTATGACGACCACCCACACCTCAGGCGGGCGTCTTGCGCTCAGCGCGGCAGCTCGGCACCCCCGACCTGGATGCCGATCTGTGTTGAATCAGCCGTAGCGCAAGACGCGCGACGATTCAATCGTCTTCGTGATGGTCGTGATCGTGGTCGTTGCGCGGCGCCACACAGACGAAGTTGGCCGCGTCCTCGATGCTGCCGTGTCCGACGTAGCGGGCCTGCATGGGCTACGCACACAGCGGGCGGGTGCGGCCAGGCCAGGGCGTGCCGGTGGGCGCGGTGCCGATCAGGCTCGTCGGGCGCCTTGCCGCTTCTCGACCCACTTGACGAGCGCGCGCGAACGCGTCGAACTGCGACGTGGCGGAGCCGCCGCCGCAGTGGTTCATGCCGGCACGACGAACAGGCGCGCGAACTGCTGCGTCGCGATGCAGGTCGCCGTTGTCTGCGACGAGGCTGTCGGTACCAGGCGATGTGGTACTTGGACGAGAACACGGGGTCGGCCTGGCCGCTGTAGACGATCAGCTTGCGGTCGGTGCGGCGGAAGCGCCGGTAGTCGGTCGAACTCGTGCCCATGAAGTCCATGGCCGATTCGGTGAAGGCGCCGCGCGGGCGTAGATCTTCGGCGCGTCGGTGTCCATGTTGAAGCTCAGCAGCCAGGGCATGAAGGCGTCGGCGACACCCGGAAGGCTCGGGATCGGCCCGGCGCTGGTGACCACCGTGCCCGCGGCGAGCGCGGTGCCGCCGGTGGGCGAGTTCGGCAGCGTCGTGAAGACGAACGGCAGGGCGGCCGCCGCCCAGCGTCGTGTTCAGCGAGGTGTTGCCAGGGAACGGGAACAACGGGCCCGATCTTCCACTGGCGCCAGCCCGGGGCCGCGATGCCCGGATCCCAGAACCAGCCGGCGTAGAGCGCTCGGCCCTGCGAGTCCTTCGCGCCGCCGAAGACCTTCTCGAGCGCGCTGACCTGCGCGGCCGACAGCGCGCCCGTGCCGGCCGGCCCCAGCGTCTGCGGGTCGAAGCGACACGCGCCGGGATTGAACACCATGCCGTCGACCAGACCGTCTGCGCGTCGCAGGCCTGAGTGATGGCGTCGCCCACCGCGCTGAGTTCGGCCGGCGTGAACGAGGTCGCCAGGTCGGGGTTGCCGAACGGCGTGAGGCTGCGCGCCGCGCCGGCGAAGGCCTGCGAGTCCCACGCCTCGGCCACGGCCGCCTTGGGCAGGTCCATGCCGGGGTTGCCGGCGACGATGCCGTCAAACATCTCCGGGTAGCGCTGCGAGAACATCAAGCCCTCGCGTCCGCCTTCGGAGCAGCCTTCGAAGTACGAGAACTTGGGCCGCTCCCGGTAGTAGGCCTGGAGGATCGCCTTTGCCGCCACGGCGACGCGCGCCGGGCCGTTGTAGCCGTAGTCGCTGCGCGCCTGCGGGTCGAAGCCGAACTCGGAACGGTGCCGGCCAGCGCCGAGATGTTGACCGCGTTGTCGTGCCCGCTGTCGGTGGACACCACCGCGTAGCCCTGGTTCAACTGGGCGCCGTCCGCGCTGCCGAGATTGCCGTCCGGGCCGCCGCCGCCCGCGAAGAAGAAGCGTTCGTTCCAGGCGGTGGGCAATCGCAGGTGGAACTTGATCGCGTAGGGCTGGCCGTCAAGCCCGGTGCGCGGCGCGATCGCGCCCACCACCTCGCAGTGCTCGGGCACTCCGGCGCTGGCGGCATTGAGTTGTGCACTGGTGATCGTGGCGCCCTCGATGAACGACCCCAGCAACGAATCGCAGGGCACGGGTCGGGCGGCTTGGCTGGGAAATGCCGCGCCGATCAGCAGTGCCAAGGGTGCGCCCGCGCGCACGAACGTCGAGTTCATCGTGGTCTCCTCGTGGTCATCCAAGAGCTCCCGCCGTGCCCGTTCGCTGCGGGTCGGTCATTACTATCCATAACGACTTGAGGCCGTGCCAATAGGGCTTTCCCGCGCCCGGCACGAGCGAAGGCCGATGGCCCGGCCTCGCGGCGAAACCGTATGGTCGGCAACAGTTTCTTCGGCGGGTAGGAGCCGGCGGCCGCCCGCAGCGGGCGACTCAGGGTCGCCGTTGCGCCGCCACCTTCTGCAGCAGCTCGAATAGCATCGCCCGCTCACCCGGGGTGAATTGGCTCAGCAGGTCGCTTTCCATCGTGTCGGCGATCTGTCTGGCCTTGGCATGCAGTGCGCGGCCCTTCGGCGTGAGCTGGATGTACTGCATGCGGGCATCGTGGGGGTTGCGGGAGCGCTTGACGAGCTGGCGCTGCTCGAGACGGTCGAGCACGATGGTGAGATTGGGCGCGGCGACGCCCAGCGCCGTCGACAGCCGTTTGTGTGTGACCTTGTCGTTGGTGTCGACCAGCGTGAGGATCGAGAACTCCACTTGCCGCAGCCCGAGCGGCAGACCGATCAGCGTGTCGAAGATCTTGAACGCGGGGATGGCTGCCTGGGCGATGTTGTAGCCCAGCAGCCTCAGCATTTCAGATTGGTCGAGACCGTGCGACATAGGAGCAGAGACCGGCAGCAGCATCAGTCTACGCGGCGGCCCGCCACAAACCCTCAGGGCACCGGGGCACATTCAGCTCGCGGGCCGATGCGGCAGCCGGGGCGCTAGCAGTGTTGGCTGCCTTGCCGCAGACGCGCGCTCCCACGGCCGCGACCTATGATGCGTCTGCCTGGAGAACCGCGGACCATGACGTCTCTCGCTGCAACCGTCTCGTCTACCGCCGCCATGGCCGCGCCCTGGCGCGCGACCTTCGTCGACGCCGAGCCCGCTCTGGCCGACCTGTTCGGCGGTCTGCGCCGCGCGGACGATCCGCCGGTGCAGGTGAATCGGCAAGCCGACGTGAAGCCCGACGAGTTGCCCGCGATCCTCGACGGCGCGCCGATCGCGATCGTCGACCACACGGCGTTGCCGACGGCGGTGGCGGCGCGCTGCCCTGGGCTCCGGCACGTCGTGTTTCTCGGCACTGGCGCGCGCAGCTACATGGACCCCGAGGCGCTGGCCGCGCTCGGCATCGCAGTGCACACGATCACGGGTTATGGCGACACCGCTGTGGCCGAGTGCTCGTTCGCGCTGATGTGGGCAGCGGCCAGAGGGCTCGCTGGAATGGACCGCGAAGTGCGCCAAGGCCGCTGGCCGCGCACCGACGGCATGCAGCTGCGTGGCAAGACGCTCGGACTGATCGGCTTCGGCGGCATCGCGCGCGAGCTGGCCCGGCTCGCGCTCGGTGCCGGCCTGCGCGTGGTGGCATGGAACCGCTCGCCTCGGGATCATGCCGGCGTCGAGTTCGTCGGCATCGAGACGCTGCTGGCCACGAGCCATGTGGTGTCGCTGCACCTGCTGCTCAACGACGAGACGCGCGGCTTTCTGTCGCGCGAGCGCATCGCGGCGATGCGCGACGGGGCCATCCTGGTCAACACCGCGCGCGGCGCGCTGCTCGACGAGCCGGCGCTGATCGATGCGCTGGGCTCGGGCAAGCTCGCGCACGCCGGCCTGGACGTCTTCACGGTCGAGCCGCTGCCGGCGCAGCACCCGTTCACCACCCTGCCGAACGTCACGCTGTCGGCACACTCGGCGTTTCGCACGCCCGAAGCGAGCATCAATCTGGTTGAGGCGGCGCTCGCGCATTGCCGGCGCATCGCGGCCGACCGTGGAGAGCCCCGATGACATCCCGCTCGTTGGTGCGATGGTTTGCTGCGCTTGGTGCGTCGATCGTGTGGATGGCAGGCACGGCCTGCGCCGCCGAAGTGCACGTGATGATCTCGGCCGGTTTCTACGGGGTCTATTCCGAGCTCGGCCCGGCTTTCGAGCGCGCCAGCGGGCATCGCCTCGTCACGACGCGTGGCCCTTCGATGGGGGACTCTCCCGAGGCAATTCCGGCCCGCCTGGCGCGCGGCGAGCCCGCAGACGTCGTGATCCTGGATGGCGGGGCCGCCGACGAACTGGCCCGACGCGGGCTGGTGCGGGCCGACAGCAAGACCGAGCTGGCGCGCTCGCTGATCGGCATGGTGGTGCGCGCCGGAGCCGCCAAGCCCGACATCGGCAGCGTCGAGGCGCTTCGCAGCACGCTGCTGACGGCCCAGTCGATCGCCTACTCCGACAGCGGCAGCGGCACCTACCTGTCGACCACGCTGTTTCCGAAGCTCGGTATCGCGGAGCAGATCGCGGGCAAGAGCCGCAAGGTGCGCGGGCCGCCGTCCGGCGAGCCGGTGGCTGCGGTCGTGGCACGCGGCGAGGCGCAGATCGGCTTCCAACAGGTCAGCGAGCTGATCCACGTGCCGGGGATCACGTTCGTGGGCACGATACCGGCCGAGGTGCAGCCGATGACGTTCTTCGCCGGTGCGCTCACCACATCGGTTAGGCAGCCCGAGGCGGCCAGTGCGCTGATCCGCTTTCTCGCGTCACCCGAGGCGGCGCCGGTGATCACCAAGGCCGGGCTGATGCCGCTGGCCGCGAGGTAGCTCGCGTCCGGTTGGCGGTCAGGCCCGGAGAACGGCGCGGGCGACGGGCGCGCGCGCAGCCGCATGCGCAGGCCCACGGGCACCATCGTGAACGACATGCGCTCCTTGGTTTCGTCGGGGGCCCTCGAACCGATGAAATTGCGAATCCGTTCCCGATCCGTCACCGCCTGACGCCTACCCTGCTCGGCATCGATGGTCCAGCTGCGATGCGGATAGGAGATGGCAATGACGATAGCGATGTCGAAAGTCCTGGCGGTCGCCGCATCGATCGGTGCGGCGCTGTGGATGCCATTGGCGCTGGCCGCCGACCCCGCGGGTGCCAGGCCCGGCGACGACGCGCTGACGTGCGAGCAGATCTACGCGCAGGGCGCCGCGGAGGCGCAACGCGAGCAACAGGAGCGGGCCAAGAAGAACGACGAGCGGTGCAGCGAGCTGCGGGCCACCGGCGCACTGGTGAGCGGCGCGATGCTGACCGGGGGGATGGGCGGCACGGGACAAGCGGCCCAGAAGGCCGCCGAGGCCCAGGCCGACAAGACGATGGCCGAAGCCGGCGCCGCACCGCAGGTCAACCCGCGCAAGGAGTACCTCAGGCAACTGTGGACGCAGAAGCACTGCGTGAAGCAGTGACCGGGGGATGAACGCCATGTCCACAGGTTCCAAAGCGAGCGTTGCCGGTTGGGCGCTCGGTGCAGCGTTTTGTGTTCCCGCCGTCGGCGCACCCGACGCAGCCGCGGCCGGGCCGGGTGACGACGCGATGACCTGCGAGCAGATCGCCGCCGAGCTCGCCCCTTACGTGCAGCAGCTGGCACCGAATCTGCAGGCTTTGGGGATGTCGCAGCAGCAGCTGTATCAGCAGGGACGCCAGAAGTTCGAGCAGAGAAAGCTCGAGCACGAAGCCCTGACGTCGCTGGCCACTGCCGGAGCGCTCGACCCCACTGGCGCGGCGAAGCGGGCGTACCAGGCCGCGGCGATGGCCCAGGCCGCGAAGGAAAAGAGCGAGAACGAGGCCATGGCCAACTCACCACTGGCCAAACAGGCCAATGCCCAGGCCGAGCAAGTGACGGCGCAGGGCCAGCAGATGCAAGCCAACGCGCGCCTGCAGCGCCTGATGCAACTGGGCCAGCAAAAGGACTGCGCCAGAAAGTAGACGCTCCGCGCGGCGGGTCGGCGCAGGCATCGCGCCTCGCCGCCGACGTGCGCTCAATCGACCCGCACGGCGATGACGACGCGCCGGTTCTGTGGATATTCGGCACGCGATGCGGCCAGCAGCGGCACCTGCGCGCTGGCGCACCGCGACGGCGCAACGCTCGGCGATGGCGCACGTGGCCACGCCGCCGCGCCGGCCGCGGCGTTCAGCGTCCCCAGAATTCGCGTGTCGCGATGCGCGCGCCTTCGGCCATGGCGGCCATCTTGGCCCACACGACGTCGGGGTCGACCGCCGCCTGGCCGACCCAGGTGCCGAAGCCGCAGTCGCTGCCGGCGATGACGTTTTCGCGGCCCACCAGCTTGGCGTAGCGGCCGATGCGCTGCGCCACCAGCTCGGGGTGCTCGATGAAGTTCGACTTCGACTCGATGACGCCGGGAATCAGCAGCTTGCCCTCGGGCAGCTTGACGGTCTCGAACAGCTTCCACTCGTGGCGCATGGCGCGGGTTGGCCGCCTCCAGCGAGATCGCGCTCGGCCGCGCCCGCAGCACGATGTCGATCACGTCGGCCAGCGGCACGTCGCAATGGTGCGGCCCCTCGTAGTTGCCCCAGCACAGGTGCATGCGCAGGCGCTCGGGCGCGATGCGGGCCAGCGCGTGGTTCAGCGCCTCGACGTGCAGCTGCGCCTTCTTGCGCCACTCGGGCAGGCTCAGGTCGGCGTGCTGGATGTGGCGGCCCATGCCGAGGTCGGGGCAGTCGATCTGCAGCATGATGCCCGCTTCGGCGATGGTCTCGTACTCGTACCCGCATCGCCTCGGCGATCGCGAACAGGTAGGCCTCTTCGCTGGCGTAGTGCTCGTTGCGGAAGAACAGCGACACCACGCCCGGCGAGGCGGCGCTCAGAAAGCCCTCGCGCGCGTTGACCTGGGCCAGCGCCGCCTTCAGGTGCGCGACGTCGGTCCGCGCCGCCTCGCGGGTCGCGAACCTGCACCGCCGCGTTGCAGGCCGGCGTCTTGCGCCGCGAGCGGCCGGGGTCGCCGAACACGCGCTTCGCCAGGCCCGGGAAGTCCACCAGATCCTGGTAGACGAAGGTGTTGTCGGCACCGCCGAATCCGCTCAGCCGGTCCTTGATGTAGGTGGCGTAGCTCGGCTTGCTCATCTCGCCGTCGTTGATGATGTCGACGCCGGCGGCGGCCTGCTTGCGCACGACCTCGGCCACCGCGTCGGCGACGCGCTGCGCCAGCGCCGCCGCGTCGACCGGCACGCCCTCCTCCTTGGCGAACATCATCCGGATCAGGTCGTCGGGCCGCGGCAGGCTGCCGGTGTGGGTGGTCAGGAAGCGGTCGGTGCTGCGTTGCATCGGAGCTCCTTTTGCGCGAACGCTGCATCGTACGCGCGTGCCCTGCCGTGACGATCAAGCCCGCAGCAGATCGCCGAGAAACCGCTGCGTGCGCTCGTGCTGCGGCGACGCGAAGAACTCCTGCGGCGAGGCGACCTCGAGGATCTGGCCTTCGTCCATGAAGACCACGCGGTCGGCCACCTGGCGCGCAAAGCCCATCTCGTGGCTGACGCACACCATCGACATGCCTTGCAGCGCCAGCGCGACCATCGTGTCGAGCACCTCCTTGACCATCTCCGGGTCGAGTGACGAGGTCGGCTCGTCGAACAGCATCAGCTTGGGCCGCATGCACAACGCGCGCGCGATCGCCACGCGCTGTTGCTGGCCCCCAGACAGTTGCGACGGGTACTTCGCCGCGTGCTCGGCCACGCGCACCCTGGCGAGCAACTCCATCGCCGCGGCCTGCGCGTCGCGGCTGCTCATGCGGCCGGTGGAAACCGGCGCGAGCGTGCAGTTCTGCAGCGCGGTCAGGTGCGGAAACAGGTTGAACTGCTGGAACACCATGCCCACCTCGCGCCGCACGGCGGCCACGTCGCCGCCGGCTGGAGACAGCGCGACACCGCACACCTGCAACGAACCCGACTCGAAGCCTTCGATGCCGTTGATGCACCGGATCAACGACGACTTGCCCGAGCCCGACGGGCCGCAGATCACGATGCGCTCGCGCTCGCGCAGCGCGAGATCGATGCCACGCAGCGCATGGTGGCTGCCGTACCACTTGTTGAGGCCGCAGATGGCGAGGATGCCGGCTTCGGCTGGTGCGGGTTGCTGCATGCGGCGTTCAGAGCGATCGTTCCCGGTCCAGCGGCGCTTGCAGGCGCGTGCTGGTGCGGGACATCGCAAAACAGAAAACGAAGTAGATGGCAGCGACGAACAGGTAGATCTCGGTGCCGAAACCCTGCCACGCGGGATCGGCGGCGGCGCGGTTGGCGGCCGTCATCAAGTCGAAGATGCCCACCACGACGACGATCGACGTCGCCTTGAAGAAGGCGATGAACACGTTGACGATGGCCGGGATCACCGCCATCAGTGCCAGCGGCAGCACGATGCGCGTCGTCGTCACGTAGGGCGTCAGGCCGAGCGCCCTGGCGGCCTCGATCTGGCCCTTGGGGATCGACAGCAGCCCGCCGCGCACGACTTCGGCCAGGTAGGCGGCGATGAAGAGCGCGAAGGCAACGAACACGCGCAACAGCTTCGAGACGTCGATGCCCTGCGGCAGGAACAGCGGAATCATCACGCTGGCGAAGAACAGCACCGCCAGCAGCGGCACGCTGCGCGTGAGTTCGATGTAGGCCACCGCCAGCGCCTTGCCGACGCCGCGCCGGGGCGAGTGGCGCAGCAGCGCCAGCACGATGGCCAGCGGAAAGCCCGTGGCCAGCCCCAGCGTGGCCAGGATCAGCGTGACCGGCAGGCCGCCCCACTGATCGTCGGGCACGTACGGCAGGCCGAACGCGCCGCCCCACATCAGCACGCCGACCGCGATGAGCGCGACGAGCCACGCCAGCGGCAGACGCCAGTTCCACATGCGCGGTTGGACCGACGCGCCGTACATCACGATCAGCAGCACGATCGCACTGGCCGGACGCCAGTGCTGCGAATACGGGTAGAGGCCGAACAGCACCAGGCGCAGCTTCTCGCCGATCACCGCCCAGCAGGCGCCGGCACCCGGCGCGCGGCAGGCATCCGGCCCGCGGCCGTGAGTGGTGAACACGGCGTCGAGCAGGCCCCACGTCACGATCTGCCAGGCCAACGCGGTACAGAGCGTCGCCAGCACGAGGGTGACGATGGACGACCCTGCCGAGTCGAAGAACAGCCGGCGCATCTTCTGCAGCGGGCTCGAGGTGTCCAGCGGTGGCTGGGCCGGCGCGATACGGTGGCTGGCGACGAATCTCACTTCGCACCCCAGCGCATGTTGCGGTGCTCGAAGCCGTGCATCGCGGAGCTCACCAGCAGGCTCACCACCGCGTAGAACAGCATCACGATCGCCATCACCTCCACCGCTTGGCCGGTGTCGGTGAGCATCGAGTTGCTGACGGCCATAAAGTCCTGGTAGCCCACCGCCACCGCCAGCGTGCTGTTCTTGAAAATGCCCATGTACTCGCTCGACAGCGGTGGCAGGCCCACGCGCAGCGCTTGCGGCAGCACGACCCGACCCAGCGTGGTCCCCCGTGAGAGGCCAAGCGCCGACGTGGCCTCCCACTGGCCGCGATCCACCGAGGTGACCGACGCACGCACGATCTCGGCAACGAACGCGGCCGTGTACAGCGAGATGCCGATGAACAGCGCGCAGAACTCCGGGGTCATGAAGATGCCGCCCTGCACCTCCAGCCCGTCCAACGTCGGCCACTCGAGCGCCGGCAGCCGGTCACGCCACAGCCACGGCACTGCGGCCACTACCAGCAACACCACCCACCACCATCGCTGCCAGCGCGGCGTGGCAACGGCGTCGGCACTCCGACGGCCCAGCAGCCACCACGCGGCGAGGCACACGGCCGCCAGCCCGAGGGACCACCCCCAGGTGCCGTCGGCGGCGAACCAGGCCAGATGGATGCCGCGGTTGCTCGCCAGCACGCCGGCCCACGTGGCCGCCGCCGAGGTCGGCGGCAGGTGCAGGATCAGGCCGTACCAGAACACCACGTGCAACAGCACCGGCACGTTGCGCATGCCCTCCACGTAGCCCGCACAGAGCGCGCGCGCCAGTGCGTTGGGGAACAACCGGCCCAACCCGACGGCCACACCGATCACCGTGGCCGCGACGATGGCGGCCAGGCTCAGCTTCACCGAGTTCAACGCGCCGGCTGCGAACGCGTGCGCGTAGCTGTCGACACCGGCCTCGAAACTCACCGGCGAGTTGGAGATCGGCGTCGGTGATGGCCGCAACAGGAAGTCGAACCCCGAGTGGATGCCGCGCGACTGAAGGTTCGCACTGGTCAGGTGGAACATCGCGAACAGCGCGCCGCCGAGCACGGCGAACGCCAGCGCCTGGCGCAGCGCGCCAGCCCAGTGCCTGCGGCCGCCGGCCGGGCGCGGCGAAGGCCGATCACTCGCCATCGCGGCGCGGCTCTCTTGCAGAGCGGTGCGGGTGGGCGATTAGCGCATCGGGTACGAGAAGACCAGGCCGCCCTCCGACGCCAGGCGGTCGGGCCCGCGCGGCATCCCGCTGGCGCCGAAGGCGCGCTGCCACATCTGGCCGTAGTTGCCGACGCTCGAGATGACGTTGACGGCCCAGTCCTTGTCCAGGCCCATCGATGCGCCGAGATCGCCGTCCGCGCCGAGCAGGCGTTTGACCACCGGGTCGGTCGACGCGGCGAACGTCTTGACGTTGTCCGACGTGATGCCCAATTCCTCGGCCAGCACCATCGCGTTGTGCGCGTAGCGCGCGATGTCGAACCAGCGCTCGTCGCCCTTGCGCACTGCGCCGGCCAGCGGCTCTCGGCCCACGGTCTCGGGCAGCAGCAGGTAGTCGTCGCTTTGGGCGCCGAGGGTCTGCTTGAAGCTCGCGAGTGCCGAGGTGTCGTGGATGATGGCGTCGCAGCGTTTCGCAAGAAACGCCTTGCGCATCTGTTCGCCCTCGGCGAACGGCACCGGCTTGTAGCGCACCTTGATCTTGCCGAAGTACTCCGACGCGTTGGCTTCGCCCGGCCCCGAGATCATGCAGACGCTGGCGCCGTTCAGCTTGGACGTGGAGTTCACCTTCAGCGACTTCGGCACCATGAACCCGATGGTGTCGTAGTGGTTGATGGCGGCGAACTGCACACCCGACTTCGTCTCGCGCGTCATGGTCCAGGTGATGTTGGCGTAGGCGACGTCGACTTCGCCTGACTGCACCGCCACCAGCCGTTGCGCGGGCGTGAGGCTGACGAACTTGACCTTGTTCGCGTCGCCGAACACGGCGGCGGCGATCGCGCGGCACGAGTCGGCGTCGATGCCGCGCATCACGCCCTGGCTGTCGGGCAGCGAGAAATTCGCCGAACTGCCGATCACGCCGCAGTTCAGCACGCCGCGCGCCTTGACGGCGGCCAGCGTGGGCGACGCAGCCGGTACGGCGGCGGTCTGCGCATGGGCGGTGCCCGCAGTCAAAGCGGCGAGCGTGACAACCATCGCCACCCGTGCGGTGGCTCGATCTGTTGGCATGAAGTCTCCTCTTGGATGTGTCGTGATCAAGGGTGAACGGTCAGCTCGGCCAGCGCATCCAGGCACTGGTCGACCTCTTCTGCAGTGTTGTACACGTGTGGCGCCACGCGCACGCCGGCGCCGCGCGCCGACACGCTGATGCGGCAGCGCGCGAGTTGATTCTTCGCGTCTTCACCGTCGGCGCAGCGCAAGACGAAGATGCCCGCCCGCATGTGCGGCGGCGTGACGAGATCGAGCCCGCGGCGCGACGCCCCCTCGATGAGGTGCGCGCCCAATGCGGCCACACGCGCGAAGACGGCGCTCCAGCCAACCCGCTCGAAGAAGTCGAGCGTGGCATCCAGCCCGTAGATCGCCGGGATGTTGACGTGCGCATACTGCAGCTGCGTAGGGTCGGCCATGTTGGCGTAGCCCTGATACGCAGGCTCCATCGCGGCACGAGCGCGCGCCGACGTGACCAGCACGCCGACGCCGAAGCCCGACAGCATCCACTTGAAGAACGACGCGGCGTAGATGTCCACCAGCGACAGATCGGTGGCCACCGCCCCCAGCGCCTGGATGCCGTCGACCATCAGCAGCACGCCGCGCTCGCGGCAGTGGCGGCCCAAGCGCATCAGGTCCAGCGTGGTGCCGGTGCTCGAGTGGGTCTGCGACACCACCAGCAGGCGGCTGCGCGAGTCGAGCGCGTCGAGCAGTGCCGCCTCGCGATCGGCTTCGCGCGCGATCGGAACCGCCACGACCTCCGCACCCGAACGCTCGGCCGCACGCCACACGCGCGCCACCGACGGAAACTCGTCAGCCGCCATCACGATGCGATCGCCGGCGCGGAAACGCAGGCTCTGAGCCGCGAGGTTCAGGCCCTCGGTCGTGTTGGAGACGAACGTGACGTCGGTCGGCGCGACAGCGAGCAAGGCCGCGAGGCGGCCACGCACCTTTTGCGTCATCGCCTGCCATTCGGGCCGCGCGTCGTAGCCTCGGCTCTTCACGTCGTCGTAGAACCGCGCGACGGCGTGGCCATGACCGGGCCAGCAGATGCCGGCGGCAGCCGTGTCGAGGTAGACGCGCTCCCTGAGATAGGGGAATGCGTCGCGCATTGCGTTCACGTCTGTCCCGACGACACCTGACGGCATGAATTTGTCTCGCAGCTTAAACGAAGTGTGTTGATGGAAGAATACACACGCCCAGTCACAGCGCCCGCAACCACGCTTTGTCCCGACACGAACCCACCTTTGCGCCGCCACATCGCGGTTGGCTGGCATGCTCGACGCTGGCGCTTGTCGCCGCGCTGGCGGGCTGCACCACCGCGCCGTCGACGGCATCCGAGAGCTCGGCCCCCACCGAGGCCACCGCCGACGACACAGCGCACGAGCAGGCCTTCGCGCGCTGGGTCGCGGACTTTCGCGCCAGCGCGCAGGTGGCAGGCATCGACGACGCCACGCTGAACGTCGCGTTCGACGATGTGCACTACCTGCCGCGCGTCGTCGAACTGGATCGTGCACAGCCCGAGTTCACCCGCACGGTCTGGGATTACCTCGACAGCGCCGTGTCGCCGCAGCGCGTCGCGCGCGGCCAGGACAAGCTGCTGCAGGTGCGCGACACGGCCGACGCGGCGGCCGCGCGCTATGGCGTGCCGCCCGCCATCGTGGTGGCCATCTGGGGCATCGAGAGCAACTACGGCGACAACTTCGGCAACATACCCACGATCGACGCGCTGGCGACGCTGGGCTTCGAGGGACGGCGCGAAAGCTGGGCGCGCGGCCAGCTGCTCGCGGCGTTGAAGATCCTGCAAAGCGGCGACATCGACCGCGCGCACATGATCGGCTCGTGGGCCGGCGCCATGGGTCAGACCCAGTTCCTGCCGTCGAACTTTCTGGCCTACGCGGTGGATGCCGACGGCGACGGCCGGCGCGACATCTGGGGCAGCTTGGCCGATGTGATGGCCTCGACCGCGAACTTCCTCTGCGCGCTCCGGCTGGCGCGCCGACGAGCCCTGGGGGGCCGAGGTGCAGTTGCCGCCCGGATTCGACTATGAGCCGCGCCGACGCCGAAGTGCGAGCAGCCCAGCGCGCAGTGGGCCGCCGAGGGCGTGCGACACCATCGACGGCGCGCCGCTGCCGGAGTTTGCCGACGGCGCGATCCTGCTGCCCGCGGGCGCGCGCGGGCCGGCCTTCTTGGTCGGCCCGAACTTTCGCGCGATCCTGCGCTACAACAACTCGACCAGCTACGCGCTCGCAGTGAGCCTGCTTGCGCAGCGCCTGGCCGACGGCCCCGGCGTGCAGGCGTCGTGGCCGCGCGATCTGACCGGCGCTCACGCGCAGCCAGGTGCTTGCGCTGCAGACGGCGTTGAACGAACGCGGCTTCGACAGCGGCACGCCCGACGGCATGGTCGGGCCCGCCACGCGCGAGGCCCTGCGTCGTTACCAACGCAGCGTCGGCCTGCCCGCGGACGGCTATCCCACGCTGGAGTTGCTGCAGCGCCTGCAGGCGCAGTAGCTGCCGGAGCGTGATCGACGTCTGCTTGGGGTGCAATGATGTTCGCAAGCATTGAAGGCGTTCCTGCGCGCGGTCGTGACGGGCGCTTCGCACCCGTACGGACACCACCATCGGAAGTCCTGTGGTGTGCAAATCAGCAGTTGATCACGGGGGTGGTAAGGACGCGAGAAATGCAATGACCGCCTTGTCGACTTCGTCGGCGCGCTCCTGCTGCACCCAGTGGCCTGTTCCTCGGTAGATCTCAACGCTGCGCAAGTCCTTGACCCGTTTGCTCATGGATGCGGCGAGCTGTTCCTTGGTGGCACCACCGATCACGAAATCCTTTTCTCCAGCAAGGAAGAGCGCGGGCACAAGGATCTGAACATCGGCAAGTTGCGAGGTGGTCTCCCAATTGCGGTCAAAGTTGCGGTAGTAGTTGAGACCGCCCCGAAAGCCTGCGCGCTGTGGTGCCAGTCGCGCGGCGACTCGCGGATGTGCCACGATCAGCTTCGCGGCGGCGATCTCGTCCTTTGAATGTCGCTGATGGGCCCGATAGCGGACGTCCGTCGCTGCAGCGCCCGTCGATAATCAGCCTCGGAACCGGAGGCACAGCATGGCGCGTTTGGCGGCGCATGAGATCGCGCACTACCAGTCCGAGGGCTGGGTGGTGCCGCAGTTCGCCCTCGCGCCGGGGCGCGTGGCCGAGCTGCGCGATGCGCTCGAGCAGCTGTTGCGCGACAACCCCGGTGTGCGGCCCGAGAAGCTGGTGTCGGCGCACATCGAAGGCGACAACGGCGAAGGCGTGCGCGGCAGCCGCCGCTTTCTCGAACTGGCGCAAGACCCGCAGATCGTCGAGCTCGTCTCCGACGTGATCGGCGACGACGTGATCCTGTGGGGCTGCCACGTGTTCTGCAAGCCGGCGCACGAAGGCTACGAGACGCCGTGGCACCAGGATGGCCACTACTGGCCGATCCGGCCGCTGGCCAACTGCACGGTGTGGGTGGCGCTGGAGCCCTCCACGCTCGACAACGGCTGCCTGCGCGTGATCCCGCGTTCGCATCGCGATCGCGTGTTGCATGCGCACCTGCACGAAGACCGCGCCGACCTGACGCTGAACCAACGCATGGCCGACGGCACATTCGACGAGGCGCAGGCAGTGGACATCGAGCTGCAGCCCGGCCAGATGTCGCTGCACGACGTGTACATGATTCACGGCGCGCGGCCCAACACCTCGGCGCGGCGTCGCACCGGCGCGGCGCTACGCTACATGCCGTCGACCTCGGTGTTCGACCGTGACCTGCGCCCGGTGGATGGGCAATCGGGCGTGGCGGTCAACTTCGCGCGGCGGCCGTTGTGGCTGCTCAGGGGCGTCGATCGCAGCGGACGCAACGACTTTGAGATCGGGCACCGGCGCGGCATCCTGCCGACGGCCGCCAATGAAGACGGGGGGATCGAATGAACAAGCGCCAGTTTGTCGCAGCCGGCGTGGTCGGTGCCGCCGCGTTGCCTTTGCGGGCAGGCGCAGCGCAATCGCCTGCGCGCGCTGGCCACGGCATCCTGACCGTCACCGGCGCCATTGTTCGCAGCAACCGCGGTCCACTGGACCCGGCGTTGGACCAATTGATGGTCAAGCACGGAGCGAAGTTCGACAAGGCTTGGCAGTTCGATGCGGCGATGCTGGCCCGCCTGACGGCGGTGACCATCCAGCCCACGCTCGAGTACGACGCCAAGCCCCACAAGCTGAGCGGTCCACTGCTCAGCAGCGTGGTCGAGGCCGCCGGCGTGATCACCGGTTCGCAGGTGATGCTGGGCCTGCGCGCACTCGACGGCTACACCGTCGCGGTGAGCCTGGCCGACGCGCGCGGCTATCGCATGATCGTGGCCAGCGCGCTGGACGGCGTGCCGATGAGCATCGGCGGCCTCGGTCCGCTGTGGGCGGTGTACGACGCCGACCGCTTGCCGGCGTTCAAGGACAAGCCGTTGAAAGAGCGCTTCGGATTGTGCCCATGGGGCCTGTACTACATCGACGTCAAGGCGCTCTGAATTCGCGTCGGGGTTTCGGCTCCGATCCGAAAAACTGCCTCGTCGTCCGATAGTGCATTAGAGAAAGACGAACGGCGAACGGATGTTGGCCCGCCCGTTCGACCCAACGTCGTCAACACCACCCGCCTGGCCACCTTGCCCACGCGCAAGGACCACGACCCTAGCCTCCCGCTGCGCCCAACGGAACTCCGAGTTGCGCGAGCGCGCGGTCGACCGCATCGGACCAGCCGCGGTTGGCGGCGGGGCTTGCCGGGCTCGGGTGCAGGATCTGCGCGACCTTGACGCGACGCGCGAACTCCGAGTCGACACCATCGCTTTCGAGCACACTGCGCAAGCAGCGCTCGGCGAAGCCACCGACGCCGATGGCCCACTCGGGTTGCAGCGCGGTGAGCGCCGCGGCGAGATGGCGGTCGCACGCCTCACCCACCGCGCGGCGTTGCGCCGCCGGCAGCTTGTCGGGCGTGAAGTTGCGGCCCGATTCTTCGAGAAAAACGAGCGGGCAGTAGTTGAGCACGAACCAGTCGCTGAAGAACGCATCGGCCGCACCGAAGCGCAGCGCGGCCCAACCCCACAACCGCCGCCCGCTCACCTCGGAGCGCGGGCAGTCGAAGCCCTCGATCGGCCGCTTGGGGTGCTCGCGTGCCGGGCGCTCGACGGGCGCGCGCAGGCCCATCCAGTCGCGCACTGCGGCCACCTCGCCAAACGGCACGCCGGTCTGCATCATCCCGAACGGCCCCGGGTTCATGCCAAGCAGCACCACGCGCTTGCGCGAATCGCCGTAGCGCGCAACGTAGGCCTCGTAAGGCGCCCACGCATACTGCAGAGGGTCGTAGACGTGCGCGATCGGCGGCGCAAAGCGCAGGGTGGCCAGCTCCTGCGAAAGCTCACGGGCGGCGATCAGCAACTGCTGCGCGATCGATCTCACTTGTCACCCAGACGACCGTGTGCGACGGGCACCTTGCCTACACTACCGGCCACCCTTCCCAGGAGACACCGATGATCAAGCTGTGCGGCTTTGCCATCTCGAACTACTACAACAAGGTCAAGCTCGCCTTGCTGGAAAAGGGCATCCCGTTCGAGGAGGAACCGGTGATGACCGGCGCGAAGGACGAGGCCGTGCTCTCGTGTTCGCCGCTCGGCAAGGTGCCGTTCCTGCGCACGCCGCAGGGCCCGCTGTGCGAGAGCGAGGCAATCATGGGCTACCTCGAGGCCATTGCGCCCAACCCGCCGCTGCTGCCGGCCGACCCCTATGCCGCGGCCAAGGTGCGCGAACTGTCGATCTTCATCGACATGCACCTCGAACTGGTGGCCCGCGAGCTGTATGCACAGGCCTTCTTCGGCGGCACCGTGAGCACGGACACACAGGCCAGCGTGCGCAAGCGCCTGGGCAAGAACATCCCGGCCTTCAAGCGGCTGGCAAAGTTCTCGCCTTACGTGGCTGGCGATGCATTCACCCAGGCCGATTGCGCCGCCTGGGTGAGCTTGCCGCTGGTGGGCATGGCCACTCGGCTGGTGCTGGGCGAGGACCTGCTGCTCGCCCACGGTGTGGACTGGAAGCCCTACGCGGCCCTCGTGGGCCAACGCCCGCACGCGCGGAAGGTGGCGGCAGACCGCAAAGCTGCGCAAGAGCAACTGAGCAAGCGCTGAGCCCGATTTCCTCTTCAACCCGCCGCAGTCAACACCACGCGCCCGACGACCTTGCCCGCGCGCAGTTCGCCAAGCACGGCGCCCACTTCGTCGAGCGAACGCGTGCGGATCGGCACCTGCGGCATCCCGGCGCGATTGACCAGCTCGAGCAGCTCGGCCATGTCGTTCTGGCTGCCCACATACGAGCCGCGCAGCGTCATCGCGCGCAGCGGCAGGAACGGCGTGGGCACCGTGACATCGCCGCCGAACAGGCCCACTACGACGACCGTGCCGCCCTTGACGATGGCACCGATCGCGAGGTTCACGGTCTGGCTGGAGCCGACGAAGTCGATCACGCCCCAGGCACCGCCGCCAGTGGCCGCGTGGATCTGCTTGACCGCATCAGGCGCGGCACCGTCGATGGCCAGCGTGGCGCCGGCCGTCAGCGCCGCGTCGCGCTTGGCCGGGTCGATGTCGACGGCGATCACCTCGCTCGCGCCCATCTTGCGCGCCAGCGTGACGCCCATCAGCCCGACGCCGCCGGCGCCGATGATGACCAGCGGCTCGTCCTTCAACGTGGCCGACACTTTCTTCAGCGCCGAGTACGCGGTGACGCCCGAGCAGGCCAGCGGCGCTGCCTCGCGCGGCGACAGCCGGCCGATGTCGAACAAGTGCCGCGGATGCGGCGCGATCATGTGCGTGGCATAGCCGCCCTGCGCGTACACGCCGATCGACTGCGGCTTGACGCACAAGTTTTCGTCGCCACGCAGGCACACCTTGCACTCTCCGCAGCCGATCCACGGGTTGACGAGCCGCACGTCGCCCACCTTCACGCCGATGGCGTCGGGCCCGAGCGCGATGACCTCGCCGACGTTTTCGTGGCCCATCGTGAGCGGCAGCTTGATGCCCCGTTGAATCAGGTTGAGCTTCTTGCCTCCGCCCACCTCGTAGTAGCCGTCCCAGATGTGCAGGTCGGAGTGGCAGACACCGGCCGCGAGCACTTTCATCAGCACCTGCGTACCCTGCGGCGTGGGCGTTTCGCTTTCAGCGAGGCGCAGCGGCGCGCCGCACTCGCAGACCTGGTAGCTGCGCATTCTCATGGCGTTTCCTATGAGTTGTCCGATGGTTGGTTGTACCAGAACTCGATCGGAGGCCTTCAGCATCGGCGGCGGCCACGGGCATCAGCCGGCGGGGCTCGCGACTCTCGCCGCCCATCCGCACCACAGGCTGCGACTGTCTCGAATGCGCCCCCACCGGCACGGTTGTTCGCGCCGCGCGCGCCTCAGGGTCCCGCCTTCTCCATCTCGCCATACGCGTGGTTCATCCACAGCTTGAGGCGCTGGCGCTCCATGATGCCCAGCAACGGGCCACTCGCACCGGGGAGGGTGTTCTTGGCGGCCCAGAAGCTGCTGTTGCGCGCGTCGATCTTCTGCACCAGCGGGCCGTGCAGCTGCTTGAGGTCGATCACCTTGGCGCCGAGGGCTGCGGCGCGTTCGAGCAAGCCTGACTTCTCCAGCATGCTGAAGTCGCTGCCGCGCAGCTGGTTGCGCACCAACACATAGTTCACGCGGTGACCAAAGCGGTCGAACAGCTTGGCCAGCAAATCGATCGAGTCGCGGCCGCTGTCCATCACGTGCCAGTACTTGAGCGTGAAGCCCGACAGGTTGCCCATGTCGAGCACGCCCGACTCGTCCATCCACTTCACCAGCGGCTCGTGGGTCTGCGCGGCCAGGTCGACCAGCACGCGCACGCCGGCGCGCGCCACGGCCGCCTCGACGATGCGGTCGAGCGCCTCGTACTGGTCGACCAGCGCCTCGGAGGCATAGTCGGCGTAAAAGCGCCGCAGCGAGCCGTGCGAGCGGTCGGTGTCGAAGCCCACGAAAGGCCACTCGCGGTCGATGAAGTACTGCGCCAGCACGCGCGAGACCATTGATTTGCCGACCCCGCCCTTCTCGCCGCCGATGAGATGGATCACCGACGTGGGGTTGTGTTCGAGTGTGGGGATGGTCATGGCGACTCGGCCTCAATGGAGCTTCGGTGGGCGCTGGCTGAAGAGCTTTGCGGCCCGGCCCTTCAGCTCCAGCAACTCGCTGGGCGTCACGGAGTACCGGCCGTTGAGAGCGTCGACTTCGATGCGGAACTCCACCTCGCGCGCGCCATTGCGCAAAATGCCCACGGTGAATTCGTAGTCCTTCCGTGCCGCTGGAAAACCCTGCGCGGCAGCCTGTGGGTCCAGGTAGCGAACGTTGCGGATCTCGCCGCTGGCCAAGTCGAGCTCGCCCTCGGAACGCACTTCGTCTTCGCTCAGTTCATCGATGATGGTAATGGGTAGCTTCAGGTCCACGGCGGTGGGGGCAAAGGCGGTGTGATGGCGGATTGTGCACGGCGCCGGACATCGGCCCGGCGAAGCCGCCGCCGGCGGCAGGTCTGCGGTGGCGCCGCCAGCGATCCCGCTGAATCGGCTCAGTCGACGAAGACGCCCAGGCGGCCCCGTTGCTGGTCGAAGGTGTCGGCGAACGGTGTCCACTCGACTCCCAAGGCATGCAGCCAGGCGCGCAGGCGAAGCGCGTCGAGTGCTCGCTCGCCTCGCTCGAACTTGCTGACCTCGCTCTGAGTGATACCCAGCCGAGCGGCCAGCGTAGTCTGGTTGATACCCGCGGCCTCACGCAGCTGCACAAGCTTGCGCAACATCGGCGCCTGCTCGCTCAAGGGCATCGGTCGCTTCATCGACAGAGCCGGGCTGGGCCCGCCACCGCGGGACTCCTCGCCCGGCCCGAAGAAGTCGGCGCCCCGTGGTTCGCCACGGGGGCGCTCGCTAGTGGACGGAGATCGCCTTGGCCGTCTGGGTTGCATCGAACACGAGCGTCGACGGCCAGGTCGGCCAGGTGACGCCGAGCGCTGGGTTGTTGGGGTCGCCGTTGCGCGCGAAGGCGCCGATGCTGCGCATCATCGTGTCCGACAGCGCCAGCCGGCCAGGCCGGTTGGCCGTGGTGAACGCGATGTTGGCGTACAGCGAGGGGCCGAAGTTGCCGAACACAAACCACAGGTCGAATGCGTGGGCCGCGCCGTAGATGTCGTTGAACGGCGCGGGCAGCTCGTCCCAGTCGAAGCGGTAGTACCAGATGTTGCTCTGCTGGGTCTGCACGGCCGACAGCACGGCGTCGCGGTTGTCGAGGAAGAAGATCTTGCCGAGCTGGTCGGCCCGCGCGTTGAACCCCGTGACCGGCGCGGTGATGGGCAGGTACGACGGCGGAATCCACTGTTCCAAGGTGGTCTGCGGCGCCGCGTCGGGCTTGTAGTTGAAGGCGATCGAGAACACCGTCGCGTCATCGATCAAGCGGGCGCTGCCGGTGCCGCCCGCCAGCGGGAACAGCGTCGGGAACAGCTTGCCTTCGTCGCGTGTGTTGCCCGCCAGCACCGGCGCCTTCACGTACTGGCCGGCGCGGATGGCGGCGATCGGGCTCGTGGGCAGCACGTTGCCGTCGGGGATCGGCCCGGAGCCCGATGCGCCGATGGGCGCCAGCTTGGCGATGATGGTGTTGACGATCGTCGCCGCGCTCTTGCCTCGCACATAGGTCGCGATCTGCTCGGGCGTCTGCGACGCGATGTAGGCCGTCGCCGAGGCGAGGTCGGCGGCCAGTCCGTCACCGATGACCAGGTTGGCGAGCAGGAAGTCGGCTTGACCGCGGAAGGCCGACGCCGGCGCCAGCGTCGCGATGCTGCCCGCCGGCACCTCGCCGGCCAGCGCGATGCCACCGCTGATCGGCACGAAGCGATGCACCAGCGCCGGGTTGGCGCTCACGACCAGCGGCGATGTCATCACCGCGTAGACGTTGACCGCACCCGCCGACTGGCCCATCAAGGTGACGTTGCCGGGGTTGCCGCCAAAGTTGGCGATGTTGCGGTTGATGAACTGCAGGCCCTTGATCAGGTCGAGCAGCGCGAAGTTGCCGGAGTCGTTGAGCGGCTCGCCCGTCTTCAGCTGCCCGAGGTTGAAAAAGCCGAACAGGCTCAGGCGGTAGTTGATCGTGACGACCACCGCGTTGGCGGTCTTCGCAAGGTTGGCTCCGTCGTACACCGGGTCGGCGGTGTAGCCGGTGACGTTGCTGCCCCCGTACACGAACACGATCACCGGCAGGTTGGTGGCGGCGCCGGCCGGGCGCCAGATGTTCAGGTACAGGCAGTCCTCCGATCCGACGGGTTGTCCGAGGGTCGTGCCGATGGTCGCGTCGTACTTGTTGTTCAAGCCGGGGCCGTACAAGCGGCCAAATGACACGCAGGCGTTGCCGAACTGCTGCGCGGTCCTGGGCGTGGTCCACGCGGCCGGCTCCGCCGGCGGCTTCCAGCGCAAGTCACCCACCGGCGCCTTCGCGAACGGGATGCCCTTCCAGGCATAGGTGCCGCTGGTGGCCGAGTAGTCGTTGCCGAGGATTGGGCCCAGGTGGGTCTGCCGCTGCGTCGGCAGCACCGTTTCGTGCTCGACGCAGGTGAACGACGCCGCGAGGTTCAAGTCGCCCGTGCCGTTGTACTGCGCCCATTCCGGAAAGTCACACAGCGGCCGCGTGCGGCCCGGCACTCCTGCGGTGTCGGTGACGACCTGCGCGCTCGGCTCGGTATCCCGCTCGACCCAGTTCTCCAGTGCCGTGAGCGAGTCCCACGCGGCGTTGAAGGTCGAGCTGGCCGCGTGCCCGTAGCCCGGCACTTCGTAGTAGCGGGCGAACTTGGCGACCTCCGCCGGCCCCATGCGGGCCTGCAGGCGCTCGTAGTACTCCTCGGTCGCTCGTGTGGCCACCAGCACGTCCGAAATGCCGTGTGCCAGCAGCAGCTTGCCTCCCTTGGCGGCAAACGCGTCCAGGTTCACCGGCACATCCATCAGCGTGCTCAGCTGGCTGACCCTGTCGGCCCACGGGCCGGGGTTCTGCGGGTCGAACGAGAAGGTGTCGTAGCCGGGCGAGCGGGTGATGAAGTATTGGATCCACTGATCCGTCATCTTGCTGATGTAGGGCGCGGTCGACGGCATCGGCAGCGTGGGCTGCGACGTGCCGAGGGCCAGGAAGGTGATGGTCGGCTCCAGCGGCGACGTGCGCGTGGTGATGCCGAGGTCGGAACCCCACATGTTGTAGCCCGGGAAGCCGTCCTCGCCACTGGCCAGTTCGAAGTTGAAGCGGGTGTCGGAGTTGAGCGTTTTCAGCGCCGTGATCTGCGCGTCCGACAGGCAGGTGTCGCCGGTGTCCACGCCATCCGGGCAGCGCAGCGGATTGCCGTTCACGCTCGCCGTCGCCGGGTCGAAGATCGCGTTGCAGCGCAGCTGGTTGTTGATGAGGCCGTCGATCGCGCCGTCGAGCCCGTCGCAAGCCTCCATGGCCGCGTTGAACAGCAGCTCGCGCTTGGCCGCCGAGGCCGGGTAGGCGCCGGGCTTGGCGAGCGCGCGACTCACGGCGTGGCCGGCGAGAATGGCCGAGGCCTGCTTCCAGGCTGGATACCACGCGATGGCGCCGTCCCAGTCGTCGGGCCAGCGCGTGATCGACTCCAGCGCTTCGCGCCCGCCGGTGGAACCGCCGGCGAAGTACGCCTTGCGGATCGAATCGACGGCGTAGCGCGCCTTGATCAGGAACACCGACGCGTCGCGCGTCTTCTTCAGCGCCTCGCCGCTCCAGTTGCGGATGGCCTCGTCGTTGAGGCCGAAGCTGCCGTCCAGCGAACCCAGCGCGTTGGCCTGGTGGCCCGAGTCGCTGGCGAAGGTGGCGTAGCCGCGGCCGAGCGGACGCAGCTGGTCGCTCGGCCCTGCAGGCACGTTGCCGGCGACGTTGGGGATGCTGCCGTTGAAGCCGCCGCCGCCGAACATGACGACCTTGGAGTTCCAGATTGTCGGCAGCGCGACCCTGAACAGGATGTCGGGCGCGGTCGTGTCGACCGGCGAGATCTTGCCGTTGACCAGGCAGTACTCCGGTATCGCCGCCGCGCCGGTGCCGGCGGCGGCGACGATCGCGGCGGAGGTCACCGTCGCGCCGGAGGTCGGCAGGCCGATCGACGACGCGGGGATCGACATCCCCGCCAATTGCGTGCAGGTGAGCGGCCGGCCGGGAGGGCGGTGATGACCGTTGTCACATCCATGACCGTCCTCGCCTGCGACTTGTGTGCAGGCGCCGTGCGACGTGTCGGTGGACTCACTCGATGACGGGGGCACAGTGTCTGTGCCTCCGCCTCCACAACCGGCAAGCAGAACCGCGAGGAAGACTGCGAACCCTGTTCGGATCGCGGCATTCGACGTTTCCATGTTGTCTCCTGTGCATGTTGTTCGACGTTGGCGCGCGCGTGTCACGCGCGAAGGACTCGCCGAGCGCCAGTCGGAGCGTCACCGCCTCTGAGCGGTCCGTAGTCTCCGTTTGCACATCGCCGGCTTCAATGTGGGGGACTCACATTCCCGACCGGCGAGCAATGTGTGCGAAGGCCACCGCGAAAACCCTGTCCATGCCGGCCCGAACGGCGCGGCATCGGCTCGCTGTCGAGACGGCGCGGCGTCAGACGCGCCGCGCGCCCAGACTCCACAGCCGCACGGCGATGTGGAGCTCGAGCGCGCGCGATGCCTGGCCCCAATGACCGAGCAGGTCCTCGATCGTTGCCAGACGCTGTCTCACGGTGTTGACATGGATCCCCAGGCGCT
>CAVZEK010000013.1:0-51658 GCA_963774185.1 uncultured beta proteobacterium
ACGCCGGACAACCTGGTGATCGATGTGCAAGACGCCACCCGCGGCCAACTGCGCACGTCGATCAGCGGCCTGGGCGTGCCCAGCGTCTGTTCGCCCGACGGTTCGATTCCGGGAGTGCCCACATGCTGAATGTCCAGCCCACACGCTTGCCGGCGGCCCTGCGGCACCGCCAGACAGGCCTGTCGATGGTCGAACTGATGGTGGGTGTCGCCATCGGATTGTTCGTGGTCGCCGGCGCCACGCTGGCGGTGTCCAACCAGCTCGGCGACAACCGCCGATTGATGCTGGAAACACAGATCCAGCAAGACCTTCGCGCCGCGGCCGATGTGATTGCACGCGACGTGCGGCGCTCCGGATACTGGGCCAGCGCGCAAGACGGCGTGTGGAATCCCGGCGCTGTGGCGGTGACGAGCAATCCCTATACAGCGCTGACGCCGGCCAGCGGCGTGGCCTCCGAGGTGCACTTCGGATACTCGCGCGGCGCGGTGGAAAACAACGTGCTCGACGTCAACGACGAAGCGGGATTCCGGCTTGTCAACGGCGCGATCCAGATGCGCACGGGCGGCCAGTGGCAGGCGCTGACCGACAACACGACCCTCAAGGTGACCGTTTTCAACGTGACGCTCAACAGCCAGGACGTCGCGCTGTCTTGCTTCAACCCCTGCCCGCTCGGCGCGGTGGCCTGCCCGCCGACCCAGAGCGTGCGCGAGATCAAGGTGGAGATCACCGGCAACGCGGTGTTCGATCCATCGGTGGTGCGCAGCGCAACCAGCAACGTGCGCCTGCGCAACGACGTCATCAACGGCACCTGCCCGCCCTGAACGGAGCGCTCGATGAATCACCCGCACGCAACACGACGCCGGCACGAACGCGGAGCCGCGGCTCTGCTGGTAGTCGTCGTGCTGTTCTTCATTCTTGCGCTGGTCACGGCCTACGCGGGCCGCAACCTGATCTTCGAGCAGCGCACGTCGGTCAACAATCAGCGCGCAGCGCAGGCCTTCGAGGCCGCCGAGTCGGGCCTCGACTTCGCAATCGGCCTGCTGAGCGGCGGCCGGGTCGACGCCCAATGCGTGTCCACCAACGATGTGGCGCAGAACACTTTTCGCCAGCGCCACCTGACTTCAAACGCCGACGGCACGTTCAGCTTCTCCGGCGTGCAGGCGAGCCTGCTTCCGACTTGCATGCTGCTGCCTGCGCCGACAGGCGCGCGGTGCAGTTGCCCCGCGGCCTTGCCGAACGCATTGATCGTTCCGGTCGGCGGGTTGACGCCCGCCTTCCAGGTGCACTTCGACACCGCCATCGCCCAACCGGGTGTCGTGCGAGTCGTTTCCAAAGGCTGCAGCAATGTCGGATCCGAGTGTTATGCGCCGGCGGCTCCCGTCAACTCCGATGCGGTGGCCGAAGTCTCGGTGCTGCTGGGTTTGAACTCTGCGCTGGCCACGCCACCGGCGGCGGCGCTCACGGTGCACAACACGCTCAACCTCAACAACGGCGCCCTGGTCGTCGTCAACACTGACGTGCCCTCGCACGGCATCACCATCGACTCCGGCGGCGCCATCACCAACGACACCAACGTGCGGTTGAGCAGCGTGCCTGGCACGCCCGGGTCTGCATCGGTGCTCGCCTCCGACCCGTCGTTGACAGCGTTGCCCACTGGAGACCGCATGTTCGTGTCGCTGTTCGGCATGGACCGCGACACCTACCGCTCTCAGCCGGCCAGTGTGCAAGTCACCTGCGCTGGCAGCTGCGCCACCCAGATCGGCGCGGCGGTCTCGCAAAACCCCGGACGGGTGATCTGGGTGCAAGGCCCGGTGACCATCGACTCGGCCCAGGTATGGGGCAGCGCAGCGCAGCCGGTGATGCTGGTGGTGCAAGGGGACCTCACCGTGTCGGCCAACCTGCAGTTGTTCGGCGTGCTTTACCTGCACACCGGAGGTGGAGTTGGAGTCGGAGGCACCAACACCTGGACGACCGCCGTCGGGTCCACGCTGATTCAGGGCGCGGTGGTGGCCGAAGGCGACCTGTCGGTGGTCGGCGCCCCCACCATCGTCTTCGATGCCGGCGTGCTGCGCACCATCAATCTGACGCAGGGATCGCTGGTGCGCATACCGGGCAGCTGGCGTGACTTCGCCGCGGGGAGCTGACCATGCGCACGACCCACAAGTTCTCGCGCGGCGTCTCTTTGGTCGAGGCGATGGTGGCGCTGGCGGTGATGGCATTCGGCATGTTGGCCGTCGTCGGTGTGCAATCGACCTTGCGGCTCAATGCCGACATCGCCAAGCAACGCACCGAAGCCACCCGCATCGCGCAGCAAAAGCTCGACGAATGGCGCTCGTTCACGGTGATCGACACGGTGCCACCAGCTGGACAAACCGCGTGGACGGCCATTGCCGACGATGTCAGCACGGTACCCGGATCGAACGCCACCTACGAGGTCAGGCGCGAGGTCGTCACCAGCGTCGATCCACCGGCCAAGGTGATTCGCGTCACCGTGAGCTGGTCTGATCGAGCCGCCGTGGATGCCAACGACAAGAATCAGCGTGTCACGCTGGCCAGTTCCATCGCCGCGGCAGCCCCGGGGCTGTCAGGCACGTTGGCGGTTCGGCCCGGCACGGCAGCGGTCGGCCCGGTGCGACGCCCGTTCAAGCGCCATCCGTCAATCCCCGTGCAAGCGCGGGACCTCGGCACGTCGAGTGCCTTCATAGTGCCTAGCCTTCCGTATATTGCGATCGTATTTAACAATGTCTCCGGCACAGTAACCGGTGTTTGCACTCTCCCCCAAAGCACTTCAAACGACACCATCACGCTCAGTGATATCCAGTCGTGCGCGACTATCGAGGGCCAGATTGGTCAGCGGCTTCGTGCGCTTCGAGCGCTCGATCAGCGGGCCGGATCTCACAGCCTCCGACGTGGAGAATCCGATCGGACCAGCATTGGACTGCAGCGGGTGCAGTCTCGACCTCACGAGCACCGGACATCCACAGAATCCGCTGTGCATCGACGACATGACTAGCGCGGCAGCAGCAGCCGGCAGCAAGCCATTTGTGAGCTACTTCTGCGTGGTCTATTCGAACAACAGCTTGCTGTGGTCGGGCATCAGCACCATCGAGCACTAGCGACGTCGGCAATTGGCGCATCAGCGACGACAGCAGCGACCCAGGCGCCTACCGTGTATGCCGCTACACCAGCGCCACCAGCGACAGCCAGACCGTGCCCAACTCAGATCATCCGCGCAATTACTCAAACGTGAGCGGCAACCTGACCAATCAGAATTTCGTCGTGATTTCTGCGAGCAAGCATTGCCCGACCGACGTTGCGGCCGACCCAGCGGCCGGCGACTGGTCAACAGCAACACCCTGCAGCACCAGCCAACGCCGACCCTGAGTCGCAGGCTTAGACTGCGCGTCGAGATGCCGATCGACGAGCAAGACCTGCGCCACCTGCAGCGCGCGCTGGAACTGGCCCACACCGCCATCGGCCGCTCCGACCCCAACCCGAGGGTCGGCTGCGTGCTCGCCGACGCCGCGGGGCGCCCCATCGGCGAGGGCGCCACGCAACGCGCGGGCCAGGCGCACGCCGAGGTGATGGCGCTGCACGACGCGCAGGCCACTGGTGCCTCGCCGCGCGGCGGCACCGCGTGGGTGTCGCTCGAGCCCTGCTCGCACCAGGGGCGCACACCGCCGTGCTGCGACGCGCTGATCGCCGCGGGGCTGCGCCGCATCGTCGTCGCCACCATCGACCCCAACCCGATGGTGGCCGGCACGGGTCTGCAGCGCCTTCGCGATGCAGGCATCGCTGTCGAGGTCGCCGGCGGCGAGGTGGCGCGGCAGGCGCGCGAGCTGAACATCGGATTCTTCTCGCGCATGCACCGCGGCAGGCCGTGGGTGCGGTCCAAGCTGGCGGCCTCCCTCGACGGCCGCACTGCCCTCGAGAACGGAAGCAGCCAATGGATCACCGGCGATGCCGCGCGCCGCGACGGCCATGCCTGGCGCCGGCGGGCGGGCGCGATATTGACGGGCGCGGGCACCGCGGTGGCCGACGACCCGCGGCTCGACGTGCGATATGTGGCCACCGAGGTGCAACCGCTGCGGGTGGTGGTCGACTCGCGCCTGCGCACGTCGGCGCGCGCACGGGTGTTCGACCCACCCGGCGCGGCACTGGTGTACTGCGCGGGCGCCGAGCCTGCCGCGGCCGCAGCCCTGCGCGCACGTCAAGTCGAGGTGATCGAGATGCCCGCCGCCGATGCAACGGTGGATCTGCCGGCCGCGCTCAAGCACCTCGCCGCGCGCGAAGTCAACGAGTTGCACGTCGAAGCCGGGCCGACGCTGACCGGCGCGCTGCTGCGCGCCAACCTGATCGACGAGTTCCTCATCTATCTGGCACCCAAGTTGCTCGGCGCCGGCCGCGGCATGATCGACGGCACCCTTGGCGACCTGTCGCAGGCCTGGGCGCTGCGCTTCGAGACCCCGCAACCCGTCGGTGATGACCTGCGCATCCTGGCGCGTCGACCAGGCGCGCTCGATTGGCTGGACTGACAGTCCCGCCATTGCAGGCCACGCACGCCAGCGACAATGGCGCATGTTCACCGGCATCATCACCGCGATCGGCACCATCGTCCAGGCACGTCCGCTCGGCGCGGGCGTTGCGTTCGGTTTGCGCCTGGCGATCGACACACCGCCCGGCTACCTCGATGACGTAACCCTGGGCGACAGCATCGCGCTGAGCGGCGCGTGCATGACGGTGACCGGCCTCGATGCACCGCAAAACCGCTTCGAGGTCGACGTGTCGGCCGAGAGCCTGGCGCGCACTGCCGGGCTCGACCAGCCGGGTCGCGTCAATCTCGAGCTGGCGCTGCGCATGGGCGATCGCCTGGGTGGCCATCTGGTCAGTGGCCATGTCGACGGCATCGGCTCCGTGGTTGAAGTCGATGCCGTCGGCGAGTCGACCGAGTTGCAGTTGCGCTGCCCAGGCGAACTCGCGCCATTGATCGCCATCAAGGGTTCACTGGTGGTCAACGGCGTCAGCCTGACCGTCAACGCCGTCGCCGACACCGCGGCCGGCTGCATCGTCTCGATCAACCTGATCCCGCACACGATGGCCCACACCACGCTGGGCGACCTGCGTCGAGGCTCGCCGGTCAATCTGGAAGTCGATTTGATCGCCCGCTACCTCGCACGCCAGCTGGAGGCGGCCAAGACATGATCGGCGCCGTCGCGCTGGTCGCGCCTCGCGGCATCCGCGCGCTCACAACCGAGCGGCGTGAAATGCAATCGGATACACCCGCCGGGGCCCGCGCTCGCTTACCATTGCTGTGCAGCACAGCCATCAGGGAGGCGTGGCTCGACAAGAGCAGGCATCGCATGCAGGACTTTGACGATTCCACTCTTTGGCGGATCAGTGAATTCGACCGTGTGAGGCTCGAAACAGGCAGCAGCGGCTACGCCAAGCTCGGCGGCCCGACAGTGTTGCCCACCACACTGGTCAGCGAGCTGTCGCGACTGGAGTACTCGGCCGAGCGGCACCGACCCGATGGAGGTCATCGCTGCCTGCATGCGCCACCGCGAGCCGGCATTGATCTACGTGCTGCACCGCGAACTGGTGTGGCCGGTCACCGTCTTTCCGCGCGAGCGCCTGTATCACTCGCCGCGCGACCTGGCCGCCGAGATCCGGCAGGGTGTGCGCCAGTTGAGCGTGCACAGCGTCGAGCCGCCCGGGGTGCGCGCGCCCGGGCACTTCATGACCGAGCGGGTCGCCGAAGAGCGGCACTACCGCCCGCTCGAACCGCTGTTGTGGGCCATGGGGCTGCACGGCCCACGCGGCACGCTGATCAATGAAATCGGCGGCAACGCGGCCTACCGTGTGTCGCCGGACTTCCACATCGGCTCCTTGCCGTTGTCCGGCGCGATCGGCCCGGCGATCCAGCGCCTGCGCCGCGAGACCGCCTCGCTGCGCGCGATCTCGCGCTGGCCCGGCATGAACATCGACCGTGCAGTGCGGCTGCTCAATGGCTTGTATCTGCTGTCGGGTCTGATGGTGCTGCGCATGCACCCCGCCGCGCGCAAGGAGCCGTCCACGCGGTCCAGCGGTTGGTTGTCCTGGATCAAGAAGAGCCGCTGAATCCGGCTCGTCGAATCGTCAGCGCGCGGGTGCTGACGACAGTCCAGCCCATGGCGGCGCCACCTACAATCGGCGCATGCCGATGGCCCCGATTCCCGACCTGGTTGCCGACCTCGCGGCCGGCCGCATGGTCATCCTGATCGACGAAGAAGATCGCGAGAACGAAGGCGATCTGATCCTCGCGGCCGACCACGTCGGCGCCGACGGCATCAACTTCATGGCCAAGCATGGGCGTGGCCTGATCTGCCTCACGCTGACGCGCGAACGCTGCGAACGCCTGCACCTGCCACCTATGGCGGCGCGCAACGGCACCGCGCACGGCACCGCGTTCACGGTGTCGATCGAGGCCGCCAGCGGGGTCACCACCGGCATCTCGGCCGCCGACCGTGCGCACACCATTCGCACCGCGGTGGCGCGCGAAGCCCGCGCCGCCGATCTCGTGCAGCCCGGCCACGTATTCCCGCTGCAGGCGCAGGACGGCGGCGTGCTGATGCGCGCCGGTCACACCGAGGCGGGCTGCGATCTCGCGGGCATGGCTGGCCTCACGCCCGCGGCCGTGATCTGCGAGATCATGAACGACGACGGCAGCATGGCGCGCCTGCCCGACCTCGAGGTGTTTGCGCAGGCGCACGGCCTGAAGATCGGCACCATCGCCGATCTCATCGCGTTTCGCAGCCACAACGAAAGTCTGATCGAGCGTTGCGGCGAGCGCGATCTGCTCACACCGTACGGCAGCTTTCGCTGCATCATGTACCGCGATCGCGGCCACGGCCTGCACCTGGCGCTCGCCCACGGCCGCTGGCAGCACAGCGACGAGGTGCTGGTGCGCGTGCACGAGCCCTTCACCGCGATGGACCTGCTCGACGTCTCCGCCGGCAGCCACTCATGGCCGCTGGCTCGCGCGCTGCAGGCACTGCAGCGCAGCCCGCGCGGCGTGGCGGTGCTGCTCAACTGCACGGGTGACGCGGCCACGCTGCTCACGCAGTGCCAGCCGCAGACCTCGCCCGCACAACGCGCCGCGCAATCGGCGATGGACCTGCGCACCCACGGCATCGGCGCGCAGATCCTGCGCGACCTCGGCGTCGCGCGCATGCGCGTGCTCGGCAGCCCGCGGCGCATGCCCAGCATGGCCGGCCATGGGCTCGAGGTGACCGGCTTCGTCACGCACAGCGATTGAGGGGCCACGCACATGCAATCTGCCGACAAGGGACAGGCCGCCAAGCTCGATGGCGACGGACTGGTCATCGGCGTGGTGCAGGCGCGCTTCAATGCCGCGCTGACCGACAAGATCGCGCAGGCCTGCCTCTACGAACTGGCTGCGCTCGGTGTCGTCGAGCGCCACATCACGCACGTCAGCGTGCCCGGCGCGCTGGAGATCCCGGTGGCGCTCAAGGCGATGGCCGACAGCGACGACTTCGATGCGCTGATCGCCATCGGCTGCGTGATCCGCGGCGAGACCTACCACTTCGAGCTGGTGGCCAACGAGAGTGGCGCCGGTGTCACCCGCGTCGCGCTCGATCACCAGATTCCGGTGGCCAACGCCATCCTCACCGTCGACACCGAGGCCCAGGCCTGGGAGCGTGTCGAAGACAAGGGCCGCGACGCCGCGCGCGTGGCCGTCGAGATGGCCAACCTGATGAGCGAGCTGTGAGCGCTGGCACCAAAGCCCGTGCCGGTACGGGCAAGTCGGCACGCCGCCGCGCGCGCGAGTTGGCGCTGCAGGGCCTTTACGAATGGCTGGTCGGGCGCGGTGAACTGGCCGCGATCGATGCGCACATGCGCGAGCAGGAAGGCTTCGAGCGCTGCGACAGCCAGCACTTCGATGCGCTGTTGCATGGCTGCGCGCGCGAGTCCGCCGCACTCGATGCGGTATTGGCGCGCCATGCCGATCGCAAGACGAGCGAGCTGTCACCGGTCGAACACGGCATTCTGCTGATCGGCGCCTACGAACTCGCGCACTGCGCCGACGTGCCCTACAAGGTAGCCATCAACGAGGCGGTGGAGTTGGCCAAGACCTTCGGCGGCACCGACGGCCACAAGTACGTCAACGGCGTGCTCGACAACGCCGCGCTCGAGCTGCGGCCGGCGGAAGTGGGCGCGGCACGCGCCGCGCGCGCCTGAGCCCGGTCGGCGGCACGATGAAGATCGCCTCGCGGCTCGATCACATCGAGCCCTTCTATGTGATGGAGTGCGCCAAGGCGGCGCACGAGATTGCAGCCAGCGCGTTGTGCGATCCAGCACGCGGCGGCCGGCCGATGATCTATCTGAACATCGGCGAGCCCGACTTCGGCGCGGCGCCGCTGGTGCGCGAAGCGGCGCAGCGCGCCATTCGCGACGGCCGCACGCAGTACACGCAGGCCACCGGGCTGCCGGCACTGCGCGAGCAGATCGCGCATTGGTACGAGCGCCGATTCGGCGTGCAGGTCAGCCCGCGTCGCATCGTCGTGACGGCGGGCGCGTCCGCCGCGCTGCAGCTCGCATGTGCCGTGCTGTTCGAGGCCGGCGACGACGTGTTGATGCCCGACCCGTGTTACCCCTGCAATCGCCACTTCGTCGCCGCCACGGACGCCCGCGCGGTGCTGCTGCCCACCGACGAGCGCACGCGGTTTCAACTCAACGCGAACACGGTGGACCGAGCGTGGGGTCCGCGCACTCGCGGCGTGTTGCTGGCCACACCGTCGAACCCCACCGGCACCTCGATCGATCCCGACGAACTGGCGCGCATTGTCGAGCTCACGCGCGAGCACGACGCGGCGTGCGTGGTCGACGAGATCTACCTCGGCCTGAGCTACGACGAGCGCTACGCGCGCACGGTGCTGGCGGTGGCAGCGGGCGGCGACAACGTGGTCTCGGTCAACAGTTTTTCCAAGTACTTCGGCATGACCGGCTGGCGCCTGGGCTGGCTGGTGCTGCCAGAAGCGCTGGTGGCTCCGGTGGAGCGCCTGGCGCAGAACCTCTACATCTGCCCGTCCACGGTCGCTCAATACGCGTCGCTGGCGTGCTTCAGCGACGAATCGATTGCCGAGTTTGAGCGCCGCCGGGCTGAGTTCAGGCGTCGCCGCGATTACGTGGTCGACGCACTGCAACGCCTGGACATGGCCACGCCGGTGGCCCCCGATGGCGCGTTCTACGCCTACGCCGATTGCTCGCGGTACAACGCGAGCAGCTGGGATTTCTGCTTCGATCTGATGCGCCGCGCACAGGTGGCTCTGACGCCCGGTCGCGATTTCGGGCGCTGCGCCCCCGAGCGCTATCTGCGGCTGTCGTACGCCAGCTCGATGGCCGATCTCCAGGAGGCGGTGGAGCGCCTGCAGCGCAGCCTGTGACGGATTGCCATCGGCGCTGCACGCGAGGGTGACAAAGCGTTACCCACAGGAAGCGAACCACGTTTTTTGTCGCCTCTTGAGGGGTCGCCCCGCCTAAGCTTGCGTTGCTGTGCAACACCACGAACATCGCGACAACGACGCGCGCGCGCCCGCGGGTGCGAGCGCCGATCCGCCGGTCGATCTGGACCCCACGGTGTCGGAATCGCCACCCAGCGAAAGCGGCGATGCGGGCGCTGGCGGCCATGGCCTGACGATCGGCCACATCGGGCGCTATGCGCTGAAGCAGCAGCTCGGCGAGGGTGGCCTGGGCACTGTGTATGCAGCGTACGACCCGATTCTGTCGCGCACCATCGCGGTCAAGACCCTGCACTTGAGCGTTGCCGAGGGCGACCGCGCCACGCTGGACGCGCTGTTCCTCAACGAGGCCCGCGCGGCGGCGGGCTTGAACCACCCGAACATCGTCACGGTGTACGACGCCGGCTTGTCCGAACAAGGCGTCTACATCGCGATGGAACGCCTGCGCGGGCGCGACCTGCGCCAGCTGATGGCCAACGGCTGGCGGCCCGACATCGTGCAGACCGCGCAGATCATGCGCCGCGTGTCCGACGCGCTCAGCTATGCGCACTCCAAGGGCGTGATCCACTGCGACATCAAGCCGGCCAACATCTTCATGGTCGGGCGCACGCTGCCCAAGGTGGTGGACTTCGGCATCGCGCGCGTCGCCCATGGCCAGGACATTCCTGCGCTCGAAGGCGTGGTGGCCGGTTCGCCGCACTACCTGGCGCCCGAGCAACTGCGCGGCGAGACCATCGACCGTCGCTGCGACGTCTACTCGCTGGGCGTCGTGATGTACGAATTGCTGACGCATCGCAAGGCCTTCGACGGCAAGTCGCTGCCAGAGATCGTGCATGCGGTCGAGCACACCAGGCCGCCCGCGCCGCACGAGATGCGGCCCGAGGTGCCGCTGGCGCTGTCGGACATGACGATGCGCGCGATCGCGCACGACCCCGCACAACGCTACCGCTCGGCACGCCAGATGAGCCAGGCGTTGAAGCAATGGGTCGACGCCGAGGCCGAGCTCGGCGCTGAAGAAGGCACGCACTCGCGCCGCGGCAAGCGCCGTTTGATCGCGGCTGCGCTGGTGGTGGGTGCCGCCATCGGCGCCGTCGCCGGATGGCAGCTGCTCGGCGCTCCCGACACCGAAGCGTCGCGCACCGCGGACGCAGCCGCGCCGCCGCCAGCCAAAGCGCCGGCCACGGCACCGATTCAATCCGCCATCCCGGTCACGGTGGCCGCGGCCAGCGATGACGCCACGGGCGGCTCGTCGAACCAGGTGCCCGAAATCACTCTCGCACCACAGCCGGTTGCAGCACCGCCGGCGCCGCGGCCTCGTGTCGCGGAGAAACCGGCGGTACCGCGTGCCGCGCGCGAAACGAACGCCCGCAACAGCACCGCTGCCCCCGCCAACGGGGTGGTGCAAATCGCCGTTGCACCATGGGGCCAGATCGAAGTCGACGGCAAGGGCGCTGGCTTGACGCCGCCGCTCGCGCAGTTGACGTTGCCGGTGGGCGAACACGTGATCACGGTGCGCAACGCGGATTTCGCGCCGCACACGGTGACGGTGCGCGTGTCGAGCGACCAGCCGGTGGTCGTGCGACACCGCTTCGGTTCTTGAGGAGAGCGACGATGCAACGCTTGACATGGTTGCTGGTGGGAGTGATTGCAGTGCTGGCCGGTTGTGCGGCGCCGACGCCTTCGGCGGGCCTGACCGACGTCATCGAGCGGCCCGCCGAGCGCGCGCTGCTCACCGGCATGAGGGCCTACGACGACGCGCAGTATCCGCAAGCCGAACGCGCGCTGCAGACCGCCCTGTACACCGGCTTGAACAGCCCGAGGGACCGCGCCAGCGCGTACAAGCTGCTGGCGTTCATCTACTGCACCAGCAGCCGCGTGGCCGACTGCGAGGCCTCGTTCCGCGCTGCGCGCGAGGCTGACCCGACCTTTGCCCTGACGCGATCGGAAGCCGGCCATCCCCAGTGGGGGCCGGTGTATCGCCGCGTCGTGCCCTGAGCAGAACCCGCTACCGGCTCACGTATCATCGCGTGAGCCCATGCGAGCCGCCACCGCCCAGCCCTTTCGCCACACGACGCGGGTGTATTGGGAAGACACCGACGCCGGCGGCATCGTCTACTACGCCAACTACCTGAAGTATTTCGAGCGAGCGCGCACCGAGTGGCTGCGCAGCCTGGGTGTCGAGCAAGGCGCGCTGCGCGAGCAGCTGGGCGCGATGTTCATCGTCAGCCGCACGGCGATGCGCTACCTGCGCCCCGCGCGCCTGGACGATCTGCTGCAAGTCACCGTGGCGGTGCGTGACGCGGCCCGCGTCAGCCTGCACTTGGAGCAACAAGCCCTGCGCGGCACGGAACTGCTGGCCGAAGGAGATATCCGAATCGCATGCGTCGACGCGCCCACGCTCAAGCCGCGCCGCATCCCCGACGAAGTGTTGAGCCGCCTGCCATGAACCAGGACCTGTCGATCTTTCAGCTCGTACTGCACGCCAGCTTCGTGGTGCAGGTGGTGATGGTCGGGCTGCTGGCGGTGTCGGTGGTCAGCTGGTCGATGATCTTCGGCAAGGTGTTCAGTCTGAAGCGCGTGCGCACGCTCAACGACAGCTTCGAGCGCGAGTTCTGGTCGGGCAAGAACCTGGCCGAGCTCAATCAGGCAGCCGGTGCCAAGCACGCGAGCGCACCGATGGAACGCATCTTCGCCTCGGGCATGCGCGAGTTCCTCAAGCTGCGTGAACGCCGGCTCGACGCCGTGGCGCAGCTCGACGGTGCGCGGCGCGCGATGCGCGCCAGCTTCCAGCGCGAGCTCGACGTCATCGAGGGCAACCTCGGCTTCCTGGCATCGGTGGGTTCGGTGAGCCCGTACGTCGGCCTGTTCGGCACCGTGTGGGGCATCATGCATGCGTTCGTCGGCCTGTCCAACCTGCAGCAGGTGACGCTGGCCACCGTGGCGCCCGGCATCGCCGAGGCGCTGGTGGCCACCGCGATCGGCCTGTTCGCGGCGATTCCCGCGGTGGTGGCCTACAACCGCTTCGCGCGCGACATCGACCGCGTGGCCACGCAGCTCGAGACCTTCATCGAAGAGTTTCTCAACATCCTGCAGCGCAACGCCAGCGCGCCGCCGCCGGCGGCCCCCGCCCCGGTGCGGTGACCTAGCATGCCCGCCGTCATCGCCCACAGCAGCCGCCGTCGCCGCTCGATGAGCGAGATCAACATGGTGCCGTTCATCGACGTGATGCTGGTGCTGCTGATCATCTTCATGGTCAGCGCGCCGCTGATCACCACCGGCATCGTCGACCTGCCGTCGGTGGGCAAGGCCCGCCAGCGCGCGCAGCACGTGATAGAAGTCGTCGTGGCCACCGACGAGCGGCTGAAGGTGCGCGTCGATCAGGGCGACGCGAAGGTCGTTGGGCTCGGCCAACTCGCCGCGCGCGTCGCCGAACTGCAGGCCGGCAACGCCGACACCCCGGTGGTGATCTCGGCCGACCGCAACGTCAAGTACGAGCAGGTCGTCAAAGTGATGGACGTGCTGCAGCGTGCCGGCGTGCAGCGCGTCGGCCTGTCCGTGAAGCAGGCCGGTTGATCGCATGGCCCTCGACAGCACCCTCACCCGCCAGGACAACCTGATGCCGCAGCGCACGGGCGGCATGGGCAAGGGCACGGCAATGGCTCTGCTGGTGCACGTGGGTCTGCTCGTGGCGTTGGCGTTCGGCGTGTCGTGGCGCAGCCAGACACCGGTCGGCGTGAGCGCCGAGTTGTGGGCCGCGGTACCGCAGATCGCGGCGCCACCGGTGGTGGAGCCCAAGCCCGTGCCGACACCGACACCCACGCCGCCGCCGCCACCACCGCCAAAGCCGACCGCAGAGACGCCCCCCAAGCCATCGCAGGCCGAGGCGCAGATCGCCATCGAAAAGGAAAAGGCCGAGCGCCAGCAGCGCGAGTTGCGCGAGCAGCAGGAACGCCAGCGCCAGGAGCAGGAGCGCATCGAGCGCGAGAAGGCCGAGAAGCTGGCGGCACAGAAGCAGCGCGAGCTGGAGATCAAGCGCCAGAAGGAAGAAGAAGACCGCCAGGCCAAGCAGCGCGAAGAGAATCTGAAGCGCATGCTCGGCCAGGCCGGTGGCACCGGCGCGCCCAACTCGCCCGGCACCGCGGCCCGAGAGGCGGGCCCTTCGTCGAGCTATGCGGGCCGCATCGTCGCCCGCGTCAAGCCCAACATCGTGTTGACCGACGAGGTGCCCGGCAACCCGAGCGCCGACGTCGAAGTGCGCTGCGCGCCCGACGGCACCATCGTCGGCCGCCGGCTGGTCAAGAGCAGCGGCAACAGGGAGTGGGACGACGCCGTGCTGCGCGCGCTCGACCGCACCGAGGTGCTGCCGCGCGACACCGACGGCCGCGTGCCCTCGAGCATGGTGATCGCCTTCCGGCCTCGCGAGTGAGCGCCGCTGCTGGCGGCCCCAGAGCTCAGGGTGCGGCGTCGCGGCCGCGTTCGGCGCTGATCGGCAGTGCCGCCTCGGCGGCCGGCGCCGGCTCGGCATAGCGCGCGACGAAGCGGCGATCGATCCAGTCTTTCCAGGCCCACACCCAGCGGCCCTGGGCGCTCAACTGGCCCCACGATGCGATGGCACGGCGCCCACCGCACGACAGCAAGTACAGCGAGCGCTCCTTCGGTTGCCACGGCTGCAGCGGCCCGCCGGCCAGATGGCGCCGCAAGTTCAGCGCCAACGCCGGCCCGGCGCGCACGGCGAACACGCCGCTGCGCGCCAGCTGGCGGTCGTTGCGTGACGCCACGTCGCCGGCGGCAAACACGTCGCCGTGAGACGCGCATTGCAGCGTGGGCGTGGTGCTGACGAAGCCGTGCGCGTCGAGCGCCAGAGCGCTGCCCTGCAGCCAGGCAGGCGCGACCGTCGGCAGCGCGAGCAGCGGCACGTCGCACACCAGGCGCGCACCGTTGTCGAGCTGCACTTGCCCGCTGCTGATCTCGACGCAGCGCTGATTGAGCACCGTGACGCGCGAGCGCCGCAAGACCCGAACGGCGCGCTCGCGCACCGCGGCGCTGAGGGCGGGCAGCACGGTGCTGTCGCCGGTGACCAGGCACACTCGCGCGCGCTCGTCACCGGCGCCGTTGAACCGGTGATGGATCGCCAGCGCCACCTCGAAGCCCGCCGCACCGCCGCCTATCACCACCAGGTTGAGCAGCCGATCGCTGGCCATCGCCAGCAGGCGCTCGTACAGCTGCACGAAGTGCTCGATCGGCCGCAGGAACAGGCCATGCTCACGAGCACCCTGGATGGCATCGCGGTCGAGCACCGAGCCGGTGTCGATCGACAGCACATCGTATTCAGCCACGCGGCCGTCGGCCAGCGTGACCGTGCGCTCGCCGGCGTTCACCGCCACCGCGCTCGACAGCGCAAGCTCCACCTTGGCCGCGCGGGCCAAAGGCTCGAGCGGTATGGTGCACTGATCGAGCGTGTAGTGCCCGGCCATCCACCCGGGCAGCATGCCGCTGTAGATCTGGCGCGCGTGCGGCGTCGCCAGCACGGCCTGCACGCCGGGCATCGGCTCGCGCGCCATCTCGGTGAGCACGTGCACGTGGGCGTGGCCGCCGCCGAGCAGGACCAACCGCTTCATCGCTGAACAGGCTCCGCCAACGCACGCCTCACCGCAGCACCAGGTCGCTCAACAACGCCAGGGTGTGTCGATGCGTGTTGTCCGAATCGGCCGACACCGCCACCGACAGCAAGGGCGGCACCGTGCTCGACTCGTCGCCGAACAGTTTGAGGAAGTCGGCGTGCAGGTCACGCTGCTCCTGCCGCCACTGCTGCAGCGGCTCGCCCGTACCGCGCAGCACCATGTTGCGCACCCGCCGTGTGAAGGGGCTGTCGAGCACGGTGCCTGACGCAAGGCGTTCGTCCCACGTGTAGCACAGCGTCGCGGTGGCGAGGTCCTCGCCACTGGTCAGGCGCGCCGCGCGCAGCACCTGACGCTCGGTGAACGGCACCGCCGCCAGCGGCAGGTCGAACATCACACAGACGGCCAGCGGATGGTCGTCACCGGAGCGCGTGTTCGGGTCCCCCGCCGGGTTGCCCTGCTCGATGCGCCAGCGCCACGACAACGTGCGCGCGCTGCTGCTTGCACCGGACAGGTCATGCACCAGATTGCCGTACGACTCGTCGGCTTTGACCTCCAGCACCCGAGCACCCTCTTGCGCAATGACGCGGAACTGCGTCTTCGGCTTGGACTGGTTGGGCAAGCCCACGAAGCGCCACGGCAGCGCGGGCGTGCCCGTCACGCCGCCGAAGTCGGTGAGCAGGTTAGGGCCTTCGACGGCCACCGCCGGGCCGCCAAGGCACGAGCCGAGCGCCGCAGCCAGCGCAATCAAGTGCCGCTTCATCGGCCGCAGGATAACCCCAAGCCGCGAAGGGGGCGCCTTCAGCGCCGCCAGGCGTGCAAGCGCTCGACCCAGCGCAGCAAGCCGAGCGGCTGGTGCGCACGCTTCCACTCACCGGCCACGTACTTGTTCGATTCGGCCAGCGTGGGATAGGTGTGGATGGTGCCGAGAATCTTGTTCAGGCCCAGCCCGTGCTTCATCGCCAGCACATACTCGGCCAGCAGGTCGCCCGCGTGCTCGCCGACGATGGTGACGCCGAGGATCTTGTCCTTGCCCGGCACCGTGAGCACCTTGATCCAGCCGTGATCGGCCGAATCGGCGATCGCGCGGTCGAGGTCATCGATGCCGTAGCGCGTGACCTCGCAGGCGATGCCCTTTTCATTGGCTTCCTGCTCGTTCAAGCCGACGCGTGCGACCTCCGGGTCGATGAAAGTCGCCCATGGGATCACCGAATAGTCGGCCTTGAACTTCTTGGCAAAGCCGAACAAGGCGTTGACCGACGCATACCACGCCTGGTGCGACGCCGTGTGCGTGAACTGAAACGGCCCCGCCACGTCGCCGCAGGCGAAGATGTTGGGATAGATCGTCTGCAGGTATTCGTTGGTCTCGATCGTGCGTTGCGCGGGGATGCCGAGTTCCTCGAGGCCGTAGCCCTGAAGGCGTGCCACGCGGCCGACTGCGCAGATGAGTGCATCGAATTCGACGCGCGTCTGCACGCCGCCCGACTCGACCACGATGGCCTTGGCGCCCGCAGCGTTCTCGCAGCGCAGCGCCCTGTGGCCGGTGAGCACGGTCACGCCGTCGGCCTGCAGTGCGGATTTCGCATACGCCGACACCTCGGGATCCTCGCGCACCATGATGCGATCGAGCATCTCGATCTGCGTCACCTGCGAGCCCAGCCGTGCAAAGGCCTGCGCGAGTTCGCAACCGACCGGCCCACCACCGAGCACGACCAGCCGTTGGGGCTGCTCGCGCAGTTCCCACAACGTGTCGCTGGTCAGCACACCCGCCTCGGCTAGGCCCGGCAGTGGCGGCACGAACGGCGCGGCGCCGGTGGCCACTACGATGGCGCGTGTCGACAGCGTCAGCTCGCTGCCGTCGCTCTTGACGATCTGCACGTGCCACGGGTCGACGATCGTGGCGTGGCCGAGCACCACGTCGACGCCGAGGCCTGTGTAGCGCTCGACCGAGTCGTGCGGCTCGATCGCCGACACCACGCGCTGCACGCGCTGCATCACGTCGGCGAACGACATGCTCGCCTGCGCGGTCGCGATGCCATAGGTGGCGCTGTGGCGCATCTGGTGCATCAGCTTGGCGGTCTTGATCAGCGCCTTGCTCGGCACGCAGCCGTAGTTCAGGCAGTCGCCGCCCATCTTGTGGCCTTCGACCAGCGTCACCCTGGCCTTCACCGCGGCTGCGATGTAGCTGCTGACCAGACCCGCCGCACCGGCACCGATGACGATCAGGTTGCGGTCATAGTGCTTCGGCTTGCGGTCGCGCCAGCGTGCATAGACGCGCCGCGCCTGGATCGCATCGACGATCTTCTTGGCGATGATCGGGAACACCCCCAGCAGCACGAACGAGCCGATCAACCCCGGCGACAGGATGCCCTTGAGCGAGTCAATCCTGGCCAGCTGCGTGCCCGCGTTCACGTACACCAGCGTGCCGGCGAGCATGCCCAGCTGGCTCACCCAGTAGAAGGTGGCCGTCCTCATCTTGGTCAACCCCATCAGCAGGTTGATCACGAAGAACGGCACCAGCGGCACCAGGCGCAGCGTGAACAGGTAGAACGCGCCCTCCTTGGCCACACCTTTGTCGATCTCGGCCAGCCGCGCACCGAAGCGCGCCTGCACGCTGTCGCGCAACACGAAACGCGCAGCCAGGAATGCGAGCGTCGCACCGATGCTGGAGGCGAACGACACGATGACCGTGCCCGCCAGCAGGCCGAAGATCGCGCCGGCGGCCAGCGTCATCACCGTGGCGCCGGGGAACGACAACGCCGTCACAGCGACGTAGATCGCGAAGAACACGCCGATCACGGTGGCCGGATGATTGCCGTACAGCACAGCGAACTCGGCCTGGCTCGACTTCAAATACGCGAGGCTGAAGAAGCGACCGAGGTCGAACACGAAGAAGGCAGCGATCAGCGCCAGCAGCACGACCACCAGCGCGAGCTTGTTCTTGTTCATGGCTGGGGACTCCCGAGGTCACCGAAAACGCGCCACCCTGCTGCGAGCCGGGTGACGATGGTCATGACGCACATCGACGCGAAGCCGTAGGCCCACCATGCGAAGATCGGCGCGCACGCCCCAGGTGTGCAGCACGCGTGCGCCACGCTCGAGGCCGGGCCGCAGCCAACGGATCAGGGTGCGGTCGAGCATGCCCTTCGCACGCGCTGCGAGCGCCAGGCATCGATCGAAATGCGGCCAGGCCCCCACAACACCAGGGCGGTCAGCAAGCTGCCCCAAAAGACGTGCTGCTGCAGCGCTGCTTCGGCAACATCGCCGAGGCTCAGCACCGCCACCCCATTGAGCACGAACAAGCCGAGCGCCGCCACGCGGCCGCCCAAGCCGAGCACCAGCAGGATCGGCAACGCCAGTTCAGCGCCGGTGCCCAGCCACGCCGCCAACTCGGGCGGCAGCAGCGGCACGTGGTATTCGTCCATGAACAACGCCAGCGTGGTGTCCCAATCGCGCACCTTGGTCAGCCCCGACAGCAGGAACACCTTGGCCACGTACAGGCGCGCCGCCAATTGCGCCACCGGCTGCAGCCCCTCCAGTGTGCGCACCGCGCGTTCGGCTTGATTGAACATGTTTTGAGCCACCGAAATCATCGCATCCCTCTCGAAGAGCTGTCGACCGCGGGCACCACAGCCTGCAGCCATTGCTGGCGCACGGCGTTGTGCAGCCAGCGTTCGAACTCAAAGCCGGCACCTGCTGCGTCGAGCGCAGCTCCCAGCGTGGTGCCGCTTTGCAATGCGGTCATGAATCGCACCGTGGCGTCATCGATGGCGCACACCTCGGCACGCCACTGCGGCCGCGCCACCAGCGCGGTTTCGGACACCTGGTTCGCGAACGCCTGCCGCACCGGTGCAAAGCGATCGGCTTGGTCGCTGCGATGGGCCTGCCAGATCGTCACCACCGGCCAGCGTGACGCGATCCAGGTCAGCGCAGGCCGCAGGCACAGCATCAGCTGCGACGGATCGCGTTGCGCGAGCAGCGCCAAGCCTTCCGGCGGCGCGGGCACATCGGCGGCGTGCTCGATCGTGTGCACCGCCCAGTCGACACGCGCCACGTCGGACAAATAAGGCTCCGACGCCAGCTGCGCGTCCTCGGCAATCCAGCCGGGCAGGGCATCGCCATAACGCGCGAGGTCGCCGCAGCGCGGTGGCTGGCGATGCCAGAACACGCGCGACAGTTGCGCGAAGGACTGTTGGCCCATCAGCTGTAGCACGGTGGGAAACGCCGCGGACAATGTGCGCTCGGCGATGGCCATGGCGTTGCCCCGATAGGCGTCGAGGCCCTGCCCTGCACGCGCGCCCGCTTCGCGCAGCCACAACGCCAGCGTCGCATCGGGAGCGCGGCGCCACAGCGTGCGCAGCATCTGCTGTTGGCGCACCAGCTCGCGCTGCATCGGGTGGGCGTCGTTCATGCCGCCTGCCGTGCCAACGAGGGCTGCATCAGCGACGACGCGTGACGCGCCTCAGCAAGCAGCACGTCCAGCGCCGGGATGTCGGTGTCCCACTCGATCAGCGTCGGCTTGGGGCCCAGTCGCGCCGCCGTATGGCCGAACACCTGCCACACCGGCTCGTGCACGCGACTGCCATGGTCGTCGATCACCACCGGGCCGCGCGCATCGAAGCCGGCCAAGTGGATTTCGGCGACATGCCGCGCGTCGATCGCGTCGACGAAACGGCACGCCGCAACCACCGGCTCCTCGCCACGGTTGAGCGCATTGACCACCAGGTTGTTCAGATCGAGCAGCAGCGCGCAGCCGCTGCGGCGCGCCAGCTCGTTGAAGAACTGCGCCTCGTCGAGCGAGTCATCGGCCCAACGCAAGTAGGCCGACAGATTTTCCACCGCGATGGGCCGACGCAACCGCTGCTGCACCTGCTCGACGTTGCGCACCATGATGTCGAGCGACGCCGGCGTGAAGGCGATCGGCAGCAGGTCGGCGCCGTGCACCGGTGCTTGCCCGCGTTGCAGCGGAGCGCGTGCGAACGACGCATGGTCGCTCACCCGCACCGGGTCGATGCGCTGCACCAGCGCCGCCAACCGATCGAGATGCCAGGGGTCCAGGCCGGTGGCCGAACCCAGCGCCAGCCCCACACCATGCAGGCTGACCGCATAGTGCTCGCGGCCGCGCTCGAGCACCGCCAACGCTGCGCCGCCGTCGCCGAAGAAATTCTCCGAGTGCACTTCGACGAAGCCGAGCGCGGGCCGGCGTTCGAGCAGCTCGCCGTAGTGCGGCTGCCGCCATCCGATGCCCACGCTCGTCACGGTGCGTACTCTCGCGACGGCGGGCTTACTTCTTGACCTTGGCGGCTTCGGTCTCGGTCATGCCCTTCATGTCCTTGCAGGTGCCCTTGGCCACGTACTTCCATTCGCCGGGGTCGTTGTCGACCTTGTTCTGGCCGGCGCACGAGTGGCTGCCCGACAGGTTGGCGCAGTCGTTCTGGCCCGCCTTGGCGATGCCGAAGCACTTTTCCTTTTCCTTGGCTTGCGCAGCGGCCTGGCCCACCAGGCCAAGCGCCAGCACCGAAGCCAAGGCGGAAGAGACGATCAGACGTTGGTTCATTGGTTTGCTCCTGGAGTAGGTTCGTGTGCTGTGCTGCCGACGCACGCCGTCGACGGGCTGTCTGTCGGCCCGTAGTCTGATTCCTTACACTCGGGCCGGCACCGACAGCCACGCCCAAGCATGATCGAGTTTGCCAGCCAGGTCGAGGCCCTGCGCCCACAACTGCTGCGTTACGCGCGATCGCAATTGCGCAACGACGCCTGGGCCGAAGACGCCGTCTCCGAGGCGATGCTGGCCGCGCTCGAAAAACCGCAGTCGTTTGCCGGCCAGTCGCAGTTGAAGACATGGCTGGTCGGCATTTTGAAGCACAAGGTGATCGACCGGCTGCGCCGCCACAGCCGCGAGTGCACGATCCTGAGCGACGACGACGAGACCGACGTCGACGAGCTGCTGTTCAAGGCCGATGGCCACTGGCGCGAGGCGCCGCAGGACTGGGGCAGCCCCGAGCGGAGCCTGAACCAACGACAGTTCTTCGAGGTGCTCGAGGTCTGCATGGAGCATCTGCCTGCGACGCACAGCCGCGTGTTCATGATGCGCGAGTGGCTCGAGCTCGGCAGCGACGAGATCTGTAAGGAACTGTCGATCACGTCGACGAACCTGTGGGTGTTGCTGCACAGGGCGCGATTGCGTTTGCGCGACTGCCTGCAGCAAGGCTGGTTCGCCGGGCGACCGGTGGCTTGAGGGCCGATGGATCTCAATCGCAGCTGCCGCGAAGTCACGCGCCTCGTGCTCGAAAGCGAGGACCGCGAACTCACGCCCACGGAGACCCTGGCACTGCAGATGCACTGGCGCATCTGCGACGCCTGCCGCAAGTTTCGGGAGCAGGCGCAGTGGATGCGCCAGGCGATGCAACGCTGGCGCAACTACCGAGACGAAGAAGACCGCGGCGGCGGCGCGGGCCCGTAGCCGCCTCCGCCTGGCGTTTCGATCACGAACACGTCGCCAGGCTCCATCTCGGCAGAGCCGATGTGCTGCAGGAGCTCGACCGTCCCATCGCGTCGTTCGACTCGGTTGATCCCCAGCGCGCCCGGCTGGCCTCCGGCCAGGCCGAAGGCCGGCACGCGGCGCCCGTTGCTCAGGATCGACGCCGTCATCGCCTCGAGGAAGCGCACGCGCCGCACACTGCCGTCGCCGCCGCGATGCCGCCCTGCACCGCCGGAACCCGCGCGGATCGCATAGCTGTCCAGTCGCACCGGAAAACGGAACTCCAGCACTTCGGGGTCGGTGAGGCGCGAGTTGGTCATGTGCGTCTGGACGACGCTGGCGCCGTCGAAATCCGGCCCCGCACCCGAGCCGCCCGAGATCGTCTCGTAGTACTGGTAGGTCTCGTTGCCGAAGGTGAAGTTGTTCATCGTGCACTGGCTGGCCGCCATCACGCCCAGGGCGCCGAACAGCGCGTTGGTCACGCACTGCGAGGTCTCGACGTTGCCGGCCACCACCGCTGCGGGCGGTTGCGGATTCAGCATGCAGCCCTCCGGCACGATCACTTGCAGCGGCTTCAGGCAGCCCGCGTTCAGCGGGATGTCGTCGTCCACCAGTGTGCGGAACACGTAGAGCACCGCGGCCATCGTCACCGCCCTGGGCGCATTGAAGTTGTTCGGCAGCTGCGCGCTGGTACCGCTGAAGTCGATCGTCGCCTCTCGCTGTTGCGCGTGCACGGTGACCTCCACGCGGATCGTCGCGCCGTTGTCGAGCGGCAGTTCGAAGCGCCCGTTCTTCAGCGCAGTGATCACGCGGCGCACCGATTCTTCGGCATTGTCCTGCACATGACGCATGTAGGCCGCCACCGTGTCGCGGCCGAACTGCGCGACCATCGAACGCAACTCCTGCACGCCCTTCTCGTTGGCCGCGATCTGCGCTCGCAAGTCGGCGATGGTCTGGTCGGGGTTGCGGGCCGGCCAGCGCGTGGTGTTCAGTTGCGCGCGCAGCTCGCTCTCGCGCAGGCGGCCGTCGCGCACCAGCAGGAAGTTGTCGAACAGCACGCCCTCCTCGTCGATGGTCTTCGAGAACGGCGGCATCGAGCCCGGCGTCGAACCGCCGATGTCGGCGTGGTGGCCGCGCGAAGCGACGTAGAAGCTCGGCCTGGCATCGCCGCTGGCCAGATACACCGGCGTCACCACGGTCACGTCTGGCAAATGCGTGCCGCCGTGGTACGGATCGTTGAGCACGTAGACGTCGCCCTCGCGCATCTGCGGGTTGCGCGCGATCACCGTCTTGATGCTCTCGCTCATCGAGCCCAGGTGCACCGGCATGTGCGGTGCGTTGGCGATGAGCTGGCCGTGCGCATCGAACAGCGCGCACGAAAAATCGAGCCGCTCCTTGATGTTGACCGAGTAGGCGGTGTTCTGCAGCCGCAGGCCCATCTGCTCGGCGATGTTCATGAACAGGTTGTTGAACACCTCGAGCATCACCGGGTCGGCTTGGGTGCCGATCGCGTGCTGCGTGCTGCGCGCAGCCACGCGCGTGAGCTCCAGCGGGCCGGCGGGTGTGAGCAGCGCCTGCCAGCCCGGCTCGACCACGGTGGTGGCGTTGGCTTCGGCGATGATCGCAGGGCCGGCGATGGTCGCGCCCGGTTTGCAGCGACTCGCGCAGATGCAAGCCCGCCTCGCGCCAGCCATCGAAGAAGATGCGCACCGTCGCATGCGCCTGCGGCCGATGCGCCGCCGCATCGCTGGTCAAGCTGCGTGCATCGTCGAAGCGCTCGCCGGGCCCAACGGCCTCGACCGACACCGCCTCGATCACCAGGCTGCGATCGGGCATCAGGAACGCAAAACGCTGGCGATACGCAGCCTCGAACTCGGCACGCACGGCGTCGATGGCGCCGAAGGCGACCACGAGCGCGGTGTCGGTGCCCTGGTAGCGCACGTGAATGCGCTGTCGCAGCTCGATCGTGGTGACGCCTTGTGCGAGCAACTCGTCGCGTGCCGCACCGCCGAGCTCGCGCAGGCGACTCTGCGCCGCTGCCAGACCGGCGGCGTCGAGCGGCAGTTCGACCGACCCCTCGCGCATCGCGATCTGGTCGGCCAGGCCCATGCCGTAGGCCGACAGCACGCCGGCCAGCGGATGCACGAACACGCGCGTCATGCCCAAGGCATCGGCCACCGCGCAGGCATGCTGCCCGCCGGCACCGCCGAAACACTGCAACGTGTACTGCGTGACGTCGTAGCCGCGGGCCACCGAGATGCGCTTGATCGCGTTGGCCATGTTCTGCACCGCGATCTGCACAAAGCCTGCGGCCAGAGATTCGGGCGTCACGTCGCGCCCGGTGCTGCGCTTGACGTCGGCGGCCATCGTCTCGAATTTGGCGACCACGCCCGCGCTGTCGAGCGGCTCGTCGCCGCGCGGCCCGAACACCTTGGGAAAGTGCGCGCTCTGGATGCGGCCAAGCATCACGTTGGCGTCGGTCACCGCCAGCGGACCGCCGCGCCGATAGCTCGCCGGCCCCGGGTTGGCACCGGCGCTCTCGGGCCCGACGCGCAGCCGCGCGCCGTCGAACTGCAGGATCGAGCCGCCGCCGGCGGCCACCGTGTGGATGCTCATCATCGGCGCGCGCATGCGCACGCCGGCCACCTGGGTTTCGAACGCGCGCTCGAATTCGCCCGCGAAGTGGCTGACGTCGGTGGACGTGCCGCCCATGTCGAAGCCGATCACTCGTTGGTGCCCACCGGCCACCGCGGTGCGCACCATGCCGACGATGCCGCCCGCAGGGCCCGACAGGATCGCATCCTTGCCCTGGAAGTGGTGCGCTTCGGTGAGGCCACCGCTCGATTGCATGAAGAACAAGCGCACGCCGGGCATCTGCGCGGCCACCTGGTCGACGTAGCGGCGCAGGATCGGCGACAGGTACGCGTCGACCACCGTGGTGTCGCCGCGCGACACCAGCTTCATCAGCGGGCTCACCTCGTGCGACACGCTGACCTGCGTGAATCCGATGGCACGCGCCAGCGCGGCTGCCGCCTGCTCGTGTGCGGTGAAGCGGTAGCCGTGCATGAAGACAATCGCGCAGGCGCGGATGCCGGCGTCGAAGGCGGCCTGCAGCTGCACACGCAGCGTGTCGGCCTGCAGCGCCTGCACCATCTCGCCCTGCGCGCCGACACGCTCGTCGGCTTCGATGACCCGTTCGTACAACAACTCGGGCAGCACGATGTGGCGATCGAACAGGCGCGGCCGATTTTGATAGGCGATGCGCAGCGCATCGCGAAAGCCGCGCGTGGTCACCAGCACCGTGCGGTCGCCCTTGCGCTCGAGCAGCGCGTTGGTGGCCACCGTGGTGCCCATCTTCACGCAGTCCACCTGCGCGGCCGAGATCGGCTCGCCGGCCTGCAGGCCCAGCAGACGGCGCATGCCTTCGACCGCGGCATCGCGATACTGCTCCGGGTTGTCCGACAGCAGTTTCAACGTGCGCAGCGAACGGTCGGGGGCCCGCCCCACGATGTCGGTGAAGGTGCCGCCGCGGTCGATCCAGAACTGCCAGCGTGGCGAAACGTTCATGCATTGGCTTCCATGGCCCGCCACCGCTCGTGCAGCAGGCTGATGATGTGGTGGACCGGACGCCGCGTGGCACGCGCCACGGCTTTGGCATAGGGCGGCATGTTGGTGCATTCGAACACGATCTCTTGCACCGTGGGCCAGCGCGCCACCAGGCGCTGAGCGGCGTCAACCACATCGGCCTCGGCGCGGCCGGCGTCGATGGCCGGCTCGTCGTCGAGCAAGGCCCGTTGCAGGTGACAGTCGGCGGCCAGACCCACCACCGGCACCGTGGCATCGGCCCCCGCGGCGCGCAGATGGCGCGCGCCGAGTGACAATGCATCGACGGTGATGACGCCCGGCGCGCTCAGCTCCGGCAGCTTGAGCAGGCTCGAAGTCCACACCGGCACCGGCAGCTCGGCTTGCAGCGCAGCCTGGAACTCGACCAGGAAACCACAACTCGTGGTGACGGCCGCGGCGCCCTCCGCCACCAGCACGCGCGCTGCATCGAGAAACGGCGCGAGCAATGTCGCGTCACCTTCGCGCACCACTCGCTGCGGCGAAGCGCCCGCCACGATGCGGTGTCGCACCGGAATCGCAAAACTCGCCGGATTGCCGATGTCGCCCACCACGCGCGGGAAGCGTGTATCGAGCATCAGCACTCCAAGAAATGGCGCCATCTCAGCGAACGTCTTGCCATGCAGCCGGGCAGGTCGGCAGCCATCAGCCTCGATTCCCAGACTGTAAGCGGTTTGTGCGGTCCGCTCCGGGCAAGTCCGCATCCGTGAGGGCGATGGCACGGGCCATGCTTGCAGCCGCGGCTGCGACCGCCTCAGCCAACCGTTCACGCCAACGACTCTTGCCCATCCAAGGAGTGCCGATGTCGATCCAACGACCCCTCATGCTGCTCGCGCTCGCGCTGCCGTTGATCGCCGCCGCGCAAACCAAGTGGGACTTGCCCGCCGCCTACGCGGCGAGCAACTACCACACCGAGAATCTGGTGCAGTTTGCCAACGACGTCGACAAGGCCACCGGCGGCAAGCTCAAGATCACGGTGCATGCCAACGCGTCGTTGTTCAAGGCGCCCGAGATCAAGCGCGCGGTGCAAGGTGGCCAGGCGCAGATCGGGGAGATCCTGCTGGCCAACTTCCAGAACGAGTGGCAGATCTATGGAGCCGACGGCTTGCCGTTCCTGGCCGACAGCTTCGACGACGCGGCCAAGCTCTACAAGGCGCAGAAACCGCTGCTCGAAAAGAAGCTCGGCGAGCAGGGCATGATGCTGCTGTACTCGGTGCCGTGGCCGCCGCAGGGCATCTACGCCAAGAAGCCGATCAACAGCGCCGCCGACTTGAAAGGCGTGAAGTGGCGCGCCTACAGCCCCGCCACGGCGCGCGTGGCCGAGCTGGTCGGCGCACAGCCCGTCACCGTGCAGGCCGCCGAGCTGTCGCAGGCCATGGCCACCGGCGTGATCGAGAGCTACATGTCCTCGGGCGCGACCGGCTACGACACCAAGACCTACGAGCACCTGAAGTACTGGGTCGACACGCAGGCCTGGTTGCCCAAGAACGCCGTCATCGTCAACGCGGCGGCGTTCGACGCGCTCGATGCGCCGAGCAAACAGGCCCTGCTGAAGGCCGGCGCCGATGCTGAAGCGCGCGGCTGGGACCTGGCCAAGGCCAAGAACGTCGAGTACATCGACCTGCTGAAGAAGAACGGCATGACGATTCAGCCGCCCACCGCGCAACTGAAGGCCGACATGAAGAAGGTCGGCGACACCATGCTCAAAGAGTGGCTCGAAAAGGCCGGCCCCGAAGGCAAGGCGCTGGTCGACGCCTACGGCACCAAGTAGGGGCTCGTGCGCAAGCTGCTCGACGGGCTGTACGACGGCGCCGCCGCACTGGCGGCCGTGTTCATGGTCGGGCTGCTGGCGATGGTGCTGGTGTCGATCCTCGGGCGGCAGCTTCATTTTCACGTGCCAGGCACCGACGCCTACGCCGGCTACCTGATGGCGGCCGCCGGTTTTCTCGCTCTGGCCCACACGCTCAAGCGGGGCGAGCACATCCGCGTCACGCTGCTGCTGTCGCATCTGCGGGGGCGGGCGCGGCGCGCGTTGGAGTTGTGGGCACTGGCCGCCTCGGTTGCGCTGGCAGCGTTGGCGGCGTTCTACGGCGTGCGGCTGGCATGGCAGTCTCGTCTCTTCAACGACGTCTCGACCTCGAGCGACGCCACGCCGTTGTGGATTCCGCAGCTCGCGATGGCCGCTGGCTCGGTGGTGTTGCTGATCGCGCTGGCCGACGAGTGGTGGCTCGAGTGGCGCGGCCAACGCGTAGAAGTCAGCAGCGACGAAGCACTGCACAACGAGTGATCGGCGCCGCACGATGAACGACTTCGCGATCACCACGCTGCTCGTCGTGGCGCTGTTCCTGATCCTTGGCAGCGGCGTGTGGATCGGCCTGACGCTGTCGGGCGTGGCCTGGATCGGCATGCAGCTGTTCAGCACGCGCCCGGCCGGCGACGCGATGGCCGTCACCATCTGGGGCTCGTCGTCGAGTTGGACGCTGACCGCGCTGCCGCTGTTCATCTGGATGGGCGAGATCCTGTTTCGCACGCGGCTGTCTAGCGACATGTTCCGCGGCCTGGCGCCGTGGGTGCAGCGGCTGCCCGGCCGCCTGCTGCACACCAACGTGGTGGGCTGCGCGATCTTCGCGGCGGTGTCGGGGTCGAGTGCCGCCACCTGCGCCACCATCGGCAAGATGACGCTGCCCGAGCTCAAGCGGCGCGGCTACCCCGACGACATCGCGATCGGCTCGCTGGCCGGCGCCGGCACGTTGGGCCTGCTGATCCCGCCGTCGATCATCATGATCGTCTACGGCGTCAGCGCCGACGTGTCGATCGCGCAGTTGTTCATTGCCGGTGTGCTGCCGGGCGTCTTGCTGGCGGCGCTGTTCTCGGGCTACCTCATCGTGTGGGGCTGGCTCAACGCCGCCCGCGTGCCGCCACCGGATGCGCCGATGAGCCTCAAGCAGAAGCTGCAGGAATCACGCTACCTGATTCCGGTGATGCTGCTGATCGCCGCGGTGCTGGGCTCGATCTACAGCGGCCTGGCCACCGCCACCGAGGCGGCCGCGGTCGGCGTGGTTGGCTCGCTGGTGCTGTCGGCCGCACAGGGCTCGCTCGACTGGAAGACGTTCAAAGAGTCGCTGATGGGCGGCACGCGCCTGTATTGCATGATCGCGCTGATTCTGGCGGGCGCGTCGTACCTCACGCTGGCCATGGGCTACATCGGCTTGCCGCGCCACCTGGCCGAATGGATCGCCACGCTGGGCCTGAGCCAGCTGCAGCTGCTGTTCGCGCTGATGCTCTTCTACATCGTGCTCGGCTGCTTTCTCGACGGCATCTCGATGGTCGTGCTGACGATGGGCGTGATCCTGCCCACGGTGCAGAAGGCCGGCATCGATCTGCTGTGGTTCGGCATCTTCATCGTGCTGGTGGTCGAGATGGCGCAGGTCACGCCGCCGGTAGGCTTCAACCTGTTCGTGCTGCAGGGCATGACCCGGCGCGAGATCGGCTGGATCGCGCGCGTGACGCTGCCGTTCTTCCTTCTGATGGTGGGCGCCGTGGGGCTGATCTACTTCTTGCCCCAAATCGTCACCGCGTTGCCGGCGCAGATGCACAGCTAGTGCGGGCCGCATGCAGGCGGCGCCCACCGCGCGAGCCGGCTATGCTTGCCCAATTGCAGGATCAGGTTGCTTCGCGCGCTGCGCTGTTCGATGCGGCGCATGAACGTGCTGCGCTGCACGCGCTGATCGAGAGCCTCATTCCAGCGACCTGATCGAACCCATGCGCGAGGACCACGATGAACGCACCTGAAAAACCCGGCGAACCTCGACTGACATCGCTGTCGCACGGTGGCGGCTGCGGCTGCAAGATCGCGCCGGGCGTGCTGTCGGAAATCCTCAAAGGCACGGCCGCGATGCCGATGCCCAAGGAACTGCTGGTCGGCATCGAAACCGCCGACGACGCCGCGGTGTACCAGCTCAACGACGAACAGGCCCTGATCGCGACCACCGACTTCTTCATGCCGATCGTCGACGACCCGTTCGATTTCGGCCGCATCGCCGCCACCAACGCGATCAGCGATGTCTACGCGATGGGTGGGCGGCCGATCCTGGCGCTGGCCCTGGTGGGGATGCCGATCAATGTGTTGTCGACTCAGACCATCGGTCGCATTCTCGAAGGCGGAACCTCGGTGTGCCGCACCGCCGGCATTCCGATCGCCGGTGGCCACACGATTGATTCGGTGGAAGCGATCTATGGCCTGGTCGCGCTCGGGCTCGTGCACCCGCGACAGGTCAAGCGCAACGCCGACGCGCAACCGGGAGACGTGCTGGTCCTGGGCAAGCCGTTGGGTGTGGGTGTGATGTCCGCAGCACTGAAAAAGGGCGAGCTCGGCGACGCCGGTTATGCGCAGATGATCGCCGCCACCACGCAGCTCAATACGCCGGGCCCCGACCTGGCCGCGCTGCCCGGCGTGCACGCGTTGACAGATGTCACCGGCTTCGGCCTCGCCGGCCATGCATTGGAGATGGCCCGCGGCGCGCGCTGCAATATCGAGCTGGATTGGTCGGCCGTGCCGCTGCTTGGCAACGCGCGCGCCTTGGCTGCACAGGGATTTGTCACCGGCGCTTCCGGGCGCAACTGGGCGGGCTATGGGGCCGATGTGGACCTGCCGGGCGCGTTCGCACCCGAAGACAAGGCCTTGTTGACCGATCCGCAAACCAGCGGCGGATTGCTCGTGTCGTGCGCGCCGGCGGCGCTGAACGAGGTGGTGTCGACCTTCCGTCGCCACGGCTTCGCACAGGCCGCTGTGGTGGGGAGCGTCGTCGCGTCAAGCGCCATGCCGCGCTTGGTCGTGAGCTGAAACGCGCGAAAGCTGAGCAAGTCGTTGTCCACCGTTGTCGCGCTCAAGCCTGCCGCCTGAACCCCAGAGGTCGATCGAATCTCCCGTCGCGCAGCGCGCCAGCCGAATTGACCCCTAACGCCCCGGCTTTTCCGGCCGCTGCGCGTGTGCCGGGGTTGCGACATTGCGCACTGTGGCCGTGCGTGCGCCTTGCTTTGGGCTGCGCCGTCGCCGCCGGGAGCGTTTCATGTCCGACCTGTCCAAGCCCGCCCTGTCGTTGCTGCCCAAACCGGCCGACGCGCACGCGCCCGACCTGTGGCCGGTGCCGCCGTTCGCCGCGTACGCACCAGCACGCGCCTTCAGCGGCCCGCAAGACTGCGAGGTCGAGGGCCCCAACGGCAAGGTGACCCAAGGCCGTCTGGTGGCCATCGACTGGACGGCGGGTGTCGCGCAGGTGCAGGTGCCTCCGGCGCGCGGCAACCTGCCGCTGCGCTTTGCGCACTTTCGGCGCCTCACGCTGGCGAAGGCACTGGCACCGATCGCGCCGGCGCCCGGGGATCCCCACGCCGCTTTGGTGGCTCATCACCCGGCCGTGGAGTTGACCGTGCGCTACGGCGGCGGTCGCGACGCCTTCAAGGGCCGCACGATCGGCCACGTCGAACATGAAGCGGGCTTGTTTTTCTTCACGCCGGTCGACGAGGCCGGGCGCGTGCAGCGCCACTTCGTGCCGCAGTCGATGATCGACGGCTTCGAAATCGGGCAGCGCATCGGCGAGGTGCTGGTGGAACAGAAAGCCGTCACCGAGCAACAAGTGGCCGCTGCGCTGGACGAGCAGCAGGCGATGCGCTCGCGCAAGCTCGGCGACATCCTGCTCACGCAGCAGGTGGTGTCGCCCGAGCAGTTGCTGGCGGCGATCGAGCAGCAGGCGTGCATGCCGATGGTGCGCATCGGCGAGGCGCTGCTGGCGCTGGGCTTCGTGACCGACGCGCAGTTGAAGGCGGCGCTCGAGCAGCAGAAGAAAGACCGTAACGTGCCGCTGGGCGAACTGCTGGTGCGCGAAGGCACGGTGTCGCGCGAAGACCTGCAGACCGCGCTGGCGCGCAAGATGGGCTATCCGATCGTCGACGTCGAGGCGTTCCCGGTGGCAACCGAGGCGGTGCAGCGCCTGCCGCTGGGTACTGCGCGCAAGCTCAACGTGCTGCCGCTGCTGATGCGCGGCGAGCGGCTGGTGGTCGCCCTGGAGGATCCCTCCGCCGTCGCGCGTGATCGAAGAGATCGAGTTCGTCGCACAGGTCAAGATCGTGACCACGCTGGCGCGCAGCGGCACGCTGGCCGCCGCGATCGACCGCGTGTACCAGCGCCTGGGCTACGACGTGTGGAGCGCGGCCGAGGTGGCCGTCGACCCGTCGAAGGCGATCGAATTCGAGGCCGACGACGCCAACCAGCTGCTGGCCAATCTGGAGCAGCAGCAGTCGAGCGCCGAGTCGCGCAGCGACGACGGCGCCCAGGTCGAGCAGTCCGACAACTCGCTGGTGCGCTTGATCAACTCGATGATCGTCGAGGCGCAGCAGCAAGGCGTGTCCGACATCCACATCGAGACCCAGCCCGGGCGCGACAAGCTGCGCGTGCGCTTTCGCAAGGACGGCGTGCTCAAGCCCTACATGGAGCTGCCGCACACGTACCGCAACGCGATGATCGCGCGGCTGAAGATCATGTGCGAGCTCGACATCTCCGAGCGCCGCAAGCCGCAGGACGGCAAGATCAATTTCTCGCGCTTCGTGCCGGGGCAGCGGCTGGAGCTGCGGCTGGTCACCATCCCCACCACCAACGGCCTCGAAGACGCCGTGCTGCGCCTGCTCGCGTCGGCGCGCGCGATGCCGCTGGATGCGATGGGCTCTGAGCGAGCACAACCTGGCGGACCTGAAGCGAGCGGTCGAGCGCCCCTACGGCATGGTGCTGTGCGTGGGCCCCACCGGCAGCGGCAAGACCACCACGCTGCACGCGGCGCTGGCGCACATCAACAAGCCCGAGCGCAAGATCTGGACCGCCGAGGATCCGGTGGAGATCACGCAGCCCGGCCTGCGCCAGGTGCAGGTCAACCCGAAGATCGACTGGACCTTCGCCAAGGCGCTGCGCTCCTTCCTGCGCGCCGACCCCGACGTCATCATGGTCGGCGAGATGCGCGATGAGGAGACGGCACAGACCGCGATCGAGGCGTCGCTGACCGGCCACCTGGTGCTGAGCACGCTGCACACCAACAGCGCGCCCGAGACGGTGACGCGGCTGCTCGACATGGGCATGGATCCGTTCAACTTCGCCGACTCGCTGCTCGGCGTGCTGGCGCAACGCCTGGTGCGCAAGCTGTGCCCGCACTGCCGCATCGGCCGCCTGGCCAGCGACGACGAAGAAGCCGAGCTGCTGGCGACTGGATGAACGCCTTCGGTGGCAGCGCGCAGATGCCCGACGCGCCAACCGTGCTGGCCGACTGGCGCGCACGCCACGGCCGCGATGGCCGCCTGCAGATCTACCAGCGCAGCGGTTGCGACCGTTGCGAACGCAGCGGATTCAAGGGCCGCGTGGGCCTGCACGAACTGATGGTGGTCGATCGCCCGTTGCGCCAGCTGATCCAGACCCACGCGCGTTCGGAAGACCTGCTGCGTTGCGCGCTGGCCGCAGGCATGCGCACGTTGCGCCAGGACGGCATCGAGAAGGTGCTGGCCGGACTGACGACGATCGAGGAAGTGCGCGCGACCAGCAACGTGTAGAGGCCTTGGCTCACTGTGCTCGCGCCTCGAGGGGGATCGGCGGTTGCGGCGGCGGTGTCAACCGGCCCGTTGGCACGCTCAAGGGTCTGCAGCCAGCTGGTGCAGCGCCGGGGCGCGTGACACGTCGGGCTCTGTGGGCTGCATCCAGCTCACGCCCTCAGCCGGCGCCCAGCGTAGCGAGATCGCCGCGCTCGAGCGCGCGCTCGATCACGCGATTGGCCGCTTGCAGTGCTTCCGCGCCCTGCGCCGTCGCGACGAACCCGATGTTGATGCCCAGCGGCCGCCGGTACTCGGCCATCACCAGCGGCGCCGTCGGGGTGGTGGAGTTGCCACGCGTCGTACAAGCCGGCGGCCACCACGCCGGCATCGATCTGATTCTTGGCCAGCATCAGCTCGAACACCGTGTCGCCGCGCTGCGGCAGCGACACCAGATCGCCCCTCAGCATCCCGTTGCGGTACATCACCAGCAGCGCGCTCGACAGGTGCCCGCCACGTTGCCGATGCGCAGGCCCTTGAGGTCCGACAGCCGCGTCGACCGGGCGCGCCGCCTCGCGCCGCAGCACCGCCACCAGCGCCATACCCTGATACGGTCGGCTTGCCGACATCCGCTGCAAGGCGACGAACGGCCGCTCGCGAAAACGCTTGGCACCGGATAGTCGGGGGTGCGCGCGGGAGAACCAGGCACCGTGCCGATGTCTTCGCGCAGCAGCGGGAAGCCGCTGGCCAGCTCGCACACGCTGCGACGACAGCAGCGCGTTGACCTCGCGCGCCAGCGTGCTCTCGCTGTTCGAACTCGGTCTCGAACGGCACGATCTTCAGCGGACGCCCGAGTCTCGTCGGCGATCGCCTGCGCGACGCGCACGTCGAAGCCCCGCGGCTGGCCCTCGCGCACGTACGACAGCGGCTCGTTGTCCTCCGCCATGCACACGGTCAGTGGCAGCACCTGCGCCATCGCCGCCTGCGCCGGCGCACAGCGCGAGGACGCGCACGCGCACGAGCGCCGCTGCAGCGACGCATCGGCATCGGCTCACGGCTCCTTGCCGCCACGGCTGCCGACGTAGGCCCACAGCCAATCGATCTGCTCGGGAGTCAACTGTTCCTTCCACGACGGCATGGCGCCCTTGCCCTGCGTCACCGACTGGCGAGAAGCGCTCGGGCTGGTCGATCGGAAACTTGCGCAGGTCGAACACCGTGGTGCCGGCGTTGACCATGTTGAAGCCGTGGCAGTGCACGCAGATGCGCTGGTACTTGCTCGCGACCCTTGGCGATTGCTTCGGCGCTGAAGCGCGGTGCGTCGCCCGCCGCTGCAGGGCGCAGCGGCCATCACGGCCGCCACGCCCAGCAGACTGCCTGCAAGACTCATCAATGCTGCAGCGCGAACGTCCAGACCGACCCGCCGGCCGGCACGCTGGCCATGCGCTCGTCGCCGAGCAGCGCCCACACGCCGCCGGCGCCCGACACGATGCTGACGTACTGCTTGCCGTTGTGCTCCCAGGTCACCGGCAGGCCGATGATCCCGGAGCTGGTCTGGAACTGCCACAGCTTCTTGCCGGTGTTGGCGTCGACCGCCATGAACTCGCCGGTGGCGGCACCGGTGAACACCAGCGCCGCCCGCGGTGGACAGCGTGCCGGCCATGCTCGGCTGACCGGGCCACGCCATCTGCCACTTGCTCTTGCCGGTCATCGGATCGATCGCGCTCAGGTAGCCGTGCGGCTCGTTCTTCGGCATGTTGACGCCGCGGAAGTCCATGCCGAGGTACCACTCGCCGCGCTTGTAGTCCTGCTTGGCGATCTGGTACGGCCAGCTCATGTTCAGCGTGTTGGCGTAGGCCAGGCCGGTCGCCGGGTTCCACGACATCGGCGTCCAGTTCTTGCCGCCCGAGCACCGACGGCCAGATCTCGTCGTCGTCGCCGTTGCGGACGCTTCTTCGTCGCCTCGGATTCGACCGGCTTGCCGGTGGCCATGTCGATCTTGTCGGCCCAGTTGACCTTGACGTACGGGTTGGCCGCCAGCAGCTTGCCGTTGGCACGATCGAGCACGTAGAAGAAGCCGTTGCGGTTGGCCTGCGCCAGCACCTTGCGGGTCGCGCCGTCGATCTTCATGTCGACCAGCATGCCGACTTCGGTGCTGTCGTAGTCGTACGGGTCGTTGGGCGCTGAACTGGTAGTGCCACACCAGCTCGCCGGTCTTGGGCCGGAACGCGAGCACCGAGCAGACGTACAGGTTGTCGCCCTTGCGCACCTGCGGCGTTCCACGGGCCGCCGTTGCCGGTGCCCCAGTAGACGAGGTCGAGCTCGGGGTCGTAGGCGCCGGTCAGCCAGGTCGGCGCGCCGCCCTTCTGCGCGGTGTCGCCGGGCCAGGTGTCGCGCGCCCTTCTCGCCCTGCGCGGCGGTGGTGTAGAGGCGCCACAGCTTGCTTGCCGGTCGTCGGCGTCCCAGCCGTCGATGAAGCCGCGCGTGCCGTACTCGCCGCCGGCGATGCCGGTCATCAGCGACGCCGTTGACGACCAGCGGCGCGCCGGTCATCGCGTGGCCGTGCTTGTAGTCGATGGCCTTGCGTCTTCCACAGCTGCTTGCCGGTCTTGGCGTCGAGCGCGATCACGTGCGCGTCGAGCGTGGTGCGGTAGACCTTGCCTTGGTAGATGGCGACGCCGCGGTTCAGCAGGCCGCAGCAGGCCATCTTGAACACGTCCGGCGGCGAACTCGAGCTCCTGTCTTCCAGATCTGCTTGCCGGTGAGCGCGTCGATCGCGACGGTCGAGCGTGTGCGTCGTGACGTACATGACGCCCTGGTAGACGATCGGCTGCGATTCCTGGCCCTGCGAGTTGTTCAGGCTGTAGTTCCAGACCGGCACCAGCTTGCCACGTTGCTCTTGTTGATCTGCGTGAGCGGGCTATAGCGCTGGTTGTTGTAGCCCATGCCGTAGGTCAGCACGTCGCTGGTGGACTTGCCGTCGTTCTTGAGAGCTTCATCGTTCTGCGCCTGTGCGCCGCAGAACACGAGCGCGAGCATCGCGCCCAACACATGATGGCTGATCTTCAACGTGGTCTCCTCGTGCGATCGATCGCTTCAGCGGGCCCTCTCGCATGCCACACAGCCGCGCAGACCCGTTCGTGCAGCGATCGTATGCGCGTCGGGCGCTGCACAGCGCCCTGGGATATCCCGGGGGTTGACAGCGCCGCCGGGATTCGCCTGCGAGGCTCCTTGGCAACGGCCCGGCCGCCGCACACTCTGGCTGTATCAGTTTGGGACACGCCGCGCGAATTCGCTCTTTGCTCGGGCCCTGTGCGGCGCGAGTCGTGCGTCCGCGCCACAATCGGCCCGAACAGAGCGCGCCCAAGTGACGCGCAGGAGACACCCATGGCAAGCCCGTCGACCGGCATCGCCGGCCGCACCCGCAGCACACGACGCGACGATGGTTACGCGCGTCCGATCGCCGGCGCGCTGAACCTCGCCGCCGACCACATCGATGCCATCAACCGCTCGCACGAGCGCTGCGCGGCGCTCGGCCTGTCGCGCATCGAGCGGCCCGACCTCGGGCTGCTCGGCCGCGCCGACCTCGAGATCGCGCGCTCGCGCAACCTGCGGCTGCTGCAGCACGCCGCACCGGTGATGGAGCTGCTGTACGACCAGATCGTCAACACCGACAGCATGGTGGTGCTGACCGATGCCACCGGCACCATCGTGCACGCGATGGGCGACGACGACTTCCTGACGCGCGCCACCAAGGTCGCGCTGTTCGCCCGGCGCGGTGTGGTCGGAGTCGAGCAAGGGCACCAACGCGGTGGGCACCGCGCTGATCACCGAGCTGCCCACGCTCGTGCACGCCGACGAGCACTTCTTCCACGCCAACCACTTCCTCACCTGCTCGGCGGCGCCGATCCTCGACCCGCGCGGCAACATCCTCGGCGTGCTCGACGTCTCGGGCGACCAGCGCAGCTACCACCAGCACACGATGGCGCTGGTCAAGATGTCGGCGCGCATGATCGAGAACCACTGGCTCACCGACGACCTGCGCAACGTGATGCGGCTGCACTTCCACGGCCGCGTCGATTTCATCGGCACGCTGATGGAGGGCATCGTCGCGGTGCGGCCCGATGGCGCGCATCGTCGGCGCCAACCGCAGCGCGCTGGAGCAACTGGGCATGAGCGGCGCGACGCTGCGCATGCAGTCGCTGGAGTCGCTGTTCGACACCAGCGTGGGCGCGCTGGTCGACCGCTTCCGCTCGCCGCTGTCCACACCGCTGCCGGTGCGCACCGCGCAGGGCCGCCACTACCACCTGCACGCGCGCTTCGACTGGCCGGTGTGGAGCAGCCTGGCCGAGGCGGTGGCCGCGCAGGTGCCGGGGGCCGCGGTGGTGTCGCCCGCGTTGCGCGCGATCGCGGCGACGCAGGCCGCGGTGCAGGGTGTGCAGGTCGCATCCGACGCACCTCATCCCGGGCCGGCTGCCGTTGCCGCAAGACGCGCACGCCGCGGCGGTGGTCGAGCGCTTGTGCCGCGCGCTCGAGCACCACATCCCGAGCGTGCTGATCGGCGAGACGGGCTCGGGCAAGGAATGGTTGGCGCGCGCGGCGCACCACAGCGTGCGGCCCGGCCATCCGTTCGTGGCGATGTCGTGCACGGCGCTGCAGCCCGGCACGATCGAGTCGGTGCTGTTCGACGGCGCGCTCGGCGACGAGGGCGCCGGCACGTTGTACCTCGATGAGATCGGCGACTTGCCGCCGGCCAGCCAGCAGCGCCTGCTGCGCCTGCTCGATGCGCGCGCCGACGAGGCGGCCTCGCCGGCGGGCGCTGCAGCGCCGACGCTGCGCCTGGTGTGCGCCAGCCGCGAACCGTTGCGCGCGCTGGTCGATGGCGAGCGCTTGCGCGAAGACCTGTGCTACCGCCTCAACGGCCTGACGCTGCGCGTGCCCGCGCTGCGCGAGCGCAGCGACCTGATTGAACTCGCGCGGACCATCGTGGAACAAGAGGCGCCGCGCACCGGCATACGGCTGGCCGACAGTGTGGTGACACTGCTGCGCGCGCACCGCTGGCCCGGCAATCTGCGCCAGCTGCATAACGTGCTGCGCACGGCGGTAGCGCTGGCCGCCAGCGGTCGCGAGATCCGGTGCGAACACTTGAGCGAAGACGTCGTGGAGGAGGCGCTTGCCCCAGTCAACGCGAGCGTGCCGGCGGCCCGCTCGATGGAGACGTCGCCGCAATCGCTCGACGCGTTGACGCTCGAGGCCATCGGCCACGCAGTGGAAGCGGCGCAAGGCAATATCTCCGAGGCATCGCGGCAGCTGGGCATCAGCCGCAACACCATCTATCGCAAACTGCGCTGGAACCGGCCGCACACGGAATGACGCCAGCGCGCCGCGCATCCTGGAACCGCGGTGCCCCGGCATGCCGCGCCGCACGCGTTATAACGCGCGCATGAGCGCCAGGACCCCCGACGACGCCAGCACCGCCGCGTGCCGCGCGCGGGTGCCGCGATGAGCCCTGACGCGATCACGCTGAGCGTCGCGGGCCTGACCAAACGCTATGGCGATCGGGTCGCGCTCGACGGCCTGTCGATCGCTCTGCGAGCCGGCACGTTCGCGACACTGCTGGGCCCCAACGGGGCCGGCAAATCCACGCTGTTCCAGCTGCTCACCGGCTTGTTCGTGCCCGACGCCGGACAGATCGAGGTGGCCGGCCATTCGATGCAGCGCGCGGCCACCCGGGCGTTGCGCCACATCGGCGTGGTGTTCCAGCAGATGTCGCTCGACCTCGACCTGTCGGTACGCGCCAACCTGCTGTTCCACGCCGATCTGCACGGCCTGCCGCGCGCCGACGCGCTGGCGCGCATCGCGCAGGGGTGTCAGGGCGCAGGATTGGCCGACGACCTCGAACGCCCGGTGCGCGAACTGTCGGGCGGCAACCGCCGCAAGGTCGAGCTGGTGCGCGCGCTGCTGCACCGCCCTGCTCTGCTGCTGATGGACGAGCCCACGGTCGGGCTCGATCCCAAATCGCGGCGCGACCTGCTGACCACCGTGCGCGCCGAGGTGACGCGCGCGCGCCACCGCTGTGCTGTGGGCCACGCACCTGGTCGAAGAGGCCGCTGGCGCCGACCGCGTGTTCGTGTTGCACAAGGGCAGGCTACTGGCCGACGGCGCGCCCGACGAGGTGGCCCGAGCGCTCGGCGGCGGCACCCTCGAAGAAGCCTTCCTGCGCGCAACCGCCGCCCCCGCGCGGGCTCAAACCACCGGCAAGGAGACCGTTTGATGCAGCCCCTGGTTGCCCGCATGGGCTTGTTGTGCACGCTGCTCGTCGCCGGCCCGGCGCTGGCGCAGGGTGTGGCCTGGTGTCGAGCGAGAAGGACAACGCGCTGACGGTGATCGACCTGAAGACGCTTGCCGTCACCGGCACCGTTGCCACCTGCAAGCGGCCGCGCCACATGCAGCTCACGCCCGACGGCAAACAACTGCTGGTGGCGTGCGGCGAATCCAACGCGGCCGACGTGATCGACGTGGCCACGCGCAAGTCGGTGCGCCGGCTGCCGCTGGGCGACGACCCCGAGGCGTTCGACCTCTCGCCCGACGGCAAGACGCTGTACGTGACCAACGAGGACGAAGCCGAGCTGACGATGATCGACATCGCAAGCGGCAAGGTGCTGCGCAAGGTGCCGGTCGGCAAGGAGCCCGAGGGCGTGAAGGTGTCGCACGACGGCTCCGTCGTGTGGGTGACCTCCGAGGTGGCCAACCTCGTGCACGTGATCGACGTCGGCCAGCGGCAAAGTGTTGCAAAACGTCAAGGTCGGCAAGCGGCCGCGCCGCTTCGCGCTGACGCCCGACGGCGCGCAACTGTGGGTGACCAACGAGCTCTCGGCCAGCGTCACGGTGCTGTCGACCAAGGACTACTCGGTGATCGACACGCTGCAGTTTCAGGTCAAGGGCATGCGCGACACCGACATCACGCCGGTGGGCATCGCGATGACGCGCGACGGCAAGCGTGCGTTCGTCGCGCTCGGGCGCGCCAACCACGTGGCCTTCGTCGACGTGGCGTCGCGCAAGGTCGGCGATCTGGTGCTGGTGGGCAAGCGCGCGTGGAACGTCACGCTCGACAAGGCCGAGGCGCGCCTGTTGGTGTGCAACGGCTTGAGCGACGACCTCACGGTGGTCGACGTGGCGAGCGCCAAGGCGCTGAAGACGGTGCCGGTCGGCCGCGTGCCGTACATGGCGGTCATCGTCGAATGATGCCGCGTCGCCGAGCGATCGGCCTGTCGCTGCTGCTCGGCCTGTGCGCGGCCGCGAGCGCGGCGCCGTTCAAGGTGCTGCTGCTCGAGCGGGCCGACGATCCGCGGCTGGAACGCAGTCGCACCGAACGGGCCTACCTCGGCCACCCGGGCGGCCCCGCGTTCGACGGCCTCTCCGTGGCGTTGACGGAGGCGCAGTTCGAGCTCGACGCGGCGGGCGCCGCCGTCGCGCTCGAGCGCAACGCGGTGGCCGACGCACAGGCGGCGCGCGACGCCGCGGCGCGCGCGCAGAAAGCGGGATATGCCGCGATCGTGTCCGACCTGCCCGCCGATTGGCTGCTCGGCGCCGCCGATGCCACGCCGCTGCCGCTGCTCAACGTCGCCGACGCCACCGATCGACTGCGCGAACGCGACTGTCGCGCGCGCGTGCTGCACCTGCTGCCCAGCGAGCGCATGCGCGCCGACGCGCTGGCGCAGACGCTGGTGTCGCGCCGCTGGTCGCAGGTGCTGCTGCTGACCGGCCCGAGCGCAGCTCGACGCCGAGCGCGCGGCCGTGGCGCAAGCCGCGATCAAGCGCTATGCGCTCAAGCTCGTGCAGGTGAAGCCGTTCAAGCTGTCGGCCGACCCGCGCGAACGCGACCTCGCCAACCCGCAGCTGCTCACCAGCACCGCCAGCGTCGGCAGCTACGACGTGGTGTGGGTGGTCGACAGCGATGGCGAGTTCGCGCGCGCGCTGCCTTATCGCACCGCGCTGCCGCGGCCGGTGGTGGGCGACGCCGGCCTAGTCGCGCTGGCGTGGCAGGCCCAGTTCGAGCGCTTTGGCGCCCCGCAGGTGTCGCGTCGCTTCGCCAAGTCCGCTGGGCGCCCGATGACCGCGCACGACTGGGCGGCGTGGATGGCCGGCAAGGCGTTCGCCGCCGCGGCCGTCGCGGTGCCCAAAGGGCCGGCCGCCGCATTCGCCAAAGCATTGCCTGCGCTCGAGCTCGACGGTTCGAAAGGCACGTCGATGTCGTTTCGTGCGTGGGACGGCCAACTGCGCCAGCCGCTGCTGCTCAGCGACGGCCAGGGCGTGATCGCGATGGCGCCCGCCGATGGCGTGCTGCATCCGAAGAACAACCTCGACACACTGGGCGCCGATGCGCCGGAGAAATTGTGCAAACCCAAACCGTGACCGATGTGGCCGAGCGCCGCAGTGGCATGGCTCACGCCCTGCAGGCGATGCGCGCGATCGTCTGGCGCGAGCTGCTGAAGTTCAGCCGCCAATACGGCCGGCTGGTGTCGGCCCTCGTGCGACCCTTGCTGTGGCTGGCCGTGTTCGCTGCGGGCTTTCGCAACGTGTTCGGCGTGGCGATCGTCGAGCCGTATGACACCTACATCCCCTACGACCTCTACATCGCGCCGGGGCTGGTGGGCATGGTGCTGCTGTTCAACGGCATGCAGTCGAGCCTGGCGATGGTGTACGACCGCGAGATGGGCCTGATGCGGCTGTTGCTCACCGCGCCGCTGCCGCGCGCGTGGATTCTGCTGTCCAAACTCACCGCCACCGCGGTGCTGTCGCTGGCGCAGGCGGCGGCGTTCGTGATCGTCGCTGCGCTGCTCGGCACCGCGCTGCCGGTGTTCGGGCCGCAGACGCCGATGGTGCTGCTGTCGGCGGTGTGCGCGTCGCTGATGCTCGGTTCCCTGGGGCTCTTGCTGAGCGTGCACATCAAGCAGCTGGAGAATTTCGCCGGCACCATGAACTTCGTGATCTTTCCGATGTATTTCCTGTCGACCGCGCTGTACCCGTTGTGGAAGCTCGAGGAGTCCGGCGCCGACTGGGTGTATCGCGTCGCGCAGTTCAATCCGTTCACGCATGCGGTGGAGTGGATGCGCTTTGCGCTGTACGGCAAGGACGCCGGTGTGTCGCCCTATGTGGTGGTGGGCACGCTGGTGGCGTGCTTCGCACTCGCCAGCTGGGGCTACGATCCGCAACGCGGCTTCGGCGCATTGACCAAGCGGGGTGGGCCGGCGTGACATTGAAACCTTTCGCACCGTGCGCGAGTCCCACTCGCGTGCGATCGCCCGGCAGCCGCAGCATCGCGGGTCACAGCCCTGAACGTCGCCGCATCGTCGGTGCGATGGCAGCGCTCGCCTTCGGACCGGCGTTCGCAACGGCGCGCGCGCAGTCGGGCACCGGTTACCCGAGCCGGCCCATCAATTTGTGGATTCCATGGCCGGCCGGTGGCGCCACCGACCTCACGCTGCGCATACTGGCCGAGCTCGCGGCGCGCTCACTCGGCCAGAAGATCATCATCGAGAACCGCGCCGGTGCAGGCGGCACGCTGGCGATGCCAGTGCTGCAGCAGGCGGCACCCGATGGCTACACCATCGCGCAGATGCCGCAACCGGTGTTCCGCGCCCCGTGGGTGCAAAAGCTCATGTGGGATCCGATCCGCGACACCACCGCGATCATCCAGATCAGCGGCGTCACCTTCGGCGTCGTGGTGCCTGCTTCCAGCGCCTTCCGATCACTGGACGACCTGCTGCAGTGGGCGCACCAGCATCCCGGCGAACTGACGGTCTCCACCAACGGCGTCGGCACGACACCGCATCTGGTGATGGACGATCTGATGGCGCGCCGCGGCGCGACCTATGTGCACGTGCCGTACAAGGGCACGGCCGAGCAGATGGTGGCGGTGTCGTCGGGCCAGGTGATGGCCGGGGTCAACTCCAATGGCTTCGCGCCCTTCGTCGATTCCGGCAGGCTGCGGCTGCTGGTCACCTTCGGCGAACAGCGCACCACCCGCTGGCCGCAGGTGCCCACACTCAAAGAGCTGGGCTACGGCATCGTCGCCACATCGCCCTACGGGCTGGCCGGGCCGCGCGGGCTGCCGAGCGCAGTGGTGCAGACGCTGCACCAGGCCTTCAAGACCGCGATGTACGACCCGGCCCACATCGCCGAGCTCGCCAAGTACGACCAGGAGCTGGCCTACCTCGGCCCCGAGGACTATGCGCAGGCGATGCGCGAGGCCTATCAGGCCGAGCGTCGCATCGTCGAGCGGCTGGGTCTGGCGCGCGCCAACTGAAAGCAACGGGGCTGCGCGCCCGCGTGCCGCGCGCCCCAGCCGGCGCACCTCAACGGGGCTGCAGCAGCCCCACCACCTCAGAGTGCGCCTGTTGGCTGGCAATCTCGAACGCACTCAAGCCGCGGTCGTCACGCAGGTCGCTGCGCGCGCCGCGTTGCAGCAGCAGGCGCACCACCTCGGCATGGCCCTGTCCCGCGGCCCACATCAGCGCGGTGAGCTGGTGCTCGTCCACCGCGTCGATGGCCACCCCGGCGTCCAGCAGAACGGCCACCACTTCGGCGTGGCCCTGCGCGGCAGCATAGACCCAGGCGCTCTTGTGCATGCGATCGCTAGCGTCGGTGCGAGCGCCAGCGCGCAGCAGCTCGCGCGCGATCGCGGCGTGGCCACCGTAGCTGGCTGCCATCAGCGGCGTCACGCCCTCGAGCGACGCCAGGTTCACATCGGCGCCGGCGCGCAGCATCGTGGCAGCGAGCGCGGCCTGCCCCTTCTCGCAGGCCAGCAGCAACGCGGTCTTGCCCAGGCGGTTGCGCGAGTTCGCTGCCGCGCCTGCGGCCAACGCGCGCTCGACGGCGGCCACATCGTTGTTGCGCGCGGCCACCAACAGTTGAGCGTTCAGGTTGGGATTGGTCGGCGCCTGCGCGCACGCGGCGCCGGCCCACATCACCGCCAGCGCGGCGAGTGCGGCACGGGTCCAGCGCAGCCGGCTTGACCGGGTGTTGTCGATCTGCGATGGCTCGGTGTCGCCCATGTTCCACTTTCGATTCAATCCCGCTATTCTCGTCGTGTCAGTGACGCGCGACCCGACCCCAGCCACATGTTGTCGTTGTGACTGTCGCCGAGCCCTCCACGTTGCGATGCCGCCGGTGCTGCTCGATCGGGCGCCGGTGCCTTGAGGTCTGACATCGAACAACAGGAGATAACGATGGCAATCACTGGTTCGCACCCGTGGGCGCGTGTGGCCGTGGCAAGTGCGATGTGCACGCTGGGTTCAGCGGCTGTGCTGGCGCAAGAGGTGCAAGGCGCTGGCACCGCGACCGGTTCGCCGGTGGGCAAGAACGTGTCGGTGTCGCAGGCCCGGCTCGATGCCGCGGCGCGCGACGCCGAGAGCTTCCTGCACTCCAACGGCAGCTACGCGCAGACGCGTTATCACGCGGCCAGCCAGATCAACACCAAGAACGTCGGCAAGCTGAAGCCCGCGTTCGTGTTCCAGACCGAGGTGGTCGAGTCGATGGAGACGGCGCCGATCGTGGCCGACGGCGTCATGTACATCACCACGTCGTACAACCACCTCTACGCGCTCGACGCCAAGACCGGCAAGGAGTTCTGGCACTACAAGCACAAGCAGGGCCCGGTCACCACCTATTGCTGCGGCCCCAACAACCGTGGCGTGGCGATCATGAACGACCGCGTCTACATGGGTACGCTCGACGCCAAGCTGGTGGCGCTCGAAGCCAAGACCGGCAAGGTGCTGTGGGTGACGCAGATCGGCGACCCCGAGCAAGGCTACAGCGAGACGATGGCGCCGGTGGCGGTGAACGGCAAGATCCTGATCGGCACCAACGGCGGCGAGTACGGCATCCGCGGCTTCGTGAAGGCGTACGACGCCAACAACGGCACGCTGCTGTGGACCTTCAACACCATTCCCGAGACGGGCCACGAGGGCGTGTGGGCGGTCAACGACGCCACCAACCGCAACATGCTGCGCGACATCGCGGCCGAGAAGGCGCAACTGGCCAGCGGCGGCGGTGACTTCTACAAGACGCTGGGCGGCGGCGTGTGGATGGCGCCGGCGGTCGACAAGGAAACCAACACGGTGTTCTTCGTCGTCGGCAACCCGAGCCCCGACCTCTACGGCAAGGAGCGCCCGGGTGACAACCTCTACACCGACTCGATCGTCGCGGTCGACCTCAACACCGGCGAGAAGAAGTGGCACTACCAGTACGTGGCGCACGACGTGTGGGACTTGGACGCGGTGTCGCCGGTGATCCTCACGGAAGCCAAGGACAAGGCCGGCCACATGCGCAAGGTCGCGATCCACGGCGGCAAGACCGGCCACGTGTACGTGCACGACCGCGCCACCGGCGAGTTGATCCGCTTTTCCGACGCCATGATCCCGCAGGAGAACATGTGGGTGCTGCCGACGCAGAGCGGCGCGCGCATGCTGCCCGGCGCCAACGGCGGCGTCGAGTGGAGCCCGATGGCGATCAATCCGAAGCACCGCCTGGTCTACGCTGCCAACCTGCACCAGCCGATGACGTATCACGTCGAGGAGGCCAAGTACCCCGGCGGCAAGCTGTGGCTCGGTGGTGCGTTCAAGGTCATCCCCAGCGAGAAGCAGTGGGGACGTCTGGCGGCGGTGAACATCGACACCGGCAAGCTGGCGTGGAAGGTCGACACCGAGCAGCCGCTGATCGGCGGCGTGCTCGCCACCGCGGGCGACCTGGTGTTCAACGGCGAGGGCAACGGCTACTTCCGGGCCTTCGACGCAGGCACCGGCAAGAAGCTGTGGGAGTTCCAGTGCGGAGCCGGCGTCAACGCACCCGCAGTGAGCTACATGGTCGGCGGCAAGCAGTACGTCGCGGTGGCCGCGGGCGGCAACACGCAGCTCGACTTCAAGCGCGGGAACTCCGTGTTTGTCTTCGCCTTGCCTTGATCGCTTCCGCTCCCGAAGCGAGCCCCGGCCGCTCCCTGCCGGGGCTTTTCATGTCTGGCATGCTGACTTCGAGCATGAAGACGATGATCCGGCGGCGTCTTGCTGCTGCTGATGCGCAGCGCTGCTGGCCGCCGCAATGGCATCTCGCGCCAGGCGCCGCGACGCCGCCCAAGGCCGCCGTGTGCGTGGCCTGCCACGGCCCCGGCGGCAATTCGACGCAGGCGCTGTTTCCGATCCTCGCCGGCCAGACCGCGCGCTACCTGTACCTGCAGCTGCGCGACTTTCAGGAGGGCCGGCGCAGCGATCCGGCGATGTCGCCGATGGTCAAGGACCTGACGCGCGACGACATGCACGAGCTTGCCGACTACTTTGCAGCGCAGAAGCCCGCGCCGCAGAACTTCAGATCCGACCCGCAGAAGGTGAAGCTCGGGCGCGCGAAGGCCGAAGAAACGCTGTGCACGATGTGCCACCTCGGCGGCTTCGCAGGGCAAAACGAGATCCCGCGCGTGGCCGGGCAGCACTACGACTACGTGGTCAAGCAGCTGCGCGACTTCAAAGAAAAGCGCCGCACCAACGACGCCGGCAACATGACCAGCGTGTCGCGCACGCTGAGCGACACGGACATCGACAACCTCGGGCACTTTCTGGCCGGCCTGTAGCTACAGCTCGTACCAGGCGATGCCAACCACCCCGCCGTTTTGGTTGCCGACGCCGATGTGCAGGCGCTGCAGCGAAAAGTCGACGGCCAATTTCTCGCGTCTGATCCAATAGCGCACACCGGTGTGCAGCAGCGTCGAATCGCCGATGTGGGCGATCTCGCCGAACAGCACAGTGCGCTTGAACACCTCGCGTTCGAGCGCAAGCGCCGTGATCCACTCACGCTCATCGCGCAGCCGCGTAAAACCCGCGTTCAGGTGCAGCAGGCCCTCGCCCTCCCACAGCGATACGGTGAGCGGCACCCGCATGCCCCATTCGTCGCGGCGCCAGACACCGCTGCCCTCCTTGGCGCTGTCGAACGACACCACGATGCCCCAGCCGTAGCCGTCGCGGGCGAGGTGGTTGAACAGATGCTTGAACTCGAGGCCGGCTCCCGACGCCGTGCCCTGCGCGTCGCGCTCGCGGGCACTGACGAGTTCGAGTTGCAGCGAAGTGGTCGGCTCGAAGGTGTATTCCGGGGCAGCGTACACCGCGCGCACCGGCCCCAGCCGCGAGGCCCAGGTCTCGAGCGACAGCTCGCCGCCCACGGCATCCTCCTCGGCCGCCGCCGACGAGATGACGCGATAGGGACGGTCGCTGGCCTGGCTTGAACCAGTAAGCAGCGCCGATGCCAGCAACCAGCCGACGCGAGCGGCCACGCGCCGCCCAGTGCCAGCGCGCCGCAATATGCGCAACCCGGCTGTCACGCGCATCGACGGGTCAAACCGGCGCCAGCCCATGGCGCTGCGCCACGCGCAGCAACTCGATCGCCGTGCCGGCCTTGAGCTTGTGCCGCACCACGGTCTGGTAGTTGGCTACCGTCTTGACGCTCAAATTCAGCCGGCGGCCGACCTCGTCGACCGAACAGCCTTGCACCAGCAACTGGAAGACCTCGAACTCGCGCGGTGCCAACGGCAGCCTGGCCGGCTGCTCGTGCGCGAGATGCGCCACGTCGGGCGACAGCACCGGGCGCTCGCCCGCCGCGACGCGGCGCACCGCATCCACCAGGATCTGCGGCGCGCTGTTCTTGGTGACGAAGCCCGCCGCGCCCGCGCGCAAGGCCTGCGCCACCATCGTCGGGCTGTCGTGCATCGTGAAGACGAGCACGCGAAGCGCGGGCCAGGCCACGCTCGCCTCGCGCAACACCGCCAGGCCGCCGCAGCCGGGCATCGACAAGTCGAGCACCAGCACGTCGGCCAGCGCCGTGTGCGCATCGAGCGCCGCCCGTGTGGACTCGCCGTCGGCAAATTCGCCGACCACCACCACATCGGGCTCCAGCTCGAGCAGGCGGCGATACCCTTGTCGCACGACGGCGTGATCGTCGGCCAGCAACACGCGCACGGGCACTGGCGTGTCAAGCTGCGGTGAGGCCATCGATCGCTCGTTGTGAGTCGGTGGATGCCATGCGAAAGCGCGCGCGCAAGCACAGGCCCGAGTGCGCGGCCGCGCCGGTGCGCGCGGTGTCGCACTCCAGGTCGGCGCCCAGCGCCCACACGCGCTGGCGAATGCCGGCCAGGCCGTTGCCGCGTTGCAAGGCCACCTGCAGCGAGCCCAGGCCCGACCCGTCGTCGCTGACCTGCCACTGCAGCAGGTCGCCCTCGGCGCGCTGCTGCAGGTTCAATTGCAACGTCGCGCGAGAGGCGCCGGCATGGCGCGCCACGTTGGTGAGCGCCTCTTGGCTGATGCGGTACAACGCCGGGCACAACCCGTGCGGCAACGCGCACGAGCGCGCTTGCTGCGGCGTGGGCCACTGCAGCGCGCGGCCCTGTGCATCGTGGGCGAGCAAGACGAGCTCGAAGCGCGCCACTGCGCCGGGCGACGCGTTCCAGGCCTGAACCAGGTCCTCCAGCAGTCGCTGCAGACGCAGCAGGTCGGCCTGGCCGTCGCTGCTGCCCGCGGGCAGCAGGCGGGCGAGCAGCGAACGGATGTCGGATTGCAGTGCCTCGCACTGCACCGACATCGCGCGCACCACGTCGTTGGCTTGTGCATCGTGGGCCACGCGCTGCGACAGCCAGGCCGCATCGGCGCGCAGCGCCGTCAGGCGCTGGCCGAACTCATCGTGCAACTCGCGCGCGATGCGTTGCCGCTCGTCCTCCTGCAACGTCAACACCTGCTGGCTCAGCACGCGACGCTGGCGCTCGGCGGCCTCCAGCGCGTCGGCCAGTTCGCGCAATGCGCCGGCGATCGCCTGCAGCTCGCCGATCGGCATCGGCGGCAGCGTACGCAAGGCGCGCGCGTCGTCGTCGCGCAGCGCGGCGATCGCGTGCAGCAGCGAGCGCATCGGACGAAACGCGCGGTGCACGTTCCAACCCATCGCCAGCAGCAGCGCCGCGCTGCCCAATGCGCCCAAGCCCAGCAGCGCGGCAAGGTTGGTCACGGCCTCGGCGCGCTCGCTCTCGTGCGAGACCGCCACCGTCACCGTCCACGGCGGGCCGCCATCGCGCGGCAGCCGCCAGGACAGCGGTGCCGGCTCGTGCGCCGGCAGCAGCGCGCGGTGCACGTGCACCAGCCACGACAGCGGAGCGCTCAAGGGTTCGTCGTCAGCAGTGGCCAGCAGCACGGCACCGGCTGCATCGCGCACCGTCAGCGCGAGGTGCCGTGTCGGCTCGGCCTGCACGATGCGCTTCAGCGCAGGGATCAGATCGTTGTCGCTCGCCGCCGATGGCTGCGCGAGCCGCGACACCAGCTCGGCCATCGTGCGCGCGGCAGCGACCTCCTGCTCCATGTCGAGCCCGGCGCGCTGCAGGCCGAGCACGAGCATCAGCAGCCATGCACCGAGCGCCACCCAGCCGGCGCGGCGCATCACCAGGCGAGGCAGATCGAGCGGGCGTTGCAGTGCGGATGTCATCGAAGCGGTTGGCGGCCGGGAAGATTTCCCATGCGCGACAGTCCCGAGACGGGGAGAGCCGACGCTGCAGCAGACTCGCATTCTTGTCGAGAAGGAGATCTGATGCACATGCGGAGTCACCCGACAGTGCGCGGCCTCGCGCTGCTGTGTGGCGTGGCCAGCGCGGCGGCGTGGGCGCAGCCTGCCTTGGCTGCGGATGATGAGCAGCCCGATGTGCCCAGGGTGGAGATCGTCGGCACCACGCCGCTGCCCGGGCTCGGGACGCCGTTGCGCGACGTGCCTGCCAATGTGCAGATCTACAGCGGCCGCGAACTCGGCAAGCAGCGCCAGGGCAACCTCTCGGAGTTCCTGGAGAACAACCCGACCAGCATCACCATCAACTCCGCACAGGGCAATCGATACCAGGCCGACATCAGCTTCCGCGGCTTCACCGCATCGCCGCTGGTCGGCGTGCCGCAGGGCCTGTCGGTGTTCCAGGATGGCGTGCGCATCAACGAATCGTTCGGCGACGTCGTCAATTGGGACCTTCTGCCGCAGTCGGCGATCGCAAGCCTGCAGCTCATCCCTGGCTCCAACCCGCTGTTCGGGTTGAACACGCTCGGCGGCGCGCTGTCGATCTATACGAAGAGCGGCAGCGCGTATCCGGGCGGCGCGCTGGAGCTCTCCGGCGGCTCGTTCGGGCGCCGCACACTGCAGTTCGAGCAAGGCGGCGTGTCGGGTCCCTGGGACTATTTCGCCACCGGCGAACCTCTCGAAGGAACACGGTTGGGCCCAGCACAACCCGAGCCGCGTCGAGCAGTTCTTCGGCAAGGTCGGCTACCAGGCCAGTGGCGATCGCTTCGAGGTCTCGCTGACCGCGGCCAACAACCGCCTGGAGGGCACGCAGACGCTGCCGCCGTCGTTCTTCGACGACCGCACGCAGGCCTACACCTACCCCGACATCAACAAGAACCAGCTCGCGATGCTTTCGGTGCAGGGCAGCCACAGCTTGTCCGGCGAGATGGTGCTCGGCGGCAATGCCTACCTGCGCCGCTACCGGAACAACAACGTCTCGAGCAACGTCAACGACAACTTCGGGCGAAGTCGATCCCGTCAGTGGCGCGATCGACGACGTGCAGGCGCTGAACGACCAGGCGAACATCGACCAGACGAGCTACGGCCTCTCGGTTCAGCTGACCATGACGACGCCGCTGGCCGGCCACAGGAACCAGTTCGTCGTCGGCGTGAGCGCCGATGCCGGCCAAGCGCGCTACACGCAGGCCTCGCAGCCGGCGGACTTCGACGCGTCGCGCGGCACGGTGCCCACCGGCGACTTCGAGCCCGAGACCGACGCCAAGACGCGCACCAGCAATGCCGCCTTCTATGCCATGAACACCTTTGCGATCGACGATCGGTGGTCATTGACAGCCAGCGGCCGCTTCAACGACGCGCGCATCTCCATCCGCGACCAAAGCGGCGTCAATCCCGACCTCGACGGCGATCATCGCTTCAGCCGTTTCAACCCCGCCTTGGGCATCACGTTCAACCCGAGCGCTGGCTTCACCGCATACGGCAGCTACAACGAGGGCATGCGCGCACCCACGGCCGCCGAGCTGACCTGCGCGGATCCGACTGCACCGTGCAAGCTCCCCAACGCATTCCTGGCGGATCCGCCGCTGAAGAAGGTGGTGGCCCACACGCTCGAATTCGGCGCCCGCGGCAAGACGGGCGACAGCTCATGGAGTGCTGCGATTTACCGTACCGACCTCACCGACGACATCGCCTTCGTCAGCAGCGGCGGGACTGCCATCAACGCCGGCTTCTTCCAGAACGTCGGCAAGACGCGCCGTCAGGGCGTCGAGCTGACCGGGGCGACCAAGTGGGGCCCCTTCGGCTTCGTGGCGCGGTACGGCCTGATCGACGCGACCTTCCGCACCGGCTATGTCGAGAGCAGCCCCGCCAACTCCAGTGCCGACGCCAATGGCGACATCGTCGTCGCGCCGGGAAGCCGGATCCCGAGCATTCCGCGACAGAGCCTGCGAATGCGCATCGACTACCAAGCCAATGCCGTCTCCTTCGGTGCGAACGTGGTGGCCAACAGCGCCAGCGGCCTGCGCGGCGATGAGAACAATCAGGACATCAACGGCCCGGTGCCCGGCTACGCGGTGCTGAATCTCGATGCCCGTTGGAGGGTCACCCGGAACCTGGAGATCTTCGGACGCGTGGACAATGTCTTCAACCGCAACTATGCGAACTTCGGCGTGCTGGGCACCAACGTGTTCGCCAATGCGACCAAGACTTTTGATCCCGCCAATGGTGTCGCGGAACCCTTCTACGGCCTCGGCGCACCGCGTGGCGCATGGATCGGGTTGCGC
>CAVZEK010000014.1:0-15079 GCA_963774185.1 uncultured beta proteobacterium
AGTGCGTGCGCACCGGGCCGGAGGCTGGCCGCGGCAGCAGGGTGCCGCCCAACACGAGGGGTTTGGGGGGCGGTGCCCGATCCACGATCGGCAGCCTCTGCCAGGGACGATTTGGCTGCCCATTTCCCGGGCCGGCGAAGCGGTCGCTTGGGTGCATGTGCAGAAGCGTCATCTCGGACCTCCAGTGCCGCCGCGACATCAGCGGGATGGGAGGTATTGCACCGGAGACGGCGCCGCGTCGCGACTCAGGATGCGACAGCTCGGATGTTCAAAAGTGAACTTTCGCGAAGCCGGCGCTCCCAGCAGGCGCGAAAACGAACCCGTGCAAGCTTGCAGCACCGAACAGTGGAAGTTGACGCCGGCCTTCTTCAACTCGATGCAGTCCTGCGAGCTGCGCTGGATCGCCTTCCAGCTCATGTCGGCGCTGGCCGCTTGTACGGCGTAGTCGATGATGCGCTTGAGCTCGGCCGACAGAGCGTCGTACTTGGTCTTGTTGAACAGGATCTCGAGCTGCTCGGTGCTCTGGTGAAAGCTCTGCAACATGCAGTTCTTCACCACTTCTGGAACTCCACCAGCGCGAGCGCCGATTGTTTGCCGTAGTGATAAGCCACCACGCCGTGGCCGCCGTCGAGCGTGCCATTGGACACAGCCTCGAGCAGCTGGAATGCCGGCACCACCGCGCCGGTGGGCAGCACGTCGGTCTTCAGCCGGCTGCCGGCCATGTCGTTGACTTTCTTGGCGAAGTCTTGGGCGTATTCGTGGAAGAAGTTTCGCAGGCCAGGTGGACTGGAAGCGAAAGCTCGCGGTCTGGGCGCGCGCGACATCGCCGGTGCGGCCACTGCGCCGGCGGTGGTGGCACCGGCTGCTCTCTTCGTTCGGCTGACCGGCGCTCGCCGCTCTCAGCTACGCCCATACGAAGAGATCGCCCGCCGCCTTCCGCCGGATGGCTCCGCGTTTGCCTGGGTTGCCCGAACTTGCACAGCGGGGCAGCATTGCCGTTCGCCGCTGGTAGCGCGCGGCCAGTGTTTCTCGCTTCCAAAAGGCTAAGGAGACGACATGACCGAATCTCAAGACTCCCTGAAGGGTGCAGGGGGCGTTCAAGCAACGCGCCGGGGCATTCTCAAGACCGGTGGCGCGGTGGCCGCAGGCGCGGCGGCGGTGCTGTCGGCGCCGTTCATCCGCGATGCGCGGGCTGCTGAAACCACGACCTGGAAGGTGCAGACCTCCTGGCCGGCCGGCGTCGGGCTGCAGACTTTCAAGACCTGGTGCGCAACGATCAAAGAGCAGACCGGTGGCGAACTCGAGTTCAAGCCGTTTGCGGCCAAGGAGGTGGTGGGCGACTTCGAGCTGCTCGATGGTGTCAAGAACGGCGTGCTGGAGGCGATGAACTCCTTCACCCTGTACTGGGCGGGCAAGCTGCCGGCGACCGCGTTCCTGTCGTCGTACCTGATGGGGCTGCGGTATCCGCACGAGTGGGACATCTTCTTCTACAGCAAGGACGGCCTGAAGGTCGCTCGCGAGATCTTCGCCAAGCAAGGGCTCTACTACGTCAACCGCATCCACCACGGGCCCAACATCATTCACTCCAAGAAGCCGATCCGCACGATCGAGGACTTCAAGGATCTCAAGCTGCGCGTCCCGGGCGGCATGATCGCCGAGGGGTTCGCTGCGGCGGGTGCCAAGACAACGCTGCTGCCGGGCGGGGAGGTCTTCTCGGCGCTCGAAAAGGGCACGATCGAAGCAGCCGACTACACCGGTCCGGCAGTCAACTGGGATCTCGGCTTCCAGCAGGTCTCCAAGTTCATCTGGACCGGCCCGCCGGGGCTGGAATCGATCTATCAGCCGGTCGACCTGATGGACTTCGTGGTGCGAATGGACGTGTGGAACAAGCTGTCCCCGAAGATGAAGGTCTGGATCGACGACCAGATCCAGGTCTACTCGAACATCCACCATGCTGCGGTCCAGAAGGCCGACCTCGAGGCCTGGGGCAAGTTCGAGAAGGCCGGCACTCAGATCAATCGCCTGCCGGCCGAGGACCTGCCGAAATTCCAGCGCCTGGCGGTGCCGATCTGGTTCAAGTGGGCGAACAAGGACAAGGACGCGGCACAACTGTTCAAGCTGCAACTCGAGGTGATGGAGTCGCACACGTGCGGCTACGTCACCCCTGACATGTACAAAGGTCTGAAGATCGACACTTGATCCATCACCCATTCCACCGGGGGGCCGCCGTCGGCGGCTGACCCGCACGTTCGCTCGCAGGCGCCCAGGTGGCGCCTGCTATTTGTCCCGACTCACCGCCGCATGCGCCCATGCCCAGTCTAGGTTTTGTCCTCCCGCACTGGCTTTATTGGTCAGGGCTGCTGCTGTTTCCGTTGATCGCGGCGTTTCTGGCCTCGCGGCAATTGAAGAAACCGTCCGACGGCCGCCCGACATTCGGCATCGCCTACCTGTTCTGGTTCTTGGCGGGCTACCTCGGCATCCATCGCTTCTACCTGCGCAGCGCGTGGGGCTTCGTCTTCATTCCATTCTTCCTGGGCATCGTCTATTGCAATGCGCAGGTTCGCGACGTGCGCGACGAAACCTCGCGCACCTTTGCGGCCATGGAGAGCGCGCAGACAACACTGAGCCAGTCGCAGCCCGCAGCCGGCGGCGACAGCGCTGCGGCTGACAAGGCGAAGGCGGAGCTGACGGCGCGGCAGCAGGAGTATGCGGTCGCCAAGGCGGTCACCGACCACTGGATCAGCCTGACGCGGTGGGTGGCGGCGGCGCTCGGCCTGATGCTGCTCGCCGACGCCGCGCTGCTGCCCGGCGTGGTGCGACGCCGGCGCGCGCTGGAGTTGGACACCCCCGAGCAGCAGCACGCCCTGCCACCTGCGCCAGACATTCATGAGGGCGGCGTCGGCGAGGACCCGACGATCGCCGTACACACGCCATTCACCGATCGGATCGACGCGGTCAACGTCAGGATCGGCGAGTTCGTCGCCTGGTGGGCGGTCATCGCGGTCTTCGTCTACTACTACGAGGTGATGGCGCGCTTTGTCTTCAACTCGCCCACCAACTGGGTGCACGAGAGCATGTTTCTCATGTTCGGCATGCAGTACATGCTGTGTGGCGCGTTTGCCTACCAACTCGATCAGCATGTGCGCGTCGACGTCGTCTACTCCCACTTCTCGACGCGCGGCAAGGCGATCGCGGACATCGTCAGCTCGCTGTTCTTCTTCATCTTCATCGTCACCATGTTGTGGACCAGCGCGCGCTTCGCGCTCGATGCGGTCCAGGTCGGCGAGCACTCGTTCACCGAATGGGGGGTGCAGTACTGGCCGGTCAAGCTGACCATGCCGATCGGCGCTGCGCTGCTGCTTCTGCAGGGGCTCTCCAAGCTGATCAAGGACATCATGATCGTGACGAAGCGGGCGGCCTGACCATGGGCATCGAGATCGGAATCGGCTGGCTGTGCGTGCTGCTCTTCGGGTCGCTGGCCTTGCTGCTCATGCTCGGCCTGCCGATGGCGTTCTGCACGGGCAGCCTGGCGGTCATCTTCCTCTACGTGTTCGGCAACGGCGGCATCCTCAACATGCTGCCGTCGCGTGTGTTCCCGTTCATGACCGACTACCAGCTGTCGGCAGTGCCGCTGTTCATCTTCATGGCGGCCGTGCTCGAGAAGGCGGGCATCATCGAAGAGCTGTTCGACGTCATCTACAAGTGGCTCGGTGCCCTCAAAGGCGGGCTCGCATCGGCCACGGTGCTGGCTTGTACCGTGCTGGCGGCCATGGTCGGCGTGGTCGGCGCGACCGAGGTCACGATGGGGATGATCGCGCTGCCGGCCATGATGCGGCGCGGCTACGATCCCAAGCTCGCATGCGGTTCTCTGCTGGCCGGCGGCACGCTGGGCATCCTGATCCCGCCGTCGGTGATGGCGATCGTCTATGCGGTCGTCGCGCAGCAATCGCTCGGGGAGCTGTTGATCGGATCGGTGTTCCCCGGCTTGCTTTTGTCGGGCATCTACATCGCCTACGTCACGATTCGCTGCTACATCAATCCGAGCCTCGGGCCGGCGCTGCCCAAAGAGGAGCGGGTGGACTTCACCGAGAAGTTGCGCCTGCTGCGCAACACCATCGCGCCGATCCTGGTGATCCTGCTGGTGCTGGGCGTCATCTTCTTCGGCATTGCGACGCCGGTCGAGGCCGCCGGCATCGGCACCTTCGGCGCGCTCGTGGTGTGTGCATTGCACCGCAGGCTCACGTGGGTCGCGCTCTACGAGGCAGGCCTGGCCACGCTCAAGGCGACGGCCATGGTGATGTGGATCTTCTTCGGCGCCACCATGTTCGTCGGTTTCTTCATCATCAAGGGCGGCCAGACCTTCGTGTCCGAGATGATCCTCGGCACCGGGCTGGCCCCCTATGGGATCCTGCTCCTGATGATGGTCGTGCTGTTCGTGCTCGGCATGTTCCTCGACTGGGTCGGCATCCTGTTGCTGACCGTGCCGATTTTCCTGCCCATCATGAAGAGCCTGCCGTTCGCCGGCGTCGCCACTATGGCGGGGGTGCCGCCGGAAAGCATTCCCTTGTGGTACGGCGTCATCTTCATGGTCAACATGCAGATGGCTTTCCTCAGTCCGCCGTTCGGCTACTCACTCTTCTACTTGAAGAGCGTGGCGCCGCCGCAGATCAGCATGGCGATGATCTTCCGCTCGGCCGTGCCGTTCCTGTGCCTGCAGGCCTTGGGCCTGGCACTGTGCATCGTGTTTCCGCAGATCGTGCTGTGGTTGCCCAGCTTGGTGTATGCCGGACACTAGCCCGGAGCGCAGCATCGTGAGGACGATGTCATTGCGCTGAGTGCGCCTTGCGCGCAAGCGCGCCATCCGGCACCGAAAACCACTCGCGCGCATCCGCCATCACGGCGCATCGTCGCGGATGCCTTCCACCTCCACCAGCAGGCGCACGCTGTCGGCCACGAACGGCAGACTGTGCGTGATGCCCGCGGCGCTGCGGTTGAAGCGGCCCTCGAAGTCGCCGCCGCACACCTCGCGCCGGATCAACGGGCTGGTGTAGCAGTTGAAGCGCAACGCGGTCAGCGTCAACGGCATGCTGACGCCGCGCAGCGTGAACTCGCCGCGCAGCGCGGTGACGCGGCCGGCGTCGTCGAACTCCACGCGCTCGGCCACCAGATAGGCACGCGGGTGCGATTGCACCGCCAGCATGTCGCCTTCCTTGAGGCGCGCGTCGAGCGCGGCCACCCCGGTGCTGACCTGCGAGGTATCGATCTCCACCTGCACGCGGCCCTTGCGCGCCGTGCGGTCGAGCGTGGCCTCGCCGTTGAGCGGGCCGAAGCGCCCGCGCAGGGTCGAGGTGCCGAAGTGCAGCAGCTCGAAGCTGACGAAGGTGTGCGTCGGGTCGAACCGGTAGAGCACGGGATCGGCCTGCGCCCCGCCAGCCAGCGCGCACAGCGCAAGGCTGCAGGTCAGTGCGCGCCAGCCGCTGCGCATCACCCGCGCGGCGCGCGGTGCCGCGGCTCTCACGAAGTCGGCAGGCCCGACAGCGCGATGCGAAAGCGCACCTGCACTTCGAGGGCCACCAGGCTGGGGTCGGTCCATTCACCCTCGCCGATACGAAAGTCGCTGCGCTTGACGGTGAAGTTGCCGCTCGCGGTGGCGCTGCCGCCGTTTTGCGTCAGCGTCACCGGCACCACCATGTCGTGCGACTCGCCTTTCAGCGTCAGGCGCCCCGCCATCTCGTAGCGGCCGCCGCCGGCTGGGCGGATGCCGCTGGACTGAAACACCGCTTGCGGAAACTTCGCGGTGTCGAGCCACACCGCACGCTGTGCCTCGGCGGTGACCTCGGGCGCCGCGAAGGCCACGCTGTCCATGTCGATGCGCAGCACCACGCGGCCGGCTTCGGGCTTGCGCGGGTCGAGCGCCACCTGAGCGCTCCAGCGCTGAAAGCGCCCTTCGACCGGCACGCCCATCTGGTGGGTGACGAACACCAGTTCGCTGGCCGCGGGGTCGACGGTTTGGGCCTGCGCTGTGCTGCCCACGCCGGCGGCCAGGATGAGCGCAGTGGCCAGTGACGAGAGGGTTTTGTTCATGGTCAAACTCCGATCTTGCGTCCACATACGCAGTTCAACGCCAAAGCGGACGCATGCGATGCAACAGACCGTCGCGATCGACCACATGGTGTTTCAGCGCGGCCGCCACGTGCAGCAGCACCAGCAGCGCCAGCGCCAGCGCCGCGGCCTTGTGCGTGGCTTTCAACGCCTCGGCCAACGCGCGGTCGACCGGCACCCAGTCGGGCAGCGGCAGCACGCCGAACCACACCACCGGAAAGCCGGTGGCCGAGCTGTAGCCCCAGCCGGCCAATGGCACGGCGAAGAACAGCGCATACAGCGCCCAGTGCACCCCGTGCGCCGCGACGCGCTGCCACGCGGGCATCGGCAAATCGGGCGGCGGCCGGTGCGCGATCCGCCAAGTCAGGCGCAGCGCCGACAGCACCAGGATCGTGATGCCGGCCCATTTGTGCCAGTTGAACAACCGCAGCCGTTGCGGCGACAGCGGCAGGTCGTGCATATACAGGCCCAACGCCAGGTTCAGCACGATCAACGCCGCCAGCAGCCAGTGCGCGGTGATGGCCGCCGCGTCGTAGCGCGGTGCGGCGGGCATTGCTGCCGATGCCGTGTCGTTTGGTGTCACGCCGCGTGCCCTTCAAACAGCGGCGCCGCCTCGCTGGCCAGCGCGCGCGCAGCGCCGTCATCGAGCAGGCCGCGGCGCAGCGCGAAGTCCAGCGTCACCAATGACGCGTCGACGGTCATTTCTTCGCTGGCTGCCAGTGCCAGGGCTTGTGGCAGCGGGTGCAGTGTCAGCTCGGCCACCTCGCCGTCTTGATTGCAAGGTGTCAGGCCGGCGGGCAGCGCGAGGTCATAGACGTGGATCCATTCGCGCTGCAAGCCTTCGGGGATGTCGCGCAGCAGCCGCAGCACGCGGCCTCGTGCCAGCCCCTGCACCTGCGGCGGCGCGAGGCCGGCTTCTTCCCAGGCTTCGCGCACCACGGTGTCGCGCGGCGACTGGCCGGCCGGCACGCCGCCGCCCACCAGGTTGTCGAGCTTGCCGGGGTCGGTGGCCTTGGTGAACGAGCGGCGCGCGATCCACAGGTGCTCGGGCCTGCCGTGCGTATCGGCCACGAAGCCATTGCAATGCGCGCCCAAGGTCAACGAGCCCCAGAAGCGGGTGGCGGCGCGCTCGATCGAGACGCCCAGCGCCTCGCCCTGGACGGTGAACAACGGAAACGCTTCGTCGCGCCAGGCGACGATCAGGCCCTCGGCGCGCAAGGTGTCGTGCATGGTGGCCATCGCGTCGGCGCGCGCCGCGCTCGCGCAGTGCAGCGTGACACCGTGGGGCTCGACGTGCAGCCACTGCGGCCAGCGCGTGAGCGCGCGCAGATGCGCGTGCGCGACCGAACCCACGGCCAGCGGCGCCGCGCCCGCCTGCGCGACGAAGAACGGCGTGCGCGTCGCCGGGTCGTGCCTGCGTGCAGCGGCGACGGCCGGCCACGTCATCATGCCGACCTGCGGCGAGGCGTCGTGCTGCCCGCGCTGCCACCCCGGGCGCGAGCGACTCCGGCGCGCATCACGGTGTGGGCTGGCGCACCCATGCCGCGATCCACTGCACGGCTTGCGCTTCCATGCCGACGTAGCCATGCCAGTGAAAGGCCTCGCACGGGTCGCCGCGCGCGCCTTCGCCGCCGCTGGCCCACAGCAGCTTCTTCACCGGCGTCTGCGTCAGGCCCGACAGGATCCACGACACCTCGTGGGGCGCGCACGACGGGCAGGCATCCTTCTCGTGGTGCAGCACCAGCACCGGCACGCGCACCTCGCTCAGGCGTTGCGTCGGCACCGCGCCCGGCAACTTGAACGCGGTGACGCTCGATGTCAGCACCACCCCGGCCAGCCGCGGCGGCCCGATGGCGATGGCCGCTGCCGTGGCCGACACCGTGCCGCGGCTGGTGCCCACCAGCCACAACGGCACGTTGGCGCGCGCGAGCAGGTCGTCGACCACGCGGGTCAGGTCTTGCACATGCGCGGCGCTGGCGCGAAATGCGGTGTCCATGTCGGCCACGTCGGACGGGCGGCCGACGATCGCCACGTTGAAGCCCTCGGCGGCGAACAGGTCGCGGCTGCGCACCAGGAAGTTGCCCGACTGCGGGCGCCCATCGCGCATGCCGATGTTGCCGCTGCCACCGGTCAGCAGCACCAGCGTGGCGGTTGCAGTGGCGCGCGGCATGTACCAGTACGACACCGTGACGCCGCTGCGTGTGGACAGCGTGATCAGCTCGTCGGCGCGCGCCGCGGTCGCGTAGCACAGCGCCAGCACCAGCAGCCAGGCACCGAGGCGACGCCAGCCGACCATGATCGACGGTCAGCGCGCCGCGGCGAGGGCGGCGCGCGCGAACGCCAGCACCAGCGGCGGCACCTCGCCGCGCAGCGCGGCGCGCTCGGGCTGGAACAGCGTGGCCACGAAGAACGGATGATCGGTGTGCTCGATCGCGCGCACCTCGCCTGCGGCATCGAAGGCGGTGGCGACCAGCGGGCCGTTCAACAACGCGGCGCGAAACGCGGGGTTCAGGCCGTAGCGGCAGTGGTAGCCCTCATGGGCCTCGCTGCTGCCGTAGGCCCTCGCGACGCGCGATCCGGCGACCAGCCGCACGGTTTCGCTGGCCTCGACCAGTGCGCACGACAGCGGCGTGATCACGGCGCGCGCCGCGCCGGGCGCAGTCTCGGCATGGTCGGCGTCGGCCCAGCCAAGCCCATGGCGGGCGTACTCGATCACCGCATGCTGGAAGCCGCCGCAGGTGCCGAGAAACGGCAGGCCGTTCGTGCGCGCGTGCCGGATCGCGAGCAGCGCGCCGTCCATGCTCTTGTAGGGACTGCCGGGCACGCACCACACGCCGTGCACATCGCTCAACACGCGGGCATCGGTGAGGGTGTCGGTGGCCAGCCAGCGCAGGTCGATGGCGGCCCCGAGTGCCCGCGCCGCCAGCGGCAGCGCCGCCTCGATGGCGCGGTGCGCGACCTTGCGCTCGTCGCGCTCACCCACCAGCGCCAGCGTCAATCGTGTGCTCATCGGCCAAGCGGGCATCAACCGCCATCCATCACCAGCTGCGTTTGCGTGATCACCGCGCACAGCTTGCCTTGATCATTGCGGATCATCGTTTGCCACACCATGGTCGTGCGGCCGCGATGCAAGGCCACGCTTTCGCCGGTGACCACCGTGTCCACGCGTGCGGCGGCGATGAACTTGGTGCTCGAGTCGGTGGTGGTGGTGCGCTTGCCCGCGGGCAGATTGAGCACCGTGCCCACCGCGCCCAGCGTGTCGGCAAACGCCATGAAGGCGCCGCCGTGGAGTACGCCGCCGCTGGTGCACAGGTCGGGCCGCACCGGCAACTCGGCCAGCACGCGCTCGGGGGTCAACTCGAGCAGGCGCAGGCCCATCAGGCCCGGGAACAACGGGTCGAGGCGTTGCTGGAGCGCAGACATGTCGATCATGCGGACCTCGCGCACGCGGTTTGCAGGCCGCGCTGTGCGGCATTGTGCCCGCTGCAAGCGGTGGCGTCGCACGCTGGCCCGAGCGCCGGCATTGCCGCCGGTGCACGCGGACTCACTCGGTTTCGAAGCGCAGCAGATGGTCGTCGATGCGCCACCAGTTGGCCATCTGGCCGACGTGGTAGTGGGCGCTCGGCCGCGTGCGCAACGGGCCGTCGATGATGCCCACCCGGATGCGCACGACCTGCGGGTCGTCGGCGTTGGTGCTGAACAGCGGCGAGCCGCAGCGCTTACAGAAGATGCGATGGACGCCGGGCGACGATTCGTAGTTGGCGAGCAGCTCGGCGCCCTCGGTCACATCGAGCGCGGCCGCGGGCATCGCGGCGTTGGCAGAGAACGGACCGCCCTGCGCCTTGCGGCACATCGAGCAATGGCAAATCTGGATCGGGCCCGGCTCCGCGTTCAATGCGAGCTTCACGCCGCCGCACAGGCAACTGGCCGTGTATTGGGATGCGCTCATCGCTGAAAAGCCGTGCTGCCTGCCGCCGAGACGGCATCTTAGCCGCGGCCATGTGGAATGCCGCGCACGCTGCACGGCCACTTGCGTGACGCCTTGCCGCGCCACACTCGCCGGTGTTGGCGTGCGCGCGAGGCGCCGCTATGGCTTGGGCGACGACGCGCCGGCGCCGGGGATGCCCACCTTCTTGGCAGCCGTTTGAAGTGCGCTGCCGGTCGCTTGGCCACCGCGCTGAATCCCCGAGGCGGCTGCGTTCAGCCCGCGAGCCACCGCACGTTCGACCTTGGTGGCCACGCTCGAGGCGCCGGCCGCGGCGCTCTGCGCCACGTCAGTGACCGTTGCGCGCGCACCCGACACCAGCCACACCAGCGCGAGGCCGGCGAGCAAGCGCGTTGCATTCGACATCCCGATTCTCCCAATCGACGTCCAGCCATCGTAGCCTGCGCACAGGCCCGCTTGACGCTGTCGCCGCGTGACATTTGCCGAAAGTTGCGATGGCGCGTTCAAGTGTGTGCATCACGATGTTGCAGGCAAAGCCGCCTGCCATACAAGTTCAGGCCGCACGCCGGGCCATCAGCGCCCAGACGCCGGCCGCCGACAGCAGCGTGCCGCCGGCCAGGTTGAAGCGACGCTGCGCCGCAGTGGATGAGAGCAATCGGCGTGCCGAAGTCGCAAACATGGCGTACAGCGTGGCGTTGAGCACTGCGAGCACCACGAACGTGACCGCCAGCACCCACAGTTGAGGCGCCACGCTGGCCTGCGGGCTGATGAACTGCGGCAAGAACGCGACGAAGAACACGATGCCCTTGGGGTTCAGCGCCGTCACCAGGTACGTGTTGGCAAACAGCTTCCAGCGCGATCCCGTGTCTGCAGGCGCAACCGGCAAACCGCTCGACGTACCGGCGCGCAGCAGCTTGATGCCCAGGACCAGCAGGTACAGCCCGCCGGCCCACTTGACCGCCGTGAACCAGAGCGCCGAGGTGGCCAACAGCGCACCGAGGCCAACCAACGACAGCGCCAATGCCGTGGAGTCGCCGAGGGCAACCGCGGCCACCAACGCCGCGTTGGCGCGCCGGCCGTGCGCCACCGAGTAGCTGATGACGCTGAGGATCGTCGGCCCAGGCAATACCAACAGGATGGCCGAGGCGCCGACAAACGCGAGCCACAGTTCGATCGGCACCCGGCACCTCCTGGAAGACAACGGTTGCTAGCATACGGCGAGTGCAATCACGCAAGGGACAGGGGATGGCATCGCATGCAGTGGCCACGATCCGTGTCGGCGTCGGCGGCTGGACGTTCGAGCCGTGGCGCAACAACTTCTACCCGGCCGGCTGGCCGATCGCGCGCGAACTCGAATACGCGAGCCGGCAGCTCACGGTGATCGAGGTCAACGGCACCTACTACAGCCTGCAAAGCGCCGCCACGTTCGCCAAATGGCGCGAGCAGACTCCCGACGACTTCGTCTTCACGCTGAAGGCCACGCGCTACGCCACCAACCGCCGCGTGCTGGCCGAGGCGGGTGACTCGATCGAGCGCTTCGTGCGCAGCGGCATCGCCGAAATGGGCCCCAAGCTGGGTCCGATCGTCTGGCAGTTCGCGCCGACCAAACGCTTCGATGCGGCGGACTTCGAGGCGTTCCTGCAGCAGCTGCCGGCGGCCATCGACGGCGTGCCGCTGCGCCACGCTGTCGAGGTGCGGCACGAGAGCTTCAAGTGCGCTCCCTACCTGGCACTGGCGCGCAAGCACCGCGTGGCCACCGTGTTCACCGACTCCGATGACTATCCGTCCTTCGCCGACTTGACCGGCGAGTTCGTCTACGTGCGCACGATGCGCGCCGAAAAGTCGCTGCCTGAGGGCATCGCGCCACAGGCGCTGGCGCAACTGGCGGCGTGCACGCGCGTGTGGCGCGACGGCGGCGAGCCCGCGGCGCTGCCGCGCGTGGAGGCGCCACCCGCGCTCGCCACGCCGCGCGACGTGTTTCTGTTCTTCATCAGTGCCGACAAGGAGAAGGCGCCGGCCGCGGCGATGGCGTTGCTCAAACGCCTGCATGACTGAGGCACCGGTCAAGCCTCGCGCTCGAGCGCGAGCTGCCACAGCACCTTGGGCACCCTGTGCTTGTAAGGCATGGCTTCCCGCCGCTGTGATCACGCCGGCCGCTGTTGGGCAGCGGCGGCCGTGACCATCAGACCGCGGCCAGCAACGCCTGCACGCCCAGCCGCGGGCTCGAGAGCACCTCGACGCCGAGATCTTGCAAGGCGTCGGCCGCGTCGGCCATCGACGCCTGGGCCAGCAGCACCACGTCGTAGCGACGCGGCGCGGCACGCAGCGCGGACACCACGGCGCCTGTGTAGGCGGCACGATCCCCGCGCTCGAAGTGGGGCCACGCGCCTTCGACCCACAGCGTTTGCAGCTGCACCTCGGCGCGCAGCGCGGCGGCGGATTCGCAGATCAGTTGCGCCGTCGGCTCCAGCGTGCTGCGCAGCGCGGCGACCACCAGGACGCGCGGGCCCAGTTGCACGGCGCGGTCGGCCATCGCGCGGTCGATGCGCGCGAACCGCAAGCCCGGGCGCGACGGCGTGCGCTCGGCGATGCCGCCGATCGTCGAGCAGGTGCACACCACGATCGTGGCGCCGCTGGCGGCAGCATCGTTCATGGCGGCGTGGACGCTCCGGATCAACGACGGATCGGTGACGCCGACCCGTTGCGCGTCGCTCAACAGAGCCTCGGCGACGATGTGATCCACGCGCAGGGCTGGCTCGGCGGCCTTGACCAGGCGATCGAAGGTCTCCACGTGGACGGGCGACGTGTGCAAGAAGGCGACGTGTCCGCGCATGCCGGTCACTTTCACCCTCGATGTTCTACGGCAGGGTCAATCACAAGTCGTGCGAATAGACGATGAATCCCATGTGCCGCGCGACTTTGTCATAGAGCAATCTCCCTGCTGCGTTGGTGGCATGCGTTTGCCAGTACACGCGTTTCACGCCGGCGTCCCTGGCTCGCGCATACACCCCTTCGATCAATGCGCGGCCCACACCGCGGCCGCGCGCGGTGGGCGCGGTGAACAGGTCTTGCAGGTAGCAGGTCAGCTCGATGCGGATGGTGCTGCGGTGAAAGAGGTAGTGCGTGATCCCGCACAGCGCGCCGTCAAGCTCGGCCACCAGGGCGTGCACCGGTTCTGCGGGATCGAAAAATCGCTGCCAGGTCGTCAGGGTGATCTCGTGCGGCAGCGCAGTGTCGCGCTCGCGCCCGTAGAACGCGTTGTAGCCGTCCCATAGCGGCTTCCAGGCGCCGTAATCGGCCTGCGTGACGGGGCGAACGGCGATCGAATCGGGCATGGGTCTTTCGTTGCTGTGCGCACGGCGTCATGCCGCGTGCGCCGACGTCACGAAGGGTGCGACGTGCCTCATCGCACGCTCGACGTATTCGTCTTTTTCACCGACCGGTGCCACGTAGTGAAGCGCATTCTTCGCTGCCGCAAGGCCCGCGGTGCGCGCGATGATCCATGCGGCCAGATACTGCGCGGCCAAGCAACCGCCGGCCGTGGCGACATTGCCCGTGGCATGGAACGGTTGATTCAAGACCTTCACGCCGGCCTCGATCACCCAAGGTCTGGTCGTCAGATCGGTGCACGCCGGTGCATTGCCGAGCAGCCCGAGCTTGGCCAGCAGCAGCGTGCCCGAGCACTGCGCGCCGATGAGTTGGCGCGCCGGGTCCAGTTGCAGGGCCGCCATGATCGACGAGTCGGCGGCGATCTCGCGGGTGCGCACGCCGCTGCCGATGATGACGGCGCTGGCCTCGCAGGCATCGGCGAGGCCCGACTGCGCTTGCACCGTGACGCCATTCATCGAGGTCACGCTCGGCGTGGGGCAGCACAGCGTCACGCGCCAGCCGGTTTGTCTGACGCGGTTGAGCAACCCCAGCGCGATCAACGAGTCGAGTTCGTTGAAGCCGTCGAAAGTGAGGATGGCGATGTGTGTGTTCATGGGCAGTGTGTGCAGGCGCGGTGGCGACCAAGCCGACGGGTGACGCGACAGGGCTCAACCCCGCAGCGGCAGCGCGGCCCCGATCGCGATGAACACGCCGCCGCAGGCCTGATTGAAGCGCCTGCCCACCCGGCGCAGCCACGGGCTGATGCGGTGGGCCATGCTGGCGATGAACACCTCGGTCGTGATCTCGATGACGGCGAACGTGGCAGCCATGATGACGAACTGCAGCACCAGGCTGCGCGCCGGATCGATGAATTGCGGCAGGAAGGCGGCGAAGAAGAGCAGCCCCTTGGGATTGGTCAGCGCCGACAGGGCGCCCTGGCGGAACAGCGACCCGCCGCCGCGGGGTTGTGCCGATTCCCGCAATTCGAAACCGATCGGCGGGGCGCGCCACACCTGGATGCCGAGCCACACCAGATACAGGCCGCCCACCCACTTCATCACCGTGAGCCACGCGAGCGATGCCTGCAGCAACGCGCCGATGCCGAACATCGACAGCGCGATGACCGCAACGAAGCCGCAGGCCCCGCCCAGCACCGTGTACAGCGCCTTGCGCCGGCCGTGCAGGGCGCCATGGGTCAGCGCGAGCAATCCGTTAGGCCCGGGGGACAGAGAAAGCCCGACGGCGGCCAGCAGGTAGATCAGCCAAGTGTGAAAGTCCATGGGGCCACATGCTGTCTGGCGCGGACGCCCCGGTCAAGGGGTCGCGGCCAGCACCGAGCACAGCAAGGCCCCGCTCACGCAAGGACGTCGAGTCGCGTCGAACTCCGCCTGCGAGTCGATTCTGTCAGCAGGGATGTCGGGCAGTCGAGCTGAAGGGCCAGGGCGAACGCCCCGCCGTTGCCTGGCAGTCGGCTTCACTGCCGGGTGACCAATGCGACACCGAAAACGATGACCACGCACCCGGCGACCGTGGTGTAGGAAATGCGCTCCCCAAAGAACAACGCCGTGGTGACAACCATCAGGGCGATGGTGATGCCGGAGAACACCGGGTACGCGACAGCGAGGCTCAACTGTCTGAGTGTGGCAGTGAAGCAAGAAAGAT
>CAVZEK010000015.1:0-381167 GCA_963774185.1 uncultured beta proteobacterium
ACAATGTATTGCTGTGTGATCGGTCATGCGTGCCATTTTGCGACCCACGAGAGACCGCCCCGCGCCGTAGAATCACCGGCATGACATCCCGCGTCGTGTGGCTGGGTCTCGCGGCCATTGCTTGCAGCGCCGCCGCGCAGGTGCCGTCGCGCTCCGAGCCCGCGGTGCAAGCGCACCGTGATCGAGGACGACCAGGTGCGCATCGAAGAGGTGCGCGTGCGCGGCCAGCTGCAACGCATCACCGTGTCGCCCAAGGCGTCGGGCGTGCAGCCCTATCAGATCGTGCCTCCCGAGGGCCGCGACATGTCGCAGCAATCCAAGGGGATCAGCGGTCAGCGCGTGTGGCAGGTGTTCTCGTTCTGAATCCCGTCAGGTCCTGACCCGCGCATGGCGGTCTTCACCGAGTTGACGAGCCATGAGGTCGAGGCATTCGTCGCGCGCCTGCATGCCGGTGAGCTGATCGAGCTGGTGCCCATCGGGGCCGGCATCGAGAACACCAACTACTTCGTCACCACCAGCGTCGGCCCTTGGGTGCTCACCGTGTTCGAGCGGCTGTCGAGCGAGCAGCTGCCTTTCTACCTGCGGCTGATGCAGCACCTGGCGCGGCGCGCACTGCCGGTGCCCGAGCCGAGGGCCGATGACGCCGGCGAGTTGGTGCACCGCCTGCGCGGCAAGCCGGCGGCACTGTGCACGCGGCTGCCGGGACAGCACGTCGACGCGCCCGCGCAAGCACACTGCGCCGAGCTGGGACGCGTGCTGGCCGGGCTGCACGCGGCGGCATCGGATTTTTCGCTGACGCAACCCAACTTGCGCGGCCTCGCGTGGTGGCAGGCTACCGCGCCGCGCGTGCGGCCGTTTCTCGACGACGACGCCGCACAACTGCTCGACGACGAGATGGCGTTCCAGCAGCAGCTCGCCGCGTCGGCGGCCTACGCCGGGCTACCGCGAGCAGCCGTGCACGCAGATCTCTTTCGCGACAACGTGCTGTTCGATGGTGACGGCGGCGAGCACCTCAGTGGCTGCGTGGATTTCTACTTTGCCGGGGTCGACACGCTGCTGTTCGACCTCGCGGTGTGCGTCAACGACTGGTGCCTGACCGACGACAGCGGCCGCATCGACGATGCCCGTGCCGCGGCGCTGCTCGCCGCTTACGGCGCGCACCGCGCGCTGTCGGCCGCCGAGCACCGTTTGTTCCCCGCGCTGCTGCGCGCCGCGGCACTGCGCTTCTGGTTGTCGCGCCTGGCCGACAGTCACCTGCCTCGCGAGGCGGCGCTGCTGCAGCCGAAGGATCCGCGGCATTTCGAGCGCCTGCTGCGCGAGCGCGTGGCGCAGCCTTGGCACCCTCTTCGATAGACCCGCCACACCGACCATGGGACTCAAGCTGCAAGCCGTCGCCGCGCGCCAAGGCTGGACCTGGGCGCGCGACGGCGTGCGCCTGTACCTGCGTCGGCCCGTCGCCTTCAGCGCGATGCTGCTGTTGTTCCTGCTGGCCACCGGGTTGTGGTCGGTGCTGCCGGTGATCGGCCTGGCCGCGCTGGCGAGCCTGCCGTTGTTGTCGCTGGGGTTCATGGTCGCATCGCGATCGGTGCTGCGCGGCGGGCTCGCGCACCCGGGCCAGTTTGTCGAGCCGCTGCTGGGCGACGCCAGGCGACGCCGCAACTTGCTGCTGCTGTGTGCGCTGTACGGCGTCGGCGCGCTCGTGGTGGTGTGGTGGGTCGGCTGGGTCTATGGCGATGCGATGGACGCCTTGCGCGAAGCGATGTCCAAGCAGGGGCCCTCGAGCACCGAGGCCGCGCAAGCCGCGGCCGACCCGCGCCTGATGCAAGGCACGCTGAGTTTCGGCTTGCTGGCCACGCTGCTGTCGATTCCGTTCTGGCACGCGCCGGCGCTGGTGTGGTGGGGCGGCCAGGGCCTGTGGCAAGCCCTGTTCTCCAGCACGCTCGGCATGTGGCGCGCCAAGTCGGCTTACTTCGTGTACTCGCTGGCGTGGCTGCTGGCGTCGATGGCCTTGAGCCTGGTGGTGGGCTTGCTGGCCGGCACGTTCGGTGCGCCCTCGCTGATCACCTGGCTGGTGCCCGCGCTCGTGCTCTCGCTGTCGAGCGCGTTCTACGTATCGTTGTGGTTCAGCTTCGTCGACAACTTCGGCAGTCCGGATGACGACGCGCCGGGGTCGCCGTCGCCTCCCGCCGAACCGGCGAGCTTGCCGCGCCCCTGAATCACAGGTGATCGGCGTCAGCTTGGCCACCGTGAGCGCCAGCCACTTGGCGCCGTGGCGGCCGAAATTCACTTGCGCGCGCGCATCGTCACCCTGACCCTCGAGCGTGACGATCACACCCTCGCCGAATTTGTTGTGGAACACGCTCTGGCCGATGCGCAGACGCGGGGCCGCTCGGCGAAGCCGCGACCGAGCGGCGCAGGTCGATCGACGGCGCGGTGGATTCGATGCGGCCGACTCCGACCACCGAGCCCAGGCCGCTGCCACGGGCCCACGCCTGCTGGTACTCGCGCGCATAGCCCGAGCCGAAGCCCTGGTTGCGCGGCGTCAGCCACTTCAGCGCGCCTTCGGGCAACTCGTCGAGGAAGCGGCTCTTCACGTGATAGCGCGTCTGGCCGTGCAGCATGCGCGTCTGGCTGAACGATAGGTACAGGCGCTTTCTCGCGCGGGTGATCGCCACGTACATCAGGCGGCGTTCCTCCTCGAGCCCATCGACGTCGGACATCGAGTTCTCGTGCGGGAACAAACCCTCTTCCAGGCCGGTGATGAACACGCAGTCAAACTCCAACCCCTTGGCCGAGTGCACGGTCATCAACTGCACCGCGTCCTGCCCCGCCTGCGCCTGGTTGTCGCCGGCTTCGAGCGCGGCATGCGTGAGAAACGCCGCCAGCGGCGAAACGATCTCGCCGGTCTCGGCATCGGGCGTGACGTCGACCGCGGCCACCGCTTGCGGCACGCCGACGGCGATCGCGCCCGCGGTTTCGTCCACCGGCAGCGCGACCGCATCCTTGCCAAAACCCTCCTGCGTCACGAAGGCCTCGGCCGCGTTGACCAGCTCCTCCAGGTTCTCGATGCGGTCGGCACCTTCCTTCTCGGTGCGGTAGAAGTCGATCAGCCCGGTCGCATGCAACACGTGCTCGATGATTTCGCGCAGTGTCGAGCCGCGCGTGGCCTCGCGCATCGCATCGACCATCGCGTTGAAGGCGCGCAGGTTGGCGCCCGACTTGCCCGTCAATGCACCGGCGCTCTGATACAGGCTGCGTGCGCTGGCACGGGCCGCATCCTGCAACTGCTCGATGCTGCGCGCGCCGATGCCGCGCGTCGGAAAGTTGACCACCCGCAGGTACGAGGTGTCGTCGTTGGGGTTCTCGATCAGCCGCAGGTAGGCCAGCGCGTTCTTCACCTCGGCGCGCTCGAAGAATCGCAAGCCCCCGTACACGCGATAGGGCACGCCGGCGTTGAAGAGCGCGCTTTCCAGCACGCGGCTCTGTGCGTTGCTACGGTAGAGCAATGCGAGTTCGCTGCGCGGCGTGCCGCTGCGATGCAGTTGCTGCAGCTCCTCGAGCAGCCACTGCGCCTCGGCATAGTCGCTGTTGGCCTCGGTCACCCGCACCGGCTCGCCAGGGCCGGCCTCGGTGCGCAGGTTCTTGCCCAGCCGGTGCGCGTTGTGCGCGATCAAGCGCGTTGGCGGTGTCGAGGATGTTGCCGAACGAGCGGTAGTTGCGCTCCAGCTTGATCACCTCGCGCACGCCGTACTCGCGCTCGAACAGCGCCATGTTGCCGACCTGCGCGCCACGGAACGCATAGATGCTCTGGTCGTCGTCGCCGACCGCGAACACGCCTTGCGGGGCGTGCAGGCCAGGGCTGCCCGCCGGCGGCGCGAACATCTGCAGCCAGCGGTACTGCAACCGGTTGGTGTCCTGGAACTCGTCGACCAGCACGTGCGCGAAGCGCCGCTGGTAGTGCTCGCGCAGCGGGTCGTGGTCGCGCAGCAGTTCGTAGCTGCGCAACATCAGCTCGGCGAAGTCGACCACGCCCTCGCGCTGGCACTGGTCCTCGTAGGCCTGGTAGATCTCCACCATCTTGCGCGACTGCGGGTCGTGCGCCTCGACGTCGCGCGGACGCACACCTTCTTCCTTGTTGCCGGCGATGAACCAGCTCACCTGCTTGGGCACGAAGCGTTCCTCGTCGAGGTTCATCGCCTTGATCACGCGCTTGACCGCCGAAACTTGATCGGCGCTGTCGAGGATCTGGAACGACTGCGGCAGCGCCGCCAGCTTCCAGTGCGCGCGCAGGAAGCGGTTGCACAGGCCGTGGAAGGTGCCGATCCACATGCCGCGCACGTTGATCGGCAGCATCGCGGTCAGCCGTGTGAGCATCTCCTTGGCGGCCTTGTTGGTGAACGTCACCGCCAGCACGCCGCCGGGCGACACCTGGCCGGTGGACAGCAGCCACGCGATGCGCGTGGTCAGCACGCGCGTCTTGCCCGAACCCGCGCCGGCCAGGATCAACGCCGGCTGCGCGGGCAGCGTCACCGCGGCCAATTGCTCGGGATTGAGGTTGGCCAGCAGCGGCGATGTCGCAGCGTCGGCGTCGGCGAGGGTTTTGCCTCCAGAATCGATGGGATGCATCCATGGATTCTAGGAGTCGCTGTCGCTGCGGTCGGCGGCGCTGGCGTTGGCGGCCGACGATGAGGCGGCGAATGCGGCGTCGCCGCCCTGCCCGCGCGCCAACGCCGCGGTGCTCGAGCGCTTCATCAGCGCCGAGTGCGAAGCGTGCTGGACCGATGCCGCCGTGCCGCCGCCCGGCGCCGACGAATGGCTGCTCGATTGGATCGTGCCCAGCGCGAAGGGTGACGACGCACCACTGTCGCCAGCCGCACCGCTCGAAGCGTCGGCGCGCGCGCGCCGTGCTTTGGGCACCGAGCCGCCAAACGGCCGCACCACGGCGCAACATTCGGCTGCGCGCGCGGGCAATGGGTTGCGCCTGCGCGTGTCGTCGGGCCCCGCATGGAGCGGCTATTTCGCCGTGCAGCTCGACGGTGCGGGCCGCGCACCCTCGGGCGCGACGGCGTGGATCGCGCTGGTCGAGTCGGTGGATGCCGGCGCCGACGGCACGATCGTGCCGCGCCAGCTCGTGCGCACAGTGGCCGGCCCGTTCGAACCCGCCGAGCTGCGCAGCGGAAAGCCCTGGCAGCGGCTGCAGGCGATGCGATGGCCCGCGACGGCCAAGGCGGTGCGCCTCCACGCGCGCGCGTGGATCGAACAGCGCGACGGGCGCATCATCGCGATGGCCGGCGAGCGCTGCGACGCGCGCTAAGCGCGCGCCATTCCCATGTGGCCGTGGCGCTCTCATCCATCGCGTGCCCGCGTGGCGCTGGCGCTGCAAGGCGGCGGCGCGCACGGTGCGTTCACCTGGGGCGTGCTCGACGCGCTGCTCGAGCACACAGCCAACCCGATCGTCGCGGTCAGCGGCACCAGCGCCGGCGCGATGAACGCGGTGCTGCTGGCGCACGGCCTGCTCGAGGGTGGCCGCGATGGCGCGCGGGCTGCACTTTCCGCGTTCTGGCACGCGCTGGGTCGCACGCTGCCCTGGGACGCGATGAAGATGTTGAGCAGCAGCGGCGAATCATTGTCGGCCACCGGGCGCTGGATGCTGCAGTGGACTCAGTGGCTGTCGCCCGCGCACGCCAATCCGCTGCGGCTCGATCCGTTGCGCGATCTGCTCGCACGCAGCGTCGACTTCGAACGCCTCGCGCTGCAGCGAGACATCGCGTTGTGCATCGCCGCCACGCATGCGAACACGGGGCGCCTACGCGTCTTTCGCAACCCCGAGCTCTCGATCGACGTGCTGATGGCATCGGCCTGCCTGCCGACGCTGCAGCCGGCCGTGACGATCGACGGGCAGCCGTACTGGGACGGCGGCTTCAGCGCGAACCCCCCGGTGCTGCCGTTGCTGGCCGAACGCGGCGTCGACGATCTGGTGGTGGTCATGCTGAGCCCCTGGCATCTGGGCGCCACTCCGCATGGGGTGGAGGAGATCCGCGCACGCACGATGGAGATCGCGTTCACCGCCACCTACCTGCGCGAGATGCAGTGGATTGCCGAAGCCGCCGCGATGCCGGGCGCAACCTGGCTGCGCGGCACCTTCGAGCGCCGCGTGCAGCGCACCCACTGGCATGTGATCGACGGCCACGACTACCTGGCGGCGCTCCCCAGCGACAGCAAGCTCATCGCCCACCAGCCGCTGTTGGAGCGGTTGCGCGACGCTGGGCGGCAACGCACGCTCGACTGGATCGCGAGCCACGGCGCTTCGTTCGGCCGCCGCAGCACGGCCGATTTGCAGCGGTTGTTCGTCGGGCACGACGGGCCCGTCGGCTGATCGCGCCTCAGCCACCCACGGTGCGGCGCCAGTCGCGGCGCCGGTGAAGCCACGCTGAAGACACACGCCGCGCGCGTGATGCGCGCAGGCGCGCGCATCGCCGTGGCACAACGTTCGCAACCGAATGTTCGGGTGCGTGGGCCGCGCTCAACGTGCTCGTCGGTGCACGTGCGCGAAAAAGCGCTGCGGGCACCCGACGGGTTCCTCACAGGTGAACACCACCGCACACACCTGATCCCCAGGTCGGCGGGCCATGCTCCGAGGCGTTGGCCTGTCGCGTTCGCGGCCGCCCTGGGGCGCAACGTTTGTTCACGAACGGGGCGACCCGGGCCACACACAATCGGCATGTTTAAAAGGTATTTATTCACATATATAAAGACAGGCCCAGTTGGCGCGAGGACGTAGGGGCCGCCGGGCCCGGGCTTTCCGCTGCCACCGCTCAAAACCAATGAACAGCCAACCCGTGGCCGCACCCGGCGTCGACGCCGCGCCCCTTGACGAGACCGTTTACCCGCGTCGGCGCCCGGCCGCCCGTCGGCAGGCATCCACGACCCCACTGGCTGTGAGCAAGCGCCCCAGCGCCGCCGAGCCGGCATCGATCGACGAGGTGCAGCTCGACGCGACGGTACCGCCTCGCAAGACCACCGCCGGAGACCCCAGCCGAGGCGACCTGCTGCTGTACCTGCTACTGGCCGCCCTGATTGGTGCGGCGTGGCAGATCAGCCAATGGCATCTGCTCAAGCCCAATGATGACACCGGCTACTGGCTCGGCGTGGCGGGCGGCTCGATGATGCTGGTGCTGTTCAGTCTATCCGCTGCGCAAGTACCTGCGCTTCATGCAAGGCTGGGGCAAGGTCAAGTGGTGGTTCTGGGTGCACATGCTCTGGGCATCGGCGGCCCCTGGCTGATCCTGGTTCATTCGACGTTCCGCATCGGCTCGCTCAACGCCGGCGTGGCGCTGTACAGCATGTGCATCGTGGTGGCCAGCGGCGTGGTCGGCCGCTTCATCTACGTGCGCGTCCACCGCGGCCTGCGACGGCGAACGGACTTCGTTGCGCGACCTGCGCGACCGTGCCGGACTGGTCGAAGACGAGGCACGCTCGCGCCTGCACTTCTGCCCGCAGGTCGAGGCGCGTCTGCTCGGCATTCGAGCAGCGCGAGCTGCAGGCGCAGGCGGGCTGGATCACGCACTTGCGCCAGGTGACGCTGCTGCCGATCCAGCAGTGGATCGATCTACCGGCGGTGCGTGCGCGAGCTGCGCGCGCCTCTGCACGAGCTGGCCGCCAAGCACGGCTGGAGCGCCAGGAATCTGCAACCGCCGCAAGCGGCGGGCGCGCCGGCTGGTCGACCAGTACCTGCACGCCGTGGTGCGCGTCGCCCAGTACAGCGCCTACGAACGCGTGTTCGCGCTGTGGCACGTGGCCCACCTGCCCTTCGTCTACCTGCTGGTCATCAGTGCCGTCGTGCACGTGATCGCCGTGCACGCCTACTGACCTTGAAGAACGGATGCGCCATGGACTGCCACGTGCCCGCCTAGCGCTGATCCGCTGGCTGCTGGCGTGCCTGTTGCTGCGTGGCTTGCGCTGCCGCCGGCGCTGGCGCAGAACATCGAGTCGGTGCTGCGGCCGGGCGACTGGTGCAGGACCACGCCAAGTGGGACGAAGACTGCGCGCAAGTGCCACGTGCGCTTCGACCGCACGGCGCAGGACCGGCTGTGCATGGACTGCCACAAGGAAGTGGGGCAGGACGTGCGTGAGCGCACCGGCTACCACGGGCGACAGGAAGCCGCAGCCCTGCCGCAGCTGCCACACCGACCACAAGGGCCGCAACGCGCGCATCGTCGAGCTTCGACAAGCAGAAGTTCGACCACACGCAGACCGACTTCGCGCTGCGCGGCAAGCACCGGCGACGTGGAATGCGACAAGTGCCACGAGCCGAGCAAGAAGTACCGCGAAGCCGCACCGGACTGCAACGCCTGCCACAAGAAGGACGACGTGCACAAGGGCTCGCTGGGCACGAAGTGCGCCGACTGCCACACGCGAGAACAACTGGAAGGAGAAGGCGCAAGTTCGACCACGACAAGACGCGCTTCGCGCTGAAGGACAAGCACGTCGACGTGAAGTGCGCCGACTGCCACAAGGACAACGAGTACAAGGACACGCCGCTCACCTGCATCGGCTGCCACAAGAAGGACGACGACAGCGCCAGCGGCCACAAGGGCCAGTACGGCGAGAAGTGCGAGAGCTGCCACAGCGCCAAGGCCTGGAAGCAGTCGACCTTCAACCACGACACCGACACCAAGTACGTGCTGCGCGGCAAGCACCTCAAAGCGAAGTGCACCGACTGCCACACCGGCCATCTGTACAAGAGTCAAGCTGAGCCCGGTGTGTCGACTGCCACAAGAAGGACGACAAGCACAAGGGCAGCCTGGGCAAGACTGCGCAGCTGCCATACCGAGACGCGACTGGAAGGAGACGGCCAAGTTCGACCACGACAAGACCGACTTCCCGCTGCTGGGCAAGCACGCCAAGGTGAAGTGCAAGGACTGCCACAAGAGCGCGATGTTCAAGGAAGCGCCGAAGGACTGCTACGGCTGCCACAAGAAGGACGACAAGCACGAGGACACGCTGGGCGAGAAGTGCGCGGACTGCCACACCGAACGCGACTGGAAGACACGAGCCGGCGCTTCGACCACGACAAGACCAAGCTTCAAGCTGCGCAACGCGCATGCGGACAAGAAGGTCAAGTGCAGCGACTGCCACAAGGACCTGAAGCAGCTACCGCAACACGCCGATGGACTGCTACCGCTGCCACAAGAAGGACGACAAGCACGAGGGCCAGGAGGGCACGAAGTGCGAAGCCTGCCACGGCGACCGCTACTGGAAGGACACGCGTTTCGACCACGGCCAGTCGCGCTTCCCGCTGACTGGGCAAGCACGTGCCGTGAAGTCCGGCGAGTGCCACAAGACCGCGCGCTACAAGGATGCCCCGCGGGACTGCTACGCTTGCCACAAGAAGGACGACCCGCACAAGCTGAAATTCGGCGTGCCTGCGAGAACTGCCACAACACGCGCTCCTGGGATCTCTGGAACTTCGACCACGAACGCGCGCACCGACTACAAGCTCGACGGCGCGCACCGCAAGGTGACCTGCGAGACCTGTCACACGGAGCCGGCGCCGCGCGGCAAGGCAGCGGCCGTCGTCGGCAGCAGCTGCATCGGCTGCCACCGCCGGAAGACGTGCATGACGGCGCTTTCGGCCCCGGTTGCGAGCAGTGCCACGACACCGACAGCTGGAAGCGCATTCGCACTCGGGTGGGCTTCGATGAGCCGCAGGCATCGGGCCATGCTCTGGGCGCTCGGCTTCTCGAGCCACTGAGCGGCGACGCATTGGCGCAAGGTCGGCCATGAACCGGCTCGCCCATTTCCGCGCCAGCTACCACCGCACCACGGTGTGGTTCGCCACTGGTGTTGGCCTGCCTGGCTCTGGGTGCGGGCCTGGCGTTCGCGCAGACCGGCACGACGAGGAACTTCGACCACCTGAAGACCGGCTTCGCACTCACCGGCGCGCATGTCCAGGCACGCTGCGAGTCGTGCCACGTCAACGGCATTTTCAAGGGCACGCCGCGCGACTGCGCGTCGTGCCACGTGGCAGGCATGGGCTACTCGCGCGGCAACGTGGTCAGGCCGCCCACCCACGTGCCGACCACGCTGGCCTGCAGCGCCTGCCACAACACCAAGACCTACATCGGCGCGACCTTCAGCCACCAGGGCGTGGCCGCGGGCACCTGCCAGAGCTGCCACAACGGCATCACCGCCACCGGCAAGCCGGCCACCCACATCCAGACCAGTGCGTCGTGCGACGCCTGCCACCGCGTGACCGCGTGGGTGCCGGCCGCGAAGTTCGACCACTCCGGCGTGGTCGCCGGCACCTGCACCAGCTGCCACGGCACGGGCAAGGCGACCGGCAAGTCGCCGAACCACATCCCGACCGACGCGAACCAGTCGTGCGACGCCTGCCACACGACCTTCACCGCGTGGCGGCCCACCGCCTGGAACCACACGCAGACGGTGGTGACGGGCCAGTGCGCGAGTTGCCACAGCGGCGCATTCCCGCCGGCCGACGGACGGCCTGCGAACCACGTGCCCTATGCGTTGATCGCCACGGTGGCCAGCGCCAATTGCGACACCTGCCACAAGGGCAGCTTCGCGACCTGGGCCAACGGCAAGTTCCACAGCAACGTCGAGCGTCAGCACGGGCTGCGTCACGTGCCAACGCTGACTGCCGGCGGCAGCTATCTGAGCGCAGTGGGCAAGCCCACCACCGCGACCCACGCCAGCGTGACCGGCAACTGCGAGAGCTGCCACAAGAGCACGACCAGCTGGGCCTCAGCGTCGGTGGACCACAGCACGTTCACCGCAGCGACCAACTGCGCGCAATGCCACGGCGTCACGCGCCAGCGGCAAGTCGGCCACGCACATCCCGACCACGCTCAACTGCTTCAGCGTGCCACAACGTCAGCCCGCAGGGCTGGACACCGACCAAGTGGAACCACACGCAGATGGTGGTGGCCAACGCCTGCGCGAGCTGCCACACCGGCGGCTACCCGCCGGCCGACGGCCGGCCGACCAACCACATCCCGTACCAGACGGTGGCGGTGTCCTCCGCGGCCAACTGCGACAGCTGCCACAAGGGCAGCTTCACGACCTGGGCCAACGGCAAGTTCCACAGCTCCTACAGCGTGAGCACCGGCTGCGTCACCTGCCACACGCTCACCGCGGGCGGCAGCTATCTCAGTGCGGTGGGCAAGCCCACCACCGCGACGCACGCCAGCGTGACCGGCAATTGCGAGAGCTGCCACAAGAGCACCACCACCTGGGCGGGCGCAAAGACCGACCACAGCACGTTCACCGCGGCAACCGTCTGCACGCACCTGCCACAACGGCAGCACGGCCACCGGCAAGCCGGCCACGCACATCCCGACCACGCGTCAATTGCTTCAGCTGCCACAACGTGAGCCCAGCGTTGTGGACGCCGACCAAGTGGAACCACACGCAGATGCCGGTGGCCAACGCCTGCGCCAGCTGCCACACCGGCGGCTACCCGCCCGCCGACGGCCGGCCGACCAATCACATCCCGTACCAGACGGTGGCCGGTGGCTGCGGCGGCCAACTGCGACGGCTGCCACAAGGGCTCGACCACCACCTGGGCCAACGGCAGGTTCCACAGCAGCTACAGCGTGTCAGCACCGGCTGCGTCAGCTGCCACACGCTCACACCGGGCGGCAGCTACCTCAATGCCGTGGGCAAGCCGACCACGGCCACGCACAGCGGAGTGACCGGCGGCTGCGAGAGCTGCCACAAGAGCACCACCAGCTGGAGCTACGGCCACCTTCGCGCACTCGGCGGCCAACGCGGTGGGCACCGGCACCTGCGACACCTGCCACAACGGCAGCACGGCCATGGGCAAGCCGGCCACGCACATTCCCGATCACCTCGGGCACCGCCAAGTGCGACTCGTGCCACAAGTCGCAGGCGAGCTTTGCCACCTCGGTGACGATGAACCACACGGTGGTGACCACGCAGCGTGCAAGCTGTGCCACAACGGCAGCTACACCTCGCAGGGCACGCAGGGCGCGCTGGCCAAGCCGGCCAACCACATTCCCGAGGTGCAGTTGCTCAACGGCGCGGCGATGGACTGCAACGCCTGCCACACCGAGCACCACCGTCGTGGACCACGATGACGATGAACCACAACACCAGCCATGGCAACGGCGCCGGCTGGTGCAAGGCCTGCCATCAGAGCGGCACCAACTACCTCGGCAGCATGGAGAAGAAGTCGCTGACGCACCAGAAGACCACCGGCGTCACCGATTGCTCGCAGTCGGGCTGCCACCGGCCGCTGGGCAACAAGGGCACCGCCTACAGCAACTGGGACTGAACTCGCCTCAACCCCCGACCGCCCCGGCCCGCGCCGGGGCAGTTCGTTTTGACTTGCCAGCAGCGAGCCTCCGGCTGCCACGACAACAATGCGATCGAGTTTCCAACCCTGCATCGTCGCCGTCGCCGCTGCTCTGGTCTGCAGCGCCGCGCAGGCGCAAGTCGATAGACCAGTTCGACGTGCGCCGCGAAGGCAACAACGCGGTGCTGCAGCTGCGCTTCGCCACCGAGGTCCGGTTTCAGCGCGCCTTCTCCACGCAGCTCGGGCGACCTGACGCTGATCTTCTACTCGCTGATCGCCACCACCAACGGCGAGTTGCGCACCAACCAGGCCTTGCGCCTGGGCGCGGCGCAGGGCCTGCCGGAAATGAACCTGTACGACGAACCCGAGCGCGGCGAACGCGACCGCAAGTTGCAGGTGCGCACGGTCGAGTCGACGCGCATGACGGTACGCGCGGGCCAGGGCAACCGCAGCATCGAGATCGTGATCGAGGGCAAGGGCGCGGCGGTGTCGGCGCGCCAGGCGGTGCCTTTGCCGCGCGCGCCGACGCCCGCGGCCACACCGGGCACCGCGGCCGCCAGCGCCGTCATTCCGGCGACGCTTGCCCGAGGGCGACCGCCGTTTCGTGATCGTGCTGCAGTCATCCAGCGACCCCAGCGTCACCTTCGACCGCTTGTTGCCGCGCGGCCTGCAGAACTACGACCTGTTCACCGCACGACGCGTGATCGATGGCGTGACGCGCTACGAAGTCCACCTCGGCCACTTCACGACACGCCCGCAGGCCGAAGCGGTGTTGCAGCAACTGTCCGCATTCCCGCAGGCCACGGTCGTGGCGGTGGGGCCGGCGCCAGCCCCGAGCACGGTCGCAGCGGCGCCACCGGCCGGCCGCCAGTTCCTACGCCCGTCCCGGGCATCCGGTGCCTGTTCCGGTACCCGTTCCTGAGCCCTCTGCACCTGGGCCCGCACCCGTCCCGGCGCCGGCTGCCGGCGCCCGGCTGCGCCGTTCCCGAGCCACCGCCCCGAGCCGCTGCGCCGCAGCACTGCGCCCGACCCCGGCGCCTGCACCACCGGTGCCCGCCGCCCGTCACGCCGCCGTCCGCGGCCACCGCACCGCCTGCAACCCCCGAGTCGCCGCCTTCGTTGACGCCGCCCGAGATCGAAGCTCGTGCGTCGACACTGTTGGCCAGCGCGCAGACCGCCATGGCGCAGGGCAATCACGCGGCGGCCGTCGAGGCGTTGAACGAGTTGCTCAACCTGCCGCCCAGTGCGAAGACCCGCGAGGCGCAGGAGTTGATCGGCATCGCACGCGCACGATCGGGCGACCTCGCGCGCGCGCGCATCGAGTTCCAGACCTACCTGCAGCTGTATCCGCAAGGCGAAGGCACCGAGCGCGTGCGCCATCAGCTGCTGGCCCTGCCGGCGGCTCCACCGCCGGTGCCGACGCGACCGAAGTCGCCGACCGAGACCACGGTCACCGGCTCGACGTCGCTGTACTACTACGGCGGCAACGGCCAGGTGCGCAGCCAGGACTTCAAGGATTCGCCGATCGCCGGTCTGCCGCAGGTCCCGGGGGACCCACAGTTCACGTCGGACAAGACGCGCCAGATCATCGGCGACGTCGACCTCACCTGGCGCCAACGCAGCGCGGACACGCGACATGCGCTTCGTGGTGCGCGACTCGTACACCGACGACCTCGAGCGCCCCGACAAGAGCAGGAACCGCCTGACGAGCCTGTACGTCGACTACAAGTCGCTGATCGACGGCTACGCAGTGCGGCTCGGGCGCCAATCACCGACGGGCAACGGCATCATGGGCCGCTTCGATGGCGTCGCCGCCAGCTACCTGACGCGCCAGAAGATCAAGTTCGGTGCCGTGGCCGGCATACCGACCGATCAGCTGTTCGATTCCAAGCGGCGGTTCTACGGCGCGTCGATCGACGTCGACAGCATCGTGCCCGAACGTCAGCACCGGGCTGTACGTGATCCAGCAGACGATCGACGGCGAGCTCGATCGGCGCGCGGTCGGACTCGAGGTGCGATTCTTCAAGGGCGGGGCGTCGGTGTTCTCGCAGTTCGACTACGACGTGGTGTTCAATGCGCTGAACATCGCCACCGTGCAGGGCACCTGGATCCTGGAGGACAACACGGTCTTCAACGCCCTGTACGACCGGCGCAGCGCTGTCGATGTTCACGTTGGGCAATGCGCTCACCTTCGGTGACCCGAACAACCCCGGCGTGATCTTCAAGAACATCCTCGAGCGGCTGGCCAATACCAACGTCGGATGCGCTGCGCGACCAGATCCGGCGCACCACGCCGTACATCACGCAGGCGCAGCTCGGCGTGACCAAACCGCTGAACACGACGTGGAGCGTCGGGTGCCAGCGCGCAGATGACCAACATCGGCGCGATCCCGCCGGTGCCCGAGGTGCCGGGCTTCGAGACGGGCCGCCCGGCATCCGGCAACATCTACACGCCGAGCCTGCAGTTGATCGGGCTGAATCTGTATTCCAACCGCGACACCCACGTGTGGTCGGCCACTGCGATCTCGAGCCCGGCATTTGAAGGGCTGGCTGCTCTCCTACAATCTGTCGTCGGTGGGCTGGGAGGTCTGGCAGTTCGAGCCTTCACTGCAGTACTACCAAGACCGCAATCCCGCCGGCAGCACCAACCAGCGCTGGACACCTGGGCTGCGCATCACCTACCGCGGCTGGACGCACTGGGCGATCGAAAGCTTCGTCACCTACGAAATCGGCAAGGGCATCGCGCAGTCGGACCGGCGGCGACCGACTCTGGCCACCACGACTCAAGAATCGTCCAAACGTGTCAATTACTCCCTGGGCGTCCGGTACGAGTTCTGATGCCGGAGAGTTGCCGACCTTGTCGCTGGTCGACCTCGCCTGCCGTCGCGGCGACCGCGTGCTGTTCAGGGGCGTGAACCTCGAGGTGCGCGCCGGCTGCGCGGTCTGGCTGCGCGGCCGCAACGGGCGCGGCAAGACCAGCCTGCTGCGGCTGGCCTGCGGCCTGGCGGTGCCCGAGTCGGGCGCGTGCTGTGGGGCGGCGTCGCGGTGCGCCGCGCCATCGGGTATGCGCAGCAGCGGCATCTACATCGGTCACGCCAATGCGCTGAAGGAGGATCTCACGGTGAAGGAGTCGCTGCGCTTCCTGGCCCATCTGCACGGCCGCGCGCACGATGCGGCGTCGATCGACGCCGCGCTGGCGCGCGTGGGCATGGGTTCGCGCCGCGACGCGCCGGTGCGCACGCTGTCGCAGGGCCAACGGCGGCGCGCCGCGCTGGCACGCCTGGCGCTGGAGCGGCGAGCGGCGTTGTGGGTCCTCGACGAACCCTATGATGCGCTCGACGTCGACGGCATCGCCTGCGTCAACGGCCTGTTGCACGAGCACCTGGCGCCGACGCGGCAGCGTGTTGCTGACCAGCCACCTGTCCCCCGGCACCGGAGCGCCCGACATGTCCGAGTTCGATCTGGATCCATTCGCCTGAGCGTGTTCTGACTTTTCGCATGTTGTCCGCCTTCACGCGCCATTTACGCTCGCGACCTGCGCCTGGCCCTGCGCCGGCGGGTCGAGGCGTTGCTGCCGGTGGTGTTCTTCATCGTCGCGGTGAGCCTGTTCCCGCTGGGCGTCGGGCCGGAACCACAGACCCTGCGCGTGATCGCAGCCGGCGTGGTCTGGGTCTGCGCACTGCTGGCGTCGATGCTCTCGGTGGCCAACCTGTATGCGCTCGATCATGCCGACGGTTCGCTCGAACAAATGCTGCTGTCCGGCCACCCGCCACCGCGATGGCTGCCGCCAAGGCCGCGGCGCACTGGACGATCACCGGCGCGCCGCTGGTGCTGGCCGCGCCCGTGATCGGCCTGCTGCTCGACATGAGCCCCGCAGGGCCTGGCCGTGCTGGTGGGCACGCTGCTGCTGGGCACGCCGATCCTCAGCCTGCTCGGCGGCATGGGCGCGGCGCTGACGCTGGGCCTGCGCAGCGCCGGCGTGCTGCTGATCCTGCTGATCCTGCCGCTGTCGATTCCGGCGCTGATCTTCGGGGCCGGCGCGGTGGGCGCGGTCGACAGTGGCATCTCGACGTCGGGGCACTTCTCGCTGCTGGGGGCGCTGCTGATCATCACCTCGCTGATCGCGCCACCGGCCACCGCGGTGGCGCTGCGCATCGCGCTCGAATGAGGCCTGCATGAATCACGCGCTGCGCTGGTCCACCTTTGCCGCGCCATCGCGCTTCTACCGGCTGGCCGGTGTGCTCAACCCGTGGCTGTGGGGTGTGGCCATCGTGCTGGCCGTGGCCGGCCTGTACGTGGGCTTCTTCGTCGCACCGGTCGACGCCACGCAGGGCAACTCCTACCGCATCATCTTCATCCACGTGCCGGCGGCCTGGATCTCGATGGTGATCTACCTGGTGATGGCGTTCTGGGCCGCGGTGGGCTGGATGTTCAACGCGCGCATGGCCTCGATGCTCGCGCGCGCGCTGGCGCCCACCGGAGCGATGTTCACCTTTCTCGCGCTGTGGACCGGCTCGTTCTGGGGCAAGCCCACCTGGGGCACCTGGTGGGTGTGGGACGCGCGGCTCACGTCGTACCTGATCCTGCTGTTCCTGTACCTCGGCTTCATCGCGCTGGTAACCTCGATCGACGACGCCGTGCGCGGCGACAAAGCCGGTGCTGTGCTGGCGCTGGTGGGCGCCGTCAACGTACCGATCATTTATTTCTCGGTGCGCTGGTGGAACACGCTGCACCAGGGCGCGACGATCAGCCTGACCAAGGCACCCTCGATGGCGCAGACCATGTTGCTGGCGATGTTGCTGATGACCTTTGCGTTCTGGGCCTACGCGTTCGCCGTGGTGTTCACGCGTGCACAGGCCCTGGCGTTGCAGCGCGAGCGCGACACCGACTGGGTGCGCGCACTGGCTGGTAAGGAGTTGCAATGATGTGGTCCAGTGCCTCGGAGTTCTTTGCGATGGGTGGTTACGCGCTGTACGTCTGGAGCGCGTACGCTGTGTGTTTGGCGCTGATGCTGATCGAGCCCGTGCTGGCTCGCAGCCACCGCCGGCAAGCGCTGCGCGATGCCGGCCTGCGCTCACCCGAGGGGGACCAATGAAACCACGTCACAAACGTCTGGCCATCATCGGCGGCATCGTTGCCGCCGTCGGCGTGGCCACGGCCCTGGTGCTCAACGCATTCCAGAGCAACCTGGTGTTCTTCTATTCGCCGTCGCAGGTGGCAGCCAAGGAGGCGCCGCTGAACCGCACGTTCCGCCTCGGCGGCCTCGTGGAGCCAGGCAGCGTCAAGCGCGACGGCACTGAAGTACAGTTTCTCGTGACCGACACCGCCAAGACGGTGTCGGTGCAATACCGCGGCATCCTGCCCGACCTGTTCAAGGAGGGCAAAGGCGTGGTGGCGCAGGGCCAGATGCGCGGCGACGGCGTGTTCGTCGCACGCGAGGTGCTGGCCAAGCACGACGAGAACTACATGCCGCCCGAAGCCAGCGAGGCGCTGAAGCGCGCGGCCAAGACCAACGAGAAAATCGGCCACTCTGTGGTCGGCGCCGGAGACCAGCAATGATTCCCGAACTCGGCCAGGTGGCCCTGTTGCTCGCGCTGGCCGTGGCCCTGGTGCAGGGCACGCTGCCGATCGTCGGCGCGGCGCGCGGCAACGTGCAGTGGATGGCGCTGGCGCGGCCGGCTGCGCAGGCGCAGTGCGCGCTGGTGGTGTTCGCCTTCGGCGCGCTGGCCTATTCGTTCGCCAACAACGACTTCTCGGTGCTCTACGTGGCGTCGAACTCCAACTCGGCGCTGCCGCTGCACTATCGCATCGCCGGCGTCTGGGGCGGCCACGAAGGCTCGCTGCTGCTGTGGCTGCTGATGCTCAGCGTGTGGATGCTGGCGGTGGCGCAGTTCAGCGCCCATCTGCCGCAGCCGGTGGTGGCGCGCATCCTGGCGGTGATGGGCCTGGTCAGCGTGGGCTTCCTGCTGTTCATGCTGCTGACCTCCAACCCGTTCGAGCGCCTGTTGCCCGGCGCGCCCGACGGCCGCGACCTGAACCCGCTGCTGCAGGACCCGGGCATGGTGTTCCACCCGCCGATGCTCTACATGGGCTACGTCGGCTTCTCGGTTGCCTTCGCGTTCGCGATCGCCGCGCTGATCGGCGGCAACCTCGACGCCACGTGGGCGCGCTGGACGCGCCCCTGGACCCTCGCGGCCTGGATCTTCCTGACGGTCGGCATTGCGATGGGCAGCGCCTGGGCCTACTACGAGCTCGGCTGGGGCGGCTGGTGGTTCTGGGATCCGGTGGAAAACGCCTCGTTCATGCCGTGGCTGGTCGGCACGGCGCTGATCCACTCGCTGGCCGTGACTGAAAAGCGCGGCGCGTTCAAGTCGTGGACCGTGCTGCTGGCGATCATGGCGTTCTCGCTGTCGCTGCTGGGCACCTTCCTCGTGCGCTCGGGCGTGCTGTCGTCGGTGCACGCCTTCGCCACCGATCCGCGGCGCGGCTTGTTCATCCTGGCCTTCCTGGTGATCGTGATCGGCGGCTCGCTCACGTTGTACGCGTGGCGCGCGCCCAAGGTGGGCCTGGGTTCGCGGTTCTCTGCGCTGTCGCGCGAGTCGATGCTGCTGGCCAACAACGTGTTGCTGGTGGCCGCGATGGCCACCGTGCTGCTCGGCACGTTGTACCCGCTGGCGCTCGACGCGCTGGGCCTGGGCAAGATCTCGGTCGGTCCGCCCTACTTCGACACCGTGTTCGTGCCGATGATGACGCCGGTGCTGTTGCTGATGGGCATCGGTCCGCTGGCGCGCTGGAGCAGGCGCAGCTTCCTGACCTGGCGCGTCGCCTGCGCTGGGCGCTCGCGTTGACGGTGCCCGCCGCGCTGGCCACGGGGTGGGCTGCCGGCCACATCAGTGCCATGGCGACGCTCGGCTTCCTGCTCGCCTGCTGGATCGTGTTCTCGCTGGCCACCCATCTTTGGGAGCATCTGAAGATCGGCGCCGGCATGGGCGGCAGCGTGTGGACGCGCGCGCGCCAGCTGCCGCGCGCGATGCTCGGCATGATGCTCGCGCACCTGGGCGTGGCCGCGTTCGCGTTCGGCGTCAGCATGGTCAAGACCTACGAGATCGAGCGCGACGTGAAGATGTCGGTCGGCGACACCACCGAGCTCGCCGGCTACGTGTTCACCTTCCGCGGCGTGCGCGACGTCCAGGGCCCCAACTACGCCGCCGCGCAGGGCTTGATCGAGGTCACGCGCGACGGCAAGCCGGTGACCACGCTGCGCCCCGAGAAGCGCCTCTATCGCGTGCAGCAGAGCCCGATGACCGAGGCGGCCATCGACGCCGGGCTTCACGCGCGACCTCTACGTCTCGCTCGGCGAGCCGGTCGAGGGCGGCGCCTGGATCGTGCGCGTGTACTTCAAGCCGTTCGTCGACTGGATCTGGGGCGGCTGCCTGCTGATGGCGCTGGGCGGCCTGCTCGCCGCCAGCGACCGCCGCTACCGCGCGACGCGGCGCGCGGCCGAGGCCACCGACGCGTCGGGCCTGGTGAGCCAACGGACATGAAGAGCCTGCGCTTCATCGTCCCGCTGGCGATCTTTCTGCGTGCTGGTGGGCTTTCTGGCCGTCGGCCTCAAGCTCGACCCGCACGAGGTGCCTTCGCCGCTGATCGGCAAGCCGGCGCCGACCTTCAACTTGCCGCGCCTGGACGATCCCGCGCAGGTCGGTGAACCGCGATGCGATGCTGGGCAAGGTCTGGATGCTCAACGTGTGGGCGTCCTGGTGCGGCGCCTGCCGCGAGGAGCACCCGCACCTGGTGGAGTTCGCGCGCACGAAGCAAGTGCCGCTGTACGGCCTGAACTACAAGGACTCGCGCAACGACGCGCTGGGCTGGCTCAAGGAGTTCGGCAATCCCTACGACGCTGTCGCTGTCCGATCTCGATGGCCGCGTCGGCATCGACTTCGGCGTCTACGGCGTGCCCGAGACCTTCGTGATCGACAAGGACGGCGTGATCCGCTTCAAGCACATCGGCCCGCTCACGCCCGAGGTGCTGAACACGCAGATCGTGCCGCTGCTGAAGGAACTGAATGGCTAAGTGGTGGGCTGCTGCTGCTGTGCGCGCTGGTGCGCCGTCGGCCGGCGCCAAGGAGGCCGCACCGGCCGCCGACGACCCCGTGCTCGAAGCGCGCATGCAGCGCATCGCGGTGGAGCTGCGCTGCCTGGTGTGCCAGAACCAGACCATCGCCGACTCGCACGCCGGCCTGGCCGATGACCTGCGGCGCGAGATCCGCGAGCAGCTGCTGCGCGGCGACACCGACGAGCAGGTGGTGCAGTACATGACCGATCGCTACGGCGACTTCGTCCGCTACCGGCCGCCGATGAAGGGCAGCACCGCCGTGTTGTGGGTCGGGCCCGGTCGTGCTGCTGATCGGCGGCGTGCTCGTGCTGGTGCTGGTGTTGCGCCGGCGCGCCCGCTGGCGCCGGATCAGTTCGAGCCCGACGAGCTCGACGATGACGCCGGCGAGGCCGCCAAGGAGGCCCATTGACGACGTTCGTCCTGCTCGCCGCGGCGATGGTGCTGGCCGCGCTCGCGCTGATGACGCGGCCGTTGTGGCGGCGCAGCGGGCGCATCGAAGCGGCCAGCCGAGGCGCGCGAGCAGATGCGCCAGCTCGACGCCCTGCGCGCAAGCGGCGCATTGACCGATGCGCAGGCCAGCGAGGCGCGCGCGCGCCTCGAGCAGCGTGCCAGTCAGGCGTCGGCCAACGCGGCGCTCCCTTCTGCCGCCTCGCCACGGCCGCCCACCGCGCATGCTCGGCGCGCTGTCGGCCTTCACGGTCGTGGTGGCTGCGCTCGGCTACACGCTGATCGGCACCCCGCAGGCACTCGACCCGCAAGCACGTGCCGCGCGCGCCGAGGGCGGCAGGCCATTCGATCACGATGGGCCAGATCGACGGCATGGTCGACAAGCTGGCGGCGCGCCTGAAAGAGCAGCCCGACGACGTCGACGGCTGGGCCATGCTCGGCCGCTCCTACGCCGTGCTGGGCAAGCACGCCAGCAGGCGATGCCGGCATTCAAGAAGGCGGTGGCGCTGCGCCCCGACGACGCGGTGCTGCTGGCCGACTACGCCGACGCGCTGGCGCTGGTCAACGGCCGCAACCTCGAGGGCGAACCCAGCCGCCTGATCGCGCGCGCACTCGAGCTCGACCCGAACAACCTCAAGGCCCTGTCGCTGGCCGGCACGGCGGCCTTCGATGCGCAAGGACTACGCGCTGCGCATTGCGTCACTGGGAGAAGATGGCGCAGCTGTCGCCCGACAGCGACTTCGTCAAGCAGATCCAGGGCGGCATCGACGAGGCGCGGCGCTGGCCGCGCGCCGCCGGCACCGCGGCGGCGGCCGCGCCTGCAGCGCGAGGCCGAACCCGCAGCAAGCCGCACGGCCGCGGCCGCGGCGCCAGCGATCAGCGGCATGGTCACGCTGGCCGCCGGCGCTGAGCGGCAAGGCCGCGCCCGACGACACGGTGTTCGTCTTCGCCCGCGCTGCCGCAGGGCTCGCGCATGCCGCTGGCCATCCTGCGCAAGCAGGTGAAGGACCTGCCGCTGACCTTCACGCTCGACGACAGCCTGGCCATGTCGCCGGCCGCCACAGCTGTCGTCGGCCCAGCAGGTCGTCGTCGGCGCGCGCGTCAGCAAGAGCGGCGAAGCCCTGCCGCAGCCCGGCGACCTGCAAGGCCTGTCGGCGCCGGTGGCACCTGGCGCCAGCGGCCTCACGATCGAGATCGGCCAGATCGTCGGGCCATGATCCTTCGCCGGGCCGCCCGTGGGCTCAGCGTGCCACCCGGACCCTGAGCGCAGGGGCAAGCGGCTCGATACCGCTCGGCGCGTCGACCCATGAACTATCTGTGCCTCTACCTCTCGGTGCTGGTGGTGGTTTGGTGGCTGTACCTGCGCCGGCAACGTCGCATGCAGCGCGAACACGCCGTGCAGCTGCAGCAGTCGGTGAAGGCGGGCCTGGCCGAGCCGCCGTCGCTGCACCCGGTGATCGACCCGCAGCGCTGCATCGGCTCGGCGTCCTGCGTCACGGCCTGCCCGGAGGAGGCCATCGGCATCGTCAACGGCAAGGCGGTGCTGATCAACGCCGCCGCCTGCATCGGCCACGGCGCGTGCCTCGCGGCCTGCCCGGTCGATGCCATCAAGCTGGTGTTCGGCACCGAGAAGCGCGGCATCGACATTCCGCAACGTCAGCCCGACTTCGAGACCAACGTGCCGGGCATCTTCATCGCCGGCGAGCTCGGCGGCATGGGCCTGATCCGCAAGGCCGCCGAGCAGGGGCGCCAGGCGATCGACGCCATTCGCGCAAGCGGCCGCGCGGCAGACTTCGAGCTACGACGTGGTCATCGTCGGCTGCGGCCCGGCCGGCCTGTCGGCCGGACTGTCCGCCATCGAGCACAAGCTGCGGTACCGGCTGATCGAGCAGGAAGACTCGCTCGGCGGCGCGGTCTACCACTACCCGCGCAACAAGATCGCGATGACCGCGCCGGTGAAGCTGGCGCTGGTCGGCAAGGTGCAAGCTTCGGCGAAGTGCAGAAGGAAAAGCTGCTCGACTTCTGGAAGGGCGTGGTGAAGAAGACCGGCCTGAAGATCTCGCTTCCGCGAGCGCATGGAGGCCATCGAGCGCGACGGCGACGGCTTCGTCGTGCGCACCAACCGCGGCAGCCACCGCACGCGCAGCGTGCTGCTGACGATGGGCCGGCGCGGCACGCCGCGCAAGCTCGAAGTGCCGGGCGAGGAATCGCCCAAGGTGGTCTACCGCCTGATCGACCCGGCGCAGTACGACGGCCAGGCCGTGCTGGTGGTGGGCGGCGGCGACAGCGCGCTGGAAGCCGCCATCGCGTTGGCGGAGCGAACCGGGCACCGACGTGACGCTGTCGTACCGCAGCGAGGCGTTCTCGCGCGTCAAGCAGAAGAACCGCCAGGCGCTGGAGCACGCCCAGCAGAAGCAGGCCGCATCCGGGTGCGAGCTGGAGTCCACCGTGCGTCGCGATCGAGCCCGAGCGGGTGCATCTGCAGACCGACGGCAGGCCGATCAGCGCTGCGCAACGAGGCGGTCATCGTCTGCGCCGGCGGGCTGCTGCCGACGCCGCTGCTGCAGAAGATCGGCATCCACTTCGACACCAAGCACGGCAGCGTCTGAACGGCGCCGCACCCGCATCGCACGAGCCGCGTAGAATCGGCCACCGGGCCTGCGAACAGCGTGGCCCGGTATTTTTTTGGGCGGGCGGCCATGGAAATCTTCGACTACGACAACATTCTGCTGTTGCCGCGCAAGTGCCGCGTCGACAGCCGCGGCGAGTGCGACACGTCGCTCGAGTTCGGCGGGCGGCGCTTCACGCTGCCCGTGGTGCCGGCCAACATGAAGACGGTGATCGACGAGGCAATCGCCGAGTCGCTGGCGGGCAGCGGTCACTTCTACGTGATGCACCGCTTCGACCTCGACAACCTGGCGTTCGCCACGCGCATGCGCAAGCAGAATCTGTTCGTGTCGATCAGCTCGGGCGTCAGGGCGAGCGACCACGCCACGATCGACCGGCTGGCCGCCGAAGGCGTGGGTGCCGACTACATCACGATCGACATCGCGCACGGCCACGCCGACAGCGTGCGCCGCACGATCGAGCACATCAAGAAGCGGCTGCCCAAGACGTTCGTGATCGCCGGCAACGTCGGCACCCCCGAGGGCGTGATCGATCTCGAGAACTGGGGCGCCGACGCCACCAAGGTCGGCATCGGCCCGGGCAAGGTGTGCATCACGCGGCTGAAAACGGGCTTCGGCACCGGCGGCTGGCAGCTCTCGGCGCTGAAGTGGTGTGCCCGCGTGGCCACCAAGCCGATCGTCGCGGACGGTGGCATCCGCCACCACGGCGACATCGCCAAGAGCGTGCGCTTCGGCGCCGCGATGGTGATGATCGGCTCTCTGTTCGCCGGCCACGAAGAGAGCCCCGGCACCACGGTCGAGGTCGACGGCAAGCTGTACAAGGAGTACTACGGCTCGGCCAGCGACTTCAACAAGGGCGAATACAAGCACGTCGAGGGCAAACGAATCCTCGAACCGATCAAGGGCAAATTCACCGACACGCTGCGCGAGATGAAGGAAGACCTGCAGAGTTCGATCAGCTACGCGGGCGGCCACGCGCTGGCCGACCTGCGCAAGGTGAACTACGTGATCCTCGGCGGCGAGAACGCCGGCGAGCACTTGTTCATGTAGCGACCCGCGACACCGCGGCCCCGCTCCTCAACGGGGAATCATCACACCGCGTTCGCCTTCTGGATTGCCCTGCGCCCAGCGCCGCACCTTGGCAGCCAACGAGTGCTCGCGCGCCGACGCGGTCGTCACCGGGCAAGCGATGCCGTCGGCATCGTTGCGCGCGGCGACGAGCAGCGGATCGGTGTCGCCACCCATCGGCTGCGTGAAGTCCTCGGCGACCGCACAGCTGGGCGCGAAGCCGTCAAAGTAGCGGCCCTCGCCGCTGGCATTCATCGTTTCGAAATTGACCACGGCGTAGGTCTCGCCGCAACCGCCCTCGAGCGGCACGAAACCGACCGGCTTGCCGCAGCTGGTGTCGCCGATCGGCACCACGGTCACGAAGGGCCGCAGTGCATTGATCACCTGCTCGCTCGCTGCGCAGGTGCGCGCACCCTGCAGCACGTACACGCGCGTCAGCGACAGCGCATTGGCCGGCGTGCGGAACAGGAAGCGCGAGTTGTTGAGCGGCGCACGCTTCACGTTGAAGAGCAGCGAGGCGTAGGTCTTCGCTGAGGTGATCGATGGATTGACGAATGAGGCGAGGTCGCGCCCGACCGACAGCAGTCCTCCGCTGTTGTAGCGCAGATCGATCGCCAGCTCGGTGATGCCTTGCGCAGCGAAATCCTGAAACGCCGCCGCCAGTGGCGGGCCGGCCTGGCCGAGCATGTCCTTGACTACCAGGTAACCCATCTTCTTGCCGGCCCCAGTGGTCACGACCCTGGTCGACGGCACTGGCGTCAAGGGGAATACTGCCGAGGTCAGACTGACGGTGCGCTGCGCGGCGTTGTTCAGCAGCACGACCTGGATCGACGTTCCGGCCGCCTGGGGTGACAGCACCGAGAAATCGTTGGCGGCGATCATGTCGGCGGCTGTGCCGGCCGTCGATCGACACCACCTGGTCGCCCCGCGTGACACCGGCCGCGGCGGCCGGCGACTGCGGTTCGACATAGCGCACATACAACGGCTGCGTCGGCGCGCCCGCCACCTCGAGTTCGGCCACGAAGAGGCCGTAGCCCAGCAACTGGCCAGCACCGTAGAAGCGGTTGAAGCTCTCGGTGCTCTGGTGGAAGCTCCAGCGATCGGCCGGAAAGTTGGGGTCGGTGCCGGTGTACAGCAGCGCGTTGAAGTAGGCATCGATCGTCGGCAGCGAGCCGGGCTCCGGATACGGGCTCAGCGCGTACCAGAAGTACCAGTCGTTGAAGTAGGCGCGCAACCCGGTCTGGCGCGAGACGAGATCGCACGAGGCCGTGTTGCCGTCGTAGCCGCCGCAGCCCGACAGCACCGACAGCGCCAGGCCGCCAAGCCACAGGCGCCAGCGTGCGCCGCGACGATGGTGGTGCGAACCGCGAGCGCCACGAATCATCATCATCTTCATCTCCGCAAGAGGGACACGTAGACGCATCGGGATGGTGAATGCAAACCCGTTAGCAGTGAACACCCGAGCGCCGGTCCACGTTGACAGGCGATGCCCGCAGCGCAGGCCGACCGTGTCGCCCCGGGGTGCCGCCTAGAATCGATGCCCAGCCGACACACGAAGTTACTCACTCGATGACGCAGCCCCTCGCAAAGTCGTTCGAACCCGCCGCCATCGAAGCCCGCTGGGCGCCGCTGTGGGAGCAAAGCGGCGTCTACGCGCCGACGCTCGACCCCGCCAAGCCGTCGTTCTCGATCCAGCTGCCGCCGCCCAACGTGACGGGCACGCTGCACATGGGGCACGCGTTCAACCAGACCATCATGGATGCGTTGACGCGCTACCACCGCATGCGCGGCCACAACACGCTGTGGGTGCCGGGCACCGACCATGCGGGCATCGCCACGCAGATCGTGGTCGAGCGCCAGCTGCAGGACGCGGGCCTGTCGCGCCAAGACCTCGGGCGCAAGAACTTCGTCGCGCAGGTGTGGGATTGGAAGCACACCTCGGGCGCCACCATCACGCGGCAGATGCGCCGCATGGGCGACAGCGTCAGCTGGGCGCACGAGTACTTCACGATGGACGACAAGCTGTCGTCGGTGGTCTGCGACACCTTCGTACGGCTGTACGACGAGGGCCTGATCTACCGCGGCAAGCGCCTGGTCAATTGGGATCCGGTGCTGAAGTCGGCGGTGTCGGACCTCGAAGTGGTGTCGGAAGAGGAAGACGGCTGGTTGTGGTTGATCCGTTACCCGCTGACCGGAGGCAGCGGCCACCTCACGGTGGCAACCACTCGGCCCGAGACGATGCTCGGCGACGTCGCGCTGATGGTGCATCCCGATGACGAGCGATACGCGACGTTCATTGGTACGCGGGTGCAGTTGCCACTCACAGGCCGCGAGATCCCGGTGATCGCCGATGCGTACGTCGACCGCGAGTTCGGCACCGGCGTCGTCAAGGTCACGCCGGCGCACGACGCCAACGACTACGCGGTCGGCCAGCGCCATGGACTGCCGATGCTCGGCGTGCTGAACCTCGACGCGACGCTGAACGACAACGCGCCCGCGGCCTACCGCGGCCTCGACCGTTTCGTCGCACGCAAGAAGATCGTCGCCGACCTGCAGGCGCAAGGCTTGCTGGAAGCAACGCGCAAGCACCGCCTCACCGTGCCGCGCTGCGAGCGCACCGGGCAGATCATCGAGCCGATGCTCACCGACCAGTGGTTCGTCGCGGTGAGCAAGCCGGGCGCCGACGGCGAATCGATCGCCGCCAAGGCGATCCGCGTGGTCGAGACCGGCGAGGTCAAGTTCTACCCCGAGCAATGGGTCAACACCTACAACCAGTGGATGCATAACATCCAGGACTGGTGCATCTCGCGCCAGTTGTGGTGGGGTCATCAGATCCCGGCGTGGTACGGCACCGGCGGTGAGCTCTTCGTCGGCCGCGACGAAAACCAGGCACGCCAACGCGCAACCGCGGCCGGCTACACGGGCGCCCTCACGCGCGACGAAGACGTGCTCGACACCTGGTACTCGTCGGCGCTGGTGCCGTTCTCGACGCTGGGCTGGCCCGGCAAGACGATCGAGCAGGACCTGTTCCTGCCCTCGAGCGTGCTCGTCACCGGCTACGACATCATCTTCTTCTGGGTCGCCCGGATGATCATGATGACGAGCCACTTCACCGGCAAGGTGCCGTTCAGGCACGTCTATATCCACGGCCTGGTGCGCGATTCGCACGGCCACAAGATGAGCAAGAGCGAAGGCAACGTGCTCGACCCGGTGGATCTGATCGATGGCATCGCGCTGGAGCCGCTGCTGGACAAGCGCGCCACCGGCTTGCGCAAGCCCGAGATGGCGCCGGCGATCCGCGAGGCCACGCGCAAGGAGTTTCCGCAGGGCATTCCCGGCTACGGCGCCGACGCGCTGCGCTTCACGTTCGCGGCGCTGGCCTCGCTCGGGCGCAACATCAACTTCGACAGCAAACGCTGCGAGGGCTATCGCAACTTCTGCAACAAGCTCTGGAACGCCACCAAGTTCGTGTTGATGAACTGCGAGGGCCACGATTGCGGGTTGATGGAGCACACCAAGGCCGATTGCGAGCCTGGCGGCAAGGCCCACGGCTACGCCAAGTTCTCGATGGCCGACCGCTGGATCAGCGGCGAGCTGCAGCGCGTCGAGGCCGCGGTGGCGCAAGGCTTTGCCGAGTACCGGCTCGACAACGTGGCCAACGCGATCTATCAGTTCGTGTGGGACGAGTATTGCGACTGGTACATCGAGATCGCCAAGGTGCAGATCGCGCAAGGCGGCGTGCCCGAGCAGCGCGCCACGCGGCGCACGCTGATCCGCGTGCTCGAGACGGTGCTGCGGCTGCTGCACCCGGTGGCGCCGTTCATCACCGCCGAGCTGTGGCAGCGAGTGGCCGTGGTGGCTGGGCGCAGGGCCGCCGATTCAAACGACACCATCGTCACCGCCCGCTATCCGCAAGCCGAGCTGCACAAGGTCGACCGCCAAGCCGATGCGTGGGTCGGCAAGCTCAAGGCCCTGGTGCTGGCCATTCGCAGCCTGCGCGGCGAGATGAACCTGTCGCCCGGGCAAAAGGTGCCGCTCTACGCGATCGGCGACCACGCCTTGGTCGAATCGTGCGCGCCGTTGCTCGCCGCGCTGTCGCGGCTCACCGAGGTCAAGGCTTTCAACGACGAGCCCGCTTTCAATGGCGCCGCTGCGCAGTCACCGGTGGCGGTGGTGGGCGAGACGAAGTTGGCTCTTCACGTGCCGATCGATGTCGAGGCCGAGCGGTCTCGCATCGGCAAGGAGATCGAGCGCCTGCGTTCCGAGATCGGCAAGTCCGAAGCCAAGCTGAACAACGCGAGCTTCGTGCAACGCGCACCGGCCGCGGTGGTGGAGCAAGAGCGTCAGCGCGTGGCGGACTTCAAGCAGGCGCTTCGCCGGTTCGAAGATCAACAGGGTCGTCTGGTGCCGTCGGCCTGAATTGGCCGCGCGCCGGCGTGGCCGACAGCAGCTCGTCGATGCGCCGCGCCACGGCCCATGCGCTGCGGATGCGCGATTCGCGCGTGGTGCTGGCTACGCGCGGCGTCACCTGCAGCGTGTCGACGTCGTGCAGCGGGCGCCCGGGGTCGAGCATGCCGGGCTCCAGGCTGTCGAACCACGCCGCGGCCATGCGCCCCGAACCGAGCACCTCGGCCAACGCCATCTCGTCGAACAAGCTGGAGTGCGCGATGCTCACCAGCACCTGGTTGGGCTTGCACGACGGCAGGAAGCGCTCGCCCAGCAGCCCGTGGTAGCGCGAGAAGTAGGTCAGCATCACGCACGCGCCGTCAGACTGCTCCATCAGCTCGCGCAGACCCAGCGGCTCGACCTTCCAGCGGTTCCAAAGTCCGTCGGACACGTGCACCGCCGGGTCGTAGCCGACCACGCGCGAGCCGAAGGCCCCCAGCAGTTGCGCCAGCGGCCGCGCGGCTGGCGTCATGCCGACCAGGCCGACGGTAGCACCACCGAGTTCGCGGCCGACCAGCAGGCCCTCGGCGCTGAGCACCGGCACGCGCCTGAGCATCTGCAGCAACGCGCCGATCATGAATTCCGCCTCGGCGGCCGCACTGGCGTTGATCGGTCGCACCACCTCGACGCCGGCGCGCGCGCAGGCGTCGGTGTCGATGTTCTCGGCGCCCGAGCTCAGGCGCCCCACCGCGCGCAGCACCGGTGCGTAGTGCAGCACCTGCGCATCCACCGCCACCGATGGTGGAATGATCATTGCCCGCACGTTGAACAGGGCCTGCCGGAAGGCACGCGGGTCGCGCGCGAGGTCGGGCGCGTAGCGCACCGCATGGCGCGCGACAAGCCAGTGCATGACCTCGGGCTCCAGTGGCTCGACGATCAGGACGTCCATACGAACTCCGGCTCACCAGCGGAGCAATACGCTCGAACCAACGTGCCAGAATCCCCCATCTCAGCCCCAACCAATCTTATTTAGTCGTATGTTGGTCAATAAGGCCATTTTCCCGGTCGCTGGTCTTGGCACCCGCTTTCTTCCGGCCACCAAGGCCCAGCCGAAGGAGATGCTGCCGGTTGTCGACAAGCCCTTGATTCAGTATGCCGTCGAAGAGGCCTACGCCGCGGGCGTGCGGGAAATGATCTTCGTGACCGGCCGCCACAAACGGCCCATCGAAGACCACTTTGACATGACGTTCGAGCTCGAGGTAGCCCTTGAACAAGCGGGTAAGCAGGAGTTACTGAGCCTGGTTCGTCAGGTGAAACCCGACGACATGGACTGCATCTACGTACGGCAGGCGCAGGCCCTGGGCCTGGGGCATGCCGTGCTGTGCGGGCAACGGCTGGTCGGCGACGAGCCGTTCGCGGTGCTGCTGGCCGACGACCTGATGGTGGGCGAGCCACCGGTACTCAAGCAGATGGTCGACCAGTTCGCCGAGTGGCGGGCGTCGATCCTGGCGGTGCAGGAGGTGCCGGCCGAGCACACCTCGCGCTACGGCATCGTGGCCGGCACGCCCGTGAGCGACCGGCTGATCGACGTGACGCGCATCGTCGAAAAGCCGGCCCCGCCGACGCGCCCTCTCGGCTCGGTGTGGCAGGGCGCTACATCCTGACGCCCGGCGTGTTCCACGAGATCCGGAACCAGCCGCACGGCGTGGGCGGCGAGATCCAGCTCACCGATGGCATTTCTTCGCTGTTGCGGCGCGAGAAGGTGTTCGCCTACCGCTACGAAGGTAAACGCTACGACTGCGGCAGCAAGGAAGGCTTCCTGCAGGCCAACGTCGAATTGGCGCTGGCGCACCCTGAACTCGGGCCGCCCTTCCGGCGTTTCCTGAACGCGTTGCCGCCTTGAGGCAGCGCAGTCGCGTCAGCGACGGCGCAGGTAGTGCACGAACTCGTCGGCGCTGCTGCGTTGCTCCAGCAGTTCGTTGCCGGTTTGCCGCGCGAACGCCTGGAAGTCGCGTGTCGACCCCGGATCGGTGGACACCACCTTGAGCACTTCGCCGCTTTGCATGTCGGCCAGCGCCTTCTTGGCCTTCAAGATGGGCAGCGGGCAGTTCAGTCCGCGGGTGTCGAGCTCTTTCTGGGCTTGCATGGCGTGGGGTGTCAACGAGCGACCGATTCTACGGGCGCTTGAACTCCATGAACTTCGGCTCGTGGCCGCGCGAGCGCAGCCAGTCGGCCAGCGCGTAGCCGGTGCCTGCGGGCCAGCACACGATGTCTTGCGGCGCAAACAGCTTGTACTCGGCCAGCTCGGGCGACAGGCGGATCTCGCCGCGAGCCAGCGCGTGGTAGGCGATGATTACCTGGTTCATGCGCTCGAACTCGTAGACGCCGATCAGCTTGAGCGCGTCGACCTGCAGCGACGTCTCCTCGAGCACCTCGCGCCGGATGCCGTTTTCCGGCGACTCGCCGGCCTCCATGAAGCCGGTGATCAGCGCGAACATGCGGCCGGTCCACGCGGCATTGCGAGCCAGCAGTACCAAACCGTCGCGGTCGGCGCACTCGATCACCGCCGCCAACACTGGCGTCGGATTGTTCCAATGCGTCCAATTGCACGCGGGGCAACGCATGCGCACCTTCTCGCCGCCGTCCTCCAGCTGCACCAGCGGCTGCAGCTCAGTGGCGCAACACGGGCAATAGCGATAGGCGCTCGCCATGCTCATTGGACCCCCTTGGCCCTACGGGCCGTCCCCCCGAGGGGAAGCGAGCGCCTTCGGAGCGGCCGTACGGCGCTCACGCCGGGAAGACGCCGGTCGACAGATACCGGTCGCCGCGATCGCACACCACGAACACGATCGTTGCATCACGCAGCTGCTCGGCCACACGCAGCGCGACCCAGCAGGCGCCGGCCGCCGAGATGCCGCCGAACAGCCCCTCTTCGCGCGCCAGGCGCCGAGCCATCTCCTCGGCGTCGGCCTGCGCCACCAGCACGAGCTCGTCCACCGCGGAGGGGTCGTAGATCTTGGGCAGATACTCCTGCGGCCACTTGCGGATGCCCGGAATGCGCGAACCCTCGGCGGGCTGCGCGCCGATGATGCGCACCGCGGGATTGCGTTCACGCAGGTAGCGGCTCACGCCGGTGATGGTGCCGGTGGTGCCCATCGCGCTGACGAAGTGCGTGATGCGCCCCTCGGTCTGGCGCCACAACTCGGGGCCCGTGGTCTCGTAGTGCACGCGCGGGTTGTCGGCGTTGGCGAACTGGTCGAGCACACGGCCTTTCTTGTCGCGCTGCATCTGCTCGGCAAGGTCGCGCGCGTACTCCATGCCCCCCGAACGCGGCGTGAGGATCAACTCGGCACCGAACGCTCTCATCGTCTGCGCGCGCTCGACCGACAGGTCTTCGGGCATCACCAGCACCATGCGGTAGCCGCGGATCGCCGCGGCCATCGCCAGCGCGATGCCGGTGTTGCCCGAGGTGGCCTCGATCAGCGTGTCACCGGGCTTGATCTCGCCGCGCTCTTCGGCGCGGCGGATCATGCTGATCGCGGGCCTGTCCTTCACCGAGCCGGCCGGGTTGTTGCCCTCGAGCTTGGCCAGGATCAGGTTGCCGCGCTCTGCCTGCGCCGCACCCGGTACCCGCTGCAGCCGCACGAGCGGCGTGTCGCCGATGGTGTCTTCGATGGTCTTGTATTCGGGCATGGTGCGTCGGCAAGCAGGCTCCACCGAACGAGCGAGCACGCATTGTCGCAGCGACTGAAAAGCCCTCGCTGAGACTGCGTGCCATAATCCGCGCCCCCAAGCGTTGCGCCCTCCTCCTGTTGAAGCCCGGGTGGCGAAATCGGTAGACGCAAGGGACTCAAAATCCCTCGCCGCAAGGCGTGCCGGTTCGAGTCCGGCCCCGGGCACCAACACGCACCAGGCGCGCCGGTCTGCGGCCGCCGGGCGAAAAGCAAAGCTGCTACGCTGACGCCTCCAAACCGCCTGGAACCGCCTTGCAGCCATCCGCTGCCGCCGTCAACCGCCCGATCCACCTGGCCGTGCTCGACGACGAGGTCGAGATCACGCGCATGCTGGGTAACTACCTTGGCAGCCAGGGGTTTCGCGTCACTCAGGTGCACAGCGGTCGCATGCTGTTCGACGTGTTCGCCAGCGACCCGCCGGCGCTGGTGCTGCTCGACCTGGGGCTGCCCGGCGAAGATGGCTTTGCCATCGCGCGCCAACTGCGCGAGCACTGGCGCTGCGGGCTGGTGATCGTCAGCGGGCGCGACGCAGCGGTCGACAAGGTGGTTGGCCTGGAGGTGGGCGCCGACGACTATGTCACCAAGCCATTCGATTTGCGCGAACTGCTGGCCCGTGTGAAGGCCGTGCTGCGACGCCTGTCGCCCAACAACGCGGCCGCGCCTCCTGGTTCCTCAGGGGAAGTGCTGCACTTCGCCGGTTGGACTCTGGACTTCGCCGCGCGGCGCCTCACCAACCCGGCCGGAGCCGAGGTGGCGTTGACGACTGGCGAGTACGAGCTGCTGAGCGTGCTGGCCCGCCACCCGGGCCGCGTGCTGTCGCGCGACAACCTGCTGGAGCAGACACGGGGTCGCGAAGCCGGGCCCTACGAGCGCACGATCGACGTGCAGATCGGGCGGCTGCGCCGCAAGATCGAAGACGACGCCGAAGCGCCGCAGATCATCAAGTCGGTGCGCGGCGCGGGCTACCTTTTCGTCCCGCCGGTGACCGTCGGCTGAGGCGATGCCCGAGTCGCGCGGCGCCGTCCCCTCGCTGCCGGCCGCGCTGGATGCGCAGGGCCTTTTTCGCTCGTTGTTCGCGGCCTATCCCGACGCACTGATCGTCGCCGATTCCAAGGGCATGATCGTGCTGGCCAATTCGGCGGCAGCCGAACTGTTGCGCTACCCGATCGACGGGCTGCTCGGCCTCAATGTCGACGCCCTCGTGCCCGACGGCATCCGCCCGCGTCACGAGTCGTTCCGCCAGGCGTATGCCCGCAACCCGATCCCGCGGCCGATGGGCTCGCAGGTCGAACTGGTCGCCAAGCGGCGCGATGGCACCGACGTGATGGTCGAGATCGCGCTCAGCCCGCTGCAAGACCATGGCCTGCCGTTGGTCGTCGCGGCGATCCGCGACATCAGCGCCTACCCTCGGGTGCAGCAGGCGATGCGCAGGGCCCGCTACTCCGAGTTCGTCACCCAGCTCGGCCGCGCCGCGGTCGACGCGCTCGACCCGCAGGTGCTGTTCGAGCGCCTTCCGGGCATCTGCGCCGAAGCCTTGCATGTCGATGTGGTCAGGGTCTTCCTGCTCGAATCCAACCGCTTCGAGTTCCGGGTGGCCGCAGGCGTTGGCGCGGTGCCGGGCGAAGAGGTGGGCATGCGCGTTGCCAACCGCGTCGACACGCCGCCCGGCTTCGTGGTGCAGTACGGCAAGCCGGTGTTCGTCGAAAACTACGCGAGCGAGCGGCGCTTCGCGGTGCCACCGGCCTACCTGCAGCTCGGGCTGACCAGCAGCCTGGCCGTGCCGCTGTCGGACCGCGGGCGGCCGATCGGTACCTTGTCGGTGCGCTCGCGCGAGCCCAGGCGCTTCGGCGTCGAAGAACTGCGATTTCTCGAGTCGCTGGCCAATCTGCTGGCTGCCAGCCTGCAGCGGGCCCAGTCGGAGGAAGACCTCAACCACGCGCAGCGATTGGAGAGCGTCGGCCAGCTCACCGGCGGCATCGCGCACGACTTCAACAACCTGCTCACCGTGATCCAGGGCAACCTGCAGATGCTGCAGGATCTGCCACGCCTGGCCGACGATGACTACGGGCAGCAGCTGGTCGGCTCGGCCGCGCGCGCCGCGCAACGCGGTGCTGAGTTGACCGGCAAGCTGCTCGCCTTCTCGCGGCGGCAGCTGTTACAGCCGGGCCCGGTGGACGTGGCGCAGTTGTGCCACTCGTTGGCCGACATGCTTCGTCGCACGGTCGACCAGCGCATCGTCATCGCGGTCGAGGTGGTCGGCCGTTGTCCGCCAGCGCTGGCCGATGCGGGCCAACTCGAGTCGGCGCTGCTCAACATCGCGATCAACGCGCGCGACGCCATGCCCGACGGCGGCTCGCTGGGTTTCGTGGTCGACACCAGTGAAGAGTTGCCCGCCGAGGTACGCCATGAACTGCAGGACGGTGCTCGATCGCACGACGGCTACTTGTCGATCACCGTCGCCGACAGCGGCGGCGGCATGTCCGATGAAGTGAAGGAGCGCGCGTTCGAGCCCTTTTTCACCACCAAGCAGTCGGGCCGCGGCACCGGCCTGGGCCTGAGCACGGTGTACGGATTCGTCAAGCAGTCGCACGGCGCGATCACGATCGACAGCTCTCCCGGAAGCGGCACCCGCGTGACGCTGTATCTGCCCCAGGTGCGCCGGGTGGTCGACGCCCCGCAGGGCGATGTCGTCGAGCCCCACACGGTACCCGCCGGCCTGCGCGTGCTGCTGGTCGAAGACGACCCGGAGGTGGCAGCGGTCGCGCGCGGCTTCCTGCAGGGGGCGTCATGTCAGGTGGTCCATGCCACCAGCGGCGAGCAGGCGTTGCGCGTGCTCGAGTCGGGCACCGCCTTCGATCTGATGCTCAGCGACATCGCGCTGGGGCCCGGCATGCGCGGCACTGTGCTGGCCGAGGCGGCGCAACGCTCGAAGCCACAGTTGCCGGTGCTGCTGATGACCGGCTACTCCTCGCAGTTGCCCGATGCCCCCAGCAGCCCGATGTTGCAGTGGGAGGTGCTGCTCAAGCCGTTTTCGCGCCAGCAACTGCACGCCGCGATGGCGCGCGCGATGTCGGTGGATCGCTAGGGCCCGTTCTCGCCACAGGCGCGCTACTGCAAGGTCGGCGACAGGCAGCGCTGAACGTAGGCACCGAGCGCGGCGACGTCGGGAATCTGCAGGTCGCGCCGGCGCCGCTCGGGAAAGCCGATCAGGTTGTGGCGAGCCAGTTTGGACAGCGAGCGGCTCACCGTCTCCAGCGTCAACCCGAGGTAGTTGCCGATTTCGGCGCGGCTCAACGGCAAGGTGATCTGATCGGTGCGCAAACCACGCTGGCGCAGCGAATCGGCCCACGAGCGCAGAAATTCAGCGACCCGCGCGTCGGCCGGCAGCGTGCACACCGACATCAGCGAATCGCGCTCCTGCGAGATCTCGCGGCTCATGGCACTGTGCATCGCCTCCATCAACGCGGGCTGCGAGGCGCAGGCCTTCATCAAGGCCTGATAGCGCACCACCCAGACCTCGCCGGTGTCGATGGCGACCGTGCCGCACGTGTAGTACCCCGCCGCGATGCCGTCGAAGCCGAGCCAGTCGCCCCGGAACTTCAAACCGACCATCTGCTCACGGCCGTCACCCACCAGCGTGACGACCTTGCAGCAGCCGGAGTTCAGCACGTACAGGCAATCGAACCGCTCACCCACCTCGCAGATGACGTCACCCTCGCGCACCAGCTGACGCCGCGGCGCCAGGGTCTGCTCGATCAACGACAGCGCTTCGCCGATGCGGCGCGTGGCTGACTTCGTGCCGCCCTGAGGCCCCGGCAGGCCATCACAAAAAGAAGACGGGATCGAGGCCGAGACGTTGGGGCTGAACATGGTTGCCGTCCTTGGATGATCGATTGTTCGTGGAAGGCATGGTGCAAGAACGACGCGCAACACCCGCTGAACCGCCGACATCATTCGGTCGCATTGCGTAAACGGACGGTATGGTTTTCGTGTCAACCCCGTGGGTGAACCTTGCTTGACCCTGATCAAGCCGCGCGCCTGCCACCTCGTTAGCCTTGCACGACGGCGGGCGCAAACCGCGCGCTCGCCCCCCAGTACCCTGCAAGAACCACAGGACGGGCGACGTGGTGAGGCTTGAACAAGTTTCCAGTCAGACTGCCCACCAGTTGGTCGGCGCAGCGCGGGCACTGGGCAGCGCCGAAGCCGGCGGCCATCGCGATCAGCCGCTGCGCGGCAAGAACATCGCGTTGCTGGCGCGCGGCCCCGGCCCCGCGGCCGAGCTGTTCATCACAGCGGTCGAGCAACTCGGCGCCAAGGCCTCGCAAGTCGGCGCCGACATGTTGGCGCTCGACGACCAGCACGAGTTGCAGCGGGTGGCCCGCGTCCTCGACCGCCTGTACGACGCGGTCGAATGTCAGGGCGTGCCGACCGCCCGCGTGCAGCAGCTGAGCGAACTGGCCACGGTGCCCGTGTTCAACGGCATCGCCTGCGACGAGCATCCGACCGCGCATTTGGCCGAGCAACTCGACGACTGCGGCAGCCGCGCCGATGCGCGGCGCTGGATCCTGCAGGCCGCGTTGGTGCTGACGATGTCTTGAGGGGTGTGCGACGCGCGGTCACACCGTGCACAGTGCCACCACGCGCTCCCACAGGCCGTGCCCCAGCGCCCAGCCGGATGTCGCGACCAGGCCGAGCCCGGCCACGCGCACGGCCCAACCCGTCGAGCGAGCGGACACGCCGCGCCCGCCGACCCAGCGCCGCACCACCAGCGGCACCATCGACAGGCCGATCGAGGAGGTCGCCGCGAAGGTGGCCATCACCGCGGCGCCGCCCGTCGGCCCATCGGCCAGCGCCGCCATCACGAGCGCCGATTGCAGCAACCCGCACGGCAGCGCAAACCAGGCCAACCCGGCCGCCCCGGCGCGCATCGGCCCACTGACGATCGCAAGCCCGGTGGACACAGGCACGGGCGCGGGCGCGCCGGCACCGATGCGCTCGAGCCAGGCCGGCTGCCGCGCGACCGCCACCAGCCACAACCCGAGTGCCAACGCGGCCAGATGGAACGCGCTCCACAGCGCGCGCAGCGGCGGCGCGCTCGCAGCCAACTGGCCGAGCGACGACACCAGCCACGCCGCGAGCGCACCGGCGGTCGCGTAACCCACCGCACGGCCAGCCAGGAAGCTCGCCGCACCGACGCCAGGCTGCGCCGGCGCACAGCGGCGCACGGCGAGGCTGCACGCGGCGCTGCACATCGCGGTGCAGTGCGGCGCGCCGGCCAGCCCCATCAGCGCGGCGGCGGCGAGCAACGCGGCGTTCATCGGCGTCTCAGTGCACCTCGGTGCGAGTGAGGTATTCGGTGACCGCCGTCGACACCGCGATCACGCCCCAGAAGACCAGGAACGCCACCGAATACAGCGTGCTGCGGCTCCACTCCACAGTCTCGGCCCCCGGCCACTGCAACGAGCCGGGATCGACGACCGCGAACACCAGCATCTCCAGCACACCGGCCATCACGAACGACGGCCACAGGATCAGCAGCACCCGCGCGCGCAACGGCCGCGACGGCGGCTCAACGGCTCGATGCGGCGACATGGTTGCGTGCTTGCGTGGCCGGGGCCATGCTGTCGGCGCTCGGAGCCGCTGCGCCTTCGCGCACCGGACGGTCGGCATCGTGCCAGGCAATCGCCAGCGTGACGAAGCTCGCCAGCACCACCAGTGCCGGGCCACCGATCACCAGCCACAGGGCTGGCACGCGCCACAACGACGCCGGCTTCGGATGGGGTTTGTCGGTGTTCATGGCAAGGCTCCTTGTCTTCAACGTGGCACGATGAAGGTCGACTTCTCGCTCACCGCGACGGCCGCATCGTCGAGGCTCTCGATCTGAAAGCGGATCGGGTGCGCCCCGGGCCCGGCGGCGCGGGCCGAATCCGCCGGCACGCGCACCGCCAGCGTGACCCAGCGCGCCTGCGCGGGTGCGAGCTCCACCACGCCGGCGGCGGGCAGCTCGGCGCCCGCCAGCCCCTGCACGGCGATGCGGTAGCGCTGCGCATGCTCGGTGGCATTCATCAACTGGATGCGATACACGTTTTCGATGCGGCCTTCGTCGACCAGGCGCGCCAGCGTCGTGCGGTCGCGCACGATGTCGACCTTCAGCGGCTGGCGCCACGACAGGCTCACCAGAAAGGCCACCGAGATCAACACCAGCACCGCACCGTAGATCAACACCCGCGGCCGCAGCACGCGGGCAAATGTCTGGCGGCGGCTGAGGCCTTGTTGAACGCCGTTTTCGGTGGCGTAGCGGATCAGGCCGCGCGGATATTTCATCTTGTCCATCACGCCGTCGCAGGCGTCGATGCACGCGGTGCAGGCGATGCACTCGTACTGCAGGCCGTCGCGGATGTCGATGCCCACCGGGCACACGTGCACGCACAGGCCGCAGTCGATGCAGTGGCCGAGGTTCGCTGTCTTGAGGTCGGCGCTGCGCGCTCGCGGGCCGCGCGGATCGCCGCGTGCCGCGTCATAGCTGACGATCAGCGTGTCGCGGTCGAACATCGCGCTCTGGAAGCGCGCATAGGGGCACATGTACTTGCAGACCTGCTCGCGCAGGTAGCCAGCGTTGCCGTAGGTGGCCAGCGCGTAGAAGTTGACCCAGAACCATTCCCACGGCCCGAAGGCGAGCGTGAACGCCTCGGCCCACAGGCTCTTGATCGGCGTGAAGTAGCCGACGAAGGTGAAGCCGGTCCAGCCCGCGATCGCGAGCCACACCGCATGTTTGGCCACCTTTCGCCCGACCTTGTCGAACGTCCACGGCGACTTGTCCAGGCGCATGCGCGCGCCGCGCTCGCCCTCGATGCGGTGCTCGACCCACAGAAAGATCTCGGTGTAGACGGTCTGCGGGCACGCGTAGCCGCACCACAGGCGCCCGCCGACGGCAGTGAAGAAGAACAGCCCATACGCCGCCAGCACCAGCAGCCCCGTCAGGTAGATGAAGTCCTGCGGGTACAGCACCAGATCGAAGATGTAGAAGCGCCGGGCCGCCAGATCGAACAGCACCGACTGGCGGCCGTTCCACGGCAGCCAGGGCAGGCCGTAGAAGACGATCTGCGTGAGCCACACCAGCCCCCAACGCCAGCGCGCAAACCACCCGTGCACCGAGCGCGGGTAGATCTTGGGCTGCTTCGCGTAGAGCGAGACGCTTTCGATCGGGATGACGCGGCTCATCGTCGGGCTCTAGGGCGTGCCTCCCGCCTTGCCGTTGGACAGGCTCCACACGTACGCCGCCAGCACATGGATCTGCGGCGCGCTCAGGCGATCGCCATGCGCTGGCATCACGTTGGTCTTGCCGTTGTTGATCATCGCGACCACGGCATCCTCGCCCCATCCGTGCAGCCACACCTTGTCGGTGAGGTTGGGCGCGCCCAGCGCCGGGTTGCCCTTGCCGTCGGGGCCGTGACAGGCTGCGCAGGCGACGAACTTGGCGCGCCCGAGGCCGGCCGCAAAGGCGTTGTGCGGACTGCCCGACAGGCTCAGCACGTAGTTGGCGACGTTGCGCACGTCCTCGGCGGTGCCCACGGCTGCGGCCATCGGTGGCATCACGCCCTGGCGGCCCATGGTGATGGTCTCTTCGATGCGCTCGGGCGCGCCACCCCACAGCCAGTCGGTGTCGGTGAGGTTGGGATAGCCCTTGCTGCCGCGTGCGTCGGCGCCGTGGCAGGCGGCGCAGTTGTTCGCGAACAGCCGCTCGCCCAGCGCCATGGCTTTGGCATCTCGCGCCAGTTGCTGCGCCGGCTGGCTCGAATAGGCCGCGAACAGCGGCGCCACCGCGGCCTGCGCGCGTGCCTTCTCGGCGTCGTACTGCGACTGGCTGCTCCAGCCCAGCGCACCGGCGTGACTGCCCAGCCCCGGATACAGCGCCAGGTAGACCGCCGCGAAGACCACGGTCAGCACGAACAGCCACATCCACCAGCGCGGCAGCGGATTGTTCAATTCGCGCAGGTCTTCGTCCCAGATGTGGCCCGTGGTGTTGTCGCCCGCCATCACGCGCCGACGCGCCGCGATGATCAGCAGCGCCAGGCAGGCCAGCAGGCTGATCGCTGTGGCAACGGTGACGTAGATCGACCAGCCGGAATCGAAAAAGTCACTCACGGCCGCTCCTCGGTCGCACGATCGCCGTCGCGTGCCTCGCCATCGAAGACCAGGCGCGCAGCCGCCTCGTGATCATGCCGGGCGCGCGGGCGCCACGTCCACACCATCAGCGCGACGAACAGCAGCAGGCTCAGCACCGTGACGGCGGTGCGCAGGTCGTTGATGTCCATATCGATGCTCTCCGTGCTCACTTGACGTGGCGGCCGAGCGACTGCAGGTACGCGACGATCGCGTCCATCTCGGTCTTGCCTTTCACCGCCTCCGCGGCGCCGGCGATGTCGGCGTCGCTGTAGGGCACGCCCAGGCGCTGCAGCGCACGCAGGTGCGGCGGCACGCTCGGCGGCGTCGATCATCGCGCCGTCGAGCCAGGTGTAGGCCGGCATGTTCGACTCGGGCACCAGGTCGCGCGGCGAGGCCAGGTGCAGGCGCTGCCAGTCGTCGCTGTACTTGCCGCCGACACGCGCCAGGTCGGGGCCGGTGCGCTTGCTGCCCCACTGGAACGGATGGTCGTAGACGAATTCGCCGGCCACCGAGTAGTGGCCGTAGCGCAGCGTCTCGGCGTGCAACGGCCGGATCATCTGCGAGTGGCAGTTGTAGCAACCCTCGCGCACGTAGATGTCGCGGCCGGCCAGCTGCAGCGCGCTGTAGGGCTTGAGGCCCGGCACCGGCTGCGTCGTCGAGCGCTGGAAGTACAGCGGCACGATCTCCACCAGGCCGCCGATGGCCACGGTGACGAGGATCAGCACGATCATCAGCAGGTTGCTGGTCTCGATGCGCTCGTGGCCGCTGGGCGCTGCATTGACTGGAGGGTTCGCCATGGCTGTCCTCCTCAGGCGTGCGCCAGCTGCGGGATCGCCGACGGCCGCGGCCGCGCCGTTCTTGATGGTCATCACGACGTTCCAGGCCATCACGCCCATGCCGGCAAGGTACAGCAAGCCGCCGACGAGCCGGATCAGGTAGAACGGGAACGTCGCCTTGACGCCCTCGACGAAGGTGTAGACCAGCGTGCCGTCGGGGTTGAGCGCGCGCCACATCAGGCCCTGCATCACGCCGGCGATCCACATCGCGGCGATGTACAGCACGATGCCCAGCGTCGCGATCCAGAAGTGCAGGTTGATCGCCGGCACGCTGTGCATCGTGGTGCGGCCGAACATGCGCGGGATCAGGTAGTACAGCGAGCCCATCGAGATCAGGCCGACCCAGCCGAGCGCACCGCTGTGCACGTGGCCGATCGTCCAGTCGGTGTAGTGCGCTCAGCGCGTTGACCGTCTTGATCGACATCATCGGCCCCTCGAAGGTCGACATGCCGTAGAACGACAGCGAGACGATCAGGAACTTCAGGATCGGGTCGTCGCGCAGCTTGTGCCAGGCGCCCGACAGCGTCATCACGCCGTTGATCATGCCGCCCCAGCTCGGCGCCAGCAGCACCAGCGAGAACACCATGCCGACCGACTGCGCCCAGTCGGGCAGCGCGGTGTAGTGCAGGTGGTGCGGGCCCGCCCACATGTAGGTGAAGATCAGGGCCCAGAAGTGCACGATCGACAGCCGGTACGAGTAGATCGGTCGCTCGGCCTGCTTGGGGATGTAGTAGTACATCATCCCGAGGAAGCCGGCGGTCAGGAAGAAGCCCACCGCGTTGTGGCCGTACCACCACTGCACCATCGCGTCCTGCACGCCGGCATAGGCCGAGTAGCTCTTCCACAGGCTGGCCGGCATCGCCGCGCTGTTGACGATGTGCAGCAGCGCCACCGCGATGATGAAGGCGCCGAAGAACCAGTTGGCGACGTAGATGTGGCGCACGCGGCGGGTGCCGATGGTGCCGAAGAAGACGATCGCATACGACACCCAGACCACCGCGATCAGCAGGTCGATCGGCCACTCGAGCTCGGCGTACTCCTTGGCCTGCGTGATGCCCAGCGGCAGCGTGATGGCCGCCAGCACGATCACCGCGTTCCAGCCCCATACCGTGAACGCCGCGAGCTTGGGCAGGAACAGCGGCACCTGGCAGGTGCGCTGCACCACGTGGTAGCTGGTGGCGAACAGCGCCGAGCCGCCGAACGCGAAGATCACCGCGTTGGTGTGCAGCGGCCGCAGCCGCCCGTAGCTCAGCCACGGGATGCCGTAAGTGAGGTCGGGGAAACGCCAGCTGCGCCGCGATCAGCACCCCCACCAGCATGCCGACCACGCCCCACACCACCGCGGCGAGCGCGAAAGCGCGAACGGGGCCGTCGGTGTAGTGCACCGCCGTGGTGTTTGCGTTCATGGGTTCTCCGTCATTGCTGTCCGCTCGTGCCGGGCGGGATTGTTCAGGAGTCGTCACACGCTCGGCCTTGATGGCCGTCAAGCGGCGGCGGCTCGACCTCGAGGATCTGCGCGCCCTGCTGCTCGAGGTCGTCGAACTGGCCGTTGTGCAACGCCCAGGCAAAGATGCCGAGGATGCCGAGCACCAGCACGGCCGACAACGGAATCAGCAGGTACAGGATGTCCATATCGCGTCGCGCTGTCAGCGCGCCAGCCGCAGCGAGTTGAGCACCACCAGCAGCGAACTGCTGGCCATGCCCAGGCCCGCCAGCCAGGGCGGCAGCAGGCCCGCCAGCGCCAGCGGCACGCACGCCAGGTTGTAGGCGCAGGCCCAGGCGAGGTTCTGGCGCGCGATGCGCATCGTGCGCCGGGCCAGTGTGCGAGCGGCCTGCAGATCCTGCAGCCGGTTGGACACCAGCACGCCATCGGCCTGCGCTCGCGCCACGGCAGCACCCTCGCCCATCGCGAACGAGACATCGGCGCGCGCCAGCACCGGCGCGTCGTTGATGCCGTCGCCGACCATCGCGACCACGGCGCCACGCGCTTGGGCCGCCTGCACGGCAGCGAGCTTGTGTTCGGGCAGCAGGCCGCCGCGGGCGCTGTCGAGCTCGAGCCGGGCCGCCAGTCGCGCCGCCTGCTGCGGGCTGTCGCCCGATCAGCAGGTGCACCTGCACGCCGTCGCCACGCAGCGCACGAACGGCCGTCGCAGCGCCCGGGCGCAGCTGCTCGTCGAAGCGAAAGCGCAACTGCGGTTGGGCGTCGCAGCCAAGCAGCACCTGCGGCGATTGCGCCATGGTCTCCACGCTGTGGCCGACCCAGCGCGGCGCGCCGAGCCGCCAACTGCGGCCCTGCGCATCGATGCCTGCCACGCCCTGCCCCGGTTCCTCGTGCACGCTGCGCCAGGTCATCGCGGGCGCTGCGCCTGTCGCGGCCGCAGGCACGCACGATCGACAACGCCAGCGGGTGGTGCGACCAGGCGGCCAGCGCCGCGGCCGTCGCCAGCAGCGACTCGGTCGTGCGGCGCCGCAGTCGATCCGCCACGAGCCGCTCGACGGCCACGCAGTGAAGTTGCGGCTCGGTGAGCGTGCCGGTCTTGTCGATGAACAACGCCGTCACGCGCGCCAGCTTGTCGATGGCATCGAGCCGGCGCAGCAGCACGCCGCGCCGGCCCATCGCGCCTGCGGCCGCGATCAGCGCCGCGGGGGTGGCCAGCGACAGTGCGCACGGACAGGTGACGATCAACACCGACACCACGACCCAAACTGCGCGCGACGGGTCGATCGCGTGCCACACGACACCGGCCGCGGCAGCCAACAGCAGCACACCCCACAGGAAAATGCTGGCCCAGCGGTCGGCAGCGGCCAGCGACGCCGGCCGCTCGCTGCGCGCGCTGCGCATCAGCGCCACGATCGCTTCGTAGCGGGTCTCGGAGCCGACGCGCTCGACCCGCATCGCTACCGGCGCCGTCAGGTTGATGCTGCCGGCGATCACGGCATCGCCTTCGCGCTTGGCCAGCGGCACCGACTCGCCGGTGAGCAGCGACTCGTCGGCCTCGGTGCGACCCTCGATCAGCACGCCGTCGGCCGCGAAGGCTTGCCCCACCGGCACGCGCACCGCGTCGCCGGCCCGCAGTTCGGCGGCGTCGATTTCGTCGACGCCACCGTCGCCGCGCAGGCGCAACACCCGTTCGGGCAGGCGTGCGGTGGCCGCTTCGAGTGCGGCTTCGGCGCGATGCCGCGCGCGCATCTCGAGCCAGCGCCCGCCCAGCAGGAAGGCCACGAACATCGTCAGCGAATCAAAGTACACCTCGTGGCCGAACGGCCCGCCGGGGTCGAACGCAGCCCCGCTGCTGGCCACGAATGCAACGGCGATGCCCAGCGACACCGGCACGTCCATGCCGATGCGCCGCTGGCGCAGCGAGCGCCACGCCCCGCTGAAAAACGGCGCCGCGGCGAAGCCGAGCACCGGCAGCGTCAGCAGCCAGCCGGCCACGGACAGCAAGCGCTGCAGATCGGGGGCCAGCTCGCCCGGCGCGCTCACGTAGGCGGGCGTGGCGAACATCATCACCTGCATCGCACAGAAGGTGGCGACGAACAGCCGCCACAAGGCCAGCCGCGCCTCACGTTCGCGCGCGAGCCGGGCGCCGCCGCCGCGCTCGACGTTGGCCGTGTAGCCGGCGTCCGCCACCGCTTGCAGCAGGCGATCGAGCGTGGTGCGCGCGCGGTCCCAGCGCACGCTGCCATAGCCGCTGGCCGCGCTGACGCGCGCAGCGAGCAAGCCCGGCACGTCGCGCAACGTGTGCTCGATCGCCTGCGCGCAGGCGGCGCAGTGCATGCCGCCGATGCGCAGCGAGGCTTCGGCAATGCCGGCATCGGCCGGCTGAGCGCGCGCGACATCAAACCCCATCACGACTCCCGCGTTTGCCGCGCAGTCCAAACCAATCGATGCTTGCTGTCAAGCGCCGGGCAGGCCTTGCGTTTTGTCAAAGCACGCGTACGGTCTCGCGGCCGCGACCGGCCTGGGCGGCCTTCATCTATGATGCCGCGCCGCGCCCAGACAACACCCTCGCATGCTGCCACTGCCCCCGGTCACCAAGGCGCTGATGCTGATCTGCACGGCGCTGTTCTTTGCCGATCAGCTGCTGGAGAATTCGTTTTCTCTGGTCGACTGGTTCGCGCTGTGGCCGCTGAAGTCGGGCAATTTCTACCCGTGGCAGCTGGTCAGCTATGCCTTCTTGCACGGCAGCCTGTCGCACCTGATCTTCAACATGCTGGGCCTGTGGATGTTCGGCGCCGAGTTGGAGCGCTTGTGGGGCTACAAGCGCTATTGGCAGATGCTGCTTGCCAGCACGCTCACCGCCGCCGCGGCGCAGTTGCTGCTGACGCTGGTGCTGGTCGGGCCCAACCTGCCCACCGTCGGCGCCTCCGGCGCACTGTTCGGACTGTTGCTTTCCTACGCGATTGTGTTCCCGCGCCGGCAGTTCGACCTCGTCGGCTTCCTGCCGATGGTGCTGCTGATGATCCCGGGCCAGATTTTCTACACCCTCGGCGTGGTGCTCTTCGTGCTGCTGCTGACGAACCGTCAATTGGTGCCGCTGAAGCCGATTGCGGTTCGGGCCTTGACGATGGTCATGATCTACGGCGCCATCGAGCTGTTTCTTGGCGTGGCCTACACGCGTTCCGGGGTCGCCCACTTCGCCCACCTGGGCGGAATGCTCGGGGCCTGGTTGCTGCTGTTGTACTGGCGGGGCCGCCTGCCGTTTGGCCGCGGGCGTTGACCCTGCGGCGCCGTTGACCCTCGCGCCGCGCACAAGGTCGCGCTGGGTGCAGGGCCAACACACGGCCGCAGGATGACAGCGCAGTAATTTGCGATGATGCTGATCGTCACGGATGGCCGTTCTTGTCCGGGAGATCACGATGCGTTGGCGCACCTACTTCGCACGGCTGCCCGCCCGCTGGCGGTGCGGCGTAGCCGCCGCCGCGGCGCTGGCCGCTGCGGCCACGGTGAACGCGCAGCCGATGGACGTCGCCACGCAATCGCGCCTGCTCAATCGGGCGGCCACCGCGGTGGTGGGCTTGCGGGCCCAGGCGATCGAAGACGCGCGCTCCAATCAAACGCTGGGCCGCGAGCGCGAGGGGTCGGGTGTCGTCATCGACCGCGACGGCCTGGTGCTGACCATCGGCTACCTGATTCTGGAAGCCGAGCAGGTGCAGCTGATCACCGACGACGACCGCGAAATCCCCGGTCGCGTGGTGGCCTACGACTTGGCCACCGGCTTCGGGCTGGTCAAGCCGCTGACGCCGCTGCGCGTCGAGGCTGCGCCGCTCGGTCAATCGGGCCGCGTGGCGCAAGACGAGCCGCTGATGGTGGTCAGCGGCGGTGCCGCCGGCGCCGTGAGCGCCGCGCGGCTGGTGTCGCGGCGGCCGTTCGCCGGCTATTGGGAATACCGCATCGACGACGCCCTGTTCACCTCGCCGCCGCGCGGTGACCACAGTGGCGCGGGTCTGTTCAACGCGCGCGGCGAGCTGGTGGGCATCGGCTCGCTGATCGTGGCGCATGCGATGGGCAGCAACCAGCCCCGCCACCCGGGCAACATGTTCGTGCCGATCGACCTGCTGCCGCCGATCATCGACGAGTTGCGCCGCAGCGGCACCTCGTCGGCGAGCCGGCGCGCCTGGATGGGCGTGAACTGCGTCGAAGACGACGGCGAGCTGCGTGTCGTGCGGGTCACCGACGACAGCCCCGCCGACGTGGCCGGGTTGCAAGCGGGCGACCGCATCTTGCGCATCGACGGCATGCCGGTGCGCACGCTCGACCAGCTGTGGTTGGCGCTGTGGCGCAACGGCCCGGCCGAGCGCGAAGTGCGTCTGGAGATCCAGCGCGACGGCGACAAGCAGACGCTCAAGATCTTCACCGTCGAGCGCGCGAAGACGCTCAAGCGCTCGCAGGGCGTGTAGCGGCGGGCAGCTGCAGCAATGCGAGCGCGGCCTCGACGGTGGGGTAGCGCAGCGTCAGCTTCAACTCGCGCTTCATGCGCGTGTTGTCGAGCCGGCGCGACTCGTCGAGGAAACTCATCTGCAGCGGCGAAAGGCGCTGCTGCGCCTGCATGCGTGTGAGCCGCGGCACACGCGGCAGCGCGCAGCGGTCGGCCACGCGGTCGAGGTAGTCGCCCATCTTCAACGCATCGTCGTCGCAGACGTGGATCGCGCGCATCGTCGGCCCGCGCAGCAGTGCGGCGACGCACGCGCGCGCCAGGTCGTCGGCGTGGATGTGGTTGGTGAACACGTCGTCGGACTCGGCCAGCGCGGGCGCGCCGCGGCGCACCCGTTCGCGCGGATCGCCGCCATCGCGGTCGAACGCATAGATGCCGGGCACGCGCAGGATCGTCGTGCGCGCGCCGCACGCACGGGCGTAGGCGCGCACGCGCAGTTCGGCGTCGGCGCGGCGGCGCGCGCGCTCGGTGGCGGGGTTGAGCGCGCGCGTCTCGTGCACCCGTGCGCCTGCGCAATCGCCGTACACCCCGCTGGTGCTGGCGTAGACGAAGCGTTGCACGCCACCGCGCGACAGCGCTGCCAGCAGCGCCACAGTGCGCCGATCGTGCTCGCCACTCGAAGCAGGCGGCGCCAGGTGAAGCACGGCGTCGGCCAGGCGCGCCAGGCGCGCCAGCGTGGCCGCGTCGTCGAGGTCGGCCACCAGCGGCGTGGCCCCCGCGGCACGCAGCAGGCCGCGACGCTGCGGCGAACTCGTCACGGCCAGCACGTGCCAGCGCGCGTGCAACAGGCGCAGCACGCGCAGGCCGACGTCGCCGCAGCCGACGATCAGCAGTCGCGGTCGGCGCAGCAGGCGGGTGGCGCGGGGCTCCATCGGGCAAAGGGGTCGAGGCCCGGCAGATCAACGGCCAGCGGGCACAATCAGGCTTCAGCCAAGTGTAGAGGCGCACGCGCAGCCGGCGTTTGAAGCGAGGCCGCGGCGCCACCCAACGACCCCATGAGCCTGCAAGTCACCGTGCGTCCTGCCGAGCGCACCTTCGAGGTCGCGCGCGACGAACCGATCCTGGCCGCGGCCATCCGCGCCGGCATCGGCTTGCCGTACGGCTGCAAGGACGGCGCCTGCGGCTCGTGCAAGAGCAGGCTGCTCGAGGGCCGCGTGATCCACGGTGCGCACCAGCAAAAGGCGCTGTCGGTGGCCGAAGAGGAAGCCGGCCTCATCCTGCCGTGCTGCGCGACACCGCAGACCGATTGCGTGATCGAGGCGCGCATGGTGCCCGGTGCTGGCGAGTACCCGGTGCTCAAGATGCCTTGCCGCGTGATTAGCATCGAGCGCCCGGCCGCCGACGTGGCGGTGCTGCGCCTGCAGCTGCCGGCCAACCACACGTTGCAGTACCGCGCTGGGCAGTACGTCGAATTCATCCTGCGCGACGGCTCGCGGCGCAGCTACTCGATGGCCACTGCGCCGGGTCATCTCGGCACGCCGCCGGCGATCGAGTTGCACCTGCGGCGCATGGCCGGCGGCAAGTTCACCGACCATGTGTTCAGCACGATGAAGGAAAAAGAGATCCTGCGCATGGAAGGGCCGTACGGCAGTTTCTTCCTGCGCGAGGACTCGGCCAAGCCGATCGTGCTGCTGGCCTCGGGCACCGGCTTCGCGCCGATCAAGGCGATCATCGAATCCATGCGGGACAAGGCGATCGATCGCCCGGCCGTGCTGTACTGGGGCTGCCGCTCGCGCGCCGACCTGTACCGGCACGAGTGGGCCGAGCAGGCTGCAGCGGCCAGCCCCAAGCTGCGCTATGTGCCGGTGCTGTCGGAGCCCAAACTCGACGATCAGTGGCACGGCCGCACCGGCCTCGTCCACCGTGCGGTCATGGAGGACCTGCCCGACCTGTCGGGCCACCAGGTTTACGCCTGCGGCGTACCGGTGATGGTCGAGTCCGCCAAGCGCGATTTCATCGCCACGTGTGCGCTGCCTGCCGACGAGTTCTACGCCGACGCCTTCACCTCCGAAGCCGACAAACACGGCGACGGGTAGCGTCGCCGTGTTTGCGGTGCAGGCTCATGTCGCGCAGCGACGTGAAGGCGCGTGAGCACCGGCCGTAGCCACAAGCATGGTGCATCGCGCGGTGCCGTTTCCCCAGCCCACAGACCATGAAAAGACGCCAAACCCTCGCCCTGCTGGCCGCCGCCCCGCTTGCACGCGCTCAAGCCGACCCGATCCGCCTGATCGTGCCCTACCCCGCGGGCGGACCGCTCGACGTGATGGCCCGCGCGCTGGCCGACAAGGTGAAGGACACGCTCGGCACCGTGATCGTCGAGAACCGGCCCGGCGCGGGCGGCAACATCGGCGCCGACGCGGTGGCCAAGGCCGCGCCCGACGGCACGACGATCGTGATGGGCGCGGTCGCCACCCACGCGATCAACCCGTGGCTGTACACCAAGATCCCCTACGACCCGCTGCGCGACTTCACGCCGTTGACTCTGGTGGCGCGGGTGCCCAACGTGCTGGTGATGAACGTCGAGGCCGCGCAGCGCCTGAAGATCGCATCGGTGCGCGACCTCGTCGCCTACGCGAAGGCCAACCCGGGGCGGCTCAACTACGGCTCGGGCGGCAACGGCAGCGCCGGGCATCTGGCCGGCGAGATGTTCAAGGCCAAGGCCGGCGTGTTCATGGTGCACATCCCGTACGCCGGCGGGCCGCCCGCTCAACTGGCGTTGTTGTCGGGCCAGGTCGACCTCACGTTCGACAACTTGGCCACCGCGTCGGCCAACATCCGTGCCGGCAAGCTGCGCGCGATCGCGATGACCACCGAGCGGCGCTCCAGCGTGATGCCCGAGGTGCCGACGATCGCCGAGAGCGCGCGCGATCTCGGCCTGGGCGACTTCAACATCGACACCTGGTTCGGCCTGTTCGGACCCGCCCATCTGCCCGCCGAGGTGACGCAGCGCTTGAACAAGGCCTTCGTCGAGGCACTCGGCTCGCCGGAATTGAAAGCGCGTGCGGCCGCCTTGATGGCGGAGTTGGCACCCGACACACCCGAGCAGTTCGCAGCCTTCGTGCGCAGCGAGCTGGCGAAATACGAGACGGTGGTCAAGGCCAGCGGGGCGAAGGTCGACTAGAGCGCCTCACGGCAGCGCGAGTTCCACCCGGGCGGGCAGCGACGCAATGCGCAGCGCGCGGCCGCTCCAGCTCGCTGCTCGGCCGTCGATGCTGGCCTGGGGCAGCGCGTCGTCGCCGGGCCAGGCGAGCCACAGTCCGCCCTCGGGCGCGGCGATGCCTGCATCGACAGTCAAGTGCACCGTGCGCCCTTCGCGCTGCAGCCGATAGCTCAGTGCGCCGTGGCGCGTGCGCAGTCCGCGCACCGCCACGCCGCTGGCCAACCACTCGCGCGGCACGCCGGCGGCCAGCACCAGTGCGTGGTCGGCATCGCGCTCGTAGGCCAGGCGGTCCAGCGTGGAGCGGATGAAGTCCGACGAGATCCACGCGTGCGGCATGTCGCCGAGGAAGCGCACTTCGCGGGCCTCGCGCACCACCACCTCGCCCCACTGGTTCCACGCGGCAGGACGGCGGTCGCGCATGAAGAAGTCGGCCAGCGCCTGCGCGCGCAGCGGTTGGCCCAGTCGCACGAAGGCCGACACCGAGCGCCATTCGTACGGTGTGTAGGCGTCCCACCCGCGCCGGCCCTCGATGCGTTCGAGTGACTCGCGCCAGTAGCGCTCCCAGGTCGCCTCGAGCGCGGCACGTGGCACCACGCCTTCCGCGCCGGCGGGACTGAAGATCAGCGTGCTGGAGGTCGGGTCGAAGTCGCCGAGTTCGGCCGCACCTGGCAGGTGGTCGATGTGGTGCTGCGCCATCGCCAGGCGCAGCGAGCGTCCGAGGTCGGCGGCGAACTCGTCGCGCTGCGTGCCCAGCTCGGCAGCCCGCGCGCCTTCGCCCAGCGCCGTGGCCAGCTCGGCTGCATCTCGGTAGCCGGCCAGCGCCCAGAAGTCGTCCCAGTACGAGTGCATCGGCTTGGCCGAGTAGCCCTCATGGCTGATCGACGCCGGCAGCAGGCCGAACAGCATCTCGCGGCCTGGCTCCCGGTTCAGCGCGCTGCGCTCGGACTGGCGCAGGCGCTCCATGTAGCGCGCGGCGGCATCCACCTGCGGCCACAGTGAGCGCAGCAGCGCACGATCGCCGGCATAGCGCCACAGCTCGGCGACGGCGAAGATGAACTCGCCGTGGCTGTCGTTCTCGGGCACCGGATCGGCGCCGCGCGCGTCGACGCAGCACGGCACCTTGCCGCTGGCGAACAAGTGCTGCGAATACCACACCACGAAGTCGCGCGCAGCCCGCACCTCGCCCAGGCGCAACAGCCCGGCGACCATCATCGCGCCGTCGCGCACCCAGCTGCGCGCATATGAGCGCGTGCCCGGCTGCAGCGCCGCGCCGTCGCGCGACATCAGGATGTGCGCCAGCGAGCTGCGCAAGGTGTCGACCATCGGCTGCGCCGCGGCGGGCAGCGTCACGTCGACGCGGTTTAGACGCTCACGCCACTGTGCGGCGACCGTGTCGAGCCGCATGCGGGCCCAATCATCGTCAGCACGTGCCGGCGGAGCGGCGTTGCCGGCCAGCGGCAGCGCGACGGCCACGCTGCGCGACTCGCCCGGTGCCAGATCGAACGTCCAGCGCAGCGCGGCGTTCGCAAGGCCTTGCTCGTCAACCAGCGTGCGCAGCGGCTGCTGCGCCGCCGCGTCGACCAGCACGTCGCCGTTGTCGAATGCACCGGCCACCACGCTCGCCGGCGGTGTCAACGCATGCAACCACGGCTGCCCGTCGAGGCTCAAAGTGCGGCCCTGCCACGCAAGCCGCTGCACGCGGCTCACGCCGCCCGGCGCGTTGAGAAACTGCGCCGGCGGATTGACCTGCCACGGTCGCAGCACCAGTGCCAACGTGAGGCGCCGGCGCGAGGCGCCGGTGTTGGCCAGTGTGTAGCGTGCGATGAGTTGTGCGCGCGCGGGCGTGCCGTCGGCGCACGCCTCGATCGACAGCGCGGCACCCGGTTGCGACCAGCGCACCTGCGGCAACGGCAGATAGCCATCGCGCAACGCGTGGTCGATGCCGACATCGGCCCAGCTCACCAAACGCGACGACTCGTCGATGATGAAGGGCTCCAGAGATGGCCCCAGCTTGTGCGGCTCGAGCGCGCCGTCTTCGGAGATCACTGCCGAATGGGCGCCGCCGCCGTCCACGCCGACCAGCGTCCAGTAGCTCTGCTCGCCGACGAAGCCGCGCGGCGCTCTTCCGCGCGGCAAGGCGTTGGCGAGCGTGGCCAGCGCGGCGTTGCGCGTCGGCCATTGCTCGGGATCCATCACCTGCACGTCCAGCGGCGCCGCCGACGTGTGTTGGAACGCCAGACGCACATGACGCGCTTCGAGCTCGGGGGGCAGCCACAAGGCCTGCAGATCGCGGCCGGCGCCGCGTACACGGCGCACGGTGCGCCAGCGTTGCGCGTCTTCCGACAGTTGCACGTCGAAGTCGCGCACGGGGGCGCGCTCGTCGATGCCGCGCGCCCGCACACTCGGTGCCCAGCGCAGGAACAGGCCGTTGATCTCGCGCCGCTCGCCGAGATCCACCTGCCAGTAGCGCAGCGACGCGCTGACGGTGGCGGGCGGCCGCGGGCCCGGCGCGGGAAGCTCGCTCAGTGTCAGCCGCTCGAAGCACAGCTCGCCGCGCCCGCCGGCGCCGCTGGCCACCACCAGCTCGATCGCCGCGGCGTGCCGCAACACCCGATCGGCAGCGGGTCCCCACGCAAACTCGATCTGCCGCTGGCGAATGGTCAGCTCGGTGCTCGCCTGCGGCGGCACGTACTGCGGGCGGTTCATCCACCACACGTTGTCGCCGCTGCCATCGACGAACTTCAGCTGCAGCGCATTGGCCGGGCCGACCCCGTGCAGGCGCAGATGCAAGACATAGTGATCCGGCAGATCCAGCGGCAGTTCGCGGCGCAGCAGCGCATGGCCCGACACACCGGCAAAGTCGTAGCGCAGGCACAGCGCGCCGCGCGCGCCGCGGTGCAAGCTGGCCTTCACCTGGTCGGAGCTGCCGGCCTGCCAGCGCGCAGCATCAGTGAAATCGTCGAGCACCTGTGGTTGTGCGCACACCGCGCCACTGAGCACCCATGTCGTCAGGCAAGCCAACCATTTCACACCAGCCGCTCCACTTGACTGGCGTGAACAGCGACGCATGAACCAGCGCAGAGATGCGCCGCTCCAGCGGCGCATCCCCGAGTGAACACCGCGGATCCGGCTCCGCCGGTCCGCTGGTGTGCCTTGCAGGCCGCGCCGAGCCTTGCGGCTCGGCCGCTCGCCAGGCACGAAAGGTCCACAGGACCTTCCGTGTCCGGGCTCGCCCCCCTGGAGGGGGAGGCGCCGAAGGCGCATCGGGGGTGGGTCACTTCACGCTGCCCATCAGCAGCCCCTGCATGTAGTGGCGCTGCAGTCCGAGGAACAGCACCAGCACCGGCAACACGGTGACCACCGAACCGGCCATCATCAGCTCGCTGTCCTGCACATGCTCGCGCGACAGCGAGGCCAGTGCCACCGGCGCGGTGTGCAGCGCGCCGTCGGTGAGCACGATCAACGGCCACATGAAGTCGTTCCAGCTGCCGAGGAAGGCGAACACCGCGAGCGTCACCAGCACCGGCTTGAGCAGCGGCAGCACGACCAGGAAGAAGATGCGCAACTCGCCGGCGCCGTCGATGCGCGCGGCCTCCAGCAACGCGTCGGGCAAACTGCGTGCGTACTGGCGGACGAGGAAGATGCCGAACACGCCGGCCATGCCGGGCACGATCACGCCGGCCCAGGTGTTGACCAGGCCCATCACCTTGAGCATCAGGAACAGCGGCATCATCGCCACCTGGCCGGGGATGACCAATGCGGCGAGCAGCGACTTGAACAGCGCGTCGCGCCCGCTGAAGTGCAGCTTGGCGAAGGCATAGCCGGCCATCACGTTGAACAGCACAGAGCTCGCGGTGAGCCCACACGCGATCACCGCGCTGTTGAGCAGGTAGCCGCCCATGCCCGCACTGGCGAAGAGCTGGCGGTAGTTGTCCAGCGTCGGCTGGGCCGGCAGCAGCGGCGGCGGGTAGCTGCTCGCGGCGCCGGGCTGCATGAACGACACCGACACCATCCACAGCAGCGGCAACACCGCGAACGCCGCGGCCAGCGCGAGTGCGCCGTTGACGGCGATGAACGCGCTGTTTGGCTTCATGCAGCAACCTCCTCACCGCGCCGGCCCAGACGCAGCAAACCCTGCGTGACCGCGACCATCAGCACGAACAGCAGGAAGGCCACCGCCGAGGCGGTGCCGAGGTTCCACCAGCGAAAGCCTTCCTCGTACATCAGGTACAGCACCGACACCGTGCTCTGCAACGGGCCGCCCTGCGTCATCACGTACGGCTCGGCGAAGAGCTGGAAGTAGCCCGCCATCGTCAGCACGCTGACGAGCAGCAGCGTGGGCCGCAGCATCGGCAGCGTGACGTAGACGAATTGCTGCCAGCGCGTGGCGCCGTCGAGCCGGGCGGCCTCGTACAGATCGTCCGCAATGGCCTGCAACGCGGCGATGAAGATGATCATGTTGGCGCCGAAACCCTTCCACACCGCGAACAGGATGATCGACGGCATCGCCCAGTCGGGATCGCCGAGCCAGTCGAAGGGGCCCAACCCGAGCGCGCTCAAGCCCTCGTTGACCAGCCCGTAGCGCACGTGCAGCAGGTAGCGCCAGATGACCGCCACCGCGACCAGCGTGGTCACCACCGGCGCGAACAGTGCGGTGCGAAAGAAGGGCCTGAAGCGCGCCAGCGGCGATTGCAGCAGCACCGCTGTGGCCAGCGACAGGGCGATCGACAGCGGCACGCCGACGACCACGAAGTACAGCGTGTTCGCCAGGGCCGTCCAGAACAGCGGCAGACCGAGCACGTGCACGTAGTTGGCCAGCCCCGCAAAGCGCAGGTTGCGCAGGTCGGCCAGCGCGTACAAATCGAAGTCGGTGAAGCTCAACGCCAGGCCCGCGAGCACCGGCAGCGCGAAGAACAGGCCGATCACTGCCAGCGCCGGGCCGACCAGCACCCAGGCCGCCCACGAGGCCCGCTTCATGCGGCGCTCCGCGCCGCACGCTCCAGCATCCAGCGCCGCTTCGCGAGAAAGCCGTCGACACGCGCGTCAAGTGTGACCGTGGCCTGCTCGACACTCCAGCGGTCATGCACCGCGCGCGTGGCAACGAGCTGCATCTCCTGCGCGATGCGCTCCCACTCGGGCACTGCCGGTGAGGGTTTCGCACGCTCGAGCTGGGTGGCGAAAGCACGCGCGCGCGCGTCGCCGGCCAGCGGCGCGCGAGACCAGGCACTGCGCCGCGGCGGCATGTCGCCGGTCAGCGCATGAAAACGCAACTGCACCTCGGGCCGGCTCAGGTACGACAGCAAGCGCATCGCGTCGGGACGCCGCCGCGAGCGGCGGAATATCACCAGACTGGAGCCGCCGGCGGTCGACGCGCCGGGACCGCTCGGCCCGGGCAGCGCGGCCGTGGCCCAGCTGTCGCGCAAGGGCGCGGGCAGGCGGCGATCGAGCTCGCCGATGTTCCAGGGGCCCGAGATGAAAGCGGCGAAGGTGCCGCGGCCGAACTCCTGCCACAGATTGGCGATCTCGCCACCGCTCACCGACGGCGCCTGGCCGCTCGCGAAGCGCTCCATGTAGAAGCCAAGCGCGCGGCGAAAACCGGCGCTGCGGAAGTTGCCGAAGCGCCCGCCCTCGCGCAGCAGCGGATCATCCTGCTGCAGTGCAAAGGCCAGCAGCGGCTCGAACTCGTTGACCGGCAGCAGCAGCGGATGCGGCGTGCCGGTGCGCTGCAGCGCGTCAAGCGCGCGCGTGAAGCCGGACCAGGTGTCGGGCATCTCGTGCACGCCGGCGCGCGCGAAGAGGTCGCGCCGGTAGAACAGCAATCGCGTATCGACATACCAGGGCAGGCCGAACAGTGCGCCGTCGACTTCGTTGGTGTGCCAGATGCCTTCGAAGTAGTCCGACGCGGCGATGCTGCGATCGGCATCGAGCCAGGGCTTGAGCGCCTCGAGCGCGCCGAGCGCTGCGAGCTCGGCGATCCACGTGTTGCCCAGTTGCGCGACGTCGGGCGTGGCGTCGCCGGCGAAGGCGGTGAGCAGCTTCTCGTGCGCCGCGGTCCATGGCAGCTGCTCGACGCGCACCGTGATGCCAGGGTGTTCGCGCTCGAACTCGGTGACCAGTTCGCCGACCACCTCGCCCTCGCGCCCCATCGCCCAGAAGCGCAGCGGGCGATCGGCCGTGCGCATGCAACCGGCGAGCGCCAGCGCGCATGCGCCCCCGGCTGCGCGCAGCACGATGCGGCGCGAACTCATGTGCGTCCGCTCATCCGTCGTCTTCGAGCCAACCGCCGCTGAAGCCCGCGCGCAGCAGACCGCGGCGAAGCTGCGCGCACTTGGTCATCGTCTGCCACACCGAGCCGTTGGTGAAGTTGGCGATCATCGCCAGGATCGGCCCCTGGTCGATGCCAAGGTAATCGGTGTCGACCCAGCCGAACCCGGGCACGACCTTGCCATACGACAGATGAACGGTCTCGAAGTGAAAGCTCGGGTTGAAGGCGTCGACGAAACCATACTTGCCGTAGATGTGGGTGCCATAGCGCCGCACCATCGTGATGATCGCGGGAATGGCGATGTCCGGCGCAAACGCGATCGACGATGCGGCTGCAGTCGGCGCGATCGTGCCGTCGTCCACCGACACGACCTTGCCGCCGCCTGCGCCGCGCGCTGCATAGGCGTAGAAGCGCCGCGGCTCCCCTCTGTACGGCGCGATCATGTTGGCCGGGCCGTCGCAAGCCGTGAGGCCCCAGACGTCGGCATCGTAGCCTCGCCAACCCTTCGGATTGAGCATCGAGTAGGCGCGCTGCGCATAAGCCGCACGGCGGCTGTTCTCCGCGTAGTCGAGGTTGTGCCGACGCGAAAAGGCATCGCGCAGCTCGCGAAAGTCAACCCAGATGTTGGAATACTGGTGGCCGAACAACGGCGGAAAGTTCAACCCTTGCTGTCCATGGAAGGTCGACCAGTTGAGGTGAAAGTCCTTGGTCCACGCGGTCCACGCGCTGGGGTCGAGCGGCCGGGTCGGATGACCCAAGGCGAGCAGGTAGACGATCGATGCCTCGTTGTAGCCGCGCCAGTCGTAGGGGATGAAACCCTTCTCCGGAGTCCAGCCCAGCGCGATGGCGGGCGGCCGGGTCTGGGCCCAGCGCCAGTCCACGCGCGTGGTCAGCTCGTTGACCAGGCGACGGATCTGCGCCTCTTCGGCATGCTCGCTGTCGAAGAAAGCCTGCGCATGCAGCGCGCCGCACAGCAGCAGTGTGGTGTCGACGGTGGACAACTCGCAGTCGCCGGCACGCAGGCCGGTGTCCATCTCGAGGAAGTGATAGAAGAAGCCCTTGTAGCCTGCCACGCCCTTGCCTGGCCCCTGCGGCAATTCGCGCAGAAAGCGCAGCGTAACCAGCGTGCGCGCACGCGCCTCCTCGCGCGTGATGTATTCGCGCTCGACGCCGATGCAGTAGGCGGTCAACGCGAAGCCGATGGCCGCGATGCTGCTCGGGCTGGACCGCGGCCAGCGGTCGGGCGCGAGACCGTTCTTCGGATTGGTCGTCTCCCAGAAGAAGCGAAACGTGCGTTGGGCGAGATCCTCGATGATGTTGATTGGCGGGGGTTCGGATTCGGCAGGGGTCCCGTTGCCGCCGCCAGGCCGGCGCGCGATGACATCGCATCCCGCCGTGCTGAAAGCGCCGATCGCGCCGCCCGCCTGCAGCAGGCGCCGGCGAGTTAGAGGCTGCTCGCGCGACGCAAGCGGGCCCTGCTCCTCGACCGGGGTGATGGCAGGTGCCCGGCGCGGCGCAGCCATCGGTCAGTTGCTCGTACGCCCGTGACCGGCGATCACGTTGGCGTAGTAGCGCGCACTGGCCTTGGGTGTGCGCGTCTGGGTCTCAAAGTCCACATGCACGAGGCCGAAGCGCTTGCTGTAGCCAAGCGACCATTCCAGGTTGTCCAGCAACGACCAGACGAAATAGCCGCGCAGATCCACGCCCGCATGGACCGCGGCAGCCGCAGCAGCGATGTGCTTGCGTAGGTAGTCCACACGCAGCGGGTCGTCGATGCGCCCGCCTTCGGCCACCGGCGGGTCGAAGAAGGCGGCGCCGTTCTCGGTGATGTACTGCGGGATGTCGCCGTAGCGCTGCTTGACCCACACCAGCGTGTCGGTCAACCCTTGCGGAAACACCTCCCAGCCAGTCTCGCTGTACGTGGCCCGCTTTTGCAGTACCCGCGATGCGCGCAGCGGCCACGCGGCCTCGTCGTGGCGCGTCACGCTGCGCGTGTAGTAGTTGATGCCGAGAAAGTCCAACGGCTGCTTGATCAACGCCATGTCATCGGCCGGCCACTGCGGCCAGGCCTCGCCGAAGATCTCGCGCAACTCGTCAGGGTATTGGCCCAGCAGCGCGGGATCGAGGTACTGCCGGTTCATGTAGGCATGCGCGCGCTCGGTGGCCGCGCGATCGGGTTCGCTGCCGGACGCGGGGTACTTGGGCTCGATGTTGACCACCAGGCCGATCTGGTGCTTGCCCTGTGCGCGATAGGCCTGCACCGCCTTGCCGTGCGAGCGCATCAACTGGTGCGTGGCGATCGGTGCCTCGAAGCGGTTGCGGTGGCCCGGCGCCAGCGCGCCGAACAGGTAGCCCCCATCGGTGACGACCCACGGTTCGTTGAGCGTGGCCCACAACTGCACGCGATCGTCCAGCGCGCGGAACATCACGCTGGCGTAGTCGGCGAACCAATCGGCCACGTCGGGGTTCAGCCAGCCGCCGCGATCGTCCAACGCCGCAGGCAGGTCCCAGTGGTACAGCGTGACCATCGGCTGGATGCCAGCGGTGAGGAGACAGTCCACCAACCTCTCGTAGAAAGCAAGGCCCGCCGCGTTGACGCGCCCGCGCCCCTCGGGCAACACGCGTGCCCACGCCACCGAGAAGCGATAGGCGGTGAGTCCGAGTTCCTTCATCAGCGCGACGTCGGATTCGAAGCGCCGATAGTGATCGCAGGCCACGTCGCCGGTGTCGCCATCGCGCATCATGCCCGGCGTGCGCACGAAGCGGTGCCATATGCTGGGACCGGCGCCATCGGCCAGCGGCGAGCCTTCGACCTGATAGGCCGCGGTTGCAGCACCCCAGAGGAAGTTCGGTGGGAAGGGAGTCGAGGAGTTCATCGTGGGTGGGCCGCGGTTTCAGCGGTTTCATCGCACATTGCGAAAATCCCGCAGGGGTCCTGCACCAGTTATGCACGTGCCCGGTGCCCCACGCAAGACTCCCGGCACCGGCAGGCGGGTCGCGCGTCGCACAAATGCACCACCTCGGGGGGCACGGCGTGATCGCCTGCCCCTTTGTTCGCGATGTCCGCGAACGGTTCCGACTCAGGCTGGCTATTCACCGAGGTACGCGGCGCGCACCTTCGGGTCGTCGAGCAGGACCTTCGAGGGGCCGCTCATCGTGATCTCGCCCGACTCCATCACGTAGCCGCGATTGGCCAGCTGCAGCGCGCGGCTGGCGTTTTGCTCGACCAGCAGGATCGTCGTGCCGCGCGAGTGGATGTCGCCGACCACCTCGAAAATCTTGTCGACCATGATCGGCGCCAGGCCCATCGACGGCTCGTCCATCAGCAGCACCTTGGGCCGCGCCATCAAGGCACGGCCCATCGCCAGCATCTGCTGCTCGCCGCCCGACAACGTGCCGGCCACCTGCTCGGCGCGCTCCTTCAGGCGCGGGAACAGGCCGAACACGCGGGTCATGTCGGCGTCGATCTCGTAGTCGTCGCGCGCATAGGCACCCATCAACAGGTTTTCGATGATGCTCATGCGCGCGAACACGCCGCGGCCCTCGGGCACCATCACGAGACCTTGTCGCACCAGATCCCACGCGCCCTGGCCACGGATCGAGCGGCCGAGGAAGTTGATCTGGCCATCGCGCACCGGCTGCGTGCCGGTGACCGCCTTCAGCGTGGTGGTCTTGCCCGCGCCGTTGGCGCCGATCAGGCACACCAACTCACCGCGCCGGACCTCCAGGCTGATGCCCTTGACGGCCTGAATGCCGCCGTAGGCGACCTTCAAGTCGGTGATCTCGAGCAGGATGTCGGAGTCGGCCATGCGATCAATGTGCCTTGTGGCCGGCGCCGAGGTAGGCCTCGATGACCTTTTCGTTGCGCTGCACGTCGTAGGGGTTGCCCTCGGCGATCGGCTTGCCGTAGTCGAGCACCGTCACGCGGTCGCACAGGCCCATCACGAGCTTCACGTCGTGCTCGATCAGCAGGATCGTGCGGCCGTCCTTGCGGATGCGGTCGATCAGCTCGCGCAACACCACCTTCTCGGTGGCGTTCATGCCGGCAGCGGGCTCGTCGAGCGCGATCAGCTTGGGGTCGGTGGCCAGCGCGCGCGCGATCTCCAAACGCCGCTGGTCGCCATAGCTCAACGTGCGCGCCTTGTAGTCCGTATAGCGACCGATGCCCACGTAGTCGAGCAACTCCTGCGCACGCTTGGCGATCGCGGCCTCTTCCGCGTTGAACCGCTTGGTGCGAAACACCGCGCCCAGCAGACCCGAGCCGGTGCGCACGTGGCGGCCGACCATCACGTTTTCGAGCGCCGTCATCTCGGGGAAGAGGCGGATGTTCTGGAAAGTGCGCGCGATGCCGGCCTTGGCCACCTCGTGCACGGCGCTGGGCTTGTACGGCACGCCGCCCAACTCGAACGAGCCCGCGTCGGGCGTGTACAGCCCTGTGATCACGTTGAAGAACGTGGTCTTGCCGGCGCCGTTGGGGCCGATCAATCCGACCACCTCGCCCTTGCGGATCGTGATCCCCACGTCGGACAGCGCCTGCACGCCGCCGAAACGCTTGGATGCGCCCGCCACGTTCAGCACGATCTCCGACATGGTCAGCGCTCTGGGGCTCAGATGGCCGGCGTCGGCGCGGCCTTGCCGTGCTCGGGCGACGGCCACAACCCACGCGGTCGCAACAGCATGATCGAGATCATTGCCAGCGCGATCAGCAGCTGCCGCAGGATCGCCGCGTCGAGGCGCCCGCCGGTGAGCATTTGCATGTCAAGCTCACCGGAGACCCAACGCAGCACCTCGGGCAGCGCGGCCAGCAGCAGTGCGCCGAGTATCACCCCCGGGATGTGCCCGATGCCGCCCAGCACCACCATCGCCACCACCATCACCGACTCTTGCAACGAGAAGGACTCGGGCGAAATGAAGTTCTGGAAGGTGGAGAACAAGACGCCGGACACGCCGCCGAACGTAGCCCCCATGCCGAACGCCAGCAACTTCATGTTGCGCGTGTTGATTCCCATCGCCTTGGCGGCGACCTCGTCTTCGCGGATCGCCATCCATGCGCGGCCGATGCGCGAGCGCTCGAGGCGATAGCAGATGACCACGCTCACCACCACCACGGCGAGGAACAGGAAGTAGTACTTGGTGACCGACGACACGGGCAGGCCGAACAGCTCGCCGTTCTTGCCGAAATCGAAACCGACGAACGGCAGCTTCAGGCTGTCGATCTGCAGCAGGCCCTTGGGGCCGTTGGTGATGTTGACCGGCGCATCCAGGTTGTTGAGGAACACGCGGATGATTTCGCCGAAGCCCAGTGTCACGATGGCGAGGTAGTCGCCGCGCAGCTTGAGCGTGGGTGCGCCCAGCAGCACGCCGAACGTGCCTGCGATCGCCGCGCCCAGCGGAATGCCCACCCACAGCGGCGCGTGCAGCCCACCGGGGAACAGCGCACGGATGGCGGGGAAGGTCTCGCCCAGGTGCGGCGAGGCGAGCAGCCCGAACATGTAGGCGCCCACCGCGTAGAAGGCGATGTAGCCGAGGTCGAGCAGCCCGGCATAGCCGACCACTATGTTCAGCCCGAGCGCGAGCAGCACGTAGAGCAGAGCGAAGTCGATGATGCGGACCCAGAAATTGCCGGCGTACTGAGCCACCGAGGGCAACACCAGCAGCAGCACCGCGGCGGCCAGGAAGATGAGCAGCTTGTTCTTCATCATCTGGGACTCAGGCGCGGTCGGCCACGCGCTCGCCGAGCAGCCCCTGCGGGCGCACGGTGAGCACGAGGATCAGCACGATGAAGGCGAAGATGTCCTGGTAGTTGCTGCCGAGCACGCCGCCGGTCAAGCGTGCCGATGTAGCCGGCACCAAGCGCCTCGATCAGCCCGAGCAGCACGCCGCCCACCACCGCGCCGGCGAGATTGCCGATGCCGCCGAACACCGCCGCGGTGAAGGCTTTGAGCCCGGGCAGGAAACCCATCGTGTGCTGCACCGAGCCGTAGTTGGCCGCGTACATCACGCCGGCCAGCGCGGCCAGCGCCGCGCCGATCACGAAGGTGGCCGAGATCACCATGTCGGGCTTGACGCCCATCAGCGCGGCCACGCGCGGATTCTCGGCGGTGGCGCGCATCGCGCGGCCGAGCTTGGTGCGGTTGACCAGCCACATCAGCCCGATCAGCGTGACCGCGGTGACCACCAGGATCAGGATCTGCGTCAAGTTGATCACCGCCCCGCCGATGTTGAACGGCTCGGGGGGCAGCAGGATCGGATAGGGCTTGTAGTTGGGCTTCCAGATGATCATCGCCAGCGTCTGCAGCAGCAGGCTCATGCCCATCGCGGTGATCAGCGGCGCCAGGCGCGGCGCATTGCGCAGCGGCCGGTAGGCGATCTTCTCGATCGCGAAGTTGAGCACCGCGCACACCACCACCGCGGCGAGCAGCGAGATCAGCAGCTTCAGCCAGCCCGGCAGCGCCACATCGGCCAGCAACTGGATCACCGTCCAGCTGGTCAGCGCGCCGACCATCAGCACTTCGCCGTGCGCGAAGTTGATCAGGTTGATGATGCCGTAGACCATCGTGTAGCCCAGTGCGACCAGCGCGTACACGCTGCCCAACACCAGACCGTTGATGATCTGCTGCAGAAAAATGTCCATCGAACCTGCTTGTTCTCGCCGCGGCAGGCCCGGGAGGGACCCGCAGGGACGGCGCGATTGTAGGAGTGCAGTTTTCGCGCCAGGGCGGGGGATACCCGCTGGCGGGTCGTCACCTCGGCGTCGGATGGCTTCTCGTTGAGCGCCCGCAACTGCTTCAGCCGCTCGGCGATGCGCTGCTCGAGGCCCCGGTCCACCGGCTCGTAGAAGTGCTGCGGTTCCATGCCTTCGGGCCAGTAGGTTTCGCCGGCGGCAAAGCCCTCGGGCTCGTCGTGCGCGTAGCGGTAGCCGCTGCCGTAGCCGAGCTGCTTCATCAGCTTGGTCGGCGCATTGCGCAGGTGCAGCGGCACCGGCCGCGTGCCGTCCTCGCGCACGAACGCGCGCACCGCGTTCCAGGCGGTGTAGATGGCGTTGGATTTCGGCGCGATGCTCAGGTACACCACCGCCTGCGCCAGCGCCAGCTCGCCCTCGGGCGCAGCCCAGCCGCTCGTAGACCTCGGCCGCGTCGAGCGCCAGGCGCAAGCCGCGCGGATCGGCCAGGCCGATGTCTTCGCTGGCCATGCGGATCACGCGGCGCGCCACGTAGCGCGGATCGACGCCGCCGTCGAGCATGCGCACCAGCCAGTACAGCGACGCATCGGGGTCGCAGCCGCGCACCGCCTTGTGCAGCGCCGAGATCGTGTCGTAGAACTGCTCGCCGCCCTTGTCGTAGCGGCGCAGCATCTCGCCCAGCGTGCGCTCGAGCATCGCTTCGTCGATCAGCGGCACGGCGCCCGCCATCGCCGACCAGGTTCTCGTAGGCGTTGAGCAGCCGCCGCGCGTCGCCGTCGGCATAGCCGATCAAGCGGTCGCGCGCCGCGTCGGCTGAGCTGGCGGCGCGTTCAACAGCGCCTGCGCGCGCGATCGAGCAGCTCGATCAGGTCGTCGGCTCCAGCGGCTTGAGCACGTGCACGGTGGCACGCGACAGCAGCGCCGAGTTGACCTCGAACGACGGGTTCTCGGTGGTCGCGCCGATGAAGGTGAACAGCCCCGATTCGACGTGCGGCAGGAAGGCGTCCTGCTGTGCCTTGTTGAAGCGGTGCACCTCGTCGACGAACACGACGGTGGCGCGCCCGGCGCTGCGCGCGGCTTGCGCGCGCTCGACCGCCTCGCGGATGTCCTTGACACCCGCCAGCACCGCCGACATCACGATGAACTGCGCGTCGACCAGGCCGGCCACCAGACGCGCCAGCGTGGTCTTGCCGACGCCCGGCGGGCCCCACAGGATCATCGAATGCAGACGGCCCGATTCGAACGCCACCCGCAGCGGGCTGCCCCGGCCCCAGCAGGTGACGCTGGCCGATCACCTGGTCGAGTTGTTGCGGGCGCAGTCGCTCGGCCAGCGGCGCGTCGGGCGACGGCGCAGGGGTGCGCTCGTCGCCGGCTGCTGCATCGAACAGCGAGTCCTGCGCGCTCATCGCTTCATTGTGTCAGCGCGCACGGGCGCCGAGGTCACTGCTGGATCACGTCGGCGCCCTTGGGCGGCGTGAAGCGGAAGACATCGTCCGCCAACTTGAGGTTTTGCTCCAGCGACGTGAAACGCAGCATCGAGCGCTGGCCGAACGCGTCGATGATCTCGAGCGCCGCCAGCGCCGAGCCTTTGAAGCCCACCCGCAACGACTGGATCGGGCCGTCCTTGACGCGCGGTGCGGCCTGCACCCATTCGAACCCATCGGACGCGGGCAGCGCCTTCAGTTCGAACTCCTTGTCGAGCGTGCCACCGGCCAACAGGGCAGCCGGCGTGGCGCCGAGCGCCTGCGCTATCGGGCGCACCGTGACCTGGTTGAGGTCCACGTCGTACAGCCACACCTTCTGCCCGTCGGCGACGATCTGCTGCTCGAACGGCTTGGCGTAGCTGAACCTAAAACGATTGGGCCGCACAAACTCGAACTGGCCCGATGAATCCTTCTTCTTGGCGCCGTCGACCGACGTCACGGTCTGCGTGAAGGCGGCACGACCGGACTTCGACGTTCTGAGCGAAGTCGCGCAGCAGATCGACGCTGTCGGCATGCGCAGCACCGGCCAGCAGCAACGAGGCGATCGCCAAGAGCTTGTTCATTCGTCTCGTTTGGGCACCAGGATGTCGCGGTTGCCGTTGCTCGCCATGGCCGATACGAGTCCGGCGCGCTCCATTTGTTCCAGCAAACGCGCCGCGCGGTTGTAGCCGATGCGCAGGTGGCGCTGCACCAGCGAGATCGACGCGCGGCGGTTCTGCAGCACGATCGACACCGCCTGGTCGTACATTGGGTCGGCCTCGGTGTCGCCGTTGATCGCGCCGCCTTCGATGGCCGCCGCGGCGTCGCCGTCGAGCGTGCCGCCCTCGAGAATGCCCTCGATGTAGTTGGGCTCGCCCTGCTGGCGCAGGTAGCTGACCACTCGGTGCACCTCTTCGTCGCTGACGAAGGCGCCGTGCACGCGCACCGGCAGGCCGCCACCGGGCGGCAGGTACAGCATGTCGCCCTGGCCGAGCAGCGCCTCGGCACCCATCTGGTCGAGGATGGTTCGGCTGTCGATCTTGCTCGACACCTGGAACGCGATGCGCGTGGGAATGTTGGCCTTGATGAGGCCGGTGATGACATCGACACTCGGCCGCTGCGTGGCCAGCACGAGGTGGATGCCCGCGGCGCGCGCCTTTTGCGCCAGCCGGGCGATCAGCTCCTCGAGCTTCTTGCCGACGATCATCATCAGATCGGCCAGCTCGTCGATCACCACCACCAGGTACGGCAGCCGCTCCAGCGGCTCGGGCGCCTCGGGCGTCAGGCTGAACGGGTTGCCGATCGGCTCGCCACGTTCGGCGGCCTCGGTGAGCTTGCGGTTGTAGCCCGCCAGGTTGCGCACGCCCAGGCGGCTCATCACCTTGTAGCGGCGCTCCATCTCGCCGACACACCAGATCAGCGCGTTGGCGGCCTGCTTCATGTCGGTGACCACCGGGCACAGCAGGTGCGGAATGCCCTCGTAGACGCTCATCTCGAGCATCTTGGGGTCGATCATGATCAGGCGCACGTCGCGCGCCTCGGCCTTGTACAGCAGGCTCAGGATCATCGCGTTGATGCCCACCGACTTGCCCGAGCCGGTGGTGCCGGCCACCATCAGGTGCGGCATCTTCGACAGGTCGGCCACCACCGGGTTGCCGACGATGTCCTTGCCCAGGCCCAGCGTCAGTTGCGAGTGCGCATCGTTGTAAACCGCGGAGCCGAGGATCTCCGACAGGCGAATCGTCTGCCGTTTGGCGTTGGGCAGTTCCAACGCCATGAAGTTCTTGCCGGGAATGGTTTCGACCACTCGGATGCTGACCAGCGACAGCGAGCGCGCGAGATCCTTCGCGAGGTTGACCACCTGCGCGCCCTTCACGCCCACCGCCGGCTCGATCTCGTAGCGCGTGATCACCGGCCCGGGCGACGCCGCCACCACGCGCACGTCGACGCCGAAATCCTTGAGCTTCTTTTCGATCAACCGGCTGGTCATCTCCAGCGAATCGGGCGTCACCGACTCCATGCGGCCCGGTGGCGCGTCGAGCAGGTCCACCTGCGGCAGCTTGGCGTCGTGCAACTCGTTGAACAGCGGCTGCTGGCGCTCTTTGGCGACACGCTCGGACTTCGGCACCTCGGCCACGGGCTTTTCGATCACGATCGGCACGTGGTCTTCGATCACCAGCTGCTCGTCAGCCAGCACGCGGTCGCGATCGATCTGAGCCTGTTTGCCGATGCGCAGGTCTTCGGCACGCTCGATCGCCTCGTGGCGGCGTTCACGCAGCGCATCGAAAGCGCTGCCGACGCGGTCGGCCACGGCGATCCACGAGAAGCGCAGCGCCATCGACGCGCCCAGCACCAACGCGGCGATCCAGGCCACGCCCGAGCCGGCAAAGCCGAGCCACTTCATCGACAGCGGCCCCAGCACCGCGCCCAGCACGCCACCGGCTTGGCCGCCGGGCAGCAGGCCGTCGTAGCGGTACAGCCGTGTCCACTCGAGCGCGCAACTGGCGGCCATCAGCAGCACCACGCCGCCCACCCACACGGCCCGGGGCCACGCGGCATGCTCGTGCGAAGGCGTCTGGTCGCCGCGCAGCCACTCAGCCAACGCCGACAACAGCCAGCGCGCACCGACCACCGGCAGCCACCAGGTCGAGTAGCCGAACAGGAACAGCAGCAGATCCGACACCCAGGCGCCGAGCTGCCCGGCCTTGTTGTGCAGCGCCACGCCGCTGCCCGAGGTGGAGAACGCGGCGTCGCTGGGGTCGTGCGTCAGCAGCGCCAGCAGCACCAGCAGCCACACCACCGCACCGCCGACCAATGCCAGCTTGGTGCGCCAGCGACCGGCCGCGGTTTGCGCGCGCGCATTGGCCGTGGCAGTGCCGCCGGAGGCCAACGATCCGAGCGGAAACGTCATGGCTGGGATTGTGGCCGATGCGCAAGCCGCGCCCGGCCGCTGCCTCACTCGGAGTGCAGCCGCTCCTTGAGCACCACCGAGCCGTTTTCCTGCGTCTCGATGACGCCGCGCTCTTCGAGGTCCTTCATGACGCGGCTGACCATCTCGCGCGAGGCGCCCACCACCTTGGCCATGTCTTGCCGTGACACCTTGTTGCGAATGATCTTGATGCCGTCGACCTCTTCGGCCATCTCGAGCAGCGTGCGCGCCACGCGGCCGTACACATCGAGCAGTGCCAGCGATTCGATCTGCCGGTCGGCATGGCGCAGGCGGCGCACCAGCCCGCGCAGGATGGCGTACGACAGTGTGGAGTTCTCGGGCAGGCAGCGCGCGAAGTCGGCGCGGCCGAGGATCAGCATGTCGGTCTGCACCTCGCAGCGCACGGTGGCCGAATGCGCCTCGTTGTCGATCAGGCTCATCTCGCCGACGTAGTCGCCCGACTCCAGCACCGCCAGGATGACCTCGCGGCCGCGCGAATCGGACGTGAGCACGCGCGCCCGGCCGTTCAGCAGGATGAACAGCGCGTTGCTCTTGCGCCCCTGCTCGACCACCAACTCGCCGCGGCGGAAACGCCGCTTGACCACGGCGTCGGCCACCGACTGGGCCTGCTCCACCGTGAGCATCGAAAACAGCGGCACGCGACGGATCAGGTCGAGATTCGACAACATCGACATCTTGGAGTCCCCTTCCTTGTGAGGCTTCGTTCGGTCGGCCCGCCCACCCGGCCCGGGCCAAAGCGCAGGCGCCCAACGAAGCCGCCCACGACAATATCCCTATTGTGCCGATTGGCCGCCTTGCCGGCACCGGGGCGCACCCCCATGTGACAATCGGCGTCGGCTGCACGCGACGCCCGCCCTTTTCGACAGCCTTCGACGCACTCGCATGTCCGACACCCTGACCCACGCCCGGGTTCTGATCCTCGGATCGGGACCCGCCGGCTACACCGCCGCGGTCTACGCCGCACGAGCCAACCTGCAACCGATGGTGATCACCGGCCTGGCCCAAGGCGGCCAGCTGATGACCACCACCGACGTCGACAACTGGCCGGCCGACGTCGACGGCGTACAGGGCCCCGAGCTGATGGAGCGTTTCCTGAAGCACGCCGAGCGCTTCGGCACCCGCGTGGTGTTCGACCACGTGCACACGGTGGACCTCAGCCGACGGCCGTTCGAGCTGGTGGGCGACAGCGGCCGCTACAGCGCCGACGCGCTGATCATCGCCACAGGCGCCAGCGCCAAGTACCTCGGCCTGCCGTCCGAAGAGCAATTCATGGGGCGCGGCGTCAGCGGTTGCGCCACCTGCGACGGCTTCTTCTACAAGAACCAGGACGTGTGCGTGGTCGGCGGCGGTAACACCGCAGTCGAGGAGGCGCTGTATCTGGCCAACATCGCCAGCAAGGTGCATTTGATCCATCGACGCGACAAGTTCCGCGCCGAGCCGATCCTGATCGACAAGCTGATGGAGCGGGTGTCCGCCGGCAAGGTGCAACTGCACCTGTTCCAGACGCTCGACGCGGTGCTCGGTGATGCCAGCGGGGTCACCGGCGTGCGCATCAAGGCCGCACAAGGCGGCGCCACACGCGAACTGGCGCTCAAGGGCTGCTTCATCGCGATCGGCCACCAGCCCAACACCGACATCTTCAAGGGCCAGCTGGAGATGAAGGACGGCTACATCATCACCAAGAGCGGCAACCAGGGGCTGGCCACAATGACGAGCGTACCCGGCGTGTTTGCCGCCGGCGATGTGCAGGACCACGTGTACCGCCAGGCCATCACGTCGGCCGGCAGCGGCTGCATGGCGGCGCTCGACGCGCAGCGCTTCTTGGACCAATAGAGCAGCCCCGGCCGGCGGGACGGCTCGGATATAATTCGCCGCTTTGCTGCGCCGACGGGCTTACCGGGCGCGGCAATGCATTCAACCCAATCAAGCTGTTATTCGGAGCTGCGTCATGGCACGCGTCTGTCAAGTCACGGGCAAGCGCCCGATGGTCGGGAACAACGTCTCCCACGCCAACAATAGAACCAAGCGTCGTTTCCTGCCCAACCTGCAGTACCGCCGTTTCTGGATCGAGAGCGAAAATCGCTGGGTTCGCCTTCGCGTCAGCAACGCGGCGCTGCGCCTGATCGACAAGGTCGGCATCGACCAGGTGCTGGCTGACCTGCGCAGCCGCGGCGAACTCTGAGGAGCGCGACATGGCCAAGAGTGCACGCGAGAAGATCAAGCTGGAGTCCACGGCCGGTACCGGCCATTTCTACACCACCAACAAGAACAAGAAGACGACGCCCGACAAGCTCGAATTCATCAAGTTCGATCCGAAGGCCCGCAAGCACGTGCTCTACAAAGAGACGAAGCTGAAGTAACGCCAGAAGGAAAGCGGGTTCGGTGCGCGAACCGTGCAATGTTGAAGGGCCGCGAAAGCGGCCCTTTTGCTGACAGGGGTCGCACAGCGACCCCGCCTTCGTTCTACTACAGCGCCCGCGCCGCGCGCAGGCGCAGGGAGAACTCCTGCAGCATCGCGATGCCGCTCTCCTCGGCCTTGCGGCACCAGGCCTGCAACTCAGCAACCAGCTGCGGGGCCGACACATTGGTGCGGGTCCACAGCAGCCGCAACTCTTCGCGCATGGCCACCAGCTTGGCCAGCATCGGGTGATCGTCCATCGCGCTGGCCAATTGCGGCTTGACCTCGAACGGAATCTTGTCGTCGTCACGGTGCAGCCAGCGCCGCGCCAAGCGCAGGTTCATCCACCGCGCGCCGTGCGACTGGCCTTGCGAGCGCAGCTTGACCAGCTCGGCGCCACACACCCGGCGCACCTGCTTGGCGTACTGCGCCATCACCTCATAGCGGTTGGCGATCAATGCCTCGAGCGTGCGCGAATCGGCTTGGACACGCACGCTGCCCAGCTCCAGCCGCGGCGGCGTCTTGCGCACGGTGGCCAGGCCGAGCGCCTGCAGCATGCGGATGTAGGCCCAACCGATGTCGAACTCGAATGGCTTGACCGACAGCTTGGCCGAGGTGGGATAGGTGTGGTGGTTGTTGTGCAGCTCTTCGCCACCGATGATCACACCCCAGGGCACCACGTTGGTCGAGGCGTCGGGCGCCTCGAAATTGCGGTAACCCCACCAGTGGCCGATGCCGTTGATGACGCCGGCGGCGGTGATCGGGATCCACAACATCTGCACCGCCCAGACGGTGGCACCGATGGCGCCGAACAGGGCCAGGTCGATCACCATCAAAATGGCCACGCCCAGCATGGTGTAGCGGCCATAGAGGTTGCGCTCGATCCAGTCGTTGGGCGTGTTGTGGCCGAACTTGGCCAGCGTGTCGGCGTTGGCGGCCTCGGCGCGGTACAGCTCGGAGCCCTGCAACAGCACGGTGCGGATGCCGCGTGTGACCGGGCTGTGGGGATCCTCTTCGGTTTCGCACTTGGCGTGGTGCTTGCGGTGGATCGCCACCCACTCCTTGGTGACCATGCCGGTGGTCAGCCACAGCCAGAAGCGGAAGAAGTGCGACGGAATCGCGTGCAGTTCCAGCGCACGATGCGCTTGCGCCCGGTGCAGGAAGATGGTCACCGAGGCGATGGTGATGTGCGTGGTGACCAGCGTGAACAGCACGACCTGCCACCAAGTCGCCTGGGCCCACAGCCCGTCGCTCGCCAAACCAAGCAACGAACTCCACATCGCATTGAAATCAATCATTCGTTCTCACTACGCGCCAAGCAAGAAGCGGCACTTCGGGATTCATTGTAGGCGACCGTTACAACCGGGTCATCGAGCGAATTAGGCAGGTTTACCCGGAATTTGATCTTGCGCAAAAGCTGGATCGCGGGCGCAGATTCAGTTCTTACTTTGCCACACCGCCGCAAAGAACCCGTCCGTGCGATGGCGGTGCGGCCACAGCCTGAAGGTCGCGCCCTGCGTCAGCTGATGCGCCTGCTCGATGCGAGCCTGCGCCAGGGCTTGCTCGGCGGCCAGCACCTCGAACTGCGGATGCTCTTGCGCAAATGTCCGGGCAACGTCTTCGTTTTCAAGGTCGAGCAGACTGCACGTGGCATAGACGAGTCGCCCCCCGGGTTTCACCAGCGTGGCGGCTCCGGCCAGGATCGTTTGCTGCTGCTGTCGCAGCTGCGCCACAGTGGCCGGGCTCTGCCGCCACTTGAGGTCCGGGTTGCGCCGCAGCGTGCCCAAGCCCGTGCACGGCGCGTCGACCAGCACGCGATCGACCTTGCCGGCCAGCCGCTTGATGCGTTCGTCGCGCTCGTGGGCGATCTGCACCGTATGCACGTTGGACAGGCCGCTGCGCGCCAACCGGGGCTTCATCGCATGCAGGCGATGGCCGGAGGTGTCAAACGCATAGAGCCGCCCGGTGTTGCGCATCGCAGCGCCGAGCGCCAGCGTCTTGCCGCCCGCCCCGGCGCAAAAGTCGACCACCATCTCGCCGCGCCGCGCATCGACCAACGCCGTCAGCAGCTGGCTGCCTTCGTCCTGCACCTCGAACAAGCCGTCGCGAAAGGCCGGCAAGGTGTTGACCGCCGGTCGGCCTTCGATGCGCAAGCCCCACGGGCTGAACGGCGTGGCGGCGGCGTCGATGCCTGCACGGTGCAGCGTCTCTTGCACCTCTTCGCGCTTGGCCTTCAGCACGTTGACGCGCAAGTCCAGCGGTGCTGGTTGCAGCAACGCCGCGGTCAACAGATCGAACTGTGCCTCGTCGAGCTGCGCATGCAGGGCGCCGGCCAACCAATCGGGCAGGTTGTGGCGCAACTTGGCCGGCAGTGTCGATGCGTCCACCGCCATCGCGGCGGCGAGCCACTTGCGCTCGGCGTCGTCGGTCGCCGCATCGAGTGTTCGCCGCTCACCCTGCCACCCCACGAGCGCCAGGCGCCGCTCGAGCGGGCCGCGGCCGCTTTGTGCCAGGTGCTGGAACAACAACCGCCAGCGCAACACGGCGTACACCGTCTCGGCCAGCGCGTGGCGCTCGCGCGCGCCCAGCGCGTGGTGCTTGCGAAAGTGCGCCGACACCATGGCATCGGCCGGTTGGTCGAACCGAAGCACCGCGTGCAGCAGCTCGGCGGCCTGATCGATCAGCGCCTTGGGGTGCATGGCGGCTGCGATGCCCTCAGATCAGCAATTGCGATGCGCCTTCGATCTGCCGCACCAGGCCCCGCTCGACGCGCAACAGGTCGCGCACGAACCACGACACCGAGAGCGGGTAGATGACGTGCTCGCTGGCCAGCACGCGTGCGGCCAGCGTGTCTTCGGTGTCGTCGGCCTTCACCGGCACCACCGATTGCATGACGATCGGCCCGAGGTCCAGATCGCTCGTCACGAAGTGCACGGTCGCCCCGCTCAGCTTGCAGCCCGACTCGAGCACGCGCCGGTGCGTCTGCAGGCCCGAAAACGCCGGCAACAGCGACGGGTGGATGTTCAGCATGCGGCCTTCGTAGCGACGCACGAACGCGGGGCCGAGGATGCGCATGAAGCCCGCGAGCAGCAGCAGATCCGGCGCATGGGCGTCGATGGTTTCGGCCAGCGCCTGATCGAAGGCTTCGCGCGACGAGTGGGACTGATGATCCACCACCGCGGTGGCAATACCATGCGCCTGCGCGACCTGCAGCCCCACTGCCTGCGCACGATTGGCGATCACCGCCACCACGCGCGCCGGCCACTGCTCTCGCGCGCAACGTCGCACGATGGCCTCCATGTTGGAGCCGCGGCCGGAGATCAGGATGACGATGCGCTTCATGAAGGCGCGCCAGTGTACGTCTGCGAAAATGGCTGCCTGCTCACCTCAAGCACCTTGACATGCGACCCCGCGTCCTCTCCGGCATGCGCCCCACCGGCTCGATGCATCTGGGCCACTACCACGGCGCGCTCAAGAACTGGGTGCGGCTGCAAGACGACTACGACTGCTTCTACTTCGTCGCCGACTGGCACGCGCTGACCACGCACTACGAAGAGCGCGAGGTCATCGAGAAGACCGTCTACGACATGGTGGTCGACTGGCTGGCCGCGGGCCTGGACCCCGAAAAGAGCACCATCTTCATCCAGAGTCGCCTGCCCGAGCACGCAGAGCTGTTCACGCTGCTCGCCATGGGCACACCGCTGGGCTGGCTCGAGCGCGTGCCGACCTACAAGGACCAGATCGAAAAACTGAAGGACCGCGACCTCGCGACCTACGGCTTCCTCGGTTATCCGCTGCTGCAGGCGGCCGACATCCTGATCTACAAGGCGGCGTTCGTGCCGGTGGGCGAAGACCAGGCCTCGCACGTGGAACTCACGCGAGAAGTGGCGCGCCGCTTCAACCATCTGTACGGCCGGCGCGGTGACTTCGAAGCCAAGGTGGCCGCCGCGCTCGCGCGCTTGAGCAAGGACGATCAGCGCTACTACGAAAAGCAGCGCAAGGCGTTCGGCGAAACCGGCGCGGCCGAAGCATTGGCCAAAGGCGAGGCGGTGATCAAGCGCGCCGCGTCGGCAGTCGCCGGCTGGATGGCCGACGACACCGACTTGCTGCTCGGCCATCTGCGCGGCAGCGGCAAGGCCGTATTGGCCGAGCCGCAGGCGCTGCACACTGAGGTGCTCAAGCTGCCCGGCCTGGACGGCGCCAAGATGAGCAAGAGCTACGGCAACGCGGTGCTGATGCGCGACGAACCGGCCGAGGTGACCAAGAAGATCCGCGGCATGACCACCGACCCCGCGCGGGTGCGGCGCACCGACCCCGGCAACCCCGAAAAGTGCCCGGTGTGGGACTTCCACAAGGTCTACAGCGACGACAAGACCCGCGACTGGGTCGTCAAAGGCTGCACCACCGCAGGCATCGGATGCTTGGACTGCAAGCAACCGGTGATCGACGCCATCATCAAAGAGCAGCAGCCGTGGCGCGAACGCGCTGCGTCGCTGCTGGCCGACCCGAAGAAGGTGCACTGGATCGTCGAGATGGGCACCGAGCGGGCGCGCACGGTGGCCAAGGCGACGATGAGGGATGTGCGCGACGCGATGGGCTTGAACTACTAGGCCTCATCCGCGCTTCGCGCGCATGCGGATCGCCGCCTCCCTTCCGCGCATCTTCCACGTCGCCCGTTGCTCGCGCCGCTGCAGCGCATTCAACGAATCGCGGCGCGCTTCGCGCTGCAGCTTGTGGAAGTTGTTCACGCGCTCGGCCGGCAGCGCCTCGCGCACCGCGCAACCCGGCTCGCTTTGATGACGGCAGTCGCGAAAGCGGCAGTGCAGCGCCAGCGTGCTGACGTCGTCGAACACGCCGGCCAGCTCCGACGCATCGTCGATGTCCAGCCGCAGCGCGCGCAGGCCCGGCGTGTCGATCACGCAGCCGCCCAACGCGGTGACACGCAGCGTTCGCGCTGTCGTGGTGTGGCGCCCGCGACCGTCGTCGATGCGCACCACGCCGGTATCTTGCAGCGCCTGCCGGCACAGCGTGTTGGTCAGCGTGCTCTTGCCGGCGCCGCTGGAGCCGAGCATCACCACTGTCTGCCCCCGCGCCAACCAGGGCCCGAGCAGCGCCGCGGATGCCGGCGCACGCGCGTCCAGCGGCAGCAGCGGCCTGGTCGGGCCCAGTGCGTCGCGCGCCTCGTCGATTCTGCGCTGCAACGCCGCAGCGTCCAGCATGTCGGCTTTGGTCAGCACCAGCACCGCCGGAACCGCCGCGAGATGGGTCAGCGCCAGATAGCGCTCGAGGCGCCGCGGGTTGAAGTCGCGGTCCAGCCCCATCACCACGAAGGCGGTATCGACGTTGGCCACCAGCACCTGGCGCTTGGCGGCGCCGCGTCCATCGTTGGTGCGGCGCGCGATCTGCGTCAATGGCGGCACCCGTTCGACCACGCGCCAGCGACCCGGCGCCGGCTGATCGGCCAGCACCCAATCGCCAACCGCGAGCGCGTCGTCGGCCAGCGTCTGCGCGAGCGCCGGGGGCAGTACGGCCAGCACCTCATGCTGGCCATCGTGCAGGCACACGGCGTCGCGGCGCAACTCGACCACGCGCATCGGCGATTCGCCATCGTAGGCGGGCCGCGCGATCAACTGTTGCAACATGGCCGCTGTCAGCCCGATGCCGATCAGCGCGTCGGTGGGAGAAAACGAATTCATCTGTGAGTCCAAAGCAAAAGGGTCGCTGCGTCAGCGAGTGACGGCGCGCGGCGCGCAGGCACGGCCATGCCATTGCGGTCAAGCGCACAGCACGGCGCGACGGCGCGCTCGCGCGCCGCGGGGCGATTCAGTGGGGTCTTGGGGTCGGCCGCGCGGGCTGCGCAGCAGGCTCAGGCTCGAGCCACTTGCGAAACAGAATCAGGTGAGTGCCTGAAGCGTGCCACGCAGTACGGAGTGCCGACCGCAACGGGCAATGGCTGCTTGTGTCATCTCGGCCTCCTGTGGTGACTGTGCTGCAACGAGCAACGGGCCGCGAGTGTGATGCAAAGGCTTCGTGCGCGTCAAGTCGCTGGCTTGCTGAAGCGGCATGCTGTCGACGTCGCCGCACGCGAGCACGCCCGCCACTCACCGACCGACACATCTGGCCGCGCGACGCAGGCGGAATGGGCCGCGCAAGACGCTACGATGCCCGCTTCGCGGCGAATGCCTTGATGTCGAGTCGTACTCGGCGCAGCGAGATCCATCGTGACCGACCCCGAGTTCGAGACCCTTGCCCTGTTGCTCGCGGGGCTCGGCCTCACGCTGACCGTCACCGACGCCGAGGGCCACTTGCTGATCAGTGGTCCAGCCGCGCGGCGCGATGCCCATGGCGAGCCACCGCGCACGGTGTCGATGAACCTGGCCGACGGCCGCCGACTGGTGCTGGTGCCCGACGCCGAGGCCGAGCGCCGCAACGCCGAGGCGCGGCAGCGCTTTCGCGTGCTGGCCGAGCACAGCACCGACTTGATCGTCGCGGTCGACGCCGACCTGGTGATCCGCTTCGCGTCTCAATCGGCGACCACCTTGCTCGACATCGTGCCCGAAGAACTGCACGGCCGCACGTTGGCCGAGCTGTTGGCCCCCGAAGACCGCGCCGGCTTCATCGCGCGCCACTTCATGCACGCGTCGCGCCGCGGGCCCACCGGCACCGATCTGTTCCGCGCGCTGCGGCGCGACGGCAGCGCGTTGTGGATCGAGGCGCGCGTCGTGCTGCTGCCGGCAGGCAACGGTCTGGGCGACTACCTGGTCACGCTGCGCGACGCCGAGCGCCGCAAGCAATCCGAACTGGCGCTGGGGCAAGCCAACGCCGAGCTGTCGCAGCTGGCCTCCACCGATGCGCTCACCGGCCTGGCCAACCGGCGCATGTTCGATGCCACGCTGCGCAAGGAGTGGTTCCGCGCGTTGCGCGATGGCTCGCCGCTGTCGCTGCTGATGATCGACATCGATCACTTCAAGCCGCTCAACGACCGCTACGGCCACCAGGCGGGCGACGCCTATTTGGCGGCGGTGGCCGGCGTGATCGAACGCAGCGTGCGGCGTGCCGGCGATCTGGCCGCGCGTTACGGCGGCGAGGAGTTCGCGATCGTGCTGCCCGGCACCGCGGCCGCCGGCGCGCTGGAAACCGCGGAAGCGATTCGCCGCGCGGTGATGAGCGCGACCTTCGACACCATCGTGCGCGATGGGCCGCCCATCACGGTGTCGATCGGCGCCGCGGCCACGGTGCCGATCGCCGGCGCCGGGGCGGCCACGCTGCTGCACAGCGCAGACGCGGCGCTCTACCAGGCCAAACGCAATGGGCGCAACCGCGTCGAGATCCTGAGCTAGGTGGTTGACCCACTCCCGAAGCAGCCTGGCGGCCGCCCACTCCACAAGGGGCAACACCAGCGGACCGGCAGCCGGATCCGCGGTGTTCGCTTGATCCTTGGCGCGCTGCGTGCGTTGCCAGCAGCACAATACGCAGCCAAGCGACTGAGATGAACCATGGTCGAACCGGTTGTGTTGTGTGAAGTATCGAGTGACGGTGTCGCGCTCGTCACGCTGAACCGCCCGCAGGCGATGAACGCGTTGTCGCGCGAATTGCTCGACGAGCTGGCGCGCACGATCGACGCGCTGGCGGCTGACGACACGGTGCGCGTGTTGATCCTCACCGGCGCGGGGCGCGCCTTCTGCGCCGGCCTCGACTTGAAGGAGCTGGGCTCGGGCCGCACCGGCATCGCCAAGAGCACTGTCACTTCGCGTGGCGACCCGGTGGGCGCGCTCGCACGTTGCAAAAAACCGGTGATCGGCGCCATCAACGGTGCCGCGGTGACTGGCGGCTTCGAGCTCGCGCTGGCCTGCGACGTTCTGCTGGCCAGCACCGAAGCACGCTTTGCCGACACGCACGCGCGGGTCGGGCTGGCGTCGGGTTGGGGCCTGTCGCAGAAATTGAGCCGCGCGGTCGGCATCTACCGCGCGCGCGAAATCTCGCTGGGCAGCCGCTGGGTCAGCGCCGAGCAGGCGCAGGCCTGGGGCTTCGTCAACCGCGTGGTGGCACCGGGCGAGCTGTTGAACGCCGCGCGTGCGCTGGCCGCCGACATGCTGCTGGCGCAGCCGGGCATGCTCGAGCGCTACAAGTCGATCATCGACGACGGCTTCGCGCTGCCGTTCGGAGAGGGCATGGCGCTGGAGGCGCAACGTGCGCGCGAGTTCAACGCCGGCGTGTCGGCCTCGGACATCGAGCACCGGCGCGAAACGGTGCGCGAGCGCAACCGCAACAGCTGAGGCGCCGCCGCGGCTCGTCAGCCGATCCAGCCCGCGAGGTCGTCCTTCAGCTGCTTGAGGTCGGCGCTGCGCGTGTACATCATGTGCCCGGCGTCGTAGTAGCGGTGCGTCACACGCTCGAGCACATCGGCGGGCGCGTCGAGCTGGGCCAACGACCAATCGCTGGCGCTGTAGGGCGTGCCGAGGTCGTAGCGGCCGCTGGCCACGAGCACCCGCAGGTGCGGGTTGCGGCGCAGTGCGCGTGCCAGGTCGACGCTGGTGTCGGCGAAGGCGTTGCCCTTGGCCTCGCCGCGGTTCCAGTTCCAGGTCTTGTTGACCTCGAAGTTGAGCACTTCGTAGCGCGTGTCGTCGGCGATGCCCAGCTGCGCAAAGTACGCCATCGACGCCATCGTGTACGGGGCGTTGAGCGCCTCGATGCCGGGGTCGAACTCCCAGGTGCGCGTGCGGCTGGCGGCCATCGGCCCGGTGACGCGGGCCTCGAGCCGGCCGACGATGCGGCCGATGTCGCGCAGCAACTCGAAGAAGAACGTCTCGTCGCTGATGCGCAGGTTCTTCTCCTTCACCAGCGCGCGCGGCAGGCCGGTCAGCTCGGCCAGCCGCTTTTCGATGCGCGCGCGCGTGCGCGCATCGAGCCGCGCGCCGGCGTGCAACGCCGCCAGATACTCCTCGTTGACGAACGCCTCGGCGGCGGCGCGCGCCGCCTGCGGTGACGCCGCGATCGGGCCGCTCAGGCGGCCGTGAAACTGCGCGACGTTGGCAAACGCCGGCAGGAACAGCGCATAGGGCAGGTCGTTGCCGTGCACGAACACCAGCGACTGCAAATCCATCGCGCACGACACCATGATCAGGCCCTGCAGCGACACGCCCATCGTCTGCAGCTTGTCGGCGATGGCCGCGCCGCGCGTGGTGCCATAACTTTCGCCGGCCAGATACAGCGCCGAGCCGAAGCGCTTGTGCCGCGCCAGCCACACGCGCACCACCTCTGCCAGCGCGTCGGCATCGCCGTCGACCGAAAACAGCTTCTTGCGCACCTCGTCGTTCAGCGCGATCGAGTAGCCGGTGTGCGGCGGGTCGATGAAGACGAGATCGAATTGCTCGAGCCAGGTCAGCGGGTTGTCCTGCACCGCGTAGGGTGCGGTAGGCATCGTGCCGTCGTCGTGAATGGCCACGCGCTTGGGACCGAGCGCGCCCAGGTGCAGCCACACCGACGCCGACCCCGGCCCGCCGTTGAACGCAAAGCACAGCGGCCGCGGCTTGTCGCTTGCCACCGTGTAGGAAACGCAAAACACTGCGGCCTGCGGCTCGCCGCGCTGCGCGTCGACACCGCCCGCGGTGAGCGGCATGAAGCCCGCGTTCAGCTCGTAGTCGAGGCGCCGGCCGCTGGCCAACGTGACACTGCCAGTGGCCACCATCGGCGCCCGCGCCAGCAGCTTGTCGAGCGTTTCTCGTTGGCGCTTGTTGTCGGCTTCAACATCGGGTTTGGTGGTCGGATTGTCACTCATGGTGTGGCCCCTGCCACGTCGTCCCCCGCCAGCCATCGACCATACCGCACGCGGTCGACGTTGCCGCCGCTGATGATGACACCGACCCGCTGCCCGCTCAGATCGATGACGCGGTCGAGCGCGGCCGCGGCGGCCAGGCAGCCGGTGGGCTCGACCACCAGCTTCATGTGTTCGGCGAAGAAGCGCAGCGCGGCGATCAACTGCGCGTCGCTCACCGTCAGCACGCCGCGCAGGCACGCGCGCATCACCTCGAAGGTCAGGCGGCCGGGCGCCTGCGTCTGCGCACCATCGGCGATGGTGTCGGGCACCGGGATCTGCATGATCTCGCCGCGCGCAAGGCTTTGCTGCACGTCGTTGCCCGCCGCGGGCTCGACACCGTACACCGCGATGCCCGGGATCAGGCCCTGCGCAGCCACCGCGCTGCCCGACACCAGTCCGCCGCCGCCCACGCACACCAGCAGCGCGTCGAGCGCGCCCACCTCCTGGATCAGCTCGAGCGCCGCCGTGCCCTGCCCCGCCATCACGTGCGGGTGGTCGTACGGCGGGATCAACGTCATGCCGCGCTCGCTGGCGATGCGCCGGCCAATGGCTTCGCGGTCTTCGCGGTAGCGGTCGTACAGCACCACCTCGCTGTCGCTGCGGCCCGCCTGATACGCACGCGTGGCGGCCAGCTTGCCGGGCGGCGCATCGGCGGGCATCACGATCACCGACGGCATGTCGAGCAGGCGCGCCGCCAACGCGATCGCCTGCGCGTGGTTGCCCGACGAGAACGCGATCACGCCGGCGCGCCGCTGCGCGGCGTCGAACTGCGCCAGCGCGTTGTAGGCGCCGCGAAACTTGAACGCGCCGACCCGCTGCAGGTTCTCGCATTTGAAGAACAGCTTCGCGCCCGCGCGCTCGTCGGCCAGTCGCGAGGTCAACACTGGAGTCTTGTGCGCCACCCCGGCCAGGCGGTCGGCCGCAGCGCGAATGTCTTGCATCGAAATCGGCAGGCTCATGCCGGCAGCATAGCGTGCTCGGTCAGCACGCATCGCTGCACTCGACGACGCGGTCAGCCCGCGCCGCCTTGGCTACTGAATTGCCATGTTCTGCAGCGGCACCGGGATGGCGTTCCAACTGGTGTTGCACGACGTGGTCGGGTACTCGAGGTCGAACACCGGGTTGTGGTCGGCGTCGAGACCGACGACGCGCGCGTGGGTCCGGTTGTCCGCCACCGCGTAGTTGACCAGCAACGACGCTCCGTCTTCGGCTTCGTAGGCACTCGAGCAGATTTCAGACAGCACCGAGCGATCGTGGTCGAAGCGCCAGACCTCGTGCGCAGTCAGGCTGTCCGCGTCGATGGCATAGGCCGATACGGCGCTGTAGCTGCGGCTCTCGCCGGCCGTAGCGCCGGCTGGCTGGTTGAGACTGGGGAGTCCATTGTTGAACAGCATCAACTCGCCGGCCGCGTTGATCGAGATGGCGTGCTGGCCGATCGGATACAGATCGCCCGCGGGCAGCAGCACCGCTTTCTCGCGCAGCGACGCAAAGGTGTACCAGTACTTCGTCGGGTCGCCGAAGATCCAAACGATGTTGCCGCTCTTGTAGTCGAGCTTGACCAGGAAGTTCTCGCGGCTCGACACGATCACGGTGTCGTCGCGAGGGTCGTAGGTGGCTGTATTCATGTGAAACCAGTCGACGCCGGGCCGCACGAACGCGCTGGGGTTGTCACCGCGGCTGCGCATGTAGTCGCTCAAGATCGCGGCCATGTCCCACTCGCGAAGCGTGGCACCGCCCAAGGTCACTTCGGCCAACGTGCTTTCGAGCTGCTTGCTCCCGTTGACGACGCTGTCCACTTCGACCAGCAGGCCCGCCTTGCCGGCATCGACGTTGTGGTGGAAGTCCACGTAGTCGGTTTCGTCCAGGGCGGTCTGTGAGACCGTGCCGTCGAGCTCGACCCTGGCCAGCGCGGCGGAATCGGGAGATCCGATCTCGAAGCCGTTGGCGCTGAAGACGGTGGAAGTGCTGTTGCCGATGGCCGGCCCGACCCAGCGCAGCGCGCCGTCGGTGTCGATCACGACGGGCCCGCCCAACATGTTCTTCAGCGCGAGGTAGTCGAAGCCCAACGCGTCGCCCGGCGCACGGGCCTTCAAGACTTGAGGGCGATCGTAGATGCCGTTCGGGTCGACATACGGTGCGGTGTCGAGCTCGATCGTCAAGGGCTGCGTGCTGGTGTCGACAAACGTCAGCTCGATTGACACCTGGTTGGCATAACCCGCATACAGGCCGAACACCGGCAGCGTCAGCAGGCCGCCGCTGAAATTGGCGTAGCCGCGCCGGCTGAGCGCGTCGACTGCGTAGCTCACGCTCACCGGCCTGGAGGCGGCGCCGGGCCTGGGCGCGATCGTGTAGCGCACGGTCGCCAGGTCGCGCACCCTCTGCCCGAACAGCTGCACGTTGTAGATGAACGGCGTGACCCCCTGCAGGGCGCCGGCGAAGGTCAGCGGGCCCGATGGGGGCGCCGACTCGCCGCCTCCGCAGCCGCTCAACCACAGAATCGCGGCGACAAGCCCGGAATGGAGCAGACGCGAACGGGCAACGGCGCCGTGTGCGCACGGTTGAAAGGTCATGTCCACCTCTCGTGCTTCGTGAAATCGCCGGTTTGCGAAGAGCCGTTGACCGACATTCCGGCGCCGATGTTGGCGCGAGCCGAAAGCGCGCGGGCTCAGCGAAACGCAACTTTACGAACGGGACCGAAGTCTGTCTGCGCGACGCATCACAAAGCGCAGCTTCGCACCGCGGGCTCGTCGTGTCGCCCGGTTAGCCGCGGGCGGCGCCCGCCGGCATCAGGCCAGTGGCACGATGACGCTGTCGCGCAGCGAAGCAGCCACGGCCCGCATGGTGGAGTGCGAGTCCGGTTGCTCAATCCGATAGACCCAACGCAGCACCTCGTGCAGGCCCAGCAGCAGCCGCTCGCAGGCCAGCCGAGGCGGCGCGTAGACGCGGCCGAGCGGGCGGTACATGAGGATCAGCGCGGGCGAGTCGGCACGGGCCGCGCCCGGCAACACCGGCTGCACATAGGGCACGGCGAGTGCATGAAAACCGCAACGCGCAAAGACGCTGGCGGTATGGCTGGTCTCGCATTCGATCAGCCAGCCTTGAATATCGAGTGCATCGACGACAAACTGCTGTTCCATACGGGCCAGCAGCGGCCGCAACGCACCCACCCCGGACAACGCGCGCTCGAGCACCACGTAGCCGCCGAATCCCATGCCACGGAAGCCGAAGAACGACGCCATGCCGGCCACACCGCCCGTCTGGCGCGGGCTCAGGGCCCAGAGGTGGTAGCGATAGTCGGTGTCGGCATAGCGGCGCAAGCCGCGCACGAATGACGCCCCTTCGATTGCTGTTGCCGGCGAGTCGAATGCGCGGCGATACACGTCGATCGCCGGATCGAACTGCGGCTGGTCGGCGCGACGCAGCTCGACCACATCGAACGCGGCGGCGTCCTGCGAGCTGGCCTCGAACTCGCCGATGTAGCGCCGCAGCGCCAGCCAGCGCACGGCGGAGCGGCCTTGCAGCCAGCCGGCCAGTGCGCGGAATTGCGGATGGCCGGCCGGCGTCTCGATGCGCATGGCCCATTGCATGTAGGCGGCGACCAGGGCCGCAACCTGGGGCGTCGGCACGTCGGTGCGCCAGGCGGGATCGAAGCACTTGGCGATCAACACCAACCCATCGACGGGTTGCTGCTCGGCCGACAGCGCAGGCTGCACGTATGGACAGTCGAGTACGCCGAAGCCCCAGCGGTCCCAGATGCGTGCCCGCAAAAACGGGTCCATGTTGTCGCGTACCGACGATGGGAGAAAGGGATCGTTCATCTCGGCAGCGATCCACTGCAAAGCTCGACCATGGCGTTGAGCGTCTTGCGCGGCCAGCCGCTGCGCCTCGGCCATCAAGCGCCGACCGACCCCTTCACCGCGCACCGACGCCGCTGCGAAGACAAATTCGATCACGCCGGCGTTGGGCTCGTCGAGGTAGTCGAGGATGCAACCGCCTACGGCCGACTCGCCGCGGTAGGCCACCACCACGTGGTAGTTGTTGCGCCCGTACCAGCCCTCGGCTTTCAGCTCGAGATAGCGGGTGATGTTCTGCAGCGACTCGCGCTCATCCGAGTCCGGGAACTCGCGTTCGTAGACCTCGGCATAGAAGGCGCGCAGCCGCGCGCGGTCCGACGGTGCCGTCGTCAACTCGCGCAGAGTGATTGTCACGCCGGCGCCTCGGAGGATCGAACAGCGGGCCGCCCCGGCGGGCGATCGCCTGCATCGGCGGCCGGTGCCGCCTTGGGCTTGTTCGCACTTTCGAGGTATTCGTAGTAATGCGCGATCAGGTCGGGCAGGTGGCACGACGAGTAGTTGGCCTCCTCCCAGACCTGCACGGGCTTGCCGGCGGTGTCGAGCTCCACCGGCGCCAGGTTCAGGCGCGCGTGGAGCGCGCTGCCGAGGCGAAGCTCGGCGAACACGTCATTGGCTTCGATGATCTCGTGCATCACGCTGACCACCGATTCGCCCGGCGGCGGTGGGCACAGCACATTGCAGCCGCAACCCGATTCGTCGATCGCGCAGACGAAGCGCAGTTGCAGGCGCGGCAGTTCACGCAGCAGCCGCATCACCGACGACAGCGTCTTGACGGCCAGCTGGCGCTTGAGCATGGCCATCGGCTGCTCCTCGGCGATGTTGGCATGCTCGAAGAACGGCAGCACGCCGCGCCAGGGCTCGTCGCGGTAAATCGGGATGCCCCGGTCGTCGCAGATCACGAACATCGCCCACAGGTAGGCCGAGTAGTAGCGCGCGGCCCCCTCCTCCAAGTCGCCGGCGGCTACCAGTGGAAGCCCCTCGACGAGAAGCGCGAGCCGGTCTTCGTCGGGATCGCAAAGGCTTTGCTGGGCCAGGCTGATCTCACTGGAGTCCACACTCGGGCCCCACTGCAGCTGCCCGGTCACGCCGGTGACCTTGATGGCCGGCGCACTGCCGACCACGCGCTCGCTTGCGAAGAAACGCTGCAATTCCTCAACCGACAACGCACGCTCGAACAGGAGCGCCAGCGAGTTGTTCTCGTCGCCGAAGCCGAACTGCAGAATGGGTCGGCCACCGTGCCAAGCCTCGCAGGTGCACAGCGGGATGCTGGGCCCCCAAAGCAGCCAACAATCGAATAGGAAGGCCTGCATCCGCTGCAGCCGCAATTCGGACTCGCGGGCGCCGAACGGGGCCGGCTCGCTGCCGCGGGTGGCGGGCATGGGCTGCGCGAGCTGTCTGCCGTAGTCCTCGATGACCGGCCCCCACTCCTCTTCGGTTTCGGCCAGCAGACCCGACAGCAGGTGCAGCGGCGCGACGAAACCGCGGCGCACGCGCACGCTGCTGACGAAGCGGTCGACGCCATAGCGGTACGCCGACCGGTCGGTCGCCAGCACGCCGAAATAGTTGCGGATTTCGTCGGCGCGGGCGTAAAGCTTGGATACGTCGTCGACATCGACGCAGATGGCGCCATCGCTGCTCGACAGATTGTTCAGGTGGTTGCCAAGCTCGGCCCTCCAGCGCCCGAGTTCGACCTTGTACTCGGTGAGTTCCTTTCGGTAGCGTTCACCGGCCGCTTGCCTCGACTCCACATGGCTGCCGTCGCGCCGCGGCAGTGCGTGGTGTCGCGCCGGCGGCAGCGGGCGCGGCCGCAGCAGTTCCCACTCGACCCGTACGCGAGCCGCGCGGTACCACTTTTCTCGGTTCAGCGTCAGCAGGTTGAGCTTCACCAAATCGACGAACGACCGTGACAACGACCACGGCAGGTCCTTGTACAGCGACAGCGCAACGATTCGCCACGTGGGCACCAGCAGCCGAAATGCGTAATACAACGCAGCCGCGGCAAGCAGCCACTTCAGTACCTGTACCTCAGGTGTGTCGAGCAGGCTCTTGACGAACTTGACAATCAGCGCGAGTTCCGCGCCCAGCCAGTTGAGGATTTCCATGGCAACCCTCCGGTCAGCTGCCGGCCCCTTGGAACCCGCCGGCGCGATAGGTGAGCACCAGCGTGTCGCGATGGCCCTCTCGTGCGGGGTCGAGCGGCTGGATCGGCGTGGATTCATGGATCACGCGCGCATCGTCGAGCAGCAGCGCCGAAAACGGCTCGTCGAGCGTGAAGCGCAGCCCGTGCGGGCCTGACGCCTCGAACACGCGCGTCTCGCCGCCCTTGATGCCCGCGCGCGACACCAGGATCACGGCGACGAAGTCCACGCCGTCGCGGTGTGCGCCCTCGGGTGTGGGCCGCCCGATGCCGCCGGCGGTGGTGATGCGAAACGGGTGGGCCTCGACATACCACGGCTGTTCGCCACGCAAGCGGCTTGCGCAGCCAGCCAGCCCTCGCAGCAACCGGTGCCACACGGGGTCGGCGGTCCACCGCGCGGGCATCGGCTCGAAGTGGCGCTGAATGCCGCCATGCAGCGCGTTGTATTCCACGCTCTGCCAATGCGGCCGGTGCGGCGCCTGCGTCACCGCGTCGCCCTGCAGCACGAAGCACGAGTGGCGGCGCTGGCGATAGTGTCCACCGTCACGCAGGTAACGGTCGCTCGGCAAATCGTCCCAGTAGCCGTTCCACGCTGCGAGATCGATCAGTTGCACGCCGCACAGCGCGGCCAGCGACGCGGCGTCGACCACAGCGTGGCCGTCGCGCGCGAGCGCGGCGTGCACATCCACCGCCGGCGTCAGCAGCGGCCGCGGCGCGGCAGCGCTCATCGACTCGTCCCTGCCAGCGCCGCCCCCTTCACCAGCGCCTGAATCTTGGCCAGCGCGATCGCGCGGTCCATCGGCGCCATGCCGCAGTTGGTGCAGGCGATCAGGCGGTCGCGCGGCACGAAGCGCAGCGCGTTGGTGATGGTCTGGGCCACCGTCTCGGGTGACTCGATTTCGTCGCTGGCGACGTCGATCACGCCGACCATCACGTCCTTGCCGGCGAGCAGCGACATCAGGTCGGGCGGCACGTGCGAATGCAGGCACTCGAGCGACACCTGATCGATCGAACTCCTGGCCAGCACCGGAAACACCTTCTCGTACTGGCGCCACTGGTCGCCCAGCGTCTTCTTCCAGTCGAGGTTGGCCTGGATGCCATAGCCGTAGCAGATGTGAACGGCGGTCGTGCAGGTCAGCCCTTGCGCGGCACGCTCCAATGCGCGGATGCCCCAGTCGGCCACCTCGTCGAGGTAGACGTTGAACGCCGGCTCGTCGAACTGGATGATGTCCACGCCGTCGGCCTGCAACGCCAGCGCTTCTTGATTCAGCAACTCGGCAAACGCGAACGCGAGTTTCACGCGATCGCCATAGTGGCGGTCGGCCACGGTGTCGACGATGGTCATCGGCCCGGGTAGCGTGAACTTGATCTTGCGTGTGGTGTGCGCGCGCAGAAAGCGCGCCTCGGCGTCGTGCACGCGGCCTTTCAGCTTCAGCGGCGCCACCACCTGCGGCACCATCGCCTTGTAGCGGTCGGCGCGGATGCCCATCTCGACCTTGTGCTCGAAGTCGATGCCCTCGACGCGTTCGAGAAATCCGTGCACGAAGTGCTGGCGCGACTGCTCGCCGTCGCCAATGGTGGTCAGGCCCGCGTCTTCTTGCGCCTTGATCCACATCAGCGTGGCGTCGAGCTTGGCCTGCTGCAGCGTGGATCCTTCGTGCGCCCAGCGCGGCCACAGCTTGTGCGTCTCGGCCAGCCACTCGGGCTTGGGCAGGCTGCCGGCCACTGCAGTGCGGAACATCGGTGTCTCCTGTGATGTGAGGTGAAGCACGGCTCGGCGCCGCTACCAGGTGTCGACAAAAGCGCGCCGCGGCGGCAACGCCCGGCGCCGCGCCGTGGCCAGCACACGCAGCAACCAATCGCGCGTCTGTGCGGGATCGATCACGTCGTCGATCTCCAGGTGGCTGGCCACGTTGAGCGCTCGCCCACGTTCGCGCATGCCTGACAACAGGCGTTCGAACAAGGCGTCGCGCTCGGCGCCCTGCACCGCCGCGAGCTCCTTGCGGAATCCCAGGCGCACGGCGCCCTCCAGCCCCATCGGCCCGAACTCGGCCTGCGGCCATGCCGCGGTGGCCACCGGCGCATGAAAGTGGCCACCGGTGAATGCCATCGCGCCCAGGCCGAAACCGCGGCGCAGCACCACCGACACCACCGGCACGCGCAACGCCGCCGCGGTGACGAACACGCGGCCGGCATGGCGCAGCATCCCTTGCGCCTCCGACGCCGGTCCGACCATGAAGCCCGGTGTGTCGACCAGCGTGACCAATGGATGGCCGGCGGCATCGGCCAGCTGCATGAAACGTGCGAGCTTGTCGCAACCGGCCACGTCGAGTGCGCCGGCCAGATGGCGCGGGTTGGTGGCCGCGATCGCAACCGGTTGCCCGCCCAGGCGCGCCAGCACGGTCACGACACCGAGGCCATACAGCGCGCGCAGCTCGATCACGCTGTCGCGGTCAGCCAATGTGGTGATGATCGTGCGCGGGTCGAACACCGCGTTGCGGCCGAGCGGGATCGCGTCGCGCAACACCTGTTGATCTGCTGCACCGGCATCGGGCAACGCACCCTGATGCCAAGCCAGGATGCGGCGCGCCTCGTGCGTGGCCGCAACTTCGTCGTCGACCAGCAGGTCGATGCCACCGGCGCGCGCCAGCGTGTCAGCCGGGCCCACGTCGTCGGGTGCCACCACGCCAAGACCGCCGCCTTCGATCATCGCCGGTCCGCCCATGCCGATGCTGGCGCTGCGCGTGGAGATCACATAGTCGCAACTGCCCAACAGCGCAGCGTTGCCGGCGAAGCAATACCCTTCGACGATGCCCAGCGTCGGCACCTGGCCCGACAGCGCGGCCAGCGCGCGAAACGTCGTGCAGTGCAGGCCCGACACCGACGGCGAGTCGACGTCGCCCGGCCGCCCGCCGCCGCCCTCGGCAAACAGCACGAACGGCAGCTTGTGCTCGGCCGCCAGCTCGAGCAGCCGATCGGACTTGCGGTGGTTGTGGTTGCCCTGCGTGCCGGCCAGCACCGAGTAGTCGTACGCCATCGCGGCGCAGCGCGCGCGTTCGTTGCCGAAGTCGCTGGCATGCACGAGGCCCGTCCCGGTGATCAGCCCGTCGGCCGGTGTGTTCTTCTGCAGGTCATCGAGGCTGCGCCGGCTGCGCTGCGCGGCCACCGCGAAGCCGCCGTATTCGACAAAGGTGCCGGCATCGAACAGCGCAGCGATGTTCTCGCGCGCGCTGCGCCGGCCCTGAGCGTGGCGCGCGGCCAGCATCTGCGGGCGTGCCGCGTCGTCGAGCAGCGCGCGGCGTGCGTTCAGCTCGTCGAGGTCGGGGCGGGCCGCCGCGCGCGGCGGCGCCGCCGTTGCGCGCGGTGCCGTGTCGGCCACGGGCGCCAGGTCGAGCAACAGATCGCCTTCGTCGACCGCATCGCCGCGCTGCACGTGCACGGCCCTCACCACGCCGTCGGCCAGCGCTTCGACGGTGAACTCCATCTTCATCGATTCGAGGCGCAGCAGCACCGCGCCGCGGCTCACGGTGGCGCCGACGCTGGCTTCGACGGCGGTGACGGCGCCCTGCACGCTGGCGCGATGGTTGACGATGCCTTGCATGTTTAGGCCGCGCTGCGGCGCCGCGGCTCGGGCTGAAAGCAGCTTGCCATTGTGCGCGGTTTGTCTCGCTGCCCGGCGTGGCCTTGCCGCGCGCCCTCGGTGAGTTGGGGTGTCCGCGCTAGACTGGCCGCGACGTGGATCGCCTGAGAAAGCTCGACGCCGCCACCATGAGCCACGACTTCACTGTGCCCGACGCCGTGACCGCGCCCGTGCTCGCGATCGACGGCCACGGGATGGTGCGCGGGGCCAATGCGGCATTCGTCAGCGCCAGCGCTGGAGCGCTCGACAAGGTGCTCGGCCAGCCGTTCGCTGGCTTGTGCGACGCGCGTGCGCCCGAGACCGAGGCCTCGTTGCGCGCGCTCTCGCAGGCGCTGCGCAGCCGCGCGCCGCTGGACGGCGTGAAGCTCGTGCTGCGCGACGGCAATGGCGCCGCGTGGCCGGTGTCGCTGTCGGCGCGGCCGGTGGGTGGCGCAACCTGGCTGACGCTGCTCGATCGCCGCGAATCGCTGCGCGCCAATCACCTCGAAGATCTGTTGAACATGGCGCAGCAGTTCGGCCGCCTGGGCGTCTACGAACGCGACCCGCGCACGATGCAAGGCCATTGGGACATCCACATGCACCGCTTCTGGGGCCTGTCGGTCGAAGACAAGGCACCCGACTTTCAGGAGGCACAAACATACGTCGTGCCCGAAGACCGCGCGGGCATGGGCGAGAAATTCCTCAACTCGATGAAGACCGCGGGCAGCTACTCGCACCACTTTCGCGTGCGCGGCGCCGATGGTGTGCTGCGGCGACTGCATTCGCAGTGGACGGTGAGTAACGGCGCCGAGGGCAAACCCGATCGCGTGATCGGCGTGGTCATGGACGACACCGAGATCTGGCGCCTGGCGCAAAGCGTGCACGAGGCCAACGCGCAACTGGAACTGGCGTTGCAGTTGAGCGGCATCGCGATCTGGCGCCAGGACCTGGCGACCAACCGCCTGTACTACGACGACCAGGCTTGGCGCCTGCTGGGCATGAAGCCGCGCGCCGAGGGCCTCAGCCTGGACGAAGTGCGCGCACTGATCCACCCCGACGACCTGCCCGCCGTGCAGCAGGCGATGCAACGTGCCATCACCGCCGCCGGGCCGACCGACATGGAGGCGCGCTACCGCACCGCCGACGGCCGCTGGCTCGATGTGTTGACCCGCCGCGTCACGCAATACGATGCCGATGGCAAGCCGGTGGCTTTCATCGGTGTCGCGCTCGACGTCACCGAGCGCCTGAGCGAGCAACGGCGCCTGCAAGACCTGACGCGTCGGCTCGAGCTGGCGGCCACCGCGGCCGGCGTGGGAATCTGGTCGTACGACGTCGACACCGACACCGCGGTGTGGAACGAGCAGATGTACACACTGCACGGCGTCGACCCCGCACAGCCGGCACCGAACCGGGCCGACTACGCGCGCTACATCGCACCGGAGCACCGCCACGTGCTGGAGCAGCGTGCGCAGCGCATCACCAGCGGCGACCTCGACGAGCGCGTGGCGCAGGCGGACATCCAGATCGTGCGCACCGACGGCACCCGGCGCGACGTGTCGATGCGCGTTCGCATGCTCAAGACCGACTCGGGGCTGCGCATGCTGGGCACGATGATCGACGTCACCGAGCAGCGCGCCGCGCGGCAGGCGCTGCGCGACGCCCACGAGCGCGCCGCGCTGGCCGCACGCGCGGTGGGCCTGGGCACTTGGGAGCGCCCACGCCTCGGGCGCGCCATTTGGGACGAACAGATGTGGCGGTTGCGCGGCCTCCAGCCTCGACCCGAGGCATTGACGGAAGCGGAGCTCGAAGCGCTGGTGCATCCTGACGACCTGCCGCCGATGAAGCGCGAGTACAAGGCCTCGGCACGGGAGCGGCGCCCTGCCAGCGGGCAGTTCCGCGTGCGCTGGCCCGACGGCAGCTGGCACTGGCTGGCCACGCGTTCGATCCCCGTCTTCGACGCCGCCGGCCAGGAGATGCGCCGCATCGGCGTCAATTGGGACGTGACACAGGCCCGCGAGGCCGAGCAGGCGCAGCAAGAGCGCGTGCTCGCGCAGCGCGAGAACCGCGCCAAGTCGCAGTTCCTGGCCCGCATGAGCCACGAGCTGCGCACGCCGCTGCACGCGGTGATCGGCTTCGCGCAGTTGTTGTTGACCGATGCGTCGCTGGCACTGCGTGGCGACGCGCGCGAGCAGCTGCAGCACATCCACGCCGCCGGCGAGCACCTGCTGGCGTTGGTCAACGACGTGCTGGATCTATCGAGCCTCGACACCGGCGAGATCAAGTTCGACCCGCAGGTGGTCGATCTGCGCGCGCTGTACGACGCCGCCGCACCGATGGTGACCGCGCTCGCCGCCGAGCACGATGTGCAGCTCAGCCGCGACGAACTCGCCCATCCGGTGTGGGCCGATCCGACCCGATTGCGCCAGGTGCTGCTCAATCTGCTGACCAACGCCGTCAAGTACAACCGCCGCGGCGGCTCGGTGCAGGTGCAAGCGCATCGGTTGGACCACCAGGTCGCGCTGCGTGTGCGCGACAGCGGCCGCGGCATGACCCGCGAGCAGCTGGCGCACGTGTTCGAGCCATTCAACCGGCTGGGCCTCGAAAGCAAGGGCATCGAGGGCACCGGCATCGGGCTGGCGATCATCAAGGCCAACGTCGAGCGCATGGGCGGCAGCGTGCACGTGCAAAGCACGCCCGGCGTGGGCAGCGTCTTCGAGGTGCGGCTGCCCTGCCCCGCGATCGAGCAGCCCATGCTCGCGACGACGCAAGCAGTGCCGCCAGCGCCCGTGCAGTCGACAAACTCCACGCACACGCGCGCAGGACGACTGCTCTACATCGAAGACAACCCGGTCAATGCTTTGATCGTGCGCGAGCTGGTGGCGCAGCGCGGCAATCTCATGCTCGAGGAGGCCGACGACGGCGCCAGCGGCATCGACCGCGCGCGCAGCGCGCAACCCGACCTGATCCTGCTGGACATGCAGCTGCCCGACATCGACGGCCTCGAAGTGCTACGCCGCCTGCGCGCCGACCCGAGCACTGCATCGATCCCCTGCATCGCGCTGTCGGCCAACGCGATGCCCGAAGACATTCAACGCGCACTCGGCGCAGGCTTCGCCGACTACTGGACCAAGCCGCTGGACTTCCGGATCTTTCTCGGCGCGCTGGATACGTTGTTCGGCAAGCGGGTTTGACTGAGCGAGCAAAGCCGCGGGTGGGTGTGCGGTGGCGCTCGTGATTCGGCGGCCGGCGCTGCGCGCCGACTCCCCTGCGGTACTCGGTCTCGTGGCCCCTCGCGAAACTCGCTGCGCTCACTGCGTTCGCTGTGCTCGAAGCCTTGCACCCGCTCACCAACAAATGTCTAACTCAATCGTCGATCAACCCCCGCTCGCGCAGCATCGGCTCGACGCTCGCCGCGCGGCCGCGGAACGCCTCGTACGCGGCGCCCGGCTCGACGCTGTTGCCGCTTGAGTAGATCCAGCGCCGCACGCGTTGGGCGACTTCGGCATCGAACGGGTCGCCCGCCTCGACGAACGCATCGTAGGCGTCGGCGTCGAGCACCTCGGCCCACAGGTAGACGTAGTAGCCGGCGGCATACCCCGAGCCGGAGAACAAATGCTGGAAGTGCGGCAGGCGGTGATTCAGCCCCGCCACGGCCGGCGCGCCGCGTTCGGCGAGCACACGCCGCTCGAATGCGACGATGTCGTCGATCGGCTCGCTCGCCGCGTGCGCCGCCATGTCCACCAGCGCGCTGGCGGTGTAGCGCACCGACTCGTAGGCCTGGCCGAAGCGCCGCGCCGCGCGCACGCGCTCGATCAGCAGGTCGGGGATCGGCTCACCGGTCTTGCTGTGGCGCGCGTGGCGCTTGAGCACTTCGGGTTCGTCGATCCAGTGCTCGAACAGTTGCGACGGCAGCTCGACAAAATCGCGCAGCACCTGCGTGCCCGACAGGCGCTCGTAGTGCACGTCGGACAATAGGCCGTGCAGGCCATGGCCGAATTCGTGGAACAGCGTGCGCACGTCGTCGAGCGACAGCAGCGTCGGCCCCTGGCCATCGCCGCGCGCGAAGTTGTTGTTGTTGAGCACCACCGGCCGCGACTGCAGGCCATTGCGGTGCTGCCAGTGCAGCGCGCTCATCCAGGCGCCGCTGCGCTTGCCGGCACGCGCAAAATTGTCCTGCAGGAACAGGCCGATCACGCTGCCGCCGGCGTCGGCCACCTCGTAGGCGCGCACGTCCGGGTGATAGGTGATCACGTCCTCGCGCGGCGTGAAACGCAGGCCGAACAGTCGGTTTGCGCAGTCGAACGCGGCCTGCACCATGTTCGGCAGCGAGAAGTACGGCTTCAGATCGGCGTCGTCGAGCGCGTAGTGTTCGCGGCGCACCTGCTCGGCCCAGTACCGCCAATCCCAGGGCTCGAGCGCCTCGCCTGAGCCGTGCGCGTTGCGCGCAGCCTCCAGCATCAGCCGCTCGCGCTCGAGCGCCGGCGCCGCCTTGGCCCACACCTGATCGAGCAGCGCCAACACCTGCGACTGCGTGCGCGCCATGGAGTCGGCCAACGCGTAGTCGGCATAGCTCGCGTGCCCATGCAGCGCCGCCTGTTCGCGCCGCAACGCGAGGATCTCGCGCGCCACCGGGCGGTTGTCGTGCGCGCCGGCGTGCTCACCGCGCGACACCCAGGCCCGCCACGCCTGTTCGCGCAGGTCACGCCGCTGCGAGAAGGTGAGAAACGGCACGATCAGCGAGCGCGCCAGCGTGATGGCGTGGCCGCCGGCCAGCCCGCGCTCCGCTGCGGCTTGGCGCGCGGCGGCACGCAGGAAGGTGGGCAGCCCCGCCAGGTCGGCCTCGCTGCGCAACTCCAGCGCATACGCCGCCTCGTCGTGCAGCACGTTTTGCGCGAAGGTGGTCGTCAGTTCGGCCAGGCGCTGCATCACCTGCGCATAGCGCCGGCGAGCGCTGCCTTGCAGCCGCGCCCCGGCGCGCACGAAATCGAGGTGCACGCGTTCGAGCAGACGGCTCTTCTCGGCGCTGAGGGGCAGCGCATCGCGCTGCGCATGCAAGGCGTCGACGCGCTCGAACAACGCCGCGTCCATGTACACGCCACTCCAGTGGGCCGCCAACGGCGCCGCCATCTCGCGCTGCACCAACTGCAGCGCGTCGCTGGTGGCCGACGCGGCCAGGTTGTGGAACAGCGCCTCCACCCGCGACAACAAGCGCCCGGCAGCGTCGAACGCCGCCATCGTGTTGTCGAACGTCGGCGCCGCATGCTGCGTCGCGATGCGAGCCAACTCCTCGCGGTGCTCGCGCATGCCGCGTTCGAACGCGGGCTTGAAGTGCTCGGGCCGCACGAGGTCGAACGGCGGCAGTTCGAACGGCGCATGCCACGGCGCCAGCAGCGGGTTGATCGCAACGTCCATCTTGCTTACGGGCCCGCGGGCCCTTGGGGTCACTGCCCGATGATGCCATCGCTGCACTCGCCTGTCGGGGGGAATCCCCGCTTGAAATGGGGGCGCAGCGCTCGCCACACTGGCCGCCCATCATTCAAGACACTGCCCGAGGCCAAGGCTTGCACACGATGAACCACCGCGCGCGCCGGTTTTGTTACCCTCGCGCGGCATGCGGCGTGGCCCTCGCGCTGCTGTGCGCATTGACCGCCGCGCTGAGCAGCCTGGCCATGGCCGAGACGAACCCCGACGACGATCCCTACCTGTGGCTCGAAGAAGTCCAGGGCGATCGCGCGCTGGCGTGGGTGCGCGAACGCAATGCAGCCTCGCGCAAGGTGCTCGAGGCGTGGCCCGACTTCGCCGGCACGCGCACCCGCATGCGCGAGGTGCTCGACTCTCGCGAACGTATTCCCACGGTCACGCGCCGCGGACCCTGGCTCTACAACTTCTGGCAAGACGTCGATCATCCGCGCGGCGTGTGGCGGCGCACGACGATGGCCGAGTACCGCAAGGCGCAGCCCGCGTGGGACGTGCTGATCGATCTCGACGCGCTGGGCCGCGAGGAGCACGAAAACTGGGTGTGGGCCGGCGCTGCCTGTCTGCGCCCTACCGACACGCGTTGCCTGCTCAAACTCTCGCGCGGTGGCGCGGATGCCAACGTGGTGCGCGAGTACGACCTCGCGGCTCGCCGCTTCGTCGGCGATGGCTTCGTGCTGCCCGAGGCCAAGACCGACATCGACTGGCTCGACCTCGACACCGTGCTGGTGGCCACCGACTTCGGCGCGGGCTCGCTCACCGAGTCGGGCTATCCGCGCGTCGTCAAGCGCTGGCGCCGCGGCGACCCCTTGGCGCAGGCGAGCACGGTGTTCGAAGGTCAGACGAAAGACGTGGCCGCCGGCTTCACGATCGACCTCACGCCGGGCTTCGAGCGCGTCGTGGTCAACCGCCAGATCGACTTCTACAACGCCGAACTGGGGCTGCTGCAGGGCGATCGCGTGGTGCCGATCGAGCGGCCCAGCGACACGCAGCTGACGTTCTGGCGCGATCACATGCTGCTCGAGTTGCGCAGCGACTGGACGGTGAATGGCGCCACCCACCGCCGCGGTTCGCTGCTGCTGGCGCCGGCGTCCGACTACCTCGCCGGACGGCGCGAGTTCGTGCGGCTGTTCGAGCCCACGGCGACGCGATCGCTGGCGAGCTTCGCGACCACGCGCTCGCACATCGTGCTCGACATCCTCGACAACGTGGCCAGCCGCCTGCAGGAGTGGCGCCAGGACGAAGGTCGCTGGCGCAGCCGCGACATCGAGGCGCCGCACCCCGGCACCATCGGCGTCGCGGCCCTGCACGACCCGATGCTCGAGCGCGACGAGTGGGCCGAGGCGTACTGGCTCCAGTACAGCGACTTCCTGACGCCCGATTCGCTGATGCTGGCCACCACCGGCAGCGACGAGCGCCAGGTGGTGAAATCGCGGCCGCGCTTCTTCGACGCCACCGGCATGCGCGTGGAGCAGCGCGCCGCCACGTCGAAGGACGGCACACGCGTGCCCTACTTCGTGGTGTGGCCGCGCGGCGCCAAGGCCGACGGCCACAACCCGACCGTGCTGTACGGCTACGGCGGCTTCGAGGTGCCGCAAAAGCCCTGGTACTCCGGCGCCTTCGGCAAAGCGTGGTTCAACCAAGGCGGCGTGCTGGTGGTGGCCAACATCCGCGGCGGCGGCGAATTCGGCCCGGCCTGGCACCAGGCCGCGGTGCTGCAGAACAAGCAGCGCAGCTACGACGATTTCATCGCCGTCGCCGAAGACCTGATCAAGCAGCGCATCACCGACGCGCGTCACCTCGGCATCGAGGGCGGCAGCAACGGCGGGCTGCTGGTGGGCGCGGTGATGCTGCAGCGGCCCGAGTTGTTCAACGCGGTGGTCTGCCAGGTGCCGCTGCTCGACATGAAGCGCTACCACAAGCTGCTGGCCGGCGCCTCGTGGATGGCCGAATACGGCGACCCCGACCAGCCCGAGCAATGGGCATGGATCAGCCACTACAGCCCATATCAGAACGTGCGCCGCGAGCAGAAGCTGCCGCGCGTGCTGTTCATCACCAGCACGCGCGACGATCGCGTGCACCCCGGCCACGCGCGCAAGATGGCCGCGCGCATGCTCGAGCAAGGCCACGACCTGCTGTACTACGAGAACATCGAAGGCGGCCACGGCGCCGCCGCCGACAACGCGCAGCGCGCCGACATGCTGGCGTTGGAGTTCAGCTTCTTATGGCAGCAACTGAAGCGGTGACACGCTGATGCGCGAGGTGGCCGATGTCGTGCACAACGCAGGCGCCTCGCGCTTCGAATTGCGCGTGCACGGCCAGTTGTGCATTGCGAAGTACGACTTGATCGACGGCGTGATGTGGCTCACCCACACCGAAACGCCGCCGGCGCTGCAGGGACGCGGGCTGGCCGCGCAGGTGGTGCGCGCCGCGCTCGACCACGCGCGTGTGCACGGCCTGAAGGTGCGCCCGGCCTGCAGCTATGTGCGCACGTACCTGCGGCGCCATCCCGAGGTGCAAGACCTGCTGGCGCCGCCATGATCGACGCGCAGGCTTTGGCGGTGCTCGACTTCTGGTTCGGTGTGCCCGCCGACCCGCAGCACCTGCTGCCCCGCAAGCAGTGGTTCGTCAAGGACGAGGCGTTCGATGCGTCGATCCGCCAACGCTTCGGCGCCACGATCGAGCGCGCCATCGCGGGCGAATTCGCCCACTGGGCCGCCACACCGGGCGGCGCCGTGGCACAGATCGTGGTGCTCGACCAGTTCACGCGCAACGCGCATCGCGGCAACGCGCGCGCGTTCGCGGGTGATGCGCGTGCGCTGGCCGCCGCACAGGCGCTGGTCGGCGCCGGGCAAGACCGCACGCTGCCCGGCGTACAGCGCCAGTTCGTCTACCTGCCGTTCGAGCACGCCGAGAGTTTGGCGATGCAGCGCGAATCGACGCGCTTGTTTGCACAGCTCGAGCGCGACGAGCCTGCGGTGGGCGAGCTGCTGCTCTGGGCGCAGCGCCACCACGACATCATTGAACGCTTCGGGCGCTTTCCGCATCGCAACGCGGCGCTTGGCCGCACGAGCACACCCGACGAGCTGGTGTTCCTGCAGCAGCCGGGCTCGAGCTTCTAGCTCACGCGTTGGCGGCGCTCTCGTGCTCTTGCAGCAGGCGCCACATCACCTTGCCCGAGCCCGACTTGGGCAGTGCATCGACGAACTGCACCACCTTGGGCACCTTGTAGGCGGCCATGTGCTCGCGCGCCCACGCGATGATGTCGTCGGCGCTGGTCTTTCCCCGGGCCTCGGCGCGCAACACCACCACGGCTTTCACGGTCTCGCCGCGATACGCGTCCTTGGCCGCGATGATGCACGCCTCCTGCACCGCCGGGTTGCGGTACAGCAGCGCCTCCACCTCGGCAGGCCACACCTTGTAGCCGCTGGCATTGATCATGCGTTTGAGGCGATCGGTGATGAAGAAGTAGCCCTCCTCGTCCACGCGGCCGAGGTCGCCCGTACGGAAGAACGACTTGCCCTCGATCTCGATGAAGGCGGCCTTCGTCGCCTCCGGGTGACCCCAGTAGCCCTTGAAGATCATCGGCCCATGGCTGACGATCTCGCCGGTCTCGCCGATCGGCATCTCGTTGAGCGTGTCGGGGTCGATGATGCGCGAATCGACGCCGAAGATCGGGATGCCCAGGCACTGCAACTTGGCGCGCTCGGGCAAATTCGAGTGCGTCGGCGCGGCGGTCTCGGTGAGGCCGTAGCCCTCGGCGAACGTGATGTTGAACTCGCGCTTCAGGCGCTCGGCCACCGCCTGCGGCATCGCGGCGCCGCCGCCCGATAGGAAACGCAGGCTACCCAAGTTGAAGTTCGCGACGTTGGGGCTGGCAAACAGGTCGATGATCATCGTCGGGATGCAGGTCCAGTGCGACACGCGGTGGCGTGCGATCAGCCGCGCGCACAGCTCGCGGTCCCAACGCGGCATCAACACCACGGTCGCGCCGCTGGCAAGCGGTGCCACGGCCGAGTAGATGAAGCCGGTGATGTGGAACATCGGCACCACGCCCAGACTCACGGTTTCGGGGCCGCCGTGGCCCCACTGGCCCGCACCGGCCACGTTGTGCATCAGCGTGCGGTGCGTGTGCACGCAGCCCTTGGGCAGGCCGGTGGTGCCCGAGGTGTAGGGCAGCACCGCCATGTCGTCGGGGCCGCTGTCGTGCGCGCGCGGCGCGTGCCCCGCGGCAATGGCGTCGCGCCACGGCGTGCAGCGCGGCGGCAATTCGGGGCGGGCACGCAGCCATTGCAGGATCGGCGCGATGGGCTCCTCGGCGGCATCGAGCGGCCCCTCGGGCATCGCGTCGGTGAAATGCGTGACCACCATCTCGCGCAGGCGCTGCGACGCGCTCACCTGCGCATCGGCCTGCGCGACGGTGCCCGCCAGATCGGCGGTGGTGATCGCCACCCGCGCGCCCGAGTCGGTGATGTAGTGGCCGAACTCGTCGGCCTTGTTCATCGGGTTGACCGGCACCACCACCGCATCGGCGCGCAGGATCGCCTGCACCGCGATCGAAAACTGCGGGCAGTTCTGCATGAACACGATCACGCGGTCGCCGCGCGCCACACCACGGGCCTGCAACCAGCCGGCCAGCGCCAACGCCTGCTCGTGCAGTTCGGCAAAGGTGAGCGTGCGGCCGCAGAACACGTAGGCCGCCTTGTTGGGATAGCGCTTGGCCACCACCTCGGTGTTGAACCACAACGAGGTCTCGGGCAGCACCAGCTCGCGCGGCAATCGCGCCGGCCAAATGGCGTGGTGAGGTTGACTCAGATTGATCGACATCGGCAGGCGGTTCCGCGTTTCCGAGGGCTGCAAGACTGTGCCCGATGCGTCGTCGCGACGCATCCTGTGGAACCCGGCCGTTGTCGCGTGGGCGACCGGCTCGGGTCGGTCAGTTCCTGTCGAGCGCCGCGCGCGCGCTTGCTTCGACGTCGCGCACGCGCTGGCACTCGCGGTGAGCCGTGTACTCGGGCTTCTCGCACTCGCGCACCAGGCAGCGGTGCAACGCGATCAAGTGGCGCCCCCCGCAACGCTCGCGAGGATTGTGGGTGACCCTGGCCACGCTCACCGGTGCCTGCCCAGGGCCGGTGTCAGCGGCGGCCGTGGGGCTGGCCGGTGGCGCGGCGGCCGCCTGCTCCATGCCGGCAGCGGCGCCGCGCGCGGCTGCGTTGAGCTCGGTGGCGCGCGGCTGAATCGCCCTGGACTTGGCGCTGCCCGTGGCCAAGCGCGCTGGCGTGCCGTCGGCCTTCGCAGCGGCCGGCGCGCGCGGCCGCACGAGGGCGGGCGTTGTTGCCGCCGCCGGCTGGGTCGCATCGGTCTTGTCGGGCGTGGGTTGTTCGCTGACTGCCGCCGCCTCGCGCGTTGCCAACGTGGCCGTGGGCGTCGCCGGGCGCTCCGCCACATCGGCCGCGGGCCGAGCAGCCGTGGCCGCCAGCGTTGGCGCACCTTGCGCGGGCGTGCGCGCCGATGCCCACCAGGCGCCGACGGCAGACATCATGACCATCAGCACCGCCGCAACCCAGAGCGGCCGCGCCCGCGCGCGGCGCTCGGCGCGCGCACGCGGCACCGGCAGCTCGCTGGGGCCGAAGGCCGAGGCACCCGGCTCGCCGTCGTCCATCTGCACGACCGTGGTCTGCCACGAATTGGCGCTGCTGCGTCGCGCGCGTTGCGGCACCGGCAGCGTGCCCGCCAGCGCAGCGCGCAACTCGGCGACGTTCTGGGCGCGATCTTGCGGTTGCAGCGCCAGCATCCAGTCGCACACCTGCAGCAGCTGGTCGGGCACACCGCCCTGGCCCGAGCCGGCCAGGCGGGGCTGCTCGTCGCTGATCGAGCGCGCGGTGGCCGGCATCGGCGGCTTGCCGGTGATCAGGTAGTGCAGCGTCGCGCCGAGCGCGTAGAAATCGGTCCACGGCCCCTGGCGCATGCCGCTGGACTCGGCGTACTGCTCGATCGGTGCGTAGCTCGGCTTGAGGATCGCGGTCAACGTCTGGTTGCGGTCGCTGATGACGCGCCGCGCAGCGCCGAAGTCCAGCAGCACCGGCAGCGCATCATCGGACACCAGCACGTTGTCGGGCGCGATGTCGCGGTGGTACACGCCCTCGCGATGCAGCACCTCGAGCGCGCCCAGCAGCTGCTCGAGCAGGCGCGCCAGCCAGGCGCCGTCAGGACAGTCGTCCGACTGCTGACGCAGACGGCGCAACGTGATGCCTCGGACCAGCGGCATCACCATGTAGGCGGTGCCGTTTTCTTCCCAGAAGCGGTGCACCTTGATCAGCGACGGGTGGTCGAAGCGCGCGAGCAGCCTGGCCTCGTTGACGAACGAGCTCAAGCCCAGCGCAAAGGTCTCCGAATGCGAGGCCGACAGCAGCGACACCTGCTGCTTGCCGCTGCGCCCGGCCAGCGCGCTCGGCATGTATTCCTTGATCGCCACCTCGCGTTCCAGCGAATGGTCGAACGCGTGGTACACGATGCCGAATCCGCCGGCGCCAATCACGCCACGCAGCTCGAACTCGTGCAGCCGATGGCCGATCGGCAGCGCATTGGCGCCGTCGGCCGGCGCGCCGGCACGCTCGGCAGCGGGGTCGTGCGAGGTGGACGTGCTCTGGGGCATCACCCAAACGAGCTTAGTCGAGGGCCTTGGCTGCGGTGCCGTCTGCAAGTGTCTGTTCGTGACTGGCTTCTCGGTCGATGCCCAGGCTGCGGTGGCCGCGCGAGGCACTTTGGCGACAGGCCTAAAATCTGCGAGTTCTGAGCCCCGCACCGCACCCGCCCTTGCTGCACACCACGCTCGCCTGCCCGCACGGGCTGTCGTCACGCCGCAACCTTGCATTGGCCACAGCGCGCGAAAGCCCGCCAGATTTGCCCCGCAGACGGTGCCGGCCGGCGCACACCTTATGAAGATTGCCGCCGTGACGGCCCGTCGTGGCGCGCTGCTGTGGATCGCAGGCGTTGCGCTGCCCATGCACAGCCGTGCGCAGGCACTGCGCTCGCCCAGCGGCGCCGTGGTACTGAGCGTCGGCGGGCGCATCCAGCGTGCCAACCAGGGCGAGCGTGCGATGCTCGACATGGCAATGCTCGAGGCGCTGGCGCAGCAGAGCTTCACCACCAAGACGCCGTGGTTCAAGCAGGCGCGCAAGTTCACCGGTCCACTGTTGCGCGATGTCCTGAACCTGGTGGGCGCCCAGGGCACGACGCTGCGCATCGCCGCGCTCAATGACTACCGCATCGACGTGCCGAGCGAGGACACGCGGCGCTTCGATGTCTTGCTGGCGCGTCTGATCGACGACAAACCCATCACCGTGCGCGAAAAGGGCCCGCTGTTCATGATCTACCCGTTCGACAGCGACGCCGCGCTGCGCAACCCGCTCTATTACAGCCGCTCGGTATGGCAACTCAATTCGATCGACGTGCTGTAAGCACCGGCGCGACGCCGCCGCTGTCGGGCTGGTTCATTGCCTGCGGCGTGCTGCTGATCCTGTCGCTGCTGGCGGCTTTCTTCGTGCAGGCGCGGCAGCAGGCGCTGCTCAACCAGGCGGTGCAGGGGCAGGACGACTACCTCGTGCTCAACCTGTTCCAGCTCGAGTCCGAGTACCTGCGGCTGCGCGAACGCTGGCGCCAGGCCGCGGCGGAGCCGGCCAGCGCACGCGAGCAGTTGCAGCTGCGCTACGACATCTTCATCAGCCGCGTCGGTTTGCTGCAGACCGATCGCGCACAGCGCGTGCTGTCGGACAGCCCGGAGTACGGCACCGCCCAGCGCGCGCTGCGCGACTTCGTCGACCGCTGCGACCTCTACCTCGGGCAGTCGTCGCAGGCGCCGTTCAGCATCGCCTCGATGAAGGCGCTGCTGGCCGACCTCGAAGCGCTCGATGCCCCGATTCACCACATGCTGCTGGCCGGCGCGCACCGCGTGGCGCAGCAGGTGACGACACGCAGCGACGCCATCGCGCAGCACAACCGCGCCGGCATTGCCTTGACAGTGTTCCTGTCGGCGATGGTCGGCCTGTTCGGCTATCTGGCGTTGCGTCGCATGCGGCAGCTCGAGGACAGCCGCCGTGCTCTGCAGGCGATGGCGAATCGGTTGGACGACGCGCGCGAGCAGGCGCTGCGCGCCAGCCAGGCCAAGAGCGAGTTCCTGACCCACATGAGCCACGCCATCCGCACACCGTTCCACGGCATGCTGGGCATGCTGGCCTTGCTGCGCGAGTCCCGGCTCGACGCGCGCCAGCAGGAGCTGCTGCGCACCGCGGTCGATTCGGCCGATCACCTGCTGGGCCTGCTCAACGACATCGTCGACCTGTCCAAGCTCGAGGCCGGCACGCTGACACTCGACGTGCACGACGTCGAGCTCGAGTCGCTGCTGCGCGAAGTCGAGCGGCTGATGCGCGCGGGCGCCGCGGCCAAGGCGCTGCAGCTGACGGTCGAGATCGACCCGGCGCTGCCACGGCGCGTGCGGCTCGATGACACCCGGTTGCGCCAAGTGCTGACCAACCTCACGGCCAACGCGATCCGCTTCACGCAGCGGGGCAGTGTCGCGCTGGCGTGTCGCCTGGTGCCGGCGGCGGCCGGCGCCGAGCCCGGCCTGGTGTTCATGGTCAGCGACACCGGCGTGGGCATGAGCGCCGACACGGTGATGCGGCTGTTCGAGCGCAGCCACCTGCCCGAGCGCGGGTCCACGCACGACCCGATGCGCCAGGGCACGGGGCTGGGCCTGGAGGTCGCCTATCGCCTGGTGCGACTGATGGGAGGCGACATCACCGTGGACAGCGCACCCGGCCAGGGCAGCGTGTTCCGCGTCGCACTGCCGCTGCGCGCGCTGCCCGAGTCGGCGACCCAAGAGGCGCCGCTCGCAGGTGCGGCCCAGCCGACGCCAGCGCATGCGCGGCACGTGCTGGTGGCCGAGGACAACGCGGTCAACCGTTTGTTCCTGGCGGCGCTGCTCGACCGCATGGGCCACAGCGCGCACTTCGTCGAAAACGGGCTCGAGGCGCTGCAGGCGGTGCAGGAGCACCGCTTCGACATCGTGCTGATGGACGTGCACATGCCGGTGATGGACGGCATCGCCGCCACCGAGGCGATCCGACAACTCGACGCTCAAGCGGCCGCACTACCGATCGTGGCGCTCACCGCGGACGCGTACGCCGACACGCGCACGCGCTGCCTGTCGGCGGGCATGGACGACGTGCTCGTCAAACCCCTGGGATTGCCCGAACTCGAGGCGTTGTTCCGGCACCGGTTCGGCAGCAGCGCGCCGCGGCCCGACGACGCGCGCGCCGGTCAGAGCATCGGCACAGGCATGGCGCTGCTCGACCCGCAGGTGCTGGCACGGCTGGTCGAGCTGATGCCGCGCAGCGAGGCCGCGCGCCTGTACGACTCGCTGCTCACGCAGGCCGGTGACGCCACCGAGCGCATGCGCCGCGCGCTGCGCGACGCCGACACCGACGAGCTGCGCCGCGTCTCGCACGGCCTGAAGGGCGCAGCGCTGAACCTGGGCCTGCACGCGCTGGCCGAGGCCGCTGGCCGCTTGAGCGCAAGTGCGGCCACCACCAGCGCCAGCCAGCTCGCGCTGGCGCTGCAGCGCTTCGACGAGACGCTGGTGGCCACGCGCGCGCTGTGTGCCACGGAGCCGGAGTTGTTGACCACCCCCTAAGCGGCCTAGCGGCCGCCGGCCTCCACAAGGGGCAACACCAGCGGACCGGCAAAGCGCTTGCGCTTCGGCGAAGGCTTACATCGCGCCAGCGATGTGAGCCGCAGCCAAAGCCGGATCCGCGGTGTTCGCTTGGGAACACCGCCTCGCGCACGCCAGGAACGAATTGCGCGCTAGACAACCACCGGCTCGGGCTCCAGCCGGATGCCGAAGCGGCCGTAGACGCTCTCCTGGATCGCGCGCGCCAGCATCAGCACCTCGGCGCCGCTGGCGCCGCCGCGATTGACCAGCACCAGCGCCTGCCGATCGTAGACCGCCGCGCGGCCGATCGACTTGCCTTTCCAGCCGCAGGCGTCGATCAACCAGCCGGCGGCGAGCTTGAAGCTGCCATCGGCCAGCGGGTAGTGCACGATGTGCGGGTCGCGCGCGATGATGTCGCGGCACTGTTCGGCGCTGACCACCGGGTTCTTGAAGAAGCTGCCGACGTTGCCGATCTCGCGCGGGTCGGGCAGCTTGCCGCGGCGGATCGCGCACACCCAGTCGAACACCTGCTGCGCAGTCGGTTCGCGGATGCCGGTGTCGTGCAGCTTGCGCTCGAGATCGAGGTAGCCGAGCACCGGAGACCAGCGCTTGGGCAAGCGCATGCGCAATCGCGTGATCACGCTCTTGCCCGCGAGGCCCGCGAAACCGCCGTGCTTGAAAACGCTGTCGCGATAGCCAAAGCGGCAGGCCCCCGCATCGAGCGTGACGCTGCGGCCGGTGACGAGGTCGACCGCGTCGAGCGAGTGGAAACGCTCCTGCAGCTCGACGCCGTAGGCACCGATGTTCTGCACCGGCGCGGCACCGACCGTGCCGGGGATCAGCGCCAGGTTCTCCAGCCCCGGCCAACCCTGCTGCAGTGTCCACTGCACGACGTCGTGCCATGTCTCGCCGGCACCGGCCTCGACGATGAATGCATCGCCCTCCTCGTGCGCCAGGCGCCGCCCCAGGACCTCCACTTTGACCACCACCGCTTCGGGATCGCGCGACAGGATCAGGTTGCTGCCTGCGCCGAGAATCAGCTTGCTGGCGCGGCCCAGTTCCGGATGGTCGACCACCCGGCGCACCTCGGCATCGCTGGCCACCCGCACCAGCGTGTGTGCGACTGCGGGCAGGCCGAACGTGTTGTATGCACGCAAGGCGACACCGCGTTCGATGTGCAAGCTGCCGTTGGGTGTGGGCATGGCAGAATTTTCGCCGATCCGAGCGCTTAACATCACAATCAATGCCCAGCTTCGATGCCGTCGTCGAACCCAACCGCGTGGAGTTGCGCAACGCCATCGACCAGTGCGTGCGCGAGATCGGCACCCGGTTCGACTTCAAAGGCACGCATGCGGCAGTCGAATACGCCGAAGACGCACTGACGCTGCTCGGTGACAGCGATTTCCAACTCGGCCAGGTGCGCGACATCGTGCTGGCCAAGCTCGCCAAGCGCGGTGTCGATGCGCGCTTCGTCGATTTCAGCGCTGCGCCCGAGCGCGCCGGCGGCGACACCTGGCGCCAACGCGCCGAGATCAAGGCCGGCATCGGTGGCGAAGACGCCAAGCGGCTGCAGACATTGATCAAGCAAAACAAGCTCAAGGTCCAGGCCTCGATCCAGGGCGACACGCTGCGTGTGGCCGGTGCCAAGAAAGACGAGTTGCAGGCCGCGATGGCCCTGCTGCGCAAGGAGGCGGGCGCATTACCGCTCGGCTTCAAGAACTTCAGGGACTGACGGAGACCTGCACCATGGGCGCGCGATACCACCACTTCATGGCCGCGCTCGCCTGCGCCGCGCCGCTGCTGCTGCAGGCGCAAACGGTGTCGATGGCCGGCAGCATCGGCGACAGCAAGGCGCTGCTGATGATCAACGGCGCGCCACATACGCTGGCCGTGGGCAGCACGGTCAAAGGCGTGACGCTCAAACGCGTGACGCAAGGCCAGGCCGAAGTTGAGATCGCCGGCAAGGGACTGCTGGTGACGATGGGTGGCGCGCCGGCCAGCGTGGGCGGCGGCGCTGGCAGCAATGCCAACGGGCGCGAGATCCTGATTGCCGCCGGGCCCGGCGGCCACTTCGTCACCAGCGGCCAGATCAACGGCAAGGCGGTGCAGTTCATGGTCGACACCGGCGCCACGTCGGTGGCGATGGGTTTCGGCGAAGCCGAGCGGCTGGGCATCGACTGGAAGAGCGGCCAGCGCGGCGCCAGCCAGACGGCCGCCGGGGTAGTGGCCACTTACGCGGTGTCGTTGACCTCGGTGCGCATAGGCGACGTCGAAGTGTTCGGCGTCAACGCGATGATCCTGCCGGCCGAGATGCCGTTCGTGCTGCTCGGAAACTCTTTCCTGAGCCGCTTTTCGATGCGCCGCGACTCCAACGTGATGCGGCTCGAAAAGCGCGACTGACCACGGGCGCTGCGCGGCCGGCGCCCGCGCGACTCCCTAGATTGACGGATGATCACGGCCGGACGCGGCACTAAATTGGCCGCATGAAACTGCGCACGGCGACGTTCAACGTCGAGAACCTGTTCACCCGTCCGCGCGCGATGAGGGACGGCAGCGGTGCGGCGGGCCAGGCCGCGATCAACGACCACGCCGAGCTCAATCGCATCATCGCCGAGCCGGCGTACGACGCTGCCGACAAGGCGCGCCTGATCGAGCTCGACAAGACCTATGGCTTCAGCGCATTGAACACGCCGGCCGCCGCACTGGTGCTGCTCAACAAGGTGCGTGGCCAGCTCTATTCGCGTTCGCAGGCCGGCGTGGTGAGCGTCGTGGCCGCAGGCCGTGACGATTGGACGGGCTGGTTCTTCCTGCGCACCGACGATCTGAGCTGGGAGGCCCTGTTCAACACCGGCCGCGTGATCGCCGAGACCGATGCGCAGATCCAGATCTGCGTCGAAGTGGAGAACCGGCCAACGCTGCAGCGCTTCAACGACCAGGTGCTGGGTGCCAAGTTTAACAAGGCATTCCCGCACGTGATGCTCATCGACGGCAACGACGAGCGGGGCATCGACGTGGGCATCCTGAGCCGATACCCGATCCGCTCGGTGACCAGCCATATCGACGATCTCAATCCAAATGGCGAGCGCACGTTTTCCAGGGATTGCCCGGAATACGTGATCGATCTTCCGGGTGGCCGCAAGATCGTCGTGCTGCCCAACCATTTCAAGTCCAAGCGCGGCGGCAACACGCCGGCCATGCAGGCGCGCCGCAAGGCGCAGGCCGATCGTGCGCACGCCATCGCGGTCGCCGCACTAGACCACGCGCAACTGGCGCTGATCGGCGGCGACCTCAACGACACCCCCGACCAGCCGCTGTTCGCTGCGCTGTGGCAGGACGGGTTCGTCGACGTCAAGGATCACCCGTCGTACCCCACCGACCGGCCGGGCACCTTCGACACCGGCACCGCGGCCAACAAGATCGACTACCTCATCATGTCGCCCAAGCTGCGCGACAAGCTCACCGGCACCGGCATCGAGCGGCGCGGCTCGTACCATCCGCACAGCTGGGTGCCGTTCGATACCGTGACCAAGAAGGCCGACGAGGCCTCCGACCACCAGCTGGTCTGGGCCGATTTCTCGCTCTAGTCGCCGAGCTGCAACCGACTGCCGCAGCGATCGGCCAGATGCATGTCGTGCGTGACCACGACGAAGGCGGTGCCGTCTTCGTGCGCCAGTTGCAGCATCAACTCGAACACGCCCTGCGCAGTGGCGCGATCCAGGTTGCCGGTGGGCTCGTCGGCCAGAACACAACTGGGTTTGGCCACCAGCGCGCGCGCGATCGCCACCCGTTGGCGCTCGCCGCCCGACAGTTGCGACGGCCGATGCGCGACGCGTGACTGCAGGCCCACGCGCGCCAGCATCGCGGCGGCACGCTCGCGGGCCGCGGCCACCGGCTCGCGCCGGATGCGCAATGGCATCGCCACATTGTCGAGCGCGTTGAACTCGGGCAGCAGGTGGTGGAACTGGTAGACGAAGCCCAGGTGCCGGTTGCGCCAGCGGCCCTGCTCGGCGGCATCCATCGAGGCGAAGTCGCGGCCCATCAGTTGCACGTTGCCGGCGCTGGGCTTGTCCAGGCCGCCAAGCAGGTGCAGCAAGGTGCTTTTGCCCGCACCCGACGCGCCCACCACGGCGAGCGTCTGCGCGCGCTCGACTTGCAGGCTCAAGCCGCTCAACACCGTGACGTCGAGCGCCTCGCGGCCGCTGCCTTCGCGAAAGCGCTTGTGCAAGCCGCTGGCCTGCAGCACCGGCTCACTCATAACGCAGCGCCTCGGCCGGGTTGACGCGGCTGGCGCGCCAGCTCGGATACAGCGTTGCCAGGAAAGCGAGCGCGAGCGACACCCCCGCGATCGGCCACACATCGGTCCAGCGTGGATCGCTCGGCATGCGGCTGATCAAATAGATGCTGCCGGGCAGGAAAGCCACGTTCAGCGTGCGTTCGATGAACGGCACGATGACATCGATGTTGAACGCCACCAGCAGCCCGAGCACCACGCCCGCCGCGGTGCCGAGCACGCCGGCGGCCGCTCCCTGCACGACGAAGATGCCCATCACCGAACGCGGGCTGGCGCCCAGCGTGCGCAGGATCGCGATGTCGGCGCGCTTGTCGGTCACCGTCATCACCAGCGTGGACACCAGGTTGAACGCCGCCACCGCGACGATCAGCGTCAGGATGATCGCCATCAGGCGCTTCTCGATCTGCACGGCGTCGAACCAGTTGCGGTTGGTGCGCGTCCAGTCGCGCACCACCACGCTGGGGCCCAGGTCCACCGCCAACTCCTGCGCGACGCGGCGCGCGTTGTGCAGGTCGGCCAGCTTGAGTTGCACGCCGCTGGGGCCCTCGAGCCGATAGATCTTCTGCGCGTCTTCGAGGTGAATCCATGCCAGCGCGCTGTCGTATTCGTAGTGCCCCGCCTCGAACGTGCCGATGACGGTGAACTGCTTCAGCCGCGGCAGCACGCCCGCGGGCGTGATCTGCCCGCTGGGGGCCACCAGCGTCACGCTGTCGCCGCGCCGCACGCCGAGCTGGCGTGCCAGTTCGGCACCGAGCACGATGCGCCACATGCCGGGCTGCAGGTTGGCCAGCGTGGTATCGCGCAGCTTGGCGGCCAGCTCGGTGATGCGCGCTTCCTCGTCGGGCACGATGCCGCGCACCATGGCGCCGCGCAGCGTGTCGCCGCGCGCCAGCAGCGCCTGGCTGGCGATGAACGGGGCCGCCCCCACCACCTCGGGGTTGCGCTTGGCCTTGGCCACCGTGGCCCGCCAGTCGGGCAACGCCGAGCCGTCGGCCTCGAACACTTCGATGTGCGAGATCACGCTCAGCATGCGGTCGGTGACTTCCTTCTGGAAGCCGTTCATCACCGACAACACGATGATCAGCGCCGCCACGCCCAGCGCGATGCCGAGCATCGACACGCCCGAGATGAACGAGATGAAGCCGTTGCGGCGCCCTGCGCGGCCGGCACGGGTGTAGCGCCAACCCAGTTGCCACTCAAAGGGCCAGTTCATGGGGGGCCGATGCTAGCAGGCGCGTGCCGCAGGGCATGAAACACCGGCCAGCGGCGGCGCGCACCGATAATCACCGCGCCCATGCAGCTGATCGTTCCCTTTGCCGGCGTGTTGTCCGAGGCCGGCCGCCATGCGGCGCAGAGTCTGTCGTTGCCGCGCCTGGAGCAACTGCTGGCGCGATCGCGAGCGGGTGCGGCGCTCGGCGCCGACGAGCATTCGTTGTCGGCACCGCACGAGTTGGCGTTGGCGCAAGCGCTCGGATGGCCGCTCGTCGATGGCCGGTTGCCGTGGGCTGCGCTGGCCGCGCAGCGCGACGGCTTGGCGCTCGGCCAACGCGCGGTCGGCCAGCTCACACCGGTGCACCTGCATCTGGGCATGGAGCAGGTCACGCTGACCGACCCCGATGCGCTGGCGCTCGATGCCGGCGACGCGCGTTCGTTGTTCGATGCATTGCAGCCGTTGTTCGGCGATGCCGGCTTCGCGCTCCATTGGGGCGACGCGCAACGCTGGTTCGTCGAGCACCCGAGCCTGGCCGAGCTGGCCACCGCGTCGCTCGACCGCGTGGTCGGCCGCAACATCGACGCCTGGCTGCCCGAGGCCCGCACGTCGCGACCCTGGCAGCGCCTGCTCAGCGAGACCCAGATGCTGCTGCACGGGCACGCGGTCAACGCGCGGCGCGAATCGTCGGGTCTGGCCGCGGTCAATTCGCTGTGGCTGAGCGGCTGCGGCGTGCCCGCCGACTCGACGCAGCCGGCGCCGCAGGTCGACGTGCGGCTGCGCACGCCGGCGTTGAACGAAGACTGGGTGGCTTGGGCCGACGCCTGGCACGCGCTCGACGCCGGGCCGATCGCGGCACTGCTCGTCGCCGCTGAAGGTGCCTCGCTCACGCTGGCCGGCGAGCGGCGCGCGCTGCCGTTCACCCGCAGCGGTGATTCGACCTGGGCTCGCCTGCGTGCGGCATGGCGGCGGCCCGCGGCGCACCAGGTGCTCGACGGCCTGTGACACAGTCACCGCCATGACAAACGGCCCGACACTGGTCGAACGCGACGCCCCGCCGCGCACTTGCCATGCGCTGGAGGCGGCCGGCGTGCACCCGCTGCTGGCACGCCTGTTCGCCGGCCGCGGTGTGCGCTCGATCGACGAGTTGAGCGACGACGCGGCGCGCCTGCTGCCGCCGGCCACGCTGAAGGGTGCGCGCGCAGCCGCCGAGTTGCTGGCCGCCACCATCGATGCCGGCCAGCGCATCTGCATCGTCGCCGACTACGACTGCGACGGCGCAACCGCATGCGCCGTCGCGATCCGCGGCCTGGCCATGCTCGGCGCGCGGCGCGAAGCACTGCACTACGTGGTGCCCGACCGCCGCGTGCACGGCTACGGCCTGACGCCTGCGATCGCCGAGCTGGCGCGCGCGCACGCGCCGGCGCTGCTGATCACAGTGGACAACGGCATCGCCAGCGTCGAGGGCGTGGCCCGCGCCCATGAGCTCGGCATGCAGGTGCTGGTCACCGACCATCACCTGCCGGCGCATCGATGCGCATGGCGAGGTACAGCTGCCGGCGGCCGAGGTGATCGTCAACCCCAACCAGCCGGGCTGCGACTTCGCGAGCAAGTCGATCGCCGGCGTCGGCGTGATGTTCTACGTGCTGCTCGCGCTGCGTGCCGTGCAGCGCGAACGCGGTCGCTTCAGCGAGTCGGCGCAGCCGCGGCTGGACCGCCTGCTCGACCTGGTGGCCCTCGGCACGGTGGCCGACGTGGTCAAGCTCGACGCCAACAACCGCAGGCTGGTGGCGCAGGGCTTGAAGCGCATCCGCGCCGGCCGCATGCAACCCGGTGTGGCGGCGCTGCTGGCGGCGGCCGGACGCGACGCGGCGCGCTGCAGCGCCGAGGACTTCGGCTTCGCGGTGGGGCCGCGCATCAATGCCGCCGGCCGGCTGGCCGACATGACGCTGGGCATCGAGTGCCTGCTCACCGACGATCCAGCGCACGCGCAGGAGTTGGCCGCCGCGCTCGACGCCATCAACCGTCAGCGGCGCGATCTGCAGGCGGGCATGCACGAGCAGGCCGAAGCACTGCTCGCCGAGCTGCCGGGCGAGCAGGCGCAAGCGCCGGCCGTGGTGCTGTTCGACCCCGGCTTTCACGAGGGCGTGGTGGGCATCGTCGCCGGCCGCGTCAAAGACCGCTGGCATCGGCCGAGCTTCGTGTTCGCGCGCGGCAGCGACGGCCTGCTCAAGGGCTCGGGCCGCTCGATCGCCGGCTTTCACCTGCGCGATGCGCTCGACCTCATCAGCAAGCGCGAGCCCGACGTGCTGTTGCGCTTCGGCGGCCACGCCATGGCCGCTGGCTGCACGCTGCACGAATCGCAGCTGCCGGCGTTCACGCGCTCACTGCAACAGGTGGCCGCCGAGTGGCTCGACGCGGCGGCGCTGGCCGAGCGGCTGTGGACCGATGGTGCGCTGCAGCCCGAGTGGTTCGATCTGCCGACGGTGCGTGCACTCGAGTCGCACGTCTGGGGGTCGGGTTTCGAGGCACCCCTGTTCTGCGACGAAGTCCAGGTGCTGCAGCAGCGCCTGGTGGCCGACAAGCACCTGAAGCTCAGGCTGCAGCTGGCCGGCGCTGCGCGCGAGGCCATCTGGTTCGGCCGCACCGAACCGCTGCCGGCACGCGTGCGGCTGGCGTTCCGCATCGGCGCCGACCGCTTCCAGGGCCTCGAACGGGTGCAGCTCTACGTGCAGGCCGCATTCGATTGAACGCGGGCCCCCGCTTGCGGGGCTGTTACTCCTGAAAGCGGCCCGGTCAAACGCTTTCGTGCCAGCATTTCTCATGGGATTGGACAGCGCGGTTCGACGTCGCGTGGTGGCCGGCTTGGCCGCCGCGCTGCTGGTCGCATGCGGTGGCGACGAGGGCCCAGCCCGCCCACCGTTGCCGGTGGGGCCCGTGCCACCCAGTGGCGGCGGCCTGGTGCCGCGCGCGGTGACTTTCGCATCCGGCCTCGATCACCCCTGGGGCCTGGCCTTCCTGCCCGATGGCCGCATGCTGGTCACCGAGCGGCAGGGGCGCATGCGCATCGTCAGTGCCGACGGCGCCACGCTGTCGGCGCCGCTGGCCGGTGTGCCCGCGGTGCACGCGGTCGGCCAAGGCGGCCTGCTCGACGTGGCGATCGATCCCGATTTCGCCGTCACGCCGTGGGTCTACTGGAGCTACGCCGAAGACGGCGCCCTCGGCTCCGGCACGGCAGTGGCCCGTGGCCTGCTGAACGGCACCGCGCTCGACAGCGTGCAAGTGATCTTCAGGCAGTTGCCGAAGGTCGTCGCCGGCGACAACAACTATGGCTCGCGACTGGTGTTCGCCAATGACAAGACCTTGTTCGTAGCGCTCGGCGACCGCGAGACCGACGACCCCGCTGCGCCGACGCCAGACAACGCGCAGAACCTCGCCAACCACCTGGGCAAGGTGGTGCGCATCAACCGCGACGGCTCGGTGCCAGCGAACAATCCCTATGTCGGCGTGACCGGTGCCCTGCCCGAGATCTGGAGCCTCGGCCACCGCAACCCGCAGGGTGCGGCGTTGAACCGCATCACCGGCGAGCTGTGGCTCAACGAGCATGGCCCGCAGGGCGGCGACGAGATCAACCGCATCCAGGCACAGCACAACTACGGCTGGCCGCTGCGCAGCTACGGCTGCCCCGAGGGCTCGCCGGTGGGCGTGGGCTGCCAGGTCGGCGGCGGCACGCACCGTCCCAACTTCGACGAGCCGCTGTACGCATGGGTGCCGCTGTCCACCGCGCCCAGCGGCATGATGTTCTACAGCGGCGACAAGTTTCCCGAGTGGCAGGCCAGCGTGTTCGTCGGCGCGCTGGCGGGCATGTCGCTGTGGCGCTTTCCGGTCATCGGGAACACCGTGGGCGCGCCGCGAGCGATTGTTCGCCGATCTTGGCGAGCGCATCCGCGATGTGCGCCAAGGACCCGACGGCTTCATCTACCTGCTCACCGACAGCGCCAATGGTCGTATCGTGCGCATCGAGCGCTGAACCGCCACCCAACAACTGTTGCAGCCGTGAACCGCAGTGCGCTGCGACAACGCCAACTAAAATCGCAACGTGCCTGAACTGAACGCCGACCTGCACTGCCACTCCACCGTCTCCGACGGCACGCTCTCGCCCGAGCAACTCGCGCAGCGCGCCAAGGACCAGGGTGTCGCCCTGTGGTCGCTGACCGACCACGACGAAGTGAGCGGCCAGCATCGGGCCGCGGCCGCCGCGCGCGCGGCCGGGCTCGACTACGTGAGCGGCGTCGAGATCTCGGTCAGCTTCGCCGGTCAGACGATCCACGTCGTCGGCCTGGGCATCGACCCCGACGATGCCACCCTGTGCAACGGCCTGGCCCACACGCGCGCGGGGCGCAGCCGGCGAGCGCGCGTGATCGGCGACTCGCTGGCCGAGGTGGGCATCGACGGCGCGCTCGACGGCGCGCAGGCCCTGGCCGACAACCCCGAGATGGTGACGCGCACGCACTTCGCGCGCTGGCTGGTCGCCACCGGCGTATGCCGCGACACGCACGAAGTGTTCCGCCGCTATCTGGTGCGCGGCAAGCCGGGCTACGTGGCGCAACAGTGGGCCACGCTGCGCGACGCGGTGGGCTGGATCTGCGGTGCAGGCGGCATCGCGGTGATCGCGCATCCGGCACGCTACAGGATCAGCGCCAACGAGGAGTGGGCGCTGTTCGAAGAATTCAAGGCGCACGGCGGGCGCGGCGTCGAGGTGCAGACCGCGAGCCACGGCGACGCCGACGTTGCGAAGTACAGCGCGCTGGCGCGAGAGCACGGCCTGCTCGCCTCGCGCGGCAGCGACTTTCATAGCCCCAGACGAGAGCCGCATCGAATTGGGTTCGTTGCCCGCGCTGCCCGCAGGTCTGACACCGGTGTGGAGCGAGCTGCTCTCGCGCATCGCGCGCGCCGCGTGAGAGCCGGCAGCGCGCGCATTTTCGCCACCGCGCGCAACATCGAATCGAGCGTCCGGGCGGCGCGCGGGAACGTCATCGACTGACCGCATGTCGCAGCTCTTCGAAGTCCACCCCGACAACCCGCAGCCTCGCCTGCTGAAGCAGGCGGCGCAAATTCTCGAGAACGGCGGACTCTGCGCGGTGCCCACCGATTCGAGCTATGCGCTGGTGTGCCACCTCGACGACAAGGCTGCGGCCGACGCGCTGCGCCGAATCCGCGGCGTCGACAACCATCACCACCTGACGCTGCTGTGCCGCGACCTGTCGGAGCTGGCCAGCTACGCGCGGGTGGACAACCGGCAGTACCGTCTGCTCAAGCACGGCACGCCGGGCCCATTCACCTTCATCCTCGACGCCACCAAAGAGGTGCCGCGGCGCCTCTCGCACCCGCAGCGGCGCACGATCGGCCTGCGTGTGCCCGATCATCGCGTGACGCAGGATCTGCTGGCACTGTTCGGCCATCCGCTGCTGGCCACGACGTTGATCCCGCCGGGCGAGACGCAACCGATGAACGACCCGCACGAGATTCGCGCGCGCTGGCAGAAGAGCTTGCAGGCGGTGGTCGACGCAGGCGCCTGCCCGATGCAGCCCACCACGGTGGTCGATCTCACGGGCGACCAACCCGTGGTGCTGCGCCACGGCCGCGGCGATCCGGCGCGGCTCGGGCTGTCTGGCGATCGATTGAGCGTTGCTTCAGGGCAGCGCCGCAGTGACGACGATCTCCACCTTCCACTGCGGCTTGGCCAGCGCCACCTGCACGGTGGCGCGCGCCGGCGTGTGGCCGGGCACGACCCATTGGTCCCACACCGCATTCATGCCCGGAAAATCGGCCATGTCGGCCAGGAAGATCTGGGCACGCAGCACGCGGCTCTTGTCGGTGCCGGCACGCGCCAGCAGCGCATCGATCGCCGCCAGCACCTCGCGCGTCTGGCCCGCGATGTCCATTGCGCCGCCGGTGGCCACTTGACCGGCGAGGTAGGCCACGCCGTTGTGCACGACGGCCTCGCTCATGCGCTTGCCTACATCGATGCGCTCGATCATGCCGAATGCCCCTTCTTCTTGCCGTGTTCGTGTTTGCCGTGGCCGTGGTGACCACCGTGCGCGACAGGCGGCACCGCAGCCGCCGCCTTGTGGCCCAGTTTGCTCTCGGTGCCGGCCAGCAGTTTGCGGATATTGCCGCTGTGGCGCCACACCAGCAGCAGGCTCATCACCGCGATCGCCAGCGCGATCGCCGACGGCTCCCAGATCAGCAGTTGATAGAACGGGGCGAACACCGCAGCGACGATCGACGCCAGCGACGAATAGCGGAAGAACAGCGCGATGATCACCCAGGTCAGCAACGTCGCCAGACCCAGCCACGGGTTGAACGCCAGCAGCACGCCGGCAGCGGTGGCCACGCCCTTGCCGCCCTCGAAGCGAAAGAACACGGGCCACAGGTGGCCGAGGAACGCCGCCAGTCCGACAAACGCGATCGTGGTGTCGCCGAATCCGAATCGCGGCGACAGCCACAGCGCCAGCCACACCGGCAGGTAACCCTTCAATGCATCGAGCACCAGCGTCAGGATGGCCGCGGCGCGGTGGCCCGAGCGCAGCACGTTGGTGGCGCCGGGGTTCTTGGAGCCGTAGCTGCGCGGGTCGGCGAGACCAAATCCGCGGCTGACCAGCACGGCGAACGACAGCGAGCCGACCAGATAGGCCAGCACGATCGCTGCCAGGCTGCTCCACAAGGCCGTGGTGTTCATCTGCGGGTTGGCGAATCGGCCGCGAGTGTACGCGTCCCCTGAACGCAGGGTCGGATGCCTCCCACGGGCACAGCCGCACCTACGAACGCCGCCACTACACTGGCACCATGTCGTGCAGACGCTGGATTCACCGCTGCATCCGCTGGACCACGTTGTGGGCGCTGGCAATCGCGACGCTGGCGCCCAGCATCGCGCACGCGATGCACCATGCGCGCGGCGACGTCGCTCCCTGGTCGCAACTGTGCAGCGCCACCGGCAACAAGCGAGTGGTGTTCGAGCAGACCGGCGATCCGGCATCGACGACACGTGCGCACACGTTCGAGCAGTGCAGCGCCTGCGCGCTGCACTGTGGCGGCTGGGCGCCGCCGCCCGAAGCATCCGCCTTCGCGCTGCGCTGCGACCTGCGGGACCTTGCTCCGGCGCCACGGTCGCTGCCGACGCAGCGGTCCGTTGCCTGGCTGCTCGCGCACTCGCGCGCGCCGCCGACGGTCTGACCACCCTCTGAGTCCACGCGCAGCGCCTTGGCGCAGCGCATCGTGATCCCCCGGCCGCGCCGCAAGCCACGCCTGAACGGCCGAACGCGCGGCCAGCAAAGCCATTAGCGGTGCCGCGACCCTCGCGCCACCACGACAATCATCGAGGAGTTCTCTATGAAACCATCGTGCCACCGGCGCCTCGCGGCGCTGCTGCTGCCGCTGGGCTTCGCGACGCCGGCCGAAGCATCGTGCGGCTCGGCGTTTTGCACGCTGCTCAACGACCGTTTTGCTCTGGGCACCTGGGACCACGTCGGCTGGAGCGCCGACGTGCGCCTCGAATCGGTGACGCAGGACAAACTGAAGACTGGCACCCACACCATCGACGCCAGCCAGGTCACCGGCGAGGACGCGATCGAGCGACACACCTACAATACCAACCTGGTGACGACGCTGGAGCGCGCGTTCGACATGCACTGGTCGCTCGCGCTGCGCGTGCCGGTGGTCAAGCGCGACCACCTGCACGACTTGGTCGACGACACCACCGGCGCCGTCGGCCCCAGTGAGAGCTGGAAGTTCACGCGCCTGGGCGACGTGAGCCTACTCGCGCGCTGGCAGGACGCGCAGCGGGCGCCCGACTCGAGTTGGGCCGCGACCGCCGGCCTGAAGCTGCCCACCGGCAGCATCGACGTCACCAATGCCGACGGCGCGCGCGCCGAGCGCGCTCTGCAGCCGGGCAGCGGCACCACCGACCTCGTGCTTGGTCTCGCGGGGCGGCAAATGATCGCACCCACCGATTCGCTGAATCTGCAAGCCACCTGGGTGCAGCCATTGAACTCGCGTGAAGACTTCAAGCCCGGTCGCCGCATCGAGCTGGCAGGCGGCTGGTCGCACACGATCACGCCAGCGGTCAGCGGCGTGCTGCAGTTCAGCGTGCTCGACAAGGCCCGAGACAGCGGCGCGCAAGCCGAGCCCGACAACAGCGGCGGCACATTCGTCTCGCTGTCGCCCGGGCTCAACTGGGCGGTCGGCGCGAGCGGTGTGCTGTATGGCTATGTGGTGGTCCCCGTGTACCAGCGCGTCAACGGCATCCAGCTGGTGCCCAGGACGAGTTTCGCGCTGGGGTATACGGCGTTGTTCTGAATATCCTCTTCTCACACGGAGCAGTCCATGAATCGAAACCTGCGATCGCTTCTTGCCGCCGCAGCACTGATGGCAGTCGGCACAACATGGAGCCAGACCACGATCAAAGACGCCTGGGTGCGCGGCACGGTGGCTCAGCAAAAGGCCAGCGGCGCGTTCATGCAGATCACGTCGGCACAAGGCGGCAAGCTGCTGTCTGTGAGCTCGCCGGTGGCCGGCGTGGCCGAGGTGCACGAGATGGCGATGGAGGGCACGACGATGCGCATGCGCGCGGTCGAGTCGCTGCAGTTGCCGGCCGGTCAGACGATCGAGCTCAAGCCGGGCGGCTACCACGTGATGCTGATGGACCTGAAGCAGCAGCTCAACGCCGGCGACATGGTGCCGCTCAGCCTGGTGATCGAAGGCAAGGACGGCAAGCGCGAAACGCTGCAGCTGCAGGCGCCGGTGCGCGCCCTCGGCGCGCCCGAGCACAAGCCCTGAACGGCGCGCTACAGCGCGCAGTGCACCGGCTTGGCGCCCAGCACATCCACCAGCGCGCTCGGCGCGATGCCCACCAGGTAGCCGCGCCGCCCCCCGTTGATCAGGATGCGCGGCAGCTCGAGCACGCTGGCCTCGACGAACACGCGCAGCGCACGGCGCGTGCCGAACGGCGAGGTGCCACCCACGAGGTAGCCGCTGGCGCGCTGCGCGTCTTCGGGCGTGCACGGCTCGACGCTCTTGGCGCCGATCGCGCGCGCCAGGTTCTTGGTGCTGACCGACGCGTCGCCATGCATCAGCACGATCAACGGCTCGGCGCGCTCGTCGCGCATCACCAGGGTCTTGACCACCATGTGTTCATCGACGCCGAGCTGACGCGCCGACTCGGCCGTGCCGCCGCGGTCGACATAGTCGTACACGTGCTCGCTGAACGGCACGCCGTGCTCGCGCAGCCACTCGGTGGCCGGTGTGGCGCTGACGTGCTTGTCCTTCTTGGCCATCGAAGGTCAGCCGGGCGCCGGGCCGCTCCCAAGCCCGGCTGCGCCCCCTCGGGGGGCAGCGAACAGAGTGAGCGTGGGGGCAAACAAGAACTTCACTGCGCCGGGTCGCGAATCTCGCGTCGGACGGCATCGATGCGCGCCAGCAGGTCGGCCGCCAGCGGGGTGCCCCAGGCGTCGAGGCATTCGTCGAGCTGCGCCAGCGTGGTCACGCCGATCAGCGTGCTGGCCACGCGCCAGTTGCCGTAGACGAAGGCCAGCGCCAGGCGCGTGGGCGTCAGGCCCGCCTCGCGCGCCAGCGCGTTGTAGCGGCGCGCTGCGGCCAGCGTCTCGGCGCGGCCCCAGCGCTGCGCACGCATGCTGGCAAAACGCGCCAGGCGGCCGAGTTGCGGGCGCTCAGCGTCGAGGCCGACCTCGTCGTACTTGCCGGTCAGCGTGCCGAAGCCGAGCGGCGAATACGCCAGCAGCGACACGCCGCTGCGATGCATCGCCTCATCCAGCCCGTTGTCGACCACGCGATTGACCAGCGTGTACGGGTTTTGCACGCTGACCACTCGCGCCAGCCCGTGCGTCTCGGCCACCCGCACGAATTCGCTCAGGCCCCACGGCGTTTCGTTCGACAGGCCGATGTGCCTCACCTTGCCGGCGCGCACCAGCGCCGTCAGCGCCTGCAACTGGTCGTGGATCGACGTGAAGTTGCGGTCCTTGGTGGGATCGAAGTACATCGCGCCGAACGACGGCGCATTGCGGTTGGGCCAGTGGATCTGGTAGAGATCGATCACGTCGGTGCGCAGTGCGGCGCAGGCTGTCGTGGCATGCCGCCTCGATGTCCGCCGGCGTCAGGTCATTGTTGCCGCCGCGCACCCAATCCATGCCGCGCGACGGGCCGGCCACCTTGGTGGCCAGCACCACGCGCGGGCGCACGCCCGGCCGCGCGTCGAACCAGTGGCCGATGATCGTCTCGGTGGTGGTGTAGGTCTCGCGGCGCGCCGGCACCGGGTACATCTCGGCGGTGTCGATCAGCGTCACGCCACGCTCGAGCGCGCGATCGAGAATGGCGAAGGCGTCGGCCTGCGACACCTGCTCGCCGAACGTCATCGTGCCGAGGCCGACGCGGCTGACCGTGAGGCCGCCGCGGCCCAGTGGGGTGTGCTCCATGGTGGTCCTTGGGGTCGGAGGGGCGCAGTGTGCCCGATGCGCGAAGACCCCGCGAGCGCCGGCCGCGTCGTCCATTCGTCGGACGCGCCGCGGCAAAAGAAAAGGGCCCGACGCATCGGACCCTGCTGCAGCCGCGTTGCGCGCGGCGCGTCAGAACTTGAATGACAGACCGAGCGAGAGCAGGGTCGAGTCCAAGCGCTGGCCGCCGAAAGTGGCCGACGTGCCGTCGAGCTCGGTGCGGATGGCCACGTTGGGGCTGAGCTTGAACGCCACTCCGATGCCCCACAGCGGCTCGGTGCTGGTTTCGCTGTCGCTGCCGATCAAGTTGCCGCTGATGGCTTCGGCCTGGAGCTTGTTGGAGGCCACGCCGAGGCGGCCCATCAGATCGATGCTCGGGCCGAGCGGCACGTTGATCACGCCGGCCAACGCGAAACCTGTGGTCCTCAGCGACGCGTTGATCGGGCTGAACCCCGGAATCAAGATCGTGGCCGTGGGCTTGCCCATGTCGTAGCCCACCGCTTCGACGCCGATCATCGGGTTGATGTTGTAGCCGGCATAGGCCTTCCAGCCGGTGCCGCTGTTGTCGCAGCTCAACGTGCCGGTGCAGTCGGTGTTGCCGTGCGTGGCGCCACCCGCCCCGCCGAAATAGACCGATTGCGCGCTGGCCGCCGCGGCCGCCGACACGAGTGCGCCGACGGCCACCCAATGATGAACCTTCATCCCTGCGCTCCGAACCCTGTGACGAAGCCTGCAGTCTATGGCCGGCCGGTTGCCCGCTGGCGGTACTCAGTCACGGGCAGCGCGCTGTGCTTCGAGCCGGCGCAGCACGCCTCGCTGCACCTTGCCGGTGGTGGTCATCGGCAGCGCGTCGATGAACTCGATCTCCTTCGGGTACTCGTAGGGCGCGAGCTTGCCGCGCACATGGCGCCTGCAACTCGGCGATCAAGCTGCGCTCGCCTGCGGCGCCCCGGCGCGAGCACGACGTAGGCCTTGACCAGCGCGCCGCGCTCGGCATCGGGCTTGGGCACCACCGCGGCGTTGGCCACCGCCGGGTGCTTGACCAGGCAGTTCTCGATCTCGCTCGGCCCGATGCGGTAGCCGGCCGACTTGAAGACGTCGTCGCTGCGACCCTGGTACCAGAGGTAGCCGTCGGCATCCATCACCGCGGTGTCGCCGGTGCGGCACCAGCTGTCGTCCGGGTCGCCGGTGAACTTGGCGCGCGTCGGCGTCGTCGTTGTGCCAGTAGCCGAGGAAGAAGACCGGGTCGCGATCGCCGTGGACGTCGCGCCGGTGCACCGCCACGTCGCCCGGCGTGCCGCGCGGGCATTCGTGGCCCTGCGTCGTCGATCACCGCGACGCGGTGGCCCGGATACGGCCGCCCCATGCTGCCCGCGCGCCGGCCAGCCCGCCGCGCTGCGCCTGCGGCCGTCGCGCGTGCGGCCGCAGTTGCCGACGATGTAGTTGATCTCGGTCTGGCCGAACATCTCGTTGACGGTGACGCCGAGCGCGCCGGCCGCACTAGGCGAACACCGCGTCGCCGACCGCCTCGCCCGCGCTCATGATCGCGCGCAGCCGCAGCGCGTAGCGCTCGCGCGGCGCGGGCACCGCCTTCATCATCGCCTTCAGCGCGGTCGGGAACAGGAAGCGTGTGCGTGACGCGATAGCGCTGCAATCAGCTCGAACGCCTTGCTCGGGCGCGAAGCGGCCCTGGTAGGCGACGATCTCGCGGCCGAAGTACAGCGTCGGCAGCAGCGCGTCCATCAGTCCGCCGGTCCAGGCCCAGTCGGCGCGGGCGACCAGAACACCGCCTCTGCGGCGCGGTCGCTCGACGGGTCGAAGCCGAACCAGTTCTGGCTGCACGACGAAGCCGCTGAGGTTGCCGATCAGCGCGCGGTGCGCGATCAGCGCGCCCTTGGGCGGGCCGGTCGTGCCGCTGGTGTAGATCAGCACCGCCGGCGTCGTCGGCCGCGGTGTCCACTCGGATCGCAACGATTCGGCTCTCGGCGCGCAGCGCCGTCGAGCCAGTCGACGTCGCCCTGCCCGTCGGCGGCGCCGACCGCGATCACGTGCGCCAGCGCCGGGCAGAGCGGCCGCGCGGCCAGCACGTTGGCGATGCCGCTCTCGTCGACGATCGCGCAGCGGGCCTCGCTGTCGCTGCAGCCGGTACTCGAGCGCGTCGGGGCCGAACAGCATCGACAGCGGCATCGCCACCGCGCCGAGCTGGTACACCGCCATGTGCGCGACCGCGGTCTCGATAGCGCTGCGGCATCACGATCGCGACGCGGTCGCCGCGCTGCACGCCGAGCGCGCGCAGCAGCGTTGCGCGAGCCGGCTCGCCTCGCGCTGCAGCTCGGCCGTAGCTGAACGCGCAGGCGCGCGCCGTTTTCGTGCTCGCAGCGGATCGCCACCGCGTCGGGCGTCGTCGCGCGCCCAGCGCGCGCAGCACACCTCGGCGATGTTGAAGCGCTCGGGCACGTGCCAGCGGAAGGCCGGTGTAGTCTCGGCGTAGCGGTCGGGGCCGGGCGCCCAGTCGCTGCACTTCGGGGCGGAACGACTCTGCAGCGCGTCGCCGGTGACGCGGCAGATGCGCCACTCGGGCATCACGGTGGCGCCCATGCCCTTGTAGAAGCGGATCGCGTGCTCGTTCCAGTCGAGCACGCTCCATTCGAAGCGGCCGTAGTCGCGCTCGCACGGCCAGCGCGCGCCAGGTGCTCGAGCAGCGCGCGCCCGAGGCCGCGGCCGCGATGCTCGGGCTTGACGTACAGGTCTTCCAGGTACAGCCCGGGCTTGGCCAGGAAGGTCGAGAAGTTGGTGAAGAACAGTGCGAACGCGACGACCTCGCCGCCGACCTCGCCGACCAACGCATTCGACCACCGGCTTGTCGCCGAACAGGTGCGGCCGCAACGTCTCGGGCGTCACCGCAGCAGATGCGTGAGCCGTTCGAACTCGGCCAGTTCGCGGATCAGGCCGACGATGGCTGCCAGGTCGCGCGGTTCGGCGGCACGCAGCAAGTGTTTGTGAATGCTCATGCGGCCATTCTGTCACCGGGCCGACAGCGGCCGGCAACCACCTGCACTACAGTGGGCTATGACAACCAGCGCCTATGCCGTGCGGCGGCCTGCGCAAAGCCGCTACCTCGCGGTGCGCGGCCTGCGCTATCACGTGAACCTGTGGGGCGATCCGGCAACCCTCACGCACGAGCGGCCACTGCTGGTGTGGATGCACGGCTGGATGGACGTCGGCGCGTCGCTGCAGTTCGTGGTCGACGCGATGCGCGATGACCGCGTGATCGCCGCGCCCGACTGGCGCGGCTTCGGCCGCACCGGCGTGCCGCCGGGTACCGACAGCTACTGGTTCGCCGACTATCCCGGCGACCTCGACGGCCTGCTCGACGCGCTGTCGCCGGGTGCCCCGGTCGACCTCGCCGGCCACAGCATGGGCGGCAACGTGGTGATGACGTATGCGGGCTCGCGGCCCGAGCGCATCCGCCGCCTCATCAACATGGAGGGCTTCGGCCTGCCGGAGTCCAAGCCCGAGCAGGCACCCGATCGCCTGCGTCAGTGGCTCGACGAGTTGAAGACGCCGCAGCGGCTGAAGCCCTACGCGAGCCTCGCCGACGTGGCCGCGCGGCTGATCAAGAACAACCCGCGCCTGAGCAGCGACCGCGCGCTGTGGCTGGCAGCGCGCTGGTCCGAGCACCGCGACGACGGTCAGTGGCACATCCTCGGCGACCCGGCGCACAAACGCGTCAACCCGTCGCTGTATCGCAAGGACGAGATCCTCGAGGGCTGGAAGCGCATCGCCGCGCCCACGCTGTGGATCGAAGGCGACGAGACCGACCCCGGCCGCTGGTGGGGCCACCGCTACCCGCGCAGCGATTTCGACGCCCGCATCGCGCTCGTGCGCGACGTGCAGCGCGTGCAGCTGGCCTCGTGCGGCCACATGCTGCACTTCGATCAGCCAGAGGCACTGGCCGCCGCGATCGAGCGCTTTCTCGACCCCACCTGATCAGGCGGGCTCGGCCGGCGCGCCGATCAACTGCAGAATGCGATCGAGCAGCCGCGGCACCTCGCGCGGGCCGCTGATGAAGTAACGCGCCGCCGATTCGTGATGGTCGGCGCCCACGCGCACCGTCAACCAGGTCGGTTCGCGCGCGGCGAACACCGACTCGTCGTTGATGTCGTCACCCAGGTAGAGCACTGCGTGGGCGTCGGCACGCTGCGCCAGGCGGCGCAACGCCGCGGCCTTGTCGTCGGCGGCAGCCGAGACAATGTTGGTGACCATCTTGCCGCCGAACACGTGCAACCCCGGATCGATGGGATTGAGCAACCGATCGATCAGCTCGATCGCCGCGCCGCGATCGGTGGCCTGGCGGTAGTGCAACGCCAACGACGCGCCCTTGTCCTCGACGCTGACGCCGGCCGCTTGCAGCTCGGCGCCAGCCCCGCGCAGGCGATCGCGCAGGCCATCGAGCGCCGCATGCCATTCCGCACGCTGCACCTGCTGCGGATCCTCTGCGCCGTGATTGCCCACCACGTGCGCGGGCTCGAAGCCCAGGCGGCGCCGCAGATCGGCCACGGTGCGGCCCGAGATCACGGCCAGCGGCAGCTGCTGGGTGAGCCGGTGCAGCCGGCGCAGCGTGGTGACCGGCACCCGCGCCTGCGAAGGCCGCGCGACGATCGGTGCCAGCGTGCCGTCGAAATCGAAGGCCAGCAGCGGCCGCCGCGCCACCACCCAGGCCAGATCCGAGTCGCCTTCGGGGGTGAACAAGTGCCTCATCACCCTCATGATTGCGTAAAGCGCTGCACGCGCGCCTCGATGCGCGCGCGCATGCGCCAGCGTCCGGCGTCGGCCAGCATGCGACTGGCCCAGCGATACACGTTGTACTCGCGCACGGTCATTCGCAACGCGCCCATGCGCTCGCGTTGTTCGGCCGCCGGCATCGTGGCCGCGCGGTGCAACGCGTTGGCCGACTCTTCCACGTGGTATGGGTTGACGATCAGCGCCTCGGTCAGCTCGCGCGCCGCACCGGCAAAGCGGCTCAAGATCAACACGCCCTGCTCGTCGTCGCGCGCGGCGACGAATTCCTTGCTCACCAGATTCATGCCGTCGTGCAGGCTGGTCACCACGCACATGTGGGCGGCACGGAACAGCTCGTTGAGCGCATCACGCTCGTGGTGCTCGACCAGCAGGTGAATCGGTTGATAGTGCTCTGTGCCGAAGCGCTGATTGATGCGATCACTGACACGCTGGATGCGTTCTCGAAAATTACGATACTCGTCGAGCTCGCTGCGCGTGGGTGCGGCCACCTGCACGAACACGAAGCGGCCGCGCCACTCGGGGCGCCTGTCGAGTAGGTCTTGCACCGCGCGCAGCCGCTCGAGGATGCCCTTGGTGTAGTCGAAGCGGTCCACGCCCACCGCCAGGCAGGTATCGGCCGGCAGGTTCAGACGCTCGAACACGCGACGCCGGCATTCGGCCACCGGCGGCCAAGTGGCCGTCACCTGTGGCGTCGGCCACTCGATGGAGATCGGATAACTCTCGATCAACGTCTCCTTGTCCTGGTACGAGATCGACGAATGCTCGTGTTCGATGCGCGCCTCGAGATACCGATCGACGGTCTCGATGAAGTTCTTGCAATGAAAGCGCGTGTGAAATCCGAGAATCGTGCTGCCCAGCATGCCCTGCAGGATCTCGCGCCCCCAGGGGCAGATGCCGAATGACTCCGGGTTCGGCCACGGGATGTGCCAGAACGCGATGATGGTGGCGCGCGGCAGGCGCTGCGCAATCATCTGCGGCAGCAGCGCGAAGTGGTAATCCTGCACCAGCACCACCGGGTCTTCGCCGCGCGCCTCCTGCACCACCGCGTCGGCGAATCGCTGGTTGATGATCCGGTATTGCTCCCAGTCCGACTCACGAAACACCGGCCGCACATGGGCCGCGTGACACAGCGGCCACAGCCCTTCGTTGGCAAAGCCGTAGTAGTAGCCCTGCTCCTCCGCCTCGGTCATCCAGATGCGGCGCAGCCTGTAGTCGGGTGCCGACGGCGGCACGCCGAGGCGGTCGTGCGCATCGACCACCTCGCGGTCAGCACCGCCGCTGCCGTGCGCGATCCAGGTGCCCGAGCAGGCGCGCATCACCGGCTCCACCGCCGTCACCAGGCCACTGGCCGGACGCTTGACGATGATGCCGTTGGGCCCGTGCTCGTGGATGTAGGGCTCACGATTGGACACCACGATCACCTGGTCGCCGCGCAACTGCGTGTGCAGCAACGCGCGCAGGCGCTCAGGGTTCCATTCGGTCACCAGGCCTTGCGAGCGGCGAAACTCGTCCTCGAGGTCGCGCAATCGCGCGCGCACTTCGGTGACCACCGGCTGCAGTTCCGAGGGCGCCAGCAGCGGCCGGACCAAGCCTTCGCCGCGCAGGATCGCGCGCATGCCCGAGACCCAGCCACGCCAGCTCAACTGCGCCACGATCACGGTGATGAGCGACACCACCAAGCCCAGACAGATGATGAAAATGATCAGGTACTGGCGGGTGTCCTGGCTGCGCCGATCGACGAAACTCAGGTCGTGCAGCAGCACCAGCGAGCCGGCGTCGGCGCGGTCGGTGTTGGCCGGGTGCCAGCCCACATGCACGGCGCCCGTGGGCAGTTCCAGGCGCTGGTCGGGCCGCCGCGATGCTTCGCGCGCCGCGGCGCAGGTGAGGATGACCGGATAGGCGGCGCTGTGGCGCACCAATTCGTCGTTGTTGCTGCACAGCGCGATGGCCACCAGGCGCTCGTCGCGCGCGGCGCGGTCGAACAGGGCCTGCAAGCGGGTCGACGAGCGGCTGGTCACCGCATCGTCGATCGCATCGGACAGCGTGCCGGCCACCAGCGAGCCGCGAGCGTTGAGGTCGCGCGAGAACCAACGCAGCGTCAATTGGTCCATCAACGGCAAGACCACCAACGCGGCAACCACCAATGCGACCAGCAGCGGGATCAAGAATCGCAGCTGGAGTTGTAGAGTTTTCATTCGGTCGCTATTGTTCGCGCAGTGCAAAGACCTGACTGCTCGCTTTGCTTGCCGCGCAATTTCGTCGGCAATTCGTTCGGTAAACAATCCCCATGCCCGAAACCAGCCCATTGACCGACAGACCCGATGCCGATGCCACCAATGTGACCGCGGGCAGTCGAGCGCAGGCCAATCTCGACCTGGCGCTGATCGGCAACTGCGCCAGTCAGCGCGCTGGTCGACGGCCGTGGCGCGCATCGTCTGGTGCTGCATGCCGCGCTTCGACGGCGACCCGGTGTTCCACGCGCTGCTCGACGGCGCCGAGCGACGGGCCGCCGGCGGACGGCGCGTTCGGCATCGAGCTGGAAGGCCTGTCGCGCGCCGAACAGTCCTACGACCCCGGCACGGCGGTCGTGCGCACGCGGCTCTTCGACGCCGCGGGCGAGGGCATCGAGATCGTCGACTTCTGCCCGCGCTTCCTCAACCGCGACCGCACGTTCCGGCCGGCCCAGATCGTGCGCCGCGTGCGCCCGCTGGTCGGCCATCCGCGGGTTCGCTTCGTCGTCCGGCCGCGCGGCGACTGGGGCGCCGCGACGCCCGAGCTGACGCGCGGCAGCAACCACCTGCGCTACGTCGCTGCCGGGCTACACGCTGCGGCTGAACACGAACGCGCCGCTGACCTACGTGCTCGACGCGCACCTGGTTCTCGCTGCAGGCGCCGGTGAGCCTGCTGCTCGGGCCCGACGAGACGCTCGTCGGCGGCATCGAGGAGACCGCGCGCGACTTCGAGGAGCAGACCGCGCTGTACTGGCGCCACTGGACCCGGCGCCTGGCGGTGCCGCTCGAGTGGCAGGACGCGGTGATCCGCGCGGCGATCACGCTCAAGCTGTGCCAGTTCGAGGAGACCGGCGCGATCGTCGCGGCGATGACGACCAGCATCCCGGAGGCGCCCGACAGCGCAGCGCAACTGGGACTACCGCTACTGCTGGCTGCGCGACGCCTTCTTCGTCGTCCGGGCGCTGAACAGCCTGTCCGAAGTCGGCACGATGGAAGACTACCTGCGCTGGCTCAACGACGTCGTGCGCGGCGCGCGCGGCGGCCATGTCCAGCCGCTCTACGGCATCGGCCTGGAGCAGACGCTGCCGGAGCGCATCGTCGCCGACGCTCGCCGGCTATCGCGGCATGGGGCCGGTGCGCGTCGGCAACCAGGCGTACGAGCACTTCCAGCACGACGTCTACGGCAACATCGTGCTCGGCGCGTCGCAGGCGTTCTTCGACCATCGCCTGTTCCGGCGCGCCGACCTGGCGCGACTTCGAACGGCTCGAGCGCATCGGCGAGCAGGCCTGGCGCTTCCACGACCAGCCCGACGCCGGCATGTGGGAGCTGCGCACGCGCGCGCGCGTGCACACGTCGTCGTCGCTGATGTGCTGGGCCGCCTGCGACCGGCTGGCCAAGATCGCCGCGGTCGCTCGGCCGCGCTACGATCGCGCATGCGCTCTGGCGCTGCGCGCGCCGACACGATCCGCGCGCACGATCCTCGAGCAGTCGTGGAGCGAGGAGCGCGCAGGCCTTCGTCGAGAGCTTCGGCGGCAAGCGATCTCGACGCCGAGCGTGCTGCTGATGGCCGAGGTCGGCTTCATCGAGCCGCGCGATCCGCGCTTCGTCAAGACCGTCGAGGCGCTCGAGCGCGTCGCTCTGCGACGGCCCGTTCATGCGCCGCTACGAGGCGCCGGACGACTTCGGCCGCCCCGAGACGGCGTTCAACGTCTGCTCGTTCTGGCGCATCGACGCGCTGGCGCGCATCGGCCGCACGGCGCAGAAGCGCGCGAGATCTTCGAGGCCCTGCTGGCGCGCCGCAATCCGGTCGGCCTGCTGTCGGAAGACCTGCGACGTGGCGACCGGCGAGCTGTGGGGCAACTTCCCGCAGACCTATTCGATGGTCGGCATCATCAATGGCGCGATGCAGTTGTCGCTGCCCTGGGACCTCGCGGTCTAGCTGCAGCCGCCAGTGGCCGACCCCAAGCGGTCTCCTTGACGTGGGTCAAGCAGGCGCAGACGAATATCAGTCGGCTCTATTGCACCGCAGCAAAACTCTGGCACGATGCGTTCGGGCCACGCTGATCGCGGGGCCTCGAGTGCCGCCATCGGGCGACGCAGTTCTGAGCAGAGGAGTCATCCATGGACGCAGGTTCGAAGCTGGCACAGAGCCAACGCATGGGGGTCAAGGTGGCCCGCGTTTACCAAAAGCGCGTCCAAACGGCTCAGGAGCAGTTCCAGAAACGAGTGAGCCAGGTCGCCCAAGAGTCCGGCGCGCTTTCGCCCGCCCAGGCCCTGATGCCGTTGGATCCGTCGAGTGGCTATCGTTATGCCGTCGATGCGACGCAACGCTCGCTGCTGTTTTGGGCGACGCTGTGGCAACGCGGCAGCAACTTCGTCGAACACAACGCGCAGGGCTTGAAGCCGGTGCTGCACTTCGATTACGAGTTCGTCGTCGACGGCCGTCAGCTCGAGCGCCCGGTGAACTACGCGCTACTGAGCATCACGCCGCCCGAGGGCGTGACGGTCGATCCGAAGCGCAGGCCTTACGTGATCATCGATCCGCGCGCCGGCCACGGCCCGGGCATCGGCGGCTTCAAGGACGACTCGCAGGTCGGTGTGGCGCTGCGCGCCGGGCATCCGGTGTACTTCGTGATCTTCTTTCGCGATCCCGAGCCCGGGCAGACGCTGCTCGACGTGTGCAACGCGGAGCAGTTGTTCGTCAAGAAGGTGCGCTCGCTGCATCCGAAGAGCTCCAAGCCCGCGATCATCGGCAACTGCCAGGGTGGCTGGGCGGCGATGATGCTGGCGGCCGCGCACCCCGACGACACCGGGCCGATCGTCATCAACGGCGCGCCGATGTCGTACTGGAGCGGCGCCTGGAGCGAGGGCGCCAGCGACAACCCGATGCGTTATGCGGGCGGTTTGCTGGGCGGCTCGTGGCTGGCGTCGCTGGCCGCAGACCTGGGCAATGGCAAGTTCGACGGCGCCCACCTGGTGCAGAACTTCGAGAACCTGAACCCGGCCAACAGCCTGTGGGACAAGTAGTACCACCTGTTCGACAAAGCCGACACCGAGCCGCCGCGCTTTCTGGAATTCGAACGCTGGTGGGGCGGCTACTACCTGATGAACCGCGAAGAGATCGAGTGGATCACGCGCAATCTGTTCGTCGGCAACAAGCTGTGGAGCGGCGACACCAAGTCGGCCAGCGGCAAGGCATTCGACCTGCGCGACATCAAGTCGCCGATCGTGCTGTTCGCCTCGATGGGCGACAACATCACGCCGCCGCAGCAGGCCTTCAACTGGGTGGCCGACGTCTACGGCAGCACCGCGGAGATCAAGGCGCGTGGTCAGGTCATCGTGGGCCTGCTGCACGAGGACATCGGCCACCTCGGCATCTTCGTGTCGGGCAAGGTGGCCAAGAAGGAGCACGCGCAGATCGTGTCGGTGCTCAAGACCATCGAGCTGCTGCCGCCGGGCGTGTACGGCATGGCGATCACCGAGCGCAAGAAAGGCTCGGCTGAAGCGGAGTACGAGGTCGAGTTCCGGGAGCAGCGGCTCGAAGACATCATCGCGCGGCTGAACCGCCTGGCGCGCACCGACGAAAAGGCGTTCGAGGTGGTGGCCGACGTGTCGGAGTTCAACCAGCGTGCCTACGAGTTGTTCGCACAACCGATGGTGCAGGCGATGTCCAACGAAGCCAGCGCGCAGTGGCTGCGCGAGATGCACCCGCTGCGCATGCAGAACTGGGCCATCTCGGGCCTCAATCCGTTGTTGTCGTGGCTCGCGCCTGCGGCCGAGGCCGCTCGCAGCAGTCGCCAGCCGTTGGAAGAGGATCATCCGCTGCGCAAGAGCGAGCAGCTCGGCGCGCAACTGATCAGCGCGTCGCTCGACTACTACCGCGCGATGCGCGACGCGGCCACGGAGGCTGGTTTCTTCACCGTCTACGGCAACATGTTCGCGCTCTACAACGGCGAGAAGGGTCAGCCGCCAGCGGGCGCCGCTACGAGCGTGACCTCACCGCGCGAACTGCCCGAGGTCCAGGCCGCGCTGGCGTCCCTCTCGGAGGGAGGCTACGTGGAGGCGCTCGCGCGACTGGGCTTCCTGCTGTCGCGCAGCGACGAAGCGCTGCCGCTGTCGCGCCTGGAGATGCGCCACGAGTTGGCGGCAGCCTACTCCGAATACCTGCCCGACATGCCGATGCATGACTGGCGGCGCGTGCGCGGCACGCAAGAGATCATCGCGCGGGCCGAACCCGACGAAGCAGTCGCGACCTTGCCGGCTTTGCTCGGCGAGCCCAACGATCGCGCGCGCATCCTGGCGCTGCTCGACAAGCTGATGTCCGATCGGCGCGTGCTCGGCAGCACGCCGACCGCCGCGCAACAGGCGATGCTGGCGCGCATTCGCACCGTGCTGGGCGAGAAGCCCGCACGCCGGCGTCCGACGCTGGTACGTGCGCGAGCTTGAGCGGCGAGCCTGCAGGCGGCATCGCGACTCGGAGATTCCATGAGCACGAAACATGAGAAGTACCAGCGGCTGATCGACTTCTGCAAGTTGCTGGCGCCCACACCCACCGCCGTGGTGCACCCGTGCGACGAAAGTTCGCTGCGGGGCGCGGTGGAGGCGGCCAAGATGGGCTTGATTGCGCCGATCCTGGTCGGTCCGCGCGCGCGCATCGAAGCGGTGGCCCGCGCCTGCGACCTCGATATCTCCGCCTACGAGATCGTCGATGCGCCTTACAGCCAGGCCTCGGCCGAGGCGGCGGTGCAGCTCGTTCGCGAGGGCAAGGCCGAGGCGCTGATGAAAGGCAGCCTGCACACCGACGAGCTGATGGGCGCCGTGGTCAAGCGCGAGGGCGGCCTGCGCACCGCGCGGCGCGTCAGCCACTGCTTCGTGATGGACGTGCCGTCGTATGAACATGCGCTGATCATCACGGACGCCGCGGTCAACATCGCGCCGACGCTCGAAGAGAAGGTCGACATCCTGCAAAACGCGATCGACCTCGCGCACGCGCTGCAGGTGCCCGAAGTGCGGGTGGCGATCCTGTCGGCGATGGAGACCATCAATCCGAAGGTGCCCTCCACTGTCGAAGCGGCGGCGCTGTGCAAGATGGTCGATCGCCACCAGATCACTGGTGCCATCGTCGACGGCCCGCTGGCGCTGGACAACGCCATCAATCCCGAGGCCGCGAAAATCAAGAAGATCGATTCGCCGGTGGCCGGGCGCGCCAACGTGTTGATGGTGCCCGACCTCGAGGCCGGCAACATGCTGGCCAAGAGCCTGTCGTTCCTGGCCGGTGCCGACGCCGCCGGCATCGTGCTCGGCGCACGGGTGCCGATCATCCTGACGAGCCGCGCCGATTCAGTGACCACGCGGCTGGCGTCGTGCGCGGTGGCCGCGCTGGTGGCCAAGGCGCGGCGCGAGGGCAGCAAAGCGATCGCGTGACGCCATGGCCGATCTGATCCTGGTGCTCAATGCCGGCTCGTCGAGCATCAAGTTCACGCTGTTCGATGCCGACGGTGCCGGCCCACCGTTGCTGATCCGCGGCCAGATCGAAGGCCTGTACACGTCACCTCGATTCACCGCCAAGGATGCGAGCGGTGTGCAGATCGACTCCAAATCGTGGGGCGACGGCGCGGCGCTCGGCCATGAAGGCGCGCTGACCCACCTGGCCGATTTCCTGCGCGGACCCGCCCAGGGCGCCCAACTCGTCGCCGTGGGCCACCGCGTCGTGCACGGCGGCATGGACTACACGAGCGCGGTGACGGTGACGCCGCAGGTCATCGCAGCGCTGGCCAAACTCACGCCGCTGGCGCCGCTGCATCAGCCGCACAACCTGGCGCCGATCGAGATCCTGGCCAGGCTGCGGCCGGACGTGCCGCAGGTCGCTTGCTTTGACACCGCGTTCCATCGCGCGCAGCCCGAGGTGGCGCAAGCCTTCGCGCTGCCGGCATCGATCACCGACAAGGGCGTGCGCCGCTATGGCTTCCACGGCTTGTCGTACGAATACATCGCCAGCGCGTTGCCGCAGGTCGACCCGCGTGCGGCTGCCGGCCGCACGATCGTCGCGCACCTGGGCAACGGCAGCAGCATGTGCGCGCTGGTGGCCGGCCGCAGCGTGGCCAGCACGATGGGATTCACCGCGGTCGACGGGCTGCCGATGGGCACACGCTGCGGCAGCCTCGACCCCGGCGTGATCCTGTACCTGATGGACGAGCTTGGCATGGACGCGCGCGCGGTCGAAGACCTGATCTACAAGCGCTCCGGGCTGCTCGGTGTGTCGGGCGTCTCGAGCGACATGCGAGCGCTGCTGGACAGCGACGATCCGCGCGCCCGGCTGGCGATCGATCTCTACTGCTACCGCATCGGGCGCGAGCTGGGCTCGCTCGCGGCAGCGGCGCAGGGTGTCGATGCGCTGGTGTTCACCGCCGGCATCGGCGAGCATGCCGCACTGATCCGCGAACGTGTCTGCCGCGACGCCGCCTGGCTCGGCATCGAAATCGACGCGGTGGCCAACCGCTCGGGCGGGCCACGCATCAGCACCGCGGCCAGTGCGGTCGCGGTGTGGGTGATCCCCACCAACGAAGAGCTGATGATCGCGCGCCACACTTTGCAGGCGATGGCGCCTGCGTAGCCGCGATGAAAACGATCCCGCTCGCCGACGCGGTGGCGCTGATCCCCGACGGCGCGTCGTTGATGGTGGGCGGCTTCATGGGCGTGGGCACGCCGCAGCGGCTGATCGACGAGCTGGTGCGGCAGGGCAAGCGCGATCTGACGGTGATCGCCAACGACACCGCGATGCCCGGCCGCGGCATCGGCAAATTGATTGCCGCGGGTGCGGTGAGCAAGGCGGTGGTGAGCCACATCGGCCTGAACCCCGAGACGCAACGCAAGATGATCGCCGGCGAGATGCAGGTCGACCTGGTGCCCCAGGGCACGCTGATCGAGCGCATCCGCGCCGCGCGGCTATGGCCTCGGCGGCATCCTCACGCCCACCGGGGTGGGCACGCTCGTTGAGCAGGGCAAACGCAAGATCGCCGTCGATGGCGTCGACTACCTGCTCGAGACGCCACTCTCCGCCGACTTCGCGCTGGTGGAAGCGTTCTTGTGCGACTACGTCGGCAATCTCGTCTACGCGCTGACCGCGCGCAACTTCAACCCGGTGATCGCGATGGCAGCACAAACCGTGATCGCCGACGTGGCGCACATCGTGCCGGTGGGCATGATCTCGCCCGATCACGTGGTGACGCCGGCCGTGCTGGTCGACTACGTCATCGCCCACGAGTGAGACCACCGATGGACGCGCAAACCGTGATCGCCAGGCGCGTGGCCCTCGAGCTGCGTGAAGGCATGCTGGTGAACCTGGGCATCGGCATTCCCACCTTGGTGGCCAACTACCTGCCGCCCGGCATGCAAGTGTTCTTCCAATCGGAGAATGGCCTGATCGGCACGGGCCCGGTGCCCGAAGAAGGCATGGTCGGCGAGTTCCTCACCGATGCCGCCGGCCGACCGGTGAGCGCGCTGCCCGGTGCCGCCACCTTCGACAGCGCGATGTCGTTCGGGCTGATTCGCGGACACCACGTCGACATGACGGTGCTCGGCGCGCTGCAGGTCGACGAAGAAGGACATCTCGCGAACTGGATGATCCCCGGCAAGATGGTGCCCGGCATGGGAGGCGCGATGGATCTGGTCACCGGCGCCAAGCGCGTGGTGATCGCGATGCAGCACAGCGCCAAGGGCAAGCCCAAGATCATCAAGCGCTGCTCGCTGCCGCTGACGTCGCTGCGCGCGGTCGATCTGGTGGTCACCGAGCTGGCTGTCATCTCGTTTGGCGGCGGGCCGCCGACGCTGCTCGAGATCGCACCCGGCGTCTCGGTGAGCGATGTGCTGGCGGCCACCGAAGCGGCCCTCGTCGTGCCCGATCGTGTGCCGACGATGAACATTCAAGGAGGCTCCTGATGAGCATTGACATTCCGCGTCCGATCCTCAAGGGCGCCAAGGCGCTCGTGTGCGGCGTCGCCAACGAGCACTCGATCGCTTACGGCTGTGCCAAGGCCTTTCGCGAGCTGGGCGCCGAGCTCGCGATTACCTACGCCACTGAAAAATCCAAGCAGTACGTCGAGCCGCTGGCACGCACGCTCGAGGCACCGATCTTCATGCCACTGGACGTGGCGCGCGCCGGCGATCTCGAAGCCGTGTTCGAGCGCATCGGCCAGCAATGGGGCGAGCTCGACATCGTGCTGCACTCGATCGCCTGGGCACCGAAGGAAGACCTGCAGGGCGGCCTGCTCAACTGCTCGGCCGAAGGTTTTGGCAAGGCGATGGACATCTCCTGCCATTCGTTCGTGCGCATGGCGCGGCTGGCCGCACCGTTGATGAAGAACGGCGGCACGATGTTCACGATGAGCTACTACGGAGCCAACAAGGTCGTCACCAACTACAACGTGATGGGCCCCGTGAAAGCGGCCCTCGAAGCGTCGGTGCGCTATCTGGCCTACGAGCTCGGCCCGCAGGGCATCCGCGTGCACGCGATCTCGCCGGGGCCGCTGAAGACGCGCGCGGCGTCGGGCCTAAAGGACTTCGACCTGCTGCTCAACGAGGCCGCCGAGCGAGCGCCGCTGGGCGAGCTGGTGGACATCATGGACGTCGGGTTCACCTGCGCGTTTCTGGCCACGCCGTACGCACGCCGGCTGTCCGGCGAAACGCTGTACATCGACGGTGGCGTGAACATCATGGCCTGAGGCAGCCGCGGGCATCCGCCGCACGCCACGCCTCGACAAGAAAAAACGCCCGCACGAGGCGGGCGTTGTCAGTGCGTGGCCGTCAGTCGCCGTGGATGTCGTGGGTCTTCGAGTCGCGCAAGAACAGCGCGCCGATGACCAGCGTCATGATCGCCACGATGATCGGGTACCACAGGCCGTAGTAGATGTCGCCCGTGGCCGCCACCATTGCGGTGGCCAGTCAACGGCAGCATGCCGCCAAACCAGCCATTGCCGATGTGATACGGCAGCGACATCGAGGTGTAGCGGATGCGGGTGGGGAACAGCTCCACCAGGAACGCGGCGATCGGGCCGTAGACCATCGTCACGTAGATCAGCATGATGAACAGGATCAGCAGCGTCATGCCGTAGTTGATCTTGCTCTTGTCGGCCGGGCCGGGATAGCCGGTGTCCTTCAACGCAGCGGTGGCCGCCTTCTCGTCCCAGGCTCCCTTCAACTCCTTGTCGCCGATCTTGACCGACCAGCGCGTCGCCGGCGGCGACGTCGGCCGACTTGAACGACAGGCCCTGCTTGGTCAGGAAGTCCTTGGCCTTGTCGCAGTCGGTGAACGTGCTCCACGGCCCGACGAACATGTGGAAGTTGCAGTGGCGCGGCGGCGCCGAGACGATGATTGGCGTCTTCGCGGAATACGCCTCGAGCGCCGGGTTGACGTAGTGCGTCAGGCCCTGGAACAACGGGAAGTAGGTCAGCGCGGCGATCAGGCAGCCGGCCAGGATGATCTTCAGGCGGCCGATCCTGTCCGACAGCCAGCCGAAGACGATGAAGAACGGCGTGCCCAGCAGCAGCGAGGCCCCGATCAGGATGTACGCCGTCACGTAGTCGACCTTCAGCGTGATGGTCAGGAAGAACAGCGCATAGAACTGCCCCGTGTACCAGACCACGCCCTGGCCCGCGGTGGCGCCCAGCAGCGCCAGCAGCACGTACTTGTTGTTCGGGTACTTCAGGAAGCTGTCGGTCAGCGGCGCCTTGGAGCCCTTGCCCTCGGACTTCATCTTCTGGAATACCGGCGACTCCTGCAGCTTCAGCCGGATGTAGACCGAAAAGACCAGCAGGATCAGCGACACCAGGAAGGGATGCGCCAGCCCCAGTCGGCGAAGTCCGCAGCGCTCATGCTCGTGCGGCACAGCAGAATCACGGCCAGCGACAGGAAGAAGCCGAGCGTGGCGGTGGTCTGGATCCACGCCGGTGTCGTAGCCGCGCCGGTTGTTGGGCGCATGCTCGGCCACGTAGGTGGCCGCACCGCCGTACTCACCGCCCAGCGCCAGACCCTGCAGCAGCCGCAGGCTCACCAGCAGGATCGGCGCTGCCCAGCCGATCGTCTGGTAGGTCGGCAGCAAGCCGACGGCGAAGGTCGAGATGCCCATCACGACGATGGTGACCAGGAAGGTGTACTTGCGACCGACCAGGTCGCCGACGCGCCCGAACACCAGCGCGCCGAACGGGCGCACCAGGAAGCCGGCGGCATAGGTTGCGAAGGCCGACAGCAGGGCCGCCGTCGTCGTTGCCCTTGGGGAAGAACAGCGCCGCGAAGAATGGCGCCAGCGTGGCGTACAGGTAGAAGTCGTACCACTCGAAAACCGTTCCCAGCGATGACGCGAAGATGACTTTCCTCTCTTCGGTCGGAAAGTCGGGGTGCCCTTGCTTCACGTTCATCGATTCCATGCGCGCTGCCATAGGGTCTCCTCGTTGTTGGATACCTCGAACGGCCGCGCAGCACGCAGCCGTACCGTGATGCTAGGCAGGCGTGCCCTGTGCAGGCTATTGGGGTAGGCGCTAGGCCCGCGCGGAGCCACCGGTAAGGCTGTTGTCAGTGTCGAGCGGCTCAATCGCTCGCTCGGGCTCGAAGTCCTCGAGCTGATGCGGCAACGACGCAGTGCACGGCCCTCCAGGGGGTGCACTCAATGCGCGATGCCCAACGCACGCCGAACCATGTTGGCGGCCGAGTCGCCTTTTTGCTTCTGCACGTCGTCGACGAAACGCTTGGCCACTGCCATCAAGTCGTCGACCGTGCTCGCCTTCTCCACCTCGAGGGTGTACTTGAACGCCTTCAGCACGCCGAGCTGCTCGCGGATCAGCTCGGTGAGGCATTCGTAGAGTTCCTTGAACTCGAGCTTCACTGCCGGCGTGGCTTCGGAGGGCGCAGGCGCCGCGGCTTTGCTGGCCGCGGCCTTGGACGAACTGGAATTGCCCGATGCTGCGATCAGACCGGCCTGCAGCAACGCGTCGACGTCCTTGGATGTCGCGCCCTTGACCATCGCCAGCAACTCATCGGTGTTGCGCGTGCCGTCCACCAACACCAGCAGCGTGCGGGCGCTGCGCGGCAGGTCGACTGCGCGATCTTTCAACTCTCGCTGTCCGGCCTCGGTCTTGATGAGGATGCTCGCCATCGCTACCTTCGCACCGTATGGTCTTGATCCGCTTGTGGCGGTTCGATCCCGCGGAAATCACCGATCAGGATACCCCAACAGGGGGCCGCTATTGGCTGCTGGACGTGTCAAGGTTGGCGCGCGGCGCCAACCGCTGACAGGCTGCGGCGCCGATGCGACGTCAGCAGGCTCACCGCCACGTGCACCGCGAAGGCCACCGGAACCCCGAAGACGCCGGCCGACTCGGGCTGGATGCCGAACCACAGGCCATGGCCACCGGCATAGGAGCCGCCGCCCAATGAGCGAGTCAGCAAGTAGTACAGCGTGACCGTGAAGCCCGCCACCATGCCCGCGGTGGCGCCCCAGAGATTGGCGCGCTGCCACGTAACGCCGAGCACCAGGGCCGGGAAGATGGTCGCCGCAGCGATCGAGAACACCGGCGTCACCAGCAGCAGGATGCCCGCCGGCCGCTGCAGCGCGATGTAGGCGGCGACCAGCGCCACGAACAACAGGATCACCTTCGACACCGCCACCTGCCGGTCGGTGGGCGGCCCGCGATGCACGATGTTGAAGTAAAGATCGTGCGACAGCGCGTTGGCGATCGTCAGCAACAGGCCGTCGGCGGTGGACAGCGCCGCGGCCAGGCCGCCGGCGGCCACCAGGCAGCTCACCGCGAACGGCATGCCGCCGATCTCTGGCGCGGCCAGCACCAGGATATCGGGCGTGATGCGCAGCTCGCCGAGCTGCAGCACGCCATCGTGGTTGATGTCGACCACCGACACCAGCGACGGCTCGGCCTTCGACCATTCGACGATCCAGCGCGGCAACTGCGCGAACGGCGTGCCCACCACCGAATTCAGCACCTCGTACTTCACCAGCACCGCCAACACCGGCGCGCACACGTACAGCAGCGCGATGAACAGCAGCGCCCACGTCACCGAGCGCCGTGCCGCCGACACGCTGGGCGTGGTGTAGAAGCGCGCCAGCAGGTGGGGCATGCCGGCGGTGCCGGCCATCAGGCAGAACACCAGGGCCAGGAAATCGAGGCGCGAGCGTTGCTGTTGGCCCGGTGGCTCGTGCGCGGCGTGGCCGTCGTCGGGATGGAACAACTGCGCCTGCGGCGGCATGCCGCCCAGCGGGCGCGCCCGCTCCAGGCTGGCATCGCGCGCGTGCGTCCACGCCTCGCGCGCGGCATCGGCGTCCTTAGGCAGATCTTGCTGCGCGCGCCGCGCGGCGCGCAGCTCGACCAGCGACGAGCCGCTTTGCGCCGACGCGCCGTCGACTCGGCTCTGCAAGGCGGCACGCTGGTCGTTCAGCGAGTGCTCGACGTCTTGCAGTTGGCGCGAGTAGCTGTCGGCCTCGGCCTTGAAGGCGGCCATCACCTCGCGCTCGCGCGGATCGGCCAACAGTTCGCGCTCGCGCTCGTTGACCTTCTTCAGTTGCTGAGCCAGCGCCAGTTGCGGCACTGGCTGCCCGGTCTGCTTGATCGACAGCCACAGCACCGGCACCAAGAACGCGATCATCAGGATCAGGTACTGCGCCACCTGCGTCCAGGTGATCGCACGCATGCCGCCGACGAACGAGCACACCAGCACGCCGCCCAGCCCGACGAAGATGCCCATCTCGAAGCCGAAGCCGGTGAGGCGCGAGGTGATGAGGCCGATGCCGTAGATCTGCGCCACCACGTACATCAGGCTGCAGCCGGCTGTCACGAACAGCCCCACCGCGCGCGGCAGTCGCCCGCCGTAACGCTCACCCAGATAGTCGGGAATCGTGTACTGGCCGAATTGGCGCAGGTACGGCGCGATGAAGAACGCGATCAGGCAAAAGCCTCCGGTCCAGCCGAGCACGTAGGCCAGGCCGCCGAAGCCGTTGGCGTACAACAGCCCGGCCAGCCCCATGAACGAGGCCACGCTCATCCAGTCGGCACCGATGGCCATGCCGTTGTAGATCGCCGGCACGTTGCGGCCTGCCACGAAATACTGCGACGCCTCGGTGGTGCGGCATGCCAGCCCGATGCTCGCGTACAGCCCCACCGGCAGCAGCAGAAAGGCGCTGGCGATCCACGAGCGCCGCAGGCCCGAGCGCTCCATCACCACCATCGCTGCGGTGAACAGCAGCAGTACCAGCGCGCAGGCCACGTAGCGCCGCGCCAGGTGCGCCCCGCGCGATGCGGCAGCCTGCGCGTCGGCGGCGGACAGCGGCGCGTCAGCCGTCACGTTGCGAGCGCTCGCCCGTCTGCCCGGTCGGCGCGGCGTTCGTACCACCAGGCCAGCGCCACGTAGGCCAGCGGCCCGACCAGCGCGGCGATCCACACCGCGGCGCCCGCACCAGCGATCTCGAGCGCATCGGGCGCGAACAACGGCGGCACGAAAGTCACCAGCGCCCACGCCAGCGTCAGCCACAGTGCCACCGGCCGCATGACGAGCCACTGCGAGTGGATCGCGTGCGGGTCGTCGGCGGGCTCGCTCATGGCATCCCCTGGGCTCGAAGCTGCGGGGCATTCTCGCCGACGGGGGCGCCCGTACCGGGGCTGTCTTTCCCTGAGCAGGCGGGGGCATCGCATGCGAAAATCCCGCCCCTGCTGAAGAACCAATCCATGGACATCGAACGAGTCAATGCCATCGGCACCCTGCTGGCCGACCTCGCCGCGCGCACCGCCGCGCTACGGGGGTATCTTTGACTACGACCGCAAGTCGCTGCGGCTGAACGAAGTCAACGCCGCGCTGGAAAACCCCAAGGTCTGGGACGAGCCCAAGCGCGCGCAAGAGCTGGGGCGCGAGAAGAAAACGCTGGAGACCGTGGTCGGCACCATCGACCACCTGCAGTCGCACCTGTCCGACAACGCCGAGCTGTACGACATGGTCAAGGCCGACGAAGACGTGGCGAGCCTGCGGTCGATCGAGGCCGATGCCGCCAAGCTGCGCGCAACGGTCGAGGACCTCGAATTTCGCCGCATGTTCAGCAACCCGGCCGATCCGAGCAATTGCTTTCTCGACATCCAGGCCGGCGCCGGCGGCACCGAGGCGTGCGACTGGGCGGCCATGCTGCTGCGCCAGTACCTCAGGTATTGCGAGCGCAAGGCCTTCAAGGCCGAGCTGCTCGAAGAGAGCGCCGGCGACGTGGCCGGCATCAAGAGCGCCACGCTGAAGATCGAGGGCGACTACGCGTTCGGCCACCTGCGCACCGAAACCGGCGTGCACCGCCTGGTGCGCAAGAGCCCGTTCGATTCTTCTGGCGGCCGGCACACCAGTTTTGCCAGCGTATTCGTATACCCCGAGGTGGACGACTCGATCGAGATCGAAATCAACCCGGCCGACGTGCGCATCGACACCTTCCGCGCGTCGGGCGCCGGCGGCCAGCACATCAACAAAACCGACTCGGCGGTGCGCATGACGCACATCCCCACCGGCATCGTGGTGCAGTGCCAGAACGACCGTTCGCAACACCGCAACCGCGACGAGGCGTGGGCGATGCTGAAGAGCCGGCTGTACGAACACGAGATGCGCAAACAGCGCGAGGCGCAGCAAAAGCTCGAAGACAGCAAGACCGACGTCGGCTGGGGCCACCAGATCCGCTCTTACGTGCTCGACCAGAGCCGCATCAAGGATCTGCGCACCAACGTCGAGATCAGCAACACCCAAAAAGTGCTCGACGGCGACCTCGATGCCTTCATCGAGGCCAGCCTGAAACAGGGCCTCTAGGGCCTGCCCTAACTCCCCAACAGGTGAATCCCATGCGCGAAGGCCAGACCCAACCGGTGCGGCGCGAAGACTACACGCCGCCGGCGTACTGGATCCGTCAGGTCGAGCTGACGTTCGACCTCGACCCCGCCAAGACCATCGTCGGCAGCAAGATGACCGTCGAGCGCAATGCCGCGTTGCCCGCGCAGCCGCTGCGCCTGCACGGCGAAGGGCTCAACCTTATGCGCGTGCTGGCCGACGGCGAGAGCGTGGCGTTCCGTCACGACGAGGGCGACCTGGTGGTCGAGCTGCCGGCCGATCGCGAGCGCTTTGTGCTGGAGATCCGCAACACCTGCGCGCCCGAGGCCAACACCGAGCTGTCGGGCCTTTACACGTCCAACGGCGGCTTCTTCACGCAGTGCGAGGCGCAGGGCTTTCGCCGCATCACCTATTTCCTCGACCGCCCCGACGTGATGGCCGTCTACACCGTGACGCTGCGCGCCGACAAGACGCGTTGCCCCAAGCTGCTGTCCAACGGCAACCTGGTGGCCGAAGGCGCGCTGGAGGGTGGCCGCCACTTCGCCACCTGGCACGACCCGCACCCCAAGCCCTCGTACCTGTTCGCGCTGGTGGCGGCCGACCTCGCCTGCCGCGAGCAGCGTGTGCGCTCGCGCGCCGGCAAGGATCACCTGCTGCAGGTGTATGTGCGCCGTGGCGACATGGGCAAGACCGAGCACGCGATGAACTCGCTGATGGCGTCGATTGCCTGGGACGAGGCGCGCTTCGGCCTCACGCTGGACCTCGAGCGCTTCATGATCGTGGCGGTCGACGACTTCAACATGGGTGCGATGGAGAACAAGGGCCTGAACCTGTTCAACACCAAGTTCGTGCTGGCCAACGCCGCCACCGCCACCGACGACGACTTCTTCGACGTCGAACGCGTCATCGGCCACGAGTACTTCCACAACTGGACCGGCAACCGTGTCACCTGCCGCGACTGGTTCCAGTTGTCGCTGAAGGAAGGCCTCACGGTCTTTCGCGACCAGGAATTCAGCATGGACATGATGGCCTCGCCATCGGCGCGCGCCATCAAGCGCATCCACGACGTGCAGTTCCTGCGCGAGGTGCAGTTCGCCGAAGACGCTGGCCCGATGGCGCATCCGGTGCGCCCCGAGGCCTACACCGCGATCGACAACTTCTACACCACCACCGTGTACGAAAAAGGCGCCGAGGTGGTGCGCATGATGCACACGCTGGTGGGCCGCGAGGGCTTCCGGCGAGGCATGGACCTGTACTTCCAGCGCCACGACGGCCAGGCCGTCACCTGCGACGACTTCGCGCAGGCGATCGCCGATGCCAACCCGGGCAGCTGGCTGGCCGAACACCTGGACTCGTTCAAGCGCTGGTACGCGCAGGCCGGCACGCCGGCGCTGCTGGCGCATGGCCACCACGACGCCGCGGCGCGCACCTACACGCTGCGGCTGGGCCAGCGTTGCGCACCCACGCCCGGCCAGAGCGAGAAGCTGCCGTTCGTGATTCCGGTGTCGTTGTCGCTGCTGTCGCGCGACGGCAAGGCGCTGCCGCTGCGGCTGCAAGGCGAGCCGATGGCCGGTGGCCCCTCGCGCGTGCTGGTGCTGTCGGAGGTCAGCCACACCTTCACGTTCGTCGACATCGACGAAGAGCCGGTGCCGTCGCTGCTGCGCGGCTTCTCGGCGCCGGTGCAGCTCGACGACGCGCTCTCCGATGCCGACCTGCGCGTGCTGCTGATGCACGACAACGATGCCTTCAACCGCTGGGAGGCCGGCCAGCGCCTGCTGATGCAGACCCTGATCGCGGCACTGCATGCCGGCGTGCCGCTGCAATTCGGGCCCGACACCGTGGCTGCATTGCGCAGCGTGTTGCGCGACCCGGCCATCGAGCCGGCACTGAAAGAGCTGCTGCTGACGCCGCCCAGTGAAGCCACCGTGGCCGAGCGCGTGACGCCGGCCGACCCGGCGCGAATCCACGCGCTGCACGAGCAGGTGCTGGATCAACTGGCGGCGCATCTGCAGGCCGATTGGTTGTGGGCGTTCGAGTCGCACGCGGTGCGCGAAGGCTATCGGCCCGAGCCCGACCAGGCCGGCCGCCGCGCATTGACCAACCTGGCGTTGGCGATGCTGGTGCGCCACGCGGTACGCAGCGGCGATCCGGTGTGGCCGGGCCGCGCGCTGCAGCGTTTCAAGGACGCCAGCAACATGACCGATCGGCTCGGCGCGTTGAGCGCACTGGTCGAGTCGCACAGCGAGCTGGCCGCCGGCGCGCTGCAGCGGCTGTACGACGAGTTCGCGCACGAACCGCTGGTGGTCGACAAGTGGTTCATGCTGCAAGCCAGCGCCAGCGAGCGCGAGGGGCGCGTGTTCGCGCGCGTGCGCGAGCTGATGCAGCACCGCGCGTTCACGCTCAAGAACCCCAACCGCGCCCGCAGCCTGATCAGCAGCCTGTGCCTGCGCAACCCCGGCGCCTTCCACCGCGCCGATGCCGCGGGCTATGTGTTCTGGGCCGAGCGCGTGATCGAACTCGACGCGCTGAACCCCATGCTCGCCTCGCGCGTGGCGCGCGCGCTGGACCGTTGGATGCACCTGGCCGAACCGTACCGCAGCGCGGCGCGCGAGGCCATTGCGCGCGTGGCGCTGCGCACCGACCTGAGCCCCGACCTGCGCGAGATCGTCACCAAGGCGCTGCAGGCAGCGCCCGCGGCGGCGCAGCAACCCGAGCACGCCGCGGCCGCGGCTGCGGTCGTGCAGCCGTGAGCGTTGCGCGCCGCGGCGCGGCGCGCGGCGCACGGCCGCAGCGATGAAAGCAGACCTCAGCTTCTGGCCTTGAGCACCTTGGCCACCGGCGCCGCCCGCAGCCGATGCGGCTCGGGCAGCCCAGAGCCGAGCAGCGGGCGCAGGTAGGACGCAAACGCCTCGGTCACATCGCTGCTGTTGTCGGCGATGAAGGTCTCGTCCATCACCCGCGTCTTGCCGGCCACGTCGGCCAACGCCACCAGCTGGTAGTCGACCGCGTAGTTGCCGCTGCGCTGAATCGCCACCGAGCCATTGCGCTGGCCCCACATCGCGAACTGCACCGCCTTCTCGCCGACCTCGCGCGCCTCGCGCTGGTCGACATCGCTGACGCAGCCGAGGAAGCTGCGCTGCAGGTAGCCGAAGGTGTCGCCACGCACGCGTTTCAGGCCCAGTTGGGCCTTGATCTGCTCGCACAGCAGATCGGCCAGCGCGCCGCTGCCCGACAGCTGCACGTTGCCGTGCGCGTCGCGCTCGACCTGCTTGGCCAGTTGCGTGATGATCGGCTGCCCCGACGCATCGTGGATGCCCTCCGAGACCGCCACCACGCAGCGGCCGTGGCGTTCTTGCACGGCCTTCACGTCGGCCAGGAAGCGCTCGATCGTGAACGTGCGTTCGGGCAGGTAGATCAGGTGCGGGCCGTCGTCGCGGAACTTGCGGGCGCCCGCCGATGCCGCGGTCAGAAACCCGGCGTGGCGCCCCATCACCACCGCCACGTAGACCCCGGGCAGCGCCGCGTTGTCGAGGTTGGCGCCGGCGAAGGCCTGCGCCACGAAGCGCGCCGCCGACGGAAAACCCGGCGTGTGGTCGTTGCACACCAGGTCGTTGTCGATCGTCTTGGGAATGTGCACGCAGCGCAGCGGGTGGCCGGCCCTGGCTGCCTCCTCGCTGACGATGCGCACGGTGTCCGACGAATCGTTGCCGCCGATGTAGAAGAAGTGCCCGATGCCGTGCGCGCGCAGCACCTCGAAGATCTGCTGGCAGTACTTGAGGTCGGGCTTGTCGCGCGTCGAGCCCAGCGTCGAGCCCGGCGTGGCCGCCACGCGCTCGAGGCTCTCGGTGGTCTCCTGCGTCAGATCGACAAAGTCCTCGTTGACGATGCCGCGCACGCCGTGGCGCGCACCGTAGACGCGATCCACCTGGCCGAAGCGCCGCGCCTCCAGCACCACGCCGACCAGCGACTGGTTGATCACGGCCGTCGGGCCACCGCCTTGTGCTACCAGTATCTTGACTGCGGCCATTCGCAACTCCCGGTTCAATGCAACGATTGCATTGTGCACACCGGCGCTTCAGCGAGCCGGCTCGCCAGGCAGCGCGCCGACTTCGCGCAGGTGCTGCAGCAGCAACGCCGCCGCATCGGGCCTGGGGTGCTCGGGCGTGAACAGCGCGCCGGCGGCGATGGCCTGCTCGAGCATGATTTCGGTGGCCGCCTCATCGAGCTTCGGCGCACGCTCGCCTTCCAGACGGATCAACGACGGCCACACGATCACGGCAGCCATCACCAGCACCTGCACGGCGACGAACGGCATCGCGCCGACATAGATGTCCTGCGTCGACACACCCGGCACGCGCTGGCCGCTGGCCGCATCGACGTGTGCGTTGCGCGGCGCCACGCTGCGCAGGAAGAACAGCGCGTAGCCAAACGGCGGCGTCAGGAACGAGGTCTGCAGGTTGATGCCCAGCAGCACGCCGAACCACACCAGGTCGATGCCCAGCTTGGCGGCCAGCGGCGCCAGCAGCGGCACCAGGATGAAGGCGATCTCGAGGAAATCGAGGAACATGCCGAGCACGAACGCGAGCGCCGTCACCACCACCAGGAACCCGGTGGCGCCGCCCGGCAGGTGGGCGAACAGGCTTTCGACCCAGACGTTGCCGTTCACCGCCGCGAAGGTGTGGCTGAAGATCGTCGAGCCGATCAGGATGAAGATCACGAAGCAGCTCAGCTTGGCCGTGCGCAGCGCGGCCACCGCCAGCACGCCCGTGGTCAAGCGCCGCTGCGAGGCCGCGAGCGCCACCGCACCGACCGCGCCCATCGCGCCGGCCTCGGTCGGCGTGGCCAGCCCGACGTAGATCGTGCCGAGCACCAGGAAGATCAGCACCAGCGGCGGCGCGCAGGCCAGCACCGCCCGTTGCATCAGCGGCGACAGCCAGCCGATGCGAAACCTGCGGTCCGCCGTCGCCGCGCCGATGGCGATGAACGCCGCGATCGCCACCGCGACGATGACCCGCTCGTCGGCCGGCGGCTCGGCGCGGCCCAGCGCGTGCGTCAACGCCGGATAGACGCTCGCCACCGCCCACGCACCGGCCACGCCCGCGAACGCGAGCACCGCCAACGCACCCGCACGGCCGCCGGCGCCGCGCTGTGTGCGTTCGGCCTCGGGGCCGGGCGCCGCACCCGGCAGCCACTGCGGACGCCACAGCGCGAGCGACGCGATCAGCACCGCGTAGGCGACGATGATCAACGCCGCCGGCACCAGGGCGGCGGCATACATTTCGCCGACGCCGCGGCCGAGCTGGTCGGCCAGCACGATGAGCGACAGCGACGGCGGCACGATCTGCGTCAGGCCGCCGGCCGCGGCCACCACGCCGGCGGCGATGCGCGGGTTGTAGCCCTGGCGCAGCATCACCGGCAGCGACACGGTGCCGATCGAAATCACCGCCGCCGCCACCACGCCGGTGGTGGCCGCCAGCAGCGCCCCCACCCCGATCACCGACAGCGCGAGGCCGCCGCGCAAGCCGCCAGACAATTCGCTGGCGGTGTCCAGCACCTCTTCGGCCAGCCCGGTGCCTTCGAGCACCAGGCCCATGAAGGTGAAGAACGGAATCGCCAGCAGCAGCTCGCTGGCCATGATGCCGAACACGCGCAAAGGCAACGCGCTGATCAATGCCGCGGGCATCACGTCGAGCTGCACGCCCAGCCACGCGAAAGCCAGCCCGCAGCCCGCCAGGCCGAACACCACCGGCACGCCGCTGAACAAGGCCAGCGCCAGCGCCGCGAACATCAGCGGCGGGAGGTTGGCAGCCACCCAGGCGCTCATCGCACGGTGCCCGCGGGCTTCCGTTCAGCGCCCCAGCGCCACGGCGGCAGCCCGGCCTCGTCGAGCTCGGGCTGCGCCAGCCGGCCGCGCAGGAACGCGATGCGCCGCACCAGCTCGCTCAAGCATTGCAGCGCCAGCAGCGCCATGCCCAGCGGCATCACGCCGACGATCGGCCACACCGGCAGGCCGCCCGCGTTGACGTAGATCTCGCCGCTGGCCCAGCGGCGCAGGAACAACTCGCCCGACAGCACGCCGATCACGCCCGTCATCGGCAGCGCGCACAGCAGCAGCCCGGCCAGCATCGACCCATGCGCGCGTGCGCGGCGTGCAGCGGCTGGACCACACGTCGACCCGCACGTGCTCGTTGACCAGCAGCACGTAGCCCGCGCAGCCGAGCGACGACAGCGCGAACAGATGCCACTGGATCTCGAGCCAGGCGTTGGAGCTGACGCCGAAGAACTTGCGCGAGATCGCGTTGCCGCTGCTGACGACGATGGCGCCGACGATCGGCCACGCCATCGCGCGCCCGACGTGCCGGTTGAGGCTGTCGATCCAGCCGGCCCACTGCAGCAGCAGGTTCATCGCAGCGCTCTCAGGCAACGGATGCGGCGCATCATAGGATGTAGCCCTCGTTGCCGAGGCCGCGCCGGTCGCACGCGTGACATCGACGGCCCTGTGTGGCAGCGACAATCCGATTCATGGGCACTTTGTATCTCGTTCGCCACGGCCAAGCCTCGTTCGGCACCGACGACTACGATCGCTTGAGCGAGCTCGGCGCACGACAGTGCGAGCGACTGGGTGAGTACTTCCGCGAGCGCGACGTGCGCTTCGATGGCGTCATCACCGGCACGCTGAAGCGCCACGCGCAGTCGTTCGAGGCGATCGGGCGCGGCTTGCAAATCGAGCACGAGCCGCTGGCGCTGCCGGGGCTCAACGAATACGACAGCGAAGCGGTGGTGCGGGCGATCCACCCGCAGCCGTTGCCGCGCGCCACCAGCCCCGAGCAGGTGCGGCAGCACTTCAGGCTCTTGCGCGAGGGACTGATCGCCTGGATGGAAGGCCGCACCTCGCCCGCCGGCATGCCGAGCTTCGAGCGCTTCGCGGCCGCCGTCGTCGAGGCACTCGACCACGTGCGAACGCGCCACGAGGGCAACGTGCTGATCGTCTCCAGCGGCGGGCCGATTTCCACCGCGGTGGCGCACGTGCTCGGTGCGCCGCCGCAGGCGATGGTGGAGCTCAACCTGCGCATGCGCAACAGCGCCGTCACCGAGTTCGCGTTCACGCCCAAGCGTCACGCGCTCGTCACATTCAACACGCTGCCGCACCTCGAGAGCCTCGGCTACACGAGCTGGGTGACGCACACCTGAGTCCACGGCGGACTTGCTCGCCGATGCGCGGCTCGACATGACGAGCGCGCTCCCCCGCGATCCGTAGCCACTGGTTGCATGGCCGCTGGAATGTCCGCGGCCCGCCCTTCGTAAGCACCTGCCGGCCGTTTCGCGGAACCCCTCGCGCGGAACCGGTGGCTGCCCGCACGCTTATAGCGTGGCGCGGCGCCGTCGCCATCTGTGCATTGCAGTTCATTGCCAAGGAGGTCACCTATGCGTCACTTCAAGCGCGCCTTCACGCTCGCGGCCCTCACACTGTCGCGCTCGCGTTCGCGCACCCGGATTCCAAGACGCTCGTCAAGTTCGAAGGCGCGATCGGCGCCGACCCGCTGGCCGCGGTCGGCGCCGTCCAGCAACCCAACCTCGTGCGCGGCATTTCTCCCGGTGGCCGCCAGTGGGTGCTGCGCCGGCTCAGTGCCGCCGTCGCAAGAGCGGCCACATCTTCGCGCGCGGCTCGGGGCTGCTGCTGGCCACCGGTGACGTGATCGGCACCATCGGCCCGGTGACGCAGGTCGCCGCCACGCTGGCGTGCGGCCCGGCCGCCACGCCCACATTGTTCAGCTCGGCGCGCGCGCCGCTCGACGCGGCCGGCAACTTCCGCATCGACAGCGTGCTGACGCAAGACGGCGTCAACCCCGCGGTGCTGCCGCCCACCTGCGACAGCCCGGCGCTGTTGATCCGCAACGTCGGCGCCAACGGCGCGCCGGGGGCGTGGTTTGCCGCCGGCATTCCCGACGTCGACGACAACGACTGAGCGAAGTCGTCCTTGCGTGGTGCCTGCGGTGCGCAGGCACCACGCGGCTCATGCCAGCTTCACGTGCTTGAGCGGCAGGCTGCGCACCGGCTTGCCGGTGGCGGCATGGATCGCGTTGAGCACGCTGGGCGTCACCACGCAGATCGTCGGCTCGCCCACTCCGCCCCAGAAGTCGAACGTGGGCACGATCACTGTCTCGACCTTCGGAAACTCGGCGAGCCTGAGGATCGGATAGGTGTGGAAGTTGAGCTCGTTGACGCCGGCCCTTGTCGATCGTGATCTCGCCATGCAGCGCGGCCGACAGTCCATAGGCCACCGAGCCTTCCACCTGCGCAGCGATCTGGTCGGGGTTGACCGCGTGGCCGCAGTTCAGGGCCAATACCATGCGATGCACACGCACCTCGCCGCGCGGGCTCACCGACACCTCGGCCACCGCCGCCGAGTAGCTGCCGTAGCCCATGAACTGCGCGATGCCGCGGCGCACACCGGCGGGAAGCGGCGTGCCCCAGCCGGCCTTGTCGGCCACGGCGTTGAGCACCGCCAGGTGCTTGGGATGCTGCTGCAACAACGTGCGCCGAAACGCCAGCGGGTCGGCCCCCGCGGCGCGCGCCACCTCGTCGATGAAGCACTCCATGTAGACGCCGTTCTGGTTGGTGTTGACGCCACGCCACGGGCCCACCGGCACGTGCGTGTTGCGCATCGCGTACTCGATCAGCAGGTTAGGCACCGTATAGCCGAGCTGCGCGTCGCCGGGCTCGGCCCACCAGCCTTGCGTCTGCCGCCGGTCTTTGCCATCGATCACGGTTTGCGGCGCCACGTAGGCGTTGATCGATTGCCCCGACAGGCGCGCGTGCAGGCCCACCAGTGCGCCGTTGGCGTCGAGCCCGGCGCTCAGGCGGCACACCGAGATCGGCCGGTAGAAGTCGTGTGCCTGGTCCTCTTCGCGGCTCCACAGCAACTTGACCGGCACGCCGGGAAACTGCTTGGCGATCGACACTGCCTGGCGCACGTAGTCTTGGTTGCCGCCGCGGCGGCCGAAGCCGCCGCCGAGGTCGAGCCGGTTCACCGAGCACTGCGCCAGCGGCAGCCCCGACTGCTCTGACAACGCGGCGTGCGCGGCCTCGGCGTTTTGCGTCGGCACCCAGATCTCGGCCGAGTCGGCCGTGATCCGCGCGGTGCAGTTCATCGGCTCCATCGTGGCGTGCGCGAGGAACGGCGTCGCGTAGGTCGCCTCGACCTTCTTGGCCGCACCGGCGATGGCCTTCAGCGCATCGCCTTCGTTGCGTTGCGCGAACGCGTTGGTCGCGGTCAGGCCCTCTTCGAGGTGCTTGGCGATCAGCGCACTGGTCTGCGGGGCGCCGGCGCCCTCGTCCCAGACGATCTGCAGCGCATCGAGCGCGCTCTTGGCGTGCCACCAGGTGTCGGCCACCACGGCCACGGTGCTGTCGTTGACGCGCACCGCACCCTTGACGCCCGCGCGCCTGCCAATCGCGGCGTCGTCGAAGCTGACCAGCCTGCCGCCGAACACCGGGCACGACTTGATCGCCGCGTTGAGCATGCCGGGCAGGTGCACATCGATCGCGTACTGCTTGCTGCCGTCGAGCTTGTCAGCGGTGTCGAGCCGCCTGACCGGCTTGCCGGCGATCTTCCAGGACTTCGGGTCTTTCAACGCGATGGCCTTGAGGTCGGGCGGCGGCAGCTCGGCCGCCGCCGCGGCCACCTTGCCGTAGGTGGTGCTGCGCCCGCTGGCCGCGTGCGTGATCACGCCATCGGCCACGCGCAGTTCGGACACCGGCACCTGCCACTCGTCGGCCGCCGCCTGCAGCAGCATCATGCGCGCGGCCGCGCCGCCGCGGCGCACGTAGTCTTGCGAGGTGCGGATGCCGCGGCTGCCGCCGGTGCCCATCTCGCCCCACGCCCGCTTGGCTGCAAAGTTGGCTTGCGGCGTGATCTGCTCGGTGCTGACCTTGGACCAGTCGCACTCCAGCTCCTCGGCCACCAGCTGCGCCAGGCCGGTGAGCGTGCCCTGCCCCATCTCCGAGCGCGCGATGCGGACGACGCAGCGCTCGTCGGGCCGCACCACGACCCAGACGTTGAGCTCGCTGCCCTCGCTCGCGGCTTGCGCGCCGGCATCGAACGGCGCTGCCCAGCCGAGCACGAGCGCGCCGGCTGCAGCGCCGGAGGTGACGATGAACTCGCGGCGCGACAGCTCGTCGAACGCGGCAGACAGTGGAGTCTTGCCCATCATCGCGCCGCCTCCTCAATTGGCCACTTTGATGGCGGCGGCGCGATGCACCCCGGCGCGGATGCGCTGATAGGTGCCGCAGCGGCAGATGTTGGTCATCGCCGCATCGATGTCGGCATCGCTCGGCTTGTCGGATCTTGGCCAGCAGGGCGGCGGCGGCCATGATCTGGCCCGACTGGCAGTAGCCGCACTGCGGCACGTCGAGCTCGGCCCAGGCGCGCTGCACCGGGTGCGAGCGGTCGCGCGACAGGCCCTCGATGGTGACGATGCGGTCGTCGGCCGCGACGCTGCCCACCGGCACCGAGCACGAGCGCCGCAGCTCGCCGTTGATGTGCACCGAGCAGGCGCCGCACTGCGCGATGCCGCAGCCGTACTTGGTGCCGGTGAGGCCCACCTGCTCGCGCAGCACCCACAGCAGCGGCGTGTCAGGCTCGACCGCCACCTCGAGCGCCTGACCGTTGACATTGAGCTTCGCCACGCCAGCCTCCGTGCCTCGTCCGCCGAGAGCGCGCAGTCTGATCGATGATGCGGGCGCTGGCAACCGCACCCGGAGCGGCGCGGCGCCGAATACGGTGTTCAGCGCACGTGCGTGCGCAGCAGCTCGGCGAAGTCGGCAGCCGCCACCGGCTTGCTGAAGAAGAAGCCCTGCATCTGGTCGCACGCGCGCTCGCGCAGGAAGTCCTGCTGCTCGCGCGTTTCCACGCCCTCGGCCACCACCGTGAGGCTCAATGTCTTGCCCATCGCGATGATGGCCTCGGCGATCGCCCTGTCTTCGGAGTCGGCGGGCAACTCGCGGATGAACGAGCGGTCGACCTTCAGCGTGTCGATCGGGAAGCGCTTCAGCTGGGCCAGCGACGAGTAACCGGTGCCGAAGTCGTCGATGGCCAGTTGCACGCCCATGTCCTTGAGCGCGCACAGCACCTCCAGAGCGCGCTCGACGTTGTGCATCACCGAGCTCTCGGTGACTTCCAGTTCGAGCAAGTGGGGCGCCAGGCCGGTGTCGGCGAGCACGTCGCGCACCGCGGCCACCAGCTCGGGATCGTTGAGCTGGCGCGGCGACAGGTTGACCGACACGCGCACCGGCGGCAAGCCGGCGCGCTGCCACTGCACGTTTTGCGAACAGGCCGTGCGCAGCACCCACTTGCCGATGGCCAGGATGAGCCCGGTCTCCTCGGCCACCGGGATGAATTTGGCCGGCGACACCGAGCCGAGCTCGGCGCTGTTCCAGCGCAGCAGCGCTTCGACCCCGGATATGGCGTTGGTCGCCAGATCGAGCTTGGCCTGATAGTGCAGCGACAGCTCGTTGCGCTCGATGGCGCGGCGCAGCCGCGTTTCCATCGTCAGGCGCTCGAGCGACAGCGTCTCGAGCCGGCCGTCGTAGAACTGGAAGTTGTTCTTGCCCTCTTCCTTGGCGTGGTACATCGCGAGGTCGGCATGCGTCATCAGCGACGCCTCGTCGGGCGCGTCGTCGGGGAACACCGAGATGCCGATGCTCGCGGTGACGCGGCACTCCTGGCCGTTGAGCTCGATCGGCTTGATCACCGCCGACAGCAGCTTGCGCGCGATGATGCCGGCCTGCTCGCTGTGGCTCAGATCCTGCAGCAGCATCACGAACTCGTCGCCGCCCAGGCGCGCCACGATGTCGCTGGCGCGCAGGCTCTCCTTCAGGCGTTTGGCCACTTCGCACAGCAGCGCGTCGCCAGCCTCGTGGCCCAGGCTGTCGTTGATGAACTTGAAGCGGTCGAGGTCGATGAACAGCACCGCAAACTTGCGCTGGTTGCGCCGCGACAGCGCCAGCACGTGGTTCAGCAGCTCGGCGAACATCACGCGGTTGGGCAGCCCGGTCAGGCTGTCGTGCGTGGCCAGGTACTGAATGCGCTCCTCGGCCTGCTTGCGCGGCGTGACGTCGCGCGACACGCCGCGATAGCCCACGAAGCGGCCCTGGTCGTCGAGCAGCGGCTCGCCGCTGACGCTGACGAAGCGGCGGCTGCCGTCTTTGCTGAAGTAGGCATACTCGAAATCGCGAAAAGGTTCGCGCCGTTCCAGGCGGGCGCGCAGATCGGCCCAGCCGATGTCGCCGTCGGCGCCGGGGATCTCCCAGACCAGGCGACCGCGCAGCAGCTGCTCGTACTTGTCGCCCATGTCGCGGCCGCCGAACGCGGTGAATCGCAAGTCGGCGTCGAGCTCCCAGTACCAGTCTGACGACAGCTCCACCAGGCTGCGAAAGCGCCGCTCGCTGCGTTGCACCGCCAGCTCGGCCTCTTGCGCGCCGAGATGTCCTGCGTGATCGAGATGTCGTTACAAGGCACGACCGGCGGCGTCTCGCTGCACCGAGATGGTCGATCTGCACCCAGACGGGGGAGCCGTCCTTGCGCAGAGTAGCGCTTCTCGATCTGGAACGAATCGATCTCGCCGGCGTGCAGCTGGGCGCGCATCTTGTCGGTGACGTTCTTGTCGTCGGGGTGCGAGAGCTGCTTGACCGTGGTGCCCAGCAACTCGTCACGCGTGTAGCCGAGCAGTTCGCACAGAGCCCGATTGACGTGCAAAAAGCGCCCGGCCGTCGACATGCGAAATGCCGATGGCGGCCAGCTCGATGGTGTCGGCGTGGCGCTTTTCGCTCTCGCGCAATTGCGCCTGCGCTTGCGCGCGCAGGCAGAACTGGCCGATCTGGCTGCCGATGTAGCGCGTGCAGTCGAGCAACTCCGCGTCGGGCTCCTCGACCGCGTGGCTGTAGAACTCGACCACGCCCACCACGCGACCGGCGGCCGTGATCGGAAACGCGAAGGCGCTGTGCAGCCCGGCCTGCGCCGCCAGCGACGCGCGCTGGAAGCTCGGTTCGGCGGCCACGTCGCGCATCCACACCGGATCGCCGGTGAGCCAGCTGCGCCGCACCAGACCGCCTTGCGTGGTCGACTGCTGGATGCTGTGCGTCGCGTCGAGGAATGACGCCACGCGCGGGTCCGCCACGCCCCATGTGCCCACGCACAACAGCACGTCGCTCTGCGGACTCCTCGATCCAGCAGGCGCCGCAAGTCCAGCCCAGCTCCTCGCACATCGCGCGCACGATGAGAGGCGCCGCCTCTCGCAGATCGAAAGACCGTGACAAAGCACCGGTCACGCCGTGCTCGATCACCAATCGCTGCGCGGTGCGCGAACGGCGCAACTGCGACGCCGTCATCGTGCTCGCGGGGTCGTAGGTGCCGAGCTCGGCCAGAACCGACTCGCTGGGTGTGACTTGTCGCATGTGCGCGCTCACCAGGATGGATGTTCGGATATCGGCCGCGACGTCGACACCTTTAGGCACCGCAGCGTGAGTGTCACCAGCCGTGTGTGGCGAATCCGACAGCGGAGCCGATACGCCGCTGGCTATAATCCGCGCCCTTGCTACCTCAGCCGGTGTAGCTCAGTTGGTAGAGCAGCGCATTCGTAATGCGAAGGTCGGGAGTTCGACTCTTCTCACCGGCACCAATGAACTTCAGGGCCCGCCAGTGAGCGGGCCCTCTTCATTTGGGCTACATGGGCTACAAATGGGCTACATGTAGCCCGTCTGTCACCCACGCACGCAACGAACCGCGGATGACCTTCGCACACTTGTAGCCCACGCGCCGCATGACCTACGCACGACGAGTGCGATGACCAGGTGACAAGCCGCTTGGCAGATGACCATCAGATGACCATCGCACTATCGAAGCCAACCGCGGCAGTCCCCTTAGGCCGCGCGTGCGAACGTCAAATGGGCTACATGGGCTACACGCTCAATCCAGGCTCAGCAAGGCTCGCGGCTCGAAAGCGAAGCCGAGCGACGACCTTCGCAGTACGGTGACCTTCGCACTGCTTTGGGCCGTGGCTGTCCCACACCGAGGTCAAGGAGGCTTCCGGGCTGGCCACCGGCCCTTCGGATCTGCGGGCTCGAATGGACCGCTTGCTCCTGCTGCCGGCGAGTTCCAGTTCTTGGGGGATACCAACTATCGCTCGAGACTGGCTGCAGCCGATCGAGACGCGGACGATCGACGTCTGCGTCGAGTACGCCGATTTCCAGGACTTCTGGCAGGCACAGACGCCCGGCTACGCACCTACCACCAGAATCATCGCGGCGATGGACGAGCGCGAGCGCGCCCGGCTGATTCGCGCGGTGCAATCCGCGCTGCCCTCCGGCCCGAACGGCTCGATCGCGTACTGCGCGCGCGCCAACGCGATCAAGGCGCGCGTGCCGCGCTAAAGCATGGCTGGCCCGGATAGCCTGCGCGGTTGTGCCATGCAGCCTAACGAATGGAAGGGACTTCCACGCTCGACGCCTCGATGAGCGGCAGTTACGCCGGCAGGCACCACGAGTGGCTGCTTTGCAGTGCGCGGGCCGACCTTCCGCTTGTGGGTCGGGTGCGTCAGTTCGACGCCGTTGGCAGCTGACATTCGAACGGCCTTCAGCCGCGAACGTCAAGTTCGAGGGGGACCGGTCGCTCGCAACGAGAGACACCAATGTCAGCTTCTATGAGGACTCGCTTGTCAAGCCGCTTTCGATCACGGTTTGGATGCGGGGAGTTCATGGTCCCCTGACGAATGCAGGTAGGGCGTGTGGCTTGGGGTGAGTCGCTGCAGCGGCACATCCTGATCCGAGGTCGGGGTGTGATGAGCGTTCGAGCCAGTGCTCGGACGAACTTCTATCCGTGCAGGGTTTGCCCAACCTGCACCACATGCTCAATGCGCGCAAAACGCGTTGGTAAACCCCAGTTATGGACGTGCCCCTTCTTTGAGGACGGTCGCCGTGCGGTGACCCGCTGACACTGCGGGCACGTCTACCTTTGATCATGATGATGCGATCCGTGCCAAGCCGTGCATCTGGGCGGTTGGATTCAAGCGGCGGCTGGCTTGAGCGTGGCCCCGGCCGGGATCTCGCCGTGCTCCAGGTAGCGCCACAGCGCGATGGCCAGGCGCCGCGCCAATGCGACGATGCCGATGCGCCGCATGCGCTTGCCACCTGCAGCGAAGCGCCGGTTGAACCACTGAGTCAAGGCGCTGTCGGGCTGCAATCGCAGCCAGCCCCAAGACAGCTCCACCAGCAGCGCCCGCGCTCGCTTGTTGCCGGCCTTGCTGATGCCTTGCTCGATCTGGCTGCCCCCACTGTCATACGGCGTGGGGGCAAGCCCCAGGCAGCCGGCCAGCTCGCGGCGGTTGGCGAAGCGCCGCCAGCCAAACAGCTCCTTGACCAGCACCCAGGCGCCCCTGGGCCCGATGGCGCGCAACATTGCCAGCTGCGCCACCAGCGGCTGCTTGCCGTCCTCCAACGCCTGGCGCCGCGCGGCTTCCAGCGCCTTGATCTGCTGCTTGACCAGCGCCAGCCGCGCGCTCTCGCGCTCGAGCTCCACTCGCAGCACAGGCGGGACTTGCTCGCAATGGCTTGCCCACCAGCCAGCCCAGTCGCGCCCGCCAATGATGATGCGCGGGCGCAGGTTGTGCAGCACCAGCAGCGAGCCGATGCGGTTGGTGTGTGCCGTGCGCTCGTGCATCAGTCGCGCCAATTCGCGATGCGTGCGGCGCGCGTCCTCATCTTGCGGCGTCGGCTCATGCAGCACCGACCACACACGCTCGCCGCCGTGGTGGCGCAGCAGCATCGCCAGTAGCTTGTCGCCGTCGAGCCGATCGGTCTTGGCCCGCCTGGCGCGTCGGTTCACTTCGATGCTCGCGGCGTCCACCACGATGTTGTCGATGCCTTGCTCGCTCAGCCACCGGTGCAGCCACCAGCCGTCGCGGCCCGCCTCGTAGCAGGAATGCACCTTGGCCTGGGCGCTCAGGCCACAGCGCGCCCGTGCCTTGGACACGCAGTCGAGCACCGCGCTCGTGTCACCGGCGGCGACGTTGTAGCGGCCTGGGCCGCGCCGACCATCACTGAGCGTCAACTTCCACGACTTGTCGCCCAGCTCGAAGCTGATGTACAGCTCGCCTGGGGTCGCCGTATCCTTGCCATGTAGGACTGTCTGGGTCGCCGCCATTTCCGTTCTCCTTCGCAACAGAAGTTTGGAAATTTCGTTCTAGCCCAACGGGTGTCGCTTGGGCAGTCCTACATAGCATCTTTCGGCAGCAGGTGACTTTCGGGAGCGCAATTGAGGATGCGCAAGGCCAATCGTCGAGGCGCTGGCCGTCTCCACTCAAGCGTTGATCGGCGCGACTCTTGAGTCGGCGTTGGTCAACCAGGGTCGCTTCACGCCAGATCGCGCTTGACTTCGGTCGCGGCATTGTGGCCGGGCGCCCCAGTGACGCCGCCCCCGGGGTGAGCGCCCGAACCACAGTGATACAGCCCGCGCAACGGTCCACGGTAGCGCGCGTAGCCGAGCAGAGGTCGCAAGGAAAACAGCTGGTCGAGTGAAAGCTGCCCATGGAAGATGTCGCCACCGACAAGACCGAACTCCCGTTCCAGGTCCAGCGGCGTCAGCGCGCGGTAGCCGAGCAGCGACGCGCGGAAGTTCGGGCAGTGGGACTGCACCACGTCGAATACCGCCTGCACTGCACGCTCCTTCAGCCGATCCCAGTCCGCCTCGGGCTTGAACTGTTGGCAGAACAGGCTGGCCACATGCGCGCCTTTCGGGGCGAGGGTGTCGTCCACCACGCTCGGGATCATCATCTCGACGATCGGCCGGGCCGAGAAGTCATGCGCCTGCGCATCGAGCCACGCGCGGTCCATGTAGGTGAGCGATGGGGCGAAAACGATGCCGCTCGCATGATGCGGCATAGGCGTCGTGCCCGGCGCACACGCGAAATCAGGCAACGCCGACAGCGCGACGTTGATGCGCAGCGAGCCTGAACCGCTGCGATAGCGGTCGATCGCCTCGCGGAACTCCGCCGGCAGTGCGCTCGCGTCGATCAGGCGCCGATACAGGACCTGCGGGTGCACGTTCGACACCACGCTGCGCGAGCGGATCTCCTCCCCGCGATCGGTCAGCACACCGACCGCTGCACCGTGCTCGACCAGCACGCGCTCGACGCCGTGTCCCAGGTCGATCTGCACGCCGCGCGCACGCGCTTCATCAGCCATCAACTCCGTGATCCGCCCCATGCCGCCGATCGCGTGCCCCCACCTGCCCGCCTTGCCGTTCACCTCGCCGAAGCAATGGTGCAGCAGCACATAGGCCGACCCGGCCGCGTACGGACTGGCGTAGTTACCGACCACCGAGTCCCAGCCGAGCACCGCCTTCAACGGGTCTGACTCGAATGTCGCGTCGAGCCAGTGCCCGGCGCTCTTGGTGAACACATCCATCAAGTCGCGCTTGCCGCCAGTGGGCAGCGCGCCGAAGTCGAGTAGCAGGCGTACCGCCGCTGCTGCATCGCGCAGCCCTTCCACCACCAGCGGTCCGCCCAGATTCGGCGGCGCGCGCAGCAACCATTTCTTCAGCTGGTCGGCAAGCCGATCGAGGCGTGCGTGGTACGCGCCGAGCGCCTGGGCATCGCGCGCCGAGAACTTCGCGACTTCGCGCCGTGTGGCGTCGGCGTCGCCGCCGAACTGCAGGAAGCGGCCATCCATCAGCGGCACGAAGTTCGAGAACGGGCGCTCCACGATGACGAGCCCGCGTTCGGCGAGGTGCAGATCGCGGATCACCTTCGGATTCAGCAGGCTGACCGTATAGCTCGCGGTCGAATTGCGGAAGCCGGGGATGAACTCCTCCGTGACCGCGGCGCCGCCGACGACGCCGCGCTTTTCCAGCATGCGCACCCGCAAACCCGCGGCCGCCAAGTAGCAGGCGCAGACCAGGCCGTTGTGGCCGGCTCCGACAATCAGGACGTCGACCGAACCAGGATCTGCGGCGGCCATGGGCTGCCGATGTTAGCGTGGACGACGAGGTGCACGAGGCGCGCAGTGCATGCGCACGCGCGTCGCACTCCGGCGCCGCCTGTGCCAAGAGGGCTCAGATGACGGCGCCACCACTTGTGCGTCAGATGCGCGGCGCTGCCTGCAATGGGGTTGCCGCTGGCGCGAGCGCAGGCGCCGCCGGCTCGTCGGATGCGCCGGCAGGCCGTCTCAGCCCAAGGTCTTCGGACCCGCTGCGCAACCGCCACGTTCGCTCTAGACCGATTGCGCTGCGGCAAGCCTTGGTGCCACAACGCGTCTAAACGACTTCGCCACCAAACTGGCGGCGGTCCAGCACGACGATCGCGATGCCGCTCATCACGATCAGCGCGATGCCGGTGAGCGCCAACGGGTTTGGTAACGCGCCCCAGACAACCACGCCAGCCACAACGCCCCAAAGTGCAAAGCTGTAGAAGAAGGGGGCAATCAACGCGGTCCGACCGAGCCGATAGGCGAGCAGCAGGCCCGCGTGGCCCAACGTAACAAGCAGGCCGGCGGCACCGAGGTAGGCGAGATGGCTTCCGCTCGGCGTGACCCACGTCTCGACCCATAAGGACATTGTGCCCGCGGCTGTTGTTACGACCAGCGTGGTGGCAAGCACCACTACGGTCACCGGGATTCGGGCCGGGACGTTGCGCCCAACCAGATCTCGCGCCGCAATGAGCAGAGCGGCTGCGAAAGCGAGCAGTGCCGCGGGCGAGATTCCCGCAGCATTCGGCTGCGCCACCATCAGTGCCCCGGCGAAGCCGAGCAGGACAAGAGCGATCCGCGCAGGACCGACTCTCTCGCGCAAGAGGACAGCCGCACCAACGATCAGGATCAACGGTGCCGTCTGGAGGATGGCGGTCACGTCTGCGATCGGCATGCGGGCCAGTGCAACGATGTAGCACAGCACGCTGAGCGTCTCCCCGGCCGCCCGCAGCACCACGCGGCCGTGGACGGCGCCCACGATCGCACGCCATTCTCCGCGAGCTGCAAGCAACACCGCGCAGGCTGCGCTCGCCGCCAAGCCGCGCAGAAAGAGCACCTCGAACGGTGGCACGGTTTCGGTGACAAGCTTCATGAAGCTATCGCCGAGAACGAAGACTGCTGTCGCAGCAAGCATTGCGGCAATGCCGCCCAGATTGGAAGTCTTGTTCATGCGCCCGGTCGCATCCGCGCGAGCTGCATCGCTGCGCATCTAGGTCGCCCGCAGGCCTATTAACTTGTTCGGCGCCATAGTATCTCGGCGTCCGAGCGCGCAGCCGCGCGTTGGCTGTGGAACGCCGCGCACTCCGGCCAGCCGGGCCAACGGCTGTGTCTAGTCGGGAGTGTCAGTCCGAGTGAGCGGCAAGCGGTCTCTCACTCGGCTCGAATCGAGTACGGTCCGCAGCACCTTCGATACCGGTCATTGGGGGGACGACGCTTCGTGGGTCCGGCGAATGACCGCAAGTTTGCCGAGACCGTGAGTACCGAGTTCGACAGCATTGCCCCAGCCCAGGACTACGCCATTCCGCGGCCCTAGCGCATCAGGGTGAGGCGCCCGAACCTGCACAGGCGTGTCGGCGCAGTGCCGACACCCGCGGTCAGTCTGGAGTCGAGCACACCGGAGCACAGACCATTTCTGTGCGACCCAACACTCGCCTTGATTTGAGTCCAGCGCTTTGCCGATGCTTTCCGCACAGAAAACACGAGCGCGTGTGTCCCGCGCCGATGAACGGCGATCCAGAGATCTTCGCTGAATAACGCAAGCCGCTGGGAGAAACCCTGGTTGCAAGTGTCGATTTGCTCATGCGCCATTGTCGCCGGCATCGGCACCGGCTCGAAACGGCCATTTTTGTCTGGCGGCGCCGAGGGCAAGCGGACGCTCGCGATTGTTCACCGTCGACCCCTTGCTGTCGGTCCCGTTGATGCCACCAAGGGCAGCAATGCAGGGGGTCCGGTCGTTCGCAACCGCAGCCTTAACTCACCGTCTCGGCCACCTTGCTGACGTCCAGGCGCACAGAGAATCGCACTGCCAATGACGGGTTCTAAAGCACTGCGCACGTAGCCGATCGCCCGCGATCGCTGTCAAGCAACCGGCGCCGGAGGCCGTTCGAATGTCAGCTGCTCACGGCGTCGAACTCACGCACCCGCCACCCGTTCCTGAAGTTCACGGCGCCAATTTGGGTGCCCGCAAGGTGACGCTCAGCGTCAGAGGATCTCGCTGACGTGCCGCCCCCGCGTCCTGCGACCTTCAGGGTATGAGCGTTGTCAATCTTCGAACGCCGCGAAGATGCATTCTTCGAGGAAACTCCTCCTCTCCATCGACGTCGCTGATTGTCACGATGAACGCCTCACACCGTCCCTGGTCTGCGGGCACCGCGCCCGCCAGAGGTCAGCGCTGGAGCTTGTCCGATCGGTAGATGCGTAGATGTGTGAACTCCTCGCGATCTCGAGTCGACGCCCGACGCAGCTGAACTTTTCGCTGGCGACGCTGGCTGCCCACAGCGACGGTGCCAGCACCACCCGCGACGGTTGGGGGGTCGCGCTCTGCGAAGGCCACGACGCGGTGCTGTACCGCGAGCCAACGGCGGCGAGCGACAGTCCGCTCGTGCGCTTTCTCCAGTCGCAAGGGCTGAACACCACGCTCGCCATCTCGCACATCCGGCGTGCCACACGCGGCGGGGTGTCGCTGTCGAACACGCAACCCTTCGCGCGCGAGCTTGGCGGCCGCGTGCACGTGTTTGCCCACAACGGAAACCTGGTGGGCATCGAGCGCAGCGCAAACCTCGCGTTCGATCGCTTCCGGCCCGTCGGGACCACCGACTCCGAACACGCCTTTTGCGCACTGCTGGAGCGCATTCAGCCTCTGTGGATCGCAGCGGTCATACCACCGTCCCTCGAGGAGCGCCTGTCGGTGCTGTCGGGATTCGCCGCCGACTTGCGCAAGCTCGGCCCTGCCAACTTCCTATACTCGGATGGCGAGGCCCTGTTCGCTCACGGACACCGGCGCATACAGCCCAGCACCGGACTCATCGCGCCGCCGGGTCTGTGGCTTTGGTCGTGCACGTGCACAGATCCGGACCAAGCCGTCCATGCGCGCGGGGTCACCATCGCACCCGGTTTCCAGGAGATGGTGATGGTCGCCAGCGTGCCGCTCACGGGTCAAACCTGGAGGCCACTCGCAGAAGGGGAACTCGTCGCCGTGTCGGCGGGGAAGCTGGTCGACACGGCGCTGGCGTGAACCGAAGCTCATCTGATTCAATCTGAGCCGAGTTGCTCCTGAGCTTTGCAGGCCCGCATAGAGCCCGGTGGCGCCAGAAAGAACGGTCGATATGCCAGCGCCGAAGCAGAAACTCGAAGCCGGCGGCCCAAGCTCAAAGCCGACAAGCGCCAAGGTACCTGACATCGAAGCCGCGTCGGTTCCCGACACGCTGGCGGCGCTGCGTGTGGATGCCGAGAAGGGGCTCACCCGCGCCGAGGTGGATGGCCGTCGCACGGAGCACGGCTACAACGAAGTGGCCGAGCAAAAGGAGCACCCGGTCCTGACGTTCCTCGGGAAGTTCTGGGGGATATCGGCATGGATGCTCGAGCTGATCATGGTCCTGTCCGCGGTGCTGCGCAAATACTCGGACTTGGCCGTGGTGGGTGCGCTGCTGGTCGTCAACGCGGTGCTGGGCTTTGTGCAGGAGCGTCGCGCCGCCGGTGTCGTGCAGACGCTGCGACGGCGCTTGCAGGTCGGTGCGCGCGTCCTGCGCGACGCAATCTGGCAGGTCGTTCCCGCGCGCGAGCTGGTCCCCGGCGACATCGTCCGCGTGCGCCCCGGCGACATCGTTCCGGCGGACCTCAAGCTCCTCACCGGCACGGTGAGCGTCGACCAGTCGGCCCTCACCGGCGAGTCCATGGACACCGACAAGGCATCCGGCGACGTGCTCTCGTCGGGTTCCGTCGTTCGCCGGGGGGAAGGCAACGCCGTGGTCATGCTGACGGGCGCGCAGACCTACTTCGGTCGAACAACAGAACTCGTGCAGGCCGCGCGCCCGAAGCTTCACATTGAGGCGGTGGTGGCGAAGATCGTGCGCTGGCTCTTCGTGATCGTGGGCGCATTGTTGGGCGTGGTGGCCGTGCTGTCGCTGATACAGGGCGCGCCGCTGCTTGAAATGGTGCCTCTCATGCTCGTCCTGTTGATGAGCGCGGTGCCCGTCGCCCTGCCCGTGATGTTCACCGTCAGCATGGCCGTCGGGTCAAAGGAGCTGGCCAGGCGCGGCGTGCTCGTCACGCGGCTCAGCGCCGCGGAGGATGCCGCGACGATGGACGTGCTCTGCGTGGACAAGACGGGCACGATCACGATGAACAAGCTGGCCGTCACCGGCGTGATCGCGCTCGACGACGCGACGCAGGCCGATGTCCTGTACGCCGGGGCGCTGGCGTCGCAGGAGGCCAACCAGGATCCGATCGACCTGGCCTTCCTCGCCGAGGCCAAGGCCCGCCACGTCTTCGACACGTTGCCCACGGTCACGCCCATCTCCTTCGCACCGTTCGATGCGACCAGCCGCAGGACGGAGGCCGTGGTCGAGCACGACGGGCAGCGCCTGCGGGTGATGAAGGGCGCCGTGCGCACCCTTGCCGATGCCTGCGGGCTGTCGCCTGCAGCGATCGATGCGCTGGAAGCGCGCGTCAGCGCTTCTGCCGCGAAGGGCTATCGCACGCTGGCGGTGGCGCACGGCCCGGAGACCGGCACACCCGCCTTGATCGGGTTGGTCAGCCTGTTCGATCCACCGCGACCCGATGCCCGGCAACTGGTCGCCGAGCTCCGCGGGCTCGGCATTTCCGTGAAGATGCTGACCGGCGATGCGCTGGCCGTCGCGCGGGACATTGCGCAGGGCGTCGGTCTGCCCAACATCCAGCGCGTTGCGGACCTCAAGGCGGCGAGTGCCCAAGCCGGCAACGAGGCGCTCGACCTGTTGGCGGGCGCGGACGGATTCGCCGAGGTGTTCCCCGAAGACAAGTACATCGTCGTGCAGCATCTGCAGGCCGCCGGGCATGTGACCGGCATGACCGGCGACGGCGTCAACGATGCGCCGGCGCTGCGCCAGGCCGAGGTCGGCATCGCCGTCAGCTCGGCAACCGACGTGGCCAAAGGGGCTGCGAGCGTCGTGCTGACCGAAGCGGGGCTCACCAACATCGTCACCCTGGTCGAGCAGGGGCGCACGATCTACCAACGCATCCTGACCTGGATCATCAACAAGATCAGCCGCACCATCCTGAAGGCGGCGTTCGTGGCGATCGCGTTCGTCGTGACCGGCAAATTCGTCGTGTCGGCGTTTGCAATGCTGCTGCTGGTCTTCATGACGGACTTCGCCAAGATCGCCCTGGCCACCGACCATGTTCGGCCTTCCGACAAACCCGAGACCTGGAATATCGGCGGCTTCATCACCGTTTCGGTGGTGCTGGGCATCGCGATGGTCGCCGAGGCGCTGTTCGCCCTGTACGTGGGCTGGACGAAGTTCGGTCTGTCCGTCGACGACGATGCCCTCTACACGTTCAGCTTCCTGACGCTGCTCTACTTCGCCGTGTTCTCCATCGTGTCTGCGCGCGAGCGCCGCCGGTTCTGGGCAACGATGCCGAGCAAGACCCTGGTTGCGGCGCTCACGGCGGACGCAATCGTCGGCACCGCCCTGACTTGCGCGGGCCTTCCGGGACTTTCACGACTGCCGGGTTGGCAGACGCTCGTAATCTTCGTCTACGCGATGGTCTGCTGCCTCGTTGTCAACGATGCGGTGAAGGTGGCGATGATTAGGTGGCGAGTTCCAGATGCGGCATCCACAGCGTCCTGATTTCCTTGGGGACCGCTCTAGGTGGCCCGCGCCTGCTTGCCGCGGATCAGCAGCACAGGGGTGCCCGCAATCCGCACGACACCCTCGGCCACCCTGCCCATCAGCGCACGCTTGAAGCCGCGCCTGCCGTGTGTGCCGATGACAATCAGCGAGGCACGCCATTTCTCGGCCTCTCTGACGATCTCATCCGCGACTCGGTCGCGTACTGCAGCACCTCGAGCAGGCTTGTCTCGGCATTGACTCCCGCTTTGTTTGCACGCTGCGCGGCTCGCTTGAGAATCTTCTCTCCGGCTGCCCGAAGAGAAGCTTCGTATTCGCTGAGTTCGTACGGCGTCTCTATCTCGCCGATCACGAGATCAAGCGCATGAACGATGCGCAACCGAGACGCTCCTTCCTTGGCCAGAACGATCGCTTCGCGCAGGGCGCGCTCGGATGTGTCGCTGCCATCAACGGCAATGAGTATGCGTGGGAACACGGGTGCTCTCTGTTCAGTGCAGACACTACGGTTGGCTGTCTACCTTGCCTCGGGCATACGAGGCGAAGCATTGCGTTCGTTCTTTCGGTGTCCCCAATGCTCCGGCGGTGCAATGGTGCGTCAGTTGCGCGTGATCAAGTCTGGACATGGACATCCAATAGAACCGCGCATCAGTCCCTGTACCGCCGAGGGCGTAAGCGCGATGATCACGAACAGTCGCGAGCGGAAGGCCGCGAACCGGCCATTCACCACCGACCGCCGCCGAGACCGGCTGCTGACGAACGTCGGCTTGGCATTTAGTTTCGCTGGAGCGGCTTGTCAGCGTGCGCGGTTTCGGCCACGATGACCAGACACCGGACACGCCGATGGATTTCAAGCCGCGTCTGCTCGAGCACTTCACTCGCATCACCAAGGCGCTGGGCAGCGGCAACCGGCTGCGCATCCTCGAGCTACTGGCGCAGGGCGAGCGCAGCGTCGAGAATCTGGCTCACCTAGCCGACATGTCGGTGGCCAACACCTCCCGTCACCTGCAACGGCTGCGGCGGGCCGGCCTGGTGCGCAGCCGCAAGGAAGGTCTGTACGTTTACTACGAGATCTCGGGCGGCGGCGTCGTGCGGCTGCTGCAGGCGCTGGGCGAGGTGGCAGAGAACAACCTCGCGGAGGTCTCGCAGCTGATTGGTCAATTCCTGACGGCGCGCGACCACCTCGAGCCCGTGCCACACCGCGAGCTGCTGCAGCGCGTGCGCAAGGGCCTTGTGACGGTGATCGACGTGCGCCCGCCCGAGGAGTTCGCGGCAGGGCACATCCGCGGGGCGATCAACGTGCCGCTGTCCGGGCTTGAAGCCTGGGCTCGCGGCGCCCCGCGAGCCCAGGAGATCGTGGCCTACTGTCGCGGGCCGTATTGCGTGATGGCGTTCGAAGCGGTGGCCCAGCTGCGCAGCAAGGGATTGCGCGCGCAGCGCCTGGCCGATGGCTTCCCGGAATGGAGGAGCGCAGGGCTTCCAGTCGAGGTCGGATAGCCTCCAAGGCGCTGCCTCCTATTCAAGCGAATGCTTGAATACCGTCGGATCCCTAGACTGATCGGCCCGATCCGCACACCACAGGAGCCCGGCCGATCATGGACACAGCGCCCTATCTGCAGCGCTTGAACGGCGTCGTTGCGGAGGTCATCGCACCTTCCGCTGCCGAGGTCGACAAGCATGCCCAGTTTCCCCGCAGCAACCTCGACGCTCTGGCCAAGGCCGGCCTGCTGGGCCTGATCAGCGCCAAGGAGGTCGGCGGCCTCGGCGAAGACACGCGCGCCGCTGCGCTGGTGATCGAGAAGATCGCCGAGGCCTGCGGCTCGACGGCGATGGTGGTCGGCATGCACTACTGCGCCACCGCGGTGCTCGAGAAGTTCGGTCCCGCCGACGTGCGCAAGGCGATCGCCGCCGGCCGGCACGTGACGACGCTCGCGTTCTCCGAAGCCGGCTCGCGCAGCCACTTCTGGGCGCCGGTGGGCACGGCCACCGCGGCCGGCGGCGGCATCGTGCTCGACAGCATGAAGAGCTGGATCACCTCGGCCGGCGAGGCCGACTCGTACGTGTGGTCCAGCAAGCCGGTGAGCGCCGAAGGCGCCAGCACGATCTGGCTGGTGTCGGCCAAGGCGGCGGGCGTGTCGACGGTGGCGCCGTTCGACGGCCTGGGCATGCGCGGCAATGCGTCGTCGCCTGTCAAGGGCGCGGGCGTCCGGGTGACCGAGGCCGACCGCCTCGGCGCGGACGGTGGCGGCTTCGACATCATGATGGGCGTGGTGCTGCCGATCTTCCAGTTGCTCAATGCCAGCGCGTCGCTCGGTATCGCCGAGTCGGCGCTGCAGAAGGCAGCGTCGCACGCGGGGCAGACCAAGTTCCAACACCTCGGCCAATCGCTGGCCGAGCTGCCGACGATCCGCGCCTACTTGGCCAAGGCGCGCATCAAGCTCGATGTGGCGCGCGCGCTGCGCGACGACACGCTGGCCGCGCTGCAGGCCAACCGCGCCGACGCGATGCTGCGCGTGCTCGAGATCAAGGCCGCGGCCGGCGAGACCGCGCTCGAAGTCACCGACACCGCGATGCGCGTGTGCGGCGGCGCCGCCTTCCGCAAAGACGTCGGCATCGAACGCCACTTCCGCGACGCGCGTGCGGCCTCGGTGATGGCACCGACCACCGACGTGCTGTACGACTTCATCGGCAAGGCAGTCTGCGGGCTGCCGCTGTTCTGACAGAAGCAGGAGCGCAAGCATATGGTCGACAAGACGCTGGTGATGGGCGCCGTCGCGTACGCGCCCAAGGTCGTGACGATCTGGGATGGCTTCAAGGAGTACTTCGCCGGCCACGGGCTTGCGTTCGACTACGTGCTGTTCTCCAACTACGAGCGACAGGTGCAGGCACTGTTCGACGGCGGCATCGACGTGGCGTGGAACTCGCCGCTCGCGTGGATCCGCGCCGAGCGCATCGGCCGCGCGCGCGGGCAGCCCGTGAAGGCGATCGCGATGCGCGACACCGACTGCGACCTGACCTCGGTGATCGTCGTGCGCAGCGACGCCGACATCAAGACCGTGGCCGACCTCAAAGGCAAGCGCGTCGGCGTCGGTGCCATCGACTCGCCGCAGGCGACGCTGATCCCGCTGAACTTCCTGCGCGGCCAGGGCCTGAAGCCCGGCAGCGACTTCACGGTGCGGCGCTTCGACGTGCTCGGCGGCAAGCACGGCGACCACATCGGCGGCGAGCGCGACGCCGCGCGGGCGCTGATGGCCGGCGAGCTCGACGCGGCCTGCATGATCGACGGCAATCACCTGCTTTTCGTGAGCGAAGGCACCCTGCCCGCAGGCCGCACGCGCGTGCTCGCGCAGACGGCCGCGTACGACCACTGCAACTTCACCGTCACGGCGCGCGCGCCGGGCGAGCAGATCGAGCAGCTGCACCGCTTGCTGCTGTCGATGAGCTATGCCGATGCGGCGGTGCGCCCGCTGCTCGATCTCGAGGGGCTCAAAGTGTGGAAGCAGGGTCGCACCAGCGGCTACGCGCTGCTCGAGAAGGCCGTGGATGCTGCGCGCTTCTACGACGCCCAGGGTGCCATCGTTGAACCCGAGTATCGATATTGACGACGTCGGCTTCGAGCGCGGCGCCCACCTGCTGATCAAGCACGCGCTGCGCGGCGTGGTGCCGGGCGGGCGGCTGGCCGTGAGGAGCCGTGCGCCCGACTTCGGCGTGCACCTGCTCGGCTGGTGCCGCGCGCAGGGCCATCGCCTGGAGCTGTCGGCGCAGACGCCCGGTCTCGCCTGGATCACGCCGGGCGACGCGCACGCCAACCGCTGGCACGGCGCCGAACGCGCGGGCGTGCCCGCCGCGTCGCCGCAGTCCGGCGTGGCCGCGCACGACGTGGCGGATCGCGCTGCGCCGGCATGGGGCCTGGCCGCGCGCGGCGCGCTCGTCGAGGCGGGTGGCCCGGACTTCGGCTTTGCGCTCAATGCCAAGCGCGCCATCTGGGCCGACGACATCGCCCACCTATACGCGCAGGCTCAGGCGCAGCAGTGGAACCCTGACGACGCGATCGAGTGGACGCAGCCGTTCGAGCTGCCCGACGAAGTGGAAGACGCGGTCGTGCAGGTGATGACCTATCTGATCGAGAACGAGAACGCGGCGCTGCTGGTGCCGGCGCGCTTTCTCGGCCAGGTGCACCCGCACTTTCGCGAGGTGACGCAGCTGCTGGCGATCCAGATCGCCGACGAAGCGCGCCACGTCGAGGTGTTCACGCGCCGCGCGCTGCTCAAGCACCGGCAAATGGGCGTGTCTACTGTCGGCGGGCAGGCGTCGCTGAAGACGTTGTTCGACGAAGGCGAATTCGCGGTCGCGTCGTTCCTGCTCTCGGTGCTGGGCGAAGGCACCTTCGTGAGCCTGCTGCGTTTTCTGCAGGAGCACGCGCCCGACCCCGTGACGCGACAAATCGCCCGGCTCACCGCGCGCGATGAGGCACGCCACGTCGCCTTCGGCATGGCACACCTCGAATACCAGCTGCAGCGCGACCCCGAGCTGCGGGGCCGGCTCGCGCTCGCGGTGGAGAGCCGCTACGACACGCTCGCGCAGACGTCCGGCCTCAACGAAGAGGTGTTCGATGCGCTGGTGCTGCTGGCCGCCGGCGGTTGGTCGAGCGGGCAGATCGCGTCGGGGTTCGACAAGGTGCAGGGACTGAAGGAAGACATGGCAGGCGGCCGGCAAATGCGCATGAAGCGACTGGGGTTCGAGCAGGACGACGCCAAGCGGCTCGCGGCGCTGCATACGCGAAACTTCATGTGAGGCACTCGCTGGTGTCGGTGCGACTCGCGCCCCCTCGGCCGGCGGCGCAATTCCCTGTGGACACCCCCAAGTTCAAAGCGAGACGCTGCGTGAGCCGCCCTGTCACGTCAGAGTGTCGCCTTCGTACATTGGCGATCGATGTACTGCAGTGCGTCGGGCAGCGCGTCGCGGAACGTCATCCATTCGTGATCGCCATCGATCACGCGCAGTTCGGCGAGCTTCGGCTGAATCTTCAATATGCGCCAGTACAGGTTGGCCGACATCACCGCAATGCCGAGAAAGTCGTGGTCGCCCGAGACGATCCACATCGGCACCTTCTGCGGCGCCTGCGAGTACTTGTCCAGGTGCGAGGGGTAGTTCAATGCCTTCCAGGTGTCGGGGTCGAACTTGCCGTCGCGCATGAACTGCGCTGCACGCCGGGACGCCGACGTCTCGGGCGGCAGCGGGTCGTAGATCGCCGGGCTGATGATGCCGGCAGCACAGAACTTCGCAGGGTAGCGCAGCGACAGGTTCAGAGCACCGTAGCCGCCCATCGACAGTCCTGCGACCGCGCGGCCGTTGCGCTCGGTCAGCGTGCGGTACTTGCCTTCGACGAAGGGCATCAGTTCGGTCATCACCGCGGTCTCGGCCTTCACTGCCGCGCCATCGACCCACCATGAGTCGGTGCCGGCGGTTGGCATCACGGCGATCACAGGCCTGATCAGGCCGCGCTTGATCAGGCCGTCGAGCGTCTCCACGGCACCGCCCTTGCGTGCCCAGTCAGTCTCGTCACCACTGGCGCCGTGCAGCAGGTACACCACCGGATAGCGCCCGGTCGAATCCTTGTAACCGTCGGGCAGGTAGATCGTGAACTTCAATTCGCCGCCCAGCGCGGCCGACCTCACGTTGTCGGCGAATAGTTCGCCACCGATTGCTGTGGTGCTCAGGAGAATGGAAAGCGCGCCGGCGAGGCGGCGCGCGAGGATGGCGATGGTCATGCTGTCTCCGGTGGTTGTTGTGTCGTCAGCGCCTGCGCTGGCGGACCCCAATGACGCACTCTACAGATTGGTCGCACTCCCAGGCACCGGTTGTTCACTTTGTATTCTCGTGGCTCACCTCGGCGCAGCGATCCGCCGCCTGCCCACTTGGCGATGTCCGCTCAAATAGGACCGCCCCTAGCTGGGAGCGGTCCTGACTATCAGAGGCTGCCGCGTTGCCCTGTAATGCGGGCCGGACCCAAACACGCGAGGGACGCTGCCATGGCCGGGCCTGTCAGTGCAGTCTCCAGTGCAACCCAGATCACGCGCACGGCCGAACACCTCAGCGATGGCGCTCGGGCGCTGCTCGATGGGTCGCGCCAGGTTGGCGTCCAGAACATGGCACTGCTCGGGCAGGATCTTGCGAGCGTGGCGGCGCGCGATCCAAAGCGCGCGGCGGAGTTGCTTGCCGAGATCAAGCCGCAGCTGGCGGCACAGGATCAACAAAGACTGGTCACGGAACTGGCCGAGCACCTGGATGCTGACATCGCGCGGCGCCTGGAGCAGCAGCAAGGCGCGCACGCGGCCGAAGCGGCCGCGGCGCAACGTGAACTCGCGCTCGATCTGACGCAAATCGGCCTTTCCATCGTCGGCATCTTCGATCCGACACCGGTGTCCGATGGATTGGACGGCCTGATTTCGCTGTTCCGCGGTGACATGCTCGGCGCCGGGATCAGCGCGGTGAGCATGATTCCATACATCGGCGACGTCGCGAAGCTGGGCAAGCTCGGCAAATTCGCCGAGACCGTGGCCAAGGCCGTCGACCTCGCCAAGATCGACGTCAAGTTCGCTGAGCGCGTTGCGCCCGCGCTCGACAAGATCCGTGATGCGCTCAAGGCGGTGCCGCTCGATTCACTGCCCAAGCCGGCGCGCGAAGCGCTGCAGAAGATGATGCGCAAGCTCGACGAGCTGCCGCGTCCCGGTGGGTATGCATCGACGGTGCGCGGTAACCGCGTCCTGCTGGAAGGTGTCGAGACCCGCTCGATCCAGTACGTCAAGCGCGACCGCGCCTCCTACGACACGTTGCGCAAGGAGTTCGACTCGACCAAGCGCGGCGAATTCCTCAAGTCGCTCGCGGCCGACCCGCAGAAGGTTCAAGCATTGCGGCGCACCGGCCTCGACGATGCAGCGATCGCGCGCATTGGCCAGGGGAAGGTGCCGAGCGGCTACCAGGTGCACCACAAGTTGCCGCTCGACGACGGCGGCACCAATAGCCTGGACAACCTAGTGCTGATCAAGAACGACCCGTTCCACATCGGCATCACCAATGCGCAATCGTCCCTTGCCGGCGAACTCGCCGTGGGTCAGACGAAGCGCATCGACTGGCCGGTTGTGCCCGGATTCATCTATCCCCCAAAATGACGCTTGGAGTGGACGATGGCGGCGATGGCGATGAACGATGAACTGCTGCAACAGGTGCAGTCCGACCAGCGAAGCGCCGGCGAGCCGGTGCGTCCCGGGGCCACGGCAGAGCAACTCGACGAGGTACGCAGGCAGGCGCGCGCGCGGCTCGGCGTGGAGGTGCCGAAGGCTTTTCTCGAATTCCTGCGCGCCACCAACGGGCTCGACTACAACGGGCTGGTCGTCTACGACTGCACCTCGAACCCGCAAGCGCGCTCGGGCGAGTTCTGGCAGGGCCTGGTGGCGGCTAACCTTCTCTGGCGCGAAGACCCGTCGTTGCGGTCGACGCTCGTGCTGGGCGACTCGGACCTCGACCTCTTCGCCTGGCGTCCTGATACCGGTGCCTGGGTGCGCATGGATCGCATCGCGCACGACCGGCAGCAAGCCTACGCGTCGTTCGAGGCGATGATCGAAGAGGCGTTGCAAGCCCGGCTCTGAGCCGCAACGAGCCCGGGCCCAGTGCCCGTGCGCCGCGAACACGCCCTTCCTGCTCGCGTTGCCGACTGCCCCCTAGAGCTTGCGCTGCTGCTAGGTATTAACCGCCGATCTTGCGGATGACGGCCATCGCCGTGTCGTACAGCATCTTGCTGATGTTGGACATCATCTGCAGGGTCTGCTGCTGCTGCTTTTGCAGGAAGTTCTGCAGGTCGACATTGGCCAGCTGAGCGTCGTCACCACCCTCGCGCTGACGCTTGGTCCACCGCGAACAGGTGCCAAGGGTCGGGGATGCCCTTGAGCGCGTGCATGCCCCGGTCCTCGAAACGCAGGCCTGAACCCGCCACGAGGTCCTTCACGGTGCTGGAGACCACCACCTCACCTGGCGATGCCGCGCTGGCCACGCGCGCGCCGATGTGCACCGCGATGCCGGCGACCTTATCGCCCACCGCTTCGCATTCGCCGGTGTGCAGGCCCGCTCGAATATCCAATGCGAGCGGGCGCAGCGCCTGAACGATGTTCGCCGCACAGCGCACGGCGCGCGCAGGCCCGTCGAAGGTGGCGAAGAAGCCGTCGCCCGCGGTGTCGACCTCATGGCCACGATGGCGCGCCAACTCCTGCCGCACAACCTGGTGGTGCTTTGCCAGCAACTCGCGCCAACGCCGGTCGCCCTCGTTCATAGCCCGCTCAGTCGAGCCGACGATGTCGCTAAACAACACGGTTGCCAGCACGCGATCAGGCTCCACTGGTTGTTCGATATCGGTCACGAATTTGCGAATCTCGCTGATGATGGCGTCGGCGTCGTCCGCCCAAGGCAGGTGATCGTTGCTGGGCAATTCCACATAGGTGGCCGCCGTCAGGTGTTTCATCATGAAGCGGCTGGCGCGCACGTCCACCGTGCGGTCACCCACTGCGTGCATCACGAGCGTGGGCACACGGATAGACGGCAGCACATGGCGGATGTCGATCTCGAAATTCATCGTGTTCAACGACACCACCGCGGCGGGACTCGCGCTCATGCGCAGGTTCCGCGCCCACCAGCGCCTAAAGCCCTCGTCATGCACCAGGCTTGGTGCGCGCACGTCCAGCCCCACCGGCCCGCCCCACTCGCCCTCACAGAGCCTGGAGAATGCTTCCAACTCCTCGCGCGACCGGCCCCAAGGCTGTTCGACGCTGCGCGCACGACCAGCGTAGCTGCCGATCATGATCAGGCCTGCGGTGCGTGCGGGGTAGGTGGCCGCGAACAGAGCGCACATCGGCCCACCTTCAGAATACCCGCACACTATCGCCCGCTCCGAGCCCGCTGCACCCATCACCGCGCGCAGATCGTCCATGCGCGTCTCGAGACTGGGCATGTGCGCCACGCGATCGGACAAGCCCGTCCCGCGCTTGTCGAAAAGGATCAAGCGCGTGAACGACGCCAGCGCGCTCAGGAACCGCTCGACGTGCGGCTCCTCCCAAAAGCACTCGACGTTCGAAACCCAACCCGGCACAAGCACCAAGTCCACGGCGCCGCTGCCCACCACCTGATAGGCAATGTTGACATCGCCGCTCTTCACATAGTGAGTTTCCGGTGCGGTGATCATGACTTCATTTCTTTGGGAAGGCATTATCGCCAACCTCCGCTTGCGCTACCGCGTACGACAACAAACCCGACGGGCCTTGAGCCACGCCGCGCGCCATTCAACTACGTGCTTCGAACACCAGATTGAACGGCGTCTCGGCGGCGCGCCGAAACCGCGTGAAGCCGCCGTCGTTCGCAACCTTACGCAGACGCTGCTCGCCCGCCTGTGCTCCGAGCCCGAGTCCAACTTCCTGTGACAACGAGCAAGGGGTGCAGACCATGGTCGAGGCGGAGTAGTAGACCCGCCCGACGGGGTTGAGGTTGTCCTCGACCCGATCGTGTGCAAAAGGTTCGACGATCATCCAGACACCGTCGTCGGCCAGTGTCTCTCGCACGTGGCGTGCCGCACCGACTGGGTCGCCCATATCGTGCAGACAGTCGAAGAAGGCGACCAGGTCGAAGTTGCGGCCCGGGTACGTTTTGGCACCAGCGACTTCGAAGGTGACGCGATCAGCCACGCCCGCCTGCCTCGCGCGCTCACGCGCTGCAGCGATTGACGGCTCGTGGTAGTCATAGCCGACGAAAGTGGTTGCGGGGTACGCCTTGGCGAGCACGATGGTCGGTTCGAGCCACACCCTCGCTCGAAGGGAGTCACCGATGAGCTGGCGGCAGCCCGCTTGGGTCGCGTCCTGGCTCGCGCGGCGCCTGGACCGGCCGGCGGCCTGCGCAGAGGCGCAGCATCGGCGTAGCATTTGCGACAACTGGCCCAGCTTAGGGCGCGACCCGTCCAACTGCCGGTCAGATGGCGTTGAACTTAAGCGATCGCCAGGTCGGCGCGGCACCGGCTCCGCGGCGTGAGGTCATCAACTCGGATGAGGTGGGCCGATCGCATCGCCTACCGATTCGGCTAGGCTGGCTGGGCGCGGGACTCGGGCGCCCTCCGGCGGCCGGGCACCGACGCTGGCCGACGCGCAAAACGCAACCCCAGAGACTCAATGAGCGACAACCTGCAGCAGATCCACTCCACCGTCATGTTTGCTGACGTCGTCGAGTACGTACGTCTGGCGGAAATGGACGAGCTAGGCACGATCCGCAGGGTCAAGGACTTCATTGAGCACCTGGTGTCCACCGAAATACCGCGCCACGGCGGCAAGGTGCTGGAGGTGCGAGGCGATGGTGTGCTGATGTGCTTCGACGGCCCGGCGGCGGCCGTGCAATGTGCCTTCACCATCCACCAGGCCGCCGTCGACGAAGGCGCGACGGCGCACTCGCCGCATCCGTTGCAGATGCGTGCAGGCATTCATTCGGCCGAGGTCTGGACCGACGAGCACACGGTCTACGGTACGGCCGTGAACTTGGCTTCGCGCATTGCCAGCCTGGCGGGCCCGGGCGAAACCGTGATCACCGACAGCGTTCGCGACCGCATTGTGATCGGGCTCGATGCTGACATCCACGACCTGGGCGAATGTTTCCTCAAGCACGTGGCTTCGCCGGTGCGCGCCTACCGCCTCTCGGAGCCGCAGCCTCACGCCGTTCTCGATCTGGCGTTGCGATCGTCAGCGGCTGAGCGTCTGGGCCGCGCCAAGATCGGCATCATTCCGTTCGATCCAAACCCCGGAGATGCCGACCCGCTTGCCGTCGGTGACCTGATCGCGCAGAGCCTGATCCATTCGGTCTCCAGGATCGCCACGCTCGATGTCGTTGCCTGGCTGACGAGCAAAGGCTTTCGCGGCCGCAAGCTGTCGGTGACGGATCTCGGCACGGCCTTGGGAGCGGACTGGCTGGTGTGCGGCACCTTCCGGATGTATGGCGATCACCTTCTCGTTCAGGCCGAGCTCATCCGGGTCCGTTCGGGCCTGGTGGAGTTGTCGGAGCGCGCCGCTGATCGGAGCGACGACTTGCTGCAGCCGCAGAGCGCGATCGCGGCCCAATTTGCCGCCTCGTTCTCGCGGCACATTGCCGGCATCGAGGCGCGCCGCGTGGCCTTGCACCACCTGCCGACGCTGCACAGCCACAGCCTACTGATCGGCGCCATCGGCCTGATGCATCGCAGCAGCCCACGAGAGTTCTCGCGCAGTCGTGAGGCGCTGGAGCACCTGATTGACCGGCATCCACGCATGCACGCAGTGCGCCCTTGGTTGGCCAAGTGGTACGTGATGCGCAACACGCGCGGCCTGTCCGACGATCCGGCGGGTGACGCCAAGCGCGCCATCGACCACACCTCGCGCGCATTGGACTCGGTACCCGACGACACCTTTTCGATGGCCGTGCAAGGCTTCGTTGAGTTCCACATCCGGCGCAACGTCGATCTGGCCGCGCGGCTGTTGGGCAGCGCCTGCGAGGCCAATCCCAACGATGCTCTGGCCGCAACGTTCAACGCGGCGGTGCTGGCAGCCGTCGGTGACACGCAAGCCGCGTGCGCCCAGGCCGAGCGAGCGCATGCGCTTTCACCCTACGACCCGCTGCGCGCATACATGCTGCTCATCTCGGCTTCCTGCGCCCTGTACGCCGACGACTTCGCGCGTGCGGCGACGTTGGCCCAGGCGTCGATCCGCGAAAGCGCCACACACGCTGCCGTGTGGCGCACGCTGATCGTGGCGTTAGTGGGTTGCGGGCGCCTCGAAGACGCGCGTAACGCCTGCGCGCAGTTGATGACCCTGGAGCCCACCCTCACACTGCGCCGCTACCAGGCCCGCGTGGTGTTGCCCGAACGACTGGCCCGCATGGCCACCGAGGCTTTGCGAGTCGCCGGAGTTCCGGAGTCCTGATCGAGTAACACAAGGAGGAACAGGGATGAGCAGCTTGTCCAGCCTGAACGGTGGCTTCAACGGTGGCTTCAACGGTGGATTCAACGGCGGCTTCAATGGAGGATTCAACGGTGGGTTCGACAACGGTGCTGGAGGCGTGAACGCAACCGCGCTGGTCCAGGCATTGCTGACCAGCCGCGAGGGCATCGTCAACGCGGGGGATAACCACACCTATGCGCCGGCCGGGTCGTCGCCGCCGGTGAGGGGCGATGAGGTGCAGTTTCTCACCTGGGACCCGGTGGTTCGCAAGCAGACGCTGATCCAGGCGATGCTGTCCGTCACCTCGGTGCGAAGCGAAGGACAGCCGACCAAGACAAACCCCGTCGTGCTGTACGGACCGGGCCCGGAAGGGAAGCGTCCCAAGCTCGCGTCGCTGCGGCGCCCAGAGACGAATGAGTTCGCCAAACGCATCTCAGGCGTCCTGGCGGCGGCAGAGTTACGTGGCGACCGTTACTTCGAGATCCTTTCTCAGCTCGACAACTCGTGGCCGTTCTGGCACTCACTGCTGCCGATACGGGCCGAGCGGCTGCCCCACACCCAGGTGCTGTTCGACCTGGGTGTCGAGGTTTCCACTTATCTGGGCATGCGCTTCAAGCACGAGCTGAATTGCCCTCGACCCTCGGAGTACTCGCCCCAAGTCCAGCCCATGATTCCGGTGCCGGGACACAGCACCTACCCGATGGGGCATGCAACGCAGGCGTACGTCGTGGCTCGATTGCTGCACTGGATCGTCGCCAAGTCGCGCGCAAAGGACGGTGCACTGTCAGGTGCGTTAGCAGCGCTCATGCAGCAGGCGTATCAATTGGCATTTCGCATCTCGATGAATCGGATCGTGGCAGGCGTTCACTTCGCGGTGGACCTGTGGGCCGGGCGACGGCTGGGGTTGGCAATTGCCGACGCCATCGCAGCCCTTGCAGGGTACGCTGACCCCTCGATCAACGAGACACTCGACCCCAACTTCAAGAAGTCTGCCGAGTTCGAGGAGTTGCTCGGGGCCGAGAAGCCCAATCAGGGTGCGTTGGAATCTGGGACCAAACTCTTCAGGGTCGCTTTCGACGCCGCCCTGACCGAATGGAAGGAAGAGTCGAGTTCGAAGGAACGTGCAGGCGACCCTGCGGCGGCGCGCGCATCCACCTGACCAGCGGGGCTTGAAATGGAACTGGATCCCCGGTACCTGATCGCCAAGGACACGCATTTCGTCGACCACGACATCTCGAAAGGATGGCACGCCGTCAGCCTCGAGCTGGCAGGCGGCACGCAACGGTCGAGTCAACTGCTGGCACTGCAGAAGAAGCTCGGAGACGGGGGGCGCATCGACAGAGCGCACCTCGACGCGCCCGCCAATCTCACGGTTGCCACCGCAGTGGTCACGGATGTTGGGCTTCATAAACTCGAGGAGCTGGCGAAGAAACGGAACCGGATCCTGCTGCGCTTCGAATACGCCCAGATCCTGAAGCCACCACGAATCCGGCGGGTTCCAGGCCTCACGCTGCAAGGCGACATCGCAGTGGGCTCGGTGGCCGGCGGGAGCCCGCCATCGAAGAGGGCCGGGCCGGGTGTGACCCGTGATGTCTTTGCCGTGATCGACTATGGCTGCCCGTTCATGCACCCGCTGCTATGCACACAGTCCGGCACGATGTGGTCGACGCGGGTGCGTGCCCTGTGGGACCAGCAGCCAGCCGCCACCAACGACGCGCGGACGAAACCGAAGGGGTTCGAGTACGGAACCGAACTGTCGCGCGAGCAGCTCAACGCGGTCATCCACGCAGCGGCGGGGGATGAGCGCCTCGCGTACGAGTCACTGGGCTACCAGGCGCTGCGCATGCGCGAGTCCCATGGCGCGCACTCGCTGGGCATCCTGTTGGACGATGGCTTGCGTCCGCGGGGCGACACGCGCCGCGACGAAACGCCGGATGTTCTGTTCGTGCAACTGCCGCAAGGCCTGCTCAGCGCACCCAACCGAGCGGTGCTGAGCCGGTATATCGTGGATGCCCTCGTGTGGATCGAATCGCACCGTGAACCGGACGAGCGCTTGATCCTGTCGTTGGGCGAGGGCTCCTCGCAGGGTCCGAACGACGGCAGTTCGATCGTCGAGCGTGCGCTGCAGACGTTCACGCAATGGGGGACTCGCGGCGCCCTGAACCGCATCTACATCGCTGCCGGCAACGGCTTCGACGAGAGGCTTCACGCCCAGGCGATATTGAGTCCATCGGCGCCCAAGTCGTTCCTGTGGCGCGTGCCGCCGGCGAGTGAGTTGCCGGCCAGCGTCGAGATCTGGGTGCCGACCGGACGAAACGACTCGCTAGCCGAGGTTCAGTTGGAGCTTTTCGCGCCCGACGGCCGACAGGCTGCGCGTGTGACGCTCGGCCAGACTGCGCACTGGCCGGATGCGCGTGTGGCGGCCGCGTCGGTCGTGTCGACCTCCTGGCGCGGCAAGGGCTGCACTTTGTGCCTGATCCGCCTGGCGCCCACGTCCGTGTCCGATGCACGGGCCTGCGCATCCGTCGGCGACTGGACGATCAAGCTGACGACGAAGACCGGCTTGAAGAAGCCGGTACACCTGTTCATCGGCAGAATCAAGCAGGCGCTTGGGTTTCCGCTGCGGACGGCTCAGTCCACTTTCGTCTCCAACGAACGACGCGGTTTCGTCGGTGCGGCTGGTAAGGGCACCTTGCAAGGGCTGGCCACCGCCAAAGGCGTTGTCCGCGTGGGCGGAGTCATCGGCGTGAGGCGCAAGCCACCGACCGCCAAGTATTCCTCGCGTGGCCCGTCGCGCGATGGGTCGATTCATGGCCCGGACGTTTCGGTGAGGGTCGACGATGGCAACGTGCTGAAGGGGAGGCGGAGCATCGGCAATCTGTCTGGGGTGACGTTCCGGATGAATGGCACCAGCGTGGGGGCGCCTTTGGCCGCCAGGCTGGATCGCGAAACGCCGCGCCCGCCCGACTATCCGGGTCCCAAGGGGCCAGCACTGCCTGCGAAGAAACCGCGTGACGCTGGGGAGATTGGCGAGATCCTGCGCGACCCGTTCGGTTGAGCACAGAGCGAGTCGGAGCGCTTCCGGTGGCTGCTCCGCGACCTCCGGCGCGGTAGGGCTCGGGTACGGCGGCGGTCGTGTCCGCTCGCGCGTAAGCCACAGTCCAGAGAGCCGAAGTGCGCTGCTCGGCGTGCCACAGCCGGCAGCCGGGTTGAGATAGTGGGATCGGTGGCGAGAGTTCGCTCAATTGAAGCGCCGCGGCGTGCGTCAGTCGTCGCGCGCAGAAGACGCGCGCCGCCTCACGGCCAGATCGTCTGCAGAATCTGCGCCAGTCTGGCACCGGCCCTTTCGTGCGCGTGACGAAGTCCTCCATGGCTGCGATGCCTTGCGGAGTCTCGTAGATCGCGCACTCCGGGTACTGGTTGGCGTCGACGTACTTGAGCGTGTGGTCATCGGCGCCTTTGGTGCAGTCGGCCCACGCGGCTGCGTCCTCGAGCGACGGGCCGCCAAGCAACGCGGCGACCTCGGTCGCGGCGTGCGAGCCGAGCGCTGCGCAATGGAGAGGCCGACGCACGAATGCCTCCTTGGATGCGCGCGTGCAACTGCTTGGGCATCACTGCCCTCGGCGGCGCCCGAGCGAGTGACTTGTGTTGATATCGGTCAATTCTCCCTGGCGGCGGCGTCTCTAGCATAGCCGCATCAGCAATGCATCTTTGTATGCTGAAGATGGCGCCACGATGAAGCTCACCGCATTCACCGACTACAGCTTGCGGGTGCTCATCTATCTCGCGGCCGAGCCCGCGCGTCGCGCCACCATCCATGAAATCGCCGGCGCCTTCGACGTGTCCGAGCATCACCTGACCAAGGTCGTGCATTTCCTCGGCAAGCAGGGCTGGGTCGGCACCGTTCGCGGCAATGGCGGCGGGCTGGCGTTGGCAGCCCACGGGCAGACCCTCTGCGTTGGCGAGGTCGTGCGCCGCACCGAAGGTCACGCGCTGCCCGCGGAGTGCTTTCGAGACGATGGCGGCAGCTGCGTCATCGCGTGTGGCTGCCGGCTGCGCGGCGTGCTCGGCGAGGCGGTCGACGCGTTCTACGCGGTGCTCGACCACTACACGCTGGCCGACCTGGTGCGCAATCGCGCCACGCTCATCCGCACGCTGAACATCGGCCTGCCCGCGCGGGCTTCTTGAGATCGCGCCGCCCGGCATGGACCACGAGACCCCGTCCCCGCCCGAGGCGCCGCGCTATGCCTACGCAGGGCCCGAGTCGATGCGCAAGCCCATCGACGACGCGCTGCGGCGAGTCGTCGACCCGGAAGTAGCGATGACGATCGTGGATGTCGGTCTCGTGTATGGCGTTGCGGTGCGCGAGCGGCGCGTGCACGTGCAGGTCACGATGACCTCCGCGGCATGCCCGGTAACCGACCTCATCATCGGTGACGTTGAAGCCGAGCTTGCGCGCGTCATGCCGTCCGATACGCAGCTCGATGTCGAACTGGTGTGGGAGCCTCCCTGGTCGACCGACCGCATGAGCGCTCGCGCCAAGGCCTTCATGGGCTGGTCGCGCGACTGAAGCGGACTCCACGGCATGAACGATCGAGCCGCGTCGCGCCTGCCGGTGCTGCTCTGTCGTTGCGCGCTCGCTGCTGGTGGTGGCCATCATCGCGTCGCTGGTCGCGGGCATCGCCGGCGGGCTGCTGCGTGCCGGGGTCGGCATGCCTTTGCAGGCTGCCGGTACCTGGCTCGGTCAGGCCGTGCTGGCCCATTCGTTTCTGATGATCGGCGCGTTCCTGGGCACCGTCATCGGCATCGAGCGCGCGGTGGCGGTGAAGGCGCCCCTCGCGTTCGCAGCGCCGCTGGCTTCGGGCCTGTCCGGGCTGCTGATGCTGGCCGGTGCCGTGGAGGCGGCCGCATGGCTGAGCGCCGTCGGCGCGCTGGCCTTCGTCGCGGTGAACACGCTGGTGGTGATGCGCCAGCGCGCTGCCCACACGGCCTTGCTGCTCGTCGCGGCCGCGGCGTGGCTGGCGGGTAACCTGCTCTACGCGCTGGGCACGCGTGCCGACGCGGTGGTGCCGTGGTGGTTTTGCTTTCTCGTGCTCACCATCGTTGCCGAGCGGCTCGAGATGACGCGCCTGATGCGTCGTCGCCGCGGTGCGTCGCCGGCGCTCTTCGTCTTGATCGGCGCCCTGCTGCTTGGTTGTGCGGCGAGCTCGCTGGCGCTGCCGTGGGCGGGCTCGCTGTATGGCATGTCGTTGCTGGGCCTGGCCGCATGGCTGCTTGTCTTCGACATCGCGCGACGCACCATCAAAGCCCACGGGCTCAGCCGCTACATGGCGGTGTGCCTGCTGTTGGGGTACCTCTGGCTTGCCGTGTCCGGTGTCGCATGGGCAGCGGCGTCGCTGGGCCAGCCGACCCGCGATGCCGCGCTGCACGCGCTGGCGCTGGGCTTCGTGTTCAGCATGATGCTGGGCCACGCGCCGGTCATCTTGCCGGCTGTCGCCGGCGTGAAGCTGCAGTTCGGCTGGGTCTTCTATGTGCCGCTGGCCGTGTTGCACGGCTCGTTGGTCGTGCGATTGTTGCTTGCTCCGTTGGACCCTCGCTGGCTCGCGTTGGGTGCCGCCGCCAATGCCGTCGCCATCGTGCTGTTCGCGGCCACCGTGCTCGGCGGCGCACTGGCCTGGCGATCGACCCATTCCACCGCACGGCGACAATGACCGGCCTGCTGAGCCTTGACGAACCGCCTCGCGTGCCTGCGAATCGGTTCGCGTTGTGGGATCTCGGCTTTCGTCCGTTCTACTTGTTGGCCAGCGTCTTCGCCGCGTTGTCGATCGCGTTGTGGGCGCTGCAGTTCAGTGGTGTGCTCGGCCATGCCTACCTGCAAGGGCCGCTGTGGCATGCGCATGAGATGCTGTTTGGTTTCACGCTGGCGGTGATCGTGGGCTTCCTGCTCACCGCCGGCAGCAACTGGACGCAATTAACTACCGCCCAGGGCCTGCCGCTGGCCGCACTGGCTGCGCTGTGGGTCGCGGCGCGCGTGCTCGTGCTGACGCCGTTTGGCTGGGCCGCGGCCGCGGCCAACGTGGCATTCCCGCTCGCTGCGGCGGTGGCGCTGGCGGTTCCCTTCATCAAGGCTCGCAACCGGCGCAACTACTTCTTCGTCGTGCTGCTGGTGCTGCTGTCCGCGGCGGCGGGGTGGATCCACCTGTCGCAGCTCGGGGTCATCGCAGCGCCAGGCTGGCCTGGCATTCGGCTGGCGCTGGATCTCGTGTTGTTCATCATCTCGGTGATGGCCGGCCGCGTGATCCCGATGTTCACCAACAACGGCGTGGCCGGCGCGGCGGCCACTCGGCAACCGTGGTTGGAGAAAGGGGCGCTCGGTTCGGTGCTGCTGCTGATCGTGGCCGACACGCTGGGTCTGAATGGCATCGCGCTGGTCGTGCTGGCGCTTGGGGCCGGTGCGGCGCACGCCGCGCGCTGGCTGTTGTGGCATCCCTGGCGCACCCGCCGCGTGCCGATGGTCTGGGTGCTGCACCTGGCGTACGTGTGGGTGCCGGTGCACCTGTTGCTTCGCGCGCTGGCCGAACTCGGCGTGGCTGCCACGTCGGCAGCGACCCATGCGTTGACGGTGGGCGCCGCCGGCGGCCTCATCATCGGCATGATCACGCGCACGGCGCGTGGCCATACGGCGCGCCCGCTGCGCGCCGACCGGTTCGACACGGCCTGCTATGCGCTCGTGCTGCTGGCGGCCGTCACGCGGGTCGTGTGGCCCTTGGCCGCGCCGGCGCAGACCTTCGCAGCGGTGCTCGTCTCGGCCGCACTGTGGTCGGCCGGATTCGGCTTATACGCAGTGCGCTACTGGCCCGCGCTCACGCGGCCGCGGCTGGACGGCCGCCCGGGCTGACGCCAACAAGGTTGAATGGTCGATGGGACTCTCGTGTGAGCCACCTCGCGCATCGACCGCGTCCGCGAGGGTTTTTCGCCGAGACTTGTCGCTTGTCAAGGCGATGGCCCGCGGGCAGACGCACCCTTTGACCCACAGGCGCCGCGCTGCAAGCAAAATGGTGCGCGCGACCGGCCAGGCGTCCCCACGACCGTGCGCAATGCAACGAGGCCTCTCATGACGCACAAAGCCCTCGAGATCATCCGCGGCGAGCACGCCGCGCTGTCGGCGATGCTTCGCTCCATCTTGCTGCTGCTGGCGCAGCATCGCCGCGATGGCACGATGCCCGACTTCGCGGCCCTGCGCGCGATGCTGTTCTACGTGGACGAGTTTCCCGAGAGACGCCACCACCGCAAGGAAACGGAACTGCTGTTTCCGAAATTGCGCGCGCGCACGCCGCAGCACCGCGATCTGCTCGATCACCTCGATCTCGACCACGCACGAGGCGAGTCGAGAATTCGCGAGTTGGAGCATGCGCTGCTGGCCTTCGAAATGATGGGCGAGTCGCGCCGCAGCGCAGTTCGAAGAGACCGCGGCCCGCTACGTCGACTTCTACCTCGGCCACATGGCGCTCGAGGAGCGCGAGATTCTGCCGCTGGCCGAACAATCGCTCACCGCGGCCGACTGGAAAGACCTCGACGACGCGTTCCTCGCCAACCGCGACCCGTTGACCGGCGCACAACCCGAGGCCGAGTACGCGGCGCTCTTCACGCGCATCGTCAACACCGTGCCAGGCCCCGTCGGCCTGGGACCGGCTTCCAGTTGACGGTGCAGCGCCCGCGCCGCAGCGCGCCGGCGCCGATCAGATGACGCGGGAGAACCGCTCGCGCAGCCTGTCGGCCTGCAGATGCCGGTCGAACACCATCGCGATCGCGCGCACCAGGTACCAGCCGGCCGCGGTCACGCGGATGCCGTCGGGCTCGAGCTCGACCAGCCCCGCTTCGGCGAGAGGCTCCAGCTGCGCGAGTTCGCTGGCAAAGTAGCTGCGCACGCGCACGAGGTGTGCGAGTTCGATGGCCTCGAAATCCACCCACCCCTGGCACATGAGCGCCATGATGACGGCGCGCCGAAGGAGGTCGTCGCGCGTCGACGCGAAGCCACGCGCCACCGGCAACTGACCTTGCCGCACCGCGTCGTAGTACTCGGGCAGGGTCTTGGCATTTTGATAGTAAGCCGCGCCCACACGGCCGATGGACGACACGCCCAGGCCGATCAGATCGCAGTCCGGCTGCGTGCTGTAGCCCTGGAAGTTGCGATGCAGGCGCCCCTGTCGCTTGGCCACCGACAGCGAGTCTTCGGCCAGCGCGAAATGGTCCATGCCGATGTAGCTGTAGCCGCGGCTCAGAAAACCGGCGATCGCACCACCCAGCATGCGACACCCGCTGCGCGCTGCTGGGCAGTTGCTCGGCCAGGATGCGGCGCTGCGGCTTGAAGCGCTCCGGCAAGTGCGCGTAGGCGTACAGCGCAATGCGGTCTGGCCTCAGTTCGCCGATCTGTTGCACCGTGCGCGCAAAACTCTCGGGGGTCTGGCGAGGTAGGCCGTAGATCAGGTCGGCGTTGATCGATTGATAGCCGAGCCCTCGAGCGCTGTGCATCAGGTCGCGCACGCTCTCGAACGGCTGCACCCTGTGCACGGCGAGCTGCACGTCGGGGTCGAAATCCTGCACGCCGAAGCTGATGCGATTGAAGCCGAGTTCGCGCAAGTGCGCCAGGCGCGCCGAGGTGACCGTGCGCGGGTCGACCTCGATCGACATCTCGATGTCTGGGTTGAGCCGGAAGGCGCTGCGCAGCGAGCCCACCACGCGCTGCAGTTCCGGGTCCGACAAAAACGTCGGTGAGCCACCGCCGAAGTGGAGCTGGCTCACCGGCTGGTCGGTGCCCAGCGACTTGACCACCAGCCGCATCTCGGCCTCGAGCGCGTCGAGGTACTCACCGGCTCGCTCGTGGTGCTTCGTGATGACCTTGTTGCAGGCACAGTAGTAGCACACCGACTCGCAGAACGGGATGTGCACGTACACCGACAGCGCCTTGGGCCCGCCAAATGTCGCGCCGGCCGAGCGCTGCTTCATCACCAATTGCGCTTCGGCGGCGCCGAAGGCTTCGACGAAGCGATCGGCGGTGGGATAGGATGTATACCGTGGGCCGGCCGTGTCGAATCGACGCAGCAGCTCCTGAGACAATGGAAGGCGCGACTCGGACGAACCGATCGACGAAACCGCACACATGCAGACATGGTGAGCCCGCGATTCACCGTTGGCATTGATTGAACTCAAGCTTTTGTTGTCCGGCTTCCCCGACAAGGCGCTCGATCACAACCCCAGTTAAGCCATGTCAAACCCCGCACCCCCGGCCACGCACCCGCTGACGGCCACCGCACTCAAAACGGCCTGTTCGAACTGCGGCCTGCGCGAGCTTTGCCTGCCAGTGGGGTTCACCGACAGCGAGATGGCGCGGCTCGACGGCCTGGTTGCACGCCGGCTGAGCGTGAAGCGCGGTGCCCTGTTGTACGAGACGGGCAAGTCATTCGAAGCGTTGTATGCCGTTCGCACGGGTTTCTTCAAGACCTGCACCTCCTCAGAAGACGGGCGCGAGCACGTCACCGGCTTTCAGATGGCCGGCGAGCTGCTGGGCCTGGACGGGATCAGCAGCGACCACCACACCTGCAACGCGGTGGCGCTGGAGGACTCGCAGGTCTGCGTCATCCCGTACACGCAGCTGGAGAGCCTGTCGCGCGATTTCACCGAGCTGCAGCGGCAGTTCCACCGCATCATGGGCCGCGAGATCGTGCGCGACCACGGTGTCATGATGCTGCTCGGCAGCATGCGGGCCGAAGAGCGCCTGGCGGCGTTCCTGCTCAATCTGGCACAGCGCTTGAAGGCCCGCGGGTTCTCGCCCAACTCGCTGATCCTGCGCATGACACGCGAGGAAATCGGCACCTATCTGGGCCTGAAGCTCGAGACGGTGAGCCGTTGCTTCTCGAAGTTCCACGACGATGGTGTGCTCAAGGTGCACCAGCGGCAAGTCGAGATCTTGAACGAGCCCGCGCTGCACGCGCTGGTCAGTGCGGCGGCCGCGTGAGCGCGGCGCGGGCGCCCGCAACCACGGCGCCAGCGGGGCGCGCAAATCGGTCCTCAAGTTCGGGACAACGCCTCGCCCTCGGGGCTGCGCGGGGGCAGGCGTATGCTTGCCGCCCTATTCCAGCGAGGAGCCACCATGACGCTGTGCCCGATCGCAGTCGTTGCCGGCTGCAAGAAGTGCCCCGCTTTCTCGATCTGCCCGCTCAAGACGGTGATCGGCGACGTGCCCAAGGCGACCGAGGCCAAGCCATCGGAGCCCAAGAAGAAGTAGCCGATGCGCATTATTCAGCCAACGCGCCATCATGGGCAGAGGCGCGGGCCCGGCGCGCCATGGCCGGAGCGAGCCGCACGCGGCACAGTTTGCCGCTGGCGGGCTCGCGCAACGGCGGCTGCCGCCCGTGCACGATGCGCACCGCGTCCAGGCCGTGCTGCGACAGGAACGCGCGCAGCGCGGTGCATGCCCGCGAGTAGGCGGCGGCCGCATCGGCCACCGCGGGTTCGAAGCGCAGCTCGAGCGTGTCGGGCGCGATGCCGAGCAGCTGGAACTGCGTGACCTGCGCACCCTGCTCGATCGCCGTCTCGAGCGCCAGCGGCAACAGCGTGACCGACCGGCCCTGCGCGTCGCGCATCACCAGCGTGTGGCCGCTGCGCCCTTGCACCTCGATCACCGCCAGCGCACAGCCGCACGGGCAGCGCTCGCCAGTGAAGCGCACCGCGTCGTCGAGCCGATAGCGCAACAGCGGCTGCACGTGGTTGGCCAGATGGGTCAACAGCACCGCATGCGACGCAGCGCCCACGGCAACCGGGCGCAGCTGGCGATCCACCGGTTCGAGCACCACCCAGTCTTCGTTCAGGTGCAGACGGCCGTGCGCGCATTCGCAGGCGATGGTGAAGAACTCCGAGGCGCCATAGTTGTTGCGCAGCGGGCAGGCGAAGGCGCGCCGCAACAGCGCGCGCTGCCCGTCGGACAGCTGCTCGCCGCCCAGCCACACCTCGGCCAGATGCAGCCGCAACACGCCTTCGAGCTGGCGCTGCGCCAACGCGGCCGCGCAGCTGGGGTAGGTGATCAGCACCGTGGGCTGGCAAGCCTGCAGCTGCTGCGTCAGCTGCGACAGCGGCGTCTGCACCGAGAACGAGTGCACCGACGGCGCCAGCCACGGCCATGGCGCGGGCGAACGATGCAGGCGCTGCAACCGCTCCATCGCCACGGCGCCGGCGAACGGCCCGCCGCTGGCCGCGACGAAGGCGAAGCGTTGGCCCGCGCTCCATGCCGGCAACGGCAGCGTCTGCGCCGCCGGCCCGCGCAGCCGCAATGCATCGAGCGCCTCGTATGCGGCAAGGCTGCATTCGTCTTGCACGAAGATGCCCGGCTTGCCGCTGGTGCCCGAGCTGGTCCACACCAGGTAGCGGCCGAGAAAGGCGTCGCCTAGCTGCGAATCGGCAAGGAATTGCTCGACCGCCTGCCGCGTCACGGCGCGGTCGGTGGCCCAATCGTCGAATCGCTGCATCAGCTCGGCCTTGTCGACAGGCTCGAGCGCCTGCAGTCCGCTGACGCCGCTGATGCGCGTGCGGCTCAACCGCTGTCGATACAGCGGCGATGCACTGGCGGCCTGCAGCAGCGCCGAGAAGCGCGCATCTCGCTGCTGCCGGGCCACGTGCAGCGGATCCAATCCGGCCGCCAGCGTCTGCGCGAACACGGATGCCCACAGCCACGGCGAGACGGTGGGGGTGGGATTCATGCCATGCGCGGGTGGGCACACATCACCGACACCGCGGCTGGTGCCGACCGCGGCCGCCTCACGCTCGGGTGGGACGGCCGCGCACGCAGTATGCGCCGGCTCGGGATGACTGGCGAGCCCTGCGCCCGCCGCGGCGCGTCAGCCGGCCAGCACCTCGATGCGACGCGGTTGCGCATGCGCCTGCTTGGGGATGCGCAGCGTCAGCACGCCATCCTTCAAGCTGGCATCGATGCGCGCCGTGTCGAGCTCACGGCTGAGCGCGAACGTGCGGCGATAGCGCGGCACGCGCACCTCGGCGTACACCGCCTCCAGCCCTTCGGGCGTCAGCGCGCGCACGCCGCCTTCGATCGACAGCGAGTCGCCTTCGACCTTCAGCTCGAGTTGCTCGCGCGGCACGCCGGGCATGTCGGCCAGCAGCGTGATGCCGGCATCGTCTTCGTACACATCCACCGCTGGCAGTACCGCGCGCTGCGGGGTTTGCTCAGGGGTAGCCACGTTCGATTGCTTGTCGCTCATGAGAGTTCTCCTTGTCGGCTCGCGCGTCACTGCACGGTGATGCGCTTGGGTTGGGCGACTTCGCGCCTCGCGATGCTGATCTGCAGCACGCCGTCCTTGTAGCTGGCGTTCACGTGCGCGGGGTCCACGTCGTCGGGCAGCGCGATCGCGCGCGTGAAGCGCCCGGCGCTGCGCTCGCGCGCATAGACGTTGACTTTGCCGCGTTCGACGTTCGGCAGCGCCGACGCGCGCTCGCCCGCGATGCGCAGCACGCCGCGGTCGAGCGTGACCTCGACCTTCGACGCGTCCAGGCCCGGCGCGAAGGCAAACACCTCGACGCTGGTAGACGTGCGCCCGATGTTGATCGCCGGCAAGCTGCCGGCGGCCACCGAGCGGATGCTGCTCGGCAACCCCGAGACGCCGAACGCGTCGTCGAGTTCACGACGCAGGCGCTCGAATTCGCCGAACAGGCTGTTCGGATGGTTCAACAACGATTCATACATGGCATGGCCTCCGTTGATCGGTGAACACCGGCCGACTCGCCGAAAGCTCGTGGCCGGTACACCCACAAGATTGGCACCGGCCGCGCCGATTTCAAGGGCCTGCGCATCGACCCGCACAACACCATTGACGCGGATCAAAAAACGGCCATCCGGCGATGCCCACCTGCCGAGCCGATAGACTGCGCCCCGGTCTTCTCACCACCGCAGGGCTCGCCGTGCCGGCACCGAACCTTCGCCAACGCCTCCATCGCCGGCTTCACCAGTTCGGCCCGGGCCTGATCACCGGCGCCGCCGACGACGACCCCAGCGGCATCGCCACCTACTCGCAGGCCGGCGCGCAGTTCGGCTTTTCGATGCTGTGGACGGTGGTGTTCACGCTGCCGCTGATGGTGGCGATCCAGATCGTCAGCGCGCGCATCGGCTACGTCACGCGGCGCAGGCCTGGCCGCCAACATCAAGGCGCGCTTTCCGCGCTGGGTGCTGCTGCGCGGTGGTGGGCATGCTGCTGGCGGCCAACACGCTCAACGTCGCCGCCGACATCGCCGCCATGGCCGAGGCCTTGCGGCTGCTGGTGGGCGGCTCGGCGCATGTCTACGCGGTGACCTTCGGGCTTGCTCTGCCTGGTGCTGCAGGTCTTCCTGCCGTACCAACGCTACGTGCGCTGGCTGAAGTGGCTGACGCTGGCGCTGCTGGCCTATGTGGCGGTGGTCTTCACGCTGCAGCTGAACTGGTGGCAGGTCGCACGCTCGGCCATGCTGGCCCCGCCTTGCCCGACGGGCACGACGATGCTGCTGATGGTGGTGGCGGTGTTCGGCACCACGATCAGCCCCTATCTGTTCTTCTGGCAGGCCGCGCAGGAGGTGGAAGACATCCGACGGCGCCGACCCGCCGCACACGGCCGCCGAGGTGCGCCACCACTTGCGGCGCATCAAGATCGACACCATCGTCGGCATGACGTTCTCCAACGTGATCGCCTTCTTCATCATCCTCAGCACCGCGGTCACGCTGCACGCCGCGGGCAGTGCGACATCGAGACCTCGGCGCAGGCGGCCGAGGCGTTGCGGCCGCTGGCCGGCGAGTTCACGTTCCTGCTGTTCAGCCTGGGCATCATCGGCACCGGCATGCTCGCGGTGCCGGTGCTGGCCGGCTCGGCCGCCTACGCGGTGGCCGAGGCCGCCGGCTGGCACGGCAGCCTGAGCCTGCGCCTGGATCGCGGCGAAGGGCGCGGCTTCTACGGCGTGATCGCGGCGGCCACGCTGGGCGGCGTGATCGCTGTGCTTCACGCCGCACCGACCCGGTCAAGGAGTTGTTCTGGTCCGCGGTGATCAATGGCGTGATCGCGGTGCCGATCATGGCCGTGATGATGCTGCTGGCCACGCGCCGCAGCGCGATGGGCCAGCACGTGATCGGTCAGCGCCTGCGCTGGCTCGGCTGGGTGGCCACCGCGGCGATGGCGGCCACCGTGGTGGCGATGATCGCGACGCTGTGACGCCGCGGCGAGCGCCTGTTCCCGCGTCCGCAGTCAGGCCGGCGCAGCCAACGCGGTCAGCGCTCGCACGTCGACGCAGGCGGCCAGCTCCTTGCACGCCTGCACCAGAGGCGCGACACGGGCCTGCCCGAGCACCGGGCTGACCAACTGCGCGAACTTCTCTTGCAGTTCGGCGTCGCTCATCGGCCGCTGCAGCGAGCCGATGGCATGTTCGACGAACACGTGTTCGCGCCTGCCATCGGCCAGCACCGCGGTGATGTCGGCGCTCTCTTCGGCGACGCCGGTGTCGACCGCCGCCACCACCTTGCGCCGCAACGCCACGATGTCGGGCCGCGTGACGATCGCGTCGGCATACTCGGCCTCGCCGGCGCGGCCGATCATCAGGCCTAACGCGGCACCGTGGTAGACGCTGAACTTGCCCTGCAGGCCGTCGGTGGGCTCCTTCTTGCCCGTGAGCTCGAGCACCAGCGGGTGCACCTTGAGTTCGATGCGCTCGACCTGCTCGGCGCGCACGCCGCGGCGCTTGAGCTGCGCGCAGCCGTCGATCACCGGGTGGATGACGATGCCGCAGGCAAACGGCTTGTAGGTGTTGAACGAGATCTCGAAGCGCTCGCCCAGCTGATCGGTGATCTCCGACCAGTCGCACTTCGTTGAGTAGGTCTGCATCAGGCCGCGCGGCGCCTCGAGCGCACGCGGGCTCGCGGTGTAGCCGTGGCGTGCCATCAGTGCGGCCATCAGGCCAGCGCGCGCGGCGCCGCCGGGGTGGAACGGCTTGGTCATGGTGCCGAACTGCTCGCGCAAGCCCACCGGCTGCGATGCCGCAATGCCCAGCGCCATCGCGGTCTGCTGCTCGTCCAACGCGAGCAGCCGCGCGCACGCCGCAGCCGCGCCGAGCATGCCGGTGCTGCCGGTGATGTGCCAGCCGCGGTCGTAGTGATCGGGGTACACCGCATTGCCGACGCGGCACGCCACGTCGATGCCGAGCACCAGCGCATCGAGCAGCGCGCGCCCCGTTGCGCCCCGGTGTTCGGCCAGCGCCAGTGCCGCCGAGGCCACCGGCCCGGCCGGATGGATGATGGTCTTGAGGTGCGTGTCGTCGAAGTCGAAGGTGTGTGAGGCGATGCCGTTGACGAGTGCCGCGCTCGCCATGTCGACGCGTTCGCCGCGGCCGAGCACGCTGGCTTGCGCCGCAGGCTGCAGCATCCGCACCGCCGCCAGTGCCGCGTCAACCGCCTCGTGGTGCGCGGCACCGATCGCGCAACCCAGCCAGTTGAAGAGCGTGCGCTGCGCCTCGCGCTCGACCGCGTCGCTCCAGCCGCGGCCCGGATGCGCGGCCACGAAGCGCGCCAGCGTGCGCGTGACGGGCGGCGCGTTCGCATCGGCAGCGACGGCGGTGTTGCGGGCCATGTGTACCTCTCGGTTGCGATTGTTGCGGTCAGTCCGGCGCAGGGCCGTCCCAAGCCGGACTGCGCCCCCTCGGGGGGCAGCGCCGGAGCGAAGCGACAAGCGTGGGGGCCAACATTCCTTAGTCGAGCTGGATGCCGCGCGCCTGCGCGAGCTGCGTCCAGCGCGCGATGTCTTGCTGCACGAAGCGGCCGAAGGCGTCGGCCGCCATCGGCATCGGCTCGATCGCCTCGACCGCCAACTTGTCGCGCAGATCCGGCTGCTGCAGCACCGCGTTGAGCGTGTCGTTGAGTTGCTTGACCACGGCGGCCGGCATCGCGGCGGGGCCCATCACGCCATACCACTGCTGCGCATCGAAGCCCTTGAAGCCCGATTCGTCGAGCGTGGGCACGTCTTTGAGCAGCGGATGGCGCGCCAGGCCGGTGACCGCCAGCGGACGCACACGCCCCGAGCGGATGTGCGGCATCGCAGCGGCCAGGCCGGGGAACATCGCCTGCGTCTGGCCACCGAGCAGATCGTTGAACGCTGGCGCGATGCCGCGGTACGGGATGTGCACGAGGAAGACGCCGGCCTGCTGCTTGAACAGCTCCATCGTCAGGTGCGTCAGCGACCCCGGCCCGGCCGAGCCGTAGCTCAACTGCCCGGGCTTGCCGCGCGCGTAGTCGAGCAGCTCGCGCAGCGAGTGCACCGGCAGCGATGCGTTGACCACCAGCACATTGGGCGTGGCACCGATCATGCCGATCGGCGTGAAGTCCTTGATCGGGTCGTATGGCACCTTGCGCGTGGCCGGTGCGGTGCCGTGCGTGGCGACATAGCCTTGCATCAGCGTGCTGCCGTCGGGCGCAGCACGCGCCGTGGCCTGGCAGGCGATGGTGCCGCCACCACCGCTGACGTTGTCGACCACGAAGGTCTGGTTCAGCAACCTGCCCCAGCGCTCGGTGACCGTGCGGCCCACCATGTCGCTGCCACCGCCGGCGGCCACCGGCACGATGTAGCGGATCGGTTTGTTGGGCAGCGCCTGTGCACGCAACGCCGCGGCGGGCGCGAGCGCGGCGGGCGCGGCCATCCACAAGAAGGATCTGCGATGCATACGGCTGCTTTCGAGGCTTTGAGCGAGCCCCGCGATGATAGTCACGCCAGCCACGCCATCGCGGCGCGCAAGGGTCAACTGAACAACTCGGGATGCAGCTGCTCGTAGGCGCGCGCCAGCCGCGGATCGCGCAGGCGCATCTCGGCATGGTCGACGCGGCCACTGCGCGTCATGTAGCGGTACGCGAACTCGTGCGGGTCGAGCGCCATCAGTTCGCCCATGCGCTCGTACCAGCGCAGGCTCACGTTGGCGGCGTCCCAGATCTTCTTCATCGGCGGCAGCCGCTCGGCCTGGAAGCGAGCGAGCGCGGCATCGACGTCGCGGCTCTCCGCGCAGCGCGCGGGCCAGCGCGATGGCGTCCTCCATCGCCAGCCGCGTGCCCGAGCCGATCGAGAAGTGCACGGTGCGCAGCGCATCGCCGATCAGCACGGTGCGGCCGTCGTGGAAGCGCTGGTTCCAGATCACCGGGAAGCGTCGCCACGTCGAGCGGTTGGACAGCAGCGGGTGCCCTTGCAGATCGGGCGCGAACACCTGTTCGCACAAACGCAGGCTGTCGGCCTCGGGCATCGTCTCGAAGCCGGCGCGCTGGTAGGTGGCCTCGTCGACCTCGACCAGGAAGGTGCTGCGATCCGGCGCGTAGCGGTAGTGGTGGGCGCAGAACACGCCGAGCGCATGCGAGCGAAACGTCAGCGTCAGCGTCTCGAACGGCCGGGTGGTGCCGTACCAGACGAAGCGGTTGCTGCGCCAATCGATCTGCGTGCCCAAGGCGCCCGTGCGTGCATCGCGCGATGCCGAGAACGCGCCGTCGGCGGCCACGCGCAGGTCGGCATCGCCGAGCTCATCGACGTCCGCCAGCGCACGATCGAACTCGAGCACGACGCCCAGGCGCTCGGCTTCCTGCTGCAGCGCGCCGAGCAGCTCGAGGCGGCCGATCGACGCGAAGCCGTTGCCGCCGATCGGGATGCGCACGTCGCCGTGCACGATGGTCAGGTCGCGCCACGATTGCATGCGCGGCGTCAGCAGGTCGTGCAGCTCAGGCGCATCGGCACGCAGGAAGTCCAGCGCGCGGTCGGAGAACACCACGCCGAAGCCCCACGTCGCCCCGCGCGGTCCGCGTTCGACCACGCGCACCTCGTGCGCCGGATCGTGGCGCTTGAGCACGATGGCGAGCGTCAGGCCGGCGGGGCCGCCACCGAGCACCTGCACGCGCATGTCAGCCCGCTCTCGAGCAGCGCAGGTTCGGCGTGCTCAACGGTCGTTGAACTTGGCGGCGCGTTTCTCGAGGAACGCGGCCACGCCTTCGCGGAAATCGGCCTGCGCACCCATGTCGTTCTGCACGCGCGCCTCGATCGACAGCGCGGCCGAATAGTCGACCCCCATCGCCTCGTCGATCACGCGCCGCGTGGCGGCCAGCGCTTTCACCGGCATCGCGGCCAGGCGCTGCGCGAGCGCCATCGTCTGGTCGGCCAGCGCGGCATCGTCGACGCAAGCCCAGATCAGGCCCATGCGCTCGGCCTGTTCGGCACCGAGCTTGTCGCCCGTCATCGCCAGGCCGATCGCGCGCGCGCGCCCCACCAGGCGCGGCAGCAGCCAGGTGCCGCCGCAATCGGGGATCAAACCGATCTTCGAGAACGCCTGGATGAAGCTCGCCGACCTGGCGGCGATCACCAGGTCGCAGCCGAGCGCGAAGTTGGCGCCGGCGCCTGCTGCGACGCCGTTGACCGAGGCGATCACCGGCATCGGCATCGAGGCGATGCGCAACGCCAGCGGCTTGTAGACCCGCTCGACCACGTTGCCGACGTTGCTGCCGACCTCGGGGTCGTTCAAGTCCTGCCCGGCGCAGAAGCCGCGGCCGGCGCCGGTGATGACCAGGCAGCGCACGCTGCAATCGTCGGCCGCGGCGTCGAGCGCCGGCCGCAACTCGCGGTGCATCGCCGACGTGAAACTGTTCAGCGACGCCGGGCGGTTCAGCGTCAACGTGCGCACCGCACCCTGATTGGCGACCAGAACCAGCGACTCAACGGCCATGCCTGCCTCCATTCCTGGATACGCCGCCGGGTGTCGCGCGCGGCCAGCACGAACGGTAGCACGCGCGTCGCCTTGATTTGGCGCAAGGCCTGCGCCGGGCGCTCGAACTAGGCTGCCCGAAATCGCTAGCGACGGGTCATGCGCAATGGAAATGCACCCTCGTCGGCCGCCTCTGGAAGGGATCCCCATGAACGCACTGCGTCGACTTCGCTGGGTCGTTGGCATTCTTGCTGTCGCGTGGCTGTGGGGCTGCGGCGGCGGCAGTCCCGATGTGCCGGGCAGCGGCTCGCCGGCCGGGGCGCCCACCAGCAAAGGGAGCTTCACCGCGGTCGTCTCGTTCGGCGACAGCTTGAGCGACGCCGGCGCCTACGCGCCAGCCACCTCGCTCGCCGGTAACGGGCAGGCGCCCTACTTCGGTGGCCGCTTCACCACCAACGACAACACCACGGCGACCAACCTGGTGTGGGTCGAGTACCTCGCGGCCCACCTGGGCATCGCGCTCACGCCGGCCGAGGTGGGATTTGCGGGCAGCTCGGTCAAGTGCCCGTTCGCGGCAGTGCCGCAGCTGGCCAACAGCTGCACCGCGTACGGCCAGGGCGGTGCCCTCGTGACCAACGCCAACGGATACCACCACGCCGCCGGTCTGCTGACGGTACCCGTAAAGACTCAGATCGCCAACCACCTGGCGCGCTTCTCGAGCTTCAAGGAAAGCGACCTGATCCTAGTGTTCGCGGGCAACAACGACGTGTTCGTGCAGTTCGAGGCGTTCGCCGCCAGCGCGGCGCAGATCCAGGCCGACGCCGCGGCCGGACGGATCACCCCCGACCAGGCGAACACGCTGCTGCTGAACGCAGAACTCACGGTGCTGGGCGCCATGAAGCAGGCGGCGCTCGAGCTCGCCGGCTATGTGCGCGACGAGATCCTGGCCAAGGGTGGGAAGTACGTGGCAGTGATGACGCTGGTCGACATCGCCGACACGCCGTTCGGCAACTCGGCGCAGGTGGCGCCGGCGCGATCGGTGTTGTCGGCGCTGTCGGAGAACTTCAACCTGTGGCTGCGCGAGGGTTTGACAGACCAGCCGGTGCAGCTGATCGACGCCTGGTCCCTGTTCAAGGACGTGTACCAGAACCCGGGCAAGTACGGCATCGCCAACAACACGGTCCCGGCGTGCGACGCTGCCAAGATCCAGGTCGTGACCGGCGGCGCAGTGACCGACGGGGGGTCGCTGTTCTGCAGCGCCACAGCCGGCGCGCCGTACAACGGCATCCGCACCGGCGCCGACATCCACACCTGGCTCTTCGCCGACAGCGTGCACCCGTCGACCGGGGGCCACATGCTCTTCGAGCAGGCGGTCCGCGCCCAGCTCTCCGCATTCGGCTGGATCTGAGCCCAAGGAGCACGAGATGACGACCCTGATCCGTTCGATCGCGCTGCTGGCGCTGACCATCCTCACCGCCGGCCAGGCACTGGCGCAGAACAACGTGTTCAAGACCGGGGTGGTCTACTACGACACGCACTCCGAGACCACCGGCATCCAGGGTATCGGCGTACCGCCGGGCGCCGACGCCGAAACCAGCGATGCGACGACGGTGCTCTTCACTTACGAGCGCATGATTCGACCCGATCTCGGCATTGAGTTGGTGCTCGGCATTCCGCCGAAGTTCGAGACCAAGGCCACCGGCTCAGTGGCCTTCCTCGGCGACAACATCTTGTCGGCCAAGAACGTGTCGCCGACTCTGCTGCTCAACTATCACTTCGGCGCGCCGAGCGACACCTGGCGGCCCTACGTGGGCGCAGGCATCAACTACACGCACTTCACCAACATCGAGTCGAGCCTCGCGCCGCAGGTCGAGATGAGCGATTCGTGGGGCTGGGCCGTGCAGGCCGGCGTCGACTACGCGTTGAACAAGCAGTGGGGCCTGTGGGGGAGCATCGCCGCGCTGAAGGTGAAGAGCGACGTGGTGGCCGTGGGCGCCACCGTGCTGACCACGACGATCGACTTTCGCCCCATCACCTACGCGTTCGGGGTGTTCTACAAGTTCTGATCACGTGGCGCAGCCCGCTCTCGGGGCCGGTTGCGCTGGCGGCTCACTGCCACACTTCGCGCGCGGTCTGCACCACCAGTTCGAGCTTGCGACGCTGGTCTTCGACGGCGATGTTGTTGCCGTGCACCGTGCTGGAAAAGCCGCATTGCGGCGACAGGCACAGCTGATCGAGCGGCACGTACTTCGACGCCTCGTCGATGCGGCGCTTGAGGTCGTCCTTCTTTTCGAGCTGGCCGAACTTGGTGGTGACCAGGCCCGAGCACGACGGTCTTGCCGTTCTTGAGAAAGCGCAGCGGCCGGAAGTCGCCCGACCGATCGTCGTCGTACTCCATGAAGTAGGCGTCGAGATTCATTTCCGGACAGCAGCGCCTCGGCCACCGGCTCGTAGTTGCCCTGCGCGGCGAAGGTGCTCTTGAAGTTGCCGCGGCACAGGTGCATCGCCAGCGTCATGCCGGCGGGCTTTTGCGCCACCACCTTGTTGATGAACCAGGCATAGCGGTGCGGCAGCTCGTTGGGGTCGTCGCCGCGCTGGCGTGCCGCGGCGCGCATCTTCTCGTCGCACAGGTACGCCATGTTGGTGTCGTCCATCTGCACGTAGCTGCAGCCGGCGGCCGCCAGCGAGCGCAGCTCGTCGCCATAGGCGCGGGCCACGTCGTCGTAGAACACCGGGTCGAGCTCGGGGTACGCCTGCTTGTCGATGCCGGCGCGGCCGCCGCGAAAGTGCAGCATCGTCGGCGACGGGATCGTCACCTTCGGCGTCAGGCCTTTGATGCCGAGCTGCTCGACCTGCGCCTTGAGGTATTGGAAGTCGGCGAGCTGGATGTTCTTGGCGTGGCGCACCTTGTCGATCACGCGGATCACCGGTGGCGCCAGCTCCTCGGTGCCATCGGGCTTCTTCACCGTCACCGGGATGTCGGTCTTCACGCCGCCGAGCTGCTCGAGGAAGTCGATGTGAAAGTACGTGCGGCGGAACTCGCCGTCGGTGATCGACTGCAGGCCGACGTCGGCCTGGAACTTGATGATCTCGGTGATGGCCTTGTCTTCGACCGCACGCAACTGCTCGGCCGTGATCTCGTTCTTCGCGCGCTGCTCGCGCGCCTGCAGCAGGTAGCTCGGACGCAGGAAGCTGCCGACGTGGTCGGCGCGGAATGGCGGGGTCGTGCGCTGGGTCATGGGAGTCTCCGGTCGAATCGGGATGCTAAACGCCATTGGGGTGCTGGGCCAGAATGCGGCACCTCATTCCTGGGAATCGAACATGCTCAAGATCGCCGGCGTCTGCGGCAGCCTGCGCGCCGCCTCGTACAACCGCATGCTGATGCGCCTGGCCCAATCGCTGCTGCCGGCGTCGATGCAACTCGACGTGCTGGAGTGGCGCGACGTGCCGGTGTTCGACGCCGACGTGCTCGCCAAGGGCCTGCCGCCGACGGTGGCCGCACTGCGCGAACGCGTGCGCAGCGCCGACGGGTTGCTGATCGTGACGCCCGAGTACAACTTCTCCATTCCGGGCGGGCTGAAGAACGTGATCGACTGGCTGAGCCGCGGCGAGGATCAGCCGTTGTCGGGCAAGCCGGTGGCCATGCTCTCGGCCACGGGCGGCCCGTTGGGCGGCGCACGCGTGCAGTACGACCTGCGCAAGGTGATGCTGTTCGTCAACGCGATGGCGCTGATCAAGCCCGAGGTGTTCGTCGGCAACGTCGCCACCAAGTTCAGCGCCGACGGCCAGTGCATCGACGAGGCCACGCGCAAGATCGTCGGCGCGCAGATGGCCGCGTTCGAGCAGTGGATCGGCGCCGTGAAACGCATGGCAGCGCCCCCCCAATGAACGCCGCGCTTGCCAGGCCGCTTCGGGGCTGATCATTCAATCCGCCTTGATGCCGCTGGCGCGCAGCAGCGGGGTCCAGCGATCAAGGTCGCGCGCCAGCCGCACGCGCGTCTGCTCGGCGGTGAGCGGCAACGGCCGGCCGCCGGCGCGCGTGAAGACGCCCTGCACTTCGGGCGCTTGCGCAGCGCGCGCCAGCTCGCTGCGCAAGCGCTCCAGCACTGCCGCTGGCGTGCGCGCCGGCGCGAACAGCCCGAACCACGATTCGAGCTCGAGGTCGGCTACACCCGACTCGCGCAGCGTCGGCAGCTCCGGGTGCATGGCGTCGCGCTGTGCGCCCGACGTGGCCAGCGCCTTCACCGTGCCGGCCGCAATCTGCGCGCGCGCGGTCGGCGCCAGATCGAAGAACAGGTCGACGCGGCCGCCGAGCAAGTCCTGGTAGGCCGCCTGCGCGCCACGGTACGGCACGTGCACCAGCTCGACGCCGGCCAGATGCCACAACGCCGCCGCCAGCACATGCTGGCCCGAGCCGTTGCCGGCGGACGCGTAGCTGAAGGCGCCCGGCTTGGCCCGCGCCTGGCGCACCAGGTCGGCCAGCGAGGTGACTGCCAGGTCCTTGCGCGCCATCAGCGTGTAGCTGTAGGTCACGGCCACGCCCAGCGGCTCGAAATCGCGCACGCTGTCGTACGGCAGCGTCGCGTACAGCCCCGGGTTCAAAACCAGATTCGATACCGATCCCACCAGCAGCGTGTAGCCATCGGGCGCCGACTTGGCTGCGGCATCGGTGCCCACCAGCGTGCCCGAACCGGTGCGGTTGTCGACCACCACGCTCTGCGCGAGCTGCCGGCCCAACGCATCGGCCAGCGTGCGGCCGACGAAATCGAAGCCGCCACCGGGCGGCTGCGGCACGATGATGCGCAGCGGCCGCGACGGAAAGTCGGCCTGCGCGATCGCGCTGCCGGCGCCCGCGATCGCCAGCAGCACACCGAGCGCGGCGCGCCTCAGCGACTGCCCGGCATGCACAACGCGGTTCATCGGCCAGCAAGCTACCCGCTGGTCAATGGCTGGCCGCGACGCCAAGCCAGGCATCCAGCGGCGACGGATCCGCCAGCAGCGATGCGCTGGTGGCCGCCAGCGCGATGCCGCCGCGGTCGAGCACGATCGCATCGTCGGTCACCTTCAGCACCAGGTGTGGGTGCTGTTCAACGACGATCGACGACAGCCCTTCCTCGCGCGCGACGCGGCTGATCGCAGCCAGCAACTCGGCCACGATCAGCGGCGCCAGGCCTTCGAGCGGCTCGTCGAGCAGCAGCAGCCGCGGATTGAGCACCAGCGCACGCGCGAACGCGAGCATCTGCTGCTCGCCGCCCGACAGCTGGGTGCCCAGGCTTCGCTGCCGTTCGTCCAGGCGCGGAAACAGCTCGAACACGCGCTTCACGGTCCACGCGCCGGGCCTTGCCACTGCGGTGAGGTTCTCTTCGACGGTGAGCGACTTGAAGATGTTGCGCTCCTGCGGCACCCAGCCGATGCCGGCGGCCGCGCGCTCGTGCGCGGGCAGCGCGTGGATCGCTCGCCCGGCGAGCACGATGCGTCCGGCATGGCGCCGGGTCACGCCAACCAGCGTGTCGATCAGCGTGGTCTTGCCGGTGCCGTTGCGGCCGAGCAGCGCCAGCGATCGGCCGGCATCGAGCGCGAAGCTCACGTCGCTCAGCACCACCGCCTCGCCGTAGCCGCAGGTGAGGCCTTCGACCTCGAGCAAGCGCTCAGCCATGGCTCGTTGCTGCGGTGGGGACCGCTTGCTCATCACCCAGGTACACCGCGCGCACCTGCGGGTCGGCGGCGATCGCATCGGGGGCGCCTTCTTTCAACACCGCGCCGTTGACCAGCACGGTGATGCGGCGCGCGAAACTGAACACCAGGTCCATGTCGTGCTCGATCAACAGCACCGACACATCGGCCGGCAGCGCGGCCACGGTGTCGAGGATGTCCTTGCGTTCGCTGGCCGGCACGCCGGCGGCCGGCTCGTCGAGCAGCAACACGCTGGGCTTCAACGCCACCGCCAGGCCAATCTCGAGCAGGCGCCGTTTGCCATACGGCAACTCGCGCGTGGCCTGCTCGGCATGTCCGGTGAGCCGGAACTGTTCGAGCAGCCGCTCGCACTCGGCGGCGATGGCCGCGTCACGCCCCACCGGTTGCCACCAGCGCCATGCCGCGCCGACGCGGCTGCCCACCGCGAGGGCCAGGCTTTGCAGCGGCGTCAGCGAGGCGAACAACTGGTTGATCTGGAAGGTGCGCACGAGCCCCAGGCCGACGCGCGCGTGCGGGTTCATCGTCGTGATGTCGCGTGAGCCCAGCACCACGCGGCCAGAGGTCGGCGCCGCCATGCCGGTGAGCAGGTTGATCAGCGTGGTCTTGCCGGCGCCGTTGGGGCCGATCAACGCATGGCGCGCGCCACGCTCGACGGCAAGCGTCACGTGGTCGGTGGCCGTGATGCCGCCGAAACGCTTGACCAGCGCGTGGGTTTGAAGCACGACGTCGGTCATGTTGATCGCTCGCCCTTCTGACGGATCGAGCTCGCAAAGCCGCCGGCGCATACTCGCCCACGGCTTTGCCGTTGCACCGTGGTGCGCGAAGAAACGCATGCCATGGTGTCGCCGGCAAGGCCACTCATCTGAACCACCGCCATGGCCTGAACAACCGCTCGCGCCCCACCAGCATCAGCACCACCAGGAACAGGCCGATCCAGAACGTCCAGTACTGCGTGGTGATGGTCGACAACCAGTCGTGCATCACCTTGAACGCGATGGCGCCGATCAGTGCGCCCCACAACCAGCCGGCGCCGCCGATCACCAGCGCCAGCATCACGTCGGCGCTGCGGTGGAATTCGAGCACGTCGAGCGACACGAAGCCGGTGGTCTGCGTCAGCAGCGCGCCGGCGGTGCCCGCCAGCGCAGCACCCAGCGTGTACACCACCGCCAGCCGCGCCTGCACCGACAGGCCCACCGCCATCACGCGCAGCCGGTTGTCGCGCAGCGCCTGCAGCGACAGGCCGAGCGGCGAATGGACGATGCGGCGCGACACCACGAAGGCAATCAACAACACGATCAGCGAATAGAACGACGCCACGTGCCCGCCCAGGTCGAACTCGAAGCGCCCGAGCAGCGGGCCGATCACCACGCCCTGCAGGCCATCGATGCCGCCGGTGATGTTGTCGAACTTGTTGGCCAGCTCTTCCAGCACGAGCGCCACGCCCATCGTGACCATCAGTCGCGTGAGGTCGGTGCCGCGCACGATCATCGGGCTGGTCAACGCGCCCAGCAGCGCGGCGGCCACGGTGCCGACCGCCAGGCCCACCAGCGGATCGGGCATCACGTGCTTGGCAAACAGCGCCGACGCATACGCACCGGCGCCCAGGAACGCCGCGTGGCCGAGCGACACGATGCCCGCGACGCCGAGGATCAGGTCGAGCGACAGCGCGAACAGCGCGAGGATCGCGATCTCGTTGATCAGCGGTGCATGCGAGCCCAGCGCGAGCGGCGCGGCGCCGAGAATCAGCCACGCCACGATCTCCCACGCGCGCCAGCGCGAGGAGGCGAGCAAGCGGGCGGCGGCAGCGGGCATGCTCATCGTCCGCCCTGCCGCGAGAACAACCCCTGCGGCCGCCACAGCAGGATGGCGATCATCAGCACATAGACGATGAAGGCGCCGAGCTTGGGCACGTAGTACTTGCCCATCACGTCGGCAATGCCCAGCACCAGCGCCGCCACCAGCGGGCCGGTGATCGAGCTGGTGCCGCCCACCGCGCAGACGATCAAGAAGTACACCATGAACTTCAGCGGGAACGTCGGATCCAGCCCGAGGATGTCGGCGCCCAGTGCGCCGCCGAGCCCGGCCAGACCCGAGCCGACCGCGAAGGTGAACAGGAACACGCGGTTCACCGGGATGCCCAAGCCCGCGGCGACGCGCGGGTCGTCAACCGCGGCGCGCAGCCGGCTGCCGAAGCGCGTGCGGCTGAGGATCGCTTGCAGCCCGAGCGCCAGCACCAGGCAGCTGGCGATGATGAACAACCGGTAGGCTCCCATGCCGAGCTGCCACGCACCGCTGCCGATCTCGAAGCGCGTGCGCAACCAACCGGGCAATTGCACGGTCTGTGGCGACGAGCCGACCAGGTAGTCCACCACGGCCACCGCCATGAACGCGAGGCCGATCGAGAACAGCACTTGGTCCAGATGCGGCTTGCCATACATCGGCCGGTACAGCGTGCGTTCGAGCAGCGCCCCGGCTGCGGCGGTGAGCACAAAGGCCACCGGCAAACACCCCAGGAACGGCCAGCCTTCGCGCTGCATCAGCACGATCAGGATGTAGCCGCCGGCCATCGCGAACGCCCCGTGCGCCAGGTTGATGAAGTTCATCAACCCCATCGTCACGGCCAGGCCGAGCGCCAGGATGAACAGCAGCATGCCGTAGGCGACGCCGTCGAACAGCAGAGTCAGCATCGGTCAGAAGTGAGTGCCGCAAACACAAACAAAGAGCCGGCTGTACAACACATCAGCCGGCTCGACAACAACCCGATGGGTTCGCTTATTTGAGTTTGCCAGGATCCTTGACCGCTTTTTGCACATCGAACTCCACGTTCCACAACTGCCCGTTCACGCGCTCGACCTTGCGGATGTAGACGTCCTGCACGATGTCGCGCGTCTGCGCGTCGATCAACACCTGGCCGCGTGGGCTCTCGAAGATCTGGCCCTTCATTGCGTTGAGCAGCGCTTCTCCTCCTTGCCCTTTGGTGGCATTGAGCGCGTTGTAGATCACGCGCATGCCGTCGTAGCCGCCCACCGCCATGAAGTTGGGGCGGAACTTGTTGGCGGCTTGGAACGCATCGACGAACTTCTTGTTGGCCGGCGAGTTGTGGGCAGCCGAGTAGTGGTGCGAGTTGACCACCCCGAGCGCCACGTCGCCCATGTCGTTCAACTGGTCGTCGTCCGTGACGTCGCCGGTGGCGATCAGGCGGATGCCTGCCTTGTCGAGGCCGCGTTCGCCGAACTGCTTCATGAACTGCGCGCCCTGCCCCGAGGGCAGGAACACGAACAGCGCATCGGGCTGCAGGTCACGCACCTTCTGCAGCACCGGCGCGAAGTCGGGGCCGCGCAGCGGCGTGCGCAGCTTCTCGAGCACCTGGCCGCCATTCAGCGTGAAGCGCGAATCAAAGAACTTCTCGGCGTCGAACCCCGGGCCGTAGTCGGCCACCAGCGACACCGCTTTCTTGATGCCGTTCTTGGCCGCCCACTCGGCGATACCGATCGTCACCTGCGGCAGCGTGAAGCTGGTGCGCACGATGAACGGCGACGCCTCGGTGATCGCCGACGTCGCCGCGGCCATCACCACCATCGGCGTCTTGCTCTGCGTGGCGATCGGCGCGGTGGCCATCGCCGCTGGCGTGACGCCGAAGCCCGCCAGCACCGTGACCTTGTCGTTGACCACCAGCTCCTGCGCCAGCCGGCGCGAGGTGTCGGGCACGGCGGCATCGTCCTTGATGATTACCTCCACCGTCTTGCCGCCAGCCTTGGTGCCGTTTTGCGCCTGCCACAGCTTGACCGCGGCCTCGATCTGCCGACCGGTGGACGCCTGCTGGCCGGTCATCGGCAGGATGAGACCGATCTTCACGGTGTTGTCGGACTGCGCGTGCGCCCACGGCATCACGGCCAAGCCGGCGGCCCATGCCAGCAGATGGCGCTTGGATCGATTCATGCGGATGTCTCCAACGGTATAGGCCGACGCGCGGCGATTGTGGTCGAGCGCTGCGGCGGCCGCGAGGGTCGGCTGACACTAGCAGATATTCCCGTTTGGCATGAGGGTAATCGCCCGGTGCTCGCGGGTCGCCCGTCGGGGGAATCGCTCGCCGGCCCGCCGCTCGGAAGCTCAAGCGGCGGTGGTGTCGTCGCGCCAGTCGGTGTCGAGCACGACACCGCCGCCGACCACGCGCGACACGCAGCTACACACGCGCCGGCCCTCGCGCTTTTGCGCATCGCTCAGGAAGACGTCGCGGTGATCGAGGCTGCCATGCAGCTCGACCACATCGAGCGCACACAGGCCGCACTCGCCGCGCCGGCAGTCCGACAGCACCTCCACACCGTGCTGCTCCAGCAGGTCGAGCAGCGAACGCTCGGGCGGCACGACGAACTCGATGCCGTGCCGCGGCAAGCGCACCCAGAAGGCTTCAGCCGCCACCGTGCCGCCGGTGCCGAAGGTCTCGAAGCGCAGCAGATGGGGCGGCCGGCCCGCGCGCGTCCAGGCGCCGCGTGCGGCCTGCAGCATCGACAGCGGCCCGCACAGCAGCAGCTGCCCTTGCGGGTGCAGGCCGGCGATCAGCGAGTCGAAGTGAATGCGATCGCCCTCGCCCGACACATGGCAGCGCAGCCGTTGGCCGAAGCTTGCTGCCAACGCCTGCGTGTACACCAGCTCGTCGCGCGAGCGCGCGGCATGCACGAGCGTGAAGTCGGCGCCGCGCGCGGTCAGCGCCAGCGCCATGCCCAGCAGCGGCGTGATGCCGATGCCACCGGCCACCAGCAGCGATTGCGGCGGCGCCACGGAGAGCTCGAAGTGGTTCTGCGGCGCCAGCACGTCAAGGGCGTCGCCCACAGCCAGCTGCCACATCGCGTGCGAGCCGCCGCGGCTGGCCTGCACCCGCTTGACGGCGATGCGATAAGCCTCCTGCCCGGGCTCACCGACCAGCGAGTACGAGCGCGTGTCGATGCGGCCAGCGATCGGCAGCCGCACCTGGATGTGGCTACCCACCGTCCACGGGCGCACACCGCCCTCGGGCTCGAGCTCGAATTCGCGCACGGTGGGGCTCAGCGTGCGCAGCGCGCGCACGCGTGCCAGCCGCCAATCGGTGGGTTGGTGCATCGCAATCCCGTTTCGAAAGGGCTTCAGCGGCCGACGCGGCGAATCAGGCGCGCGCCCGGCACCCGCTGCAGCGCCTGGCGGCTCAGTAGCGCGTCGCGCAAATTGGCGCGCGCGATTTGCGCGTGCTCGTGCATCACCGCGGCGGCGCGCGCGCCCTCGCGCGCGTCGATCGCCTGCATCACCGCGTGGTGCTGGGCCTGCGCTACCACCAGCGTGTCGCGCGCCTGCGGCCCGCTGGTTTGCACCATCACGAAGGCGTCGGGCGACGCAAAGGGCAGCGTGATCACGCGCTCGATCTGGCGGCGCACGATCGCGCTGCCCGACATCTCGGCCAGCAGCGCATGGAACTGCCGGTTGTGCGCCACGTATCTGGTGAACGCCGCCGCACTGAGCGTCGCTTCGGCCAGCAGCGTGTCGATCGCCTGCAAGCACTCCTCGGCATCGTGCCGCAGCGTGGCGCTGACGCCGCGTTCGGCAGCCAGCCGCGCGGCCAGCGCCTCCATCGTCGCACGCACCTCGATGGCGTCGTGGATGTCGGCCTCGTCGAAGCCGCGCACCGCAAAGCCGCCGCCGGGCAGCGCCTGCAGCAAGCCCTCTTCCTGCAGCCGCTGCAGCGCGGCGCGCACCGGCGTGCGCGATGCGCCCAGGCGCTCGACCAGGGCCAGCTCGGGCACGCGTTCGCCGCTGACCAGCTCGCCACCGACGATCAACTCGCGCAGGCCGAGCAGCGCGCGTTCGGTCTGCGAGGCGCCGGCGTCATTGTCGGCACGGGCGCACGCACGCGCTGGGGCACGCCGGGCGCTCATGCGCGTGGCCCCGCTGCATTGGGCGCGCTCATGCACCCGGCTGCGTCGCGTGCAGCGCGATCACGCGCGGTACCGGTTGGCGAGGTGCCTCGGCGGCGATCTGGCGGTCGATCAGGCGCCGTGCCCACATGCCGCCGGCATCGATGGCGAGGTTGTAGAAACGATGCTCCGGCCGCGCATCGATCGCGCGCTGCTGGGCCTCGAGGATGATCTCGTCCTCGCGGAAGATGCCGGCCACGCCCTCGCGCAGCTCGTGCGTCAGGCGCTGCTGATGCAGGCAATAGTTGCGCGCGAAGGCCCAGAAGTAAAGGCAGCTGCGCTCGGTCTCGGGCGTGATGGTGTTGAGCACGAAACCGTTGACACCCTTGCTGCGGTCGCCCGCCGCGCCGTCGTGCGGCACCGCGCCGCTGCCCGCCTCGGCGACACCGACATCGATCGCCACCGTGCACGGCGCCTCGAAGCGGATGATCTGCCAACGGTCGACTTTGCCCGCGTAGCCGCGCGCGTGTCGGATCTGCCCGGCCCAGAACGGCGGCGGCACGATGTCTTGCATCCAGCGCGTGACGGTGGCGTAGCGATCGCCGTGCGTGGTGACGAATGGCGCTTCGGCCACCGCACGGTCGCCGATGCTGCCGCCGTGCACGAAGGTCTCGTGCGTCAGGTCCATCAGGTTGTCGATCACCAGCCGGTAGTCGCACTGCACGCGGATCAGCCTGCCGTCGCCGGTCCACGCCGGGTCGTCGTTCCAGTGCAGGTCGGGCACCCTCGCGGGGTCGGCCTTGGCCGGGTCGCCCGGCCACACCCAGACGAAGCGGTGCTTCTCCACCACCGGGTAGGCGCGCACGCAGGCGCCCGGGTTGACAGTCTCCTGCGACGGCATGTGTGTGCAACGGCCCTGGTCATTGAATACAAGACCGTGGTAGCCGCAGACCAGTTCGTCGCCCTCGAGCCGCCCTTTGGACAGCGGCAGCAGGCGATGCCAGCAGGCATCCTCGAGCGCCGCGGCGCGACCATCTTCCCTGCGAAAGAGCACGATCGACTGGTTGCAGACGGTGCGAGCCAGCAGTTGTGGGCGCTTGACCTCGGTGTCGTACGCCGCGGCGTACCAGGCGTTGAGCGGGAAGGTGGTGGCCATCAATTGTGTACCTTATGTATACATTGCAAGCTTAGGGCATCTGCGTGGTCCTTGTCCACTCCAGCCAGTGCGGCGCGGTTTCATCCGCGCGCGCACCGGGGTTGTCGTCGCCGCGACATCGCGGGCTTGCGCGCATCGCGTAAGCTGCTGTTGCCGGCGCCATGAGTGCCGGCAGCGTTCTCAGGGCGGGGTGGAAGTCCCCACCGGCGGTGATGCGTGCAATCTGGCGCTGAGCCCGCGAGCGCCCGCGGTGACGAGCCACGGGGTCAGCAGATCTGGTGCGATTCCAGGGCCGACGGTCACAGTCCGGATGAAAGAGAGCGCGACACCAGCGTCGGCCGCGCGTTCTTGCGCGTGCGCCGGCGCGGGTTCGTGCGCCCTGATTCAGGTAGCCAAGTCATTGGAGTCCACCATGAATCAGTATCCCAAGTACTTTCCGATCGCCGGCGCCAAGCGCCAGCGCGTGGCCGTCGTGTGCGCCCTCTGGCACGCCGACCTGGTGGCGCGCTCGCGCGACGCACTGCTCGACGAGCTGTCGCAACTGGGCATCGGCGACGACCACGTCGACCGCTTTGAGGTGCCCGGCGCGTTCGAGATTCCGTTGTTCGCGCTGCAGCTCGCACGCTCGGGTCGATATGCAGCGATCATCGCCTGCGCGCTGGTGGTCGACGGCGGCATCTACCGCCACGATTTCGTCGCCGGCGCGGTGATCGACGGCCTGATGCGCGTCCAGCTCGACAGCGGCGTGCCGGTGCTGTCGGCAGTGCTGACACCGCAGGCCTTTCACGAGCACGACGACGCACGCGCGATTCTTCGCCGAGCATCTGGTGGTGAAGGGCCGCGAGGCGGCGCGCGCCTGCGTGGCGACGCTGGGCGTGCACCACACGCTGATCGAACAGGCCGCGGCCTGATCGGCCGTTGTCCGCGGGCCCGGCGCCGTCTGCCCTCAGGCAGGCAGCGCCGGCAACACCGTGCCCGCGCATTCGCCAAAGCCGATGCGCCGCGCGCCGGCGCGCTCGCAGAACGCACGCAGGATCACCGTGTCGCCGTCGGCGAGAAAGGTGCGCGTCTCGCCGCCCGGCAGCGCGATCGGTTGCTTGCCGCCCGCGCTCAACTCGAGCAGCGAACCGCCCTGCTCCGGCAGCGGCCCCGATTGCGTGCCGGAACCCAGCAGATCACCAGGCCCGAGGTTGCAGCCGTTGCTGCTGTGGTGCGCGAGCAGTTGCGCCACCGTCCAGTAGGCGTCGCCGAAGTTCGACTGCGACAGCCGGTGCGGCGGCATCCCCTTGGCGCGCATCGCCTCGGTGTGCAGCCAGACTTCGAGCGAGACATCGATCGCGCCGCGTTCGCGGTTGGCCGGCGAATCGAGGTAGGGCAGCGGTTGCGGGTCGCCGGCCGGGTGCGCAAACGGCTTGCGAAACGGCGCCAGCGCCTCTTGCGTCACCAGCCACGGCGAGATCGTGGTGCCGAAGTTCTTGGCCAGGAACGGCCCCAGCGGCTGGTACTCCCAGGCCTGGATGTCGCGCGCCGACCAGTCGTTGAGCAGCACCAGGCCGAACCAGTCGTCCTCGGCCTGCGCCATCGTCATCGGGGTGCCGTCGGCGTTGCCGGCGCCCACCAGCACACCGAGCTCGAGCTCGTAGTCGAGCCGGCGCGCCGGCGCGAAGCACCGGCGCCTTGGCGTCCGGCAGCATCAACTGGCCACGCGGCCGCCGCACGCCCTGCCCGCTGACGCCGATCGACGACACGCGGCCGTGGTAGCCGATCGGCACCCACTTGTAGTTGGGCAGCAGCGGGTTGTCGGGCCGGAACTGCTTGCCCACCGCGGTGGCGTGGTGGATGCCGGTGTAGAAGTCGGTGTATTCGCCGATGCGGCACGGCAGCGTGCACTCGATGTCGGCACGCGGCACCAGGCACAGTTCGAGAAACGGCACCTGCTCGCTGCCTTCGCGCAGCGCCGTGCGACAATGCGACGCGCAGCGCTCGACGCGCGGCGGCACCCTGCGACATCAGCGCGTGCAGGTCGCCGCGCGCCAGCGGCTTGCAGCAGCGGCTCGACGTCGCGGCCCCACGGGCATTGCGCGAGCGCCAGCTTGAGGTCGAGCACCTGATCGCCGATGGCCACGCCGATGCGCCACGCATCGTCGCTGCCGCGGCGCCTGAAGCGGCCGAACGGCAGGTTTTGCAGCGGGAAGTCGGTGTCGGCGGTGTTGGCCGATGCAACCCAGCTGTGCAGCGCCGGGTCGTGGCTGTCGTCGATGTGCGCGGCGTCACTCATGGTCATGGCACTCGGTGGCGCGGCAGGATCGCCGAGCACCAACCGGATCAGCGTGCAGTGCGGGGTGGATCATGCGTGTTCGGCAGCAACCGTCTCGGGCGCGCGCATCACCAGCACCTTGTCGACGCGCTTGCCGTCGAGGTCGACCACTTCGAAACGCCAGCCTTCCCAGTCGACACGGTCGGTGATGTCGGGCAGGCGCCCGAGCAGCAGCATGATCATGCCAGCCAGCGTGTTGTAGCGGCCGCGGTCTTCTTCGGGCAGCTCCTTGATCTCGAGCCGGTCTTTCAACTCGGGCACCGGGATCAGGCCATCCATCAACCAGCTGCCGTCCTCGCGCTGCACCGCCCAGGCGTTGTCCGCGCTCGGCACGGCGAACTCGCCGGTGATCGCCTCGAGCACGTCGCGCACGGTGATCACGCCCTGCACGGCGCCGTACTCGTCGACCACGAACACCAGCTGCGCTTCGGAGACGCGAAAGTGATCGAGCAGTTCCATGCCCGACAGCGTTTCGGGCACGAACACCGCAGGCTGCAGCAACTCGGCCAACGGCGGCGTCTGGCCGGCGGCCAGCGGCACGATCAGCCGCTGCGCGGGCAGCACGCCGATGACCTCGTCGAGGCCACCGCGGCACACCGGAAAACGCGAGTGCGGATGATCGGAGATGATCGCCAGCACGTCCGCCAGCGGCGCGTCGACGTCGATCCACGCGATCTCGGTGCGCGGAATCATCATCGAGCCGATCTGCCGCTCGTCGAGCCGGAACACGTTGCGCACCATCTGGTGCTCTTGCGCCTCGATCACGCCGGCGTCGACTCCCTCCTCGAGGCTGGCGGCGATTTCCTCCTCGGTGACAGCGCGCGAGTTCGACTCCTCGCGAATGCCGAGCAGCTTCAGGATCGTCTCGGTGCACGCCGTCAGCAGCCACACGAAGGGCCGCGTCGCATTCGACAGCCACTCCATCGGCCGCGCCACGTGGCGGGCCACCGACTCGGGGAACATCTGGCCCAGCCGCTTGGGCACCAGCTCGCCGAAGATGATGGTGAGGAAGGTGATGATGATCACCACCAGCGCGGTGGCGCTGATGTCGGCGGCGCGCGGCGGCACGCCGATCTCGCCGCGCAGCCAGGCCGACAGCGGCGCCGAGAACGCAGCGTCGCCGACGATGCCGTTCAGGATGCCGATCGAGGTGATGCCGATCTGCACGGTCGACAGCCAGCGCGTGGGCTGCTCGTGCAGCTCCATCGCGGCCTGCGCGCCCGCTTCGCCGGCCTCGACCATCACCGCCAGCCGCGCCTTGCGCGCAGCGGTGAGCGCCATCTCCGACATCGCGAACAGCGCGTTGACCAGGATCAGGAAGACGAGAAGCGCAACGTCCATCGATCGGCGCGCGATGCTGATCGCACGCCCGGTCGCAGCCAGGGGGCGTCGAGCGTAGCAGAATCGGGACCATGCACTTTCTGATCGGCGACCTGCAGGGCTGCCGCGACGCCCTGGATCGCCTGCTCGCCGAGATCGGCTTCTCGCCGTCGCGCGACCGCCTGCACGTGCTGGGCGACCTCGTCAACCGCGGCCCAGACAGCCTGGGCGTGCTGCAGCGCCTGCATGCGCTGGGCGACGCGGCGAGCTTCCTGCTCGGCAACCACGACCTGCACCTGCTCGCCGTGGCGGCCGGCGTGCAGCCCGCGCATCGCAGCGACACCCTGCAGGCGGTGTTGGCGAGCCCGCGGCGCGACGCCTGGCTGCAATGGCTGCGTCAAGGCCGCTTGGCCGACCGCGCGCATGGCTGGTTGCTGGTGCACGCCGGCGTGCTGCCGCAGTGGGACGCCGAACAGACGCTGGCGCTGGCCGGCGAGGTGGAGGCACTGTTGCGCAGCGACGAGTTCGATGCCTTCCTGCCGCGCATGTACGGCAACACACCACTGCGCTGGGACGACGCACTGCAAGGCGACGACCGCTGGCGCGTGATCATCAACGCGCTGACGCGCCTGCGCTTTTGCACCCCCGACGGCACGATGGAGTTCAACGTCAAGGAGGGTGCCGACGCGGCGCCGCCCGGCTACGCGCCGTGGTTCCGGATCGCGTCGCGGCGCAGCGCCGGCACGCCGGTCGCGTTCGGCCACTGGGCGGCGCTCGGGCTGATCGATCGGCCCGACCTGCTGAGTCTGGACACCGGCTGCGTGTGGGGCGGCAGCCTGAGCGCAGTGCGCATCGACAGCGGCAGGCGCGAACTCTTCCAGGTGCCCTGCAAACAACGGTGACCGCGGTCGACAAGACCGCGAGGAACGTGCAATTCGCCGTATGCCGTGGCAGCCCCGTGCCCGATGCTTGGCAAGCCTGCGTCCTGACCCCACATGCGCCTGCCCGCCTTCACCTCCACCCTCAAGTTCCGCATCGTGGCCATCGTGGCCGCCAGCGGCGTGCTGTCGGCTTGGGGCACGGCCAACATGCTGCTCGATGTCACGCAGTCGGAGCTGACACGCGTGCTGATGGCCACCGAGCGCGCAGACCGCGAGCGCACTGCCGCGCTGCTGGCCGGCAAGATCCAGACGCTCGAGCTGGCACTGGCCCAAACGGCCGAGCGCCGCCGCGCGGACGCCTGCATCGACCCGCGCGCGACCGAGGACTATCTGGCGTCGCAAGCGGCGTTGAACACGCTGTTCGACATGGTGTTCGTGGCGCGGCCCGACGGCGCGATGATCGCTCGCGTCGAACGCGGCGCGCCGGCGCGCGAACGGATCAACGTGGGCGACCGCGAATACTTCCAGCGTGCGATGAGCACTCGCCAGCCCGTGCTGTCGGACCCGATGCGCGGCAGGATCAAGAAAGTTCCGCTGGTGATCATGGCCATTCCGCTCGTCGGCGCTGACGGTGCGCCGCAATGCGTGGTGGCCGGCGTGGTGGCGCTGACGGCGACCTCGCTGTTTGCCGGCGTGGGCGACAAGCGCCAGGCCGAAGCGGCCATCGACCTGGTGGTCGATCGCAAAGGCATGATCATGTCGCACCCGCGAGTCGAGCGGCTGCTCGGCAACGCGGCCGATGAGCCGGGCCTCGGTGAGTTGATCGCCCGCTGGCAGCGCGCCGGCAGCCCGATTGACGCCTTGGGCACGGCGCAGCTGTCGCAAGGCCATCTGGTGTCGATGGCCGGCATCGCCGGCACCGAGTGGCTGCACTTGCGCGTAACGCCGGAGGCGATTGCCATGCAGCCGCTGGCTTCGGCACGCCGGCAGGCGCTTGCCGCAGCGGCCGCTGCCGGCTTGCTGGCGGCGTCGCTAGCGGGCGCATTGGCCTGGGCGCTGGTGCGGCCGATTTCGCGGCTGCGCGCGCGCGCCGAGCGCATGCTCGACGTCGAGGCGCACGATCAGGAACCGTGGCCCGCCGATGTGGGCGAGGTGGGCGCGATGGGCCACGCCTTCAGGCAGTTGCTCGAGCAGCGCCAGCTGCGCCAGACGCGCATGAGCGATCTCGTGCTGCAGCTCGAGGCGGTGCTCGACAACGCCGAGGTCGGCATCGCGCTCACGCACGACGGCCGCTTTGACATGGTGAGCCGCAGCCTGTGCCAGATGTTCCGTTGCCAGCGCGAGCAGATGGTGGGCCGCAGCACGCGCATGATCTACGCCAGCGACGCGGCGTTCGAAGAACTCGCCGCACGCGCGCGGCCGCAGTTCCTGGCGCACGGCGTGTTCGAAGGCGAACTCGAACTGATGCGCAGCAATGGCGAAGTGTTCTGGGCTCGCATGCGCGGCCGCGCGGTGGTGCCTGGCGACAGCGCACACGGCACGATCTGGGTGGTCGACGACATCACGCAAGCGCGCCAACAGCACGAGCAGCTGACCTGGGCCGCCACCCACGACGCGCTCACCGGGCTGGCCAATCGGACGGTGTTCGAAGCCCTGCTGGACCAAGCCACAGCGCAGGCCGCGGAGCACCCGTTTTGTGCGCTGTTCATCGACCTTGACCACTTCAAGCTCGTCAACGACACCGGCGGCCATGCCGCCGGCGACCGCATGTTGCGCGATGTCGCGCACGAGCTGGCCGCTCGGCTGCGCAAGTCGGACACGCTGGCGCGCATTGGCGGCGACGAGTTCGCGGTGCTGCTGCCCGAGTGCCCTGTGGCGCAGGCGCGTGCAATCGCCGAGAAGCTGCGCGCCACCGTCGAAGACTACGTGCTGTCATGGCATGGCGAGACCTTTCGCGTCGGCGCCAGCATCGGGCTGGTCTGCGTCGACGGCACGCACGCCAACGGCGGTGAGGTGCTGCGCGCCGCCGACGCAGCGTGCTATGCCGCCAAGCGCGAAGGCCGCAACCGCGTGACGGCGCTGATGGCCGACGCCTGACGCGTGGCGCCCGAACGGCGCCGATCCACCGCGCGCTAAGATGGCAAACGCATCAGGTGCCTCGGGTCGCCGTTCGACGGCCCGGGGTTAAACGGGAAGCAGGTGCGCGCGCTCATGCAGTCGATGGGCGCACAAAGCCTGCGCTGCCCCCGCACCGGTTGGTGGGTTGGGATGTCACACACATCCCTGAGGTAGCCGAATGCCACTGCGAACCGCAAGGTTCGTGGGAAGGCGGCTGCCGAAGGCGCGCTCGTGCGCCGGCCCATGAGCCCGGATACCGGCCTGCTGCATGGCCGCCGCGCCGCATGGCGTGGCGATTCCTGTCTAGGCAGCCTGCGGGGACGCTGGCTGCGGGAGTCTGTCGGTGCATCAACCCAAGCCTCAGCGGCCAGCCCTCGCGGCCAGCCTTGCCGTGTTCACTGCGTTGTTCGCCGGCGCGCCGCCATCGTCGGCCGCCGAGCCGATTCCCCAGGTGGTGGTCACCGCCAATCGGGTGCCGGAGCCCACCAGCAAGGTGATCGCCGACCTCGTCGTGATCGACGCCGAGCAGATCGCACGTGCCGGGCCGATCGGCCTGGCCGAGCTGCTGCAGCGCCACGCCGGTGCCGAGCTCAGTTCCAACGGCGGCCCCGGCCAGCCCAGCGGCGTGTTCCTGCGGGGCGCCAACACCAATCAGGTGGTGGTGCTGATCGACGGCGTGCGCGTCAACTCGGCAACCACCGGCACCACGGCGCTGGAACACATCCCACTTGCGCAGATCGACCACATCGAGGTGCTGCGCGGGCCCGCCAGCAGCCTGTACGGCTCCGACGCGATCGGCGGCGTGATCCAGATCTTCACGCGAGCACCCGATGGCATCAACGCCAGCGTGGCCGCCGGCAGCGACCACCGCGGCGAGGTGCGTGGCGGCTTCGGTGGCAGCAGCGGCGACTGGTCGTGGTCACTCAACGCCGGCGCGCTGTACGTGCGCGCGTTCTCAGCCACCAACGCGAGCAACACGTTTTTCTACAATCCCGACGACGACCCCTATCGAAACCAGAACGCGAACGGCGCCGTGCAGTGGCGCTGGGCCGATGGCCACCGCGTCAGCCTGCGCGGCACGGTCAGCAACGCCGACACCCACTTCGACAGTGGGCCGAACAGCGACCCCGTCAATCACCAACAGCTGGGCAGCCTGGCGCTCGAGAGTCAGGATCGCATCACCGAGATCTGGCGCAGCACGCTGCGGCTGGCGCGCGGCACCGATCACTCGAGCAGCAGCGGCGACTTCCCGAGCACGTTCGACACCGACCAGGCGCAGGCGACCTGGCAGAACGACCTCACCCTCGGCAGCACCACGAACCTGAGCGTGGGAGCCGAATGGCGGCGTGAGCGCGTGACCAGCAGCACCGCCTACACGCAGACCTCGAGCACCATCTCGTCGTTGTTCGCGGCCGCGCAGCACACCTTCGGCACGCTGCAGTTGGAGGAGTCGCTGCGCACCGATGAAAACTCGCAGTTCGGCACCCACACCACTGGGCGCATCGGCGCCGGATGGGCGTTCGCACAGGACTGGCGCGTCACTGCAGCGGTCGGCACGGCGTTTCGCGCGCCGACCTTCAACGACCTCTACTTCCCATCGGAGTTCGGCTTCTCGGGCAACCCCAACCTGCAGCCCGAGCGGTCGCGCGGGGGGGATGCATCGCTGCGCTACCGCAGCGGCGGCACCACGGTGAGCCTGACCGCGTTCGACAACCAGATCGACGACCTGATCGCGGTGGACCCGACCTTCAGCACGGTGATCAACGTCAACCGTGCGCGCATCCACGGCACCACGCTGGCGGCGACGCAGGTGTGGGGTGCCTGGCAGGCCGATGCCGACTGGACGCATCAAAGCCCGCGCGACGCCAACACCGGCAACTTGCTGGTGCGGCGCGCGCTCGATCACGGCCGCGCCGGACTGGCCTTCGACACCGGCACGTGGCGGGTTGGCGGCAACGTGGTGGCCAGCGGCGCGCGCTACGACAGCGCGGCCAACACGCCGCAATCGCGCATGGGCGGCTATGGCCTGCTCTCGCTGTACGCCAACTGGTCGATCGCGCGCGAGGTCACGCTGGGCGCCCGCGTGCTCAACGCCACCGACAAGCGCTACGAGATCGCGCAGGGCTACAACACGGCGCCACGCCAGTACATGCTGACCGTCGACGCGAGCTGGAAATGACAGCGCCGCGCATCGAATGAATCGGGCGATCCGCATCTGGCTGCTGCTCGCCGCGCTGGCCGCGGCCGCGTTGGCGCTGGCGCTGGCCATCGGCAGCCACGCGATCGCGCCGCTCGAGCTGTTGCGCGTGCTGCTGCGCCCGGACGACAGCGTGAACGCGCAGATCGTGCACGAGTTGCGCCTGCCGCGCGCACTGGCCGCCTTCGGCACCGGCGGCCTGCTCGCGCTGGCCGGTGCCTTGATGCAGGTGCTGCTGCGCAACCCGCTGGCCGACCCATACGTGATGGGCGCATCGGGCGGTGCCGCGGTGGGCGCGCTCGGCGCGATGCTGTGCGGCCTGGGCGCCGCGTTCACCCAAGGCGCGGCGTTCGGTGGCGCGCTGGCCTCCACCGTGCTGGTGTTTGCCCTGGCGCGCCGCGAGTTTGCCGGCGCGGCGCTCACCGACCCCGGCCTCGGCGCGCCGCGCCTGCTGCTGGCCGGCGTGATGCTGGCCGCACTCTGGACGGCGCTGGTCACGCTGCTGCTCACGCTGTCGCCCGAGGCGCGCATCCGCGGCATGTTGTTCTGGCTGGCGGGCGACTTGAGCGCCGGCAGCGGCGGCGGTGTCGCGCTGGCAGTGCTGGCTCTGGTGGTGGTGATCGTGTGGCCCCTCGGCCGTTCGCTCAACGTGATGCTACGCGGGCCGGTGATCGCGCTGTCGCTCGGCGTTCGCGTGGTGGTGCTGCGCCGCGCACTGTTCGTGCTCGCCTCGCTGGCCACCGCGGTGGCGATGACCAGCAGCGGCGCCGTCGGCTTCATCGGGCTGGTGGTGCCGCACGCGTTGCGCCTGGCCATCGGCAACGACCAGCGTGTGCTGCTCCCGGCCTGCGCACTGGGCGGCGGCGCGCTGTTGTTGCTGGCCGATACCGCGGCGCGCACGGTGGTGGCGCCCCAGCAGTTGCCGGTGGGCCTGGTCACCGCGTTGCTGGGCGTGCCCACGTTCCTCGCCTTGCTGCTCGGGCGCGCACGATGACAACCGACATGCCATTGCTAGACGCGTCGGGCTTGACGCTGCGCGCCGGCACGCGCGAACTGGCGCGCAACCTGTCGCTGTGCGTGCGGGCGGGCGAGCTGTGGTGCGTGCTCGGCCCCAACGGCAGCGGCAAGACCACGCTGCTGCACACCCTGGCCGGCGTGCACGCACCGGCTGCCGGGCGAGTACGCCTGATGGGCAGCGACCTCGCGCACGCTGCGGCCGAGCAGACCGCGCGTTGGCGTGGCCTGCTGACGCAGACGGTGCACGACAGTTTCTCTGCCACCGCGCTGGAGGTGGTGCTGCTCGGCCGCCATCCGCACCACGGCCGCTGGTCGTTCGACGACGACGAAGACCGGCGCATTGCGCACGACGCGCTGGCAGCGGTCGATGCGGCAGCGCTGTCGGCGCGCGACGTCATCACGCTGTCGGGCGGCGAGCGCCAGCGCGTGGCGATTGCCGCGTTGCTGGCGCAACGGGTGCCGCTGATGCTGCTCGACGAACCGACCGCGCACCTGGATTTGAAGCACCAGGTTGGCGTGCTCGAACACCTGCGCTCGCTCGTGCAAGCGGGTGGCGGCGCGGCGGTGATCGCGTTGCACGACCTCAACCTGGCGGCGCGCTTTGCCAGCCACGCGCTGGTGCTGGGCGGCGTCGCGCCGATTGCCGGCACCGTCGATGAGGTGATGACAGAGGGCACGCTGAGCGCCGTCTTCGACCACCCGCTGCGCCGCTTGCGCACCGGGACACGATGGACCTACGTCGTCGAGTGACGCCGCGGGCCATCGCTGTCGCGTGGTGCGTCGCGGCCATGGCCTCGTGGTGCGCTGCGACCGCGCAGGCGCAGGTTCGCGTGCTCGACGTGGACGGCCGCGCCGTCGAGCTGCAAGCGCCGGCGCGGCGCGTGATCAGCCTGGCGCCGCATCTGACCGAGCTGATGTTTGCGATCGACGCCGGAGATCGTGTGGCAGGCACCGTCGAGTACGCCGATTTTCCCGAGGCGGCGAAACAGGTGCCGCGGGTCGGCGACAGCGCGCTGCTCGACCTCGAGCGCATCGTGGCGATGAAACCCGACCTGCTGCTCGTCTGGCGCCACGGCAATTCGCCGCAGCAGCTGCAGCGGCTTTCCGCTTTGAAGCTGCCCACCTATGCCAGCGAGGCACGCACGCTGGCCGACATCGCACGCACGATGCGCGACCTGGGCACGCTCGCCGGCGTGTCGGATCAGGCCGCGCAGCGCGCAGCGGCCTTCGAGGCCACGGTGTCCGCTTTGCGATCACGTTATGCCAGTCGCCGCCGCATCGAGGTGTTCTATCAAATCTGGAATCAGCCTTTGATCACCGTCAATGGCGAGCACCTGATCAGTCAGGTGCTCGAGCTGTGCGGCGCCCACAATGTGTTTGCCGGCGCGGGGCTGCTGACGCCCACGGTGACCGAAGAAGCCGTGTTGCTGGCCGACCCCGACGCCATCGTCGCCGGTTGGAGCGACTCGTTCGGCCAGGCGCCGCTCGATGGTTGGCGGCGCTTGCACGCGCTGCGCGCCGCGCGACAGGGCCACCTGTTGCTGGTGAACCCCGACCTGCTGCACCGCCAGTCCGACCGTGTGGTGCAGGGCGCGCGCGAGCTGTGCGACAAACTCGATGCGGTGCGAACGTCGCTCGAAACCACGCGTTAACCGACTCCCGCTGAAACGCGGGATCGTGAGCGGATGTATCAAGCAGCTCTTCGCGTGCGAAGCGTGAAAAGTCTGTCGTCGCCGATTCGCTCGGCGCGTTGAACGACCACGGCAATTAGGCCGCGCTGATACGCTGCAATACAACTGTTGGAGGAGGCTTCGATGCGCTCGCTATTCACATCTTTTCGTCTTCGCCTGACCTGGGTCTTGCTGGCACTGGGCGCCATGCTGGCGTCCTGTGGCGGTGGCGACAGCACTGCGGGCTCGCCCACCCAGTACACGTCGGTGGCCATGGCCGGTGAGCTGCTCACCTACACGGTCGACCCGGTTGCACTGACCTACAGCTACACGATCACCGAGAGCCAGTTCAACCTCAACGGCAAGACCGGCTCGGGCACGCTGGTGCGCAACCCTGATGGCTCGTATTCGCCATCGGGCATTCCGAATGCGCGCATCGTGATCCTGCCCAATGGCTTGCTGCTGGGCGCCGTGCGCGAGCGCTTCGGCAGCGCGGTGGTGACGGTGCCGATCATCGGCATGAGCAATCCGGTGAGCACGATCGGTGCGCTGGCTGCCACCTACAACTACATGCATCGCGGCTGCCTGAACGCGGCGTGCGCCACCGACACCGGCACCTTCGTGATCAGCGCCAACAACACGTGGTCGTCGTGCCCGAGCGCCAACCCCGGCACCGCCGCCTGCCCGTCGGGCGGCCGCACCGGCACGCTGGTATCGGTGGGCAACGGCCTGTGGCAAGTGATGGAAGGCACGACCAACGTCGGCACCGCGATCGGCTTCAGCTCGGCCGGCCAGAACGTGCTGCTGATCGACCTGAAGGACGGGCGCCAGGGCGGCCTCGGCATCGGCCTCGTCGTTGGTGCGCAGCAGGCGACGCTGAACATGGGGCTGCAGACCACCGACGGCACCTGGATCGCCGGCACGTCAGACGGCAACTGGGCGGTGTTCACCACCAGCGGCACGTCGGTCACCATCAACAGCATCGACGGCATACCAACTCCCAACGCGCAGCCGTTCACCGTCAGCACCAACACACCGTGGCAAGGCATGGCCACCACCCCCGCCGGTGGCGTGGGCTTCCTCGCCGGCAACGGCGTCTACGTGCTCGAAACGGCCAACGGCTACGCCGAGCTCGGCGTCAAGCTGCGCTGATCGTTCACTGCTTCAGGCGGCGCCATGCCCATGGCGCCGCTTTTCGTTTCGGCGAATTGCCGTAGCATCACGAGCATCCGTCTGGGAGACGTGGCCGAACGGTTTAAGGCAGCAGTCTTGTTCAGCGCCACGTCAGTGGCGCTGCGCCGAAGTTCAAATCGCGCAGCGATGTGAACACAGGCAAAACTGCCGTAGCATCCCTTTCAGTGACCCGGAGACGTGGCCGAGCGGTTTAAGGCAGCAGTCTTGAAAACTGCCGACGGTTTACGCCGTCCGTGAGTTCGAATCTCACCGTCTCCGCCAACGAACCCGCCCGAACTCTCGCCGATGGAAAAAGCGTTTGCCGCGATCGTCCTGATCGTCTGTGTGGCGGCGCTGGCGCGCATGATGATGCGCCCCAGGTTGCGCTCGCGCGTCGACCGCGCGGCGCAGCGCACTTGGTGGTGGTGCCGCGACGCGGTGGCGCGGCTGCGGCGCCGGCCACGCATCAGCAGCGCCGATGCGCAACGCCAGGCGCGCGAGGCGATCGAGCGCGCGGCACGCCGCAAGAAGAACCTGCATTAGCGGCCCGCGTTTCAGGCCTGCGGCGCGGCCGCCGCCGACAGCCGTCAGCGCGGGCGCAAGAGTCCTAGCGCCGCCGCAGCGCCAGCAGCAGCATCCACAGCGCGCCGACACCGGCCAGGCCGACGGCGCCCCACACCTCGGGCGGCAGCGTTTGCACGGCGGTTTCCATGCTGGCCAACGGCACCGACACGCTGATCAAGCCAGCCGGCTTGCCGGCCACGTAGCCATAGCCGCCGCCACCGTTGAACTGCGCGTTGGTGCGGATGAATTCCGGCGCGTTGTCGGGGTTGTCGTGGCAGCGCAGGCAGCTCGGTTGCGCGACCACCGAGCGTGCATAGAGCAGCCGGCCGCCGCTGACGCGCCAGTACTCCTTGGCCGTCGCGGCGTCGGCCTTGCCGTTGGCCGCGGCCTGCACCGCATCGAGCGCTTCGCGCTCGAATGCGTCGGGCGCATTGTTCTTGTTGAGCACGGTGCGCGCGGTCAGGCGATAGCGCGACTTGCTGCCCGAGGCGGTGATCACGTCGGCCACTTCGCGCTGGATCAACGCCGGATTCTTCCAGTGGTAGGCCTCGACGCGCTCGAGCGCGTTGCGCTCGGCCACCGCGGCCTCCACTTTCGAGCCCTGCAGCACCTGGCTGTCGGCACCCGACACCGAGTACACCGAGCGGGTGAGAAAGTTACCCGGAATCTTGGCGTTGGCACCTTCGGTGCGCACGTGCACGCCGCCGTACTGCGAGGCCCACTTGCCGATGTTCTCGACCATGTCGGCCACCGTGCGGCCCTCGCTGACGGTCTGCTTGAGCACCAGTGACTCGCCGAGCCACCAGGTGGCGGCGCCCAGGCCGCCCGCAAACAACACCATCGGCATGATCAACTTCAGACCCAGGCGAGACGGTTGGATCGCTCGCTGTTGCACTCGCTTGTCCATCGCAACACTCCCTACAACAAACATCTGGCAGATGTCGTTTGTACGTGGATGTGAGGGCTAGTGGATGCACCCACGCACAGTGCAGCCGTGAAGTGTTGACGACCTCCATGCGGGCGCGCAGCCAAGAGCGCGCGTGATGCGGACAATTCACACCCCCCGCGAGCGCGGGGCGCGCCCCCGACAGCCACCGAGCCATTGCCACTGGCCACGCCATCGTGCGGCCACGGCCAGACCGTGCTGGCGCCGTTGGGGGCGGAAAGCCCGCCCCGGGGCCGCAACGTTCGCACAGTATCCTCGCGCCATGTACGCGGCCCATTTCGGTCTGAAGCGCGAGCCGTTCTCGATCGCGCCCGACCCGCGCTACCTGTTCATGAGCGAGCGCCACCGCGAGGCGCTGGCGCACCTGCTGTACGGCGTGCGCGGTGGCGGCGGCTTCGTGCTGCTGACCGGCGAGATCGGTGCCGGCAAGACCACGGTGTGCCGCTGCTTTCTCGAGCAGGTGCCCAAGCGCTGCAACGTCGCCTACATCTTCAACCCCAAGCTCACCGCGCTGGAGCTGCTGCAGTCGGTGTGCGAGGAGTTCCGCATCGAGGTGCATGCGCGCGGCGTCGTCGTCGGCGACGTTGAAGGACCACGTCGACGCGCTCAACCAGTTCCTGCTGCGCACGCACGGCGCGGGGCAGAACAACGTGCTGATCATCGACGAGGCGCAAAACCTGTCGATCGACGTGTTGGAGCAGCTGCGCCTGTTGACCAACCTGGAGACCAACGAGCGCAAGCTGCTGCAGATCATCCTGATCGGCCAGCCCGAGCTGCGCGACATGCTGCTCAAGCCCGAGCTCGAGCAGCTCGCGCAGCGCGTGGTGGCGCGCTTCCACCTCGACCCGCTGGCCGAAGAGGAGACGGCGCACTACATCAAGCACCGCCTGTCGGTGGCCGGCATGAACGGCCTGATCCCGTTCGACCGCGAGGCGCGCCATCGCATCTATGAACTGACGCGCGGCGTGCCGCGGCGCATCAACCTGCTGTGCGACCGCGCACTGCTCGGCGCCTACTCCGGCGGCCGCCAACGGGTGGACAAGACCATCGTCGACAAGGCAGCGAGCGAGGTGTTCGACTCCCGCGACATGGGATCAATCTGGTCGCCGCGCCGCAAGGTGGCGCTGGCGGCCGGCGTCGCGCTGGGCCTGATGGTGGCCGCCGCCGCGGCGTTGTGGTTCACCGGCGCGCAACGGCGTTCGAGCGCTGCCGAGCATGCGGCCGCCGCCGCGTCGGCCGCCAGCGGCGTGGCCTCGCAGGTGACATCGGCTTCCACGCCTGCAGCGCCACGCGACTCGGCATCGGCGGCTGCGGCTTCGCCGGGCAGCGCCGCAGTCGTCGTGGCGCCAGCGCCCGCGGCAGCCGCGTCGGCGGCGGCAACACCACGCAGCAGCGGCGCGTCGGCGGCGCCGCCGCGCGGCGTGAACGCAGCGGCGACGCCAGCGCGCACTGCAGCGGTGGCCCCGGGCGCTGCGCGGGCGGCATCGGCTGCGCCCAGCCCTGCGGCGGCGTCGCGATAGGACCGGCCATGTCGTACATCCTCGAAGCCCTGCGCCGCGCCGAGACCGAGCGCGAACGCAAGCGGCGCGTGCCGAGCCTGCACGCGCAACCGGTGCCGGTGCTGTCTCCCGAGGAGCCTGGCGCGCGGCGCAGCAAGGCGTGGCTGTGGGTGGTGGTTGGCATCAGCGCCGGCGTGCTGCTGCCGCTGCTGTGGCGCAGTTGGGCCAGTGATCCGGCCACCGAAGACGCAACGGGTGGGCGCGCCGCGGTGGCGGGCAGCGTGACGCCGCACGGCGGGGCGGCTGCGGCCGATGCGCCGCCGCCTGCCCCGGTGGTGACGGCCGCAGAACCACCAGCGGCCAACCCAGCCGCAGCAGCCGCCGCCGCCGCGCCCGAGCGGCCGCGCGCGACGCCAACGACACACACGACGCCCAAGGCGCCCGCCACAGCGAAGGCCGGCGCAGGCACCCCGCCAGAGCGTGCGACACACGCGCCGAATGTGCCCCCGGCCGCCACGGCCGAAGCCAGGTCAGGCCGCCACTGCCAGCCCAGTGCCAGCAGCCGCCGTGGCAAGCGCGCCCGAACCGCGGCTGCGCAGCCTGGCCGAGTTGCCCGAGGAGCTGCGGCGCGGCGTGCCGTCACTGGCCTTCGGCGGCTCGGTGTATTCAGAGATCGCCGCGCAGCGCATGGTCATCTTCAATGGCCAGGTGCTGCGCGAAGGCGATGCGGTGACCGACGAACTGTTGCTCGAGCAGATCCGCCCGCACTCGGCCGTCATGCGCATTCGTGGCCAGCGCTTCGAGGTCGCGTTCTGAGCATCGGCTTCGCATCGGTGCGCACCGACACGCGATCACAGCGCGCAGCGCCGCCTGCGACACAATGCGCGGGCTTTTGGGAGCACTGCATGACAAACTGGCGTGGGCTCGCGGCGTTGCCGGTGGCGCTGGCCATCCCGTTGGCGCTGGCCGCGCCGGCGCGCTCGAAGTCGCTGGCGCAATTCGACTCCGGCTACACCCAGTGCGAGAAGCGCGATGAGGCGATGCGGGGCCACCGCGACGAGGTCTACGCCAGCCTGTACCGCTTGAAGCTCGACGACGCGTTGCGCGCAGAACTCGCCGAAACACGCAAGAGCGCGCCCTACAAGAGCGAGCGCCGCCGCGCCGCGCAGACGCTCACCAAGAACGCCGCCGCCAGCGACGTGCAGCAGCGGCTCGACCTGCAGTGCCAGGCGCTGAAGAAAGAGATCCAGCCCAGCGCGCCGGCCGAGACCCCGAAGCGCTGAGCGACCGCGTCACCGCATCGAGGAGCCCGCATGTCGATCATTGCCAACATCCTGGTCGCGCTGGTCGCGCTGCTGCACCTGTACTTTCTGGTGCTCGAGATGTTCCTGTGGGACAAGCCCGCGGGGCTGCGTGCGTTCGGGCACACGCCCGAAGCCGCGGCCGCGAGCAAGGTGCTGGCCGCCAACCAGGGGCTCTACAACGGCTTTCTCGCCGCAGGACTGCTCTGGGGCCTGAGCCTCGGCGCCGCAGGCACCTCGGTGAAGGTGTTCTTCCTGTTGTGCGTGCTGATCGCCGGCGTGTACGGTGCGGTCACGGCCAGCCGCAAGATCCTGTTCGTGCAGGCGCTGCCTGCGCTGATCGCGCTCGGATTCGTCATGCTCTCGTGAACCGCGGCGCGCCGCACAGCTGCGCTTTGCCGGCCCTCGCGGCGTGACCGTCAATCGGCCTTGATGCCCGCGCGCACGACAGATGTCCTTCCACACCCTCTGCTGTTGCGCGATGAAGGCGGCAAACTCCTCCGGCGGCCCGCCGCCGCCGATGGCCGAATCGCTGGCGAAGCGCTCGGTCACCGTGTTGGACTTCAACGCGATCAGCGACTCTTCCTGCAGCCGCTTGACGATGTCGCGCGGCGTGCCCGCCGGCGCCAGGATGCCGTACCACTGCGAAGTCTCGAAGTCCTTGTAGCCCATCTCGGCCACCGTCGGCACGTCTGGCAACACCGGCAGCCGCCGCGCGGTGCCCATCGCGATCGCGCGCAGCCGCCCGGCCTTGATGTGCGGCAGCAGCGCCGGCGTGCCGGCCGAGAACGCCTGGGTGCGACCGGCCAGCAGATCGGTCAGTGCCGGCCCGGTGCCGCGGTACGGGATGTGCGTGATGTACATGCCGGTCACCAGCTTGAGGTACTCCATCGCCAGGTGGCCGGCACTGGCGTTGCCGGCCGAGCCGTAGTTGAGCTTGCCGGGGTTGGCCTTGGCGTAGGCGACGAATGCCTTGAAATCCTTGGCCGGCACGTCGGGATGGATCACGAACAGGTTGGGCACCTTGGCCAGCAGCGTCACCGGCATGAAATCGCGGTTCACGTCGAATGGCAGGTTAGGAAAGATGACCGGGTGAACGGCCAGCGATCCGACATGGCCCAGGATGATGGTGTAGCCGTCGGGTGCGGCCTTGGCCACATCCTGCATCGCGGGCACGCCGGCGCCGCCGCCCTTGTTGTCGACGAACACGGTCTGGCCGCAGCTGGTGCGTCAGCTCGTTGGCCACCGTACGCGCCACGATCTCCGAGGTGCCGCCGGGCGCAAACGGCACGACAAAGCGAATCGACTGGCGCGGCCAGTTCGCTTGCGCGCGCGACATCGCGGTCAGTGCCAATGCCGCGATGGCGGCACAGGCTTCGCGACGATGCATCGTCATGTCAGCCTCTCGATGAAAGAATCAAAACTGATAGCGCCGCAGGCCGCCATCGACCGGGATGACGGTGCCGCTGATGTAGCCCGCACGCGGGCTGGCCAGAAAGCACACGAGGTCGGCGATCTCCTGCGGCTCGCCGTAGCGCCCCACCGGGATCTCGTGCTCGCTTTGCCACTGCCGGTACTCGGGCGTGTAGTTGCGCAGGATCTGCTCGGAATGGATGCGCCCCGGCGCGATGCAGTTCACCGTGATGCCGTGGCGCCCGACCATGCGGCTCAAGCCCTTGGCCCAGCTGTGCATGCCCGCCTTGGCGCAGAACGCGCCGTTGATGTGATCGGGCTCGCTTTTGCCGGTGATGTTGACGATGCGGCCCCAGCCTTGCGCGATCATGACGTCAATCAGCGCCTCGCCGAGCTGGCGTGGCCGCTCGAAGTTGAGCGTCATCGCCTCGCCCCAAGCCGCCTCGCCGACGTGCAGCTCGGTGAAGCTGCGTGACCCGCCGGCGTTGTTGATTAGGATGTCGACGCTGCCCAGGCCGGCAATCGCGGCGCCGGCGATGCGGGCCGCCGCATCGCCGACCATCATGTCTTGCTCGATCACCAGCGGCCGCGTGCCACCGGCCGCCACCACGCCATCAGCCAGTTGATTGAGCTTGTCGCAGCGGCGTGCGGTCACTGCAAGGCGCACCCCCTCGGCCGCCAGAGCGAGCGCGATGCCGCGCCCGATGCCCGCGCTGGCGCCGGTCACCAGCGCGGTCTTGCCTCGCAATTGAAGATCCATCGTTGTCTCCTGCGCTGGCACGGGCGAGCGCGCGCCGGTGCATCAGGCACCCGAGCCCAGATCCACACCGTCACCGCGCAGTTGCTGCTGCAGCGGGCCAACCACATCATTCAACCGCACCACGCCGGTCGCCATCAGGGCGGCGGCCGTTCCTGCGGCCTGCCCCATCACGAAGCACGCGCCGCTGGCACGGGCGGCCGATTGGCCGTCGTGCTCCATCGACGCGCAGCGGCCGGCCACCAGCAAGTTGCCCGCGCCTGAAGGCACCAGCATGCGCCACGGCAGCTGGTTGAACGTGTTGCGTTCGTCGCGCGGGAACGCCCACTCGACGCGTCCCTGCGCATGGCGTTCGATCGGCCACGCGTTCAAGCCGATCGAGTCGTCAAAGCGCGCACCGCGCAACACGTCGTCGCCGCTGAGCTGGTAGGCTCCTCTGCACGCGCCGGGTTTCGCGCACACCGAGCTGCGTGCCGACGTCGATCAACTCGGCGCGCTCGAACCCTGGCACCTCGGCGCGCAGGAATCGCAGGTACTCGATCACCTGGCGCCGGCCTTCGACCTCGCCGGCGCTGAGCTGCCAGGCATCGGTGGCATCCACCGCGCGGCCCTGCGCATTGGCCACCTGCGTGACGTTGACCCGCCACTCGCTGCGGTTGCGCTGCGGGCGCAGGATCGCGCCGTCGCGTGGGAAGCGATAGCGATCGGCCGCAGCGCGCATCAGTGCGTCGATGGCGCCGAAGCTGCCCACCGCCGCCAGCGCGCGCTCGGCATCGACAGCGCCGACGCGAAACATCGTCGACGGATACAGCGCATCGCCATGGCCATCGCCCAACTCGTAGGGCACGCCGGCATGGTGCGCAAGGTCGGCATCGCCCGACGCATCGACGAACCAGCGGGCGCGGATCGCGCCGCGGCCCGACTTGGTCTCGACGATCGCGGCATCGAGCAGCCCGCCGTCGTCGCGCAGCACATCCACCAGCAGCGCGTGGAACAGCAGCTGCACCTTGGCCGACAGCAGCAGCTGATCGGCCGCGCACTTGTAGGCCGGTATGTCGTACGAGCGCACCCGGATGCGCCCCTGCAGGCCATCCTGCGGCGCATTGAGGCCGCCGAGCCGATCGATGCGCTCGAGCAGTTCGTCGACCATGCCGTGCACCAGTTGCACGGTCTCGCCGTCGCGCTTGCCATACAGCCCCGCGAAATTGGTGACGCCGCCGGCGGTGCCCATGCCACCGAGAAATCCGTAGCGTTCGACCAGCAGCGTGCGGGCGCCATGGCGCGCCGCGCATGAGGCTGCCGCGATGCCCGCCGGCCCACCGCCGACCACCAGCACGTCGGCCTCGGCCACCAGCGGCACGCGCCGGGCCGGCTCTTGCACGGTGGCCGGCTGCGACGGGTTCACGGCGGCTCGCCGATCAGGCGCAAGCGTCATTCGGCCTTGATGCCACGGATCATGATGATGCCGCCCAGCAAGTGGGTCTCGTTGCGCACGCGCGCGCGCAACGCTTCGGGCGAGCCGCCCATCGGCGTCCAGCCGGCGTTGAAGAAGCGCTGCCTCATCTCGGGCGAGCGCGCGATCGCCGAGGCTTCATCCGCCAGCCGCGCCTGTGCCGTGGCGTTGAGCGAGGCGGGCCCGACCAGCGCGACGAACACATCCATGTCGAAGCCGCGCACGCCGGCCTCGGCCAGCGGCGGCACGTCGGGCGCCAGTGCGCTGCGGCCGGTGGTCAGGCCCACGGCCTTCAACTTGCCTGCGCGGATCTGCGGCAGCGCCAGGCCCGGCGGAATCAGCGCCATCTGCACGTCGCCAGCCAGCAACGCGGTGATCACCTGCGGGTTGCCCTGGTACGGCACGTGCACCGCGCCGAAGTTGCCGGCGCGGCTCTTCAACAACTCGATCCCCAGGTGGCCCGCCGAGCCGACGCCCACCGAGCCGTAGTTCCACTTCTCGCCGGCGTTGCGAGCCGCCAGAAAGAAGTCTTCCCCTGACGGCTTGTCGGGTTGCGTCACCAGCACCAGTGGCGCGTTGGCCACCAGCGACAGCATGACGAAGTCGCGCGCAGGATCGAACGGCAGCTTCGGGTTCAGCAGCTTGGCCGACGACAGGTTGCCGTTGATCAGCAGACCCAGCGTGTGATCGTCGGTGGCCTTGGCCACCAGGTCGGCGGCGATGTTGCCCGAAGCGCCCGGACGGTTCTCGACGATCACGCTCTGATTCAGGCTCTTGGACAAGCCGTCGGCGAGGATGCGCGCCGCCACATCGGGCGTCGAGCCGCCCGGAAAGCCCACCATGATCTTCAGCGGCTTGGTCGGCCACGGCGTGGCCGCCGCGCGGGCGGTGGGCTTTGCTTGCGGCGGTGTCGCCGGTTGCGCCATCGCCGCGAGCGCGACGAGGCCCGCAACGGCCGCCAGCGCACGCGACGCGCAGCGTTGGAACGCAAGACCACCACTCATGCAGGGCTCCGTGTCGATGGCATGCTGAGAAATCGAGCCCGATGGTACCTGCGCACGCTGCAGGCAAGCCACACGCCACACGGCGACTCATCGAAAGCCTGGATTCCATCGGGTGCACGTTGTGGCACAAGAGTGCCTTCAGGGAAGGAGACCTCGCATGAACCCATCGGCCGTTCGCCGCGCACTGTCCGGCTGTGTGCTCACGCTCAGCGCCGCGTTCGCTCTGGCGCAACCACTGCCCACCGCGCGACCGCAGGACGTCGGGTTGTCGTCAGCGCGGCTCGCCCGCATCGGCACCTGGATCCAAGGCGAGATCGACGCCAAGCGCATTCCCGGCGCGGTGGTGCTGGTGGCGCGCAGTGGCAAGGTCGCCTACTACGAGGCGCTGGGACAGCAAGACCCGGCGAGCCCGCGGCCGATGGGCCGCGACAGCATCTTTCGCATCTACTCGATGACCAAGCCGTTGGTGTCGGTGGCCACGATGATGATGGTCGAGGAAGGCAAGCTGACGCTCGAGGCGCCGGTCGCGCGCTACATCCCGAGCTTTGCCAACGTGCGAGTCGGCGTCGAGAAGGTCGATGCCAACGGCAACAAGTCGCTCGAGCTGGTGGCGCCAAGGCGGCCGATCACGCTGCAAGACCTGATGCGCCACACCTCAGGCCTGACCTATGGCTTCTTCGGCGAGTCGATGGTCAAGAAAGCCTACAACGATGCGCTGGTCGCGCTGCCGCCCACCACCGACAACGCCGAATTCGCCGAGGCGCTGGCCAAGCTGCCTCTGCACTACCAGCCCGGCAGCACGTGGGACTACAGCTACAGCACTGACGTGCTCGGCCGTGTGCTCGAGGTGGTGTCGGGCCAGAGCCTGTATGCGGTGCTGAAGCAGCGGCTGCTCGACCCGCTAGGCATGAAGGACACCAGCTTCTACGTGCCCGAAGCCGCGCGACAGGCCCGCATCGCCGAGCCGCTGCCCGACGACCGCTCGTTCGGCGTCAACGCCGACATCTCCGACCCGCGCGTGGTGCGCAACCTCGAGTCGGGCGGCGGCGGCATGGTCTCCACCGCCGACGACTACGCGCGCTTTGCGCAGATGCTGCTCAACGGCGGCGCATTGGACGGCAAGCGCTACCTGAGCCCGAAGACGCTTGAGTTCATGGCCAGCGATCACCTCGGCGCCGCGGTGACCAAGACCGCGCTGTATCTGCCCGGGCCGGGTTATGGCTTCGGCCTCGGCTTCGCGACACGATTGTCCGGCGGTGAGTCGGCCTACGCTGGCGCGCCCGGCGACTATTTCTGGGGCGGCGCAGGCGGCACCTACTTCTGGGTCGATCCGCGCACGAATCTGTTCGTCGTCTTCATGATGCAGTCACCCAAGCAGCGCGTGGTCTACCGCTCGGTGTTGCGCAACATGGTCTACGCCGCCGTGGAACGCTGAGGCAGCGCAACCGGGCGTCACCAGCGGGCCGTTGGGAATTCAGCGCCTGAAGGTGCCGTCTGCCCCGATGAATGACCGATCGACGTACTCGAGGCCAGTGTGATCTGTAGGGCTGTACGTCAGGTCGATACCGCCAAGGTCCACCTCACCAAACGACTCCAGCGTTCGCTTGAATGACGCGCGGGTGATGCCGTCTTTGTCCTTGGCCGCTCGCTTGAGGGCCAGCACCAAGGTCTTGGCGGCCGCATACCCTTCCATCATGGCGGGGTCAGCGTCTGAATGTTCTTTGCTGACGCAAGCCGCGCTGCCTCCGCGATCATCGGTACAGCCAGTCGGCGTTCGCGTACTGCGAGGCCTACCTGCGCGTCAAGCGCGACACCTTGCTGTCCGTGCTCCTGCTCAATCAGTTCGTGACCACTGATTCAGCGGCGCAGCGTGACGAGATGGTGCGCGAGTAAGTCCAGCCGGAGGACCGATTCGATTGGAGGATGTGACACGGATCTCGTTGCCCTATTTCGGTTCTGGGCTGGTCGCTGATGCAACGCGGTCGGTTGAATCGATCCTGACGGGCATGAGAGCTCCGCCTGTCGCCGATGGCGATCATGCTGGCCGCAGGGGCTGCGCATGGTGTCCGTCAGCAGCCACCTACGCGAAAGCTGGTGGGTAGTTGCGCGCCAGGCTCGGGGCGCCACCAGCCCCGCCTCGGAGGCGAAGCTGAGAGACGTGTGTTGGGCTGTGAAGCCGTGAAGAGAGCCGCTTGCGGGTGTAAGGATTGATCGCAAACGCGTCTGGTGGTTGCGTGCGTGCCGGATTTGGCCGGCTGATGGCGAGGTTGGCCGAAACTTATCGGTACAAGTCCGGTGTCAGGTAGCCTGAAAAGGCGCTAAAACTGGCGCCAACCCTGGAGGGGGCCAATCGCGCTGTGTGTGGACCGTGTCCCACGCCGGCATGAAAACAGGCCCATGAGTCATAGAGGCACGGCCCTTCAGGAGTTAGCCGTCGGTTCGGGAGACGCCTCCTGCGTTGCCGACGTTCCGGGCGTTGCATTGCCACGCCCTGCCGCGGTCCGCTGGCACGAAACGACCATCAACAAGGCAGAGAGACGCCGACTCAACGGTCACGGCAGTGGGGTGGTCTGGCTCACTGGATTGTCGGGCGCAGGTAAGTCGACCTTGGCCAATGAGCTGGAAAGACGCCTGAGCGCACGCGCGGTACGCACCTACTTGCTGGATGGCGACAACGTGCGCCATGGCCTCAATCGCGACCTGGGCTTCAGCGTGGAAGATCGCGCGGAGAACATCCGCCGCGTCGCCGAGGTGTCGAAACTGATGGTCGATGCAGGGCTTGTGGTGATCACCGCCTTCATCTCACCGTTCCGCGCCGAGCGCGAACTGGCCCGCAACCTGATGGCGGACGGAGAGTTTGTCGAGGTATTTGTCGATACACCGTTGGTGGTCGCCGAGCAACGCGACCCAAAGGGCCTCTACAGGAAGGCGCGCGGCGGCGAGCTGAAGCACTTCACCGGCATCGACTCTCCCTACGAAGTGCCGGAGGACCCGGAGATCGTGATCGACACGACATCGATGTCGGTCCAGGAGTCTGCCGATAGTTTGTACAACCTGTTGAAGGCCATGAGGTTCTTCAACATCGCCTGATCGATTGCCAATCCGACACCACGAAAATGCAATACGCGTCTTTTGAAAGTTCGTTCGCCCGGCCCGGTGTACCACCCAAGGCGATTCGTACAGGCTATCAAGACTCCAAGAACCTCAGCGTTCTCCCCGACACGCCGGCCCTGTTCGTGTTAACCGCGCCGCGCAGCGGCACGACGCTGACCTCGTACATCGTCAAGCAGATTCACGATGGCGACGCGTCGGACTCTGGCTACGACGGCACCGGGTACTTTCAGAGTCACAACGAGCGTGTGCCTTGGGTTGACGGACTTTTCTTTCCACGCGAAGAGCTGGAGCGCCTCATCGACGTGGCGCAAGACGCGGACCTTCGGCTGCTCTACAAGACCCATCTGGAGCCCCACGCGATCCCCGCCATCGAAGGCGCACGGATGATCATCGTGGGCCGGCCACCTGCCGATGTGGCTGTGTCGTTGTGGGACTACTTCACCGGCATCAAGCCCTTCGGATTTGCCGTGCACGACGAAGCTGCTAAGCGTCGTGGCTGGAACAACGGCACGTTCCCGCGACCCGCGGACTATCCGTCAACGGGGCGACTTCTTCCGGCAATGGGTCAACCGTCGAGGGTTCCCGTTTGTCGACCTGGTGGAAATCTACCGGCAGGCGTGGAGCCTGCGCGGCCATGAAAACGTCTTGCTGCTCCACTACAACGAGATCATCGGAGACCTGCCGGCAGCGGTGCGACGGATTGCCGCCTTCGAACGTGTCGACTTGCCGGAAGCGAGGGTCCAGGAGATCGTGGCGCTGTGCAGATTCGATGAGATGCGGCGACAAAGCCGAGCCATCGCTCCGAGTCACAAGCGGTTCGACACCGAACATCACCTCAACAAGGGCATCGCAGGCCGCGGCGAGGAGATCTTCCCCAGGAAGGAGTTTCCTGACGAATATCGCATCCTGGAGAGATGCGCTTGGCAGCGAATGCTTTCAGTGGCTGAACAAGACTCCGATAGCCGCCGGCGGAGCACTTGCCTTGGGCCGCATGGACGTGGAGTTTCACCGAAATTGTGTCGGGTCGTTGAAAATGGAGTTAGCCACATCTCGTCCAGCGAGTGCATTCTTCGGCTGGCTCATCCGGAAGTTACTGATGATGAAAACTCCCATCCGCATGCTTTGTGTCGCCGTCGCGGCGCTGAATCTCTTGTGCTCTGGCGCCGCGCTGGCGCAGATACGCATTGGACAGACGTCGGCCCTCACGGGCCCCGCGTCTTCAGCGGTGAACGAGATCAACATCGGCGCCAAGCTGTACCTGAACGCGGTCAATGCCGACGGTGGCATCAACGGTCAGCAAATCGAGCTGGTTTCGCTGGACGACAACAACAAGGCCGCGGCGGCCGCTGAGAACGCGACCCAACTGATCAACGATCAGCGGGTGGTGGCGCTGTTCCTCAGCCGCGGAACGCCACAGACACAGGCGATGCTGCCGCAGCTGGCCCAGGGCAAGATCGTGCTGATCGCGCCTTCTACCGGGGCCATGGCGCTACACAACCCGGTGAACCCGTGGGTCTTCAACGTGCGCGCAAGCTATCAGCGCGAAGCCGAAGCCGTGGTACGGCAGATGGCCTTGACGGGCCTCGACAAGCTGGCGCTCCTATACGTCAACGATTCGTTCGGTGAAGACGCCATTCAGGGCGCGATGAAGGTCTTCAAAGAGGCCAACGTCAAGCCGGCCTTGATGCAGTCGGTGGACCGCGAGAAACCCAACTACACGGCGCTCATCCCCAAGCTCACCGAGCTCAAGCCGCTTGGCGTGCTGATCATCGGCTCGCCGACTTCGGTGATCGCCGGCATCCAGGCGATGCGCGCGGCGGGGTTACGGGCGACAGTGGCCACGCTGTCGAACAATGCGGCCGGGGGATTCGTCACCGGGCTGGGACCCGATGCCGGCAGCGTGATCGTCAGCCAGGTCTTCCCGTCGGAGCGGCGCTTGGCGGTGCCGATGATTGCCGAGGCCTCGCGCCTAGCCGCGGCGCAGAAGGTGGACCGTCTCACGCCGGCCATGATCGAAGGCTATGCAGCGGCCAAGGTCCTGGTGGCCGGGCTGAGGCGAGCCGAGAAAGACAGCAAGGTCATCACGCGGCTCAGCCTCAAACGCGCCCTCGAGTCGCTCGACCGTTTTGATATCGGTGGCCTCGAGATCAGCTACAGCTCCACCGATCACACAGGGCTGGATTTCGCCGACTTGTCGATCATTGGAGCGGACGGCACCTTCCGTCGGTGAGTGTTGAGCGGTGGCGGCGCCAAGCCTCTTTGGCTCTTGCTAGCGCGCCGTGCGCACCAAGCGACCGATCGCTTGGGGGCCCAATCACCGTTGCGGCGGACACGTGCCGCACCTCGAGGGTCAGGCTGCCGGCCCCACGCCGCGCACCAGCAGCGCGCCGCTGGTGCGATGGCTCGCCGGGTCGACCACGATCAGCGCGCCAGCCGACTCGATTGCTCGCGTACGGCTCGAGCGGCAGCGGCTGCTGCAGTCTCGACGACGACGTCGCCGATGTCGTTGACCGCGAGCTGGTGCGCGTCGGTGGGCTGCGAGCGTGTGGATGTCGAGCCGGTGTTCGATCGCGCTGATGCGCGCCTGCACCCAGCGGTTGCCGTGGCGCACCCAGTAGCTGCGGCCGATCTGCGCCGGCTCGGTGTCGAGCCAGGCGAGCGTGGCCGCGAAAGCGCGGCGTCGCGCGCAACGAGCCCGGCGCGGCGATCCAGTCGCCGCGCGAGACGTCGAGCTGGCGGTCGAGCACGAGGCCGGCCGACTGGCCGGCGCTCGCCGACTGTCGACGGACTGCGCCGGCGCGCAGCACGGCGTGCACGCTGCGCGGTGCTGGCCGCTCGGGAAGCAACTGCACCGCGTCGCCGGCGCGCACCTGGCCGCGCGCGATGCGGCCCCACAGCGTGCGCGCCTGGTGGCCGGTGCCTTCGCCGTCGCGGGCGACGTACTGCACCGGCAGGGCCAGCGGCGCCGTCGATGCGCTCCTGCGTGGTCGGCAGCTGCTCCAGCAGCTGCGAGCAGCGTGGGGCCGTCTGAACCAGGGTGCGCGCAGCGGCTGCGTCACGTTGTCGCCGCGCAGCGCCGACACCGGCACGATGCCGGCCACCTCGAATGCCGGCGTCGGCGGCGAAGCGCTCGCAGCGCTTCGCGCACGGCCTGCGTACGCGGCGCCGGGGTCGTCGACGGCGTCGAGCTTGTTGACCGCGAACACGATGCTCGGCACTCGCAGCAGCTGTGCCAGCAGCGCGTGGCGCCGCGTCTGCGGCAGCAGCTCCACCGCGGCGGGCTCGCCAGTCGATCTTGGTGATGTCGACCAGCACCACCGCGGCATCGCTGCCGGCGGCGGCGGTGACCATGTTGCGCGTGTACTGCTCGTGGCCCGGCGCGTCGGCGATGATGAACTTGCGCTGTCGGGTCGCGAAGTAGCGGTACGCCACGTCGATCGTGATGCCCTGTTCGCGCTCGGCCTCCAGGCCGTCGGTGAGCAGCGACAGGTCGATCGGCTCGCCGCGCGGCCTTGGCGTCGCAGCGTGTCGAGCTGGTCGGCGAGGATCGCGCGGCTGTCGAACAGCAAGCCGGCCGATCAGCGTGCTCTTGCCGTCGTCGACGCTGCCGGCGGTGAGGAAGCGCAGCGCGCGGTGGTCGGCAGCGGCGGCGCGGCGTCGGCCGGCATCGACCTGCAGCTCGTGGTCGAGCACGGCAGACATCAGAAATAGCCTTCCTTCTTGCGCCGCTCCATCGAGGCGTCGGAGGTGCGGTCGTCCATGCGCGTGGCGCCGCGCTCGCTGATGGTGACGGTGCAGCGTCTCGGCGACCACGTCGGCGGCGTTGGCGGCGGGGCTCTCGACCGGGCAGGTGCAGGTCATGTCGCCGACGGTGCGAAAGCGCACCTGCGCGCGTCTCGACCGCCTCGCCGGCTCGCGGCGGCGTGACCTCGGTCACCGGCACCAGCAGGCCCTTGCGGCGCACGACGTCGCGCTGGTGCGCGTAGTACAGGCTCGGGCAGCGGGATGCTGCTCGCGCGCGATGTACAGCCACACGTCGAGCTCGGTCCAGTTGCTGATCGGGAAGGCGCGGAAGTGCTCGCCCGGGCGGATGCGCGTGTTGAACAGCGTCCACAGCTCCGGGCGCTGCTCCTTCGGCTGCCACTGGCCGAAGCTGTCGCGGTGGCTGAAGATGCGCTCCTTGGCACGCGCCTTCTCCTCGTCGCGCCGGGCGCCGCCGATCAGGCAGTCGAAGCGGTGTTCCTCGATGGCTTCGAGCAGCGTCACGGTCTGGTGGCCGTTGCGCGATTCCAGCGGGTGCGGCCAGCCGCACGGTGCCGCGCGCGATCGAATCGTCGAGATGGCCGACCACCAGGCGCTCGCCCATCTCGGCGACGCGCTGGTCGCGGAACTCGATCACTTCGGGAAAGTTGTGGCCGGTGTCCACGTGCAGCAGCGGGAAGGGCAGGCGGCCCGCGAAGCGGCCATCTGCCTGTGCGAGCGCTTGAAGGCCTTCTCGGCCAGGCGCAGCACCACGCAGGAATCCTTGCCGCCGGAGAACAGCAGCGCGGGGCGCTCGAACGCGGCGGCGACCTCGCGCAGGATGAAGATCGCTTCCTCCTCGAGCCAGTCGAGGTGGCTGTGGTCGATCTGCGGCAGCAGCCGTCGAGCTGCGACCGGCGCGTTCATGCGGGGGCTTCTGCGGTTGAGGTCGGTGTTGCGCGGCATCGCTGTGACGTTGCCGACGGGCGAGCTCGACGTGGAGGCCGCATTCCTTGGCGTCGTCTTGCTCCCACCACCAGCGGCCGGCGCGGAAGTCCTCGCCGACCGCGATCGCGCGCGTGCACGGCGCGCAGCCGATGCTCGGCATGAACTCGGTCGTGCAGCGGGTTGTAGGGCACGTCGTGCGCGTGGCGATGTAGTGCCAGACGTCGTTCCAGCTCCAGTCGGCCAGCGGGTTGAGCTTGGTGCGGCCGTGTTCGTCGATCTCGGTGAACGGCACCGTCGCGCGCGCTGCCGACTGCTCGCGCCGCAGGCCGGTGACCCACGCGGTGCGGCCAGCCAGCATGCGCTCCAGCGGCTCGAGCTTGCGCAGTGCGCAGCAGGCCTTGCGCAGCTCGACCGACTGCGGTACATCGCGTCGTCGCCATGACGCTGCGACGAAGTGCACCACCGCCTCGTGCACGCGGCTCGTAGCAACTCGATGGGCAGCGCCGTAGTGCTGCTCGAGCGCGTTGCATCAGCGCCAGCGTCTCGCGCGTGCAGCTTGCCGGTCTCGAGCGTGGCCACGGCGATGGCCAGCCGCTCGCGAGCGATCAGGTCGGTGATCACCATGTCCTCGGCGCCGAGGCTGGAGGCCTGCACGATGCGGCCCGGGTGCTGCGCGGCGGCAGCGCGCAGCACTGCCGCCGCGTGAGACGATCCGCTCGGCGAAGCCCGGCGTCTCGCGTGCGTAGAGCGCAATGGCATTGGACATCGGCGCTCGAAGCCTCGATGCGGCGCAAACAGCGGCCGCGATTGCGACGACGTCGCCCTGGTAGTGGCCGGCAAAGAAACGCAGCGCGCGCCGCGCCGCGTCGATGTCTGGTCCGGGCGCAGCAACACGGCGTCGAAGCCGGTTCGCTGCAGCAGCGGCAGCATGTCGACCAGCACCTCGCCGGTGGCGCGCACCTCGCCGCGCGTAGCGCAGGCGCGCGCGCAGCAGGCGCGCCTGGCTGTAGGCACGGCCGTCGGTCCACTTGGGGAACTGCAGCGCCACCAGTGACCAGCGCGGCAGGTCGGTTGCCAGGATTTCGACGTCGACCGCGTTGGCGATGACCACGCCCACTGGCATCGACGCGGGCCATTGCGCTGCGCAGTGTCGACCACTGATCGAGCGAGAGCAGCGCGCGAGCAAATGGCGCGGCGTCGGCGTTGGCCGGCGCGCTGCCAGGGGTCTTGCGCGGCGTCGACGAACTGCATGGGCTCGCGTGTTCATGCCACGGCCTCGGCGTGGGCGGTGGCGCGGCGCACCGCGTCTGCAGCAGCGCGAAAGGCCGGCACGCCGACGCGCCGCGCGGTGTCGATGAAGCGCTCGGGCGCCAGCCGGTTGTTGCGATAGGTGTCGATCACCGCCTCGATGACGTCGGGCACCTCGTCGGCGGCGAACGACGGGCCGATCACCTTGCCCGGCACCGCAGCGCCCGACAGCGTGGAGCCGTCGGAGCCGCCCAGCGTCACCTGGTACCACTCGGCGCCGTCCTTGTCGACGCCGAGGATGCCGATGTGGCCGCTGTGGTGGTGGCCGCACGAGTTGATGCAGCCGCTGATGTGCAGGTCGATGTCGCCGATGTCGTACAGCACGTCGAGGTCGTCGAAGCGCTCCTGGATCGCGGCGGCGATCGGGATCGAGCGCGCGTTGGCGAGGCCGCAGAAGTCGCCGCCGGGGCAGGCGATCATGTCGGTCAGCAGGCCGATGTTCGGCGTGGCGAAGCCGGCTTGGCGGGCGGCTTCCCACAGCGCGCGCAGGTCGCTCGCGCGCACCCACGGCAGCAGCAGGTTCTGGTCGTGCGTGACGCGCAGTTCGCCGTGGCTGAAGCGCTCGGCCAGCTGCGCCGCCAGCGTCCATCTGATCAGCGGTGGCGTCGCCCGGTGCCTGCCCGGCGCGCTTGAGCGAGAGCGTGACCGCGCGATGGCCGTTCAGGCGATGCGCGTGCACGTTGCGCTCGAGCCAGCGTTGATAGGCCGAGCGGCGTGTCGCGATCGGCGAGGTCAGCGTCGCTCGCCTGCGCTGCGTGCGCGCGCACGCCGGCCGGAACCTCGAAGTGGCCCGCCACGCGATCCCACTCGGACTGCGGGATCAGGTGCTCGCGCCCGCCGGCATCGTGCTCGAGGATGGTTCGAAACTCGCGCTGCACCGCCTCGACGAACCGCTCGCCCTCGGCCTTGACCAGGATCTTGATGCGCGCCTTGTACAGGTTGTCGCGGCGGCCATAGCGGTTGTACACGCGCAGGATCGCCTCGACGAAGACGAGGATCTCCTGCCACGGCACGAACTGCGACACCACGGTGCCGATGACCGGCGTGCGGCCCATGCCGCCGCCCACCAGCACCTTGAAGCCGACCTCGCCGGCGCTGTTCTTCAGCAGGTGCAGACCGATGTCGTGCCAGCCGATCGCGGCGCGATCTTCGGCTGCGCCGATGACGGCGATCTTGAACTTGCGCGGCAGGAACGCGAACTCCGGATGCAGCGTGCTCCACTGGCGCAGGATCTCGCAGTACGGCCGCGGGTCGACCTCTTCGTCGGGCGCGATGCCGGCCCAGCGCATCGCTGGTGATGTTGCGCACGCAGTTGCCGCTGGTCTGGATGCCGTGCATGTCGACCTCGGCCAGCAGGTCCATCACGTCGGCAGCCTGCGCCAGCGGGATCCAGTTGAACTGCAGGTTCTGCCGCGTCGTGAAGTGGCCGTAGCCGCGGTCGAAGCGGCGCGCGATCAGTGCCAGTTGCCTGCAGCTGGCGGCTCGACAGCTCGCCGTATGGCACCGCGATGCGCAGCATCGGCGCGTGGCGCTGCACGTACCAGCCGTTTTGCAGACGCAGCGCGCGAAACTCCTCCTCGCCCAGCGCTCCCGCCAGATGCCGCCGCAACTGGTCGCGAAACTGCGCCGCGCGGGCCTTCACGAACTGGCGATCGAAGTCGGTATAGGAGTACATGTCAAGCCATCACCTTCAAGCCCGCCGTCACGAGCGCCACACACAACAGCGTGCGCACCAGTCGCTCCGGAATGGCCTTGGTCAGCTGAGCGCCGATCCAGATGCCCGGCAGTGAGCCGATCAGCAGCGATACCAGCAGCTGCCAGTCGACGTGGCCCAGGCTCGCGTGGCCGATGCCCGCCACCAGCGTCAGCGGCACGGCGTGCGCGATGTCGGTGCCCACCAGGCGCTGCGCGGGCAGCCGCGGGTACAGCAGCAGGATCAGCGTGGCGCCGATGGCGCCAGCGCCGATCGAGCTGAGCGAAACCAGCACGCCCAGCGCGACGACCGCACAACACGGTGGCGATGGCTTTGCGTCGCTCAGGCAACCAGCGCTCGAGCCGCAGACCCACCGCGTGCCACGCTTTGCGGTAGGCCACCGTCACCGCGGTCAGCAGCAGCGCGATGCCCAGGGACCACGTCAGGGCGGCCATGCCGCTGCGCGTGACGCCGGACCAGTGCATCCACGCAATGGTGGCGATGGACGCCGGTACGCTGCCGGCCAGCAGCAGCAAGGTGATCCGGCGGTCGACGTGGCCATGCCGGTGGTGCGCCCAAGCACCGCCCGACTTGGTGATGGCGGCAAACCACAGGTCGGTGCCGATTGCCACCGCCGGATTGAGCTTGAACGCGCCAATCAGCAGCGGAGTCATCAGCGAGCCGCCGCCCACGCCAGTGAGTCCGACGATGGCTCCAACCCCGAAGCCGCTGGCGATGGCGATCCAGTCCATGTTCCCTGAGCAATCTCGTTGTTTGGCGGCGCCCGAAATCCGCGCGCGCGAGCCAAACTCTAGGGACAGGCGTTATTCGACGGAAGAATTTAGTTCTTCTATATGTATTCTCATGGCGTCTTAAAGACGAGGCTTCGTGAAATGAAAAAGGCCCGATGGCAAGCCATCGGGCCGAAGGTACCTTGAAAGGGGATTCGAGAGGTACCGAGGAGACAACCTTCAGCAAGGCGATGCTTGGCAGCACCGCTCCCGCTCAGATGCTCTTGTTGCGCATCAGTTCAATCGCACTTAGGCGCGCTTGCTCTTGGTCGTGGCCTTCGCGGCCGTGGCGGTCACGGCCTGGATGTTGGCGTCGGCGATTTCGGCAGCTTGCTTGGCGGCCTTCTGAACGCTCTCGTAGGCGTTGTTGGCAGCGGCGATCGCCGACTTGACCAGCGACACGGCGCTTTCGGTGCCGGCCGGCGCGTTCTTGATCGCGCCGTCAACACCGGCCAGGAACTTCTTCTGCAGCTCGGTCATTTGCGTCTCGGCGACCTTGCCGACTTCGGCGTTCGTGGTGGCAGCGATGTCATAGACATGGCGGCCATAGGCCACGGCCTTCTCGGCGCTGGGCTGCAGCATGCCGGCTTGCAGCGACAGCAACTCTTGCGCGTCCTTGACCGACAGCGCGGCCTTGGTGCCTTCGGCCACTTCGCTCAGCGCGGCCTTGGCCACTTGCAGGTTCAACTCGACCAGGCGCTCAACGCCTTCGAAGGCCTTGTTGGTCAGGCCAAACAGGGTTTCAACGTTCGCCTTGTTGGCAGCAACGACTTGTTCAACGGTCATCATTTGGTTCTCCGGTGGGGTGTTTCGGGGTCCGCTGCGTGCATGCTGCACTGCAACATGGTTTGAAGTATAGGCGCCTGATCGACGATTGCAAGGCGCTTTTGGTGCGTTGCAACAATCTAGAGCGGCCTGTCTAAGGCGCGACCGCCAACGGTTGGCGCGCGCTCATCCAATCCAGGCCGTTTGCCGGTGGCAAGTGGCGCACGGCGACAATCCACCGGTGCGCGTCTTCTGTTCCGATCGCTTCGGCATCCCGCTCCCGCCGGGCCATCGTTTTCCGATCTCAAAGTACGCCCGCCTGCGTGAGCGCGTGCAGCAGGCGTGCCCGGAGATGCAGCTTTTCGAGGTGCCACCGGCCAGCGACGGCGAATTGGCTCTCGCGCACACACCGGCCTACGTGCACGACGCGAGTCACGGGCTGCTGTCGGCGCAGGCACAACGGGCCATCGGCCTGCCGTGGTCGCCGGCGATGGCCGAACGGGCGCGCCGCTCGGTCGGTGCCACCATCTGTGCCGCTCGCGCTGCGTTGCACGAGGGAGTCGCCGTGCAGCTCGCGGGGGGCACCCACCATGCCCATGCCGACCGCGGCGCAGGCTTTTGCCTGTTCAACGACACCGCAGTGGCGGCGCTGTTAATGCAGGCCGAAGCGCATCGCGCCCGACGATCGCTCTTGCGCGTTTTGGTGATCGACCTCGACGTGCATCAGGGCGATGGCACCGCGACGATCTTCGCCGACGATCCGACGGTCTTCACGCTGTCGATCCACGGGCAGCGCAATTTTCCGGTGCACAAGGCGTGCAGCGATCTCGACGTCGAGTTGCCCGACAGCTGCGGCGACGAGATGTACTTGCAGGCGCTGCACGCAGCGCTGCACAACGTCTGGACGCGCCTCGCGTCAGCACCACCCCAATTGGCGTTCTACCTGGCCGGCGCCGACCCACACGAGGGCGACCGATTGGGTCGGTTGAAGCTGACCTTCAATGGCCTGGCCGCGCGCGACCGGCTGGTCTTCGATGCGCTGCGCGAGCGTGGTATCCCGGTGGCGGTGTCGATGGCCGGTGGGTATGGCGCTGACATTGACGACACGGTGGCCGTGCATCTGCGCACGGTGATCGAGGCCTCGCGCAGCGCTGCGCTGTGGCAGCCCAACTCGCTCGCTGGCCCCGGGCGGACCGTCGGTTCAATGAAACAATTGCCTGTATGAGTGAACGACCGATTGCCGAACCCCGCCAGGCCTATCCGTTTTTCACCCGCATCACCACGCGCTGGATGGACAACGATTTGTACGGTCACATCAACAACGCCGTCTACTACAGCTTCTTCGACACCGCCGTCAACAGCTACCTGATCGATCGCGGTGCACTCGATGTGCTTGTGGGCGGCGACGTGATCGGTCTGGTGGTCGAAACGCACTGCAACTACTTCGCGCCGCTGCAGTATCCGCAGGCGGTCGAGGCCGGCATCAGGGTCGGACTTGTCGGTTCTTCGAGCGTGCGCTACGAGATCGGCTTGTTCGCCGATGCGGCGGCCACCAGCGCGGCGTCGGGGCACTTCGTTCACGTGTACGTCGAGCGCGGCAGTCGCCGACCGGTCGCGCTGCCCGAGCAGTTGTTGGCGGCCCTCACCCCGTTGCGGACGGAGCGTTCATGAGCAGCGCTCCAGAAGTGGCGGCGGTCGATGCCGCGATCACCACGCGGCACTCGGTGCGCGCGTTTCTCGACACACCTGTGCCGATCGAAACCGTGCGCGACATCCTGCGCGTGGCCGCGCGTGCGCCATCGGGCACCAACACGCAGCCGTGGCGCGTCACCGTGCTCACGGGCCAAGCGCGGGCCGAACTGTCCCGTCGCGTCGGCGAGGCCTACGACGACCCGGCGCAGCGCGACGCGCACACGCAGGAGTACGCCTACTACCCGACGCATTGGGTCAGCCCCTACATCGAGCGCCGCCGCAAGGTGGGCTGGGATCTGTATGGCTTGCTCGGCATCGGCAAAGCCGACCACCAGCGCATGCATCGGCAGCATGCGCGCAACTACAAGTTCTTCGATGCGCCGGTTGGCCTGATCTTCACGATCGAGCGGGTGCTCGAGAGAGGCAGCTGGCTCGACTATGGCATGTTCCTGCAGAACATCATGGTCGCTGCGCGCGCGCGCGGACTCGACACCTGCCCGCAGGCGGCTTGGGCGCCTTTTCACCGACTCATCGAGGAGTTCCTGCAATTGCCGGCCGGGGAGATGGTGGTGTGCGGCATGTCGTTGGGCGTGGCCGACCCGCAAGCCATCGAAAACACCCTGGCCACCGAGCGCGAGCCTGTGGAACAGTTTGCGCGGTTCCTGAATTGAACCTCTGAGGGGTCGATGAATCCTGCTGCGTTCAGCGGGCCGGCGATCGGGCCGGTTCCCGTCGAGTTCATTTTGTTCGCGTGCGTGCTGGCCGGCGTGGCGATGTTCCATCACCACACGCTGCGCACGGCACTTGGCGGCGCCATCGTGATCGCGCTCTACAAGATCGTGTTCTCGCCGTTCAGGGACGGGCGCCGGTCTGCTTGGCTTCGGCTCGCACCTGCTTCACGAGTGGGTGATCCTGATCAACCTGCTGTTGCTGCTGCTCGGCTTTGCGCTGCTGGCCAAGCACTTCGAGGACACCGAGATCCCGGCGGTGCTGCCGCGCTGGCTGCCCGACGACTGGAAGGGCTGCTTCGTGCTGCTGGTGCTGGTGTTCGTGTTGTCGAGCTTCCTCGACAACATCGCCGCGGCGATGATCGGCGGCGCGATCGCGCACACCGTGTTCAGGGCAAGGTGCATGTCGGGTTCCTTGCCGCGATCGTGGCGGCGTCCAATGGCGGCGGCTCGGGCAGCGTGGTGGGCGACACCACGACGACGATGATGTGGATTGCCGGCATCCATCCACTGGAGGTGCTCGAGGCCTTCATCGGATCGGGCATCGCGCTGGTGCTGTTCGGCATTCCCGCGTCGCTGCAGCAGCAGCATTTCTCGCCGATCCAGAAGGACGAGGGCGGGCACCCGCCGGTGGACTGGGTGCGCGTGGGCGTCGTGGCCTTCCATCCTGGTGGCGGCCATCGTGGTCAACGTGGTGGTCAACACCCGCTTCAACGAGGTGTCGGATCTGTTCCCCTTCCTCGGGGCGGCGGTGTGGGGCGCGATGCTGCTGACCATCGCATTGCGCCGTCCCGAGTGGAGCCTGCTGCCCGGTGCGTTCAAGGGCTCGGTGTTCCTGCTGTCGCTGGTGTTGTGCGCATCGATGATGCCGGTGGAGCGTCTGCCCGCCGCATCGTGGCCCACGGCGCTCGGCCTGGGCTTCCTGTCGGCGGTGTTCGACAACATTCCGCTCACCGCGCTGGCGCATCAAGCAGGGCGGCTACGACTGGGGCTTCCTGGCCTACGCGGTCGGCTTCGGCGGCTCGATGATCTGGTTCGGCTCGTCGGCCGGGGTGGCGCTGTGCGGCATGTACCCGCAGGGGCGCAACGTCGCGCAGTGGCTGCGCCACGGCTGGCATGTGGCGCTGGCATACGTGATCGGCTTCTTCGTGATGCTTGCGATCATCGATTTCCATCCGGACCGCGTGACCCATGACAGCGCGGCGGTGCCTGCTGCCGCGTCGGTTCCGGACCGTTGATACGGGGGCGACGAGCCTTGGGCCGCCAGCAGGTGCTGATCGCGCGCGCGGTGTTTCCCGAGGCCGTGGCGCGGCTGCGCGAGCACTTCGAGGTCGAGCCCAACCTCGACGACAGCGAGTGGACACCACAGGAGTTGTCACGTCGCCTGCAGGGCAAGGCCGGCCTGCTGGCGACGGCCGGTGAGCCGATCGACGCCGCGTTGCTCAACGCCAACCCGCAATTGCGCGCGGTGTGCCTGATGACCGTGAGCTACAACAAGATCGACGTGGCGGCCTGCACCGCGCGCGGCGTGCTGGCCACCAATGCGCCCGGCGTGCTCACCGAAACCACCGCCGACCTCGGCTTCGCGCTGATGATGGCCACGGCGCGACGCATGGCCGAGGCGGAGCGCTTTCTGCGCAGCGGACAGTGGACCCACTGGCGCTACGACCTGCTGACGGGCAGCGACATCCACGGCGCCACGCTCGGCATCCTCGGCATGGGCCGCATCGGCCAGGCGATCGCGCGCCGCGGCGCACTGGGCTTTGGCATGCGCGTGATCTATCACAACCGCAGCCGCTTGCCGGCCGCCGACGAGGCGCCGCTGAACGCGCGCCTCGTCGACAAGGCCACGCTGCTTCGCGAGTCCGACCACCTGGTGCTGGTGCTGCCGTACAGCGCACAAAATCACCACGCCATCGGTGCGGCCGAGCTGGCGCTGATGAAGCCCACCGCCACGCTGACCAACGTCGCGCGCGGTGGCATCGTCGACGATGCGGCGTTGGCGCAAGCATTGCGCGAGCGACGCATCGCGGCGGCCGGCCTCGACGTGTACGAGGACGAGCCCCACGTGCACGCGGCGCTGCTGACACTGCCCAACGTCGTGCTGCTGCCGCACATCGGCAGTGCCACCGACGCCACGCGGCGCGCGATGGTGGGCCGCGCCGCCGACAACCTGATCGCGGCGCTCACCGGTGGCGTGCCACCGACGCCGATCAACGCCCAGGTGCTGCCGCTGCGTCTGTGAATTGATCGGCTGCCCGTCGGCCGCCCGCTGCGGGCTCAGGGACAATGGTGGCATGCCTGACTGGATTGTTCCCGCGCTGCTGGCGCTGACTCTGGGGGTGGTGCTGTGGCTGGCCTTGCGACGCGGCGACACGCAACCCACCGAGCGGCTGGAGCGCGAGTTGCGCGACGAGATCGGGCGCCAGGCGCAGGCCTCGCGGGCCGACCTCGGGTCGCTGCAGCAGGTGTTGCTGGCGCAAAGCGGTGACATCGCGCGCACGCAGAACGAGCAGATCGATTCGTTTCGCGCCCAACTCGCCGCCACGCAACAACAGACCGACGCTGCGTTGCGCAGACCTCAGCGATGTGCTGGCCGAGCAGTTGCGGCTGCTGTCCGAGACCAACGAGCGGCGCCAGGCCGAGATGCGCCAGGCCGTCGAGGTGCGGCTGCAGTCGCTGCAGGAGGGCAATGAAAAGAAGCTCGAGCAGATGCGCGCCACCGTCGACGAGAAACTGCAGAGCACGCTCGAGCGGCGTTTGGGCGAGAGCTTCAAGCTGGTGGCCGAACGGCTCGAGCAGGTGCACAAGGGCCTGGGCGAAATGCAGGGCCTGGCGCGCGACGTGGGTTCGCTCAGCCGAGTGCTGACCAACGTGAAGACGCGCGGCGTGTTCGGCGAAGTGCAATTGGCCGGTCTGTTGGACCAAGTGTTCACGCCCGAGCAATATGCGACGAATGTCATCACGGTGCCGGGCCGCAAGGAAAGCGTCGAGTTCGCGATCCGCCTGCCCGGGCAGCGCAGCGATGGCGTGCCGATGTGGCTGCCGATCGATGCCAAGTTCCCGCGCGAGGACTACGAGCGCCTGCGTAGATGCGCACGAACGCGCTGATCCCGTTGCCGCCGAAGGCGCCGGCGAAAGCCATCGAAACACGGCTGCGCCTGGAAGCAAAGACGATCCGCGAAAAGTACCTGGCCCCGCCGCACACCACGGACTACGCGATCCTGTTCGTCCCCACCGAGGGCCTGTATGCCGAGGCACTGCGCCGGCCCGGGTTGGTCGAGGCGATGCAGCGCGAGCACAAGGTCATGCTCGCCGGCCCGACCACGTTGCTCGCCACGCTGACCAGTCTGCAGATGGGCTTCCGCACGATGGCGCTGCAGCAACGTTCGGCCGAGGTGTGGGAAGTGTTGGGCGCGGTGAAGACCGAATTCGACAGATTCGGCCAAGCATTGGCCCGGGTGAAAAGCCAGACGCAGACCGTGCTGGAGTCGATCGACAAGGCGCAGACTCGCACGCGCGCAGATGACCAAGGCTCTGAAGGACGTGGAGGCGCTGCCCGGAGACCCACGCGCAGCAGCTGTTGCTCGGGGCGCTGGACGAGGACCCGATCGACGCGAAGGGCGATGCCCCGGTGCGTGAGTCCGGCGCACGCGGAGGTACGGCAGTCTCGGGCCGTTTGCTGGCCGCGCTGGTGATCGGCCAGCTCGGGCTGCACAGCGCGATGGCCGGCCTGCGCATGTCGGCGCCGCTGCTCGCGCTGCGAGGTGGGCGCAGCGAGTGGGCGGTCGGGCGTGCTGATGGCATTGTTCGCGCTGGCCCCGGTGCTGCTGGCGCTGCGGGCAGGCCGCATGGCCGATCGCCATGGCTACCATCGGCCCGGTGCGACTGGCGGTGATGTTGTCGCTGGTCGGCGTGGCTATCGCGTTGGTCGCCACCTGGTTCGAGGGCTGGTCGCAGTTCACGCTGCTGTGCGTGGCCGCCGTGTTCACCGGCGCGCGGCACCAACCTCGGGCTGATCGCCATCCTGCGCACTGCGGGGCACTGGGCGAGCGACAGCGTGCAACGCGTGCGCGTGTTCAGCTGGTTGGGCTTGGCGCCGTCGATGTCCAACGCGATCGGCCCGGTGCTGGCCGGCCTGCTGATCGATGCCGCGGGCTTTCGCTTCGCGTTTGCGGTGCTGCTGTTGCTGCCGCTGTTGTCGTGGCACTTCGCAAACCGGGTTCCAGCGTGGCGGCCGGACCTGCCGCCGGGACACGGCGAGGGCACTGCGTGGGATCTGCTGGCGATGCCGGGGCTCAAGCGCCTGATGGGCGTCAACCTGCTGCTGTCGGCGTGCTGGGACGTGCATGCTTTCGCGGTGCCGGTGCTCGGCCACGAGCGCGGGTTCAGCGCCTCGACGATCGGCTTGGTGCTCGGCAGCTTCACGTTGTCGGTGACCGCGGTGCGCGTGTTGATCCCGGTGCTGGCGCATCACGTGCGCGAGGTCACCGTGCTGCGCGCGGCGATGGTCGGCACCGGGCTGGTGTTCGCGGCGTATCCCTTCGCCACCAACCCGTGGGTGATGGCGGCGTTGGCGATGGCGCTCGGTGTCACGCTCGGCTGCGTGCAGCCGATGATCATGTCGGGCCTGCACCACCTCACACCAGCGCCGCGCCACGGCGAGGCGATTGCGCTGCGATCGATCGTCATCAACCTGTCGAGCACCACGCTGCCGCTGGTGTTCGGCGCCGCAGGCGCCGCGCTGGGCGTGGCGGTCCTGTTCTGGAGCGTCGGCGCGGCTACCGCCGCCGGCAGCTGGCCGGCACGGCACCTCAGGATCTGATGCCACGCCCGTGGCACTGCGGCGCGCCGGGTCTACCGGCGTTGATCGAAATCAAGGGGAGCGCGGGCGGCGGCCGCATGGCCGTTAGACTCGCGGCCTTCCATCTCACCGGACGTGCCCATGCTGCGCCTAGTCGCTCTGACCTTTGCACTGTTGCTCGCTCCCCTCGTCGGCCACGGCCAGGCGGTCGACGGAGCCTTGAAGAAGATAAAGAACGCCAAGTCGGTGGCAGTCGCCTACCGCAGTGACGCGGCACCATTCTCTTTCGTCGATGCATCCAAGCAGCCTGTGGGTTTCAGCATTGATCTGTGCCGGCGCATCGTCGCCTCGATCGCGCAACAACTCGGTGTCGAAGGCATGCAGATCCAGTGGGTGCCGGTGACGACGCAAGACCGCATGGAGGCCGTCGAGAAGGGCAAGGCCGACATGGAGTGCGGCTCCACCTCGGTGACGCTGTCGCGCATGAAGCGGGTGAACTTCTCCACCTACATCTTCGTCGACGGCACCGGTCTGCTGGTCAAGACGGATTCGGGCGCACGCCGACTCACAGACCTCGGAGGCAAGAAGATCGGCGTGATTCCAGGCACCACCAACGAGAAGGCGTTGAACGATGCGCTCAAGCGCGCGGTGATCAATGCCACCGTCGTGCCGGTCAATACGCGCGACGAAGGCCTGGCGCAGTTCGAGGCCGGCCAGATCGACGCGCTCGCCAGCGATCGCACGCTGCTGCTGGCGATGGCACCGAAAGCCAAGGATCCGAAGGCGATCTCGCTGCTGCTGGAGGACCTCTCGTTCGAGCCCTACGCGATCGTGCTGCCGCGCGGCGACGACGACTTGCGCCTGGCCGTCAATTCGGCGCTGGCGCAGGTCTACCGCAGCGGCAACATCGCCGAGATCTTCACGCGCTGGTTCGGCGCCTTGGGCAAGCCCGGCGTGATGCTCGAGGCCACCTACATCTTTGGCGCGATTCCCGAGTAGGCTGCCCGCGCTCTTGGCCGACGGCTCAGAAGCGGATGCCGGTAGGCGAGGGCGCGGTCGTCGGCGGGGCCGCGATCGGCTCGGCAGGCGGTGCCGGGCGGGCCACGGGCGCTGCCTCGGGCTGACGCTCCACCAGCGGTGTGGCCGCCGGCTGCTGGTAGCTGCGCGGCAATTGAGACTCGCGCGGGTAGCCCGCCGCGTCGAGGTAGGAGTGCCAGTCGTTGTCGGAGTAACCGCGCAGGGCCTGGCCGCCGATGGTCAGCGTGGGCACCGAGCGGCCGCCCGTCAGGCGATCCAGCGCCTCGGCATCGTCACCGGTCAGCACCCGGCGCTCAACGTACGGCACGCCGCGCGCTTGCAGCAGGCGCCGGCCGTTGTCGCAGGGCGAACAGTCGGTGCTGGTGTAGAGCGTGACCGGAAAGCGCGCCGCTGTCTGGCGCAGTTCGATGGGCAGACTGGCCAGCGCAGCTGCCGCGGCATCGGCGGCGGGCGCTTCTTTGCCCTGAGGCGTGCCGCGCCCGACCGCCGCCGGCGGCGGCCGATCGGTGTAGGTCACGGTGCCGTCAGGGGCCACGACCTTGAACAGGGCGTGGCTCGGCAGCGCGAACATCGCCAGCGCCAGCGCGGCGCAAGACGAAAGCGGGAACAGTCGCATCGGCGTCATCCGGGCAATCTAGCCCAGGCGGGCGGCCGGCTCAAGTGATTCCTTGGTGCCGGAGTAACGCAGTGATACTTGGTTCACGACCGCGGAAGGCCTTGAAGCTGTCGAGCGCGTCGCGGCTGCCGCCGACCTCGAGAATCTCGCGCCGGTAGCGGCGTCCAGTGTCGATGTCGAACAGGCCCTGCTCCTCGAACGCGCTGTAGGCGTCAGCCGACAGCACCTCGGCCCACTTGTAGCTGTAGTAGCCGGCACCGTAACCACCGGCAAAGATGTGCGAGAAGCTGTGCGGCAGCCGCTGCGCAGGGTCGGCATCGAGCACCGACACCTCGGCATGCACTTCGTCGAGCACCCGCTGGATGGCGTGCGCCGCCTCGGGCTCGTGGTGGATGCGCATGTCGAACAGCGCGTACTGCACCTGTCGCAGCATCTCCAGCGCGCTATGGAAGTGGCGCGCCGCGATCATCTTGTCGAACAGCGCGCGCGGCAGCGGCGAGGCGTCGTCGACGTGCGCACTCAGGCGCGACAGCACCTCCCACTCCCAGCAGAAGTTCTCCATGAACTGGCTCGGCAGTTCCACCGCATCCCACTCGACGCCGGCGATGCCGGCCACGGCCAGCTCGTCGACGCGCGTCAGCATGTGGTGCAGCCCGTGGCCGAACTCGTGGAACAGCGTGATGAGGTCGTTGTGGGTGAGCAGCGCATCGTGCCCGGGCGGCGGCGGCGCGAAGTTGCACACCAGGTAGGCCACCGGCGTTTGCAGCGCATGCGCGCCATCGGGGCGGCGCCAGCGGCCGCGCGCGTCGTCCATCCAGGCGCCTGGCCGCTTGCCTGCGCGCGAGAACGCGTCGAGGTAGAACTGGCCCACCAGAGCGCCGTCGCGCTCGATGCGGTAGACACGCACGCTGTCGTGCCACACCGCGGCCTGGTCGGGCGTGATGCGCAGCTCGAACAGCGTCTCGACGATGCGAAACAGCCCGTCGAGCACGCGCTCGAACGTGAAGTAGCGCTTGACCTCCTGGTCGCTGAACGCAAACCGCTGCTCACGCAGCCGCTCGGCGACGAAGCGGTGATCCCATGGCATCAACGGGTCGACGCCGAGCTGCTCGCGTGCGAACTCGCGCATGTCGGCGAGCTCGTGCTGCGCCTGCGTGCGCGAGCGTGTCGCGAGGTCGCGCAGGAACTGCAGCGCCTGCGTCGGCGTGCGCGCCATCTTGGTGGTCAGCGACAGCTGCGCATAGTCGGTAAATTGCAGCAGCCTGGCGTTCTCCTGACGCAACTCGAGCAATTCGATCATCAGCGCGCTGTTGTCGTACCCTGCCGGCCCGAGGTCGCTGGCGCGGGTATGGAACGCCCGGTAAAGGCGCTCGCGCAAGGCGCGGTCGGTGGCGTACTGCATCACCGGCAGCCAGCGCGGCGCCAGCAAGCTGAGCTTGAATCCGTCGCGGCCGTCGGCTGCCGCATCGGCGCGCAGCGCCGCGCGCACGTCGTCGGGCACGCCGTCGAGGCGATCGGCGTCGACATACCAGGCAAATGCGTCGGTCGCGTCTTGCACATGCTCTTCGAAGCGCTGTGACACCTCGGCCAGGCGATCCTGAATCTGCAGGAACCGCTGGCGAGCCGCGCCCTGCAACTGCGCACCTGCGAGCACGAAATCGCGCAGCGCGTTGGCGAGCGCACGTCGGCGCGGCTCGCCCAGTGACTCTGCGTCGGGGTCGATCGCCCGATACTTTGCAAACAGGCGCGTGTCGGCGCCCAGCCGGGCATAGAAGCCGGTGACGCGGGGCAGGCAATCGTTGAAGGCGGCGCGCAGGGCCGGCGTGTCGCACACCTGGTTCAGATGGCCCACCGTGCCCCATGCTCGCGACAACCGCTCCACCGCCGTGTCGAGCACCGCCGACAGCGCCTCGTACTGAGCGGGCACGTCGGGGCCGCCGGCGCGCTCGAGCGCACGCTCGGCCTCGCGCAACAGCGCGTCGATTGCCGGCGCCACTTGCTCGGGTGAGATCGGCTCGAAAGCCGGCAGGCCGTCGAGGGGCTGCAGCGGGGTGGACATCTCTTACGGCTCCCGTGCTTGCGCGTGGCTCACGACGTGGCGTGCTCAGCGGCGTCGATGGTGTTGACCAGCAGCATCGCGCGGGTCATCGGTCCGACGCCGCCGGGCACCGGCGTGATCCAACCGGCCACCTCGCGCACCGCCGCGAAGTCGACGTCGCCGCACAGTTTGCCGGCGTCATCGCGATTCATGCCGACGTCGATCACGATCGCTCCGGGCTTGACCATCTCGGCGCGCAGCGTGTTGCGTCGGCCCACCGCGGCCACCACGATATCGGCGGCGCGCGTATGCGCAGCGAGGTCGGAGGTGGCGCTGTGGCACACCGTGACCGTTGCGTTGGCCTGCAGCAGCATCAGCGCCATCGGCTTGCCCACGGTGTTGGAGCGGCCGATCACCACCGCATGCATGCCGCGCACCGGCTGGCGGGTCGATTCGATCAGTTTCATGCAGCCGTACGGCGTGCAGGCCCTGAATCCCGGCCGCCCGACCATCAGGGCACCCGCGTTCTGAACATGAAAGCCGTCGACGTCCTTGGCCGGCGACAGCGCGGCAATCACCTTCTGCGGGTCGATGTGGCGCGGCAGCGGCATCTGCACCAGGACGCCGTGCACGCCCGGGTCGGCGTTGAGTGCGCGCACACGCGCCAACAGGTCGGCCTCGCCCATCGTGGCCGGGTAGCGCTCGAGCACCGAGCGCATGCCGGCACCTTCGCAGTCCTTGACCTTGTGGCGCACGTAGACGGCGGAGGCCGGGTCGTCGCCGACCAGGATCACAGCGAGTCCCGGTGTGACGCCGCGCTCGCGCAGCACGCTAGTTCTGCGAGCGACTTCGGCGCGCACCCGCTCGGCCAGCGCGCTGCCGTCGATCAACTGCGCGGTCATGAAGCGGCTTGCCGGCCAGGCCATGCTGGCCGCGCGTCGTACTGCAGCGTGGTCGTGGTCAACCCTTGGCTGGTGCGGTGGTGGCGCCCAGCGCGATCTTCAGCAAATCGGCCACCGTGTTGGCGTTGAGCTTTTCCATGATGTTGGCGCGGTGCGCCTCGACCGTCTTGATGCTGATGCCCAGGTCGTCGGCGATCTGCTTGTTCAGGCGCCCGGCGACGATGCGCTCGAGCACCTGGGCTTCGCGCGTGGTGAGCCTCGACAACAGCGCGTCGCGGCTGGCTTGCTCCTGGTGCTGGCTGAAGGCGGCGCGCGCCTGCTCGAGCATGCGCTCGACCAGCGGCAGCAACTCGTCTTCCTTGAAGGGCTTCTCGATGAAATCCATCGCGCCCTTTTTCATCGTGTTGACGGCCATCGGGACGTCGCCATGGCCGGTGATGAACACCACCGGCAGCGGGCTCTTGCGCTCGAGCAGGCGGTCCTGCAGCTCCAGCCCGCTCATGCCCTCCATGCGGATGTCGGCGATCAGGCAGGCCACTTCGCGCGGGTCGAAGCGCGACAGGAAAGACTCGGCCGAATCGAAGCACTTGACGCGGTAGTCCTTGCCCTCGAGCAGCCATTGCAGCGAGTCGCGCACGGCCTCGTCGTCGTCGACCACGTAGACCGTGCCTTTTTTCGGGATCAGGCTCATGGGGATGTGACTGCGGCTGGGTTGTCGGTCGCGCCGGAAGCCGCTGCGGCATGCGCGTCAGCTGCGGGCGAAGGCTGGATTTCTACAGGCAGTGAGAAGGCGAATCGACACCCTGACACGGCCGCGCCATTGTAGAGGTTCTGTGCCCGGATCCGTCCCCGATGTGACTCCACGATCGAGCGGCACAACGACAAACCGATGCCCAACCCCTCTGCCTTGGTGGAGAAAAACGCCTCGTACAGCCGGCCGATCACCTCATCGGGCAAACCCGGCCCGGTGTCGGTGACGCTGAATTCGACGATGCCGCCTTCTTCGGTGGTGTGCTTGGGCACGACGCGCAGTTCGATGAAGCGCCGCGAGGCCGGCATCTGCGCGTTGTCGATCGCCTCGGCGGCGTTGCGCACCAGGTTGAGCAGCACCTGCTCGATCAGGATCGGGTCGACCATCAGCTCGGGCAGGCGCTGCGCCACGTAGCTGTGGATCGTCACGTTGCGCCGCTGCAGCTCGATGCTCGCCAGTTCAAGCGTGTCGTCGACGATCTGCCGTGCGTGCGCGCTCTGACGCTGCGGCACGCTCTTGCGCACGAACGCGCGGATGCGCTGGATGATCTGGCCCGCGCGCTCGGCCTGGCGCGAGGTCTTCTCCAGCGCCGACACCAGGTCGTCGCGGCCGATCGACTCGCCGCGCACGCGCGAGATCATGCCGTTGCAGTAGTTGGTGATCGCGGTCAGTGGCTGGTTCAGCTCGTGCGCCACCGACGACGCCATCTCGCCCATCGTGATCAGGCGGCTCGACACCTGTGCCTTCGCGGCCTGGTGCGCCACCTGCTCCTCGACGCGGCGGCGCGCCGTCACGTCAGTGGCGATCAGCATCTGTGCCAGCCGCCCGTCGGTCCACTGCAAGTAGCGCGAACGCACGTCGAACCATTTGTTCAGCGGTTCGATGAACACCTCGCGCGGGTCGGCGCCGGTCTTGGTGAGCTCTTGTGCCGGCAGGCCCGACAGGCCGTCGACGTGATCGTCACCGTCGGCCTGGTAGGCGGGCTGCGGCAGGCTGCTGCTGGCCAGCTGCGAATGGCCCCGTGCATCGGCGCCGAACCACAGACGATACGAGCGGTTGGCAAACAGCAACTCGCCTTGCTGCACAGACAGCACCGACACCGCGGCGTCGAGCCCCTCGAGCACGGTCGTGAAGCGCTCGTGCGAGGCCGACAGCTGATCGCGGATGCGCTTGGCCTCGGTGATGTTGGTCATCGAGGTCATCCAGCCGGTCTGCTTGCCGCGTGGATCGATCAGCGGCGACACGTACATGCGCGCATCGAACAGCACGCCGTCCTTGCGCATCACGCGCACCTCGATGCCGCCGGCCGGGCTGCGGCCTTGCAACTCCTGCTGCAGCAGGCGCGTGTTCTCTTCCACGCGCTCGGGCGGCCAGTACGGGTACGGCGGCATGCGGCCGATCAGCTCGGGCTCGGAGTAGCCGCTCATCGCGCAGAACGCCGGGTTCACGTAGGTGATGCGGCCCTCGAGGTCCATCGCCCGCATGCCGGTGAGCATCGAGTTCTCCATCGCGCGACGGAAGTTGGTCTCCTGCACCAGCGCGCCCTGGATCTGCGCGCGCCGGCGCATGTGGCGCCAGGTGCCCAGCAGCATCCACAGCGTGAGGCCCGACAGCGCCAGCACCATCCAGAACAGCGTGTTGCCGATCAGCAGCGCAGACGTGCGATACCCCACGGCGCGCAGCACCACGCCGTTGGCCGATGGCGTGAGCGGCACGTCGTGCACGATCGGTGCCTGCGTGTTGGCGCGGCCGGGCAGCGCGATCACGGTGCTGGCGAGCACATGGCCACTCTCGTCGAGCACGGTGATCGCGCGCCGGCGCTTGACCTCTGGCGGCACGAAATAACGCAGCAGATCTTCGACCGAGTATTCGACGATCAAGGCCCCGGCGAACACGCCGCCATTGAGCAGCGGCACGTGGGTTTGAAACACCGCGGTCCCCATCGCGTCCTTGAACGGCCGCGAGTACACCGGTTGGCGCAAGTCGCGCGCGGCGATGAACGCCCACTCCGCTTCGCGGCTGCGCGCCTGCGGGCCCAGCAGCCGGTCTTCATTGAGGCCCAGCGGATGCGTGTCGGCATCGGCCAGCGGCGAGGCATAGCTGGCGCGCTTGCGCCGCAGCGCATCGAGCCAGGTGAGCTGCAACACCTCGGGCCGCGCATTGCCGAACGATCGGGCCAGGCGTTGCGCCTCGTCGGCGTCGATCTCCTTGGTCACGATCTGCCGCGCCAGTTGCACCAGCTGCTCGTGGTTCTCGATCAGGTGCAGGCGGATCTGCTGTTGCGCGATCTCCGCATCGCGCTTGACCGACTCGGCCTCGCGCTCGAATTCCTCGTTGCGCAAGGTCCAGAACGCCGACACGATGGCCGCCAGGAATAACAGCACCGAGACCAGCGGCGCCAGCGTCGCAAAGCGGTCTTGCCGCGCCGGCGTCTGGCGCCGCCACCAGCGCGCGATCAGGCGCTGGCCCCATGACGCGGCCGGCTTCGCCGGCTGTGAAGGGGACGAACGCAGATCCATGAGCGCAGATTATCCGAGGCTGCCTTCGAGCGAGCCCATCCAGACAGGGAATGCATTTCGCATTAAGAAACACTGTCGCACTATTTGGAATTATGAGAACCTTGTGCGACACTTCTGTCCGCGTTAAACGACACCTCGCACCAGGAGACAGCCATGTCAGCGATGCCCGATTCGGTTCTCGGGGCCGCCGCCAACGATGCGGACGCGCAGGAGACGAGGGAGTGGCTCGACGCCTTGCAGGCGGTCATCGCCGCCGAAGGCCCCGATCGTGCGCACTACCTGCTCGAGCGCCTGATCGACGAGGCGCGCCAAGCCGGCATCGATCAGCCCTTTTCGGCCAACACCGCTTACGTCAACACCATTCCCACCGACCAGGAAGAGCGATCGCCCGGCAACATCGAGATCGAAGAGCGGCTGCGCACCTACATGCGCTGGAATGCGATGGCGATGGTTGTCAAGGCCAACCGCGTGCACCCGGCCGATGGCGGCGACCTGGGAGGGCACATCTCGTCGTTCGCATCGCTGGCGACGATGTTCGGCACCGGTTTCAACCATTTCTGGCATGCCGAGACCAAAGACCATGGCGGCGATCTGCTCTACATCCAGGGCCACAGCTCACCGGGCATCTACGCGCGCGCCTTCATGGAAGGGCGCATCAGCGAACAGCAGCTGTTGAACTTCCGGCAAGAGGTCGATGGCAAGGGCATCTCCAGCTATCCGCACCCGAAGTTGATGCCCGAGTTCTGGCAGTTCCCCACCGTCTCGATGGGTCTGGGCCCACTGATGGCGATCTATCAGGCGCGGTTCCTGAAGTACCTGCACGCGCGTGGCATCGCCGATACCGCCAACCGCAAGGTCTGGGTGTTCTGCGGCGATGGCGAGATGGACGAGCCCGAGAGTCTCGGCGCGATCGGCTTGGCCGCGCGCGAGAAACTCGACAACCTCGTCTTCGTCATCAACTGCAACCTGCAGCGCCTCGACGGGCCGGTGCGTGGCAACGGCAAGATCATTCAGGAGCTCGAGGGTGAGTTCCGTGGCTCGGGCTGGAACGTCATCAAGCTGCTGTGGGGAAGCTATTGGGATCCGCTGCTCGCGCGCGACAAGGAAGGCATCCTGCGCAAGGTCATGATGGAGGTGGTCGACGGCGACTACCAGGCGATGAAGGCCAACGATGGTGCCTTCGTGCGCAAGAACTTCTTCGGCCGCCACCCCAAGCTGCTCGAGATGGTCTCCAAGATGAGCGACGAGGACATCTGGCGCTTGCAGCGCGGCGGCCACGACCCGCAGAAGGTGTACGCCGCGTTCCACCGCGCCAACAGCCACAAGGGCCAACCCACCGTGCTGTTGATCAAGACGGTCAAGGGCTTCGGCATGGGCAAGAGCGGCGAAGGCAAGAACACCGCGCACCAGACCAAGAAGCTGATCGACGAAGACGTGCGCGCCTTTCGCGACCGCTTCAACATGCCGATCCCGGACGACCAGCTGTCAGAGATCCCGTTCTACAAGCCGGCCGAAGACACGCCCGAGATGCGCTATCTGCACGAGCATCGCCAGGCGCTCGGAGGCTACCTGCCACATCGGCGCACCAAGGCGGACGAGCAGCTCAAGGTGCCCGAGCTCGATGCCTTCAAGGTCGTGCTTGAGGCCACCGCCGAGGGCCGCGAGATCTCGACCACGCAAGCCTATGTGCGCTTCCTGACGCAACTGCTGCGCGACAAGGAGCTCGGCCCGCGTGTGGTGCCGATCCTGGTGGACGAGGCGCGCACCTTCGGCATGGAGGGCTTGTTCCGGCAGATCGGCATCTACAACCCCGAGGGGCAGCAGTACACGCCGGTCGACAAGGACCAGGTGATGTACTACCGCGAAGACAAGGCCGGCCAGATCCTGCAGGAGGGCATCAACGAAGCCGGCGGCATGAGCAGCTGGATCGCCGCGGCGACGTCGTACTCGACGAACAACCGCATCATGATTCCGTTCTACATCTACTACTCGATGTTCGGCCTGCAGCGCGTGGGTGACCTGTGCTGGGCGGCCGGTGACATGCAGGCGCGTGGCTTCTTGCTCGGTGGTACCTCGGGGCGCACCACGCTCAACGGCGAGGGCCTGCAACACGAAGACGGACACAGCCACGTGTTGGCCGGCACCATCCCCAACTGCGTGAGCTACGACCCGAGTTTCGCGCACGAAGTCGGCGTCATCATGCAACACGGTCTCAAGCGCATGGTCGAGCGGCAGGAGAACGTCTTCTACTACCTGACGCTGCTCAACGAGAACTACCCGATGCCGGGCCTGAAAGCTGGCACCGAAGAGCAGATCATCAAGGGCATGTACCTCCTGCAGGAGGGCGCGAAGAAGACCCCGCGCGTCAACCTGCTCGGCTCGGGCACGATCCTGCGCGAATCGATGGCCGCCAAGGACCTGCTCGAAAACGACTGGGGCGTGGCCGCCAACGTGTGGAGCTGCCCGAGTTTCAACGAGCTCGCGCGCGACGGGCAGGACTGCGATCGCTGGAATCTGCTGCACCCCAACGAGCAGCCGCGCGTGCCATTCGTGACGCAACAACTGTCGCGGCATACCGGACCGGTGGTGGCCTCCACCGACTACATCAAGAACTACGTCGACCAGATCCGCGCCTTCATGCCCAAGGGCCGCACGTACAAAGTGCTCGGAACCGATGGCTTTGGCCGCAGCGACTTCCGCAGCAAGCTGCGCGAGCACTTCGAGATCAATCGCCACTACATCGCGGTGGCGGCGCTCAAGGCGCTGGCCGAGGAGGGCGCGGTACCGGCCGCCACCGTCGGCGACGCGATCGCCAAGTACCAGATCAAGACCGACAAGATCAACCCGCTGTACGCCTGAAGAAGAACAATCTCGCGGAGACAAGTCATGGCATTGGTGGAAGTGCGGGTCCCCGACATCGGGGACTTCAAGGATGTGGCCGTCATCGAACTGCTGGTCAAGCCCGGCGACACGGTGAAGGCTGAACAGAGCCTCATCACCGTGGAGAGCGACAAGGCGTCGATGGAGATTCCGTCGAGCGCTGCGGGTGTCGTCAAAGAGATGAAGGTCGCGCTCGGTGACAAGGTCAACGAGGGCTCGCTGGTGCTGTTGCTCGACGGCGCGGCGCAGGGGTCGGTTGCGGCCCCCGTGGCGGCTGCGGCACCGGCGTCGCCGACACCCGCGCCAGCGGCAGCAGCACCGTTGTCTGTCGCGGCGCCCTGCAGCCGCAGCCGTGGCGGAACTGCGAGTGCCCGACATCGGCGACTTCAAGGATGTCGCGGTGATCGAGGTGTTCATCAAGCCGGGCGACGCGGTGAAGGTCGAGCAGAGCCTGATCACCGTTGAGAGTGACAAGGCGTCGATGGAAATCCCCGCGTCGCAAGCCGGCGTCGTGAAGGAGGTCAAGGTCAAGCTCGGTGACAAGGTGTCGCAGGGTTCACTGGTGGCCGTCATCGAGGCGGCTGCGGGTGCCGCCGCGGTCGCGCCATCGGCTGCGCCGGCACCGCAAACGGCGCCGCCGGCATCTGCACCGCCGTCGCAGGCGGCGGGTGCGCGCGGCGTGCCGACCGCCGCATTGCCCCCGCACGAGCCGACTGCGCCGCAGAGTCAACTGCCACACGCCTCGCCGTCGGTCCGACGCTTCGCGCGTGAGCTTGGCGTACCTCTCAATGAAGTGAAAGGCAGTGGTCCGAAAGGGCGCATCACGCACGAAGACGTGCAGGGCTTCGTGAAGGGCGTGATGTCCGCCGCCTCGCGGCCGGGCGGCGTGCTCACGCCAACGCCAGCTGGCGGCGCGGGATTGCCCGGCTTGCTGCCATGGCCGCAGATCGACTTCACCAAGTTCGGCGCCGTCGAGCGCAAGGACCTCTCGCGCATCAAGAAGATCTCGGGCGCCAACCTGCACCGCAATTGGGTGATGATTCCGCACGTCACCAACCACGACGATGCCGACATCACCGACCTCGAAGCGTTTCGCGTGCAGCTGAACAAGGAGAACGAGAAGTCGGGCGTCAAGGTCACGATGCTGGCGTTCCTGATCAAGGCGTCGGTCTTCGCGCTGAAGAAGTTCCCCGACTTCAATGCCTCGCTCGACGGCGAGCAGCTGGTGCTGAAGAAGTACTTTCACATCGGCTTTGCCGCCGACACGCCCAACGGGCTGGTGGTGCCGGTGATCAAGGACGCCGACAAGAAGGGCATCCTGGCGATCAGCAACGAGATGAGCGAGCTGGCCGCCAAGGCGCGCGACGGCAAGCTGTCGCCGACCGACATGAGCGGTGGCTGCTTCAGCATCTCGTCGCTGGGCGGCATCGGCGGGCGCTACTTCACGCCGATCATCAATGCCCCCGAGGTGTCGATCCTCGGCGTGTGCCGCAGCAACCTGGAGCCTCGATGGGACGGCAAGCAGTTCACGCCGCGCCTGATCCTGCCGCTGTCGCTGAGCTGGGATCACCGCGTGATCGACGGCGCTGCAGCGGCGCGCTTCAACGCCTACCTGGGCAGCATCTTGGCGGACTTCCGGCGGGTACTGTTGTGAGCGAAGTGGTTCGAGCGACGTTGCGGAGCGCAGCGTGACGACGATCTGCGTGGCTCGCAAGGCCGGGCAAGTGGCCGTTGCCGCCGATGCGCTGGTGACCTTTGGCGACACGCGCCTGGCGCACGGCTACGAAGCCAACGACAAGGTGTTTCGCATCGGTGATTCGTGGGTCGGCATGGCCGGCACCACCGCGCACTTTCCAGTGCTGCGGCGCGCACTGGGCGCGTTGCCGAAGCAGGAGCTCAAGCTGGGCTCGCGCGACGACGTGTTCGAGACCTTCCTGAAGCTGCACCCCAAGCTGAAGGAGCAGTTCTTCCTCAACACCAAGGAGGAAGAAAGCGACCCGTACGAGAGCAGCCAGTTCACCGTACTGATCGCCAACGCCAACGGCATCTTCGGCGTCTATTCGTACCGCGAAGTCTTCGAGTTCGACCGCTTCTGGGCCATCGGCTCGGGGCGCAGCTTTGCGCTGGGTGCGATGTACGCGCAATACGACCGTGCGCGCACGGCGCGTGAGGTGGCCGAACTCGGCGTGCGCGCCGGCTGCGAGTTCGACAAGAACTCCGACGGCCCTGTGCGTGCACACACCATCAAGTTGAAGGATTGAGATGGCCGCGATCGAAGTGAAAGTACCCGACATCGGCGACTTCAAGGACGTGGCGGTGATCGAGTTGCTGGTCAAGCCGGGCGACCGCGTGGCGGTCGACCAGAGCCTGATCACCGTCGAGAGCGACAAGGCGTCGATGGAGATCCCCAGCAGCGCAGCCGGTGTCGTCAAGGAGTTGAAGATCAAGCTCGGCGACAAGGTGAGCGAAGGCTCGACGGTGCTGGTGCTCGACGGCGAAAGTGCGGCCGCTCCTGCTTCCGCACCGAGCGCGGCACCTGCCGCTGCGGCACCGGTGGCGGCCGCATCGGCACCTGCCGCTGCGGCACCGGTGGCGGCCGCATCGGCGGCGGCACCGGTGGCTGCGCGGCACAGCGGCGTCGTCGACCTTGAGTGCGACCTGCTGGTGCTCGGCGGCGGACCGGGCGGCTATTCCGCCGCGTTCCGTGCCGCCGACCTCGGCATGAAAGCCGTGCTCGTTGAGCGTTATGCCGCGCTGGGCGGCGTGTGCCTCAACGTGGGCTGCATTCCGTCGAAGGCGCTGCTGCACGTGGCGGCGGTGATGGACGAGGTGGCGCACTTCGCCGACCTCGGTGTGGCCTACGCGGCACCGAAGGTCGACGCCGCCAAGTTGCTTGCGCACAAGAACAAGGTGGTGTCCAAACTGACCGGCGGCCTGGCGGGCATGGCGCGCATGCGCAAGGTCACGGTGATTCGCGGCTACGGTGCGTTCGCCGATCCGCACCACGTGGTGGTGGAAGAAACCACCGGCAGCGGGCAAGACAAGACCGGCAAGACGCAGACCATCCGCTTCAAGCAGTGCATCATCGCCGCCGGCTCGCAGGCGGTGCACCTGCCGTTCCTGCCCGACGATCCGCGCATCGTCGACTCGACCGGCGCGCTCGAGATGCGGCAGTTGCCGAAGAAGATGCTGATCGTCGGCGGCGGCATTATCGGCCTGGAGATGGGCACCGTGTACTCCACACTGGGCGCGCGCCTGGACGTGGTGGAGATGCTCGACAGCCTGATGCTCGGCGCCGACCGCGACCTGGTGCGGGTGTGGCAGAAGCTCAATGCGCCGCGCTTCGACCACATCATGCTGAATACCAAGACCGTCGGCGCCGAAGCGAAAGCCGACGGCATTCACGTGCGATTCGAGGGCGAAAGTGCGCCGAAGGAGGCGCAGCGCTATGACCTCGTGCTGCAGGCGGTGGGGCGCAGCCCCAACGGCAAGAAGATCGGCGCCGACAAGGCGGGTGTGATCGTCAACGAGCGCGGCTTCATCCCGGTGGACGTGCAGATGCGCACCAACGTGCCGCACATCTTCGCGGTGGGCGACATCGTCGGCCAGCCGATGCTCGAGCACAAGGCCGTGCACGAGGCCCACGTGGCGGCCGAGGTGGCCTCGGGCGACGACAAGGCGCGCTTCGATGCGCGCGTCATTCCGAACGTGGCCTACACCGACCCCGAGGTGGCGTGGGTGGGCTTGAGCGAAGACGAAGCCAAGTCACGCGGCATCGCGATCAGCAAGGGGTTGTTCCCGTGGACCGCGTCGGGACGCGCCATCGCCAACGGCCGCGACGAAGGCTTCACCAAGCTGCTGTTCGACGACAAGACGCACCGCATCGTCGGCGGCGGCATCGTCGGCACGCATGCTGGCGACATGATCGGCGAGATTGCGCTGGCCATCGAGATGGGTGCCGACGCGGTGGACATCGGCACCACGATCCATCCGCACCCGACGCTGGGCGAGTCGATCGGCTTGGCGGCCGAAGTGGCGCACGGCAGTTGCACCGATGTGCCGCCGCAGCGCAAGCGTTAGCTGAAGCCGCAGCGCTGCGCGGTGCTTCAGCGCGCTGGCTTGGCCGCGTTGTTGAGCATGCGCTGCGCGCGCTGATCGAGTTCGTTGAGCGGCGTGGTCATCACGTCGGCCACCACCACCGGGCAGCGCTGCGGCATGTCGTCGCCCGCGCTCCAGTCGCTGTCGGAGCCGGCATCCGTGGCCGTCACCGGCGCGCGCAGCCCGAGGCGCTGCGTGAGTTGTTGCATGGCCGCGAGCACGCGCGCCTGCGCGAACAGACGGTCGTAGTCGGCGTTGGCATACGAGCGGCGCGCGGTGTAGAGCTCGTTCTCGGAGTTCAGCAAATCGAGCAGGCTGCGCTGCCCGATGTCGAATTGCTGGCGGTAGGCGTCGCGTGCTTTTTCGATCGCCAGCACGTTGCGGTCGAGCGCGCGCAACTGCTCCTCGAGCTTGACCACGTCGTTGTAGGCGATGCCTGCGTTCTGACGCGCGTCGCGGCAGGCCCGGTCGCGTTGGTCGGCGGCCTGGTTCAGCAGGCTGGTCTGTTGTCGCACGCGTGCTTGGTCGGCGCCCCCGGCGAACAGGTTCCAGTTCAACACGACGCCTGCGGTGACATTGCTGCGCTGATCCGCTACGGCATCGAAGTTGCGCCCGCTGCCGGCGCGCACGCGCGCCTCCAGCTTGGGCCAGAATGCGCTCTCGCGCTCGCCCACCGCGGCGCGCGCCGAGCGCAGGTTTTCGATTGCCGCGTTGATGGCTGCGCTGTTGCGCAGCGCCTGGTCCATCGCTTCGGTGGCCGTGGCCGGCAGTGCCGCGCCGAACGAGTCGGGCCGCGGCGGCTTTTGCATCGGCGTTTCGCCCACCACCCTGAGATAGCGCGCCACCACGTCGTGCAGGTTGGATGTTTCGGTGGTCAGATTCGACTCGGCCAGCGCCACACGCGCCGCTGCCTGTTCGAGGTCGACGCCGCGTCCCACGCCGGCGCGAAAGCGCGACTGGATCTGTTCGTAGTAGAAGCGGTGATCGACGTAGCTGTTTTCGGCCAATTCGACGAGACGTCGAAAGCGCGCGACGTCGATGTAGGCACGCACCGCGTCGAGCGTCGTGAGTTCGCTGATGTCCAGCAGTTCGAACCAGCGCGTCTGGCGATCATGGTCGAGCCGGCGGATCTGCGAGGTCAGCGCCTGGCCGTCCCACAACAGCTGCGCGATGCTCAGCGCCACGCCGTTGTTGTCGAGCGTGCTGTTGGGCGGGGTGCGCGACGCAAGGTTGACTTCAGTGCGGCCAACGAGGGCCTCGGCATCCACGCGCGGCAGCCAGCCCGCGCGTGCCGCGATGACCGCATCGAGCGACGCGCGCAGCGCATTGACGCGTGCCGTGACGTCCGGGTTGGTTTCGAGCGCCTTGCGTGCCGCTTTGGCCATCGGATCGTCGGCCTGCGCGAGGCTGCTCAGCGGCAGCACCGCGCACATCGCGGCCAGGGCGATCGAACGGACAGTCGGCGTCATGTCGTACTTGAGCGCTGCGCGCGTGCCAAAGCACCGCGATCGGTCGTTGTTGCAAACCGGGCAAGTGTAGGTGGTCGCTTTGCCCGTTCGGGGTGTCGCGGGCGCGCCGAACCTGCCGTAAGTCACGACCTGGTAGCAACTTGTTTCACGCTCTGCGCGAGTTCGTGGCGCCTTGCCGACGAGGCCGCTCAAGTCCTTGCTGCGCGGGACGAAACCTGGTGGGAACAGCGTTTTCAGCGGCCGCTGCGGCAGGCCGTGCGCTTGCTCCCCAAGCCATGCGACAGCCACCGCGTCTTGTCATTGCGACGTGTCGCACCTTCGGGCGGCGCGCGTGGCTGGCTGCCGCGCTGGTGCTGCTGTCGTTGGCACCGCGGGCGTGGGACGTCGAGCGCATGTCGCAGGCCGCGCAGCGCATGGGTCCGCAAGCGGTGCAGGGCGTGCGCGCGCTGCAGCCGCTGCTGGCCAGCCTGGCCGAGGCCGACGATGCGACGCGGCTCGATGTCGTGAACCGCTTCTTCAACCGCCGCATCTTGTTTCGCGATGACATGCAGGTCTGGCATGTCGAGGACTACTGGGCGAGCCCGCTGGAGACGCTGCAGCAGGGCGCGGGTGACTGCGAGGACTTCGCGATCGCCAAGTACTTCAGTCTGCTCGCCAGCGGCATGCCGGCATCGCAACTGCGGCTGGTTTATGTGAAGTTGCAAGTGGGTGGTGCGGGCGGACCCTCACAAGCGCACATGGTGTTGGCGTACTACGCGAGCGCGCAGGCCGAGCCGCTGATCCTGGACAACCTGATCACCGACATCCGGCCGGCGTCGCGCCGGCCCGACCTCACGCCGGTGTTCAGCTTCAACAGCGAAGGCCTGTGGCGAGGCAACGGCTCGCAGCGCATGGGGGACGCGGCTGAACGTCTGTCGCCGTGGCGCGATGTGCTGCGCAAGGCGCGGGCCGAGGGGTTCTTGTGATTTATCGTTCCAACGATGGGAGGCGGCCATGTCGCTGATCCGACGTATCAGTCTGTTGATGGTGTTGGTGGTGTTGCTGGCGCTGGTGGGCGGCGTGTTGACCACGCTGATTGCCGCGCGCGACACCCTGCAAACGCAACTGAGCTTGAAGAACCGCGACAACGCGCAAGCCCTGGCGCTGGCGCTGTCGCAGCAGCGCGGCGATGCGGGGCTGATGGAGCTCGTGCTGGCGGCGCAGTTCGATACCGGCCACTACCGCAGCATTGTTTTGTCGGGCGCTGACGGGCGCGCGCCGTTTCGCCGCGAGGCCGATGCGATGGCCACCGTGGCACCGGCGTGGTTCGTCAGGGGCCTGCCGCTGCGCGCCGAGCCGGGCGTGGCGCAGGTGTCCGATGGCTGGCGCACGATCGGACACATCGAGCTGGTGAGCCAGTCGGCCTACGCGAGCGACGCCTTGTGGCGCGCCGGGCTGCACGCAGCCGAATTGCTGGCGCTGGTGGGGCTGTTCGGCGGCGGCTTGGCGGCGTGGGGCCTGCGCGCCATTCGCCGGCCGCTGGATGCGGCCGCGCAGCAAGCCAATGCGCTGCAGGAAGGGCGCTTCGTCACCGTGCCCGAGCCCGATGTGGCCGAGTTGCGGCCGCTGGCACGCAGCATGAACACGATGGTCGATCGGCTGAGCACGATGTTCGACGCGCAGGCCAGGCAGGTCGAGGCTCTGCGTCAACAGGTGCAGACTGATTCGCTGACCGGGTTGCTCAACCGGCGTCAGTTCATGCTCGAGGCGCAACAGCGCTTCGAATCGTCGGCCGGCGCCGCGCAAGGTTTGCTGCTGCTGCGCGTGCATGATCTGGACGGGCTCAACCGGCGATGCGGCCATGCCGCCGTCGACCAGATGCTGCGCGCAGTCGCGCAGATCCTGCGCGAGCGGCTGGCGGTGCAGGATCAGGCGCTGCTGGGCCGCCTCAACGGCTCAGACTTCGCGATCGCGGTGTCGCGCGACGACGCGTCGCAGCTTGCGCGCGAGTTGCTGCCTGCGCTGCGTGAGCGTGTGCAGCAGCTCGATGGGCAGGCGTCGTTGTGCGCGGGCGCAGCCGACTCGGCTCAGGCGGCAGGGCTGCACGCGGCCATCGCCGCCGCCGACCAGGCGCTGGCACAGGCCGAGTCGCAAAGGCCGTTCACCGTGGTCGGCCGCCCCTGCGGCGACCACCACGCGACGCTCGGCGAGCGCGATTGGCAACAGCAGTTGAGCGATGCCTTGCAAGAAGGCCGGTCGAGTTTGGGCGAATACCCCGTGCGCGACGCGCAGGGCACGCTGCTGCAGCTGGACTGCCCGCTGCGCGTGCAGCTGCGGCGCGCTGGCGCGTTCGAGCCGGCATCGAACTGGTTGGCGTTGGCCGCCCGCAGCCGGCTGACCACGGCGCTCGATTTGCGCGCGACGTCGTTGGCGCTGCAGAGCATCGAGCGCGATGGTGTGGCGCGCTGCGTCAACCTGGCCGCCGCATCGTTGCTGGCCACCGAGTTTGTGGCTGCCATCTCGGCGCAACTGCAGGCCAGGTCGCACGCGGCCAAGCGATTGTGGATCGACATGCCGGAATCGTTAGCGGCCGCGCACCCCGCGGTAATCCAGGAGGTGTCGCGACATTGGCGTGGGCTGGGCGCGCGCGTCGGCCTTGAGCACGCCGGTGCGGCGCTGGCAGGCATGGCGCGGTTGTACGAAATCGGCGTCGACTACGTGCGCATCGACGCACGATACCTGGCCGGCATCGGCCACGATGCCGATGTGCGTCGCCACGCCGAAGGGCTGCTGACGCTGCTGCGCGGCATCGGTCTGGGCGTTTATGCCGAGGGTGTGGCCCACGCCGCGGACCTGCAGGTGCTGTGGGCGCTGGGCTTCGATGGCGCGACCGGCCCCGCGGTGACCCAGCATGCATAGGGCCTGCCGCGCACGACGCGCGCGCGCCGTCAGAGCACGCAGCGATTCCGGATAGCGCCGATGTGCGGGCCAGCCGACGCGCCTGGCGCTTCAGCCCGGGTCGGTGACCAGCTTGCCTCGCTGCAGCAGGTCTTGAATGATCTGCTGGTCGGTCGTGAAGGCGCCGACCAGGTTGACGCCGGTCAGCGTGATGGTCTGGTCCACCGAGCCAGAGGCGAAGCCCGACGAGAACGCGCCGGTCGTGCTGATCGAGATCACCGTGTTGCCACCCGACGTGGTGATGTGCAGGTAGTTCGACAGGTTGCTGAGGGTCTCGCCCTGCAGCAGGTCGCGCAGATCGAGCTTGTCGCCGGCGGCACTGTTGTCGAAGTCGGCAACCGTGTCGGCGGCTGGCGTACCCGGCGTGCCGGCGTCGCCCAGTTCCCAACGGAAGACATCGGCGCCGGCGCCGCCGGTGAGTGAATCGTTGCCGGTACCACCGACGAGGATGTCGTTGCCGTTGCCGCCGTTGATGTTGTCGTTGCCCGCGTCGCCGTACAGGATGTCGTTGCCGTCCTGCCCGTTGATCGCGTCGGTGCCGAGCCCGCCGTGCACCAGGTCGTTGCCGGCGCCCGCGTTGATGGTGTCGTTGCCGGCCAAGCCCTGGATGTGATCGCCGGCCGCAGTGCCGGTGAGAGTCTCGCCGCTGACGGTGCCTGCGATCGTGCTGGTGGTCTCGGAGACCACGATCGACATCGTTTGCGAGGCCGTTGACGCGGTGGATCCGTTGGACGACTCGGTCGACGTGGCCGAGACCGTCAGATTGACGGTGCCCGTGAAACCGTCGGCGGCCAGGAACTTCAGGTTGCTGAGTTCTGACGCGGTGAAGGTCCACGCGCCGCCACCGTGATCGGTTCCCGCGCTGAATGCCGAGCCGCTCGGCACGCCGGAGACGGACACCGACAACGACTCCGATCCGTCGGTGTCGGTGAGAGCCGCCTGGATCGGCACATCGACGATGGCACCGTAGCTCTTGCCGCCGATGTTCAGCGAGACGTCGTTGATGGCCACCGAGGAGCTCTTGTTGCCGTCCTGCCCGTTGATGACCATCCAGCTGAACTGGTAGTGCCCGTCGGTGGGCGCCGCAAAGTTGTAGGTACCGGTGCCATTGGTCGAGGGCCCGAGCATCTCGGAAGCGGTGACCAACTGGCTGGTCTGCGTGCCATCGGGCGCGGTGACCGTGACCACGACCATATCGTTGTAGCCGCTGTTGATCTCGCTGGCCAGGTTCTCTGCGTTCGTAAACGTCCACTTGAAGGCGACGTTTGTGCCGGCGATCACTTCGTAGTTGAAATTACTGACGGCGCCATTGAACGCGGTCACGGTGCCGGGGTCGTTGGTCGTCGATCCGGGCGGCGGATCGAAGCTGTTCAGCACGGAGGTTGGCAGGCCGATGGTGCCAGCCAGGTTGGCCGCGGTGATGCCTGTCGACGCGCTGATGGTGTTGACGCCGGCCTCGATCGCGTTGATCTGGCTCGGCAGGGTCAACAGCGTCGGCGTGTCGGCCACCGCGTTGACGGCGATCGACACCGTGTCGACGTCGGTGCGCGCGCCACCGGATCCGGTGTTGCCGCCGTCGTTGGTGGTCATGGTCAACGTGGCGGCGCCGCTGAAGTTGGCGGTGGGCGAGTAAGTCACCGACGACGCCAACGTCGCATTGATCTGCGCCATCGTGCCGGTCAACGTGACCAGTGAAGTGCCCGAGCCGGCGATGGTGGCCGAGCCGCCGGAGACCGCGAGCGTGCCGTTGGTCATGCCCAGCGTGACGCTCATGGCTCCGGAGCCCGCGTCGACGTCGGAGATGCTCAGGCCGGTGATGGCCTTGGCAGTGTCTTCGTTGGTGGTCTGCGCGGCGGGGACGGTGTTCACCGGAGCGTCGTTGACGGCGGTGATGTTCAGCGCGACCGTGTCCACGTCGGTCAGTGCACCACCCGAACCGGTGTTGCCCAGGTCACTCGTGGTGACCGTCAACGTCACGCTGCCGTTGGCGTTGGCCGCGGTGGTGTAAGTGACGGCACTGGCGGCGATGAAGCTGTTGATGTTGGCTTGCGAGCCGCTCAGCACCAGGCTGCCCGTGCCCGAGCCCGACACCGTGACGCCGCTGCCGGAGGTGGCCGCCAGGGTGCCCGCGGGCGCGCTGAGCGTGACGCTGATCGAGCTGCCAGCCGCATCGACATCGTTGACGCTGATGCCGGTGATCGCCGAGGCCACGTCTTCGGTGACGCTGATCGACGCAGGCACCGTGTTTACCGGCGCATCGTTGACGGCGGTGACGTTGATGCTCACCGTGTCCACGTCGGTGAGGGCGCCACCGGAGCCCGTGTTGCCACCGTCGTTGGTGGTCATCGTCAAGGTGGCGGTGCCGTTGAAGTTGGCCGTCGGCACGTAGGTGACGTTGGAGGCCAGTGTCGCGTTGATCTGCGCGGTCGTGCCGGTGAGGGTGACCGTGGAGGTGCCACTGTTGGTGATCGTGGCAGTGCCGCCGGTGACGGTCATCGTGCCATTGGTGACGCCTAGGGTCACCGTCATCGTGCCAGCGCCGGCATCGACGTCGCTGATCGACAGGCCGGTGATGGCCTTGCTGGTATCTTCGGCCGTTGTCTGTGCGCCCGGCACCGTGTTGACCGGCGCATCGTTGACTGCCGTGATGTTCAGCGTCACGGTGTCGACATCGGTCAGCGCTCCGCCGGCACCGGTGTTGCCGCCGTCGTTGGTGGTCACCGTGAGCGCGACCGACCCGCTGGCATTGGCCACGGTGGTGTACGTCACCGCATTGGCCGCGATGAAGCTGTTGATCGCGCTCTGGGTGCCGGAGAGCACCAGCGAGCTGCTGCCAGAACCGACCACCGTGACGCCGCTGCCCGAGGTGGCAGCCAGTGTGCCGGCAGGCACGCCGAGCGTCACGCTGATGGTGCTGGAGCCCGCGTCGACATCGTTGACGCTGATGCCGGTGATCGGCGACGCCACGTCTTCGGTGACGCTGATCGACGCCGGCACCGTGTTCACCGGTGCATCGTTGACCGCCGTGACGTTGATCGACACCGTATCGGTGTCGGTCAGCGTGCCGCCGACGCCGGTGCTGCCGCCATCGCTGGTGGTCATCGTGAGCGTGGCCGCGCCGTTGAAGTTGGCGGTCGGCACGTAGGTGACGTTGGCCAACAGCGTGGCGTTGATCTGCGCCACCGTGCCGGTCAGCGTCACCGTGCCGGTGCCGCTGTTGGCGATGGCTGCGCTGCCGCCGGTCACGGTGAGCGTGCCGTTGTTGACGGCAAGCGTCACGGTCATCGTGCCCGAGCCCGCGTCGGCGTCGCTGACCGAAAGGCCGGTGACAGCTTTGCTGGTGTCTTCGCTGGTCGTCTGCGCACCGGGCACCGTGTTCACCGGCGCGTCGTTGACCGCCACCACGCTGATCGTGCTGGTGGCCAGGTTGCTCGACGATGTGCCGTCGCTGACGCTCACGGTCACCGTGCGCGCCGTGGTGTCGGGTGCATCGCCACCGCCGGCGGCGAACGTGATGCCGCTGATCACGCTCTGGTATTGCGCCAGCGTGGCGGTGCCGCTCAGTGTGATGGTGATCTGGGTGGCGGTGGTGTTGACGCTGGCCGTGATGCCGGGCGGCAGGCCCGGCAGGTTGAGCGCGTCACCGCTCTGGCGATTGGTCAGCGTGATGGTGGCGCCGGCGAGGTTGCTGCTGTCGACGTCGGTGATCGAGATGTCGGCGTCGCTGATCGCCACCGCCGCGCCTTGCTCGGTGTAGGTGGCGGCGTAGTTGGCGCCTGCGGCGCCGCTGGAGTTGTTGGCGTCGAGGTCGAGCACCGGTGATGCATCGTTGTCGACGATGGTGCCCACGCCGGTGTTGTCGGCGATGGTGGCGTTGACGGCGCCCGACAGCGTGACGTTGAAGGTTTCGCTGCTCTCGGTGACGGTGTCGTCGGTGATCGGCACCGTGATGGTCTGCGTCAACACGCCGGGGCTGAAGGTCAGCGTACCCGAGGCGGCGGTGTAGTCGCTGCCCGCCGTGGCCGTGCCGCCGCCGGTGGCGTAGTTGACCGTGACGGCCTGGCCCGACACCGCCGACAGCGTGACCGTGAAGGTGGCCGTGCCGGCCGCTTCGTTGACCGTGATGTCGTTGATCACCAGCGACGGCGCCGGGTCGTTGTCGAGGATCGTCGTCGTGACGCTGTTGGCCGCCGGGTTGGCGGCGATGGCCTCGAAGCCGCCGCCGCTGATGCCGCCGAGCGAGACCACCACGGTCTCGTCGGGCTCGTCGCTCACGTCGTTGGTGGTGGGCAGCGTGAAGGTGGCGCTCGTCGCGCCGGCCGCGATGGTGACGCTGACGACGCCGGTGTAGTCGACACCCCCGCCGCTGGCCGTGCCGCCGTAGTTGAGGTTCACCGTCACCGGCGTCACCGCGGCCTGCGCGAGGGTCACGGTGTAGGCGGTGGTGGTGGCGCCTTCGACCACGCTGCCCGGGCCGCTCAGGCTCACCAGCACGGTGTCGGGCACGGCCTCGTCGTTGATCGTGGTGGTGACGCTGTTGGCGCTGCCGCTGACCACCAGGCTCTCGAAGTTGCCGCCGGTGGCCGAGGCCACGCTGACCACCATCGTCTCGCCGCTGTCGGCCAGCGGGTCGTCGATGGTCGCGATGTTGAAGGTCGCGCTCGAGGATCCTGCGGGGATCGTGACGCTCGCAATGCCGGTGTAGTCGGCACCATTGGTTGCCGTGCCGCTGTAGGCGAGGTTGACGGTGACTGCGGTCTGCGCCGCGCTGGTCAGCGACACCGTGTAGCTGCCGCTGTTGCCCTCGATGATCGTCGCAGCGCCGGTGAGGCTCAGCGTCGTGGTGTTGATCGTGTCGGTGACGCTGGTGGTCGCAGCGGCGGGGTTGACGGCCAGGTTTTCGAAGTTGCCGCCCGCGGCGCTGCTGATCGTGGCCGATACGCTGCCGGCATCGACGTACACGTCGTCGCCGGGTGCTGCCACGCTCACCGTGCCCGAACTCGCGCCCGCAGCGATGGTGATCGTCGCGCCGTTGGACAGATCGACAGTCACCGGCGTCTGCGCCGCGTGGGTCAACGATGCGGTGTAGACGATGCTGCCGCCTTCGGCCACGCTCGGCGTGGCGGTGAGGCTCACCGTGGTGGTGTCGATCGTGTCGGTGACGCTGGTGGTCGCGGCCGCTGGGTTGATGGCCAGCGCCTCGAAGTTGCCGCCGGTGGCCGCGGTGATGGTGGTCGACACGCTGGCGGCGTCGAGGTACACGTCATCGCCTTGCGCGGCCACGCTCACGCTGCCGCTGCTCGCGCCGGCAGCGATGGTGATCGTCGCGCCGTTGGCCAACGTCACGCTCACCGGCGTTTGCGCCGCGTGATCGAGCGTGGCCGTGTAGACGATCGAGCCGCCCTCGGCCACCGACGCCGTGGCACCCAGGCTCACGGTGGTGGTGTCGATCGTGTCGGTGACGCTGGTGATCGCCGCAGCGGGGTTGATCGCCAGCGTTTCGAAGTTGCCGCCCGAGGCGGAGCTGATGGTGGTCGACACGCTGCCGGCATCGAGGACCACATCGTCGCCAGGTGCCGCCACGTTCACCGTGCCCGAGCTTGCGCCCGCAGCGATGGTGATCGTGACGCCGTTGGAGAGGTTGACGGTGACCGGCGTCTGCGCGGCGTGGGTCAACGATGCCGTGTAGACGATCGAGCCGCCTTCGGCGACACTCGGCGTTGCGGTCAGGCTCACCGTGGTGATGTCGATGGTGTCGGTGATCGAGGTCGTTGCGGGCGCCGGGTTGATTGCCAGCGCCTCGAAGTTGCCGCCCGACGCGTTGCTGATCGTGGCCGAGACGCTGCCCGCATCCACGTAGGCATCGTCGCCGGGTGCGGCCACGCTCACGGTGCCCGAGCTGGCGCCCGCGGCGATGGTGATCGTGGCGCCGTTGGACAGGCTCACCGTCATCGGCGTCTGCGCGGCATGGGTCAACGATACCGTGTAGACGATCGAACCGCCCTCGGCGACGCTCGGCGTTGCGGTCAAGCTCACCGTCGTCGTGTCGATGGTGTCGGTCACCGCCGTGGTGGCCGCGGCAGGGTTGATCGCCAGCGCTTCGAAGGTGCCACCCGACGCGCTGGTGATCGTGGCCGACACGCTGCCGGCATCGACATACACGTCGTCTGCAGGCGCCGCCACACTCACCGTACCCGAGCTGGCGCCAACTGCAATGGTGATCGTCGCGCCGTTGCTCAGCATGACGTTGACCGGAGACAACGCAGCACTGGTCAACGACGCCGTGTAGATGATGCTGCCACCCTCGGCGACGCTCGGTGTCGCGGTCAGGCTGACCGTCGTAGTGTCGAGGGTGTCGGCGACGGCCGTCGTGGCGGGCGCCGGGTTGACCACCAGATTCTCGAAGTTGCCACCGGAGGCGCTGCTGATCGTGGCCGACACGTTGCCGGCGTCGACGTACACGTCATCGCCCGGCGCGGCCACGCTAACCGTGCCCGAACTCGCGCCAGCAGCAATGATGATGGTGGCGCCGTTGCTCAGCGTGACGCTGACCGGCGACTGGGCGGCACTGGTCAGCGACGCGGTGTACACGACGGTGCCACCTTCGGCCACGGTCGGCGTCGCGGTGAGGCTCACCGTGGTGGTGTCGAGGGTGTCGGCGACCGTCGTCGTCGCGGCTGCGGGGTTGATCGCCAGCGACTCGAAGTTGCCACCGGTGGCCGCCGTGATCGTGGTCGACACGGAGCCCGCATCGACATACACGTCGTCGCCCGGCGCTGCCACGCTGACCGTGCCACTGGTTGCGCCGGCGGCGATGGTGATCGTCGCACCGTTGCTCAGCGTGACGCTGACCGGCGTCTGCGCTGCACTGGTCAGCGACGCGGCGTAGACGATGTTGCCGCCCTCGGCCACCGACGGCGTAGCGGTCAGCGACACCGTCGTCGTGTCGATGGTGTCGGTGATCGCTGTCGTTGCCGCCGCGGGATTGACCGCGAGGTTCTCGAAATTGCCGCCGCTGGCCGCGCTGATCGTGGCCGACACGGAGCCCGCGTCGACATACACGTCGTCGCCAGGCGCCGCCACGTTCGCGGTGCCCGAGCTCGCGCCGGCGGCGATGGTGATCGTGGCGCCGTTGCTCAACGTCACGCTGACCGGCGTCTGCGCTGCGCTGGTGAGCGACGCGGTGTAGACGATGCTGCCGCCCTCGGCCACCGAGGGCGTGGCGGTGAGCGACACCGTCGTCGTGTCGATGGTGTCGGTGACGGCGGTCGTGGCAGGCGCCGGATTGACCACCAGGTTCTCGAAGTTGCCGCCCGAGGCGCTGCTGATGGTGGCCGACACGCTGCCGGCATCGACGAACACGTCGTCGGCCGGGGCCGCCACACTCACTTGCCCCGAACTGGCGCCGGCAGCAATGGTGATGGCGGCGCCATTGCTCAGCGTCACCGTCACCGCGGTTTGCGCGGCGCTGGTCAACGATGCCGTGTAGACGATCGAGCCGCCTTCGGCCACCGCGGGCGTCGCGGTCAGGCTCACCGTCGTGGTGTCGATGGTGTCGGTGACGCTGGTCGTTGCGGCGGCCGGGTTGACCGACAGTGCTTCGAAGTTGCCACCGGTCGCGCTGCTGATCGTGGCCGACACGCTGCCGGCGTCGACGACCACGTCCTCGCCCGGCGCTGCGACGCTGACGCTGCCGCTGCTGGCGCCGGTGGCGATCGTGATCATCGCGCCGTTGCTCAGCGTGACGCTGACCGGCGACTGCGCCGCACTGGTCAGTGACGCGGTGTAGACGATCGAGCCGCCCTCGGCGACGCTCGGTGTCGCGGTCAGGCTCACCGTCGTGGTATCGAGGGTGTCTGTGACGGCTGTGGTCGCGGCGGCCGGATTGATCGCCAGCGATTCGAAATTGCCGCCGGTGGCCGCGGTGATCGTGGTCGACACGGAGCCTGCGTCGACATACACGTCGTCGCCCGGCGCCGCCGCGCTCACCGTGCCCGAGCTCGTGCCGGCGGCGATGATGATGGTGGCGCCGTTGCTCAGCGTGACCGTCACCGGTGACTGCGCGGCGCTCGTTAACGAGGCCGTGTAGACGATGTTGCCGCCCTCGGCCACGCCCGACGTGGCGGTCAGCGACACCGTCGTGATGTCGAGCGTGTCGGTGACCGCTGTGGTCGCCGCGGCTGGATTGACCGCCAGCGATTCGAAGTTGCCGCCGGTGGCCGTGCTGATGGTCGCCGACACGCTGCCGGCGTCGACGTACACGTCGTCGCTCGGCGCCGCGACGCTCACTTGCCCTGAGCTCGCGCCAGCCGCGATCGTGATCGTCGCGCCGTTGCTCAGCGTGACCGTCACCGGCGATTGCGCCGCGCTGGTCAACGACGCGGTGTAGACGATGCTGCCGCCCTCGGCGACCGAGGCGCTGGCGGTCAGCGACACCATCGTGGTGTCGATGGTGTCGGTGATCGCCGTGGTGGCGGCCGCAGGGTTGACGACCAGATGTTCGAAGTTGCCGCCGGTGGCGGTGGTGATGGTGGCCGACACGCTGCCGGCATCGACGACCACGTCGTCGCTCGGCGCAGCCACGCTCACGCTGCCGGAGGTCGCACCGGCAGCGATGGTGATCGTGGCACCGTTGTTCAGCGTGACGCTGACCGGCGTTTGCGCCGCCGCGGTCAGGCTGGCCGTGTAGACGATCGACCCGCCCTCGGCGACGCTCGGCGTGGCCGACAGGCTCACGGTGGTGTCGTCGATCGTGTCGGTGATCGCGGTCACTGCCGGCGTGGCGTCGACCACGATGCCGATGCCGCCGCCGCTGCTGCCCGCGATGCTGGTGCTGACGGTGGTCGGGTCGACGTAGACGTCGTCGCTCGCCGCGACCGGCACGTTCACGGTGCCGCTCAACGCGCCGGCCGCGATCACGATGATCGCGCCGTTGCTCAACGTCACCGTCAGCGGCGTCACCGGGGCCTGCGTCAACGTGGCCGTGTAGACGATGGTGCCGCCGGCCTCGGTGAGGCTTGGCGTTGCCGCCAGGCTCAGCGTTGCCGCGTCGTCGTCGACGATGCCGGTGGCCACCGACGATCCGCCGCCGCCCGCCAGCACCAGGCTCTCGAAGTTGCCGCCGCTGGCTGAGACCACGCTGACGGTGAAGTTCTCCGCGCCTTCGGCCAGGCTGTCGTTGATGGTGGCGACGTTGAACGTCGCGCTGCTCGCGCCGGCGGGGATCGTGACCGTGGCCACGCCGATGTAGTCGGCGCCGTCGGTCGCGCTGCCGCTGTAGGCGAGGGTCACCGTCACCGCAGTGGCGGCGGGGCTGGTCAGGCTCACCGTGTACGACGCGGTGGCACCTTCAGCCACCGACGCGCTGCCGGTCAGGCTGAGCGTCGTGTTGTCGATCGTGTCAGTGACTGCCGTCGTCGCCGCGGCCGGATTGACCAGCAGGTTCTCGAAGTTGCCGCCGGTGGCCGTGCTGATCGTGGCCGACGTGTTGCCGGCATCCACGTAGACGTCGTCGCCCGGCGCGGCCACGCTCACCTGGCCCGAGCTGGCGCCGGTGGCGATCGTGATCGTGGCGCCGTTGGACAGCGTGACCGTCACCGGCGATTGCGCCGCGGCGGTCAACGACGCGGTGTAGACGATCGACCCGCCCTCGGCGACGCTGGGCGTTGCCGTGAGGCTCACGGTGGAGTTGTCGACCGTGTCGGTGATCGTGGTCGTGGCAGCGGCCGGGTTGACCACCAGGCTCTCGAAATTGCCGCCCGATGCGCTGACGATGGTGGTCGACACACTGCCGGCGTCGACGTACACGTCGTCGCCGGGCGCCGGCACGCTCACCTGGCCCGAGCTGGCGCCCGCGGCGATGGTGATGCTGGCGCCGTTGGCCAGGCCCACCGTCACCGCAGTTTGCGCGATGGCGGTGAGGCTGGCCGCGTAGACGATGCTGCCGCCTTCGGCCACCGACGGGGTTGCGCTCAACGACACCGTCGTGGTGTCGAGGGTGTCGGTGATCGAGGTCGTGGCCGGCGCGCCGCCGATGGCCAGGTTCTCGAAGCCGCCACCGGTGGCACCGCTGATGGCGGCAGACACAGTGCCGGCGTCCAGGTACGCATCGTCGCCCGGCGCGCTGATGCTCACCGAACCCGTGCTCGCGCCCGCCGCGATGCTGATCGTCGCGCCATTGCTCAGGGTCAGACTGACCGGAGACAGCGCCGCCGCGGTCAGCGACGCGGTGTAGACGATGGTGCCGCCTTCGGCCACGCTCGGCGTCGCACTCAGGCTGACCGTGGTGGTGTTGACCGTGTCGGACACCGACGTCGTCGCGGCAGCGGGGTTGATCGCCAGTGCTTCGAAGTTGCCGCCCGACGCAGCGGTGATCGTGGCCGACACGCTTGCGGCGTCGACGTAGACGTCGTCGCTGGGCGCTGCGACGTTTACCGTGCCCGAACTCGCGCCAGCGGCGATGTTGATCGTCGCGCCATTGCTGAGTGTGACCGCGACGGCCGTGTCGGCCGGGTGAGTCAGGCTCGCGGTGTAGACGATGGTGCCGCCCTCGGCCACGCTCGGCGTCGCGGTGAGGCTCACCGTGGTGGTGTCGATGGTGTCGGCAACCGAGGTCGTGGCAGCCGCCGGGTTGATCGTCAGGTTCTCGAAATTGCCGCCCGAGGCGGAACTGATCGAGGCCGACACGCTGCCGGCATCGACATACGCGTCGTCGCTCGGCGCTGCCACGCTCACTTGGCCCGTGCTGGTGCCCGCGCCGATGGTGATGCTGGCGCCATTGGACAGGTTCACCGTCACCGGCGCGGCGGCCGCACTGGTCAGCGACGCCGTGTAGACGATCGTTCCGCCCTCGGCCACGCTCGGCGTGGCGGTGAGGCTCACCGTCGTGACGTCGATGGTGTCGGCGATCGAGGTCGTTGCGGGCGCCGGGTTGATCGCCAGCGATTCGAAGTTGCCGCCCGAGGCGGTGTTGATCGTGGCCGACACGCTGCCGGCATCGACGTACACGTCGTCGCTCGGCGCGGCCACGCTCACGCTGCCGCTGTTGGCCCCTGCGGCGATGGTGATCGTGGCGCCGTTGGAGAGCGACACGCTCACCGGCGTCTGCGCCGCGCTGGTCAGGCTCGCGGTGTAGACGATGCTGCCGCCCTCGGCCACGCTGGGCGTGGCGGTCAGGGTCACCGTCGTGGTGTCGATGGTGTCGCTGATCGAGGTCGTTGCTGGGGCCGGATTGACCTGGAGTGACTCGAAGTTGCCGCCCGAGGCGGAACTGATCGAAGCCGACACGCTGCCGGCATCGAGGTACACGTCGTCGCCCGGCGCAGCGATGCTGGCGCTGCCGCTGCTGGCGCCCGCGGCGATGGTGATCGTGGCGCCGTTGGACAGCGTCACGCTCACTGGCGTTTGCGCCGCGCTGGTCAGGCTCGCGACGTAGACGATGCTGCCGCCCTCGGCCACGCTCGGCGTGGCGGTGAGGCTCACCGTGGTGACGTCGACGGTGTCGGTGATCGACGTCGTCGCGACGGCAGGGTTGATCGCCAGCGATTCGAAGTTGCCGCCGGTGGCGTTGCTGATCGACGCCGACACGCTGCCGGCATCGACATACACGTCGTCGCTCGGTGCGGCCACGTTGACCGAGCCCGAGCTCGCGCCGGCAGCGATGCTGATCGTCGCGCCATTGGACAGGGTCACCGTCATCGGTGTCTGGGCAGCGCTGGTCAACGATGCCGTGTAGACGATGAAGCCACCTTCGGCCACGCTGGGCGTGGCGGTGAGCGATGCCGTGGTGGTGTCGATCGTGTCGGTGACCGCGGTCACGGCCGGCGCGGCGTTGACGAGCAGGCTCTCGAAATTGCCGCCGCTTGCGCTGCTGATCGTTGCCGACACGTTGCCGGCATCCACATAGACGTCGTCGCCGGGCGCACCGACGCTGACGGCGCCGGTGGTGGCGCCGGCGGCGATGGTGATCGCTGCGCCGTTGCTCAGGTTCACGGTCACCGGTGTTTGCGCCGCCGCGTTCAACGACGCCGTGTAGACGATGAAGCCGCCTTCGGCCACCGACGGGGTTGCGCTCAACGACACCGTCGTGGTGTCGATGGTGTCGGTGATCGCCGTGACTGCCGGTGTGGCGTTGACGAGCAGATTCTCGAAGTTGCCGCCGCTGGCGTTGCTGATGTGGGCCGCCACGCTGCCGGCATCGACGTAGACGTCGTCGCCTGGTGCGGCCACACTGAACGTGCCTGCGCTGGCACCGGCGGCGATGGTGATCGTCGCGCCGTTGGACAGGGTCACCGTCACCGATGTTTGCGCCGCGCTGGTCAGTGAGGCGGTGTAGACGATGCTGCCGCCTTCGGCCACGCTCGGCGTGGCGGTCAGCGACACGGTGGTGTTGTCGATCGTGTCGGCGATGCTGGTGGTGGCCGGCGCCGGATTGACCACCAGGTTCTCGAAGTTGCCGCCGGCCGCATTGCTGATCGTGGCCGACACGCTGCCGGCGTCGATGATCGTGTCGTCGGCCGGCGCCGCCACCGTCGTCGTGCCCGAACTCGCACCCGCGGCGATGGAGATCGTCGCGCCGTTGGACAGGTTCACCGTCACCGGCGAGGCGGCGGCACTGGTCAGCGACGCGGTGTAGACGATGCTGCCACCTTCGGCGACGCTCGGCGTGGCGGTGAGCGACACCGTGGTGGTGTCGACGGTGTCGGTGATCGATGTTGTCGCCGCCGCAGGGTTGACCACCAGGCTCTCGAACGTGCCGCCGCTGGCGCTCGCGATCGAGGTGGAAACGCTGCCTGCGTCGACATAGACGTCGTCTGCAGGCGCCGCCACGCTGACAGTACCGCTGCTCGATCCGGCGGCGATGCTGATCGTCGCGCCATTGGCCAGCTGCACCGTCACCGGCGACAGCGCGGCGCTGGTCAGCGACGCCGTGTAGACGATGGCGCCGCCTTCGGCGACGCTCGGCGTCGCGGTCAGCGACACCGTGGTGCTGTCGATCGTGTCGGCGACCGCCGTCGTCGCGGCCGCGGGGTTGATCGCCAGGCTCTCGAAGTTGCCGCCACTGGCCGTTGTGATCGCGGCCGATACGCTACCGGCGTCGACATACACGTCGTCGCTCGGCGCGGCTACGCTCACCGTGCCCGAATTGGCGCCGGCTGCGATGCCGATCGTCGCGCCGTTGCTCAACGTCACCGTGACGGCCGTGTCGGCCAGGTTCGTCAGGCTCGCGGTGTAGACGATGGTGCCGCCTTCGGCCACGCTGGGCGTGGCGGTCAGGCTCACCGTGGTGACATCGATGGTGTCGGTGATCGAGGTCGTCGCGGTGGCGGGGTTGACCACCAGCGATTCGAAATTGCCGCCGGTGGCGCTGCTGATCGAGGCCGACACGCTGCCGGCATCGACGTAAACGTCGTCGCTTGGCGCGGTCACGCTCACGCTGCCGTTGCTGGCGCCCGCAGCGATGGTGATGGTGGCGCCGTTGTCCAGCACCACTGCGACTGCGGTCTGTGCCGGCGCGGTGAGCGACGCCGTGTAGACGATGCTGCCGCCCTCGGCGACGCTCGGCGTTGCGGTCAACGACACCATGGTGGTGTCGATGGTGTCGCTCGACCGTGGTGACTGCCGGTGCGGCGTTGACGACCAGGTTCTCGAAATTGCCACCGGTGGCGCTGCTGATCGAGGCCGACACGCTGCCGGCGTCGAGGTACACGTCGTCGCCGTGCGCCGCCACGTTGACGCTGCCGGTGCTGGCGCCGGCCGCGATGGTGATCGTCGCGCCGTTGTCCAGCGCTACGGTCACGGCGGTTTGTGCCGGCGCGGTGAGCGATGCCGTGTAGACGATGGTGCCGCCTTCGGCCACGCTGGGCGTGGCGGCGAGCGACACCGTGGCGTCGTTGATCGTGTCGGTGACCGACGTGCTGGCCGGTGTGCCGTCGATCGCCAGGCTCTCGAAGCCTCCGCCGGTGGCGGTGTTGATGGTGGCCGACACCGTGCCCGCGTCGACGTACACGTCGTCGCCGGGTGCCGCGACGCCCACCGAGCCCGTGCTGGTGCCCGCGGCGATCGTGATGCTCGCGCCGTTGCTCAGCGTCACCGTCACCGCCGACTGCGCCGGCGCGGTGAGCGTTGCCGTGTAGACGATCGAGCCGCCCTCGGCCACTGTGGGCGTTGCCGTCAACGACACCGTCGTGGTGTCGATGGTGTCGGTGATCGACGTCGTCGCCGCCGCCGGGTTGACCACCAGGCTCTCGAACGTGCCGCCGCTGGCGCTGGCGATCGTGGTGGAAACACTGCCAGCATCGACGTATACGTCGTCGCTGGGCGCGGCCATGCTGACGCTGCCGCTGCTCGATCCGGCGGCAATGGTGATCGTGGCGCCGTTGGCCAGCTGCACCGTCACCGGCGACAGTGCCGCGCTAGTCAACGAGGCGGTGTAGACGATGCTGCCGCCTTCGGCCACGCTCGGCGTGGCGGTGAGCGACACCGTCGTGGTGTCGATCGTGTCGCTGACGGTGGTGACGGCCGGTGTCGCGCTGACGACCAGGTTCTCGAAGCCACCACCGGTTGCGGTGCTGATGCGGTCGACAACGCTGCCGGCGTCGGTGTATACGTCGTCGGCGGGCGCGGGCACGCTGACGCTGCCGCTGCTCGCACCGGCAGCGATGGTGATCGTTGCGCCACTTTGCAGCGTCACCGTCACCGCCGACTGCGCGGGCGCGGTGAGCGATGCGGTGTAGATGATGCTACCGCCTTCGGCGACGCTCGGCGTCGCGGTCAGCGACACCGTGGTGGTGTCGATTGTGTCGGTGACACCGGTGACTGCCGGAGCGGGATCGATCGCCAGGTTCTCGAAGTTGCCGCCGCTGGCGCTCGTGATCGTGGCCGACACGTTGCCGGCGTCCACATACACATCGTCAGCAGGCGCGTTCACGCTCACGCTGCCGCTGCTGGTGCCCGCGGCGATGGTGATCGTCGAGCCGTTGGAGAGGGTCAGGGTCACCGCGGTGGCCGCCGCGCTTGTCAACGACGCGGTGTAGACGATCGAGCCGCCCTCGGCCACGCTCGGCGTGGCGGTCAGGCTGACGGTCGTGGTGTCGATCGTGTCGGTGACCGTGGTGGTCGCGGCCGCCGGGTTGACGACCAGATTCTCGAAGTTGCCGCCCGCGGCATTGCTGATCGTGGCCGACACGCTGCCGGCGTCGATGATCGCGTCGTCGGCGGGTGCCGCGACCGTGGTGGTGCCGGCGCTCGCACCTGCGGCGATGGTGATCGTCGCGCCGTTGGACAGGTTGATCGTCACGGGCGACTGCGCCGCCGAGGTCAGCGACGCCGTGTAAACGATGCTGCCGCCCTCGGCCACCGTCGGTGTCGCGGTCAGGCTGACCGTTGTGGCATCGATCGTGTCACTGACGGTGGTGACCGCCGGCGCCGGGTTGGCCACCAGGCTTTCGAAGCCGCCGCCCGTGGCAGCGCTGATGCTCGCGGCCACACTGCCGGCATCGACGTAGACGTCGTCGCTCGGCGCAGCCACGCTCACGCTGCCCGTGCTGGCACCCGCGGCGATGACGATCGTCGCGCCGTTGTCCAGCGTCACCGTCACCGGTGAGTTGGCGGCGTTGCTGAGGCTGGCCGTGTAGACGATGCTGCCGCCTTCGGCCACTGCCGGCGTGGCAGCGAGCGACACCACGGTGACATCGGGCGTGGCCTCGTCGGTGATGGTGGCGGTGCCGGTGGCACTCGTATTGCCGGTGAGGCCCGCGGTCACTGAGGCGGTGAGCGTGAAGGTCTCGCCGCTGTCGGCGATCGGGTCGTCGATCGTCGCCACGCGCACCTGCACCGAGGTGATGCCCGCTGCGAGCGTGACGCCGGCGCCGGTGACCGGCACCCAGGCGATGCCGTTGAAGGTTTCGAGCGCAGTGTCGGTGTCGGTGCCGACGGTGGCGGTGCCGCTGGCCAGCGTCGGTGTGAACGTGACCGGGCTGGCGCTCGGCGTCGACAGGCTGACCGTGAACACCGCGAAGCCGCCTTCGACCACGGCGGTGTCGGACACGGCGATCAACGCCGTGTCGTTGTCGATGATCGTGGTGCCGACGCTGTTGGCCACACCATCGATCACCAGGTTCTCGAAGTTGCCGCCGGTGGCCGACACCAGCGAGACGCTGAAATTCTCCGCCCCCTCGGCCAGCGCGTCGTCGAGCGTGGCGATGTTGAAGGTCGTGTTGCTGGTGCCCGCGGCGATGGTGACGCTGATCACGCCGGTGTAGTCGACGCCGTTGGTCGCGGTGCCGCTGTAGGCGAGGTTGACCGTGACCGCGGTCTGCGCCGCGCTGGTCAACGACACCGTGTAGGCGGCGCTCGACCCTTCGACGACGCTGGCCGCACCGGTGATCGACACGGTGGTGGTGTCGACGGTGTCGCTGACGGCCGTGACTGCCGGCGCCGGGTTGACGCTGAGGCTCTCGAAGTTGCCGCCGCTGGCGCCGGTGATGGTGGCCGACACGTTGCCGGCGTCGACGTACACGTCATCGCCCGGCGCGGCCACGCTCACCGTGCCACTGCTGGCACCGGCCGCGATGGCGATCGACGCGCCGTTGGACAGCGAGACAGTCACCGGCGTTAGGGCTGCCGCGCTCAGCGACGCGGTGTAGACGATCGAGCCACCCTCGGCGACGCTCGGCGTGGCAGTGAGTGAGACCGTCGTGACGTCGGTGGTGTCGGTGACCGTTGTGGTCGCCGCAGCCGGGTTGATGGCCAGCGCCTCGAAGTTGCCGCCGGTGGCACCGCTGATCGATACCGACACGCTGCCGGCATCGATGTACACGTCGTCGCCAGGCGCGGCCACGCTGGTGCTGCCGCTGCTCGCACCGGCGGCGATGGTGATGCTGGCGCCGTTGGACAACGTCACCGTCACTGGCGTTTGCGCAGCCGAGGTCAGTGCCGCCGTGTAGACGATGCTGCCACCTTCGGCCACGCTCGGCGTGGCGCTCAGGCTGACGGTCGTGGTGTCGATCGTGTCGGTGATCGACGTGGTGGCCGCAGCCGGATTGACGACCAGGCTCTCGAAGTTGCCGCCGCTTGCCGCCGTGATGGTGGTTGCCACGCTGACGGCGTCGACATACACGTCGTCGCCTGGCGCGGCCACGCTGACACTGCCCGAGCTGGCGCCGGAAGCGATGGTGATCGTCGCGCCGTTGGACAACGTGACGTTGACCGGGCTTTGCGCGGCGCTTGTCAACGACGCGGTGTAGGTGATCGAGCCGCCTTCGGCCACCGCCGGGCTCGCGGTCAGCGACACCGTGGTCGCATCGATCGTGTCGGTGATCGAGGTGGTGGCGGCCGCCGGGCTGACGGCCAGCGCTTCGAAGTTGCCGCCACTGGCGTTGCTGATCGTGGCCGACACGCTGCCGGCATCGACGTACGCGTCGTCGCTCGGCGCGGCAACGCTGATGCTGCCGCTGCTCGCGCCCGCAGCGATGGTGATGACGGCGCCGTTGGACAGCGCCACCGTCACCGGGGACTGCGCAGGCGCCGTCAACGAGGCCGTGTAGACGATGCTGCCGCCCTCGGCGACGCCGGCCGATGCCGCCAGCGACACCGTGGTGGTGTCGATCGTGTCGGAGACCGCGGTGGTGGCTGCGGCCGGATTGACCGCCAGCACTTCGAAATTGCCGCCGCTGGCCGAGGTGATCGTCGCCGACACTGCGCCGGCATCGAGATACACGTCGTCGCCAGGAGCCGCGACGCTCACCGCGCCCGAGCTGGCGCCCGCGGCGATGGTGATGGTGGCGCCGTTGGACAGCGCCATCGTCACCGGCGTTTGCGCCACCGCGTTCAGCGACGCGGTGTAGGTGATCGAGCCTCCTTCGGCCACGGCCGGGCTCGCCGTCAGCGAGACGATGGTGATGTCGAGGGTGTCGGTGACGTTGGTCGTTGCTGGCGTCGGATCGACGTTCAACACGTCGAAGCCACCGCCCGCGGCGCTGCTGATCGTGCTCGACACCGGGCCGGCGTCGAGGTACACGTCGTCGCCGGGCGCGCTCACCGACACCGAGCCACTGCTGGCGCCGGCGTTGATCGTGATGTTGGCGCCGTTGGACAGCGTGACGTTGACCGCGCTGAATGCCGGGCTGGTCAGCGAGGCCGTGTAGACGATCGCGCCGCCTTCGGCGACGCTGGGCGTTGCGGCAAGGCTGATGGTGGCCACGTCGGGCACCGATGTCACTGCCACCGCGACGGTGGCGGTCTCGGTGACGCCACCGGAACTCACCGTGTAGCTGAACGTCGTCGGCGTGGCCGGCGTGTTGTTGTAGTTGAGTGCCGGCGTGAAGACCAGTTGGCCGAGCGCATTGAGCGCCACCGTACCGTTGGCCACCGCGACGGCTGACCCGCCGGCGCTGATGGCCTGGCCGTCCACCGCCACGATCGCCGGGCTCGTGCCTTCGAACGAATCGTTGGCCAGCACGTTGATCGCCACTGGCGTGTCTTCATTGGTCGTCACCGCGTCGCCGACGATGTCGGCCACCGCGGCCACGGCGATCGGAACGCTGCCGGCGCTCGACGTGGTGCCATCGTTGACCGACAGCGTCAGCGTCGCCGCGCCGTTGAAGTCGGCGTCGGGGTTGAAGCTCGATCCGGCAAGTGCGGCGTTGATCGCCGCGGCGCTGCCGCTCAACGTGACGCTGGCGCTGCCGTTGCCCGACACGGCGACGCCCGCCGTCGAGCCGAGCGTGAAGCTGCCGTGGTTCACCGCCACGGTCACCGTCAGCGTGTCGCCGTCGACGTTGGTGACGCTCAATGCGTTGCTGTTGGCGCTGGAGAACACCAGCGGGGTGTCCTCGCTGCCCGACTGTGCGGGTGGCAGATTGACCGTTGACGGATCGTCGACCGGCGTCACCGTGCCGCTCACCGAACCAATCGTTGCGATGCTGCCGTTGCTGACCGTGTAGCTGAAGCCGACCGGGCCGTTGGTGTTGGGCGCGGGCGTGAACACCAGTTGACCACCCGTCAGCTGCACGCTGCCGCCAGGTACCGCCACCGCCGCGCCGCCATCGACGATCGCGGCACCATTGACCTGCGTGATCGTCAACGTGCCGCCGTCGGGGTCGCTGTCGTTGGCGAGCACGTTGATGGCCACGCTGCCGTCTTCGGCCACCGTGAAGGTGTCGGTGTTCACCACTGGCGCGTCGGCGACCGCGGTGACTGTGCCCGACACCGCGGCCGAGGCCGACAACGCGCCGTCACTGGCGGTGTAGGTGAAGTTGACCGGTCCGTTGTAGTTGGGCGCCGGCGTGAAGACGAGCTGCCCGCCCACCAGCTGCACGTTACCGTGCAGCACAGCTACTGCGGCGCCACCGTCGACGATTGGCGTGCCGTTGATCTGCGTCACCGTGAGCGCGTGGCCTTCGGGGTCGGCGTCGTTGCTCAGTACATTGATCGGGGTCGAACCGTCCTCGGCCACCGTGAAGCTGTCGCCACCCACCACCGGCAGGTCGTCGACCGCACTGACCGTGACGCTCCAGTTCGCGGGCGCCGACACGGCGCCTTGGTTGTCGGTGACGATGAACGTGATCGACGTCGAGCCCCAGTAGTTGGGGTCGGGCTGATACAGCAGGCCCGCAGCCTGTGCCGGCGTCAGCGTCTGCCCCGCACTCACTGGGGTCACGCCATCGGCGAGCAACAACGTGCCGACGCCCGGCAGCTGCTGGATCGTGACGCCGGCGATCGGACTGTCGACGTCGCTGCCCGATAGCGACACCGGAATCGTGGTGTCCTCGAGGCCGCTGGCCGAGCCGGCGGTGGCCACCGGCGCGTCGTTGACCGGCGTGATGCTGAAGCCCACGGTGCCCACCGCTTGAGCGGCACCGACCGTTGCGGTGTAGTGCAGGTCGCCCACCGGCGTGCCCGGCAGGTAGTCGGCCGGCGGCGCGTAGACCATGCCGGCCAACTGGGCCGGCGTCAACGTGCTGCCGGCGTGCACCACGGTGCCGTCGGCGAGCAGCAATTGGCCCACTGCCGGCACGGTGTCGACGTGAATCTGTGTCGCGCCCGCCGGAGCTGTGAGCCCGACGCTGACGTTAGGGCCCTCTTCGACCGAGTCGATCGTCGACGAGGGCAAGTCGACGGTGTTGATCCTGACTCGCGCCGCGTCGCCGCTCGGAAGCTCGGTCTCGACGGGCGCGTCGACCGAGACCGCGCTGCGCAAGGGCGTTGCGGCGGGCACCTCCTCGGTGATGCGATCCACCCGCAACCCAGGCTCCAGGGAACCACCGCCGCCGCCGCCGAGACCGGCGGCCGGCGCCGTCTCGGCGCTGCCTTTGTTGATGCCCTCGATGGCGAGGTCGGCGTCGGTCTTCGGCGGCGTGATGGCAGCCGTCTTCGTCGTGGTGTCGTCGCCAGCGATCTGCACGATCGCCTCTTGCGCCGTGAGCACCATGGCGCCCTTTTGCACGGTGTCGCCCAGCTTGAGCACGCGAAAATTGCCGTCGGCGCCGCGGACCCAGGCCTGGCCCCAGATCGCGATCACCATTCCCACTTCGGTCTTGCTGAGCATCGGCATGCAAATCCCTTGCGCGCGCGCGCAAATCTGGGACGGAGAATAGACTTGGATATCGGCACTTCATAGCGCGCTTGAATGCGCTGCCGTGATGCCTGTCACCAAATGTGTCGCGGTTGCGAACCGCCTCAGTCGAGCCGTGCAATTCACCTGTCGTCGCGACGCGCGGTTGCGTCGCGATTCGTGCGAACTTACCGCTCGCTCATCGCGCGCTGCTGCACCTTCAGCACCGGCTTGAGCAGGTAGCTCAGCACCGATTTGCGGCCGGTGAGCACATCGACCTCAGCGGTCATGCCGGGAATGATCGGCAGCTTTTCGCTGAAGCCCGCCTGCACGGTGCGCACGCGCACCAGGTAGTACGCGTTGCCGCGTTCGTCGACCACGCTGTCGGGCGAGATGTTCTCCACCTTCGCGTCGAGGCCGCCGTAGATCGAGAAGTCGTAGGCGCTGAACTTCACGTTGGCCGCCAGGCCCGGGTGGATGAAGGCGATGTCCTTGGGCGCGATGCGCGCTTCGAGCACCAGCGTGTCATCGAGCGGCACGATCTCGACGATGTCCTTGCCCGGCTGCACGACGCCGCCCACGGTGTTGGCGAGCAGCCGCTGCACGCGGCCGCGTACCGGCGACTTCACCTGCGCCTTGTCGACCTTGTCGGCCAGCGCCACCGCGCCCTCGTTGAGCGCGCTGAGCTTGGCCATCGTTTCGCCGAGGTCCTTGCGCGCCTCGTTGCGGAACGCGATCTCGGTTTCCTGCGCTTTGCGCTGCACCTCGCCGATCGCCGCCTCGGCGCGCGCGATCTGCGCGGTGGCCTGGTCGGCATCGCCGCGGTAGCGCGCCACGTCGCGCTCCAGGCGCAACACGTCGACTTGCGACACCGCACCGCTGGCCAGCAGCGGCCGCGTCTGCGTCAGTTCCTGCTGCGTCAGATCGAGCCCGCGCAGCGCCGCCACGCGCTTGGATTGCATCTCGGTGAGTTCTTGCTGGCGCTGCGCGAGTTGTTGTCGGTTGACCGCCAGCGTGCTGGCCAGTTCGTTGACGCGCGCTTCGTAGAGCCGTCGTTCGTCCAGCGCTGCGCGTTCCTCGTCGGCATCGCGGCCCTTGGGCGCCACGAACGGCGAGCCCTCGGCCAGCGCGCGCAGCCGCGCGGCGCGCGCGCGCAGCGAGAAGCTTTGCGACGCGCTTTCGCGCACACCGGCGCCGGCGCGCGTTTCGTCCACTCGAAGCAGCAGTTGACCCGCCTCGACCAGCTGGCCTTCGCGCACCAGAATCTCGGCCACCACGCCGCCATCGAGCGACTGCACCACCTGCAACTGGCGCGACGGGATCACGCGCGCGTCGCCGCGCGTCACTTCATCGACCGGGGCCAGTGCGGCCCACACCAGCAACGCGGCCACGGCGAGCGCCGCGCCACGCACGATCTTCTGCGCACCGCGCGTGCGCTGGCGCGAGATCAACGCGTCGGCCTCGCGCTCGAAGCTCTTGATGCCCGATGCGGCGGCATCGGCATCGCTGACCGTCGGCCCCAGCAGCTTGTCGGTCACCGGCTCGAGCGCCACGCGCATGCGCTCGAGCACGCCCATCGTGCGCGCGCCGACGAACGGCGCGGCGGTGGTGGCTGCCGTGTCGTCGCGGGCGTTCATGGTCGGCGTGCCCTCATGCGGCCTTGGCAATGCGCCCGGTCTGCAGCGCTTCCATGATGCGGTCGCGCGGGCCGTCGGCCACCACCTTGCCGCCGTCGATCACGATCACGCGCGACACCAGCGACAGCAGCGACGTGCGGTGCGTCACCAGCACCACCGTCTTGAGCTGTGCCCACGCGGTGATGCGCTGCGTGATCTGCGCCTCGGTGGAAAAGTCCATCGCGCTGGTCGGCTCGTCGAGCAGCAGCACCGGCGCGTTGTGCAAGCAGCGCGCGCGCCAGGCCCACGCATTGGCGCTGGCCGCCCGACAGCGAATCGCCGCGCTCGCCCACCGGCATGTCGAAGCCGCGCGGATGGCGGTTGACGAAGTCCGACAGGCCGGCGGTCTCGGCGGCCGCCAGCACCGCCGAATCGTCGGCATAGGGCAGGCCGAGCGTGATGTTCTCGCGCATCGAGCCGTAGAACAGCAGCACGTCCTGCGACACGCAGCCCAGGCCGCGGCGCACGTCGGCCGGGTCGAGCTGGCGCAGGTCGATGCCGTCGAGCAGCACGGCGCCATCGGTGGGCTCGTACAGGCCCATCATCAGCCGCTGGATCGTCGACTTGCCCGAGCCGACGCGGCCGATCAACGCGACGCGCTCGCCCGGCGAGATGCGAAAGCTCACGCCCTCCAGCGCCATGTCGTCGCGCCCCGGGTAGTGGAAGCGCACGTTGCGCAATTCGATCTCGCCCTTGAACTCGCGGCGCTGCACGAACGGCTGGCCGCCTTCTTCGGGCGAGGGCCGCTCCACCGGCTTGGCCATCAGGCGGTCGAGCGACTCGAGCGCGGTGCGCGCGCCCTGGTACTGCATCAGCAGGCCCACGATCTGGCCGGCCGGCGCCAGCGCGCGCCCGGCGAGCATGGTGCTGGCGATCAGCCCGCCCATCGTCAACTGGCGGTCGCCGATCAGGTAGACGCCGATCAGGATCACCGCCACGCTGGCGAATTGCGTCAGCGTGTTGGCCGCGTACATCGCGCCCGACGACAGCCCACGCATGCGCACGTTGATGCGCGAGAGGAACGTGTTGATGCGCTCCCAGCGCGCCTGGATCACGCCCTCGGCGCCCTGCGTCTTGATGGTCTCGATGCCGGCCAGGCTCTCCACCAGCGTGGCGTTGCGCTGCGCGCTGGCGCGGTAGGTGGTCTGCGACAACTCGTGCAACCGATGCTGCGCGATGGTGCCGGTGATGACGATGATGCCGAACACCACCACCGGCGGAATCGCCAGCCACGGCGAGATCCACAGCATCACGAACACGAACAGCGCGGCGAACGGCAGGTCGATCAGCGCGGTCACCGTGCTCGAGGCGATGAAGTCGCGCACCTGCTCGAAGCCGCGCAGGTTGGACGCGAACGAGCCCACCGACTCGGGCTTGTTCTCCAGCCGCATGCCGAGCACGCGCTCCATCAGCCGCGCCGACAGCTCAACGTCGATGCGCGCGCTGGCCTCGTCGACGAAACGGCTGCGCAACTTGCGCAGGCCGAAATCGGCCAGCAGGATCAGCGTCACACCGATGGCCAGCGCCCACAGCGTCTCGACCGCGTTGTTGGGCACCACGCGGTCGTACACGTTCATCGAGAACAGCGGGAAGGCCAGTGCGAACAGGTTGACCAGCAGCGCCGCCAGCATCACGTCGCGGTAAACGAAGCGTTGCGCCAACACGGCGGACCAAAACCAATGGCCGCGCCTTGTGGCCCGTTGCAGCGGCGTACGCTGGTCGAAGCGGAAGTGCGGCCGCACGAACAGCACCACGCCGCTGTAGCGTTTGGTGAGATCCTGCAGCGGCAGCGTGATCGAACCCTGACCGGTCTCGGGCAGCAGCACGCGCGCGCCGTCAGCGCTCAAAGTCTGCAGCACGCAGGCCTTGTTGCCGTTGAGGATCAGCACCGCGGGCAGCGCCGCCGCGTCGAGGTCGGCCAGCGGCAGGCGCTGCAGTCGCGCCGACATGCCCGCGCGCGCCGCCGCGCGTTCGGCCAGTTCGAGCGTCAGGCGCCCGGCCACCAGCGGCAAGCCGGCCGACAACGATGCGCGCGACGCGCCCACGCCGTGCAAACGGCACACCTCGACCAGGCAGTCGAGCAGCGGGTCGGGGTGGATCAGGTCCTCGCGCAGGCGGGCCGCGGCCGGCGGTGCGGCCGCCGGGGCGTGCTGCGTCGAGGGCATCGCAGGTTGCGCTGCGGTGCCGGTGGGGCCGGTCGGCTGCGCCGCGCCGGCGACCGGCTGCGTGGCTCCCACGCCAGCGGCAGAGGGCGCCGCTGCCGCACCCGCGGCGGCGGCGTTCGGATCGCGCACCGTGGTGAGCGTGGGTGTGACGGCCATCGTCACACGATATCGGCGAAATGCATCCCGAACTCGCCGCGCCGACGATCATCGAAGTATCGGTGCAAGGTTTCACGAACCGTGCGAAAGGCCAGTTGCTCCCACGGCACCTCGTCTTCGAGGAACAGCCGCGCCTCGATGGTCTCGAAGCCCGGCTTGAAGTCGGTGTGCAGCAGCCGCGCGCGGTAGAAGAAATGCACCTGGCCCACCCGCACCACGTTGAGCATCGTGAACAGTCCCTGCAGCTCGACGCGCGCGCCGGCTTCCTCGTCGGTCTCGCGCAGCGCGCCGGCCTCGGTGGTCTCGCCGAGCTCCATGAAGCCGGCGGGCAGCGTCCACAGGCCGAAGCGCGGCTCGATGTTGCGCTTGCACAGCAGCACGCGGTCTTGCCACACCGGCAACGTGCCCACCACGTTGAGCGGGTTCTCGTAGTGCACGGTGCCGCAGTCGTTGCACACCGCGCGCTCGCGGTTGTCGTCGCTCGGAATCCGGTACGCCACCGACAAGCCGCAGGCACGGCAGTGCTTGATGCGTCGCGGCTCCAGCATGGCGCTGGCAGTGTAGCGCGGCTCGGTGCGTGGCATGATCACTGCAAGCCCTTCGAACACGACCGGAGCAACCATGGCCTACGTCATTCAACCCGCCCCGATTCCTGCTGTGCCCGTGCACGGTGGCGGGCAGTTCCCGGTGCGCCGCATCTACTGCGTCGGCCGCAACTACGTCGAGCATGCGCAGGAGATGGGCCACAGCGGCCGCGAGCCGCCGTTCTTCTTCACCAAGCCGGCCGACAGCATCGTGCCGGTGCCCGAGGGCGAGACCGGCCGCATCGCGTACCCGAGCCTGACCAAGAACTTCCATCACGAGATCGAGCTCGTGGTGGCGCTCGGCAAGGGCGGCCGCGACATTCGCGCCAGCGACGCGGTGGGCCTGATCTGGGGCTACGCGGTGGGCCTGGACATGACGCGCCGCGATCTGCAGAACGAAGCCAAGAAGCAGGGCCGCCCGTGGTGCATCGGCAAGGCGTTCGACGAGGCGGCGCCGATCGGTCCGCTGCACTCGATCCAATCCACCGGCGAGTTGAACGAGGGCGCGATCACGCTCAAGGTCAACGGCCAGCTCAAGCAGAAGGGCGACCTCGGCGACCTGATCTGGAACGTCGGCGAGATCATCGAGCACTTGTCGGCGGGCTGGACGCTGCAGCCCGGCGACCTCATCTACACCGGCACACCGGCCGGCGTGGCCGCGGTGGTCAAGGGCGACGTGATGGAAGGCGAGATCGCGGGCCTCGGCACGTTGCGCGTGCAAGAGTCAGGCGTGATCCGAGGGCGCGCGACTGCATGGAGCTCTACAACTACTTTCCGCTCGTCGGCGTCGTACCGCGTGCGCATCGCGCTCGCGCTCAAGGGCCTGAGCTACGACTACAAGCCGGTGCACCTCGCCAACAACGAGCAGTTCAACGAGTCGTACGCGTCGGTGTCGGCATCGCGCCTGGTGCCGCTGCTGCGCGACGGCGAGCACACGTTGACGCAGTCGCTGGCGATCATCGAATACCTCGACGAGACGCATCCCGAGCCGCCGCTGCTGCCCAAGGCACCCGCTGCGATCGCGCGCGCGTGCGCGCGCTCGCGCTCGACATCGCCTGCGAGATCCACCCGCTGAACAACCTGCGCGTGCTGCGCTATCTGGTGCACGACCTCAAGGTGGCCGACGCCGACAAGAACCGCTGGTACCGCCACTGGGTCGAGACCGGGCTCGAGGTGGTCGAGCGCCAGCTCGCGGCGCAGCCCGCGCGCTATTGCCATGGCGACACGCCGACGATGGCCGATTGCTGCCTGGTGCCGCAGATCTTCAACGCGCAGCGCTTCAAGTGCCGCACCGATCACGTGCCCCACGTGATGCGCGTGTTCGAGGCCTGCATGGCGCTGCCGGCATTCGCCAAGACGCAGCCGTCGGCCTGTCCGGACGCCGAGTGAGCCGCGCCGGTGCGGCGGCGCAACCGATCAACGACTGGCTGACGCCGCAGTGGGACGCCGATGCGCGTGTCGGCGCGTGCATGACCACGCGCGCCGGTGGCGTCAGCGCGCGCGCCGTGGGACAGCATGAACCTCGGCATCGGGCAGCGGCGACGCGCCCGATGCCGTGCGCGCCAACCGCGAGCGCTTGGCCGCAGCGATCGGCGCGACGCCGGTGTTCCTGCGCCAGGTGCATGGCGCGCGCGTGGTGGGCCTCGACGCCGCAGCAGCGCACACGCCGGCGTCGAAGCGGCCGATGCCTCGTGGACGTGCGAGCCGGGCGTGGCCTGCACGGTGCTGGTGTCCGATTGCCTGCCGGTGCTGCTGGCGGCACCGCAGGCGCGCGCGGTCGGTGCCGCGCACGCCGGCTGGCGCGGCCTGAGTGCCGGCGTCGTCGAGCACTGCGCGCGCGCCGTGTGCGACGCCGCGTCGTGCGAGCCGCACGAACTCGTCGCGTGGCTGGGGCCGTGCATCGGGCCCGACGCTTTCGAGGTCGGCGCCGACGTGCTGATGGCGTTCGGCGTCGAGCCCCCGGCCGCGAGCCGCGAGCGCTTTCGCTATCAGCCGCGTGCCGACGGCGATCCGCGCTGGCGCGCCGATCTCGCGGGTCTGGCACGCGATCGGCTCGCCGCGCTGGGCGTGCGGCGCGTCAGCGGCGGCACCTGGTGCACCGTGCAGGACCGCTCACGGTTCTTCTCGTTTCGCCGCGACGGCGTCACCGGACGCATGGCCGCCGCGGTCTGGATTCGCGCTGACGCCCGGCGCGCTCCGGCGGCGCCGCGACGCCGCCAGCGCGATGGAGAGCACCAGGCCAGTGGAGCCAGCCCGAGCACCAGCGTGACGATGCGCCGAGCAGCGTGCCGCTCGGCGCCGTCGCCTGCGCGAGTGCGAACGCCACGACGACGAATACCCACCCGATGGAAACGATCAGCATTTTGTAATGTGGATCGCACTATTGCGTAATGGAAGAGTCGATCGACTTGCGATAAGGTTCGCCCCAGTACAAACCCATGCCATCGTAGACAGACCGCAAGGGGTGGGCGTATCACTGAGCCCGTGCGGCACACCGCGAGCCGACCAGCGCGAAGGGCCATCTTCGGTGCGCAAGGCATGGCAGTGCGAGCAGGAGACAGATCATGAAACGCACGACGGGCCAGACACCGGAGCAGGTGGCCGAAAGCGCGCGGGCGCTCGGCAGCGCTGTCGGTGACTTCTGGAAGTCGTTCGCCGGCCTGAAGGTACCGTTCGACACGGTGAGCGAACTGCAGAACGGCTACCTGAAGCAGGCCACCGAGTTGTGGAACCAGACACTGACGCACGGGCAGCCCGAGCGCGACGGCAAGGCGGCGGCGGCGGCCGTCGCCCATCAACGACAAGCGCTTCGACGCACCGGAGTGGACGGCCAGCCCGGCGGCCGCCTACACGGCGCAGATGTACCTGCTGAACGCACGCACGCTGATGCAGCTGGCCGATTCGATCGAGGGCGACCCCAAGACGCGCGCGCAGCGTGCGCTTCGGTGTGCAGCAGTGGATCGACGCCATGAGCCCGGCCAATTTCATGGCGCTCAACCCCGAGGCGCAGACGCAAGGCGCTCGACGACCAAGGGCGAGAGCGTGACGCAGGGGCTTGACGCAACTGTGGAACGACCTGCGCAAGGGCTCGGTGTCGCAGACCGACGAGACCGTGTTCGAGGTCGGCCGCAACGTGGCCACCAGCGTCGGCTCGGTGGTGTTCGAGAACGAGCTGTTCCAGCTCATCGAATACAAGCCGCTCACGCGCCAAGGTGCACCAGCGCCCGTTGCTGATGGTGCCGCCGTGCATCAACAAGTACTACATCCTCGACCTGCAGCCCGAGAACTCGCTGATCCGCTACACGGTGGAGCAGGGCCATCGCGTGTTCGTGATGAGCTGGCGCAACCCCGACGAGTCGATGGCCCGGCTGGGCTGGGACGACTACGTCGAGCAGGGCCCGATCAAGGCGATCGACGTGGTGCGCGAGATCACCGGCCAGCGACGAGTTCAACGTGCTCGGCTTCTGCGTCGGCGGCACGATCATCGCCACCGCGCTGGCGGTGCTGGCCGCGCGCGGCGAGCATCCGGCGCACTCGCTGACGCTGCTGACCACGTTGCTGGACTTCAAGCACACCGGCGTGCTCGACGTGTTCGTCGACGAGCCCACGGTGCAGATGCGCGAGGTGACGATCGGGCGCGCAGGCGCCCAACGGCCCCGGGCCTGCTGAAGGGCAAGGAGCTGGCCACCACGTTCAGCTTCCTGCGCCCCAACGACCTGGTGTGGAACTATGTGGTGGGCAACTACCTCAAGGGCGAGGCGCCGCCGCCGTTCGACCTGCTGTACTGGAACGGCGACTGCACCAACCTGCCGGGCCCGATGTACTGCTGGTACCTGCGCCACACCTACCTGCAGAACGACCTGCGCGAACCGCGGCAAGCTCACGGTGTGCGGCGAGAAGGTCGATCTCGGTCGCATCGACGTGCCGACCTACGTCTATGGCTCGCGCGAAGACCACATCGTGCCGTGGAACGGCAGCCTACGAGTCGACCGGCATCCTCAAGGGCAAGACGCCGCTTCGTGCTCGGCGCCTCGGGCCACATCGCCGGCGTGATCAATCCGGCCAGCAAGAACAAGCGCAGCTACTGGGTCAACGACAAGCTGCCCGCAACCGCCAAGGCGTGGTTCGACTCGGCCACCGAGAAGCCCGGCAGCTGGTGGACCGATTGGGCGGCCTGGCTCAAGGCCCACGGCGGCCCGATGGTCGCCGCACCCAAGTCGCCGGGCAATCGCAAGTACAAGGCGATCGAGCCGGCGCCCGGCCGCTACGTCAAGCAGAAGGCCTGAAATGGACCACCCCCGAAGCGGCCTAGCGGCCGCCCACTCCACGAGGGGGCAACGCCAGCGGACCGGCAAAGCCGGATCCGCGGCGTTCCCTTGGAAACGCGATCGCAAACACCTCTGAAGGAATCTTCAATGACCACCGAAATCGTCATCGTCTCCGCCGCCCGCACCGCCGTGGGCAAGTTCGGCGGCACGCTCGCCAAGACCCCCGCGTCCGAACTCGGCGCCGCCGTCATCAAGGCCGTGCTCGAGCGCTCGGGCGTCGGCCGCCGACCAGATCGGCGAGGTCATCCTCGGCCAGGTGCTGCAGGCCGGCACCGGCCAGAACCCGGCGCGCCAGGCGGTGATCAAGAGCGGGCTGCCGCAGTCGGTGCCGGCGATGACCATCAACAAGGTCTGCGGCTCGGGCCTGAAGGCCGTGATGCTGGCCGCGCAGGCGATCCGCGACGGCGACAACGAGATCGTCATCGCCGGCGGCCAGGAGAGCATGAGCCTGGCGCCGCACGTGCTGCTCGGGCTCGCGCGACGGCCAGCGCATGGGCGACTGGAAGATGATCGACTCGATGATCAGCGACGGCCTGTGGGACGTCTACAACCAGTACCACATGGGCATCACCGCCGAGAACGTGGCCAAGAAGTACGGCATCACGCGCGAGCAGCAGGACGCGCTGGCGCTCGCCTCGCAGCAAAAGGCCGCCGCCGCGCAGGAGGCCGGCCGCTTCAAGGACGAGATCGTGCCGTTCAGCATCGCGCAGAAGAAGGGCGACCCGATCGTCTTCGCGGCCGACGAGTTCATCAACAAGAAGACCAGCGCCGAAGCGCTGGCCGGCCTGCGGCCCGCGTTCGACAAGGCCGGCAGCGTCACCGCCGGCAACGCGTCGGGCTTGAACGACGGCGCCGCCGCGGTGCTGGTGATGAGCGCCAAACGCGCCGATCAACTGGGCTTGCAGCCGCTGGCGCGCATCGCCAGCTACGCCAGCGCGGCGCTCGACCCGGCTTTCATGGGCATGGGCCCGGTGCCGGCGGCCACCAAGGCGCTGCAGCGCGCCGGCTGGAAGCCCGCCGACCTCGACCTGCTCGAGATCAACGAAGCGTTCGCCGCGCAGGCCTGTGCGGTGCACAAAGAGATGGGCTGGGACACCAGCAAGGTCAACGTCAACGGCGGCGCGATCGCCATCGGTCACCCCATCGGGGCCTCGGGTTGCCGCATTTTGGTGACGCTGCTGCACGAGATGCAGCGCCGCGGTGCGAAGAAAGGCATCGCGTCGCTGTGCATCGGCGGTGGCATGGGTGTTGCGTTGACGGTCGAGCGTTGACTCATTTAACCGGCGTCAAGCGAATGGCTCGTCTTCAGGGCGAACCCGCTTGACCCGACCCGCGATCGCGGATCAGGCTGAACAACCAACGGATATCAAGGAGAGAGCAATGGCACAGAAAGTGGCGTACGTCACCGGCGGCATGGGCGGCATCGGCACCGCCATCTGCCAGCGCCTGCACAAGGACGGCTTCAAGGTCATCGCCGGCTGCGGTCCGACGCGCGACTTCGTCAAGTGGATCGACGAGCAGAAGGCGCTCGGCTACACCTTCTACACGTCGGTGGGCAACGTCGCCGACTGGGATTCCACCGTGCAGGCCTTCACCAAGGCCATCAGCGAGCACGGCGCGATCGACGTGCTGGTCAACAACGCCGGCATCACGCGCGACCGCATGTTCGTGAAGATGACGCGCGAAGACTGGGACGCGGTGATCAACACCAACCTGACCAGCATGTTCAACGTCACCAAGCAGGTGGTGCCGGGCATGGTCGAAAAAGGCTGGGGCCGCATCATCCAGATCTCGTCGGTCAACGGCGAGAAGGGCCAGTCGGGCCAGACCAACTACGCGGCGGCCAAGGCCGGCATGCACGGCTTCACGATGGCGCTGGCGCAAGAGATGGCAGCCAAGGGCGTCACCGTCAACACGGTGAGCCCGGGCTACATCGGCACCGAGATGGTCAAGGCCATCAAGCCCGAGATCCTCGAGAAGATCGTCGTCGACGATTCCGGTCAAGCGCCTGGGCACGCCCGACGAGATCGGCTCGATCTGCGCCTGGCTCGCGGGCGAAGACTCCGGCTTCACCACCGGCGCCGACTTCTCCTGCAACGGTGGCCTCCACATGGGCTGAAGCCCATGTGGAGCCCTTCGGGCGAACACACCGCTCCCCCGATCCCCCTCCGCGAGGGGGCTCCAGTCAGAGGTTGGAAGCCGGCTGCGCCGGCTTTCTCGTCTGAGGCGCTGGTCAGAACGCCACGTAGCGGTCGGGGCGATGGTTCACCGCCAGCGCCAGGTTCATCGCGGCGGCGCCGACGATCGACAGCGCCAGCCGCGGCGCGTCGACCCACGGCGTCGACGCCAGCAGGATCGTCATGTCGAGCGCCAGCTGCAGGTAGCCGGCGCGCCAGCCGGTGCGCTCTTGCAACCACAGCACCAGCACGTTGAGGCCGCCCAGGCTGGCGCGATGGCGAAACAGGATGATGAAGCCCGCGCCGATCAACAGGCCGCCAGCGATGGCCGCGAACAGCGGCTGCACTCGCTCGATCGCCAGCAGGCGCGGCAACTGCTCCGACAGCAGCGACAGCAGGGCCACCGCAGCGAAGGTCTTGACCGTGAAGCGCCGACCCATGCGGCGCCAGGCCAGCCAATAGAAAGGCAGATTGACCAGGAAGAACAGCGCACCGAAGGGCCAGCCGCTCGCATAGTGCGCCAGCAGCGCGATGCCGGCCGTGCCGCCGGTCATCAGACCCGCTTGCCGGAACAGCAGAAGCCCTAACGCGACAAACAGGGTGCCGGTGAGCAACGCCTGCGCGTCGTCGAACAGGCTGTGCCGGCGTGCCGCCTCGGCCTGATGCGAGTCGGCATCGACCCGGGCGCTGCTCAATTGCTCACCCCGCCGATGGACCACTTGATGACGCCCTTGAGCGCGAAACCCAGCAGCCCGAAGCCCAGCGGCGCGATTCGGCGAGGGCCGCGTTGTCCGACATGGGTCCGATCATTGGTTCAGGCGGCCGCGGCGCGCTTGACGCGAGTCAAGTCCGCGCCAACCGCTTCTCGACCCGAGACGATCAACGCCCTCCCGACCCGTTCGGCGCTCCACCCTCCGCCTCGAACGCCTGCGACAAGGCCAGCACCACGGCGCGCAGGCACTGCACGACCGGGTCGATCAGCGCGTCGACGTCGCCATCCGATGCACTGGCGCGCATCGCTTGTTCGAGATCGCGCGCCGCGTCGGACAGGGCCTGCGCACCGATGGTGGCGGCGATGCCCTTCAGGTCGTGCGCCATGCGGGCCGCCTGGTCGGGCTGGCCCAGCTGGCGCGCGGCGCGAAAGCCGCTCAGCCAGTCGCCGAAGAACACCTGCGCGTGCGCCAGCACGCGGCGGTACAGCGAGAGGTCGCGGCCCAGACGCTCGAACGCGGCAGCGGCATCGATGACGGTGGACGCGCTCAACTGCGCAAGCAGGTTGGGCCCCCGCGCGATCAGCGCCGCAGGCTCAGCGGCTGCCGGGGGCGCGCGACTGCCGCCGCCGCTGGCCGATGCCGCTCGATGGCCTCGAGCAGCCGCGCGCGGCTGATCGGCTTGGCGAGGTGGTCGTCGCAGCCGGCCTCGCGGCTGCGCTCGACGTCGGCCTCGAACGCGAACGCGGTCAGCGCGATCACTGCGGCGCGTGGCCGCCCCTCGCGGGCTTCGAGCTGGCGGATCTCGCGGATCAGCGTCAGGCCATCCATGCCCGGCATCTGCACGTCGGTGAGCACGATGTCGTAGCGCCCGGAGCGGAACCGTTCGAGCGCCAGCAGCCCGTTGGCCGCGGTGTGCAACACGTGGCCGCTGGGCTTGAGCAGCGATTCGATCAGGAACACGTTGGCCGCGTTGTCCTCGGCCAGCAGGATGTTCAGCTTCGCACCCGCATGCGCGCCACTGGCCGCTGCCGGCGCGCCGGCTGCCTGCTCGAGCGCACGCTGGGGCGCCTGCACCGCGAACAAGAACGTCGCACCCAGGCCCGGCGCGCTCTCCACGCGGATGCTGCCGCCCATCATCTCGATCAGCCGCTTGGTGATCGACAGGCCCAGGCCCGTGCCGCCGTAGTTGAGCGTGACGCCGCCGTCGGCCTGCACATAGGGCTGAAAGATCGTGTGATGCTTGCTCGCCGCGATGCCGATGCCGGTGTCGGCCACCGTGAGTTGCAGCATCTCGGGCTGCCGCGCATCGCGGCGCGCGGTGATCGTGATGCCGCCTTGCATCGTGAACTTCAATGCGTTGCCCGCCAGGTTCATCAACACCTGCTGCAGGCGCTGGCGGTCGCACCACACGCCGGGGCTCAACCCAGGGTCGGCGCGCACGCTCCAGGCGAGGCCTTTCTTCTCCACTTGCGGCTGCATCAGCGCCTGCACCTCGGCCAGCAGCTCGGTCAACGAGAACACCGATGGGTTGAGTTCGAGCCGGCCGGCCTCGATCTTGGACAGGTCCAGCAGATCGTTGATCAGCTTGAACAGCGTCAAACCCGAGGCGCGAAAGGTCTCGACATAGCGGCGCTGTTCGGCGGTCAGCGGCGTGTCGGCCAGCAGCTCGGCCATGCCCAGCAGCGAGTTCATCGGGTTGCGGATCTCGTGGCTCACCTGGGCCACGAACTCGCTCTTGGCGCGGCTGGCCGCATCGGCCAACGCGCGTTCGGTGGCCAGGCGCCGGTTGGCGCGCCGGATGAATCGCTGATAGGCCCACAGCGCCAGCGCCAACACCGCGGCGCTGACCGTGAGCGCCGCCCAGGCGTGGCTCTGCACGCGCCCGATCGCCAGCGCCAGCGTGCTCGTCATCAACACGGCGGCGGCCGCCGCCAGCGCGAGCAGGGCATCCACCGGCGCGTCGGGGCGCTCGCGGCGCCACAGCGCCACGGCGGGCAGCAGCGCGATCACGATCAACATGGCATCGAGCGCGCGCGACGGCGGGCTCATCGCCTGGTCGGCCGCCAGCGCGCTGGTGGTGGCGGCCAGCAGTTGCGTGCCCGACAGCGGGCCACGCGGCGTGATCGCCTGGTCGGACAGAAACGCACTGCTGCCGACAAACACCACCCGGCCGGCGAAGCGCTCGCGCAGCAGCGGGTCGTCGATGATGCCCAGCGCTGCCGCCCCCACGCGCTGAAAGCCGGTGGTGGCAATGGCTTCGCGCGGTGGCAGCTTGACCACCGTGCGGCCGTGCTCATCCACCGGCCAGCGATGAGCGCCCAGGCGATAGCGGCCGTCGCTGAATTCGAGCTGCGCATCGGGCTGCAACGTCATCAGCACGGCCAGCGGCAACGACGGCAGGGCGCGCCCCTGCACCTCGTGCAGCAGCGGCATGCGGCGCAGCCGGCCGTCGTCGTCGAGCTGCACCGACACCACGCCCACCACGGCGGAGGCCGCCTGGGCCGCCAGCAGCACGCCGGTGGGTGTGGCCAGAGCCGGCCAGCTGGTGTGCGGCCAGTTGGCGGGCAGCGGGCGGCCGAGCTGCTGCAGCGCCTCGCGCGTGCCGGTGTCGCTGTCGACGGCCTCGCGCAAGGCGCCGGCCGCCAGCACCACGCGCGCGCTGCGCTCGATGCTGCGAGCCAGCTGCGCGTCGCCCTCGCGCGCGTCGGCGAATACGATGTCGAACACCACCAGCCGGGCACCCATTTCGATCAGGTAGTCGGCCAGCAGCGCGTAGGTGTCGCGCCGGTAGGGCCAGGGGCCCAGTTGCGACTGCAGCGTGCGGATCGATGCATCGTCGATGTCCACCACCGCCACGTCGTCGCGCAGCGTGTCGCGCAGCGCCAGCTGCATCTGCGAATCGAGCAGCGCCAGCGACAGCCGTTGGTACAGCGGTGTCAGCGACAGCAGCCAGGCCAGCAGCAGCGCCAGCGGGGCAACCCACAGCAGGCGCCGCGGCGCTTCTTCAAATACTGAGGTCGCCGGTGAAGGGGGCTTGCCGCCCGACACGGCGCGTGCAGGGTTGGGCATGGGCTGCGCGCTCATCGCCATACGCCACTACAAGGCGAACGCCAGCGGCACCAGCAGCAGCAACAGCCACCAGTTGAAGCGCCGCGGCACTTCGACCTGTTGCGCGCTGCCATAGGGCCCCTCGAAGCCGTTGGCATCGATGGTGCGCACGCGCAAGTAGTACACGCCCGGCTTCGGATCGAGGATCACCGCCTCGGGCTCGAGCGCGGGGCCCTGCACCACGATGTCGCTGAACGCCGCATCGCGCGCCACCTGGTAGTGGTAGCGCGCCCCGGCGCTGGCGCGCCAGCGGAACACCAACCCGCGCTCGCCGATGGCTGGCGGCTCCAGTTGCGGGCTTGAAGGCGAGGGCTTGGGCTTGACGGTGAACGCCTGCGCGTCGCTCCACGGCCCCTGGTCGTCGCCCGGGCCGATGGCCGCCAGCCGCCAGTGATGCTCTCCCTGCGGCGCTTCGATCGCTTGTTCGGTGCTCGTCAAGTCGCTGCGGTCGAGCCACGGCTGCGCAAAGTCGGGCGACGCCGCCACCTGCAGCCGCACCCGCTCGGCACCCGGCGCGCGCGCCCAGCGCATGACCACACGCTCGCCGTAGATCACGGCATCGACCTGCGGCTCGTTGGCAAACGGCGGCTCGGGCCTTGCCTTGACGACGATGCCTGCGCTGGCGTCACGCCCCTCGAGGCCCTCGGCATCGACGCCGCGCACGCGCAGCGTGTAGCGGCCGTCGGCCACTTCGGCCCAGCGCGCGGCGGGCTGCTCGAAGCGGCCCTCGAGCACGAGCTGGTCCACGCTGTCGGGCATCAGCACCTGGGCGCGGTAGGCCACTGCGCCGCTCAGCGCCGGCCACTCCACGCGCAGCGGAAATCGCTCGATGCGGGCCTGCGATGCCGCCAGGGCTGGCGGCTCGAGCAGCCGCCGCGGCGCCTGCACCGGTTCACCCGCGCGCGCTGCAGCACCGTAGCCCGCCTCGACACGCTGGCCCAGCGCCGCACCGGTGCCTGCGGCCACGCTGCCTTCGAGCACCTCGACGCGCGAGCCGGCGTCGCCTTCGGCACGCACGCGAAACTGCGTGCCGCGCACGCCGAGGTTCATGGCCGGCGTGTCGATGCGAAAGCGCGGTGGCCCTGGCCCTGTGGGCATGACGCGCGAATCGGTGCTGCCCTGGTCGAGCTTCAAGCGCGTGTCGACCACGCCGCTGCGCCCGCGCAGCAACAGCTGCGCAATCGTCAACGTGCTGTCGGGCTCGATCAGCATGCGCGTGCCGTCAACCAGGCGCAGCGTCAGCGCCGACGGCGACGCACCGGTGATCACGGTGTCGCCGCTGCGCAGCTGGGTGCCAGTGGCCAGCGGTTCGACCAGCGGCGCGCCGCCGCGTTGTGCGCGCACCTGGCCCACCAGGTACACCACTTCGGCCACCGTGGCCTCGGTGCGCAGCCACGCCACGGGAATGCGCAGCGTGGTGCCCGGCATCAACCGATACGGATCGGCCACGTGGTTCAGGCGTTGCAAGCGCTGCCAACCGATGCCCGGTTGCAGCAGCTCGCGGCTGAGCGCGATCAGCGTGTCGCCGCGCGTCACCTGATAGGTCCATGCCGCATCGGTGTCTGCCGTGCCTTGCGCCCAGGTGGGCGTACCTGCGACGACGAGCCACACCGCCACCGGCCACCAACGCCTCCAGAGCGCGCCCATCGAGCCATCATATCGACGCGTTACACCGCGTGCGCACGGCCCCCGCGACTGCATGGCGGTGCGGCGCCTGCACCCGACCCGGTGCGCGATCTGGGCGTGCCGCGCGCGCGGCAATGCTTGGGTTCAAGCGGCGCGCAACAGCTCACGCGCGGCCGCGCGCAGCGTGGCTTCGGCGCCGTCGGCGAGCGCAATCGGCGGCGAGTGGGCCAGGCCGGCGAAGTTGCGCTTCATCGACCGCTCGTACAGCGGGTCGTAGTGCTCGCGCATCAGCTCGCCGAACAGCTCGGCCCAGCGCGCCGCGCGCGCCATCGTTTGCCAACGCTTCACGCGCTCCTTGCCTTGCAGCTCGACCAGCGCGTCGAGCAGCTCGCAGAAGCGCTCGGGCTGTTGCGCGAAGAAGCCGTACTCCTGCAGCAGCAATTGCACCCGCGCGCGCATCGTCCATCTGCACGCGCACGCACTGCGCGTGCTCGCGCATGCGCTCCACCAGCGCGTCGGGCAGCTGCAGCGCGCCAACTCGCTGGCTCTCGCTTTCGACGAACACCGGCCGCTGCGCGTCGAAGCCGCGCAGGGCGTGCCACAGCAGCGTGTCGAAGCGCCTTTTGCGACGGCTGCGGCCGATCGGGCAGGCCGCCGAGCACCGAGCCGCGGTGGCAGGCCAGGGCCTCGAGGTCGAGCACCTGCGCGCCGGCTTCGGCCAGCGCGTGCAGCAGCCGCGTCTTGCCGCTGCCGGTGCGCCCCGCGATCACGGTGAACTGCGAGGCGCTGCGGCAGCGCGGCGAGGTCGCTCGCGCACCACCGCGCGAAAGGCCTTGTAGCCGCCGTTCAGCCGTGTGGTGCGAAAGCCGATCTGGTCGAGAAACCACGCCAGCGCGCCCGAGCGCTGGCCGCCGCGCCAGCAATACACCAGCGGCTGCCACTCGCGCGGCTTGTCTTGCACCCAGCGCTCGACGTGGCCGGCGATGTTGCGCGCCACCATCGCCGCGCCCACCTTGCGCGCGGTCGAGCGGCGAGACCTGCACGTACAGCGTGCCGACGACGCGGCGCTGCTCGTCGTCGAGCACCGGCCAGTTGACCGCGCCGGGCAGGTGGTCTTCGGCGAACTCCGCCGGCGAGCGCACGTCGATCACCGCGTCGAAGCGCTCGAGTGCTGGCGCGGCCTCGGCGGCCGCTATCGCGCGCAGGGTCACCGCAACGCCGTTGCGGCCGGCGCCGGGGTCGTCACCGGTGCGATGGCATCGAGCAGCTCGCTCTCGATCTCGAGCTGCTCGCGGTTGTGCTGCAGCGCTGCGCCGTCGACCAGGAAGGTGTCTTCCACGCGCTCGCCCAGCGTCGAGATCTTGGCCAGTTGCAGGTTCACGTGGTGACGCGCCAGCACGCGCGCGATGCCGTACAGCAGGCCCGAGCGGTCGCTCGCGCTGACCGACAGGATCCAGCGCTGCGCGCGCTCGTCGGGGCGCAGCGACACGCGCGGCGTCACCGGGAACGAGCGCACGCGGCGCGACACGCGGCCGCGGCTCGGCTCGGGCAGCGGCCCTTCGGCCTGCAGCGCCTTGACGAGGCTGGTTTCGATCAGCGAGATCAGGTCGCGGTAGCCCGCCGCGTCGTCGGCGTCGTAGGCCGGGTGCACCACCTGGAAGGTGTCGAGCGCATAGCGGGCGCGGCTGGTGTGGATCTTGGCGTCCTGGATCGAGAAGCCGGCGCTGTCGAAGTAGCCGCAGATGCGTGCGAACAGGTCCGCGCGATCGGGCGAGTACACCAGCACCTGCAGGCCTTCGCCCACCGGCGAAGGCCGCGCGCTGACCACCGGCACCTCGGTCTTGACGTGGCGCCACAGCATGCGCGCGTGCCACGCGATGTCCATCGCGTCGTGGCGCGCGAAGTAGCTCACGTCCAGCGTGTCCCACAGCGGCTTTTCGGTGCCGGGCAAGCGCCGAACGCAGCGCCAGCAGGTTGCGCGCCTCGAGCTTGCGCGCTTCGATCTCGGCGTCCATGTTCGGCGTGGCGCCGCCCAGCACGCGCAAGCGTCAGGCGGTACAGGTCTTCGAGCAGCTTGCCCTTCCAGGCATTCCACACCTTCGGGCTGGTGCCGCGGATGTCGGCCACCGTCAGCAGATACAGCGCGGCCAGGCGCCGCGGGTCGCCCACCTGCTTGGCGAACGCGGTGATCACCTGCGGAGTCGGACAGGTCTTCCTTCTGCGCGATGTGGCTCATCGTCAGGTGATGCCGCACCAGAAACTCGATCAGCGATGCGTCGTCTTTCTCGACGCGAAAGTCGCGGCAGAAGCGCCGCACCTCCGCACCGCCGAGCACCGAGTGGTCGCCGCCGCGGCCCTTGGCCACGTCGTGGAACAGCGCTGCCACGTACAGGATGTAGGGCTTGTCCCACTGCGACGCCAGCTGCGAGCAGAACGGGTACTCGTGGGCGTGCTCGGGAATGAAGAAGCGCCGCACGTTGCGCAGCACCATCAGGATGTGCTGGTCCACCGTGTACACGTGGAACAGGTCGTGCTGCATGCGCCCGACGATGCGGCGGAACACCCACAGCGTGCGCCCGAGCACCGAGGTTTCGTTCATCAGCCTGAAGGCGTGCGTCTGGCCGAGCGGTTGCTTCAGGATCTCCATGAACTGCGCGCGCACAGCGGGGTCGTGGCGAAACGACCCGTCCATCGCACCGCGCGCCTGGTACAGCGCCCGCAGCGTGCGCGCGGACAGCGCCTTGATGCCTGGCACCTGCTGGTAGATCAGGAACGTCTCGAGGATCGCCGAGCGGTCGGTGAGGTACAGGTCGTCGCGCGCCACCTCGAGCAGGCCGCCGCGGTCGAGAAAGCGCTCGTTGATCGGGCGCATCGGCTGGTTTTCCGAGCCGGTGACGCGCTCCTCGATGTTGAGCATCAGGATCTTGTTGAGCTGCTGCACCGCCTTGGCCGCCCAGTAGTAGCGGTGCATCAGCACTTCGCTCGAGCGCTGCCCCTTGCCCGGCTTGATGCCGAAGCTCTCGGCCACCGCGGTCTGCAGATCGAACACCAGACGGTCTTCGCGGCGGTCGGCGATCGCGTGCAGGCGCGCGCGGATCAGCTTGATCGTGCTCTCGTGGCGCTGCAGCCGCCGCACCTCGTAGGGGGTGATCAGGCCCTTGGCCGCCAGCTCGGGCCAGCTGCGGCCCAGGCCCGCGCCGCGCGCCACCCAGATCACCACCTGCAGGTCGCGCAGGCCGCCGGGGCTCTCTTTGCAGTTGGGCTCCAGCGCGTAGGGCGTGTCTTCGTACTTCACGTGGCGCTGGCGCATCTCCAGCGTCTTGGCGCGCAGGAAGGCCAGCGGGTCGATCGCCGCGTCGGTGGCGCGCTTGAAGGCGCCGTACAAACGCCTGGCGCCGGCGAGAAAGCGCGACTCGATCATCGCGGTCTGCACCGTCACGTCGTTGCGCGCCTCGACCACGCATTCGTCGACCGTGCGCACCGACGAGCCGATCTCCAGGCCGATGTCCCAGCACGCGGTGATGAAGCCCTCGACCGCCGCGCGCAGCGCATCGTTGGCGTTCAGGTCCACCTCGCCGGTGCCGGGCAGCAGCACCAGCACGTCGACGTCGGAGTGCGGGAACAGCTCGCCGCGCCCGTAGCCGCCCACCGCCACCAGCGTGGCGCCAGGCGGCATCGTGCTGCGCGCCCACAGCTCGGTGAGCGTGGCGTCGGCATGGCGCGCCAGCGCGCGCGTCAGACGCGCGGCCGCCGGCGCCGTGGGACGCGACTGCATGAAGTGCGCCACCAGCGCCGCCTTGCCGTCGCGAAACCGCGTGCGCAGCGTCGCCACGCCCGCGGCAGGGGAGTCCATCAACAAGGCTGACATGACGCGCGATGCGCGGAGTTTTGAAAGATGTTCAACCAGCCACGCTGGCCGTTGCGGGCGCGCTCGCCGCCTGTGCGATGAACGCCGGCACGGCCGGGGTGCCGGCCGACACGGTGAGCACCTCGAAGCCGGTGTCGGTGACCACCACCGTGTGCTCCCACTGTGCGGAGAGCGAGCGATCGCGCGTGACGATGGTCCAGCCGTCGCCAAGCTCGCGGATCTCGCGGCGGCCGGCGTTGATCATCGGCTCCACGGTGAACACCATGCCGGGCACCAGTTCCTCGAGCGTGCCGGGGCGGCCGTAGTGCAGCACCTGCGGCTCCTCGTGGAACCTGCGGCCGATGCCGTGGCCGCAGAACTCGCGCACCACCGAGAAGCCCTGGCTCTCGGCGAACGACTGCACCGCGTAGCCGATGTCGCCCAGGCGGGCGCCGGGCTTGACCTTGGCGATGCCCTTCCACATGGCCTCGTAGGTCAGCGCGCACAGGCGCTTGGCGGCGATGGAGCCTTCGCCCACGATGTACATGCGGCTGGTGTCGCCGTGCCAGCCGTCTTTGATGACGGTGACGTCGATGTTGACGATGTCGCCGTTCTTCAACGCGCGCTCGTTGGGGATGCCGTGGCACACCTGATGGTTGATCGACGTGCAGATCGACTTCGGGTACGGCGTGTAGCCGGGCGGCGCGTAGTTCAGCGGCGCCGGAATCGCGCCTTGCACGTTGACGATGTGCTCGTGCGCGATCTTGTCGAGCTGCTCGGTGGTGATGCCCGGCTGCACGTGCTGGGTGAGCAGGTCGAGCACCTCGGAGGCCAGGCGGCCCGCGATGCGCATGGCCGCCAGGTCGTCGGCTGTTTTGAGCGTGATCGCCATGGCCGGGATTATCCCACCGGGGTGCGGGCGCCGTGGCCGGCCCGCCCCCGAACAACCCCGGCAGCGGCGCGGCCGCGTCTTTCCTACACTCCTGGCTCCTCCGGCCCAGCGCTCGCCATGGCCACTCACAGCAAACCCGCCACGGTCACGTTCGATCGGCTGCAGTCCTACATCGCCATGGCGTTGGCCAAGGTGGGCATGCCCGAGGCCGACGCCCACCAGGTTGCCACGCTGATGGCCAGCGCCGACCTGCAGGGCTCCGACGGCCACGGCGTGCTGCGGCTGCCGCAATACGTCAAGCGCATCCGCGCCGGCGGCATCAACCTGCGCCCGAACATCCGCGTGGTGCACGAGCGCCCAGGCAGCGCGGTGATCGACGGCGACAACGGCATGGGCCACCTGGTGGCCTCGCGCGCGGTGCAGGTCGCGATCGACAAGGCGCGCCACACCGGCGTGGCCTGGGCCGGCGCGCGCTTCAGCAACCACGCGGGGCCGGCGTCGCTGTACGCGCGCATGCCGATCGAGCACGACATGATCGGCCTGTACTTCGCGGTGGGCAACGCCAACCACCTGCCGCCGTGGGGCGGCGCCGAGATGCTGCTGTCGACCAACCCGATCGCCGCCGGCATACCGGCCGGCGTCGAGCCGCCGGTGGTGCTGGACATGGCCACCACCGTGGCCGCCTACGGCAAGGTCAAGGCCAAGATCAAGGCCGGCGAGATGATGCCCGAGGGCTGAATGATCGACCGCAAGGGCCAGCCGCTGCTCGACCCCAAGCGCGCCGACGAGGGCTTTCTGCTGCCGATCGGCGGCCACAAGGGCTACGGCCTCGCGCTGGTGGTGGGCTTGCTCGCCGGCACGCTGCAGGGCGCCGCGATGGGCCGCGACGTGATCGACTTCAACAGAGACAGCGTCAGCACCACCAACACCGGCCAGGCGATCCTGGTGATCGACCTGCGCGCGTTCGGCGACCCGGCGCAGTTCAAGGCGCGCGTCGACGCGCTGGTGCGCGACCTGCGCGGCAGCGAGCGGCTCGAAGGCGTCGAGCGCATCTGGCTGCCCGGCGAGCAGAGCCATCTGCGGCGCGAGCGCAACCGCGTCGAAGGCATCCCGGTGGCGCCCGGCGTGGTGGCCGACATCGCCGCGATGGCGCGCGAGATCGGCGTCGAGCCGTTGATCTGATTTTTGTAAAGGAACACACGCGATGCGCTGCAGCTTCTGGTTCTGCGCCTGCTCGGGTCTGCCGATCGTGCCCGAGGGCGGTGGCGGTGCGGTCGCGCCCAAGCGGGCGCCCGTGGTCCTCAAGGGCCGCCGCGCACGCACGGTCGACGTGCACACGCACTGCTACTTTCAGGCCGCGATCGATCTGATGGGCGACGAGGCGCCCGGCGTCCTGCCCAAGGTCAAGGGCGTGCCCGAGCACTTTCTGCAGATCGAGCAGCAGCTCGCCGCGCGCTTTGCGGCAATGGACCGCCTGGGCATCGACCTGCAGGTGCTCAGCATCAACCCGTTCTGGTACCGCAAGGACCGCGACACCGCGCAGGCCATCTGCCGCGTGCAGAACGAGGCCCTGGCCGAGCTGTGCGCGCGCGCGCCCACGCGGCTGGCCGCGTTCGCGTCGCTGCCGATGCAGTTTCCCGACCTGGCGGAGACGATGCTCGACGACGCGGTGCGCAAGCTCGGTCTCAAAGGTGCGGCGATCGGCGGCAACGTGCTGGGGCGCGACTTCTGCCACCCCGAGTTCCATCCGGTGCTGTCCAAGGCGCAGGAGCTCGGCGCGCTGCTGTTCATCCACCCGCAGGGCACACCGGAGCTGCACGCGCGCTTCAAAGGCAACGGCTGGCTGTCCAACGTGATCGGCAACCCGCTGGACACCACCATCGCGCTGGAGAAGCTGATCTTCGAGGGCGTGCTCGATGCGCTGCCCGAGCTCAAGGTGCTGGCCGCACACGGCGGCGGCTTTGTCGGCTCGTACGCGCCGCGCATGGACCGCGGCTGCTTCGTCTCGCCGCACAACTGCGACCCCGCGATTCAACTGAAGAAGCGGCCCACGCAGTACCTGCGCCAGATCTACTTCGACTCGCTGGTGTTCACCGGCGAGGCGCTGCGCCACCTGGCGGCCGAGGTGGGCACAAGCCAGATCATGATCGGCACCGACCATCCCATCCCGTGGGTCGAAGATCCGGTGGGCCACGTGATGGCCACGCCCGAGCTCAGCGACGACGACCGCCTCGCGATCCTCGGCGACAACGCGGTCCGCGTGCTCGGCCTCGCGCTCTGACACGCCGCGCCTCGCACACGCACACGCACGGAGACCCCACGATGTCGACGTCACGACTTGCAGCCTCGCGGCGCGGCGCGCTCAAGATCGCCGGCGCCGCGAGCCTGGCGAAATTGGCAGGCGCCGCCAGCGTCGCCGTGGCGCTGCCGCTGCGCGCGCAGGGCAGCTATCCGAGCCGGCCGCTGCGCATGATCGTGCCGCTGGCCGCGGGCAATGCGGTCGACGTGGCCGCGCGGCTGATCGCGCAGCGCATGTCGCTCAACATGGGCCAGACCATCGTCGTCGAGAACATCACCGGCGCCGCCGGCATCATCGGTGCGTCGCAGCTCGCGAAAGCGGCGCCCGACGGCTACACCATCGGCGGCTTCAACGACAGCATCCTGACGATGGTGCCCAACCTCAACCCGGCCACGCCGTTCAACACGGTGACCGACTTCGCGCACGTGTCGCAGGTGGCCACCATCGACTTCAGCATCTCGGTGGCCACCGACGCGCCGTACAAGAGCGCGGCCGATTTCGTCGCCGCTGCCAAGGCCGCGCCCGGCAAGCTCACCTACGCATCGGGCGGCAACGGCAGCCCGCAGCACCTGGCCGGCGCGCTGTTCGCCGCGCACACCGGCATCGACATCCGCCACGTGCCGTACCGCGGCGCGAGCCAGGCCGCGCAAGACGTGGCCAGCGGCCAGTGCGACGTCACGCTGCAGGGCATCGCCACCGTCGCCGCGCTAGCCAAGGCCGGCAAGCTGCGCCTGATCGGCGTGATGCTCGAGAGCCGCCAGCCCGAGTACCCCGACACGCCCGCGCTCAAAGAGGTGGGCATCCAGGGCTTCGAGTTCAACACCTGGTTCGTGCTCACCGCGCCCAAGGCCACGCCGCACGACATCGTCGAGCGCCTGCAGCGCGAGGCCGTGAAGGCGCTGGGCGATGCCGAGATCAAGGAGCGTTATGCCGCGCTCGGCCTGCGGCCCACCGGCACCACGCCCGAGCAGACCACCCGCATCGTGCAGGAGCAGCTCGCGCGCTACGGCAAGGCGATCCGCGACAACAACATCAAGGCGGAATAGCCCGGCGCGCGGGCCACCTAGAATTCAGTCCATCCCGCCTCAGCGCGGCCCACCCGCGCTCACCGCAAGGACTGTCTCAGGTCATGCCGCCGCCCCTGCATCTGTTGCATCTGGAGGGCGGCCCCGCGCTCTCGGCTTTTCGCGCCCAGAACCTGCTGCAGCGGCTGCGCGAGCGCGTGCCGCACCTGGCCAAACGATTGGCCGCAGTCCATGCCCGCCACGCCTACTGGGCCGGCAGCGACGAGCCGCTGCCGGGCGCGCAGCACGACAAGCTCAAGGCGCTGCTCGACAACGGCGAGCACTACAGCGGCCCGACCGACGGCGCGCTGATCGTCGTGATGCCGCGGCTGGGCACCGTGAGCCCGTGGGCCAGCAAGGCCACCGACATCGCGCACAACTGCGCGCTGCCGGTGCGGCGCATCGAACGCGTCACCGAATACCGGCTGCAGCTCGAAGGCGGGCTGCTGCGCGGACCCAAGCCGCTGAGCGGCGACGAGCTCGCCGCCTGCGCCGCGCTGCTGCACGACCGCATGACCGAGAGCGTGGCGTTCGACATCGAAGCCGCCGCGCATCTGTTCGACGCGCAGCCGGCGCCACCGATGGCGCATGTGGATGTGCTGGGCCAGGGCCGCGCGGCACTCGTGCGCGCCAACACCGAATACGGCCTGGCGCTCAGCGACGACGAGATCGACTACCTGCTCGACGCGTTCAAGCACCTGAAGCGCAACCCGACCGACGTGGAACTGATGATGTTCGCGCAGGCCAACAGCGAACACTGCCGCCACAAGATCTTCAACGCACGCTTCACGATCGACGGCGTGGCGCAGGAACACTCGATGTTCCAGATGATCCGCCACACCGAGAAGACGTCGCCCCAAGGCACGATCGTGGCCTACAGCGACAACGCTGCGGTGATGCAAGGCGGCGCCATCGAGCGCTGGGCACCGCGCGGCTTCACCAACGCACCGGTTTACGAAGCGCGCGCCGAGACTGCGCACGTGCTGATGAAAGTGGAAACGCACAACCACCCGACCGCGATCTCGCCGTTCCCGGGCGCCAGCACCGGCGCCGGCGGCGAGATCCGCGACGAAGGCGCCACCGGCCGCGGCGCACGGCCCAAGGCCGGCCTCACCGGCTTCAGCGTGAGCAACCTGCGGTTGCCGGGCACCAGCGAACCGTGGGAGCAGGGCGCCGCGAGCAAGCCCGATCACATCGCCAGCGCGCTGCAGATCATGACCGAGGGGCCACTGGGCGGCGCCGCGTTCAACAACGAGTTCGGCCGGCCCAACTTGGGCGGCTACTTCCGCGTCTACGAGCAACGCGTGGCCGGCGTGCAGCGCGGCTATCACAAGCCGATCATGATCGCGGGCGGCCTCGGCGCGATCCCCGACTCGCAGACACACAAGATTCAGTTCCCCGCCGGCACGCTGCTCGTGCAGCTCGGCGGCCCGGGCATGCGCATCGGCATGGGCGGCGGCGCCGCGAGCTCGATGGCCGCGGGCAGCAACACCGCCGCGCTCGACTTCGACTCGGTGCAACGCGGCAACCCCGAGATCCAGCGCCGCGCGCAAGAGGTCATCAACCACTGCTGGTTATTGGGAACGAACAACCCGATCCTCGCGATCCACGACGTGGGCGCCGGCGGCATCAGCAACGCGTTCCCCGAGCTGGTGGACGGCGCCGCCAAAGGCGCCACGTTCGACCTGCGCCGAGTGCCGCTCGAAGAAACCGGCCTTGCACCCAAAGAGATCTGGTGCAACGAGAGCCAGGAGCGCTACGTGATCGCGCTCGACCCCAACGCACTGCCGCTGTTCGACGCGATGTGCGTGCGCGAGCGCTGCCCGTACGCGTCGTGGGCGTGGCGAGCGACGCGCGCACGCTGGTGCTCGAAGACGGCCCCGGAGGCGAGCGCGCGATCGAGATGCCGATGGAGGTGCTGCTCGGCAACCCACCGAAGCTGCACCGCGACGTGCAGCGCGTGGCACGCAGCGAGAAGCCGCTCGACCTCACCGACGTCAAGCTCGAAGACGCGTGCTTCATCGTGCTGCGCCACCCCACGGTGGCGAGCAAGCGGTTTCTCATCACGATCGGCGACCGCACGGTCGGTGGACTCAGCCACCGCGACCCGATGGTGGGCCCGTGGCAGGTGCCGGTGGCCGACTGCGCGGTCACGCTCGCCGACTACGCGGGCTTTCGCGGCGAGGCCATGTGCATGGGCGAGCGCACGCCGCTGGCCGCGCTGAACGCACCGGCCTCGGGCCGCATGGCGGTGGGCGAGGCCATCACCAACCTGTTGGCCGCGCCGATCGAACTACGGGCGAGTCAAGCTCAGCGCCAACTGGATGGCCGCGTGCGGCGAGCCCGGCGAGGACGCGGCGCTGTACGACACCGTGCGCGCCGTGGGGCTGGACACCTGTGCCCCGCGCTGAACGTCGGCATCCCGGTGGGCAAGGACAGCCTCTCGATGCGCACCAAGTGGACCGACGACGCAGGTAGCCAGCAACAGGTGACCGCGCCGGTGAGCCTGATCGTCACCGCGTTCGCCGCGCTCGACGACGTGCGCGCCACGCTCACGCCGCAGCTTCAACCCGGCGACACCACGCTGATCCTGATCGACCTGGGCCGCGGCCAGCGCCGCATGGGCGGATCGATCCTGGCCCAGAGCATCAACCAGTTCGGCGACACGGTGCCCGACCTCGACGACCCCGCGTTGCTCAAGAACCTGGTCGCCGCCATCAACGAGCTGCGTGCACAACACAAGCTGCTCGCCTACCACGACCGCAGCGATGGCGGCCTGTGGGCCGCGGTGTGCGAGATGGCGTTTGCCGGCCACCTGGGCGTGAGCCTCAACGTGGACCTGCTCGTCACCGAAGGCGACGGCATCAGCGACAGCCGCGCCGACTACGGCGACTCCAAGAACTGGGCCTCGCAGGTGAGCTCGCGCCGCGAGCAGCTCACGCTCGAAGCGCTGTTCAACGAAGAGCTCGGCGCGGTGATCCAGGTGAAGACCGCGGAGCGCGACGCGGTGATGGCCACCCTGCGCGCGCACGGCTTGAGCCGCTGGAGCCACACCATCGGCAAGCCCAACGACCGCGGCGTGATCGAGATCTGGCGCGACGCCAAGTCCCACGTGCTGCGCGCCGCTCAAAGGCCTGCACCAGGCGTGGGACGAGGTGAGCTGGCGCATCGCGCGCGAGCGCGACAACCCCGCGGGCGCCGACGCCGAACACGCCGCGGCCGGCGACCCCGCCGACCCCGGCCTGCACGTGCACCTGACCTTCGACATCACCGCCACCGACGTGGCGGTAGCGCCGTACGTGAACGTTGGCGCCAAGCCAAAGCTCGCGATCCTGCGCGAGCAGGGCGTGAACTCGCACATCGAGATGAGCTACGCGATGGCGCAGTCGGGCTTCGACACCTTCGACGTGCACATGAGCGACCTGCAGGCGGGCAGGGCGCGGCTCGATCAGTTCACCGGCTTCGTGGCGTGCGGCGGCTTCAGCTACGGCGACACGCTGGGCGCCGGCGAAGGCTGGGCGCGGAGCATCCTCTTCAACCCCGCGCTGACGGAGCAGTTCGCCGCGTTCTTTCAGCGCAAGGACACGTTCGCGCTCGGCGTGTGCAACGGCTGCCAGATGATGGCCGCGCTGAGCCCCATCATCCCCGGCGCGCAGGCGTGGCCCAAGTTCACGCGCAACAAGAGCGAGCAGTTCGAAGCGCGGCTGTCACTGGTGGAAGTGCTCGACAGCCCGAGCCTGTTCTTCAAGGGCATGGCCGGCAGCCGCATCCCCATCGCGGTGGCGCACGGCGAAGGCTTTGCCGACTTCAGCCAGCGCGGCGATGCATCAGCCGTGCACCGCGCGATGCGCTTCGTGGACAACAGCGGCAAGCCCACCGAGGTCTACCCGCACAACCCCAACGGCAGCCCCGACGGCCTCACCGCCGTGACCACCGCCGACGGCCGCTTCACCGTGCTGATGCCGCACCCCGAGCGCGTGTTCCGCAACGTGCTGATGAGCTGGACGAGCGGCGAGCGGTCGGCGCGGAGTCCGTGGATGCGGATGTTTGGGAATGCGAGGGGGTGGGTGGGGAAGTAGGTATCCGAGTCGATGCATTCACAGCGCCAGGGAATTCAGCTATCGTTCTCCGGCCTGGCAATTTCGGACAGGCTCGAGGAGGACAAAATGAACCGCTACGGTGTCATGCTTTCTTTGGCGCTGCTCTTTTCGGCTGCATACCCTGCTGCCGACGACAAATCGAAGGAGGTGAACGCAAAGCTTCGACCTTTCCTTCTGGGAACCGATGTGCTCAATTGTTCGCCCAAGTTCGATCGTTGCGTCGTGCCGATCTATGTCCTGCCGGATCAAACGTTGGGTGGCGTTTTCTATGACTGTGTGGCATACGTTCCGTTCAAGGAAATCTACGCGCCGAGGTCAGGGGCAGGAAAGATCCGAATAGTTTGGGTACTGGTTAAGGGTAGTCTTTCAGATGGTGATAAGTACAGGTTCAAGGATCCCGGAATAGTGATAACGACAGCCTTCAGCGAAGAAGACTTCGACTCGCCGGGCAATGATGCAGACGACACCGAGGGTAACGAGACACCAGTGAAGCGAAGGTTCAAGTGGCGTAGCGTCAACGCTGGTCAAGCAGGGACGAGCAAGCCGTTTGACTACGAGCCGATGGCTGAACGCAAGAAAGGAGTAAATTGGGTGCCGTGCAAAGGCGTTGACCCCAGAATAGTTAATCAGGGATGATGCCTCTTCAGATGTGGTGCTCTACGGCGGCACGCAGTGTCGAGACACGCCGCGATAGTTCAGCGGTCGCGGCGAGACGCAGCCTATCTGCGATGGCCTGAGCATGATTCAGGTACTTCGCAGCATCGCCCGTGTTTCCTAGTACGAGTTCGGTTTCGCCACGGCAACAGGCCAACACTCCAATGCTCATGTCGTCGCCTGAGGAGGCGAGTAGTTCCTCACCGTGTTGCGCACATGCGCGCGCGAGTGATGCCTCGTCTGATCGTGCATAGAGTGGAGCGAGGTAGCCCCTGATTTGACCTTCACTACGGGTGTCGCGCAGGTCCGACGACAAAGACAACGCACGTTCAAGCACCTCGCGTGCGTGCTTGTCATCAGATTTCGCTGAGTACGCCAGACCTAGGTTGCACAAGGCAACACACTCGAGGCGCGGCAATCCAATTTCCCGAGCCAGTTGCATTGCGCGTCCCAATTGGACAAGCGCAGATTCGGGATCACCTTCATCAAGGTGAAGCAGTCCCAGATTGCATTGAGTATTGCCTTCCCAATGGCGGTCACCTGTCTCATTGGCAAGGTCAAGAGCGTGCTCGTAGTGTTGATGCGCTAACGCCAGGTTTCCTTGAGCATGGCAAAGCACGCCGAGCGTGCCATGCAGTCCGCCCTCGCGCCGGCGGTCGCCAAGTTCGGTCGCCCATGCTAGGGCCTCTTGGAGAACCTCCCAAGCTTGTTCGAACCGGCCTTCATCGATAGCAAGGACACCTTGCGCAGTGCGCACCTTCAGAAGCAGCGAGCGTTCGTTGAGCGATCGAGCGTGCTCCAGTGCGGCCACCAACGCGTCGGCGGCATCGATCTGCCTGCCCATGGCGATGAGTGCTTCGCCCAGTGACCAATACAGGTACACCTGGGTTTCCTTGGAAGGAACACTAGCTGCGTAATTCAGACCGGACTCAAGCGCTAAGCGAGCAGACTCAAGACGTCCAATCGCCTTCAGCGCTGAGCCGCGAACCCAGTTGATCACAGCTTTGTGGGACTGTTTGAGGTCACCGAGCATCTCTGCCGCGTCAGCAAGGGCCAGGCAAATCCGAAAGGGACCTCTCAGTTGAACGGCAGACCAGAGTGTTAGTAGAGCCTGCACCGCATCGTCGTGCGCGCTAGCACCGACTGCGCGCTCGCATGCTGAGACTAGATTCTCAAGATCAATGCAATTTCTTGCCTGCGCTTGACTCTCGCCCAAGTATCCGTAGTAGCGCCAATGTCGCATGCACGCAATTGCGGCGAGCTCCGTCCCGCTTCCAGGAAAGCGGTCAACGGAGTTGAGCTGTTGCCACGCGTACGACTTGACCGAGACGAGGAGGCCAAATCTGTCCTCCCCCGCCTTCAGAACCAGCGATTTCTCAACCAGAGATTGCAAAACGTCCAGAGGCCAGGGGGATGAGTCGCAGGCGGACAAGTCCAATATCGCCACAACGGCGTCCAGCGAGAATCCGCCCTCAAACACAGAGAGTTGTGCGAGTGACGATCGTTCCGGTGCGCTAAGCAACCCCCAAGACCAGTCCAAAGTCGCCAGCAGTGTTGCCTGCCGATCTGTGCGGCCCCTTGTTACCGCTAGAAGCCTGAATCGCTCACCCATACGGTCAAGGATTGCGCGTGGGCTCATAGTGCGAACGCGCGCAGCAGCCAATTCAATCGCGAGGGGCAGGCGATCAAGCAGCTCCACTACGCCCGTAACAGTCGCGTCATCATCTGGCAAGGGGGCGTAGTTGCTGTCTGCCGCACGCGCGCGCCGCTCAAAGAGTTCCTTCGCCTCGTGCTGTTCGAGCGGATTTAGTCCGAATACTTGCTCGCCAACGATTCCGAGTACTTCTCTGCTTGTCACCAGTATGCGCAGGTGCTGTGCGTTTTCCAGCCAATATCCGGCAGTTGCCTCAGCGTGGCATGAGACTTGTTCAAAGTTGTCGAGGATCAGTAGGCAGGGACCCCGCGCCGCCATGGCCGCGCCAAGTTGCTGCAGAGGATCTGCCCCACGCAGCGGTACATCCAAGGCCTGAGCGACTGCGTGAGCAATTCCGTCGAGCGTTCGAGCAGCCGACAGATCGCAGAACCAGGCGCCGCCGGGGTAGTCACCCAACCAGTGGCGGGCGTAGCGCACCGCCAAACGAGTCTTCCCGACGCCGCCAATGCCGAACACGGTGACCAGGCGTGCGCCGTCGTCGAAGCGTTGTGCGAGTGCGGTAAGCGCGTTGGCACGGCCAACAAAACCATCCCGTTCGGCCGGGAGGTCATTTGGATACTTGCTCGCCGCGACCCAGTCACCTTTAACCTTGTCCACGCGATAGGATTTTGGCGAGTCCTCAGGCGGAATGAAGGGTGTGCCAGGGTGTCCCACCTGGAACAGCTCCAGCGGAGCTGACACTCCTTTCATGCGCCAATGGCCGTGTGACACCGTGCGCCAGGATCCAATCGATAGTTGAGCGTGCGCGGTAGCGGTCATTAGTGTCTGACCACCGCGCGCGAGCATCATGATGCGCGACGCCACCGCCTTGGCCACTCCATCTAGCTCAAGTAACTTTGCTCCTGAGGCAACTTCGACTGCGCTACTCCTGCGGACAACCATTCTGCCGCTGTGAATTCCAGCGCGCGCCTGCAGCGGTGGATGCAGTTGGGAAAGCGTGTCGTGGATTGCGCTGGCACAGCCGACCGCCTGATCAACAGTATTGAATGACAACAGAAAGCCATCGCTCTTGTCGATTTCCTGGCCGTCCCACTCGCGCAGGATGCTACGTGTGACGCGATCGTGTTCCGTCCAAAGCACGGATGCGGCATCGTCACCGAGTTCTTCGGTGATGGCCGTACTGCCTTCGACGTCGGTCATGAGCAGGACGTAATCGGGCATAGGCCGCAATCATGCGACCCATGGGGCGCTTGTCAATGTGTGTTGATCGGATCAACGTCGCGTCCTCGAATCCCAACCCGATCGCTGGACGCGTATCCATGGTCAGCTGTGTAGTTCGATGACGCTCGGCGTGTGCAACGGCTGCCAGATGATGGCCGCGCTGAGCCCCATCATCCCCGGCGCGCAGGCGTGGCCCAAGTTCACGCGCAACAAGAGCGAGCAGTTCGAAGCGCGGCTGTCATTGGTGGAAGTGCTCGACAGCCCGAGCCTGTTCTTCAAGGGCATGGCCGGCAGCCGCATCCCCATCGCGGTGGCGCACGGCGAAGGCTTTGCCGACTTCAGCCAGCGCGGCGATGCATCAGCCGTGCGCCGCGCGATGCGCTTCGTGGACAACAGCGGCAAGCCCACCGAGGTCTACCCGCACAACCCCAACGGCAGCCCCGACGGCCTCACCGCCGTGACCACCGCCGACGGCCGCTTCACCGTGCTGATGCCGCACCCCGAGCGCGTGTTCCGCAATGTGCTAATGAGCTGGACGAGCGGCGAGCGCTCGGCGCGGAGTCCGTGGATGCGGATGTTTGGGAATGCGAGGGGGTGGGTGGGGTAGTAGAGACGCCGGTTGTTCCTCGAAGACGAATATCCGTCCCTATGGCCCAAGCGATGTGTGATCTGCTGACCGGGCATCAGTCACTCCGAATAGTTCGTAGACCATGTGCTGGAGCTCGTCATCACATGCGTCGAACTCGTCTGCGTACTTGATGGTTAGCCGGTTCAGTCCACGTGGGTGTCGCCTTTGTCAAAGGTAGTGGGAGGTTGGAAGAGTTTGTGTGGATCACGGTCGCGAACTTGGCAGTCGTGAACAGAGGGGGAAGTTCGATTGGGAAGTACCCCCGACGAAGAAGTTGATCCAGCAAGATGTCCTCCCGTTGAGCCGAGCAGACGGAGTCCGCGCGTATTTGGAGTTAGTGGCAACGTCATACTAACGCCACCACTTGCCCAGGGCCTGGAGCAGATGTACCTCACCGCACTTCTTCGAGGTTCGATGTGGCGTGTGGGCTTGGATGACCACGACATGGCCGTGATGATCCTTAACGCGCCACGAGTGGGCGCCGCTGCTCGTCCCTGGGGCAGTGTCAGAAGGAGTACCAAGTCCGTGTCACGCGATACTCCCATGCAGACACCCAACCTCCACATCCGCAGCTCCCCACCATGCTCCACCTTGTAGTGGCACCCCGCCCAGGGCCCGTGGCGTTGATGCGGATGCCGTGAGCCCAGCCCACCGCGGCGCCGCCGCACTCCTCGCCGCGACCGTCGTCAACCTGCCGTTCGGCACGCTCTACGCCTTCAGCGTGTTCCTCAAGCCGATGGAGGCGCTGCTCGGTGCCACGCGCGCGGAGATGGGCTTCGTGTTCGGCCTGGCCACCGTCACGCTCACGGTGGGCATGAACTTCGCGCCGCAGCTCTACCGACGGCTCTCTCCGGTGACGCTCGCGCTCGCGTGCGGCCTCACCAGTGGGTTGGGGCTGGTGCTCGCCGCGTCGGCGTCGGGCTTCACGCAGTTCGCGCTCGGCTACGGGGTGCTGTTCGGCCCCGGCGCGGGCGTGCTGTTCATCATCGCGCAGCAGGCGGTGAACCAGACGGTGATGCAACGCCGCGGCCTCGCCAACGGCTATGTCGTGAGCCTCTACCCGCTCGGCGCGATGCTCGGCGCGCCGGTCTTCGGCTGGTCGATCGCGGCATTCGGGGTGCGGCCCACGCTCGCGGGTCTCGGCGCGGTCGTGCTGGTGGCGTGCGCGAGTCTCGGCGGCCCTGCTGCGGGCCGCGCGCATCGACATGCACGACACGTCCGCACCGCACGCCGAAGGCGGCCGGCTCGGGCGCACGTTCTACCTGCTGGCGGCGGTGTTCTTCTTGGCCGCGTCGGCCGGCCTCACGGTGCTGAGCCAGGCCGCCGCGATCGTGCAGGCCTACGGCGGCGCCGCGGCGTTCGCGGTGGGCGCCACCACCTTCGTCACCGGGGCCGTCGGCGCCGCCCGCATCGGCGGCGGATGGCTGGTGGATCACTTCGCGGCCGCGCGCGTGGGCGTGGGCGCGCATGCGTGCTCGCTCGCGGGCGCCATGCTGCTGATGCTGAAGCCGACGCCGGTGAGCGCCGCCTTCGCCCTCGGCCTCATCGGCATCGGCTACGGCATCGTCTCGGGGCTCGCCGCCGGCGCGATCGCGCAGTACTGGCACAAGAACCAGTTCGGCCGCATCGCAGGCCGCCTCTACATCGCCTGGTGCGCGGCGGCCGTCGGCCTGCCGGTGCTCGCTGGCGCGCTGTTCGACCGCACCGGCAGTTATGCCTCCACGGTGTGGGTTGCGGCGGGGGTCAATGTGCTGGGGATGCTGGTCGCCGGGAGGCTGCCGGCGCGGTGATTCGAGTCGTGGCAGCCGCATCACGCCGCGTACCCTCGCGGGAGGGCAGCTCGTCAGAGTCGGTTGCGGCCTGGCTGCGGAGCGGGCAGCGCGAGTTGCCGCGCGACCTCGATGCACTGCTTGATGTGCTGCTCGCACACGTACTTGAGCGCCGAGAACGTCAACGCGGCCGACACCGCCTGCCCGGCGATCGGCACCATCTTGGCTGCCTGACCGGCCGTCAGACGGATGCCCACCACCCTCAGCATGGCCAGCAACAGGTCGCGCGTGACGAGCCGGCCGATCAGCACGGTGCCACCGGCCGAGATCGCTTTGAACACGGCCAGGCGCCGATCCGGCGCGAGCCGTTCGATCTGCTCGGGCGTCAGGCCGAACTTCTCGTTGATCTCGGGGATCACCTTCAACAGCACGCCCACGTCGGTGAGCCAGTCGATGCCCGGCACCGGCACTGCCGCCACGCCCGCCGCGATCAGCGCGCGCTTGGTGACGAGCTTGCGGCACTGCTGCGCCACGGCGGCGATGTCGTGCGGCGTGTCGGGTACGACGGTCCAGCGTGTGGGATGGGGCATGGTTCTTTGTCGATCGTACTTGCGGGCTACTCCGCGGCGCCGGCGGCCAGCGCGCCCAACGACGTTGCGGGCGTCGGCGTTGCGGGGCCTACTTCCTGGTCAACAGCAGCGTTCCCGCCTTCTGCAGCCGATCCTTGAGGCCGCTCGCGATCATGCCGAGGATACCGGGCAACTCGATCTCCATCGTCACGGTGGTCTCGAGCACGTCGATGACACCGGCAATGGTCTGGCCCATCACGCCGGCAGCAAAGGTCAGCCGGTCGCCCTCCCAGCGCTCGCTGCTGGGACCACCGCTGCCGGGCACTTGATGAATGAGCTTCGCGAAGCCGACTTCGATGCGGCGGCGCGCCTCGGCGCGGCCGAGCTGATGTGGGATGGTGATGGTGATGGGTGTCGCCATGCGCCGAAGGGTGCCGCGAATCGAAGCCCCATGCTTCAACAGGGTACCTCGGCAGCCGTTCAGCCCCGGGTCACGCCACGAGCAAGAGCCGACAATTGCTCGAGCGTGATTCGATGAACCCCTGCGTCGGCGTGCCGGTGCACCAGCTCCCACTCGGATCCACCCTGCGATAGACCTCGGTGACGCGCGTTTCGCGGCAACGCCGATCGGAGTGCGCCTTCGGTGCGAATCAGGTATTGATCACTGCGTGGCTATCGCGTGGTGGCTTGTGTGTGCAGGCGCGCCGCGCGCGCTGGCACTGTGTCGGTGCTGCTTGAATCCTCCGGGTTCATCATGGTGCCAGCGGTGGCGCCACCGAGTACCCCGGCAACGGCTCCCAGCGTGCCACCGACCACGATACCCACGGGGCCGGCCACCGCGACTCCGATGGCAGCGCCCGTTGCCGCACCGGCCACCAGGCCGCCACCCACAAACACCGACTTGGCCTCGCGCTCGGCTTCCTCGGGCTCCAGCGGAGTCTGTGCCGCGGGGCTCGGGTCCTGCGACGGAATACCGTGGCCGGGATGGGCCTGCTTGGCAAGGTCTTCGTCGACGGGTGCGGTGTTTGACGACGGGGTGGTGAATGGGTTCATATGCGTCTTCCCAGAGTTGACGATGAAACAGCACGAGGCTCGATCGAGCCGCAAGTTCTTATACGGCTCGTACCTCACCGGTTGCACCATCCTGCAGGCCGAGAGCCTGTAGGACAACGAGACGCGCGATATCTTCGTGAGGCGAGGGCAGGGGGTGCCGAGACCCGGTAGTACCCGGGCGCGCGGCACGACTGCTCAACGAGACCAATCGGGATGAGTGGCGGCGGATGTGTTGGGGTGGCTTCAGGGTCAGGCCTGGCCCGACAGCCCTACGGCGACCTTGATCCCGTAGATCAGGATCGACGCGACCAGCGAGGCCGCGGGCCAGTCACTTCGCGTTCCTGCGCGGCCACCAGCGCGACGTGGATGCTCCAGATCGACGAGAAAGTCGGCCGGCCTCACGGTGTTGAGCCAGGCCGCCGCGATCGTGCAGGCCTACGGCGGCGCCGCGGCGTTCGCGGTGGGCGCGACCACCTTCATCACCGGGGCCGTCGGCGCCGCCCGCATCGGCGGCGGATGGCTGGCTGATCACTTCGCGGCCGCGCGCGTGGGCGTGGGCGCGCATGCGTCCTCGCTGGCGGGCGCCATGCTGCTGATGCTGAAGCCGACGCCGGTGAGCGCCGCCTTCGCCCTCGGCCTCATCGGCGTCGGCTACGGCATCGTCTCGGGCCTGGCCGCTGGCGCGATCGCGCAGTACTGGCACAAGAACCAGTTCGGCCGCATCGCAGGCCGCCTCTACATCGCCTGGTGCGCGGCGGCCGTCGGCCTGCCGGTGCTCGCGGGCGCGCTGTTCGACCGCACTGGCAGTTATGCCTCCACGGTGTGGGTCGCCGCGGGGGTCAATGTTCTGGGCATGCTCGTCGCCAGCAGGCTGCCTGCGCGGTGAGTCGGGCCGAGGCTGACGTGTTCAGCCATGTTCGACGCAGAACGCATGGATGGGCTCGACTCGTCCGCGCAGCGCCAGCGCGCCAAGGTCGTGGGTACGGATTTCGGGCGGCGGACCAAGAGGGGCGAGCGCTTCCGCCGATGCGATGAAGAAGCATCCCGACTTCGCGGGTCGCCTGCTCGAGGCGCCCGGTCGTGTTCATGACGTCGCCATGGAAGACGATCGCACGGCGCACCTGGCCGACCTCGCCGGTGATGACCTCGCCCAGATGCAGGGCCGCACGCAGCTCCGGTTGCACGCCAAAGCGTTGGACGAACCGGTTCGCGTCCGCGGCGAGCGCCGCGCGCATCGCGAAGAAGCAGCGCAACGCCCGCGCATCGGCAACGCCGTCGGCCTCGACCCAGGTGATGACGATCTCGTCACCGACGTATTGGTAGATTTCGCCGCGGCACAGCTCGATCGGTTCGGCGACTGCCGAAAACACCGCGGCGAGGAAGCGATGTGCCTCCAGCGCCCCGAGCCGCTCGGCGATCGCGGTCGAGCCCACCACGTCGACGAAGAGGAAGAAGCGTCGCTCGGCGTAGGGCCGGCGATACTTTCCAAGCAGAAGAGCCATGAACGTGCGGTAGCCGACGAGGCCCGCGGCCTGAAACATCATCACCACGACGGCAACGGGCACGAGCGAGAGGAAAACCGCAATCAGCCCGGTGCGCGCGTTGTAGACGGTGACGACGCCCAACAAGCGCTGTCCCGGCTGGCCGGCGAGGACCGCCCCTGCGATCGCGCCGTAGACAAGCGTCTTCAGGATGAACACCGCAGCGAACGGCAGCGCGTCGAGCCATCGCATCGAAGCGCGAGGCAGCAGGAAGATCTCGATGCCGGCGATCAATGAAGCCGTGAGCAGGGCGTCGATGACACCAATCGGTATGGAGATCAGCAGGGAAACGAGCAGCGAGCGAGCGCCCGGTCCGGCAATCGCGCCGCCGTAGACTGCACCGACGCCCGCACCGATGACCGCGGCCATGCGCACGATGCGCATGAAGCGCCGCAGTCGTTCGCGCGTGACGGCGGAAAGTGTGTCGATCATCTGCCCAGGACTCTAAGGGCGATACTCCCTTCGTCACCGGGCGCAAGCCGCCCGCCTAGCACTGCCTGCATTTCTCCAACACCAGTTCCCCGGTCGGATAGCTCACTCTCAGCAAAGGCCAGCCGGTGGCGTCGCGATCGAGCGTCAGCGTGTGGTTACCCGGCGCGACCGGCGCCGGGTCCAGGTACTTGAACTGACCGCAAGTGTCGGTCTGCAGGTACGTCGCCCGGCCGGGATTGAACGTGAACTCCGCGCCCGCGCTGGTCAATGTGCCGTTCTCTTGCCATTCGCCAGTGCGGATGCAGTTGCCGCCGAAGTAGACCTGCAGCACATCCCATTTGTGCTCGTAGCGGCCGTCGGGATGGAAGAAGAACGCGACCCCCAGCGAACCGTCGTTGCCCGAGACCGTGCCGAATTGGCTGATGAAGTTCGGCGGAACATAGGTCAGGGTCGCGTCCCAGCGGCCGCGAAGTTCCTCCGGGATCACCACACTCTGCGGCGACGCCGCGCCGGCCGCCGGATCCGACGATTCGCCGCCACCGCCTCCGCCACAGCCGAACAGCGCGAGGACCAGGGCGACCAGTCCGGCGCTGAGCACGGGTTGGCCGAACCCGGCCCGGTGCGTTTGTGCTTGCATGCATGCCTCCGATGTAAATGAGGCCTGCACTGTCGGCGCCAGCCGCTGCCGCGTCTTGAAGCGCCGATGAAATGTGCTCAAGAATGCTGAAGCGTCCGCCGCTGCCGCTGAGTCTGGGCCGCGAGCGGTGTGTCCGCCCTGACATGGTCGGAGCGGATGTACGTCGGGGCACCGCGCGTGCACGCGACGACGAGCGACCCGGCGCTCACTTGACGCTGAAATCGACGCGCGTCGTCTTGCCCTTGTCGCGGATTCCCTCGTTCGTGAGCTTCGGGGCGGCGAGGAAGATGCGACTTGGCGGCAACTTGCCTTTATCCACCAGCCACTGCCGGGCCGCCTCTGCGCGTGCGTCTGCGAGCGGCCGCAGGTCCTTGTCGTCGACACCCGCCTTCGCCTCGCCGCTCGGGGCATGCTCAACGGCCGCGCGATCTGCCGCGGGATCGACGCGGCCGATGATGTCGAGCCTGAGGTTGGGGCGCTCGTTGAGCAGCTTCGTCAGGGTCTCGAGCTTGGCGATGCCGTTCGCGTCGAGCGTGGCAGAGCCGGGCGCGAACTCAACATAAGAGAGCTCCTCCCCGCCTCCGACGATTGCCCCGAGCACCGAGAACGGCGCGGTCACGGCCTTGGTAATCAGGTTGCCGAACGCCTGGGTAACCGCCGCCGTGATGCTGAAGTTCGGATCATCCAGCGAGCCCGAGACCGGCACTTTGACGTTGATGACGCCATTGCGATCCTTGAGGATCGCGACAGCGGTCGACACCGGAAGCGTCGTTGCATCGGGGCTGTCGACCTTTTCGCCGAACGTGAGTTGATCGAGGATGATGTTGTTCTCAGCCGCGAGCGTGCCCTTCTCGACGCGATACTTCACGTTCAAGCTGAGCTTGCCACGCTCGATCTTGTGCCCCACATATTTCATCGAGTAGGTGGACATGGGCGGGAGCTCGATGCCCTTGGCCATGCCCTCGATATCGAGGAAGAGCGTTGGCGCGAGTGGACTCGCACGCCCGTGAATCTCTATCTCGGCGCCCTCGGCCTTCGCGTGCAGCGTGATCTCGCCGGCCTTGTCCGGTGCCATTTCCGTCAGCGTCCCTTGGATGTCGCTCAGCTTCGCGCTGTAGTTGGGCTTGACGAAGAAGTCGCTGAAGTCAATGGTGCCGCGTTGAAGTTTCATCGGCCCAAGGCGGAAGGGCAGCGGTGCAGCCGCTGGCGCGGCGGCTGGCTTGGGGGTGGAGCTCTTCGATTCAGGCGCAGGCGCAGACGCGGCCGGCTTGCCAGCGGGCGGTTTGCGTGGTGCCGGGTGTCGACATGAGGTCCTGAAGGTTGAGCCGTGCATCTGCCGAAAGAACGATGCGGCCGTAGAAGTCGGTGAGCGCGATGTCGCCCAATGCGACCTTGAGCGGCTGCAGGTTGAAGTCGACCGCACCGACGGAAAGCGACTGCCACTTCACCAGATCCGCTTTGGTCGGCTTGTCCACGGACGCGAAATCGGTGACGCTGACGCCGCCCTTGTACGATGCCTTCATCGCGCCGTCGGTTGCACGCTCGAACGCCGCCGTGCCTTTCGCCGAGACCGCGCCCGACGTAACGGCAAGGTTCACTTGGTCGTCGATGTACCGCTGCACGAGCGCAAAGTCGATCGTGTGCGCTTCGATCCGCAAGCTTGCGCTGAGCGGATCGAGCGAAAGCGGGCCACCCGCAGCGAACGTCCCACGCTTCTCGATCGTGGCGCGCAGGTCGACTTGGCCTTGCTGCCCGTGCGCGGTCGAAAGGTTCTGTGCCTTCAGCTCGAGCGGCGCGATGGCGAGCTTGACCGGGGTTCGGACCGCGAGGTCCTCGAGCGCGACCGACGAGCGATCGAGGGAGAGCGCGCCAAGGTCGATGCGCCAGGGTGTCGCGGGCTTCGTTGCGGGGGTCGCTACCGAATTCACCGCTGGCGGCGCAGTGTCCACCGCGCCATCGCGCACGATGCGCCCGAGGTTGAGCTTGCCGTCCTTCTCGCGGCGAAGATGAATGGCAGCCTCCCGCACCCTGATCGAGCCGAGGTTTGCCGTGCGCTCCTTCAACCGAGCACCCGCGCCCTTGACCTCGATCGATGCGACGCGAAAGAGCGGCTGCTTTTCGCCGCCCAGGTGGGCGCGGAACCCCTGCAGCGCGAGCGCGAGATCCGAGACCGTCAACTCATGCTTCTCGTAAGCCAGGTCGCTGGCCCATCGGAAAGCAAAGCCGATGTCGAACCGACCGTCTTCGACCTCGAGATTCGAGAACTGGCTGACGTAGGGCTGAGATCTCTTGAGCCGCAGGCCGACCACGTCGAGCCGACCTTCGGCGCTACGCGGATCGGCGGTCGTCGCGACGTCGAGCTTGAAGGACTCACCGTCTTCGGTACGAGCGTGGATCGCAATCTCGTTCCTCTTGTCCTTCACGGTGTTGTCGAAGTCGCGGGCCTCGATGCCGAGATCCTCAACGGCAGCTTCGAACGTGGGCGCGGTGCGCTCGTCGCTGAACCTCACCCTGCCCGATTGCACGACGAACGAGCCGAACTTGACCGGGACCGCAGCCTTGCCGGTCTTCGTGCGCGCCGCCCTTTGCTTCTGGTCCCCCTCGGCCGCAACGATCCCCACGCGTTCGAGGTTGATCGCGCCGGACTTGTCGCGCCGGATGTGCACGTCCGGCTGCTCGATCACCACGCTCTTGAGGTCCACGGCCGGCGCGAGCACATCGACTTCATTGATCTCGACAGCAATCCGTTGACAGGCCACCAGTGGACGGTCCTCGGGGTCGTGGATATTGAGTTGGTTCACCGAAGCCGAGCCGCGCACCTTGATCCGGGGCGCATCTGCGCGCTGCTCGAATGAGACAACCAGGCGCGTGTCGAGCAGAGCCGACTTGACTTTGCCGCGCAGCTGGAAGGGCAGATAGTCGGTGAGGCGGGTGAGATCGAATTTTTCCAGTTCGACGTTCAGCGTGGTGACGCGCGTGTCCTGGAATGGCAGCGTCTCGCCCTTGACGCCGACAGGTGCTCCGTTGATGCGCGCGCTGAGCTCCGGGGCGACCGTCACGTCAACGTGTGAGGGCAGGCTCGAAATGAACGGGATCCCGATCCGCAGGTCCGTGACCTCGTGCTTCTCACCCTTCGCGCGGTCGTCGACATCGATGCGGCCGTCAACGAGTTGCAGGTTGAACGCCGCGAATTGCGGCGGCGGTTCGTCGCTCCTTGGCCGCGTCATGAACTCGTCGACAAGGTCCTGGAAGTTGTACGTGCCGTCAGATTCGCGAATCACGTGCACGGAAGGTTTGACGAGCCTGGCTTCATTGACCACCGGTGCAAGTCGGAAGATCGAGCTCCACCCGGCGTTTATGTGCAGCTCGTCGAAAGTCACGAAAGTCGCTGCGCCGGAGCGCTCTTGAATGACGAAACCGCGCACCGTCACCGACGGCGCAAACGGGTTCACGCGCAGCGCTTCGATCGTCACCGGGCGGTGCAGCGCTCTCGAAAGCGCCTCCTCGAGCCTCGGCTTCGCGATGGGGGGAACGACAAGAAAACCGATCAGCGCGAAGGCTGCGACAAGGCCGAGAATCCAAAACAGAACTTTGCGGACGTACCCCCGCGTTGCGATTCCGAGGACCGTATCGGCGGCGGCGGAGCTTGGGGATTGCATCGCGTGAAGCGTCCCGAACGGTGGCACCGCCCAATCGCTAAGAAAGTGACGGCCAGAAAACCAGAGCGCGCAGTATGGCGGTCACGGCCGTATCCTAAGTCCGATTGGCAAATCGCCTGGTTCACGCCAGTCGTGAACACCATGCGCAGGCCGAGCATGTAGATGGTATCCCGCCGATGAGGTGACGGCGAATGTGTGGATGGGTAAGGAAGAGGGCGTGAAGCGCCACGATGGCGGCGAAGCCTGGAGCCACAAGTGCCGCACGCCGAGACCGCCCACTACGACGCGCCCAACCGCTTTCAGGCGCTGGGGCTCACGCGCATCGAGACTCGGTACTACCCGGCGCGCGGCACGAGGTGCTCAACGAGACGAATCGCGATGAAGTGACGGCGGATGTGTTGGGGTGGGTGGGCAAGACGGTGTGACCCACCGAGACCTACCCCGCCAACCCTCAAGCCCAAACTACTTTGACGCGGGAAAGTTGGCCAGGATGCCCTGAACCGCAGCCGACAGATCACCGGAGGCGGCATCCGTCCTGATCGTCCCGATGGCCGAGCCCCGCCACACCATCTGATTGGTGTCGGCCCTGTAAACGTTCAAGGACAAGGCACGCAGTTCATAGCTATAGCCGCTGGACTCATAGCGAATCGAGATGCTCAACGCTGCTTGGTCGGTCTTTGTCAAACCCTTGCCCGCCAACAAGGGATCCGAAAGGAATCGCACGTTGGCTTCCATCAGCGGGTCCCAACCGTACGATGACCCGGATTCGGCCCAGCGGTAGGTCTTTGCCCCAGGGAAACCAAACACTGGGTCGTACGAGTACTTGACCGATGACCCGCCCATTGGTGTGCTGCAGCCGCCGATGAACAGGGCGGCCAAGACGGCAGCCATCGCTGCCATGAAACGAAGACCGGTATTCATGAATCCTCCATGCACCGAGTCGCATTGTAGAGACTGGCCGACAGCACGCCGGCTGGACTCACGCGCATCGGAACAACCACGAATTCTTCGTACGCCGCGGGCGAGCGATGTGCCGTACGTCATCCGGCCTTTCAAACCGTGCCAATCCGACAGCTCTGAGGGGCGACCGCGGCCGACCAGCAATGTAGGATTAGTCGCCTCGCATCATGCGGGGAAATGCTGAAGAGGTTATTCCCATGATCAAAGGGACGCTCCCGATCGTTGTCTTGTCCGTCGCCTTCCTCTTGGCAGGTTGCGCGACCGAATCCTCGCGAACCGTCGAGGTGGCCAAGGTCCAGGCGGCCAGCACACCGGCACAGGGCCCGCGCATCCCGGTGGCGGTGGGCAAGTTCGACAACCGCTCCAACTACATGATGGGCGTGTTCTCCGACGGTATCGATCGACTCGGCAGCCAGGCGAAGACGTCGTTGGTCGCGCACCTGCAGCAGTCGCAGCGATTTACCGTGCTCGAGCGAGAGAACATGAACGAGATCGGCCAGGAGGCGAAGCTTCAGGGTGTTGCGCAAGCCTTGCGCGGGGCTTCCTTCCTGATCACCGGCGACATCACCGAGTTCGGTCGCAAGGAGGTCGGAGATCAGCAGTTCTTCGGCGTTCTCGGCCGCGGCCGCTCGCAGGTTGCGTACGCCAAGATCACGCTGAACGTCGTCAATACGCGCACCTCCGAGGTGGTGTATTCGGCGCGCGGGGCGGGCGAGTACGAGCTGTCCACGCGCGAGGTGGTCGGCTTCGGCGGCACAGCGGGCTACGACGCCACGCTCAATGGCAAGGTGCTCGATCTGGCGATGCGTGATGCCGTGGACAACCTTGTCGTCGCCCGCGACTCCAGCAAGTGGGGAACCAACTGATCTGCATGGCGCCAGGCCGCCTCGGTTCGGTCGTCTTCGTCCTCGGGCTCGTGGGCTGTGCGCAGAGCGGCGCGCCGCTGTACATGTGGGAGACGTATCCGCGTCAGCAGTACGTGTACTTGCTGCGCGAGGGCATCAGCCCCGATCAGCAGATCCAGGAGATCGAGGCACACGCCGAGAAGGCGCGGGCCGCCAACGCGCAGTTGCCACCGGGCTTGCGTGCGCACCTCGGGATGCTGTACCTGAGTGTGGGCAATCCCGGCCGCGCGATAGAACTCTGGAACGCCGAGAAGGCCGCGTTCCCCGAGTCGACGGTGTACATGGATCAACTGCTCCGGCGGGTCGGCGCAACGAAGGCCGAGCCGCCGAAGAGTGACCTTCAGACGAAGGAGCCGGCTGCATGAAACGCTTGGCTCTGATCGGTGCACTGCTGGGGCCGTTGCTGCTCGGCGCCTGCGCCAGCAAGCCGCCCAAGGACTACTCGGCATTCCAGCGTGCGCACCCCGCGTCGATCCTCGTGTTGCCGCCGCTGAACGAGTCGCCCGATGTCAAGGCGACGCCGGCGGTGTGGTCGAGCGTCACGCGACCCCTGGCCGAAGCCGGCTACTACGTGGTGCCGGTGACGCTCGCCGACGAGACGTTCAAGCAGAACGGCGTCACCACCTCGCACGATGCGCAGCAAATTCCGGCGGACAAGCTGCGGCAGTTCTTTGGTGCGGATGCGGCACTGTATTTGACAGTGCGCGAGTACGGCTCGAGCTACCGCGTGATCTACAGCGAAACGGCGGTGCAGGTGATCGCCAGGCTGGTCGACCTGCGTGACGGCGCGCTGTTGTGGGAAGGGACAGCCCGCGCTTCGTCGGCCGAACAGCAGCAGCAGAGTCAGGGTCTCGTCGGGTTGCTGGTGCAGGCGCTGGTAATGCAGATCGCCGGCAGCGTGACCGATGCGGCGTACAGCTACTCCGGCACCGCCAGCGCGCGCCTCATCAGCGGGCCCGAGGGTGTGCTGTACGGGCCTCGTTCGCCGCGCTCGGGGCAGCCCCCTGCGCAGCCGCGCTGACCGAAACTCTCGAGTCAAGGCACTCCGACCACAAACTACCTGGAGCGTTTCATGGCGACACGAGAACGGCACTGTGGCCGTTTGATCGACCACATCGGGCTGGTCGTTCGGGATCTGGCTGCCAGCAAGGCCTTCTACAGCGCCGTCTTCGGCGTGCTGAAGATCCCTATGGGCTCCGACGAGCGCGACTTCTGGGCAGATGAACTGTACGTAGGGGCGCGTGACAGCGAGCAGGTGCAGGGCAAACTGACCGGACGCCTTCACATCGCGTTCCAGGCGCAAGACCGGGCGATGGTGGATGCCTTTTACCAAGCTGCACTGGCGCATGGTGGCAGGGACAACGGCGCCCCCGGTGAACGCGCCTACCACCCGGGCTACTACGCGGCGTTTGTGCTGGATCCGGATGGCAACAACATCGAAGCCGTGTTTCACGGTGAGGCCGATCGGAGTGCGGCTTCGGTGCGAATCACGTATTGATCACTGCGTAGTGACGGCGGATGTTGATCCAGATCTCCATCTCGCTCCCGTGCCGGCGCCACAATGACAGCGAAGTCTGGAGCCACAAGTGCCGCATGCCGCAACGACCCACTACGACGCGCCCAGCCGCTTTCTTCACTGGATCACGGCCATCATCGCCACCATCGCATTCATCCTCGGGCCGGAAAACTTTGGCCGTCTCATGCGCGACGGCGTTGATCCAGCGACGCGCAGCGACATCGTCTGGCACGAATCACTGGGCATTCTGATCTTCGTGCTGACGGCGGCGCGACTGCTGTGGATCGCGCTGCGGCCGGCCCCGCCGCATTTCGCAATGGCCGCATGGATGGCATTCGCGGCGAAGCTGATGCACGGCGTGCTGTGGGCGTTGCTCGTGCTGCTGCCGATCACCGCCATCCTGGCGCTCGGCGGCGAGGGCCATCCGCTCACGTTGCTTGGCGGCCTGCGGTTCGATCGCATACCGGCAATCGCCGACTCCGCGCTGGCCAAGCTGGCCGATTGGGGCGACGTACACGGGTTTCTCGGCGACACGCTGATGTGGTTGGCCGCCGTGCATGCGGGCGCCGCCATCCTCCACCATGTTGCGCTGAAGGATGGCGTGCTGGCCGCGATGCTGCCACCGCGAAAGATCGGCTGACTGCCTCGATTCGCCGGCACCCGCCGCCGGCTGCACACGGCTTGTGCACAATCGCCCCGGTCGTCACGCCGGAGCCCGCCATGCCATTGGAGTCCGCGCACAGGCCGCTGCCCGGTCTGCGCCAGATGGTCGCCGACTCCGGTGGGCTCTACCTCGCCAACGCGGTGATCGGTTTCATCTTCGCGGCCTCGGGGCCGGTGGCGATCATCCTCGCCGTCGGCGCGCGGGGGGGCTTGAGCGAGTCCGATCTGTCGTCGTGGATCTTCGGCTCGTTCTTCATCAACGGACTGATCACGCTGCTCTTCTGCACGCTGTATCGGCAGCCGCTGGTCTTCTTCTGGACGATCCCGGGCACGGTGCTGGTGGGCCCGGCGCTCGGCCACCTTAGCTGGGCCGAGGTGATCGGCGCCTTCCTGGCCACCGGGCTGCTCATGCTGGTGCTGGGCCTCTCGGGCTGGGTGCGGCGCGCCATGCAGGCCGTGCCCGATGCCCATCGTGATGGGCATGGTGGCGGGCGTGTTCCTGCGCTTCGGCCTGGGCCTGGTGTATGCGGTGCGCGACGACTTCTGGATCGCCGCGCCGATGATCGGCGCGTTCCTCGCGCTCAGCGCCTCGGCCGCCTGGTCGCGCCGGCTGCCGCCGCTGATCGGCGCGCTCCTGGTCGGCGTGGCGGCGATCGTCGTTCCTCGGCAAGTTCCATCCGAACGGCTCGGAGCTGCACGCGCTCGCCCATCCCAACCTGGTCACGCCCGTGTTCTCGTGGCGTGCGATGGTGGAGCTCGTCGTCCCGCTCGCGATCACGGTGCTCGTGGTGCAAAACGGCCAAGGGATCGCGGTGCTCAACGCCGCCGGGCACAAGCCGCCGATCAATGCGATCACGGTGGCGTGCGGCGCGGGCTCGATGCTCGCCGCGCTGGTGGGCACGGTCTCGACCTGCCTCACCGGCCCCGTCAACGCGATCATCTCCAGTTCGGGCGAGCGGCACCGGCACTACGCCGCGGGCCTCGCCGTGGGTGTGTTCGCGCTGGCGTTCGGGCTGTTCGCGCCGGTGTTCACCCGGCTGATGCTCGCCACGCCGCCCGCGTTCGTCGGCGCACTCGCCGGGCTCGCCATGCTGCGCGTGCTGCAGACGGCGTTCAATGTGTCGTTTCCGCGAGCGCTTCACGCTCGGTGCGCTCGTCACGTTCCTCGTCACGGTGGCCGACGTGCCGATCTTCAACGTCGGCGCGCCGTTCTGGGGATTGGTGATCGGCTACGCCGTGTCGCGCCTGCTCGAGCGCAAGGACTTCGTCGCCGCCGGCGCCTGAGTGTCCCCTCCGTCGAGGCCTGTGGCCACGTCAGCCCGCCTCGCGCGCCAGCTTCGCGCGCCTTTGCACTTCCTTCTCGCTCGCCTCGGGCTGCACAAACGATCCGGGCTGCACGTCGCCCGCCGGCACGTAGGTGCTCATCACGACACCGGTGGCCGAGGCTTGCGAAGCCACGAGCCGCATCGCGCCGGGCTTCGCGCCGGCTTCGAACAGCCGCTTGCCGCGCCCGAGCACGACGGGGAAGGTCCACACGTTGTACTCGTCGATCAGCGATGCGGCCTGCAGCGTCTGGATGAGGTTGCCGCTGCCGATGATCTGCAGGTCGAGTCCCGCCTCTGCCTTGAGCGCCGCGACCGCCGCGATGACGTCGCCACGCAGCAGCGTCGGAGTTGTTCCAATGCAGCTTCTTCAGCGTGCGCGAGGCCACGTGCTTCTTGGCCGCGTTGAGGGTCTGCGCAATCGGGTTGTCGGCCGCCTGGTACGGCCAGTACGCCTCGAAGATCTCGTAGGTCCTGCGGCCGAGCACGAGCTCGCGGTCTTTGCCGTCCAGGCCTTTCATGTCGCGGCCCGGGTCATCGTCCCAGTAGTTGAACGACCAGCCGCCGAACGCGAAACCGCCGGTGGGATCTTCCTCGGGGCCACCCGGCGCCTGCATGACGCCGTCGAGCGAGACCATGGTGGTTGCAATGAGCTTTCTCATGGGGCGACTCCGTGGGTTGCGAGGTTGGCATGGACGATGGCTGCCTCACCTCCACGACGAGCGAGGTCGGCCGATTTCGACACGATGCTGCCGAGTGAACGGGCGGCGCCGTGGCGGGCGTGCCTCGCGAACGTCAAGCCGTGCCCGGCTGCGAAGCCCCGCGTGGTTGCGTGAGCTGCTCGGCCCTCCAGGCGGCAACGATGGCCGCGGCCGAGATCTCGATGTCGCGCGCCGTCGTCGCACCCGAGGTGACCGAAAGGCGCATCACCCAGTCGCCACGCCACTGCGCGCCGGCGGCGAAGCAGACGCCGCCCTTCTGGATGCGTGCGATCACGGCCTCGGTGGCCGCGCGGCGAGAGGCGGCATCGCCCTCGCCGAAGCTCACGATCACCTGGTTCAGCGACACGGTGTTCAGCACCCGCACCCCCGGCTCCCTGGCCAGCAACTGCGCGAACTGCCGCGCCAGCGCGCAATGGTGTTCCACCAGCTCGGCCACGCCCTGGCGCCCCAGGGTCCTGAGCAGCGCGTACACCGGCACGCCGCGAGCCCGGCGCGAGAGTTCGGGCACGAAGGCCGAAGGCACCCGGTCGCCCTCGCCGATGGTCGGCAGGTAACTCGACCACTGCGTCATCGCCCGTTGATGCGTGGTGCGATCCCTGACGATGGCGAAGCCGCAGTCGTAGGGCACCTGCAGCCACTTGTGCCCATCGGTCACCCAGGAGTCGGCGCCTTCGATGCCCGCGGTCAGGTGGCGCAGCGCAGGCACTGCCCGGGCCCACAGCCCGAAGGCGCCGTCCACGTGCACCCAGGCTCCGGCGGCCTTGGCGAGCGCCACGATCTCGGTGAACGGATCGAAGGCGCCGGTGTTGATCTGCCCCGCTTGCGCGATGACGATCTTCGGGCCTGGTTTGTCGCCCAGCGCGCGCGCCAGCGCCTGCGGCCGCATGCGGCCTTCGGTCATCGGTGTCCACCGTCGTCACCCGCCGGTAGCCGAAGCCGATGAGCTGCAGCGAAGAGAACACCGACGAGTGCGCGTCGGCCCCGATCAGCACCTCGACCGGCGGCGCGCCGAACAGGCCGTCGGCGTCGGGGTCCCAGCCGGCTTGGAGCAGCACGCCGGTGCGTGCCGCGGCCAGGCCGATGGCGTTGGCCACCGTGGCACCGGTCGAGAAGCCGATGGAGCTGTCCGCCGGCAGGTCGAGCACCTCCAGCAGCCAGCGCTCGGCGACGGCCTCGATCGCCGCGGTGGCCGGGGTCGGCGTGTGGTATCCGGTGTTCTGGCCCCACGCCGAGACCAGCCAATCCGCGGCCACGCCGGCAAGGTGCGAAGCGCCAATCACCCAGCCGAAGAAGCGCGGCCCGGCCATTGGCATCAGCCCCGGCATGGCCTGCGTGGCCAGGGCTTCGATGACCTGGTCCGCGGCCGTGCCCCGCTCGGGCATTGCCTCGGCGAAGCGTTCGAGCATCGTGTGGTAGTCCACCGACGGCGGCCGTTGATCCTCGGCCAGCGTGCGGCGGTACGCCAGCGCGTGCGACATCGCCTGAGAGAGCAGCGTGCCGGGGTCGATGGCCATCGGCTCCTCCTTGTGCATGGCGCGAGAGCATCGCACGATCATGCGAGCGCGTCAGGGTTGTGCTTTGCGCGCAGCACAACGCGTCCCGTCACTTGGCGGCGTGCGAGTCGCTGCAGGCCTTCGGCAAACGACGACATCGGCAGCACGTCCGAGACTTGAGGCCGAAGGATGCCTTGCGCCACCGCAGCGAAGAGTTGCTCGTCAGCGGCGCGACTTTGTTGCGGCTCCCGCTCCACCCAAGCGCCCCAGTAGCATCCCACCACGCTGTAGTTCTTCAGCAGCGGCAGGTTCATGGCGAGGCTGGGTACTTCGCCGCTCGTGAATCCGATCGGCAGCATGCGGCCACCCCACGCCATCGCCCGCGACACGGTGCCGAACAGAGAACCACCGACGTTGTCGAAGTACACGTCCACACCCCGGCCCTGGGTCAGCTCGAGCAAACGGTCGCGCACCGGTTCGCACGAGTAGTCGATGGTGTGGGCCGCGCCCTGCTGGCGTGCCACTTCGCCCTTGGCTGCCGAACTGGTGCCCGCAATGACCGTGGCACCCATCTGGCGCGCCACGTCGACGGCTGCCATGCCGACACCACCCGCCGCGCCGCTGACGAATACGGTTTCGCCCGCGCGCAGTTGTGCGCGGGTCTGCAGCGCGTAGCGAGCCGTACCGTAGGCGTAACGCACGGTCGAGCCGATCTCGAAACCCAAGCTGTCGGGCAGTTTCACGACGCCCGACTCGGGGGCCACCATGCGCTCGGCCATGCCACCGTGCCAGTGGCTGCAGGCCACGCGGTCGCCCACGCACACGCGCTGGACGCCATCGCCAACGGCCAGCACCACCCCCGCGGCGTCGCTGCCCGGTACGAATGGCAGTGTGGGCTTCATCTGGTAGCGACCGGCCACCATCAGCGTATCCATGAAGCTCAATGCCGCCGCATGGACGTCAACCAGCACCTGGCCCGGGCCGGGGACAGGGTCCGCAAGCTCGCCGAACTCAAGTGCGTCGATGCCGTTGAAGCTGCTGCAGATGACGGCGCGCATCTCAGTTCATCCCCTTCACGCGCACCGTGATGACTTCGGCTGTGGCGCACTCCACCGAACCTTGGCGCACGCTGCAGGCCACGACCGACTTGCGCTCACCGTGCTCGACGATTCGCGCGCGCAGTTCCAGCGCCCGGGCCACCAATGCCGGTTTGAGGTAGTTCACGTGCAGGCTGCCAGTCACCACGCCAAAGGGTGGCGGCCCGCTGCTCAGGTCATGACCGGCTTCTCGGCAATGCACTGACAGCGCTGCCCAAACGGCGTGGCAATCGACAACCGACGCGATCGTGCCGCCATAGACGTAGCCCGGGAATCCGATGTGCTCGGGCCTCGGTTGCCAGACACAGACGAAGTCGTCGCCTTCCCAACGGCTCTTGATGTGCAAGCCGTGTGCATTGAGCGAGCCGCAGCCGAAGCAATGCACTTGCAGGCGGTCTTGCAGGGCACGGCCATCGTCGAAGGGGTCGTGGTTCGCTGCGGGTGCGCGCGGCGTCGGCGAATCGATGATCCTGTGTTCCACGGGTTCCATCCTCAGGCTCCTGGTTGATCGAGCGTCTCGCGTGCCGTCCGCCTCGGCGATCTCGCGCGCGGAATCAGCATGCCGACCTGCTCGCGATACGTGCGGTAGCGCTCGCCGAATTGCCGCAGAAGATCGCGCTCTTCGAACGCGACGCCGATCAGGATGTAGGCGCTGAACCCGAGGGCGAACAGCAGCCGCCCGGCCGTCATGACCGGCACCGCCCAGAAGCTGAGCAGCAGGCCCACATACAGCGGGTGGCGCACGTAGCGGTACAGCAGCGGCGTCCTGAACTGGGCCTCGGGCAGGGCGCGCTGTGTCAGCCGTGCAAACACCTGCTGCAGCCCGAACAGCTCGAAGTGGTTGATGAGAAAGGTGCTGACCAGTGCCAACAACCAACCGAGCCCGAACAGGCCCCACAGCAGCGCCACGCCGGCGCTGTCTTCGACCTGCCACACGACCGGTGCCTCGATCGGCACCCAGAACCAGAACATCAGCGCCAGCACGGCGCACGTGGCCACCACATAGGTGCTGCGCTCCACGGCCGGGGGGACGACGCGTGTCCACCAGCGCTTGAAGCCGCGACGGGCCATCACGCTGTGCTGAACGCCGAACAAGGCCAGCAGCAGCAGATCGGTGCCCAGGGCATCGGCCCCAGGGTGCGCCGGCGCCGACGTCGACCGACTTGGGCACCAGCAGGTTGCCGCTGAAGCCGATGAGGTACAGCTGGGCGGCGAGGCACGCCACGTAGGCGGCCACGCCGTAGAGAAACGAACACAGTGCGCGCATGGCGAATTCCTTGTGCAAAAGCAGGATGGCGCGCAACGATAGAAACTGGCCGTCCCTTTAACGTCCCTGTGCAACGCAGCCGTGCCCGGCTATAAACGTCCCATGCTGTCGCGCTCGCCATCGCCCGCGTTGGAACTGCAGGTCTTCGGTGTGCCCGTCACCGTGGTGCAGGGGCGGGAATCCCGACTGGCGCTGAAGCGCGCCGTCGCGCTGCTGGCCTATCTCGCCTTCAACCCCGGGCCCGTGCCAAGGGCACACCTGGCCGCGATGCTGTGGCCCGACGCCGACGAAGCGCAGGGGCGCACGCGACTGCGCAGGTTGGTCTACACGATCGAAGACGCGGTGGGCGGCAGGATCCTGTCGTCCGACAACGATGCCCTTGCGCTCATGGCGCAGACCGTCGAGGTCGATGCGCTTCGGTTCACGCAATTCGCCCGCCGCGCGGTCGCCACCGCGACGTTCGATGACCACACCGTGGTGGCAGCGCGCCGATGGCTCGTGCATGCGCGCCGCCCACTGCTGCAAGGCATCGCCTTCGGATCCGAAATCTTCGACGACTGGCTCAAGTCAGTCTCGATCGAGCACGAGCACCTGCTGGCGCGCCTGCTCGAGCGCCTGATCGACGCGCTGGGCCAGCGGCGCGACTTTGCGCCGGCGCTGGATCTTGCCGAAGTGCTGATTGCGCTCGACGTGTACCGCGAACCGAGCTACGTGCTGCTGATGCAGCTGCACGCCCTGCAGGGGCATGCAGCCGGCGTCGAAGCCGCCTACACGCGCTGCGCCGACGTGTTGCGAGCGGAGTTCGGCATCAAGCCCGGCCCGCACACCGAGCGCGCGTACCTGCGAATGACGGAGGATCTGAAACGGCTGTCGTCCAGCCGGGTGGAGCGGCCGAGCGTGCGTTTCGCCGAGGGTGGCATTCGGCACGGTCGCCTACACGACGCTCGGGGCCGGCGATCAGACGCTGGTGATCGCCCCGGGCTTCGTCTCTCACATCGAGATCGCGCTGGAACACCCGGCATTACGCGCCTGCATCGAGGCGTTGGCGGATCGCTTCCAGGTGATCTTGTTCGACCGGCGCGGTGTCGGCTTGTCCGAACGGCTGCGCGCCACGGGCACGCCGGCGGCCATGGCGGCCGACATCGCGGCGATCCTCGAGCATGCAGGCGTGCCGCGCGCATGGGTCTTCGGATCGTCCGAAGGCGGACTGGGAGCGATGCGCCTGGCCGTCGATCATCCCGATCGCGTGCAGGGTTTGTGTCTGTTCGGGTCGCTCGCGCGAGGCTCGGCCGCGCCCGACTACCCATGGGCTCTGCCCGCATCGGCCTACGACGTCTGGCTCAAGCGACTGATTGCCGGATGGGGCGGGCCGGTGGACATCGAGACGTTTGCTCCGAGCGAGAAGGACGATCCCGCGTTGCGCGCCTGGTGGGCGCGCATCGTGCGGCATGCGGCGTCCCCTGGAGCGCTCGAAACGATTCTCGGCGGCTTGCGCGACGCCGACCTGCGTGCCGATCTGGGCCGCATCGGCGTGCCGACACTCGTGATGCATCGGCGCGGCGATCGAGCGGTCCGCTTTGAAGCGGGCGAGCATCTTGCGCAGAAGATTCCCGGCGCGGTGTGGCACCCGCTCGAAGGCGTCGATCATTTCTGGTGGTGTGGCGACAGCGCACCCGTCATCCGGGCGATCCTGGAGTTCACCGCGAGTTCAGAGCTTTCAAGGGAGTCTCATGGCTGAGAGCGACAAGGTCTTCGCAGGCTCGATCCCGAAGTTCTACGACACGCTGATGGTCCCCCTGATCTTCGAGGCTTATGCCGTCAACCTGGCGGAGCTGGTCGCTGCCTGCTCGCCCGGCTCGGTGCTTGAGACGGCGGCCGGCAGCGGCGTGGTCACGCGGGCGCTCGCGCCAAAACTCAAGCCCGACGCGCGCTACGTGGTGACCGACCTCAACCAGCCCATGCTCGACTATGCCGCCACCCGGCAGGGGTCCGATTGCCGCATCGAATGGCGGCAGGCGGACGCGCTTCACCTGCCGTTCGAAGATGCCTCGTTCGACGTCGTTTGCTGCCAGTTCGGCGCGATGTTTTTTCCCGACCGGGTCGCCGGCTACGCCGAGGCGCGTCGCGTGCTGAGGTCAGGCGGGCGCTTTGTCTTCAATGTCTGGGACCGCATCGAAGAGAACGCCTTCGCCGACGACGTCACCAACGCCGTCGCCGCGGTGTTTCCGCGCGACCCTCCGCGATTTCTTGCACGTACGCCGCATGGCTATCACGATGTCGCACTGATCCGCGATGAATTGGGCCGCGCAGGGTTCGCCGCCATCGAGATCGAGACGCGCGAGGAGGTGAGTCGCGCGCCCTCGGCCAGCGACGCCGCCACGGCCTATTGCCAGGGAACGCCGCTGCGCAACGAAATCGAGGCGCGCGACGCCAGCTTGCTTCAGCTCGCTACCGACCGCGCGACGCAGGCGATCGCCAGCCGACATGGCGAGGGCGGGGTGGCCGGCAAAATTCAGGCGCATGTGATCGTGGCGGCCGGATAGCGGAGTCCTGGCGCAAGGCTGGCCAAGACCATGTGAAAGCGAGTACCCTACGGGCTCCGATCAACTACGAAAGGAGGTGATATGTCTAAGACATCTAGGTTTGGGGCGGAGCCCTACCTCATGTAGTTGGTTCTGTAGCCAGACCCGCGGGCGCTCCACACTTCGGTGGGAGCGCCCGCGTCATTTCAGGGCTCCGGAGCGCGCCGACCTGCCTGGCGCGCTGATGCCGAGCGGCACGTCGTGCGGCACGAACTGCTCAACGAGACCAATCGCGATGGGGTGACGGCCGACGTGTTGGCAGAACAGCGCTCAGTCGGCCTTCATGCCTGACTTCTTTATCACGTCGGCCATCCGTACGACATCGGCCCGGACGATCTGAGTGAACTGCTCCGTCGGAACTCCATAGACCTCGAACCCAAGCGCGGCAAGCCGGTCGGTCACGTCCGGGGCGCGAAGCGCCTTGACCGTCTCTTCGCTGAGTCGCGCAACGATCTCGCGCGGTGTACCGGATGGAGCGAACAGCCCGACCCATGTCGCAAACTGCAAGGAATGCCTTGCTCTTTGAGCGTAGGGACGTGCGGCAGCGAAGCCAAGCGTTGATCGCTCGCGACAGCCAACCCCCGCAGCCGACCGTCCTTGATGAATTCCGCGACGATCGGCACGCCGGCGAATGCGATCGGAATCTGTCCTGACACCACGTCCATCGCCGCCTGAGGCGCGCCCTTGTATGGGACATGGGTGAACTGGGTCCCGGTGGCGTTCATGAACATCGCCATCACCAGCTGCTGAGCGCTGCCGTTCCCGCCGGTGGAGTAGTCGATCTTGCCGGGTTCGGCCTTCGCCATGTCGATCAACTGATGAACCGAGCTGGCCCGCACCGACGGGTGCGCGACCAACGCGAACGGGATGCCAGCCATCTGCGCGATCGGCACGAAATCGCGGATGGGATTGAATGGCACATCGGCGCGAAAACTCGGCAAAGCCGCCATGACGCCATCGGTTGCGGCGAGGAGCGTGTAGCCGTCCGCCGCAGACCGAGCGACGTGCGCTGTGCCGATCGCTCCGGCTGCCCCGGGCTGGGGTTCGATGACGAACGCCTGCCCCAATGCGATCGACAGCTTCTGCGCCACAAGGCGTGTGACGACCTCGGCCGAGTTTCCGGGGCCCAGTGGAATGACGATGCGAACGGGTCTGGTCGGGTAGGCGTTCGCGGGTGTCGGCGATGGCGTTTGCGCCGGCGCCTGAAACGAAGTCAAGCACCCAAGCAGGCCGCACGCAATCAGCAGCGCGCGGCCGCTTTGTCGAAAGACGAATTCGTCGGTGAGCGTTCCGATGCGACTTGGCGAGACATGGATGCCTCCTGTGTGATGAGCCAATCGATCCCGGCGGGCGCGACGGCTCGTTCGCTGTTCAGGCCATGGCGGTGACGACATTGACCTCCTCGGGAAACGCGACACCATCGTCCTCGTTGTATGCAGCAAGCTGCCGCGCCACGTCGCAGCCCAGCGCTGCGCGCGCGGCATCACTCATGGCCTTGACGTCGGACGCGACTGGCGTCGCAGCGAGGTGGCAGAGCACAAAGTCTCGTGGCGACGGCAAGCGCACCATCATCCTTTGCACGTGAAGCGTCACGTCTTGGAATCCGGCGGCGACAGCAAAGCGGCGAAGCTCCTCGTCACCCGGCACATCGCGCGATGCGCAGAAGCGCGAGCCCACGTCCACGCCGATGTGCTGCCTGAGCGCGTTCCCTACCGCGAAGTTGTAGACCCCTGTCGATCGCCAGACGCTGATCGCAAGCCTTCCGCGTGGCACGAGTACGCGACGCATTTCGCGCAGGGCACCTGTCTTGTCCGGGAAGAACTGCAATCCCTGCTGACAAAGAACCACGTCGAAGCTGCGATCCGGCAGGCCGGTGTCGAGCGCGTTCCGTTCGACCCACGTGATGGCCGCGCCCGGCGGCGCCGGCTGGGATCGTGCGACGGCAAGCATGCCGGCGTTCAGATCGAGACCGGTGACACGGCCCGATGCGCCGACCCGTTGCGCAGCGACCCTGGCAACCGCGCCCGTCCCGCAAGCGACGTCGAGCACGTTCTCGCCTGCCCGTAGACCCACGACATCGAGCAACTGCGGTACCCACGGTCCCAGGATGTAGCGAAGGACATAGCGTTCGTAGAGCTCGGCCGCGTTGCCGTCGAGTTGCCATGAATGACCTCTTGTTCATCGCCCAGCCCAACCCATCTTCTTCGAGATGCTGTGTGCTGCCGCCGTGACGGCGCGGATTTGCTCCGGCGACGGCGTTGCGGTGATGTACTGGACTGAACCGGCGATCGCGATGGCCCCAGCGTAGTTGCCGCTGTGATTGAAGATGGGCGCGGCGAGACCGTTGACCCCGGTCAACACCTGGTTCGCGGCGACGGCCCAACCGCGCTTGCGCACCTCGGCCACGGCGCGCTCGAGCGCCGCCCGGGAACAGATCGTTTGCGGCGTCCACGCTTTCAGCGGTTTCGCCACACAGCGTTCAAGGAGTCCCGGAGGACCGAACGCCAGTGCCACCTTGCCGTGCGCGCTCGCGTGCAGGTCGAGCACTGTGCCGGGCCGCGTGCCGAACTCGACGATCGTGTGGCCATGGAAGAGCTCCAGCACGACCACTTGGTCTTCGACGAGTGTCGACAGCGTGACTGCGTGTCCCGTCGCGTCGCGCAGCTGTGCCATGTCACCGCGCGCCGCAGTCAGGATGTCGAATCGCTCCCGCAGATGCTCTCCCAGCATGAACAGCTTGATCCCCGCCTCGTAGCGTCGCGTCGCGCCGTCCTGCCGCACGAAGGCGTGGCGAGCGAGTGTCTGCAGGTGCCGATACACCTTCGTCTTCGAGGTGTCGAACTCGCGCGCGAGATCGGAAATGCCGATCGGCTCTCGAGAGACGGCGAGTCGCTCCAGCAGACGCAGCGACAAGTCCGTTGTCGCGGTGGCGTTCGGCCGTGCGGCGTCGTCCGCAGCAGATGGCCGTGCCCGCCCAGCGTGCGGACCGCGGGCGATGGTTCGAGCCTGATTGCCATGTTGCGTTATTTAAAACAGTGTTGCGAATAACGCTAATCGACGATCACGTCCATGTCAACGGTCCCTTGGCGTAGAAGGGAATTGCGCGGCCGCTGCCGAGGTGAAGAACTACGTCGACGCGGTTGGGCAAGACCGTGTGAGGTTGCCGGCCAGGCCTGCGCTTGCGGCTCGCGCTGCGGTTGTGAGGGCGCCGAACAAGGGTGCCTTTGCACGCCCCGCCAGTCTTGATCACTTGCCCGGGCGAAGACCCTACCGGCTGGCCAGTACTTCCCAGCGCTCCAGCGCAAGCAGCAGCTCGGCCTCGATCGACTGCAGGCGCGCCTGCAGCGCAGGCACGCGTTGCCGCTCTTTGACGTACAACTCGCCGCTGGCCAAAAGCTGTGAAAGCTCCTTCTGCTCGACCTCCAGCGCCTCGATGCGCGCGGGCAGCGCGTCGAGTTCGCGCTGCTCCTTGTAGCTGAGCTTGGTGCGAACAGGCAGGGGTTTGGCTGACTCCGCGATCAAGGGGCGGGTGGCCGCCGCGGGGGCGGGTGCAGCCGCAACGGCCAGGGCTTGCGCACGTGCGCGCTGCAGCTTCCAGTCTTCGTAGCCACCTTCGTATTCGCGCCACAGCCCGGGCCGGCCACCGAATGCAGGGTCACCTTCCCAGGCGATGGTGCTGGTCACCACGTTGTCGAGAAAGCGTCGGTCGTGGCTGACCAGGAACACGGTGCCGGCATACGACTGCAGCAGGTCTTCCAACAGGTCGAGCGTGTCGATGTCAAGGTCGTTGGTCGGCTCGTCGAGCACCAGCACGTTGGCCGGCAACGCAAACAGCCGGGCCAGCAGCAGGCGGTTGCGTTCACCGCCCGACAAGCTGCGCACCGGCGAATTGGCGCGCTCGGGCGAGAACAAGAAGTCATTCAGGTAGCTCATCACGTGCTTGCGGCTGTTGCCGATCTCGATCCACTCGCTGCCCGGGTTGATGGTGTCGACCAGCGTCGCGTCGAGGCTCAGCGCGGCGCGCAGCTGGTCGAAGTAAGCCACCTGCAGCTTGCTGCCCTGGCGCACGCTGCCCGACGTGGGTTGCAGCTCGCCCAGGATGAGCTTGAGCAGGGTGGTCTTGCCGCAGCCGTTGGGGCCGATCACGCCCACCTTGTCGCCGCGCAGCAAGGTGGCTGAAAACCGTTGAATCAGCAGCCGCTCGCCGAACCGCATCGACACCTCTTTCAGCTCGGCCACGATCTTGCCCGGCGGCAGGCCGGCATCGAGCTCGAGGCGCACCTGGCCGAGTTCATCACGCCGGTGGGCGCGCTGTTCGCGCAGTTGGATCAGCCGCGCCACCCGCCCCGCGCTGCGCGTGCGCCGCGCCTCGACGCCCTTGCGGATCCACACCTCTTCTTGCGCGAGCAACTTGTCGGCGCGTGCCGCGGCCAGGCTTTCGCTTTCGAGCTCGCGTTCTTTCGCAGCGTTGAAGGCGACAAAATTGCCTGGATAGCTGCGCAACTGGCCACGGTCGAGCTCGACGATGCGCGTGGCCACGGCGTCGATGAACGCGCGGTCGTGCGAGACCAACACCAGCGCACCGCGCCAGCCATTGAGAAGATCCTGCAGCCACTCGATGGCGTCGATGTCGAGGTGATTGGTCGGCTCGTCGAGCAACAGCACATCGGGTGCGGCCACCAGCGCCTGCGCCAGCGCGACGCGCTTCTTGGTGCCGCCGGACAGGTCATCGACGCGGGCTTCGGCATCCAGGCGCAGGCGCTGCAAGGCCACCGCCACACGCTGCTCCCAGGCCCAGCCGTCGAGGGCCTCGATCTGGGTCTGCAACGCGTCGAGGTCCTCGTCCGGCGCATGCGCCTCATAACGGGCGCGCAGCGCGCGGGCCGCGGCCACGCCTTCGGCCACCGCGTCGAACACGGTGGCGCCGGACTCGAACAGGGGCTCTTGCGCGACATAGATCCGGCGCACGCCCGTCTGCGTCTGCAGCAGGCCATCGTCGGGCCGCTCGAGACCGGCGAGGATCTTCAGCAGAGACGACTTGCCGGTGCCATTGCGGCCGATCAGCGCAACCCGTTCACCGGCCTCGAGCGCGAAATCGGTGCCATCGAGCAACAGCACGTGGCCGTAGGCCAGATGGGCGTTGGTCAGCGTGAGCAGGGCCATGGCCTGGATTGTCCCGCGCGCCGGTGTCAGGCGCGCCGCCGGCGCGACCGGCTGTCGATGCCCGCTCGACCCATCAGCTAGGCATCACGAGCAACCGAGGTCGTTGCGACGCTTGAGCTCATCCGCCTTGGCGGGCGGCTCCTTTCCCGACAGTGCACGCGCAGTGAAGTTGCCAAAGGTCCTTCCACTCGTCTCGTCGATGTACATCCAGTCGACAATGTCGAAACGGCTGAACTTGTAGATCTGCCCAGACTTGATGCTCTTCACCAAGCGTGGCTCATCGTTGATCCTGCCCATGAACGTGCCGTCCGACCAGCTGAATTCATCGAGCCAGAAGTACTCTGTGTCGCGACCTTCCCGAATTCCGACTCTCACGGCGTAGCACTTGGTGCCAGCAGGGGGCTGCTTTGCCTTGACGAGAAAGTCGTCCAGCGTCGCCTGAGCCTTCTCAGCAGCTTGCCGCATCGCGAGCGCCTCGCCCTGCAACCTTGCCGCCTCGATGTCCTGCTCCCGCACGGGGATGGACTGCGTGCAGGCCAGAGCAGCTAGGATGGCCAGTGCGGCTGCGATGGTGTGGCGTTGCATGTTGTGAACCTCAGGTCATCGAATGGCAGCAGACTGCCGAGCAAATCACGTGCCGCTGGGTGCATCGTCGCGGACGCACAGTCCATCCATCCGCACCGGTCAGTCGCATCGGTGCGGTGCGACTACGCCGTCGACATAGCGCCAAGCGCCATCTTCGCGCACGAAGCGGCTCACCTCGTGCAACAGGCCCGCTCGGCCGTTGACCTTGTGGTGCGCCACGAACTCCACGACGCCCGCGTCGCCGTGCATCTGCGCGTGCAGGATGTCGAGACCGGTCCAGTTCAGCGGGCCCAGTTCCAGTTCGCCCGGCGCGGTGGACGGGTGCCAAGTCTGCATCAGGTACTCGACGATCGCGGGCGTTGTGGGCGCACGGCCCTGCGCCAGCGCATAGGCGCTGTAGCGCGACCGCATCAGCGCCTCGGGTGTCGGGGCGTGGTCGCCGCGGACCAGCCCATCGTGCCAATGCCCGCAGCAGTCGACATAGCGCGCAGGCGCGTCTTCACGCGCACGGCAGGGGCAAGGCATGTCACGATGGCGGTCCACGCGGAGATTGTGCGCGACGCCCATCTCGTGGCGTGCCACCAGGCGCAGTCTGCGCCGCGAGACAACGCTCGAGCAGGCGCGGCGCGTCGATCCGCTGGGTCCACGCGGCAAACTCGCCCGAGGGGCCGCGCCAGCGCAGCTGGTCCACAGTATCGAACAGCGGGGCATCGCTGCGCAGCGTGGCCAGCCGTTTGAACAGCAGCGCCTCGTCGCGGCGCTCGCCAAGCACCTCGGGCGGGAACGCCTCGATCGGCCCATGCCGGTTCAACAGACGCGCAGCCCCCACCGCGCCGATGCCGGCGATGCCGGGATACCCGTCGGCCGCGTCGCCGACCAACGCGAGATAGTCGGGAATCAAAGCCGGTTCGACGCCGAACTTCTCGCGCACGCCTGCGGCACCGCGAATGGTCTTGGTCTTGCGGTCGACCTGCACGATGCGGTCGCCCTGCACGCATTGCGCGAGGTCCTTGTCCGGCGTCCAGATGCAGATCTTCTGCACCCGTTCGTCCTGGGAGGCAAGGTGTGCTGCGGACGCCAGCGCATCGTCGGCCTCCAGTTCGGTCATCGGCCAGACGGTGACGCCCATCGCCGCGAGCGCATCCTCCAAAGGATGAAACTGCGCGAGCAGGGTCGGCTCGATGCCTTCGCCGGTTTTGTAGCCTGCCCACAGGCGGTTGCGGAACGACTCGATCACGTGGTCGGTGGCCACGCCGACGTACGTCTCGCCGCGCTCGACGAACTCCAGCACGCTCTGCAGCACGCCAGCCACCGCACCGAAGGGCCGGTCGTTTCCCTTGTTGAATCGGCGCTGGCCGTAGAAGTGACGGAACAGCTCGTACGTGCCGTCGATCAGATGAACGACGATCGCGTCGCCGGGATCGGCGTGTGGTCGAGGTCCGGTTGCCATCATGTCGCCATTCTGGCCGTGGCCGCCTGGGCGTTCGACGGGACCGGCGTCCTCGCGCTTCAAACCAAGCCTTCACACGGAGGCCTGCAGGTTTGTAGCCTCGGCCAGCGCAGCAAAGAACGACGCGAGCCCGGGCTCCGCGACCGGGCCGACGCGTCTTAGCGCAGCACCTGCAGCAAGAAGCGGTTCACCTCGGTGTGAAGCTCGCCGCGCTGCTGCTCGAGGTGCATCAAGTGCGTGGCTCGGGCGATCTTCGCGTCGCGGCGCAGCGGCGCTCCCAGCCGCGACATCAGCAGCGCCGCGTCGTCGTCGTTGCACACCGAGTCCCACTCGCCGCGCACCAGCAGAGTCGGCGCGACGATGCGGGCAGGGTCGTACCACGCCTGGCCCGACCACAACGCGGCGATGTCGGCCAGCGGGCCGCACGGCGTCATCACCGACGGCGGCGAGCGCGTCGCGCTGGTCGGGTCACTGGCCAGGAACGCCTCTCCCCAGCGCTGCATGTGTGCCTCGTTCAGCACCTGCTCCTGCCCGCGCGGCACGTCTTCGATGAAGCGCCGGTATTGCGCCCATGTGCTCAGCGGTTGATGCGACGGCGGCGGTGCCGGCGCGGCGAGCGGTTCTGCAGCCGCACCGGCACGCGGCGCCACCGGCGCGAACAGCACCAAGGCCGCCACGTCCTCAGCGAAGTCGCCTGCGAAGCGCGCGGCCACGGCCCCGCCGCGTGAATGCGCCAACAGCGCGATCGGCCGCCCGCCGTTGCGGTCGCGCACCGCGCCCACCACGGCACGCAGGTCGTTGAGCGCGTCGCGCCAATCGCCCGGCGGACGTTTCAGGTCGAGCGGATAGCGGCTCGACGCCCCATAGCCGACGAAATCGAAGCCCCAGACGGCGAAGCCGCTGTTGGCCAACGCGTCGGCCCATGAGTGGCCGTCGAATTCGAAGTACAGCGATAGGTCGGCACCAAAGGTGGAGCCATGCACGTAGATCGCACTGGCGATCGCATCGCCACCTGGCGGATGCTGGCACTGCAGCGCGATTGTTGCGCCGTGATGCGCAGCGACGGTGATCCGCTCGCGTGGGCTGGACGAAGGATGCATATGACTTCCGATGCGTTGCCATGAGTCTGCGGCCACCGACGCTATCGCGGGTTCGCTGCGTGTCGAACCGTCGGGGACGCTGGCCGTTCGATCGTTCGGAACGCGGTGACGATTGATTTGTCAACAGACCCTAGTCGCTGACCGCCTGCAGCGCCGTGTTGTGGAAGCCGTGCTGCAACTCGAGCTCGAACGGTGAGAACTCCAGCTGTGTGAAGAGCAATACGATGAGCTTCTCCGACGGGTCGATTCGGAAGTAGGTGTTGTATGCACCGCTCCAGCCGTAGGTGCCGAGCGACCCGAGCAGGCCGGCTTGACCGTCGGCCTTGCGCACCGCGACGCCCAGCCCGAAGTACTGGCCGGGCAGAAACCGCAGTGGGATGGGGTCGACTTGGGCAGCGGTCATCAGTTCGACCGACTTGCGGCTCAGCACGCGCGCGCCGTCGAGTTGGCCGTTGTTCAGCAGCATCTGGCAGAAGCGCAGGTAGTCCATGGCCGTGCCGAAGAGGTTGCCGCCCGCCGACAGGAAGCGCGGATTCATCGCGTCGAGTGGCAGTCTCGTCAGGCCTTGCTGGGGCAGCCTTGCATAAGGCAGCGCCACGCGGGCGCGCTTGGCTTCGGGCACCGAGAAGAAGGTGTCCGTCATGCCCAGTGGCTGGAACACGCGCTCGCGAAATGCGGTATCGAGCGTTTGCCCGGAAACCACCTCGATCACGCGGCCGAGCACGATCGTCGCCGGGCCATAGCGGAAGGTCGTGCCGGGTTGCGCATCGAGCGGCGACGCTGCGAGATGCTTGGCGTATTGCTCGAGCGTGAAGTCCTGGTTGGGTGGCAGCGTCTTTACCGCTTCGCGGCGCAATCGTTCGGCCGGCGAGTCGCTCGGCGGCAGGCCGCCGGCGAAGCCGGCGCGATGCGTCAACAGGTCGAGGATCGTGATCGGGCGTGCCACCGGCACCAGATCGAAGCCACCCGACGCATCGGCTCGCGCCACCGCGACCCACATGCCCGCAAACTCCGGCAGAAATTTCGCCACTGGATCGGTGAGTTGCAGGCGTCCTTCTTCCATCAGCTGCAAGGCCACGACGGTGGCGATGGGCTTGGTCATGGACTGCAGGTGGAACAGATCGTCCACCCGCATCGCGCGCTTTCCCTCCAGGTCTGCGTAGCCATGCGCCTTCAGCGAGACGACCTTGCCGCGCCGCGCGACGAGCGTGACCGCACCGGCGAGCTTGTTCTCACGCTGCAGCCGCTCGATGAACCGGTCGACGCGCTGCAGCCTTTCAGTGGACATGCCGATCTCTTCGGGCGTCGATGTGGGAAAGGGCGGCGCCGCCAGCGCCGCCAGGCTCGTGCTCAGCGACAAGCAGGTCAGGGCGTTGAAGATGTGCATTGGGCTTTCCGGGCGATGTGCGCAACAGCCATCATCGTCGAACCCACCACCCTTCACGGCGCGGCCTACGCCGTCCAGACTTGCGACTGGAATGGCTGTTCGACAACCGGATTCGTGATGTTGCCGGCGTAGTTCGCCATCACCGACACCGCGAGCCCCGCGATGACCTCGAGCACCTGATCGGGCCCGAAGCCTGCTGCCGTGAACGATGCGAGATCGCTCTGCCTGACGTGCCCGCGCTTCTCGATGAGCGCGCGCGTGAAGCTCGACAGCGCCGCAAGCTTGGCGTCCGTCGGCAGGCGCTTCTCGCGGATCGCCCGGACATGCTCCGGCTCAACGCCTTCCTTCAGCGCGATGGCGGAGTGAAACGCTACCGCCCAGGGGCATGTGTTGGCGACCGCGTTGCTCAACAGGAGGGCCTGCTTCTGTCCGCCGCTGAACGTGCCGCCGTGAAAGTTGCCGAAGGCACCGACGAAGCCGTTCAGCAAGACGGGTGACTCGGCCATCGTTGCCGCGAGATTCGGGATGATCCCCACCGCCTGCTTGAGTCCCTGCAGCGCGGGCTTGGACCTTTCGGGCGCCGAATCGACGGTGTGGATGCGATAGGTGTGCATGGGTGTTGCTCCGAGTTTGAGGACCGTTTGGCGACATGCCTCGCGGTGATGGCGCATTCTTCGCATCTGCTGCGGCCGCTCAATTCCCACGGTGGTAAGTGAGCACATGAAGCAAAGGGTAGTCGGCGCGGCACGACACTTACCTGCGTGGGAATTGCCGCAGCAAGTGCGTTCGCGATACTTCGAGCATGACCCGCACCCAATCCGCATCTCCGGCCAGAGCGATCGGGCCGCTTCTGCAGTACTGGCGCAAGACGCGCAGCCTGAGCCAGCTCGCGCTGGCGTACGAAGCCGACGTCTCGCCACGCCACATCTGCTTTCTGGAGACCGGCCGCGCCAAGCCGAGTCGAGAGATGGTGATGTTGTTGTCCAGCGTCCTCGACGTGCCGTTGCGCGAGCGCAATGCCATGCTGCTGGCTGCCGGATTCGCCCCCACGTACGCCGAGAGCCCGCTCGATGCCCCGGAACTCCAGGCGGTTCAGACAGCCTTGCTCGCCATCCTCCGCCAGCAAGAGCCGTTTCCTGCGGTGGTCATGAATCGCCACTGGGATCTCGTGCAGGCGAACGAAGCAGCGCGTCGCTTCTTCGGCCTCCTGCTCGGCGATTTCGCGACGGCCCAACCCGCGAATGTCGTGCGCCTGATGTTCGATCCGAACGGCCTGCGGCCCTGCGTGAGCAACTGGGAGGTCGTCGCCGAAACGCTCGTGCAACGCGTGCATCGCGAGGCCGTCGGTGGCGTGCCGGACGTGACCACGGACGAGTTGCTGGCTGAAGTGCTGGCCTATCCCGGTGTGCCGAAGCATCTACGCCGGTTGAACCTCGCCGCGCCGTCCGTGCCGGTGATACCGATTTGCTTTCGCAAGGGCAACCACGCGTTCAACTACTTCTCAGCAGTCACCACGCTGGGAACGCCGCAGGACGTGACGCTGCAGGAGTTGCGCATCGAGGCGTTCTTTCCGGTAGATGCGGCAACAGAACGCAGCGCCCGCGCCTTGCACGAAGAAACTCCCTAACGAGCTCGGGCCGTGGCACGCGGCTGGCGCTGCTTCGACCGTTGCGACCTCAAGCGGCTCGAGTCGCGCCTGCTTGACACCGGGATGACCTCTTCCTTCGAGTTCGCCTCCAGGACCGCATAGCCGCCGATCACCTCTTTTGTCTCTGCGAACGGACCATTGATCACTGACAACTTGCCGCGGCGCAGCCTCACGCGCACCCTTCCGAGGTCGGCCGCAGTCCGGCAGTGCTCACCAGTTGCCCGCTGCGGGTCAACTCCTCGATCAGTTTGCCCATGTCGCTCATGAGCTGCTCGCTGGGCACCCGGCCGGTTTCTTCGATGCGGATCATCGATAGGAATCGCATGGTCACGTCTCCTGGGTCGTTGCGGGGGTGGACGATTCCACCGTTTGGCGCCCGACTATTTTCTCGACGAACGAGGACCAGTCCGATCGACAAACCCGGCAAGAAATCCGTCAATCGACGAACTTGGGCTCGCGCTTCTCCAGCCCGGCCCGCGCGGCCTCGCGCTGGTTGGGGCCGCCGATGAGACGCTGCTGCTCGTGCGACTCGGCCATCAACACCGGCGCTGGATTCACCGGCGATGCCCGGTTGAGCAGCCGCTTGCCCGCACGAACCGCGTCGGGGCTGCGGCTTGCGATCAGCGCAGCCAGCGCGCGCGCGTCCTCCAGCGGGTTGGTCGACACGCGCGTGGCCAGGCCGAGCGTCAGCGCTTCGGTGCCGGTCACCGTGCGCCCGCTGAACGTGAGCTCGCGCACGACGTCGGGCCGCGCCAGCTCGGTGAGCAGCACGCAGCCGGCCATGTCGGGCACCAGCCCCCACTTGATCTCCATCACCGCGAGCTGGGTGTCCGGATGAACGCAACGGATGTCGGCCCCGAGCGCAATCTGCAGGCCACCGCCGAAGGCCACGCCGTGCACGGCGGCGATCACTGGCACCGGCAATTCGCGCCAGCCCCAGGCCACCTGTTGAGGGCCGTTGGCCAGACCGTGCGTGCGCTCGACGATGTCGCCCAGCGTGCCGCTGATCTGCCCGGAGCCCATCTCCTGAAACCGGCCCATGTCGAGCCCGGCGCAGAACGCGCGGCCCTCGCCGTGCAGCAAGACGACCCGCACGCACCTGTCGCCGCGCAGCTGATCGATGGCGTCGATCAGCCCCTTGAACATGGCGGCGTCGATGGCGTTCATCTTGTCGGCGCGCACCATCGCCACCTCGGCGACGCCGCGTTCGTCGACCGTCACGCGGACTCGTTGTGGATCGTTGCTCATGCCGGCATGTTAGGCCAAGCCGGAAGCGCGGTCCTTCACTGAACGGCGGGCAAGACGCCCGCCGTTGGCCGCTGTCGTCAATCAGCGCAGATGTAGCTCGACGCCGCGTTGATGTCGCCGCCGATGAACTTGGCCTTCATCGGGTACAGACAGATCGGGCGCGACTTGGCCACCGGGAAGGTGGGCGTCACTGCCGACGAGATGTCGATACGCGTGGGTGCCGCGCCGCGCTCCACCCAGTTGGTCAGCACGTCGTAGAGCTGCTGCGTCCCGTCGGCCGCTGCGGTGCCAGGCAGCGGCGGGTTGGCGTTGGGGTTCGTCGTGCCGTTGCCCAGGCCGTGAGTCATGCCGGGGACCAGGAAGAAGCGATAGAACCGTTGCACGCTGCGCAGGCCGCCCATCTCGCGCACCACGCTGTTGTAGTAGCGGATCGACCCCTGCGGCATGATCAACACGTCGGCGAGGCCGTGGTACATCAACATCTTGCCGCCCGCGGCCCTGAAGGCGCGCAGATCCGGGTCGTCGGTGTTGATGTGCGCGAATGGCCGCTGCAGCAGCAGCCCGTTGTCGTAGGCGTTGCCCAGTTGCGCATACGACAGGTTGAGCCAGCCGTTGGCGCCGTTGCCCGTCGGGTTCTGGAACGATGGGGTGGCCAGCGTTGGATTCTGATCTTCGAGCGCGACCATGTCGGTGGCGATGGTGAAGGGCGCCGGCACGCCTGCGGGCGTCGATCCTCCGAGCCCGGCGAAACTCGAGCCCCGCGTGAGGCCGTACCAGAGGTGGTGGCTGTCGATCGGGCCCCAGCTGTTGTCAACCGCCGGCGAGGGTGCCGATCCATCGCGGGTCTGCCCATACCAGAGCTTGTTCATCGCCTGCGCCTGCATGGCGCTGACGCAGTTGGCGCCGGTGTTGACACCCCCGCTGGCCGCGCATAACACATTGGCGTCGCGTGTCGGGTCGTAGCGGCACTCCGACGGATCTTCGATGTAGCCGAGGTGTTGGCCCGCGACGAGGTCGCAGGCGTTGATGGCGGCATTGCCTAACAGATTGAGCTGCCCTGCCGTGAGCGGTGCGCCGCCGAGGTCGCGCTGGTACACGAGTTGCGGATACAGCTCATTGGTGATGAAGCGCGTCCAGTTGAACGCCGGTGCGCCGGCCAGGATGCCGTCGAAGTCGTCCGGGTGCTCTTGAGCCAGCTTGTGCGCCTGGCGCCCACCGGTGGAGAAGCCATCCCAGTAGGTGTAGCGCGCACGCCGCCCGTAGTAGGCCTCGGTCAAGGCCTTGGTTTTCAGCGCCGTTTGATGGATGCCGCGCTGCGCGAAGTCGTTCCACAACACCGTGTTGATCGTGCCGTCGGGGCTCATCGCGAACGATCCCGTGCCCACGGTGTGGCCGGTGTCGGTGGTCGCGGAGACCGCGCCCTCGATCGTCGAGGCGACCCTCGGTGACGAGGTCGGTCCGGTGGCGCCGCCGGCGCCCGCCAGCACCGTGGTGTTGGTGTGCACGCCGCCGGCCCAGCCGCCGCCGCCGATCACGTGGATGCGGTTGTTCCAGTTGGCGCGCGAGGGCAGCCAGACCTCGATGCCGATGCCGGCCGATGTCGAGGGCAGACCCACCGGGCCCGGGTTGCCTGGCCCGACCAACAGCTTGACCACGCACACGTCGTTGTCCGCCACCGGTGGGGGTGGCGTGGTCGGCGTGCCGGAAAGCGCAAGCGGGTCGCCCTTGTTGAAAGCCTGGACGAGCAGCACGTTGGTATGCCGATCCGGTTTGAACTGGTCCTTCATCGTGTCGTCGCACGCCAGCAGCTTGTGGTGGTCATCGCCGCGCGCATGCTGATGCTCGTCGTCGTCGTGGGCGCGCGCCGGCAGCGCCATGCCGACGGCGAACGTCGCGGCCAGGACTGCGGCTGCAGCGCAGATCGTCACGCGCCTGTTGGAATCTCGTTCGGACGGCCTCATCCACGGGTTCATATGCACTCCTTTGCACGCCGTTGTTTGGTTTGCCGCGTGCGGCGCATGCACGATAGATCGCGGCTGTGCCGGGCTCTACCAGAACCGCACCATGGATGTCAGAACCGTGCTCGACGGGACCGGGATTTACCCGGACGCGGTCTATTCCTCGAAGGGATGGCTGGGCGCGACGCCCGTCTGGCCGGTTGATGTCGTCCCGCGTCGCACCTGGCTGGGTGTGACGCCCAAGCGCCGGCGCATTAGCTCGGTCATGTGCGACTGGCTCGCAAAGCCGCATGTCGCCGCGATGGCGGCGATGGGCATCGAGCGCTCGCGCCGCAGTGCCGCGACGGCTGCATCGATGCGCAGCGTCTCGACGAACGCGTGAGGCGTGGTGCCGAAACTGATCTTGAACAAGCGCGCGAAATGCTGCGGACTCAGGCCGACCTCGGTGGCCATGATCGTGAGCGAGAGCTTCGATCCGAGCAGGGTTCGGATCAGCTCGACGACGCGGTGTTCCTGTTGCGGGCTGAGGCGCCGCACAAGAGCCAGCGTGTCCGGCGCCTGCACGCAGTAGCGCGCCGCCACGATGCCGAGCAGGGCCACGCAAAGGCCCTGCACGTACAGCCGCCCGTTGGGCAACCCGGTGACCGTTTCTTCGCCGATCTCCAAGGCGAGGCGGCTGACGCGGTCGTCGAACACCTCATGCCGGGTTTGCAGCTTGAGCGAGTGCACGCGCCCGTGCGTCAATGCCTCCACGTCGCGATCGACGAAATCGATCGCGACGCAGCGTCCGGCATCGCCCTCCCACACCTCGCGATCGAACGTGAGGCCTTGTTCGTAGATCTCGATCATGCGCGGCGCGGTGCGCAGCGGACGGGTCACGCCGCCGCGGCTGTACCAGCGACGCCCGAAGCCCTGTTGAGCGACGAAGATGCGTGGGTTCGGATGAAAGTCGTCGTGCAGCTCGGCATGGCTCGGGATCGGCATCACCGAGATCGGCAGACCCGCGACGCTCGCCGGACAATGCGCGAGCACCTCGCGGGGCACGTTGGAGGTCGGCAGGTCGTGCAGACTCGAGAACGGCACCAGGATCCTTCGAAGGCGATTGCGAGCCGGTCGCGCGTGGGGCAGAAAGCATAGCGCCGACGCTGCGCTCCTCCAAACCGGTGAGGCGAAAACCTAGCGCCCAGTCGCGCGCGCTCTGCGGCCCCGGGTCTCCATCCGATCACAACCCACGGCGGTCAGCGAGGTTGGAGAATTCGACGCTTGTCTCGCCGGGCAATGGCGGCGCAGCATAGTGGGTTGCTGCTAGCCGCCAAACCCGTCCGCGACGCGCACATCGATCAAGTGCGGCCCGCCGCTGGCGAAGGCTGCGCGCAGCGCCGGCGTGATGTCGAGCGGGTCGGTGACTCTGGTCGACTTCAATCCGAAGGACCTTCCCAGCGCAACGTAGTCGATGTCCGGCTCGCGAATGTCCATGCCGGTGAACTTGTCGGTCTTGCGCATGGCGACCAGTCGCTCCTTGATGATGCGGTAGCCGCGGTTGTTGGCGATCACGTAGGTGATGGGCAGCTTCTCGTGTGCCGCGGTCCACAGGCCCTGGATGCCATACATCGCGCTGCCGTCGCCGACGATCGCCGCCACCGGCCGGCCCGGCAGCGCGAGGCTGATGCCGATGGCGCCCGGCACCGCGAATCCGAGGCCACCGCTGGCGAGGCCATAGAACGACCGCGTGTCGCGCAGCGGGAGGAACTTCGGCAAGCTGGTGGTGCTGACCAGGCCCTCGTCGATCACGACCGCGTCGCCGGGCAGCGCCTCGGCGAAGCGCATGGCAAGGTATTGGGGATCGATCGGTGAGGCTTCTGCCGCGCGCAGCGCTTGCACACGCAACCGGTCGCGCTGGGCCGACCAGTTGTTCTCTTTCAGTTCGGCGAGTTTTGAGTTTTCGCGCGGCAGGTCTTTAAGCATCGGCAAAAGGGACTTCAGGGTCTCCTTGACGTTCGCGTGCACCGCGAGGTCGGTGCGGTAGTTCTTGCCGAGCTCGTGCGCACGCTCGGAGACGTGGATGACCGGCAGGCCCGCGGGCAGCGGCTCGACCGGGCTGTACACCGACATGCGCAATAGGTCCGCGCCGAGGCAGATGAGCAGGTCGTAGGGCTCGAGGAGCGCGCGCACCTGCTGCTGCTGGCGAGACAGCGCGCCCATGTAGGCCGGGTGCTCGGTCGGAAACGGCGCCGAGTAGGGGACGGAGTCGCCGAACACCGGGGCGCCGAGCCGCTCGGCGAGCTCGGCGGCCTCGGCGAACGCGTCGTGCCGCGCGAGCTCGTGGCCGGCGAGGATCACCGGCCTTCTTGCACCGAGCAGGAGTTCAGCGAACCTGGCAAGCGTCTCGTCGCTGGGCCGCGTCGAGAGGACGACCCTGACCGGGTGCCCCATGTCCATCTCGAGCGTCTCGTCCAGCACGTCACCGGGCAGGCTGAGGAACACGGGCCCGGTCGGCGGCGTGAGCGCGATCTTCGCCGCGCGGTGCAGGATCCTCGGCAAGTCGGCGGCGCGCGTCACCTCGACCGCCCACTTCACGAGCGGCTGCGCCACCGGCACGAGCGGCTCGTAGAGCAGCGGCTCGAGCAGCCCATGGCCCTGCTCCTGCTGCCCCGCCGTGAGGATCACCGGCGAGCCGGAAAACTTGGCGTTGTAGAGCGCGCCCATGGCGTTGCCCAGGCCCGGCATCACGTGCACGTTGGCGGCGGCGAGCCGATGCGAGGCCCGGCAGTAACCGTCGGCCATGCCGAGCACGATCGACTCCTGCAGCCCGAGCACGAACTTGAGCTGCGGGAAGTTCGGCACCACCTCCATGATCGGCAGCTCGGTCGTACCGGGATTGCCGAACAGGTGCGTGACGCTCTCGTCGACGAGGAGTTGCAGGAACGCGCTGCGTCCGCTGATGCGAGGCAAGTGGGTATCCCGTCGGGTGCGAACGACGGGATGATCGCAGAAGTGACGTCAGCCCCGCCGAGCCGCCTCGATCGCGGCGATGTCGATCTTCTTCATCTCCATCATCGCTTCGAACGCGCGCTTGGCCGCCGCGCGGTCGGGGTCGGAGATCGCGTCGATGAGGGCGCGCGGCGTGATCTGCCACGACAGGCCCCACTTGTCCTTGCACCAGCCGCATGCGCTCTCTTGGCCGCCGTTGTTGACAATCGCGTTCCACAAGCGGTCGGTCTCGGCTTGGGTGTCGGTGGCCACTTGAAACGAAAAAGCCTCGGTGTGCTTGAACGCCGGCCCTCCGTTGAGCCCGAGGCACGGGATGCCCATCACGGTGAACTCGACCGTCAGGACATCGCCCCGCTTGCCGCTGGGATAGTCGCCCGGCGCGCGGTGGATCGCGCCCACCGCGCTGTCGGGAAACGTCTCGGCATAGAACCGCGCGGCATCCACGGCGGTGCCGTCATACCAAAGGCAAATCGTGTTCTTGCTGGCCATTACGTTCTCCTATGCAAGGGAGTTGAGAGCATTCAAATCGCGGCAAGAGGCGTTCCCATGGTGCCGGCGACGGGCGCCCGGCCCGCAACAGGGGATCAGACTCCAGCAACGATCTGACGAAACAGGGCCGCTTCGGTCGACCCGATCTGCACCGAGTTGTAGGCCCCGGCGGTGAGCACCACGGCCATCTCCAACTCGGGCACGACAAACAGCCGCTGCCCGCCGTTGCCGAAGCCCGCGATCCAGGCCAGGCTGCCACTGGCATGCTTGACCTGCCCCGCCCACCAATGATGACCGTAGCGCAGCGGTCCGCTTCCGATCGTGATGCTCGGCTGCAGCGTCGCGGCCACCCAAGCTGCGGGCACCACCTGACGCCCTTGCCAGGCACCCTTCGACAGCATCAGTTGCCCCAGTCGCAGCAGGTCGCGTGGCGCCAGACGCAGCCCTGCATAGGCCAACGGCTTGCCGTGCTGGCCGCTGCGCCATTCCCAATTCGTGATGCCCAGCGGATTGAAGAGGTCGCTGCGTGCCAGGTCGATCAGGCTGCGCCCGCTGCGTTGCGCCAAGACTTCGGCCAGCAGCACGGTGTGGCCGCCGTTGTAGTTCCAGATCGTGCCGGGCGCGGCCACGAGTGGGCGGTCGAGAATGTAGCGTGCAGGGTTGGCGTCCCACCACAGCCGCGTTTCGTCGTTGGCGTCGCTGCCGTAGGTACTGGCAGTCTCGCTCCAGGCCAGTCCGCTGGCCATGTTCAGCAGGTGCGTCAGCGTGATCTGCTCGCGGCCGTCGCGGCGCAGGTCGGCCAGCGCGGGATAGAAGTCGAGCACGGGGGCGTTGATGTCGATCTCGCCGCGGGCGAGCGCCTGGCCCACCAGCAGCGCCAGCACGCTCTTGCTGATCGAGCGCAGGTCGTGCAACACGTCGGGGCCGAAGCTCACTTCGCGCTCGAACCAGTCGCCCACGGGCTTGTCTTTGGAGCGCCGGTAGAGCTCGACCAGCATGTGGCCGTCCTTCCACACGAGCACACTGTGCAAGTCGGCCTCATTCGCGGCACGCTCGATGGGCGCCGCGTCGAGCGCGGCGTGAGCCCGCATGGGAAACCAGGCGCCGAAGCAACAGGCCCACGTCAAGGCTGACAAAGCCCGCAAAGTCTGGCGTCGTCCGGCAATGCCGATCAGGTCGCGATCGCTCATCGGCGGGAGGGTACCGCTCGTGGCGGCATGCCGTCTACGCACTCACTCGATTGGGGCCTGCGCGATGATTCGGTCCACGTCACACCACAGGCAAAGGCCCACGCCATGATCCGTCACCTGGTCGTTTCCCTCGCCGCCCTGTTCGCGGGTGCCGCTCAGGCGCAGCAGTGGGTGGAACTCTCCGACCCGCTCGCCTTCGGCAAACTCCCGCCGATCTGGTGCAACGCAGAGCGCTCGGCGTGCATCATCAGCCGGCAGCCCTACGGCGCAACCGGTGCGGTGCGCGTGGCGCTGAGCGCCGCCAGCACACCCGACTGCAGGCAACGGCGTCCGCGCTACATCTACGTCAAGCGCAATGGCGAGACGGATGGTGACTTGAGCCGGGTGCAAGAGGTGATGGGCAACACCTGCCTTCTCGACATCCCGCTGACCCAGATCGAGGGCACGCGGCTGCTGCGCTTCTCGCTGCCGTTACTCACGCAGGACTCGGTGGTGATGGAGTTGTCGCTGGAAGGATTCGACGTCAACCGCCTGGGTGCGAACCGCCTGTGAGTTGCACTGGGGCCACGGCTGCCCCGGGCGCCGCGTTGTGGGGCAGTCCATGGCCAGGGCTACTCCTAGGTAGAGCGGGCGCTCTCGGTGGGGTAGGGCTCCTGCAGCGCGATGGCGCCGGTCTCCAGCAGGGACTTCAGGTTGGAGATGACCTTCGGCCAGCCGCCGGACACCGCCTCGATGAACTTCGAGGGTTCGCGCTCGATGGTGTGGGTGATGGAGAGCTTGACCGCCGTTCCAGTGGGTTCCAGTTCCATCGTGCACAGCGACGCGCCTTCGGCCTTGAGCTCGGGCTTGTTCTGATGCTGCCAGCGGATCACCAGGCGCCGGGGCGGCTCGGCCTCGACGATCTCGCCGGTGTCGAAGATCTGACCGTCGCCGGCCACCAGCTTCCACGAGGATCCCGCGGTCCACTGGCTTTCGCAGTGCATGCCGAACCAGTACTGCTTGATGAACTCCCTGTCGGTCAGTGCCGACCACAGCTTCTCGCGGCGTGGTGCGGATGTAGGTCACGTAGACAAAGGTCGATCTAGCCATTGGTTTTCTCCAGTCGTCGTTTCAGGTCGCCCAGCGCCTTCAGGCGCGGCTTCTCGAACTTGGCGATCCAGCGCTCGTAGATTTCCTGTAGCGGCACCGGATTGAGGAAGTGCAGCTTCTCGCGGCCGCGCCACACGGTGACCACCAGGTTGGCCGCTTCCAGCACGCCCAGGTGCTGCGTCACGCCCTGCCGCGTCATGTCCAGGTGCTCGCACAAGTCGTTGAGGGTGCGGCCGTCGTGTGCGTGCAGCAAGTCCAGCAGCTTGCGCCGGCTGGGATCGGCGAGGGCTTTGAACAGCAAGTCGGTGTCATCGAGGCGCTCGGCCATGGGCGGCTACAACATGCAAGTAATCTATTGCATGAAGTATAGGCAAACAATTCATTGCATGTCAAGTGCCAGTCAGCTCAACGGGACCCATTGCGGCGAGGAGAGGCGCGAGGTGCTGGGGAGGCGGGCGCGTTTCCCAACCGAGTCGGCCGCGGCGGACGAGGCCGTGATGCGGCTTGTGCTGGCGAACTGCCGCCGCGGGTCAGCGGGGTACTGCCCTGGACGCGGTTCGGCGCGGCGCCGGATGCGATCCGGCGCCGCGAGGTCCAAGGTCGTATCGTGCCGGCCATGCCGCCGGCCTTGCCGTGAAACTTCGAGCTGTCAGCGCGGGCCGCTCGGGCGCGGGCCGGAGGACTTGCGCGCCGGGCCGCCGAACGGCGAGCGGTCGCGATTGCCGCCGCCACCGAGCGGTTTCTTCTTGCCGAAGGCTTTCTTGTCGAACCCAGGCTTGGCGCCGAAGCCGGGCTTGCCGAACGGCTTCTGACCGAATGGCTTGGTCTGCGATTGCGGTTCGGGACGCTTGGGCTCCAGGCCCTCGACCACGGCCGCAGGGATGCGCTGCGTCGTGAAGCGCTGGATGTTGTGAATCATGCCGGCGTCGCGGCGCTCGGCCAGCGTGACCGCCAGGCCCGCGCGGCCCGCGCGGCCGGTGCGGCCGATGCGGTGCACGTAGTCTTCGGCCTTCATCGGCAGTCCGTAGTTGATGACGTGGCTGATGTTCGGCACATCGAGGCCGCGCGCGGCCACGTCGGTGGCCACCAGCACGCGCAGGTCGCGCGTGCGCAAGCCCGTCAGCACGCGGTTGCGCTGGCGCTGCGGCATGCCGCCGTGCAGCGAGGCCACGCGGTGGCCCATCTCGTGCAGACGTTCGGCCAGCCGGTCGGCGTCGCGTTGCGTGCTCGTGAAGACCAGCGCCTGGTCGACGTTACGGCCGGTCAGCAGGTGGTCCAGCAGCGCATTCTTGTGCTGCAGGTCGTCGGCCCAGTGCAGACGCTGCTCGATGTCTGCGTGGGTGTCGGTGTGCGAGCCGACGTCGACGCGCTGCGGGTCGCGCAGCAGCGTTTGCGCCAGGCGCCCGACGGGGCCGGCGAAGGTGGCGCTGTACATCACGGTCTGGCGCTGGGGCGGCAGGGCCTGGCCGATGAACTGGATGTCGTCGATGAAGCCCATGTCGAGCATGCGGTCGGCCTCGTCGATCACCAGCATCTCGACGTTCGACAGCATGGCCTTGCCCGAGCGCATGTGGTCCATCAGGCGTCCGGGCGTGGCGATCAGGATGTCGAGCGCGCCGCTCAGCTGGCGCAGCTGCAGGCCGTAGGGCACGCCGCCGACCACGGTGACCACGCGCAGGCCGCGCACGTGGCGGCCGTAGGCCATCGCGGCCTTCGAAACCTGGATCGCGAGTTCGCGCGTCGGCACGAGCACCAACACGCGCGGGCCGTTGGTCTGGCCCCGCGCCGGCCGCTTGGCCGGCGCATCGTTGTTGTCGGGTCGCTGCGCGGGGCCGTTGCGGGCCGCGAGCACGCGAGTCAGCGCCGGCAGCACGAAGCTGGCGGTCTTGCCGCTTCCGGTGCTGGACGAGACCATCAGGTCGCGCCCTTCGAGCGCCGGCGGGATCGCACGTTGCTGCACTTCGGTGGCCTCGGTGTAGCCGGCGTCGCGCACGGCGGCGACCAGGGCTTCGTGCAGGTTCAGGGATTCGAAACTCATCATCAGACTCACTCGCTAAACAGGCGCGCGCAAAGGCGCGCCAAGCGGCCCGAACGCGGGACGCTTAAGACAAGTCACCGGGAGATCAGCTCGCGTCGAGCACCGGGCAAGATTGCCGGTGCGGCGCTACGGGCACAGTCAGGGCGACGGCATCGCCGCCGACCGCCCGCGTGCGGCGCCATGGGCCTTCAAAGGCGCATGGCTGAGGTCAGAGGGGATGAACGAAACGGCTGGACTCGCGTCCAGCCGAGCCTGGAGTATAGCGGTTGTTGCGGCCCCGGCACTCGGAGCGCTTGGCGCGCGGCACGCGCTGCTCGCGTCAGTACAGCTGGACGGCGTTGTCGAAGGACCAGGTTCGTCGGATCTCCACCACGTCGTACTCGCTGGCCAGTCCAGGCGGGAACCTCAGGTAGGGCCTTTGGCTTTCAATGATGCGCCGTATCGCTTCATCGACTTCGGCCACGCCACTGGAGATATGGAAGGTCACCGACTCCACCGATCCGTCGCTTCGAATGGCCACCGTCACGAGGGGATCCCTGTGAGGCTGCCTCGCCACTTCGCGGACTGTCTCGACTGGCGTGTTGAATTGGATCTTCCGGGCCCACGCCTCTGCGTACAGCACGAGTTCGGCGTTGGGGTCGGTGCGCCCCCAGAGCCTGACACGACGTGCGGTGCTCAACGACAGGGGTAGCGCGCTGGGCTGGCGAGCGGCAGTCGGCGCCGCATCACGCCGGGCGGCCTCCTCATCGAGCTGACGTCCAATTGCCTTGAGCGTTGCTTCCCGTCTTTCAGCCTCCTCTTGTGCGGCCGCGACACGTGCGGCCTCTTGCCGCGCCGCTGCCTGACGAGCGGCCTCGCGACGCTCCGCCTCCAGCTGTGCCTGCGCAAGTCGCGCGGCCTCCAGTCTCACGGCGTCGACGCGCGCTGCTTCCTGAAGAGCGGCCTCCTGGCGCGCAGCCTCGATGCGGGTGGCTGCCTGGCGAGCGGCCTCCAGTTGCTGCGCCTCAAGCTGTGCCGCTGCCAGTCGCGCGGCTTGTTGGCGCTCAGCCTCCAGGCGCGCAGCCTCAACGCGCGCCGCTTCCTGGCGAGCGGCCTCGCGCCGCTCCGTCTCCAACTGCGCCGCCGCCCGTTGCGCGGCTTCCTGGCGCTCGGCCTCGAGTCGCGCAGCTTCGTTACGGGCCGCGGCCTGACGAGCGGCCTCCTGCTGCTGCGCCTCCAGCTGTCCTGCCGCCACTCGCGCGGCTTGTTGCCGCTCAGCTTCCAGTCGCGTCGCTTCGATGCGTGCCGCTTCTTCACGAGCAGCCTCCTGCTGTTGCGCCTCCAGCTGTGCAGCCGCCAACCGCGCGGCTTGTTGGCGCTCAGCCTCCACTCGCGCGGCCTCGACGCGCGCTGCTTCCTGACGAGCGGCCTCTTGGCGTTCGGCCTCCAGCTGTGCAGCCGCACGTCGCGCGGCTTCCTGCTGCTGCGCCTCCAGCCGTGCCGCTGCCAGTCGCGCGGTTTGTTGGCGTTCGGCCTCCAGTCGCGCAGCTTCGATGCGAGCCGCCTCCTGGCGAGCAGCCTCCTGCTGTTCGGCCTCTAACTGTGCCGCCGCCCGTCGCGCGGCCTCCTGCTGCTGCGCCTCTAGCTGTGCCGCGGCCAATCGGGCGGCTTGTTGGCGCTCGGCCTCCAGTTGCGCAGTCTCGACGCGCGCTGCCTCCTGACGAGCGGCCTCCTGCTGCTGCGCCTCCAGCTGTGCTGCCGCCAATCGGGCGGCTTGTTGGCGCTCGGCTTCCAGTCGTGCAGCCTCGACGCGCGCTGCTTCCTGACGAGCGGCCTCCTGGCGCTGCGCTTCCAGCTGTGCGGCCGCCAGTCGAGCAGTCTCGTGGCGTTCGGCCTCCAGTCGCGCGGCCTCGAAACGCGCTGCTTGCCGACGAGCAGCCTCCGGCGACACATCGCCGGCATCTCGAGGCCGCGGCGTGACGGTCTTCGGGCTCGAAGCGCCCGGTGCGACCGCGATGACTGACGTCGTTGGCGCCGCGGGGGCGGCAGGCACGACCCACTTGGGCGGCTCTGCGTTGACAACGGCCGACTGCAGGATCTGCGGGCGCGGCGCCGTGTGATCGGGTCCATCGGTTCGCCGGGGCGCTTTCGCAGGGGCCGCCGGGGTCCCGACGTTTCGCTTGGGCTTGGCCTGTGCAGCCGGCCTGGCCGCGGGCACCTTCGCCACCACTGGGGGCGGCGGCGGGGGCGGCGCAGGCGACGCGGGTGGAGTCGGGGCTGGAACGAGCACGATGCGCAGATCGGGTACTTCGGTGCGTCGATCTCGCCAGGGGAAGGCGAAGCCGGGAAGCCCGTGTTCCTGGTCCCCGAAGGCCAAGCTGAACAGCAGCGTGTGAATCAGCAGGGAGAGCAGCAGCGCAAAAGCCATATCCCTGCGTTCACGGCCTATGCGTTGGCTCAGCTGCTGCCAGAGTCCGGTGGCTTGCGCAGCTCGCGTCGGCGTCGGGTCAGATGACGGTGTCCGCGCGGCCCAAGAACGTTGGTGCGGGGCAGGCTGCTCGCCAGCCCGTTGCGCCGGTGGGCCTGGCAGGCCCACCGGCCCTGGCTCTGCCAGTTCGGGGACGTGCTTGACGCGCATGCGGGCCATGCGTCGATTCTCACGGGTCCGAGCGAACGGTTGACGTGGGGAATGTCAGGCACACCCAAGAGGGGGGAGCCCGGCCGCTTCGCGACTCGAGCTTCGCGGCCACGCCGGGCACGGCCCCTGTCCGCTATGGGCCAACCGATGTCTGCAGCAGGCAATGGATGAGCGCGCGATCGCGCTCGGTCAGTTCGCTGGCGGGTTCGTCGGGCGTGTAGTGCACGTGAAACGCACGCACCGCAGCGGTTGGATCTGCGACGTCGTAGCCCATCGCGCGCAACCCCAGCATGGGGTCGAACGCGGGTGGCGGCTGCGCATAGGGCGGGTCGCACCAAAGCCCGAACCCGTTGGCCGCCAGCGCGCGCCAGGGAAATAGCGGCCCCGGGTCCACCTTGCGTCGTGGCGCGACGTCGGAGTGCCCCAGGTAATTGGTCGCCGGTATGCGATAGCGCCGGCTCAGGTCCGACAGCAGGCTCAGCAACGCGTCGATCTGCGTCTGCGGATACGGCACGCGGCCGTTGTTGTCGAGCTCGATGCCGATCGACGCGGAGTTCAGATCGATCGACGAACCCCACCGCGATTCGCCGGCGTGCCACGCTCGGGCGCGCTCGTCGACCAGTTGGATGATCGTGCCGTCGCGCACGATCAGCTAATGGGCACTGACCTCGGCCGGCGGGCTGCTGAGCGCGCGCAGCGTGGCCTCGGTGCTGTCGCTGCCGGTGTAGTGGATCACCACGAAGTTTGGCAGGCGCTCGCCAAAATTCGGCGACGGCTGCCACACGGTGGGGATGTCCGCGCGTCGTGGCAGCGGCGCGCAGGCAGCGAGCAGCAGGCACGCCAAAGAAACCCAGCCCGCATGCCCCACAGCCCACCGGCGCCTTCGTGGACAGTCGACGTCCCGTGTTTGCATCATTCACAGCTTATCGCCGCGATGCCGATTTGCTCGGGCTTGCGCGAATTCCTGCAGTGATGGCCCTGGTGGTGGGAGCGCGGGCCAATGTTGCTGACGCAGATCAAGATGAGGGGTGCCATGCAGCGGCAGGATCGTCATCGCATTCAGTCGATGGGCGGCTGTGGAGAGTCTCATGGACGATTCGATGAAGCAGAAGATCCTGGCCCTGCTCGATGGTCACAGGATCATGACGATCGCCACCCTGCGGCCGGACGGCTGGCCGCAGGCCACGACGGTTGGCTACGTGAACGAGGGCCTCACGCTGTGGTTCCTGTGCGGGCTGGAGAGCCAGAAGGCCAGGAACCTCGCGCGTGACAATCGCGTGTCGATCACGATCGACCATGACACGCCGGACATCATGTCGATCACCGGCCTGTCGATGGCGGCGCGAGCCCACCGCGTGAACGAGCGGGCCGAGGCGGAGAAAGTGCTTCGGATGCTGCCGCTGAAGTACCCCGACGCGCCACCCGCGACCGCACAGATGAAGATGCCCGCGCCGGAGGAGGTCGCCCTGTTTCGCGTTGTTCCGGAAGTCGTCTCGGTGCTCGACTACACGAAGGGCTTTGCACACACCGACCTCGTGACCTGCTGAGGCGCCGCCGCGTGCGGGTGGCCTCAGTGCCAGTTGCTGATCTTCAGGTCATCGGGCGCCGGCTTGCCGTTGCGGGTCTCCACGAGGTCGCGCAGGCTCAACAGGAAGGTGGCCCACTTCGTGCTGCAGTGAGCCATGAACTCCACCTCCTCGCGCCACTTGCGGTGGCCGAACATCACGATCGTGTAGTCGTCCTGCCGAGAGAGGTGGAACTCGATGTCGGTTCCAATCCACTCGGCCGGCCCGCCCTTGACGCGCCAATGCACCTTCCGGTCCGGCGTCAGTTCGAGCACGTCCATGTCGAAGCCGCCGATTTCGTCTCCAGTCGGCGTCTGGAAACGAAAGGCGATGGTGCCGCCGACCTTCGAACTGCCGGTGGTGGCCTTTGTCCACCAGCCTGCCAGGCCGTCGATGGTCGACAGCGCTGCATAGACCTTCGAAACGGGGGCCTTGATGCCCACTCGATGAATGATGTCGATCACTTGTTGCTCCGTTCAGATTGATTTCAAGATGCGCTGGTCGTCGACGACTGCGTGAAGCCAATCTAATCGGGGCAGTGGCGCAGCAGGGAGTAACAAGATCGTCGTGAATCTCGCCAGCGGCGGTGAGAGCCACGCGCGCATCGACGGCACTTACCCATGCGCTGCAGAGCCCGGGTACAAAAAGCGCGCATGCCCGAGTCCTGGCGCGCCGCTGACTGCGAAGAAGCTGCTGGCCCAGCAGCGGCTCGCTGACGAGGTCACCGGCATAACGCGAGTGGTCGAGCGCGCGGTTGCTCGACAAATTGGGCGCGGCCTTTTCTCGATGGTTCACCCAGGGCTGGGCACGTTGATTGCCGCTCGCAGGGCCCCCACTTCGGAGGCTCTATGAAGCAACAATCTCTCCATGGTTTTTGTGCGACCCTGGCTTTTGTCGCCGCCAGCGCGACGCTGGCCCAGGACAAGCCGGTGACTGTGAATCTGGAGCCGCAGAACGCGTCCGGCGAGCAGGGCACCGTCACGCTGACGCCGCAAGGCGACAAGACCCAGGTGGTGATCAAGCTGGCGGGCGCCCCCAGCGGCGTGCAGCAACCTGCGCACATCCACGACGGCAACTGCGCGAAACTCGATCCGAAGCCACGCGTGCCACTTCAAAACGTGGTCAGCGGCAACTCCACGACGACCCTGGACATGAAGCTCGCCGACATCATGAGCAAGGGTGGCGCCGTCAACGTGCACAAGAGCGCTGCGGATGTGAAGACCTATGTGGCGTGCGGAGACCTGAAGTAGACGCACCGACCGTGTGAGGGAGGGCGCCGCAGGCACGTGCGGCGTGTGGGTTATTGGCTTTGCGCCGCACCGGCGCGTAGCATGCCCTGGCTAACGATTCGTTAGCGCTCGCTTGACTCGTCAATCACAACAACGGAGGTGACATGATCGAGCACATTCTGGGGCTGCAGTCCCCGCACGCCGGTGAACGACGCCAGCTGCTGCGCCGCATGGGTGTGGCGATGGTCGGCGCGGCGATCGTCGCGCCGCGCCTGTCCCAAGCCCAAGGGCGCCCCGGGCCCGTGGCGCCGCCCAGCGTCATCACACAGCCGCCGCGCGACTTCGGTCCCAACGGCGCCCCGACCACCTACTTCACCGATCCCGACGTGCTCACCGTCGACCCGTCGTTCGACGGCCTGCGCCAACCTAACGCCGCGATCCAGCGGCTATGGACCGGCGCCTTGTGGTCCGAGGGGCCGGCGTGGAATTCGGTAGGCAAATTCCTGGTGTGGAGCGACATCCCCAACAACCGCCAGCTGCGCTACCTGGAAGACGATGGCCACGTGAGCGTGTTCCGTTCGCCTTCGAACAACAGCAACGGCAACACCTTCGACTACCAAGGCCGCCAGCTGTCTTGCGAGCACCTCGGGCGACGCGTGGTGCGCTACGAGCTCGACGGCTCGGCGACGATCATTGCATCGATGTTCAACGGCAAGCGCCTGAACTCGCCCAACGACGTGGTGCCGAACCCCGACGGCAGCTACTGGTTCACCGACCCGCCGTATGGCGCGCAGTTCTACGAGGGCACTGTCGACGATGCCGGTGGCCCTGCCAACAAGGCCGGCCACTTGAACTCCCGCCTGGGCCAGCCACCGGAGTTCGGCGGCTACAAGCGCGAACTGCCCACCGCGGTGTACCGCGTGGACAAGAGCGGTGCGATGACGCAAGTGGCGGGTGAAGACACGGTGCCCGACCCGAACGGCTTGTGCTTCTCGCCGGATTTCAAGAAGCTCTACGTCATCAGCACCGGCCAGGGCCCTGGCGACACCATCCCCGGCGGCAAGGGCGACATGCACGTGTTCGACGTCGGTTCGGACAACAAGCTGTCCAATCACAAACTGTTCAGCGACTTCATGATCGACGGGGTCAAGTGCGGCCCGGATGGCGTGCGTGCCGACGTCGACGGCAACCTGTGGGTCTCGAGCAATGCCGGCCGCGCGGTGGGATACAGCGGCGTCACGGTCTGGAACCCGGCCGGCAAGCTGATCGGACGCATCCGTTTGCCCGAGATCTGCGGCAACGTGTGCTTCGGCGGGCCCAAGCGCAACCGGCTGTTCATGGCGGCCAGCCAATCGCTGTACGCGGTGTACACCGGTACGCAGGGTGCTTCGCCGGGCTGATCCTGGGCTTGTCCGCATCTGCGATCGAGAGAGGGGACCTCATGCGCGCGATACCTCATGGAGCGCAAGGTTCCTTCTCGATGGTTGTGCTGCCTGAACACCTGGCCAATCGGTTCAAGGACGCGACGCTGCCGGCGGTGCTCTCGACGCCCGTCATGATCATGGCGATGGAGAACGCCGCGCTCAATGCGATCAAGCCGTACTTCGACGCTGGCGAGAGTGCGGTGGGCACGCGCGTGGACGTGCGCCATGTGGCGGCGACCGCGGTGAACCGTCGCATCGTCGCCTTCGCTGAAGTGACCGGTGTCGTCGGTCGTCAAATCGAATTCCATGTGCGCGCGCTGGACGGAAGCGAGGAAATCGGCCACGGCACGCACGGACGAGTGGTCATCGATCTGGCCAGGTTCTCCGAGCAGCTGGCGGCCAAGTTCACCCACAGGGCCGGCTGAAGCGCGTGCGTTGGCCGCCAGCGCGCCCACCCCGTTTCAGAGGTCCATCTCGCTGCCGATCCAGGCCACCACCGATGCGTGGCGCGGCTGCCAGCCCAGTTCTCGCCGCGCTCGCACGGCGCGCACGCGGCTGTTGCTGCCATAGGTGAAGAATGCTCTGGCTTCGCCCCATTGCGCGGCCGCCGATTCGGCAGCCAGCGGCTCCACGGCACCGAGCTTCAGCCGCGCCGCGATGGCGGCGCCGATCTCGGCGAACGAGGCCTCTCCGTTCTCCGCGAAGTAGAACGCTCCTGCGCGTCCTCGCTCCAGCGCAAGCCGATACAGATCGACCAGGTCATCGATGTGCACCGTCGACCACCGGTTGAGCCCCAGGCCCACCACGCGCACCACGCCGTGCTCGCGGGCCTGCCGAACGAGAAACGGAATCTGGATGCTGTGCGGGTTCAGGCCACGGCCGCGGCCGTAAATCAACGTCGGGCAGACCACCATGGCCCGGACGCCGCGCGCCGCGGCCGCCAGCAGCGTCTGATTCAGCGCGTGGCGCGGCTGCTTGCCGGGGTGCACGACGAAAGGCGTGGTTTCGTCGTAGATCGCTTGGCCCGCGACATTGCCACGTGCGTCGTCTGCGATCACGCTCGAACCGCTGGTGTGCAGCAGCGGCTTGCCCGTGCCTTCGAGGCCAGCGAGCAATGCCTGCACGGACGGCAGGTGGTCGGCGTTGGCGGCGCTGACCACGCCATCGGCCGCTCGCGCCGCACGGGTCAGCGCCGCGCCATCGTCGAGGTCTGCCACCACGGGTTCGATGCCGCGGGCCGCAAGGTCTGCGGCTTTCCCGGCGTCGCGCACCAGCCCTCGCACGTGGTGACCGGCGTCGATCAATCCGGCAGCGACCGACCCGCCGATGTAGCCCGTTGCGCCCGTGAGGAAGATTCTCATCGCCCGCCTTGAACTGCTGATGGAAATGGCTGCCGCCGCTGCGGTGGATGGTAGCGCCCGTGATGGAACGAGAGCGTCGCAGTGCGCCTGCAGCGACTTCGGCGCAGAATCGTCCGCCCGTGCCAGGCTGATCCTGCGTGCGGAACATCCTCGAACACAGGAGACGAACATGGCATTTGACGGTTCGGCCATCAAGACGTTGCTGGACGGCGCGGTATCGAATGGCGCAGTGCACGGCATTGCTGCGGTCGTGGTCGATCGCAACGGCCAGTTGTTCCACCACGCAGCCGGCGAAGCGCGCGAGCACACGGTGTTCCGCAACGCATCGATGACGAAGGCCGTGGCCACCACGGCAGCGCTGCAACTCGTCGAGCAGGGTCGGCTGGGCCTGGAGACCACCGTCGAATCGATCCTGCCCGAGTTCGGCCGCTTGCAGGTGCTCGAAGGCTTCGACGGCGACAAGCCGCGTCTGCGCCCGCCCGCCAGCCAGGCCACGGTGCGCCAGCTGATGACGCACAGCGCGGGACTGGGCTACTTCTTCCTCAGCGAGAAGCTGCTGCGCTATCACGAGCTGACGGGCGAGCCCAATCCACTGTCGGGCCTGAAGCGCAGCCTGTCGGTGCCGCTCGTCAACGACCCCGGCACCGCGTGGGAATACGGCGTCAACACCGATTGGCTGGGCCTGGTCGTCGAGAAGATCTCTGGGCAGAGCCTCAGCAACTACCTGCGCCGACACGTCTACGGGCCGCTGGAGATGAGCGACTCGACTTTCGCGCCGAGCGTCGAGCAGCGTGCTCGACTGCTGCGCGTCATGCAACGCCAGGCCAACGGCAAGCTCGCGCCTTCGTTGCTCGACCTACCGCCCACCTCCGAGTGGGACGCCGGTGGCCACGGCTCATACGGAACAGTTCAGGACTACGGCCGCTTCGTGCGGGCCTGGCTCAACGATGGCGCCGGCATCCTCAAGCCGGCCACGGTGCAGATGGCGCTGACGAATCACCTCGGGTCGATCAAGTTGCCGGAGTTGTTGAAGTCCACGATGCCCGAGCTGTCGAATGATGTGCCTGCACTGCCGGTGCCGCAGAGCTGGGGCCTGGGCTTCCATCTCACGCTGGCCGACCTGCCGGGCATGCGCAGCAACGGCACAGGCGACTGGGCCGGGGTCTTCAACTCCTACTACTGGATCGACCGCGCGAGGGGCGTCGGCGGCGTGCTGATGACGCAGTTGCTGCCCTTCTTCGACATGCGCGTCATCGAGACGCTCATGGGGTTCGAGATGGCGGTGTACCAGCAGGTCGGAGCGGCAGTGCCCGCAGCTTGACTTCGTGTGTCGGCGCGGTGAGTCACGGATCCTCGGCGTTGTTGTGGATGCTGACCGCCTGCCCCGTCAGGTTGCGCGCGGCCGGTGAGCAAAGGAACAAGGCGAGCGCCGCGACATCGTCCAGGGTGACCCTGCGGCGCAGCGAGTTTGCGCCCAGGTGCTGCCCATGCACGACGTCCACGCCCACGCCAACCGCTTCGGCCCGCGTCGCGATCAGCGCTCGCATGCGCTCGCCTTCGATGGCGCCGGGCAGGATCGCGTTGACGCGAATCCCGTGCGGGCCGAGCTCTTGGGCCAGCGACTTCATCAAGCCGACCACCGCGCCGTTGCTGGATGCATAGAGTGTGGGGAAGCCGACGCCCGGACGCCCGGCCATGGGCCCCGTCGCGATCAGGCAAGGTCCGGCCAGCGATTGCTTCAGCAGCGGCACGGCGCGCCGGGCGAAGTAGAACTGACTGTTAAGATTCACCGCGATCGTGCGTTCCCAGAAGCCCCCGTCGATGGCCTCGATGGGCCCGATCGGCCCGGCAATGCCGGCGTTGCTGATCAACACGTCGAGTCCGCCGAGCGCGCCGCGCACGTCGTCGAATACCCCATCCACGTCGGCCGGAAACGACGCGTCGGCCATGCTGCCGGTGATCCCCGGGACTCCCGATGTCAGCCGATCGAGGGCACTGCGATCCACGTCACACACATGCACGCGCGAGCCGGCTTCGTGGAATGCTCGCGCGATCGCGGCACCGATGCCCCCGGCGCCTGCCGTGACCAAGACGCGCAAATTTGGAGCCGGGCGAAGAGAATCGAGTATCGACATATGGGCTTTGCGAGTTGACCGCTCGGCTGGCAGCGAACCCCTCCAACCGCATCCGCCAGCGCGCGAGTCTCGCTGGTCCGCGCAAGGAACCCAATGTGATCCGCGCACATCGGCAAGGGCGATTCGATGTCGCCGACGGCTGCCCCGCCGTACGCTGCAAGACTGCGTGGCGCCCGCTCAACGACGGACGCAGCGATGAAACGCGACATTCACGGCGACGATCGCCATGAGCAGACGTTGCGCGATCTCATCGACCTGCTGCACCAGGGCGCCTCGGCCGACGAGTTCGCGCGTCAGCTCGCGCTTGTCGACGCCCTGCCGGCCGACGACCCCGGCAAGCCAGCGCTGACGGAGACGGTGCGCATGGCCATGGCCGTGCGCAACCGGCTCGAGCTCCACCAGGAGCGGGAGCGCGGCTTGCTGGCGGTGATCGAGTCCGCGCAAGACCTGTCCAGCCGGCTCGACCTGCAGGGCCTGCTGAAGGCCATCGTCACGCGCGCGCGCAACCTGCTGGGCTCGGACGTCGCGTGGTTGTCGATCTACGATGGCGATGCCGCCGAGTTTCGTGTGCTCGTCGTCGACGGCGCGCTGTCGCAGAAAACCTCCGACATGGTGGCCAGCCGCGATCGCGGCGTGGTCAGCATCGTGATGTCGACGCGCCTGCCGTTCACGACGCCCGACTACCTGCACGACCGCCGCATCGTGCACGACCCCAAGCTCGACGATACCTTTCGCGAGGAGGGCATCGCCGCGCTGGTCGGTGTGCCGCTGATCTGGGGTGGCGAGGTCGTCGGGCTGCTGTTCGTCGGCGATCGCTACCACCGCACGCACACCGCGCAGAGCGTCTCCGTACTGTCCACGCTGGCCACCTACGGCGCCGTGGCGCTGAAGAACGCGCACGAATTCGAGCGCGCCAACGCGGCGCTCGCGCGCGCCGACCAGGCTCGCGACGAGCTCGAGCGGCACCTGCGCAACATCCAGGCCGCCATCGACGCCCACGAGCAGATCACGTCGCTGCTCGCGCGTGGCGCATCGCTGGCCACGCTGTGCCAGTCGGTCGCGCAACTGCTCGGCGGCAGCATCCTGGTGCTGGATGAAGCGGGGCTGGTGGTCAGCCGCGGCGTCGCCAAAGGATACGTCGCAGGTGCAGCGCAGTCGTACGCTCCACACGGCGAGCACGCAGCCGAACAGAGCCGCGCCATGCGCATCAGCCGCGCGACGGGGCGCTCGGAGGTCGCCTACCGGGTCGACGGCGAGACATGCCGGCTGCTGCCGGTGATCGGCGGCGCCGACATCCTCGGCTCGGCGTTGTTGTTCCATCGCGGCGAGTTGGAAGAGATTGCCGTTCGCACCTTCGAGCGCAGCTCCAGCGTCATCGGCATCGTGCTGCTGTCGCAGCATCGTCTGGAGGCATCGCGCAACCGCAGTGCCTCGACGTTGCTGCGCTCGCTCGTGTCGCCCCGCCAGGACGACCCCGCGGTGCTGGCCAACCGCGCCGAACAACACGGCCTCGACCTCACGCGCCCGTTGTCGGTGATTCTGGTGCATGTGGAGAGTCCGGGCGCCGACTACGCGGCGCGGCACTTCGGCAGCCTGACGCTGCTGCCCGACGCGCTGGTGGACGACATCGATGGCGTGCTGGTCGTGCTGTGCAGTGCCACCGCCGCGTCGCAGGTGCGCCAGACGATCTCGAACTGGATGCGCCAGGATCTTCGTGCCGCGTATCGCGGTGCGATGTCGCGCCCGGTGTCGCGCGCGGCGGACATTCCGGCGCTGTACGCGACGCTGCGGCGTGCACTGGCGGTGCTGGGCCGCATCGGCGTGCAGGCCCAGATCGTGGGCCAGGACGAATTGGCCATCTACTCGACGCTGTTCGAGACCCACGACCAGGCCAGCCTGGCCAATTTTCTCGATGCCACCATCGGCCCGCTGATTGCGCACGACAGCCATCGGGGCTCGGAGCTGGCTGCGACGCTGCTTGCCTACTTCGACTGCAATCAAAACGCCAAGACCACGGCA
>CAVZEK010000016.1:0-19603 GCA_963774185.1 uncultured beta proteobacterium
GCTTGGGCAGCAGATCGGCCGGGTCGATGCTCACGCCGAAGAAGGGGCGCCGCTCGTCGATCAATTCCTGGGGCAGCTTGCCTCCGAGGTTGCCCAGCGTCAGGCACACGGCATTCATGAACGAGCCCTTTTCGATCCACCAGCCGAAGGCCCTGGCCATGCCGGCTTGCTGGCTCGGGTACAGGCTGCCGCCGGTCCCCTGCTTCTCCAGCACGGCGAGGATCAACAGCGTGTCGCAGTAGAAGTCGGCTCCGATCTGAAGGATCGGCGTGCGTCGATAGCCGCCGGTCATCGGCGTGAGCTTGGGCCTCGGGGTCCAGACCGGGATCTCCACCGAGTTCCAGCTGAGTCCCTTGAGGCCCATGGCCAGGCGCGCCTTCTCGGAGTACGGCGAGAGGGGGTAGTGGTGCAGGATGATGGCCGACATGTCGTCTCCTTTGCGTGGCAATTATTTGTGCGCAAAGTAGTTGCCTGCCGAGCGTCTGTCAACCTAGGGTTCCCACGGGGCTGGTGAAACCTGGGGCTAGGGCTTGCCCCATGCCGCAACGGGTGTAGTGGAGTTCGTGGCGCCCCACAACGTCAACGGCCGCGCCGGCAAGCCCGTGTCGCGTGCTGCGGCGCAGCAGTAGCACGCCGACGAGCATCTCGGACGCGCCACGGGGAACACGCCGGCGTGCATCTGTTGCGCAGCCGCGGTGACAAGCGACACGAATCTCACGCCGCCGCGTTCCTAGTCGACTGAATCATTGAAATCGGATGCAATGCCACCAGATAGTGAGGCATGCAACGAACAATGCTGACGAGCGAACAGCGCGGTGAATTGGATGCGGTCATGCGCAAGCGGCACGGCAATGCGGCGCTGGCGCGTCGCGCTCGCTGTGTGCTGTTGTGGGCCGACGGAGAGCGCCGCGTCGATATTCGATCCAAGCTCGGCTGCAACGACGCATTCGTCTCGCGTTGGACCGAGGCGTTCGACGAGCAAGGCTTGGCAGGGCTGGTGTCTTTGCACCCGGGCCGAGCGCCCAAGCGCCCGGTGGCCAAGCTGGAAGCGCGAGTGCTCGATCGAACCCTGAAGCATCTGCCGCGCGACGGCTCGACGCACTGGAGCAGTCGCAAGCTGGCAGCCGAACTGGGTGACGTGTCGTTCTCCGCCGTTCAGCGCATCTGGCGCAAGCACGGCGTGCGCCCGCACCGGTTGGACACCCACATGGTCTCCAACGACCCCGACACCCGTGCCTCGGCACAAGCGCGGCATGGCTGGACAATGTGCCCAATCTGAGACGCTCAACCGCGCCTCAACGCGCCGCCGCGCCGCCCCTTCACCTCGCCGAAAAGGTCGAACAGCTGTTGCGCCGCCGGTGACAGCGAACGTCCGCGGCGCCGGATCAGCCCGACCTTGCGCGTGACCACCGGGTCGACCAGCGGCACGCTCACCAGCAGCGGATGGTCGGGCCCCGGCATCGCCATCGACGGCACCGCGGCGACGCCAAGCCCGGCTTCGACCAGGCCGAGCGTCGTGGTCACGTGCTGCGCCTCGTAGATGGCCTGCGGCCGGCCCGCGACGCCTGGCCAGCGCCTGGTCGAGCAGCACCCGGTTGCCCGACGTGCGGCCCACCGAGATGTAGTCGTAGTCGCGCGAGCTGCGCCCAGCTCGACGCGGCGCAGTTTCGCCAGCGGGTGGTCGCGTCGGCAGGCCGCGACGAAGCGCTCCTCGACCAGGGACTTGAAGTCGAGATCGCCTTCCTGCGCGCCGATGAAGTTGAGCCCGAAGTCGGCCTCGCCGCGCGCCACCGCTGCCAGCACTTCGTTGGCGCTCGGCATCGAGCACCTTCACGCGCACCTTGGGGCAGCGCTCGTGGTAGCGGCGGATCACCTGCGAGAGGTAGTAGTACACCGTCGACGGCACGCAGGCCACCGTCACCTCGCCCATGCGCGTGACCGCGACGCCGCGGATGCCCAGCAGCGTGGCGTCGAGTTCGTCGAGCAGTTCGCGCACCTTGCGCTCGAAGTCGCGGCCCACCGCGGTGAGCGTCACGCGCCGCGTGGTGCGCTCGAGCAGCCGCACGCCCAGTGCCTGCTCGAGCTTGTCGATGCGGCGACTGAACGCCGGCTGCGACAGGTGCACGACTTCGGCCGCCTTGCGGAAGTTGCTCAGCTCGGCCACCGCGCGGAAGGCCAGCAGGTCGTTCAGATCGAAGTTGATCGCCATGGCGCGCCATCCTCGCATTGATGCCGAAAGCGGATCAGTTGATCTTAAAGATGCAATTCACTTTTGCAATGCCGGCGCCGATCATTCGGCCATGAACCGAGTCGATCCCCTGCGTCCTGATGCGTGCCGGCACGTCGCGCGGTCCGTTCTTCCTGCGCGAATGGCTGCCCGCCGACGACGCCGAGCGCGACGAGGCGCTGATCGGCGCCATCGGCGCGTCCGACCTGCTGCAGGTCGACGGCGTCGGCGGCGGCAGCACGCTGACCAGCAAGGTGGCGATCGTCTCGAAGTCGTCGCAGCCGGGCTGCGACGTCGACTACCTGTTCGCGCAGGTCGGCGTCGGCCAGAAGTCGGTCGACACGCGGCCCAACTGCGGCAACATGCTGTCGGGCGTGGCGCCGTTCGCCATCGAGCAAGGGCTCGTTGCCGCGCAAGACGGCGAGACCACGGTGCGCGTGTACAACGTCAACACCCGCTCGCGCATCGACGTGACCGTGCTGACGCCCGGGCTGCCGCGTCACCTACGACGGCGAGACCGGCATCGACGGCGTCGCCGGCACGGCGGCGCCGATCCGGCTGAACTTTCTTGACGCCTGGGGCGCCGTCACCGGCTCGCTGTTTCCCACCGGGCAGCGCATCGACGTGATCGATGGCCTGCAGGTCACGTGCATCGACGCCGCCATGCCGCTGGTGATCGTGCGCGCCCGCGACCTCGGGCTCAGCGGGCGCGAAAGCGCCGGCGGAGCTCGACGCCGATCGTGCTCTGCTGGAGCGCATTGAGACCCTACGGTGCGCTGCCGGCGAGGCGATGGGACTGGGAAACGTCTCGAACAGCGTCGTGCCCAAGCCGGTGATTGCCAGCGACGGCGACGACGACCACAGCATCACCTCACGCTACTTCACGCCACGCCGCTGCCATGCGTCGCATGCGGTGACCGGCGCCATCGGCGTGGCCACCGCGTTCGCGCTGCCGGGCACCGTGGCGAGCGGCGACACCGCGCGCACCGGCGTGCGGGGCATCTCGGTGCTGCACCCGCAGGGCCGTATCGACATCGAAGTTTCGGTCGAAGGCATCGGCGCCGATGCCCGCATCCAGCGCGCCGCGCTCGTGCGCACCGCGCGAAAGATTCTGCAGGGCGAACTCCACATCCCGTCCTATGTGTTTTCGAAATCCACCGAAGGAGACAAACCCGTGAAACGATTGATCGCACCGGCCTTGGCCGCCGTGATGGCCGCCACCGCACCACTCGCGATGGCCTACCCCGACAAGACCATCACCATCGTCGTGCCCACCGCGGCCGGCGGTGGCAACGACGCGATGGCGCGCACCATTGCCCAGAAACTCGGGGCGCTGCTCGGCCAGACGGTGATCATCGACAACCGCGCCGGCGCCAACGGCGCGATCGCGAGCGAGTACGTCACCCGCGCCGCGCCCGACGGCCACACGCTGATGTTCGGCTACATCGCCACCCACGCGATGAACCCGGCGCTGCAGAAGCTGCGCTACGACCCGGTGGCCGACTTCGCGCCGATCGGCCTGGTGGGCTATTCACCGACGTTGATGGTCGCGAACCCATCCGTGCCGGTGAAGGACGTCAAGGACCTGGTAGCACAGCTGAAGGCCAAGCCCGACAAGTACACCTACGCGTCGGCCGGCAACGGCACCGCGCCGCACTACGCGGCGGAGCTGTTCAAGCTCAGCGCGGGCGTGGTGATGCTCGGCGCGCCGTACAAGGGCTCCGCACCCGCGATCACCGACACGATCGGCGGACAGACGCAGTTCATGTTCCCCAGCCTGTTCACCGCGCTGCCGCACGTCAAGGCCGGCAAGCTGCGCGCGATGGCGGTTGCCGGGCCCAAGCGTTCGGCCCTGCTGCCCGACGTGCCCACGCTGAAGGAAGCCGGTGTCGACGGCGTCGACGTGCAGCAGTGGTACGGCTTCTTCGCACCCGCCAAGACGCCCAAGCCGATCATCGATCAGCTCAACAAGGCGCTGAACCAGGTGCTGGCTGACAAAGAGACCGTCAAGCGCATGGAGGAGCACGGCGCCGACGTCGAGACGAGCACGCCCGAGCAGTTCGGCGCGCTGGTCAAGAGCGAACTGGTCAAGTGGAAAGGCGTCGTGCAGCGCGCCAAGCTGACCGCCGACTGAACACGCAAGGAGCCTCGAGCATGGACACTTCTCTGAACGACCTGCAAGCTTGGGTCGGCCGCAGCGAGACGGTGCGCGACCAGATAGGCGCTACACCCGTAAAGGCGCTCAATGCCACGCTGGACCACCCGTCTGCTGACGTGAGCAGCGGAACACCGCTGCCGCCGCTGTGGCACTGGCTGTACTTTTTGCCGCTGCACCGCCAGAGCGAGATCGGCGCGGACGGCCACGCGAAGCGCGGCGGTTTCCTGCCGCCAGTTCCGCTGCCGCGCCGCATGTGGGCGGGCAGCCAGTTCGAGTTCCGCTCGCCGGTGCGCGTGGGTGACGCGGTCGAGCGCACGTCGACCATCGCTGACGTGTCGGCCAAGGAAGGCCGCACGGGCAAGCTCGTGTTCGTGAAAGTGCGCCACGAAGTGCGCTGCAACGGCTCGACCGAGCCCGCGATCGTGGAGTTTCACGACATCGTGTACCGCGAAGCCAAGCGAGCCGGCGGCGCTGACCCGCCGCCGCAGCGTGCGGACACCGGCGCGGCATGGCAACGCGAGATCGTGCCCGACGACGTGCTGCTATTTCGATACTCGGCGCTGACCTTCAACGGCCACCGCATCCACTACGACCGCAAGTACGTGACCGAAGTGGAAGGCTACCCGGGACTCATCGTGCACGGCCCGCTGATCGCCACGCTGCTGATGGACCTGGTACGCCGCAACGCGCCGGATCGCGATGTCGCGACGTTTCGCTTCAAGGCCGTGCGGCCGACCTTCGACCTGAACCCGTTCCGCGTCAACGGCCAGCTTCAGGACGAGGGCAAGACGGTCAAGCTGTGGGCCCAGGACCATGAAGGCTGGCTCACGATGGACGCAGTCGTGACGTTGCGCTGAGGAGACGAGCATGCAACCGCTGAAAGGACTCACCGTCGTCACGCTCGAGCACGCGATCGCCGCGCCGTTCGCGACGCGCCAGCTCGCCGACCTCGGTGCCCGCGTCATCAAGATCGAGCGCCCTGGAACCGGCGACTTCGCTCGTGGCTACGACGCCCGCGTGCGCGGCCTGGCGTCGCACTTTGTTTGGACCAACCGCTCCAAGGAGAGCCTCACGCTCGACGTGAAGCACCCCGAGGCCGCCAAGGTGCTCGAGCGCCTGGTGCTGGAAAAAGCCGATGTCGTCGTGCAGAACCTCGCGCCCGGTGCCGCCGCTCGTCTGGGGCTGGGCTACGAGGGGCTGGCGGCGAAGAAGCCGTCGATCATCGTGTGCGACATCTCCGGCTACGGCGCCGACGGCCCATACCGCGACAAGAAGGCCTACGACCTGCTGATCCAGAGCGAGGCGGGCTTCGTGTCGGTCACCGGTACGGCTGACGAGGCGTGCAAAGCCGGCCCGTCGATCGCCGACATCGCGGCCGGCATGTACGCCTACACCAACATCCTCGCCGCGCTGCTGCAACGCGGACAGACCGGACGCGGACAACACATCGACATCTCGATGCTCGAGTCGTTGGTGGAATGGACCAGCTATCCGATGTACTACGCGTTCGACGGCGCACCGCCGCCGCCGCGCACGGGTGCCGCGCACGCGACGATCTATCCCTACGGGCCCTTCCCCACCGGCGCCGATGGCGGCAGCGTGATGCTGGGCCTGCAGAACGAGCGCGAGTGGGTCAACTTCTGCGACAAGGTGCTGCAACGCCCGGAACTCGCGCGCGACCCGCGTTTCACTGGCAATGCCAAGCGTGTGGCTGAGCGCACCGCGCTGCGCGGCATCATCGTCGAGACCTTCGCGCCGCTGACGGCGCCCCAGGTGGTCGAGCGGCTGGAGGGCGCGCAGATCGCCAATGCGCGCGTCAACACGATGCACGACGTGTGGCAGCACCCGCAGCTGAAGGCGCGCGAGCGCTGGCGCGAGATCGGGTCGCCGGCGGGACCGCTGCCCGCGATGCTCCCGCCCGGCACATGGGACGAGGGCCCGCGCATGGACCCGGTGCCTGCGCTCGGTGAGCACACCGACGCCATCTTGCAGGAACTTGGCATCGACGCTGAAGGCGTCCGCAAGCTGCGCGCCGCGGAGGCGATCTGATGGACCCCCGCACCTACCTCTTCGTGCCGGGCAACCGAGCGGAGCGTTTCGCGAAGGCGCTGGCCAGCGGTGCCGACGCGGTCGTGCTGGACCTCGAGGACGCGGTCGCCCCGGCGGCCAAGGTCGAAGCGCGCGACGCGATTGCGCAATGGGCGCTGCAGACCACCGACGCAGATCGGGCACGCATCGTTGTGCGCATCAACGATGCGCAGTCGAGCATGTTCGCAAACGACTTGCGCCTGCTGCGCGAAGCGCGCATCGCAGCTGTGATGCTGCCGAAGGCCGAGTCCGCAGCGCAGGTGCAAGCCGTACGGGGCGCCGTGCCGAATGTGAGTGTGCTGGCACTCATCGAAAGCGCGTGCGGCGTCGCAAACTTGCAGCACGTAGCCAGCGCGGACGGCGTCACCCGACTGGTCTTCGGCACGCTCGACTACGCGCTCGACCTCGACCTCGACATCACCGATGGTGCCGATGGCCTCGCACATGCGGCCAGCGTGATCGCGATCGCATCGCGTGTCGCGGGCCTCTCGGCGCCAGTGGCCGGCGTCACGCCGCAGATCGACGACGAGCCGCGCCTGCTTGCCGACCTCGCGTGGTCACGCCGTCATGGCTTTGGCGCCAAGCTGTGCATCCACCCGCGCCAGGTGGCGCCGATCCACGCCGCGCTAACGCCCACCGCGCAGGCGATCGACTGGGCCCGGCGCGTGCTGGCAGCCGAGGCTTCGTCACCGGGCGCCGCTCAACTCGACGGCCGAATGATCGACCGCCCCATCGTGCTGCAGGCGCAACGCACGCTGCACCGCGCCGGCGCCTGAACACACACCGCACCTTCAAAAGGAAATCATCATGTCCGCCACCATCATCGACTCCGCCATCTTCCAAGGCATCTTCTCCAGCGACGAGATGCGCCACGTCTGGTCCGACGAGAACCGCACGCAGAAGTACCTCGACATTGAGGCAGCTCTGGCGAAGGTGCAGGGCCGTCTCGGCCTCATTCCACAGGAGGCGGCCGACGAGATCGTCAGCCACTGCCAACTCAAGCAGATCGACCTGCCGAAGCTGCGCCAGCAGACCGAACGCATCGGCTATCCGATCCTCGGCGTCGTGTCGCAACTCAACGCACTGTGCCGCGACAAGCTCGGCGAGTACTGCCACTGGGGTGCTACCACGCAGGACATTACCGACACCGCCACCGTGCTGCAAATCCGCGAGGGCCTGGCGATCGTCGAGCGCGAACTGACCGCAATTTCTTCGGCGATGGCGCGTCACGCGAAGACGCACCGCGACACGCCGATGATTGGCCGCAGCAACCTGCAGCAGGCGATTCCGCTGACCTTCGGCTACAAGATGGCCGGGCTGCTTTCTGCGATCGAACGCCATCGCGAGCGCCTCGCGCAGCTGAAGGAGCGCGTGCTGGTCGGCGAGTTCGCCGGTGCAGCCGGCACGCTGGCGTCGTTGGAGAAAGGTGCCATGGAAACCCAGGCCGGCCTCTGCGCCGAACTAGGCCTGAAGCAGCCGGTGATCGCCTGGCACACCATCCGCGACAACATCGCCGAGGTCGGTGCGTTCCTCGGCCTGGTCGGCGGCACGCTCGGCAAGCTCAGCATGGACGTCAAGCTGATGATGCAGACCGAGGTCGGCGAGGTCTACGAGCCTTACGCGCACGGCCGCGGCAGCAGCAGCACGATGCCGCAGAAGCGCAACCCGATCTCGAGCTGCTATGTCCATGCTGCGATCTCGGTGGTGCGCCAGCACGCCGCGGCGCTGATGGACGCGATGGTCGCCGACCACGAGCGCTCCACCGGCCCATGGGAGATCGAGTGGATCGTGCTGCCCGAGGCGTTCTGCCTGATGGCCGGCGCACTGAAGCAATCGCGCTTCGTGCTCGAAGGCCTGGAGGTCGACGCCAAGGCCATGCGCCGCAACATCGACCTGACGCACGGCCTGGTGATGAGCGAGGCGGTGATGATGGGTCTTGGACCCTACATCGGCCGCGAATACGCGCACGACCTGGTCTACGACATCTGCCGCGAGGCGGTGAAGCAGCAACGTCCGCTGCTCGATCTGCTCGCCGCGAATCCCGAGATCAATAAGCACCTCGATCGTGCCGCGCTCGCGAAGCTCTGCGATCCCGCCAACTACCTCGGCCAGTCCGGCGTGATGGTCGATCGCGTGCTCGCCACGCTGCGCTGAACGTTCAGCACCCGCCTGTCGAGCCGGCGCAGATCGGCAAGGCCTTCGTTCGCCCATATCCAGGAGACAGATTCATGAAACCCGCCAAGCTGCTCAAGCTTCTCTACGTCCAGGTGCTGATCGCGCTGGTGCTCGGCATTGCCGTGGGCCACTGGTGGCCAGACTTCGGCGCCGCGCTCAAGCCACTGGGCGACGGCTTCGTCAAGCTGGTCAAGATGATGATCGCGCCGATCGTCTTCTGCACCATCGTCAGCGGCATCACGTCGCTGAACGACTCGCGCGAGATCGGCAAGACACTTGCTGAAGTCGATGGGTCTGTTCTATGCGCTGACGATCCTCGCGCTGCTCACCGGGCTCGCTGCCGTGTTCCTGCTGCAGCCGGGCGCGGGCATGCATATCGACCCCACGCACCTCGACGCTGCGGTCGCCGCGAAGTACTCGAGCCAGGTGCCGCCGCGCGGGTTCACCGAGTTCGTGCTGCACATCATCCCGTCGTCGTTCTTCGGCGCCTTCGCCGAGGGCGAGGTGCTGCCGGTGCTGCTGCTGTCGGTGCTGTGCGGGTTCGGCCTCGCCCGCATCGGCGCGACCGGCCGCGCGGTGCTCGATGGCATCGACGGCTTCGCTCACATGCTGTTCGCCGCGTTCGGCTTCATCATGCGGCTCGCACCGCTTGGCGCCTTCGGCGCAATGGCGTTCACCGTCGGCCGCTACGGCATCAAGTCGATCGGCTCGCTGGGTCTGCTGATCGGCACGTTCTACGTCGCCTGCACCTTCTTCGTCGTGGTTGTGCTCGGACTGCTGGCGCGCTTGCACGGCTTCAAGTTGTGGCAGTTGCTGCGCTACATCCGCGAGGAGCTGCTGGTCGTACTCGGCACCTCGTCGAGCGAGCCGGTGCTGCCGCGACTGCTGATCAAGCTCGAACGGCTGGGCTGCAAGAAGGGCATTGTCGGGCTGGTGCTGCCGACCGGCTACTCGTTCAACCTCGACGGCACGGCGATCTACCTGACGCTGGCGTCGATGTTCATCGCCCAGGCCTGCGACATCCACCTGTCGTGGACGCAGATCGGCGCCATGCTCGGGCTCATGCTGCTGACCTCGAAGGGCGCAGCCGGTGTCACGGGCAGCGGCTTCGTCGCGCTGGTCGCGACGCTCACGGTGATGCCCGACCTGCCGGTGGCCGGCGTGGCGCTGATCATCGGCATCGACCGTTTCATGTCCGAGGCACGGGCGCTCACCAGCACCATGAGCAACGCGGTGGCCTGCGTCGTGGTATCGATCTGGGAAAAGGCGTGCGACCGCGAGGTCCTCACGCGGGAGTTGGCGCAGAACTACGCCAACACCGAACTCGCCCTGGAAGAGGACGCCACCATCCAGGTCCCGGCGGCGGCAACGGCGTTGCACCCGATGCAGGTCCACTGACTGTTACCTAGCGGGCGGCTCGCCCGTCTCTGCCGGCGTCGTGATCTGGTTTCTACGGTTGTCCGCTCCTGGCCGGACAGCGCTTTCGCGGCCGTTCTCGACTTGCACTTTGGTTTGTTTTGCGGCCCGACGAATTTCGGCAGAAATCCGTCGAGCAGGTCAGCCGGTTTGACCCTTAAGGTTCGCTGGCCACGGCGCTAAGGCGGTTGTGAGCCTCGACCAACGTCAGGGCTCGGTGGCACGAATCCATCAACTAGACGGCGAGAAACTGGGCCATGAATGCTTCCAATATCCAGAGGACGATCCAGGCCAATTCGGCGCCTTCGTTCAGCGAAACGGCCAAGAAGTATTGGAAGCGCCGACCCCAAAAAGCGAGCATTCATGCGGCCTAGCGGGCAGATCGACCCCCAGGCTGTTAATCCGTAGGTCCCTGGTTCGAGCCCAGGTCGGGGAGCCAAATAAATCAAGCACTTAGCGGACGCGGGCACAGAAAGAACAAACGGACAGTGTCCGAACGGTGTCCGAAAAAGCTCCCGCTCCCAACTCCCCGAGGCACTGATACGACAGGCGTTGTGTCCGATCGGAGACGTTGTTTGGTTGTTGAACTGCACGAAGATCCGTAGGTCCGTCGTCGCGAGCGGCTCGGCGTTGCAGGGCTAGAAAAGCGGACAACCGGCCGATTCACCCTCCCGATCCAAAGCCGCCGATTGGGTCGTGTGCTTTGCCGCCTAGAAGCGGCCACCCAACATTGGCGCTATCCGCACTTGATATGAAATTATTCAGACCAACCGGACCAGCGCCTAACTGCGGCTGCGAGCGAGCTGCGCGGCGTGCAACTGGCGCACGGTCTCGATCGTGTCCGCATCCTCGGCCCGCTTGTCCGGCCGACAGTGTTTGACCCGGGCGAAACGCAGCGCCATACCACCGGGGTAGCGCGGACTTTTCTGCAGATGCGTCGGCTTGGGGAGTTCTTCAACGGAATAGGCCTAAACCGGTCAGCGGGCTGGGAGGCCGTCACGGGCTCCTTGGGGTCGGGCGGCGCCCTCATAACCCGAGATTGGATGCAGATGGCGATTCAGTCGTTGTTGCGCCCAGCGTCACGCCATAGAGTGCCCCGCTGGGAAGTGCAGGGGACTGCCTCATGGACGCTCGAGTCAACATCACACCACCGGTGCGCACAGTCATCGCGCGGCCGGAATTCGACGCCGACGGCTTTCTCGTTTACACGCTCGATTGGTCGCCGGCCATGGCCGTATCACTGGCCCGAGAAGAGGGCATCGATGGCCTGGGCGCCACGCACTGGAAGGTCATTCATCTCGTGCGCGACCGCTATTTCTTGCTCGGCGCACTGCCGGTGATGCGGCTCGTCTGTCGCGCTGCGGGCCTGGACCCGCGCCAAGCGCATCACCTCTTCAGCAGCTGCCGGAGCCTTTGGCGCATCGCTGGCTTGCCGAACCCGGGTGAGGAGGCCAAGGCCTACATGAACTGATCGGGCGGTCGCGCGAGGGGACACGCCGATGCGGGCGCGGCGAACGCTTCTTCGGAGGTTCCCTGGCTGCCATCCGAGGAAGTGAACACGCGTACGAGCAAGCTGGGCTGAATGCGCTGAGGCCGCTCTCACCGGGGCGAGCCACCTTCCGAGGCAGATGCCAGGAACTTGCCGATCTCTTCGAGCGCGTCGCGTGCCTCGGGCAGCTCCGGGTTGAAAATCTGCCAGACATGGATCATGTGGTTCCAGGTCTGCAGCTTGACGGGCGAGCCGGCCGCGCGCGCCCTGTTCACGTAGCGCCGGCTGTCGTCGAGCAGCATCTCCACCTCGCTGGCCTGCACCAGCACCGGGGGCAGGTTCGACAAATCGCCATACACGGGTGAGATGGTCGGGTCGCGCGGGTTGATGCGATTGCGGACCCAGCCGATCCACAGCAGCACGGGACCCGGCAGCTTCGTCAATGGCCCGAACAGTGGACCCAGCATCACATCGCTGCGCAGATTGCCGCGCAGGCTCGGACTGACGAGCGTGCTGTCGGTCAGCGGTGACAGTGCGACTGCGGCGTCCGGCGCGCGCAGCCCCTGGTCCCGCACCCAGGCGATCAGCGACAGCGTCAGGTTGCCGCCAGCCGAGTCCCCCGCGACGAATACGGCGCGTGCGCGCGCCGGACCATCGGGGCCCTGCTCCAACAGCCAGCGATAGGCGCCGCGGCAATCCTCGATACCGGCCATGCGGGAGTGCTCGGGCATCAAGCGGTAGTCCACCGCGAGCACCGCGCCACCGGTCAGTGCGGAGAACTGGCTGGTGAGCGTGCGGTGGCTCTTCGGGCTTCCCATCAGGAAGCCGCCGCCGTGGATGTAGAGCGTGCGCCGGCTGCCGTCCACCCCGGGCGCGAGCACCCATTCGCCAGGCACACCCGCACAGTCGATCCTCGTGAAGGTGGCGTCGATCACCCGCTCGGCAAAGGCGTTGTCGATGTACTCGCGCAAGGCGGCGATGCGCCTGTCGCGTGGCACGTTGCCAACCACAGCCCCGATGCCTGAGAGCGACGCGATCACCGCCCCGAGTTCGGCACTGGGCCCGCAGCCGCTCGAAAAACGTTCGCCGTTCGGTCGATCGAAGGCCGACAGATCCTCGCCCCGAAGATGAACGCTGGCAACGGCCCAGGCGACGACCACGGCGATCGCCAACGCCAGAACGATCAGGGTCATCGCGGCGCGTGCTCCGTTCGTGCGGGTCGGTTGTTCCACGGCAGCATCAGCGCAAGCAGCAGCAACTGCTCGAACTCCTGCGCGAAGCGGTCGATGATGCGGCTGGGCTGCGGGCACAGCTTGGCATCGGTGATGAGCCCGAACTGCACGCCGCCGGCATAGGAGATGATGCTGACACCGACACCGACGTTGCCCGACGATGGCACCCAGAAGATGCTCTGCCGCACCGTGGCGCCGCACAGGCGGATCGGGTCGCTCGGCCCGGGCACGTTGGTCATCACGGCGGTGGTCTTGTCGAGGAACAGGTTCGACAGCGCCCGCTGCCCCCACAGGTTGAGTACGCCCGAAACGCCGAGGATGCCGTAGGCCAGCACCGGCTGGTAGCCGACCTTCAGTGCGGTCATTCGCGCGTGCACGACCTGCAGCCGCTCGATCGGGTTGGCGATGCCAACCGGCACGAGCAGCGGCACCAGGCCGAACTGGTTGCCGAGTTGCCACGCCTGCTCCAGCGAACGCAAGTTGACCGGTACCATCGCGCGGATGTCCTTGCCGTTCGGATCGTCACCCTCGTCGCGCAGGTAGCGGCCGATCGCGCCGGCCACGCTGGACAGCAGGACGTCGTTGACCGAGGCGTCGAGCGCCTTGCCGACGCTCTTGACGTCGTCCAGCGGCAGCGGCTCGCACCAGGCCACCACCTTGCGCCCGCTGCCGTGGCCCTTCAGCGGCGTGGCGGAATCGTCGGGCATCAGCGCCAGCGCCGCGGCGTCGCCGAGCAACTGACGGCCGTCACGCACCAGAGCCGCCGCATCTTCGATCGAGTGACGCGGGTGCTCGAGCACCCGAAGCACCTTCACCAGGCCATCGCCGTACAGATCGATGGCTTTCACGGCCGCGCCGGTGAGCGGCTTGAGCAGCTCCTCGGACAACCAGTCGCCGTGATGCGCCTCGTGTGGGTCGTCGGTGGGGCGTTCGAGTTCCGGTGGCGCGACAGCGTCGTCGGCGATCGACATCATCACCGAGTTCAGCGCGATGCCGTCACCGATGCAATGGTGAATCCGGCAGATCGAGGCACTGCCGCCGTCGTAGTGCTCGACGAAGTGGAACTGCCACAGCGGATGTGCGTAGTCCAGCGGCGTCGACGCCAGCTCGCCCATGCGCTGCTTCAGCGCGTCGCGTTCGCTCTGGCCGCGCCGTCGCGCCAGCTTCTCGATCACCACATGGCGCTGCAGATCGAAATACTCGTCCGGCACCCACTGCCAGCCGAGCGCGCTCTGCACCACTTTCTGCCGGAAGCGCTCGTACTTCAGCAGCCGTGCATTGACGCGCTCGCACAGGTCTTCGTAGCGGACCGCAGGCTCCAGCAGCCAGACGCCGACGATCATCATCAGGTTCACGTCGGTATCCATGCGCAGCCACGCGGTATCCACGCGTGTCAGCGGGCGGGTGTGTTGGCTCACAACGATCCCCCTCTGGCATCTCGGCGCTCGGCAGCGGGGGGCTTCGAGCCGTGCGGCTTGCGCGGGCGTGCTCTCGCCACCAGTTCGTCGAAGGCGGCCGCGAGCGCTGCCGTGAGCTCGCGTGCATCGGGCACGGCATTGCGCGCGGTCGTGAAGCCGAAGCCCAGGGCCCCGGCGTAGCTCATCACGGTGATGTTCAACCCGAGGCCGTGTTCGGGCACCGACATCGGCCAATACGTGGCCATGCGCGCTCCGGCCGCGTACAGCGGCACCTGCGGCCCCGGCACGTTCGACACGACGACGTTGGCGATCGGCGGCATCGCGCTGGCCAGCCCCGAACGGCCGTAGAGCGACGCCAGGCCGTGCAGCAGCCACGGCATGGCGATCGACGGGAAGTCGGTCGGCATGATGCCTCTGGCGCGCCGTGCCAGCTCCTTCGTCGCGCTCGCGGCATCGCGAATGGCGTGCAGCCGCCTGATGGGGTCGGCCATGTCGGTGTGCAGATTGACCAGGCTCATCGTGGCCAGGGTCGTGTATTCGGTGTTTCCGGGTGCGCGCAGCGAGATCGGCATCGCGGCGATCAGAGGCTTCTTCGGCAGGCCGCCGTGCCTTGCGAGGTAGCGGCGCAGCGTGCCGCTGCACAGCGCGAGCACGATGTCGTTGAGCTTCGCGTCGTTCGCAGTGGCCACCTGCTTGAGTGCGTCGAGTGGCAGCGACAGCGCGGCGAAACCGCGTTCGCCGACGATCTGCACATTCAGCGGCGTGTGCGGACCGAAGCCGAGGTTCTGTCGGAGCCGGCCCTTGGCCGGCGCAGCAGACGGCGCCAGCATGCCGGCCAGTGTCTTCACGACGTCGGGCAAATAACGAAGCAGTTTGATGTACTGGCCGGCGTCGTGCTTGAGGGCGGCCGCGGCCAGCTCGGCCATTCCGGGATGCTCGGCCCGCTTGGCGCCTGCATGCGGGTGGGGCACGGCGCGGGGCTTGTCTGTCACGTCAAACAGCACCTGCGCCAGCAGCACACCGGCCTGGCCGTCCAGCACGGCGTGGTGGGCCTTGAAGTAGTACCCGACCTGCCCGCTGCGCAGGCCGTCGATGAGGGTCAGCTGCCACAGCGGCCGGCTGCGGTCGAGCGGCTGCGAGTGCAGGCGCGCCGCACAGTCCTCGAACTGTTCCGGGGAGCCTGGCGGCGGCAGCGTGACGCGCTGAATGTGGCGGTCGAGATCGATGTTGTCGTCGTGGATCCACGCCGGGTTGGCGAACTGCAGCGGCATCGGCGCGAGCTTGCGCTGGAACACCGGCGCCAAGTGCAGCCGGCGCGCCAGCAGCTTCTTGACGTCGGCGAGGAAGTCGCCACGGTAGCCCGGCGGTAGGTCAAACAGGCTCAGCGATGCCACGTGCATCGGCGTCTCGGGTGTCTCCAGGTGGAGGAACGCACCGTCGAGTCCGCTCAAGGATTTCATGGATCACCTCGGTTGCCGCAGTCCCGCGCGGCGGCTGCCGTCACTCGCGAACTCACCGCAGGGTGTGACGCTAGCGCACCGTGGGCGCTCAACCGCGCGCGATGAGCAGCGTCTCCTCGCCTCCACTTCGTCGACCCATCATCGCGACGTGCTCCCGCAGCCCTGTTGCGATGAGCTTAGGACATCAGCGTCGGCTTGGGGAGTTTTTCAACGGAATAGGCCGATTCTGTTGAAGAACTCGATTTCGCCGAGGCGCTGGAGACCCTGAGAACGTCGCGGAGCACGTCTCGACTTGGCGATGAAGTTCTCGATGCAGGCCGCAGGCCGCTCGACCTTCTTCAAGCCGACATCAACTGCACTTCGTGCGGTTCTCCGATCAACCGCTTTGCCATTCGCCGCAAGTTCTGCGCGGTGGCCGCCAGCAAGAACTCGTCTCTGGCACCACTGAGCCCACGCAGCCGGAGTCGATCGAGCTTCAGGATCCGCTTGAGATGGGCGAACAGCATCTCGACCTTCTTGCGCTCACGTCTGGATTGCTGGTACTGCGGCGTGGCGGCAATCTCGCGCGCAACTTGCCTTGAGTCTTCGTGCAGGCTGCGCTTGATCCTGCGCACCGGCGCATTCGGGCAGCACTGCTGCTTCATCGGGCATCCAGTGCAGTCATGCACGCTGGCGCTGTACAGGATCCGGCCATCTTGGATGTGGCGTTGACGAGGCTTGGTGAACTGGCGGCGCTCGCTGAGCAGTGCGTGCCCTTGCGGGCAACGGTACTCGTTGGCCCGCTCGTCCCACACGAACTCGGCGTTCGACAGTGTGCCGTCCTTGCGTTCACTGCGGTCCCACACCGGCACATGCGGCGCGATGCCCTTGTCCTTGACCATCCAGCCCAGCATCGAGGCGGTGCCGTAGGCGGTGTCGCCCACCAAGTGCTGCGGCTTCAGTCCGAAGCGCGCTTGGACGCGATCGACCATCGTCTTCGTTGACTCGACTTCCTGCGTTCGGTGTGCCGGCGTGGCCTCGACATCAACGATGACGCCGGCTTCCAGATCGATCAGGTAGTTGGTCGAGTAGGCGAAGAACGCCGGGCCACCAGGGGCTGCCGTCCACCGTGCCGCCGGGTCGGTCAACGAGACGTTCTTGGGTGGTGACGCAGGAGGTTCGTCGTCTTCGTCGCTGGTCGGGTTGGCCTGTTCGATCGCCTCGAGGTACTCGCGCACCGCTCGGCTGGGAGCCTCACCTGCGCGCCAGTCGATGGCCTGGGCGCCGGGCACGCCGCGGGCGCGGTTGGCGTCGGCCTTGACGACGCTGGCATCCACCGCGAAGCCCTCGCCACGCACCAGGCCTTCACTCATGCAGCGGCGCAGTACGCTCTCGAACACGAGCCGGAAGGCGTCGCTCTTACGGAAGCGCCCATGCCGGTTCTTGGAGAACGTGGAGTGATCGGGCACCGCGTCCTCGAGGTCGAGCCTGCAGAACCAGCGGTAGGCCAAGTTCAAGTGAACCTCCTCGCACAGGCGTCGTTCGGAGCGGATGCCGAAGCAGTAGCCCACGATCAACATGCGGATCATGAGTTCGGGGTCGATGGAGGGGCGGCCGGTGTGGCTGTAGAAGGGCGCGAGTTGCTCACGCAGATCGCTGAGATCGAAGTACCGGTCGATGCCGCGCAACAGGTGCTCTCGCGGGACGTGATCGTTCAGGTTGAAGCTGTAGAAGAGCCTATCCTGCGCGACATCTCGCTGACCCATCATCTGACTGCACCTCCAATCAACCCGATGCCGTCAGATTAGGTCAGCGAGCCCGACTTGCCATCGGGTTTTTCAACAGAATCGACCCATAGGAGCCAGTGGCGGTTTTCTGGGCGAACGACCGGTCTGCTTTGGGACTTGACCTTCACCGAGATCGTCGAGCAAGTCAGAGTTGGCGACAGCAGTCGTTCGCGCGTGCCGATCGACAACCGCGACTAGGTCGCGGCCAAACGGCTGCATCCGATAGTCGCGAACTGGCGCTGCCGACCCACGGCGGTCCTTCAATGATCAAATCGATCCGACCAAGACCGGACTTTCGGCTTGCCGCATCGAGCCCGTTCGAGTTACCGGCGGATCGTCAAACGCGACACGACGTAGCGCTGCATCTTCACGTACAGCGTGCTCTTCGCAATGTGCAGCTGACGCGCTGCCAGCGTCAGATTCCCATTACATGCACTGACAGTTCGCCGGATCAGATCTTCCTGGGCCTTGGCCATGCTGCGCACGCCGGCCTTGGTGTCCGCTGCTGATCCATGCTCCATTGACTCGATGAATTCGCGCGGCAAAAGCTTGGCGCGTCAGGGCATCGCCCTCTGACAGGAGCACGGCGCCTTCGATCAGATTGCGCAGCTCGCGCACGTTGCCGGGCGACGCCAAGGGGCATGTCGACATGGATCGGCTTAGCGACCGGGCGCGTACCAACTACCTTTATGCGCGCACGGTGGTCGGCCGCGAGGTGCTGACGCCTTCGGTGCAGCGAAGCCGCACATGACGCGCCCGTCGCGGGAAGCGCTGCACGAACTCGCGTCGCGCGTGCTGCGGTCATGTCGTCGAATCCAGCCGCGGTGCCGAGAGCGTCTCCCGCATGCGATGGTCGGCTTCGGCGACCCTTCGCACAAGTCCAAGGTGCGCGCCCGCGTGGAGCACGTCTTCGCGGTGGACAAGCGGCCGTGGGGCTTTACCAAGGTGCGCCACAGCGGGTTGGCCAAGAACGCCACGCGCTCGTTCGTTGCACTGGCTTGGCCAACTTCTACCTGGCGCAGCAGCACCTCATGGCATGGGTACGTCCGCCAGGGACGCCAAGCGCGTCCGTGGCGCCGACATGGCGGCACTCCGCCTCAAAATCGCACTACCCGGGCCGCGAATCCCGCATTGCGCTACTCCAAAGTGGTAGATCGCTGAACTCGGCGGCTTGTTCAGCGTAGCCTCAGTACGCTGATCGAGTCGCGTTGATCACCGAACCGCCTTCAAGGAGGTTGTCATGTCCAGCGTATTGCTTCCGGTCGATGGCTCCGAAAACGCCATGCGCGCGGTGGAGGCGGCCTGCCGACAACTCGCCCATCGGCAGCCGGTCATGGTTCATCTCCTGAACGTGCAGCCGCCGAACCATTCGGGGGTCGTCAAGGAATACCTCAGCCAGGACCTGATCGACAAGTTCCACCAGGCAGACGGCGAGGCGGCCTTGCGATCCGCCTGTGCCCGCCTCGACACCGTGGGCATTGCCTATGCGTCGCATGTCGAAGTCGGCGACGTGGCGCAGACGATCGCGCGCTACGCGCGCGAGCAGGGCTGCGAACAGGTCATCATGGGCACGCGCGGTCTGGGCAGCGGCGGTGTCGGGGCCATCTCCGGCCTCTTGATGGGGTCGATCGCAACGAAGGTGCTGCACCTCGTCGACGTGCCGGTGACGCTGGTGAAGTGACGCGCAGCCGCGTTGTTGTCGTTCGGCGCCTGGCCTCCCGCGTCAGCCGTGCAGAGCCTGACGCGTGCCTCCAGATCGGCCCACGCCGGCCGCCCCGGCGCGTAACGCTCGCGCAGGCCCGCGACGATCGCGGCCACCTGCCCGTCGTCGAGCGCATGGCGCAACGCCGGCATGAAACCGACGGCCGATGTCGGCGGAGCCTGCACACCGTCGAGGATCGTGCGATCAGGTTGTCTGGCCGGTCGCTGTGCACCTTGCCGACGAGCGAGCGGCACGTTGGCGCCGAGCAGCGGGGGGCCGTCGCCCTCGTGGTGGCAGGCGCTGCATGCGCCCTGGAACAGCCGCGCGCATCCCAAAGTAGATGATCGCCTTGCCCTTGCGATGATGCCGAAGGTGCTCTGCGGCTTGTCCCTCGGGCCGCAAACCGGTTTGGCCAAGGCCGTGCATTGCAGGACTGATCTGGACGGCTGGCCCTGGCCGCTTTCAACACCCT
>CAVZEK010000017.1:0-33005 GCA_963774185.1 uncultured beta proteobacterium
ACGTGCCGGGGCCGCAGGTGCCGCTGTACGCGGCCGGAGCGCGCATGGCCACGTATTGGCCGATGTCGGTGCCCGAACACGGCCTCGGGTTGAACATCACCGTGATGAGCTACGCCGGGGCCCTGGGCTTCGGCTTCACGACCGCGCGCAATGCCGTGCCCGATGCACGCGAGCTCACGGCAGCGCTCGCGGCCGCCTTCGACGAACTGGTGGCGAGAGCACGCCCGCGCAAGCCGCACGGCTGCGAGCCCCCCGCTGCCGAGCGCCGAGATGCCAGAGGGGGATCGTTGTGAGCCAACACACCCGCCCGCTGACACGCGTGGATACCGCGTGGCTGCGCATGGATACCGACGTGAACCTGATGATGATCGTCGGCGTCTGGCTGCTGGAGCCTGCGGTCCGCTACGAAGACCTGTGCGAGCGCGTCAATGCACGGCTGCTGAAGTACGAGCGCTTCCGGCAGAAAGTGGTGCAGAGCGCGCTCGGCTGGCAGTGGGTGCCGGACGAGTATTTCGATCTGCAGCGCCATGTGGTGATCGAGAAGCTGGCGCGACGGCGCGGCCAGAGCGAACGCGACGCGCTGAAGCAGCGCATGGGCGAGCTGGCGTCGACGCCGCTGGACTACGCACATCCGCTGTGGCAGTTCCACTTCGTCGAGCACTACGACGGCGGCAGTGCCTCGATCTGCCGGATTCACCATTGCATCGGTGACGGCATCGCGCTGAACTCGGTGATGATGTCGATCGCCGACGACGCTGTCGCGCCACCGGAACTCGAACGCCCCACCGACGACCCACACGAGGCGCATCACGGCGACTGGTTGTCCGAGAAGCTGCTCAAGCCGCTCACCGGCGCGGCCGTGAAAGCCATCGATCTGTACGGCGATGGCCTGGTGAAGGTGCTTCGGGTGCTCGAGCACCCGCGTCACTCGATCGAAGATGCGGCGGCTCTGGTGCGTGACGGCCGTCAGTTGCTCGGCGACGCCGCGGCGCTGGCGCTGATGCCCGACGATTCCGCCACGCCGCTGAAGGGCCACGGCAGCGGGCGCAAGGTGGTGGCCTGGTGCGAGCCGCTGCCGCTGGACGACGTCAAGAGCGTCGGCAAGGCGCTCGACGCCTCGGTCAACGACGTCCTGCTGTCCAGCGTGGCCGGCGTGATCGGCCGCTACCTGCGCGACGAGGGTGACGATCCGAACGGCAAGGACATCCGCGCGATGGTACCGGTCAACTTGCGTTCGCTGGAGCAGGCGTGGCAACTCGGCAACCAGTTCGGCCTGGTGCCGCTGCTCGTGCCGGTTGGCATCGCCAACCCGGTCGAGCGGCTGCAGGTCGTGCACGCGCGAATGACCGCACTGAAGGTCGGCTACCAGCCGGCGCCGGCCTACGGCATCCTCGGCGTTTCGGGCGTACTCAACCTGTGGGGGCAGCGGGCGCTGTCGAACCTGTTCCTCGACAAGACCACCGCCGTGATGACCAACGTGCCCGGCCTGAGCGACCCGATCCGCCTGTGCGGCGCCACGGTGCGCAGCATCCTTCCTGGTGCGCACCGTCTGGGGCGTTGGTGTCGGTGTCAGCATCATCTCCTATGCCGGCGGCGTGCAGTTCGGGCTCATCACCGATGCCAAGCTGTGCCCGCAGCCCAGCCGCATCATCGACCGCTTCGCGCAGGAGTTCGAGCAGTTGCTGCTGCTTGCGCTGATGCTGCCGTGGAACAACCGACCCGCACGAACGGAGCACGCGCCGCGATGACCCTGATCGTTCTGGCGTTGGCGATCGCCGTGGTCGTCGCCTGGGCCGTTGCCAGCGTTCATCTTGGGGCGAGGATCTGTCGGCCTTCGATCGACCGAACGGCGAACGTTTTTCGAGCGGCTCCGGACCGAGTGCCGAACTCGGGCGGTGATCGCGTCGCTCTCAGGCATCGGCGCTGTGGTTGGCAACGTGCCACGCGACAGGCGCATCGCCGCCTTGCGCGAGTACATCGACAACGCCTTTGCCGAGCGGGTGATCGACGCCACCTTCACGAGGATCGACTGTGCGGGTGTGCCTGGCGAATGGGTGCTCGCGCCCGGGGTGGACGGCAGCCGGCGCACGCTCTACATCCACGGCGGCGGCTTCCTGATGGGAAGCCCGAAGAGCCACCGCACGCTCACCAGCCAGTTCTCCGCACTGACCGGTGGCGCGGTGCTCGCGGTCGACTACCGCTTGATGCCCGAGCACTCCCGCATGGCCGGTATCGAGGATTGCCGCAGCGCCTATCGCTGGCTGTTGGAGCAGGGCCCCGATGGTCCGGCGCGCGCACGCGCCGTATTCGTCGCGGGGGACTCGGCTGGCGGCAACCTGACGCTGTCGCTGATCGCCTGGCTGCGGGACCAGGGGCTGCGCGCGCCGGACGCCGCAGTCGCACTGTCACCGCTGACCGACAGCACGCTCGTCAGTCCGAGCCTGCGCGGCAATCTGCGCAGCGATGTGATGCTGGGTCCACTGTTCGGGCCATTGACGAAGCTGCCGGGTCCCGTGCTGCTGTGGATCGGCTGGGTCCGCAATCGCATCAACCCGCGCGACCCGACCATCTCACCCGTGTATGGCGATTTGTCGAACCTGCCCCCGGTGCTGGTGCAGGCCAGCGAGGTGGAGATGCTGCTCGACGACAGCCGGCGCTACGTGAACAGGGCGCGCGCGGCCGGCTCGCCCGTCAAGCTGCAGACCTGGAACCACATGATCCATGTCTGGCAGATTTTCAACCCGGAGCTGCCCGAGGCACGCGACGCGCTCGAAGAGATCGGCAAGTTCCTGGCATCTGCCTCGGAAGGTGGCTCGCCCCGGTGAGAGCGGCCTCAGCGCATTCAGCCCAGCTTGCTCGTACGCGTGTTCACTTCCTCGGATGGCAGCCAGGGAACCTCCGAAGAAGCGTTCGCCGCGCCCGCATCGGCGTGTCCCCTCGCGCGACCGCCCGATCAGTTCATGTAGGCCTTGGCCTCCTCACCCGGGTTCGGCAAGCCAGCGATGCGCCAAAGGCTCCGGCAGCTGCTGAAGAGGTGATGCGCTTGGCGCGGGTCCAGGCCCGCAGCGCGACAGACGAGCCGCATCACCGGCAGTGCGCCGAGCAAGAAATAGCGGTCGCGCACGAGATGAATGACCTTCCAGTGCGTGGCGCCCAGGCCATCGATGCCCTCTTCTCGGGCCAGTGATACGGCCATGGCCGGCGACCAATCGAGCGTGTAAACGAGAAAGCCGTCGGCGTCGAATTCCGGCCGCGCGATGACTGTGCGCACCGGTGGTGTGATGTTGACTCGAGCGTCCATGAGGCAGTCCCCTGCACTTCCCAGCGGGGCACTCTATGGCGTGACGCTGGGCGCAACAACGACTGAATCGCCATCTGCATCCAATCTCGGGTTATGAGGGCGCCGCCCGACCCCAAGGAGCCCGTGACGGCCTCCCAGCCCGCTGACCGGTTTAGGCCTATTCCGTTGAAGAACTCCCCAAGCCGACGCATCTGCAGAAAAGTCCGCGCTACCCCGGTGGTATGGCGCTGCGTTTCGCCCGGGTCAAACACTGTCGGCCGGACAAGCGGGCCGAGGATGCGGACACGATCGAGACCGTGCGCCAGTTGCACGCCGCGCAGCTCGCTCGCAGCCGCAGTTAGGCGCTGGTCCGGTTGGTCTGAATAATTTCATATCAAGTGCGGATAGCGCCAATGTTGGGTGGCCGCTTCTAGGCGGCAAAGCACACGACCCAATCGGCGGCTTTGGATCGGGAGGGTGAATCGGCCGGTTGTCCGCTTTTCTAGCCCTGCAACGCCGAGCCGCTCGCGACGACGGACCTACGGATCTTCGTGCAGTTCAACAACCAAACAACGTCTCCGATCGGACACAACGCCTGTCGAATCGGTGCCTCGGGGAGTTGGGAGCGGGAGCTTTTTCGGACACCGTTCGGACACAGTCCGTTTGTTCTTTCTGTGTCCGCGTCCGCTAAGTGCTTGATTTGTTTGGCTCCCCGACCTGGGCTCGAACCAGGGACCTACGGATTAACAGCCCGCGAAATTGAGACTCTGTGGGACGTCGTGGGACTCCAAATACGAGGGTGAATCAAGCGCTTAGCTGAAATGTTTGTCCCAGGTCGATCCCAGTTCGTACCATGAGTGCTCGCGATTTTTCGGACACACGTCGGACACGGCGAACCACTGGTATCCGACATTGCTGCAGTCGACTGCTGAGTCATGGAATTCATCTTCGCAGCGTGTGGTGTCCAGAGCAACACCCTGTCGCTAACGCGAGATCAATTGGGACGTCCTGGGACGACTGAATGTTCGGGCCGTGACCAACGCGCCACGCGTGCCGAAACCATTCGTCCCAGGACGTCCACGCACCTACGATCCCCGCGATGGCCTGCACGGGCCGATCCTGAGGACGCGACATGGCAGTGCTGAACGTGCGCACGATCGAGGCGATCAGGCCGCGCGACAAACCCTTCAAGGTCACGATCGACCGCGGCCTGCAGTTGCGGATGGCCCCCGACGGCCGTCGCACCCTGCTCGTGCGCTACAGCGTCAAGGGCTACCCAGGACGAGCGCCAGTACAGCCTGCCGCGTGAGTACGGCGACGGACCCGGACAGATCAAGCTCGCCGACGCCAAAGCCGAAGCTGCTCGCATCCGCGCCCTGGCGCGCGACGGCATCGACTGGCCCGAGCAACAGGAGCAACAGCTGAAGACAGCCGGCGAGCAAAGGCAGCTGGCAGCCAAGCAGCCGCAGCTCACCTTCGCCGAAGCGCTGCTGGAGTACGCCGAGCGCAAACGTCGCAGCAAGGACGGCTTGCCGCTCAAAGCCCGCACCAAGGCCGACTACCTCGGGATGGTCACCTCCGGGCGCATCGGAGCGCGATGGCCAGCGCTTCGCCGACGGCGAGTTGGTTGCGCTCGCGCAAGCTGCGTCTATCCGACATCACCCCGGAGGCGATCCGCCAGACCTACGAGCGCTGTGCCAGGAAGTCCGCACGCCGCGCCACCTACGCGATGCAGGTGCTGCGCGCGGTGCTGCGCTGGCACGGGGTGGTGATTGCCGACAACCCGCTGGGCAAGGACACCGCCGGGCGCGACCGCATCGTGCTCGCTCCGCCCAAGGGCGACCCGACTCCGATTCCACCCGAGCGGCTGGGCGCCTGGTGGAATGCAGCGCGCAAGGCGAGCTCACGGATCGCCGGGGACTACTACCGCTTCCAGCTGCTCACCGGTTGCCGCGGGGTGGAGATCCACGGCCACAAGAAACTGGGCTACCCGCCGCTGCGCGTGGCGGATGTCGATCTCGCAGGGCGCCCGGGTCACCTTGCGCGATACGAAGAACCGGTCGGACCACCGGATCTTGTTGTCGCGTCAGGCGCTGGAGATCGCCCGCGCGCATTGCGAGGGCAGGGCGCCTGAGGCACCGCTGTTCCCGATCATGGATGCGCGCAAGACGCTGAAGGCCATCAACGCCATCGCTGGCACAAACGTGCAGGGGCATGGCCTGAGGGCGACGTTTGCGAGCGTGGCCGAAGGGCTGGTCTCCGCGGCGGTGCTCAAGCGCATGATGAACCACGCGGTGGCGGCGGACGTGACGCTGGGGCACTACGTGACCAAGAGCGACGCGCAACTGCGTGCAGGGTGGCAGGCGGTGGCCGATTGGATCGAGGCCGAGGCGAAAGGATGCGAGGCGCGGTCAAAAGCAAGACCTGGCAGCACGACGGCGGGTGCCGCGCCAAGTACGAAGGCGCTTGACGGCGCGGGCGCTGGAGGCCAGCTCGATGAACGGTCTCACTCTGTCGTAGAGGCTGCTTCGGCCTAGCCTGCACTCGCAAGTCACGCCCGCGGCGGATCCGCAGCTGCGGACTACCACTTCTGCGGCAATCGACGCGAGGTGTGGAACACCCGCAGGATCTCGATCGTGTCGCCGCGGACGCGGTAGGGCACGATGTACCGTGTCTTGAGCACCACGAGCTCGCGAGTGCTGGGTACTCGGCCGGGGCGCCCGAGCGCTGGGTGGGCAGCGAGCATGGCCACGGCCGCCAGCACACGTTGGACGACCAGGCGAGCAGCCGCCGGGTCGTCTTCGGCGATGAAGCTGGCTTCGACGTCGAGGTTGCGCAGCGCTGCGCGCAACCACCTAACGCGCATTCACCTTCCACTTCTTGGCGAGCGTTGCCACCTCCTCGTCGCTGGCAAAGTCAGCCGCATTGGCCTCCTTGATGGCGGCCTTGATCTCTCGGATCTGCCACTCGTTGTTCTCGACGAACTCGCGAATGGCCTCGGCCGCCAAGAACGACTTGCTGCGTTGAGTCGCGTCAGCCAGCTTGTCGAGGCGCGCCTTGACGTCGTCCTCGAGGCGAAGGGTCATGGTCGTGGACATGGGGAATCTGCTCAGCGCATTGGATTGTGTACATCCTAGCACGATCGTGGCCTGGTGCGTGCCCCGACGGCTGAGCAAGCAGGTGCAGGGTAGGCCGGACTTCAGAGAAGGGAGCGTTCGCCGATCTCGCGGTTCGGCCGGAAGCGGTCGGTCGCTGGCGTGCCCATTGCGGACCCTCTTGCACAACCCTGTCTACGCTCGATCTTGCCGGCGCGGGAGCGCAGCGCAGGCTGGGAGCTTGTCAACGGCCCCGGTGCACTCGCTAACTCCAGATGCTGGCTGCTGCTTCCACGCACAAGCGCAGCTTGGCGCGCTCGTCGGCCTCGGTGACCGGGTTCCCGCCCATCGTGCTGGCAAAGCCACATTGCGGACTGATCGCCAGGCGTGACGTGTCGACATACTTCGCCGCTTCGTCAGCACGCCGCCTCAACGTGTCGATCGATTCGAGTTCGGGCAGTTTCGAGCTCACCAAGCCGAGCACCACGCCCTTGTTCTTGGGCATCATCTGCAGCGGTGCAAAGTCGCCGGCACGCGGTGTGTCGAACTCGAGCAGGAAGTGGTTGACGTTGGCGCGGTTGAACAGCCGCTCGGCGATCGACGTGTAGCCGCCTTCGGATAGGTACATGCCTTTGTAGTTGCCGCGGCACATGTGCACGCCCACTACCATGTCGGCCGGCTTGTTCTTCACTGCCTCGTTGATGGCTTCGACGTACAGATCCACCAGCTCGTCGGGATTGCCGCCGTGCGAGCGCACCTTTGCCTGCGCGGCCGGATCGCACAACACGGCGAGCGCCACCTCGTCGAGCTGCACGTAGCGGCAACCCGCGGCGTGCAGCTCGGCGATCTCCTGCTGGTAGATCCTGCCGAGGTCGACGTAGAACTCGCGCGCATTGGCGTAGATGCCAGGGTCGGCGTATTGCGTGAAGCGGTAGAAGTGCATCGTCGACGGCGCTGGCATCGTCACCTTGGGCGTCGCGGTGGTCAGCGGTGCGACGAAGCGGTACTCGTCGACCGTGATGGGTTCGCCGCGGCCCACTTTGCTCACCACGTACGGCGCCGTGAAGTCGCTGGCGTGTCCATGTTCGTCGTGGAAGGTGAACACCGCGTTCTTGACCACCAGGCCGCGTGTCAGGCGTACGAACTTCTCCCAGTACGAGATGCGCCGGAACTCGCCGTCGGTGATCACCTGCAGGCCGCAGTCAAGCTGGAGCTTCACGACGTCGCGGATGGCGGCGTCTTGTTCGGCGCGGAAGTTGATGTCGCTGATCTCTTTCGCGGCATGCGCCCGAAACGCCTTGCGCAGGGACTGCGGGCGCAGCAGGCTGCCGATGTGATCGGCCCGACAGGGTGGACGACCATTCGCGTTAATGCTCATGTGAAGCCTCGTTTGCAGCGTTCTATAGGCCAATAGAATAGCCTTGCATGCGAGCCCCGTGCCACCAGCGAAACTCCCAAGCGCCGTGCCGCCGAGATGGTGGCGGCGGCGGCGAAGGTATTCGCGCGCCGCGGCTACCACGGGGCTTCAACGCAAGACATTGCCGACGTGCTGGGCATCCGCCAAGCGAGCCTGTACTACTACTTCGCCTCCAAAGAGGCGGCGCTGGAGGCAGTGTGCGCCGACGGCGTGGCCGAATACGAAGCCAATGCGCGCCGCGTGATGCGCAGCCGCACCAGCGCGTCGGACAAGGTTGCGCAGCTGGTGTTCCATCACCTCGCGCCGCTGGCCGAGCGGCTGGACTTCACGCTCACCTTCCTGCGCGAGCGGCGATTCTTGCCCGCGCCGGCGCGGCAGCGGATCCGCGCGACCGAGCTGCGCTACGAACGCATCATCGAGCGCGTGATCGAGCAGGGCATCGCCAGCGGCGAGTTCCACGCCGACCTCGATGCCCGCATGGCCACGCTGGCGCTGCTGGGCCTGGGCAATTCGGCGGCGCTGTGGTTTGGCCGCGAGCGTGATGCGACGCTGGAGCGCATCACCACCAACTACGTCGAGCTGCTGGTGCGGGCCTTCAAGGCTGGCGACGCTGAGCCGCATGGGCTGCGGCACTGAGCTATGGACCGCGACACACTGCGCAAGCTCACCGCGCCGGCGCTGCTGGCGCAGCGCGCTCGCACCGAGCCGCGCGGCATCGCTTACCGCGCCAAGCACCTCGGCCTGTACCAGGAGCGAACCTGGGTCGCATACGCGCAGCAGGTGGCCATCGTCGCGCACGGGCTGAGCGCGCTCGGACTCGCCGAGGGCGAACGCATCGCGATCATGGGCGACGCCTGCGAGGCGTGGCTGCTGGCCGACCAGGGCGCGCAGGCGTTGGGGGCCATCGTCTATGGCATCTATCCCACTGCGTCGATGGAAGAGCTGGCATACCAGATGGCCGACGGCGGCGCATCGATCTTCGTCGCAGAAGACCAGGAGTACGTCGACAAGATCCTGGCCGTGGCCGACCACCTACCCAACCTGCGCTGGATCGTCGTGGTCGACGCCACCGCGATGTTCGGCTACCAACACCCCAAGCTGAAGACCTGGGCCGACGTGCTGTCGCTCGGCGGCGAGCGCGACGTGGCGGCTTTGGAAGCACTGGCGCGCGACGTCGACCCGTCGGCACCGGCGTTCATCGTCTACACCTCGGGCACATCGGGGCACCCGAAAGGGGCGCGCGTCTCGCACGGCAAACATCTGGCCGCCACGTTCAACCTGGTCGAGCACTACCCGACGCTGGCCGAGCGCGTGCAACGGGTGGTGGCGTACCTCCCGCTGTGCCACATCCTCGGGCGCGACATCGCGGTGACGCTGCCGCTGCTGTCCAAGCTCGTGCCGCACATTGGCGAGGAAATCGACGACCTGCCACGCACGTTGTTCGAGGTGGCGCCCACCGTGCTGTTCACCGTGCCGCGCTACCTTCAGAAGATCGCGTCGCAACTGTTGGTCGGCATTAGCAGCACGTCGGCCATCAAACGCGCGGTGTACGAATGGGCGATGCGGCACGCGCGCGAACAGGCTCGTGCGCGCTGGGACGGGCGCACCGGCGAGTCGCCCGTCTATGCGATGGCGCGTGCGTTGGTGTTCAAGCCGATGCTCAACCAGATCGGGCTCAACGCGCTCGAGATCGTGATCTGCGGCGGCGCGCCGCTGCCGGCGCAGACGATGGCGCTGTGGCAGATGTGGGGCGTCAACGTGGTCGAGATCTACGGGCAGACCGAAACCGCCGGCGCCATCATCAGCGGCCAGCGCGGGCCGTTTCCGCGCCCGGGCAACGTGGGCACGGTACCGGACGGCTGGCAGGTGATGCTGAGCGACGATGGCGAGATCCTCGTCCGCGGCGACGACGTGTTCGACGGCTATTGGCGCGACCAGCCCGCCACGGCCGGTGCCTTCACGCCCGACCCAGTGACGAATCAAAGATGGCTGCACACCGGCGATGTCGGGCGTTGGGTCGACGGCTCGCTGCAGATCGTCGACCGCGCACGCGATTTCATCGTCACCGCCGGGGGCAAGACGCTGTCGCCGTCGTTCATCGAGAACCAGCTGCGCGCCAGCCCGTACGTGGCCGAGGCGATGGTGATCGGCCATGCACGCAAGTACCTCACCGCGCTGATCGAAATCGACTTCGACAGCGTGGCCGACTGGGCGCGCAACCACGCTATCACGTACACCGGTTTCACTAGCCTGGCGCAGCATCCGCGCGTGCAGCAGCTGATGCAGGCGGAGATCGCACAGGTCAACGAGGCACTCGCGCGCGTGGAGCAAATCAAGGCCTTTCGCGTCCTGCCCAAGGCGCTCGACCCCGAGGAAGAGGGCGAGCCGGTCACGCCGACACGCAAGCTCAAGCGCTCCAGAATGCTCGAACGGTTCAGCACGTTGGTCGAGGCGATGTACGACGACAGCGAAGAACAACGGGTCGCTGCGAGTGTGGGCGACGCTTTGCAAACCTGAACAACCAGGAGACATCGAATGAACAAGACGTGGTGGGCTTGGTTCGTCGCTTTCGGCGCAGGCGCTGCGGCCGCGGCCGATGACGGCTACGTGATCGGCGTGTCGGCGGCGATGACGGGACCCGGCGCCGGTATTTACGCGCCGGTGGTCGAGGCGATGAGGACCTACATCGACAACGTCAACGCCCGCGGTGGCGTCAACGGCAAACCCATCAAGCTGATCGTGCTCGACGATGGTGCCGAGCCGTCGCGCGCCGCCGCCAACGCCAAGAAGCTGACGCAGGACAACGTGCTGCTGTTGATCAACAGCAGCCTGTCGTCGACCTATGCGCCGATGGTGGTGGAATCCAAACGCGCCAACGTGCCCTTGTTCTTCGGCGGTTCGGTGTGCCCGAAGGAGACCTATCCACCGGCCGACCCGCTGCAGTTCTGCTCAAGCGCGTTCGGTGCGAACCTGGATTCGCAGGGCGCGCTCAGTTTTGTGAAGACGCAAGCCAAGGAACCAGTGCGGATCGGCTTCGCGGCGATGGCGATCCCGATCTCGCGTGCCGAGATCGACTACGCGGAGGGCCTGTCGAAGACGATGGGCATGACACCCGTCGAGAAGCAAATCTCGCCGCCGCCGGCGCCCGACTACACGCCCTTCGCCACCAAGCTGAAGGACGCCGATCCGAACTGGGTGTACTCGTGGGCGCCGTGGGTGACGCAGGTGCGCACGTTCGAGGCGTTGCGGCGCCTGGGCTGGAACGGCCGCTACATCACCTGGGCGCACCTCAACGCCGAAGAGGAACTCGCGCGCATCAAGGACAACGAGTTCTATGTGATCGGCACCAACGCGCTGTTCCAGGACGATCTGCCCGTGCACGCCGAGATCCGTGCGTTGACGCACCGCGCCAAGCTGAGCTACCCGACGACATACCTGACCGAAGGGTTCATTGCCGGCATGGCGATCGAAGCGACGCTCAAGGCCACGCCGTGGCCGGCGACACCGCAGAAGGTGCTGGCGGCAATGAACAACCTCAAGGTCGATCTGAAGGGCCTGCGCGGCGGCCCGCTGGAGTGGACCAGCGACAACCACTTCCGCACCAAACAGTACTACCGTGTCTGGCACTGGGATACGGCCAAGAACGCCGTCGTGCGCGTCCAGGATTGGCAAGCGATCGATGTGAAGCGCTAGGCCGCTCGCGTCTCGTGCAACTCGCGGTCAACATCGCCGTCCTGGCGGCAATCTATGCGCTGATCAGTTGCGGCTATGTGCTGATCTACCGCGTCAGCCGCGTGCTGTCGCTCGCGCACGGCGAGTTGATGATGCTGGGTGCCTACGGGCTGGCGGTGACCGCGAGCCTGTTTCGCGGCCACCCATTGCTGGCGATCGCGGTGTCGGCCGCCTTGGCGCTGCTGGTGGGTGTGCTGGTCTACGCGCTGCTGATGCGCCGCATGACCGGCGAATCGGTGCTCGCCGCGGTGCTCACCACCATCGCGCTCGGCATCCTGCTGCGCGGCGCCATGACCCTCGCATTCGGCACGCAGACCCAGTACCCGCTGCGCGAACTGGGCTGGGTCAACACGTCGATTGCGATCGGGAGCGCGCGCATTTCCGCGGCGGGGCTGCTGCTCGTTCTGGGCACGGCGGCGGTGTATGGCGGGTTGTTCGTGTTCCTGCGCGCGTCGCGCTGGGGCATTCGCATGCGCGCCGCGGGCCAGAACCCGCTGCTCGCGGCGCAGCGCGGCATCCGGCTGCACCGCGTCTACGCGCTCGCGTGGGGACTGGCCACCTTCACCGGCGGCATGGCCGGCATGCTGATCGCCTGCGACGCCGGCATCGAAGCCACGATGGTCACGATCGGGCTGAAGGCGTTCCCGGCCGCGCTGGTCGGCGGGCTCGACAGCCTGGCAGGCGCATTGGTCGGCTCGCTGGTGATCGGGGCTGCCGAAGTGTTCCTGATCAGCTACGTGAGCCCGCTCTTGTCCGACGTGGTGCCATTCTTCGTGCTGCTGGCGATGCTGGTCGTGCGGCCGTGGGGGTTGTTCGGCACGCGCGAAGAACTGGACCGCGTGTGAGGCCGGCATGAGCGCCCCGTGGGCCAGTGGATACTTTCGCACGCGCTACGAGCGCGACCTCGCACTGATCGACACCCGCACGCAGAAAGTGTGGCTGGTGGTGCTCGCGGTGGTGCTGGTCGTGCTGCCGTTTATCGCCAACGCGCTGGTGCTCGACCTGGCCAACCAGGTGCTGCTGGTGTCGGTGGGCGCGGTGGCGTTGATGTTGCTCACCGGCTGTGCAGGCCAGATCTCGCTCGGCCATGCCGGCCTGCTGGCAGCGGGTGCGTTCACCACCGGCATCCTGTTCAAGGAGTTCGCCGCGCCGTTCTGGGTCACGCTGCCGGCCTCCGCGGTGGTGGGTGCGTTGATAGGGGTGGCGTTCGGTCTGCCGAGCCTGCGCTTGCGCGGGCTGTACCTCGCGGTGTCGACGCTGGCGCTGCACTTCATGGTGATTCAGGCCGGTCAGGAGTACGAAACCCGGCGCGGGCACTCCACCGGCGTCGTGATCGACCCACCAACGTTCGCCGGCTTCACGCTCCAGGATCCACGCGCCTGGTATTTCGTGTTGCTCGCCGCCTCGGTGGCCACCGTGCTGCTGAGCCTGAACCTGCTGCGCTCGAAGACCGGCCGTGCCTGGCGTGCGATTCACGGCCGCGAGGCGGTGGCCGCGGCGCTGGGCATCCGCGTGCCGCTGGCCAAGCTGACGGCCTTCGTCGTGTCGTGCACGCTGACCTCGGTGGCGGGCTGCCTGTTCGCGTACTACCGCGGCTTCGTGTCGGCCGAGGCGTTTTCGTTGTTCCTCACCATCCAGTACGTGGCCACGTTGATCATCGGCGGCATCGGCTCGATCCTCGGCGCGTTGCTGGGCACGCTCTTCGTGGTGCTGTTGCCGTACGGCATCGAGGCGCTGATGGACATGCTCAGCTTCACCGAGCGGCTGTCGTCGATGATCTTCGCCATCAATTACGCGGCGTTCGGCCTCGCGATGATCGGGTTCCTGGTGTTCGAGCCGCAGGGTCTGGTGGGCATCTGGCGGCGCGTGCAGGCGTGGTTCCTGTTGTGGCCGTTCAAGCGCAAGCCGTTGGGCCCATGATTGCGGGTGCCGTCTTGCTGCAACTCGACAACGTCGAGGTCGCCTACCACCGCGTAATCACAGCGGTGCAGGGCGTGTCGCTCCAGGTGCGCGAGGGCGCCATCGTCGCGCTGCTCGGCACCAACGGCGCCGGCAAGACCACGACCTTGCGCGCGATCTCGGGTTTCATCGGGCTCGACGATGCGCGTGTGACCGAGGGCTCGATCGCGCTCCGCGGTGAGCTTATCCACAATCGGCCGCCGCACGAGATCACGGCGCGCGGCATCACGTTGGTGCCCGAACGCAGCAAGGTGTTCGAGAACCTGACGGTGGCCGAGAACATCGAAGCCGTGGTGCCGCGTCCGGGTTCCGACGCGCGCCGACTGGTCGATGCGGTGTGGCAGTACTTTCCGGCGCTCGCCAGGCTGCGTTCGCGCGAAGCGGGCTATCTGTCAGGCGGCGAACGGCAGATGCTGGCGATCGGCTCGGCGCTCGCCTGTGCGCCGCAGTTGTTGCTGGTCGACGAGCTGTCACAAGGCCTCGCGCCGCTGGTCGTCGAAGAGCTGATCGGCCGGCTGCAGGTGATCCGCAAGGATCTCGGCATGACGGTGTTGCTGGTCGAACAGAACGCCACGGTGGCGCTGAATATCGCTGACCACGCCTACGTGCTGGAAAACGGCCGCATCGTGCTGGCCGGACCGCCGGCCACATTGCGCGAGCACCCCGACATCCGTGAGTTCTACCTCGGCTTCGGTGGTGAGCAGCAGCGCAGCTACCGCGACGTCAAACAATACCGCCGCAGTCGGCGCTGGTATGGCTGAGCCAACGAGTCACCTCGAGCTCACCGGCGTGAGCCTCACGTTCGGCGGGCTGCGGGTGCTGCAGGGCGTGTCGTTCGCCACACGCGACAGCGAGCTGCTGTGCCTGATCGGCCCCAACGGTGCTGGCAAGACCTCGGTGCTCAATTGCATCTGCGGTATCTACAGACCCACACAAGGGAGCATTGCGTTCGCCGGCATCGAGCTCGCCGCGCTGGCTCCGCATCGCATCGCGCGGCTGGGGCTGGCGCGCACGTTCCAGCATGGCGAACTGATGCCGCAGCTGACGGTGATCGAGAACCTGCTGGTCGCGCGCCACGCGCGCATCCAGACGAACTTGATCGCCGAGGCCTTGTTCACGCGCCGCGTGCGTGCGGAGGAAGCCGCTCACCGCCGCGCGGTGGAAGAGGTACTCGACTTCACCGAGCTGTGGCGCCACCGGCACGAGCCGGTCAGCGGGCTGCCGTTCGGCGTGCAAAAGATCGTCGGTTTCGCACGCGCGCTGGCGATGCAGCCAAAGCTGATGCTGCTTGACGAACCGTCGGCGGGGCTGAACCGCGACGAGCGTGAGGACCTGGCGCGCCACATCCTGCGCATCAAGCATCAGCTCGGCATTCCGATGATCTGGGTCGAACACGACATGCAGATGGTGGCCGATCTCGCCGATCGCCTGCTCGTGCTCGACCAAGGCGTACCGATCGCCGAGGGGGCGCCGGTCGACGTCTTGAAGGACTCGAAGGTGATTGAGGCCTATGTCGGGCGCCAGCCGGTGCGCTGATTCAAGGTTGGCAAGAACATCGGTTTCTTGCGGGCACCCATCTTGCGCCCGCAACGATCTGCGATGGTCAGCATCGAGCTACGCTTTGCAACAGCGCACAGAAGTGCACTGGACTGTAGTGTTGGCTCAGGCTACGTACCAGCAGCGCGTCGGGCAAGCTGGCGGCTCCAGAACCTGTAGATCACCATGACTGAGATCGTCCGCGTGCATTGCGAGGGCAGGATGCCTGAGGAGCCGCTGTTCCCCGTCATGGACGCGCGCAAGACGCTCAAGGCGATCAATACGATCGCGGGCACGAACGTGCAGGGGCATGGTTTGAGGGCAACGTTTGCGAGCGTGGCCGAAGGCCTGGTCTCCGCAGCCGTTCTCAAGCGGATGATGAACCACGCGGTGGCGGCAGATGTGACGCTGGGTCACTACGTGACCAAGAGCGATGCGCAACTGCGTGCAGGGTGGCAGGCGGTGGCCGATTGGATCGAGGCTCGGGCGAAGAGGTGCGCGGCGCATCCGAAGGTGCACCTGGGCGGCATTGCGTCGATTGCCGCGCCCCGCGCGCGGCCGCTGGACGGTGCGGACGCTGGAGGCCAGCATGGGCAGGGCAGCGTGCGCCGGAACGACGCCTTTCTGCGCGAGCCAGCCTGACTTCAACCAAAAATACGCTTGACGTATCGCGTATTATTGCGTAGTATGTGATCGCATGATCGTGACCTATCGGGACAAGCGGACCCGAACGTTCGCCGAAGGCAAGCGGGTCAAGGCTTTCAGCGGTTTTGCGCGCAAGGCGGAGTTGCATTTGGACCAGCTTGACGCCGCCACGTCGCTACTCGATCTGGATTTGCCGGGCAACCGGCTGGAAGCGCTGAAGGGAGATCGCAAGGGCCAGTACAGCGTACGCATAAACGATCAGTGGCGCATTTGTTTTGAGTGGCCCAAGGGGGCGCGCGGTCCGACCAATGTCGAGATCGTCGACTATCACTAGGAGGTGCAGCGTGGCGCGTAGTGCGATTCATCCCGGCGAGCAGCTCGCCGAACAGCTCGCGGCGCTCGACATGAGCGCGGCGGAGCTGAGCCGTCAGCTCAAGGTGCCGGCCAACCGCATCACCGAGATCCTGAACGGGCAACGCTCCATCACCGGCGACACCGCACTACGCCTGGGGCACTTCTTTGGCACGAGCCCGCAGTTCTGGCTCAATCTGCAAACGATCTATGACCTGCGCATCGCCGAACAGAGGACTGGCAAGGACATCAGGACCTTGCCGACGCTGAGTGCGCGGAAGAAGAAGCAGGACAACCACCAGCCAGTTCCGGTGTGAGCGAGCTGTATACATGACAACACCTGCCCGATCGGGCCCGGATGACTTTGGCGTGCCTTTCGAAGGTTGCCGGCGAGGTGTGGCTTAGCGAACTGTGCCCGCGACGCGGGTTGTACCAACCCTCGATGTAGGTGAACAGTGCCGGGCGCGCCTCGGTCTTGCTCACGAGGCACGGCACCAAGGAACCGCGGTACTTTTGCTTCGGGCGTGTCGGAGCGGGCGTGCTGACCGTTCGATTCACTCACCGCTTGGGCGTCGTTCGCATATTCGGTGCCGGCTACTGGCGCAAGGGAAAGGTCATCTATGAGCGGGAAAATCAAGTACACGAATGAACCGATGGGACTATGGGCGCTGACTCGATGGTCATGATCGACGAATTTCTGCGCAAATTCGTCAACTGGCGCCTGACGGCAAAGTTCGCCGCCAGGAGGAGTAGGCGCGAGCGATACCGCGGCTGTCGGCTTAAGCCTGAACCGGTCATTCCAATCCGTAGTTCAGCAGTCGACCCACTGCTGACACTCTCTCGGCCCAGTTCACAATCCGCAAGCTGACTCAGAGTCGTTGCAGTTTGCGTGCAGCACCCGCGTAGAGCACTTCTCGCATCGCTGCGGCGGCGCGCGCGTGGAAAGCAACCGCTGCGGGATCGAAATCTCGGGCTGGCACGGGCGTGTGCTCAAAGTGCCCGTACCGGTCCTCACCCCGCACCAACGCCGCGCAATCCCAACTTCCCACCACCTGTTTGGTCGTGGGCGGCATGAAGTGCATCGACACGCCGATGCGCCGATCCGAAGACAGATTCGGCCCCGACCCATGTGCCAGGCAATAGTTGTGCAAAGACATTTGCCCGGACCGCAAAGGCATGAAAGCGGCGCGCGACTCATCCAGCCCGGGAATCGACTGCCCGCGCGTCAGCATGTTGTCCTCGTCGTAGGTATCCTGGTGCGACAACGTTTCGCCCAAGTGAGTCCCCGGCATGACTTTCATGCACCCCGCCTCGACGCTGGCATCGGAAATGGCGAACCAAGCCGTGACGACGTTACGCGAAGACAACCCCCAGTAGGTGTTGTCCTGGTGCCAGGATACGAAGCTCTTCGAGCCGGCGTCCTTGATCCAAAAGATGGTGCTCCAGCACAGGATGTCAGGCCCGATGAGTTGTTCGACCGGATCCAGGACGCGCGAATCGCGGATCAGTTCATCGAGCCACTTGAACAGCAAGTAAGCCCGGCTGCGCTGCACGGCCTCGAGCTTCCCGCCCTGGCGGGCCTCGACCGCCTCGAGTTGACGTCGCAGCCCAAGCGCTTCCGCCGCCGGCATCACTGGAACGGGGCAGACGTAACCGTCACGTTTGTATTGCGCGACTTGTTGTGCTGTGAGCATCATTGATTCCATCATACAAAGTATGGGTTGGTCGGCCACGGGGTGCTGTCTCCCCCAAGCAGTTGGTCGACCGCAGTCGGAATCAAGTCATGCATCGGCAATTGAGACAAGCACCCAATTGGCGCACCGCTCCACTACGAGCGCCACCGCCCCGAGCAGACCAACCGGTACGGCCTGGTGCAGCAGCATGCGGTCAGCTTCATCGCGCACACCGAGGCCAGCACAGGCTGTGAACTGCCGCGGTTCATCAAAGACGAGTTCGATGCCTTCCTTGAGTGCGGCATCCTGGCGCACGGGTTCCTGAGGTGGCGCTGCGCAGAGTGCGCACGACAAGCTGCTGGCCGTTAGCTGCAAGCGGCGCGGGGTTCTGCCCATCGTGGATACTCCTAGCGGGACAGTAACTTTCTTGCGAGGTCGAAATGCAAGGTCCCACCTCCTGGATGCCCGGTGACGATAGCGCGGAGCGCAAGCATGCGCCGGCCACTTTGCGCAAGGGAAGCGACGCTCGGGCTGGTCGCGGGCGCGGAGCGGCTACTGGCCAAGGGCGCGCCGCTGATCCTCTATGGCCCGTGGCGCCGCGAGGGCGTGGAGACCGCGCCGTCGAACGAAGCGTTCGACGCTTCGCTCAAGGCGCGCGATCCGCGCTGGGGCCTGCGGCGGATAGAGGATCTCGACACCGCCGCCGACGCGTGCGCTTTCGCGCGCACGCGGCTGGTCAAGATGCCGGCGAACAATTTGATGCTGGTCTATCGCCGCTAGCGCAGCATCTCCATCGTGGCTTCGCGGTCGCGGTGCAGGATGTGCTCGCGCCACGCGATATAGATGCCCGGTGACGGCTTCCTCTCACATTGCCGACCTTGAGTCAGCAAGGTCAGGTGTGCCCCCCATAGCTGTCGACCAGCGTCACGAAGCGAATACCGGCACGACCCGGAGCCGACCTTGGCGTCTGCGATCTCGTTTCCGGAAAACGATCATTCACCGTGCACTCAAGAATCTGATTTGTTCCAGCGTCCCAGAGAACGCGACGGAGCTACTCAAGCCGGAATCCCCATCTGGCACTTCGGACAAGGGCCGTCATGGGGTTGGCGTCGGTGGGCGGTGCGACGCCAAGCTCGAAGGCATGGTCACGACCCGCATCAAGTCGTCGCCCCTATCATGCTGCGACCTATCGCCTTCCTGAAAACGCACCTCCCGATGACTCCCCATTTCTCCTCCACACTTCGGCTTCCTCTCGTCCTTGCATGCGCGCTCCTTGTCGCCGTGCCTGTAGCGGCTGTCAGCCCGCAGCATCACAAGCCGCGCGCAGCAGCGCACAAGCACAAGCCGGCAACATCCACCGAACCCGCGACGAGCACCGACGCAAACGGGGTCCCGGTACTTGCCAACAAGGCCTGGGTGCTGATGGACTTCAACACCGGGCAGATGCTGGCTTCTTCCAACCCGGACGAGCCTCTGCCGCCCGCGTCGCTGACCAAGATGATGACCAGCTACCTCGTGGAGCAGGGGCTGAAGAGCGGCAAGCTGAAGTCCGACGAACCCGTCACCATGAGCCTTAGCGCCTGGTGCCGCGGCGGCAAGGAGGGCGACAGCTGCATGTTCGTTCCCCTCAACGCGCAAGCATCCTTGATGGACATGCTTCGCGGGGTTGTCATCGACAGCGGGAACGACGCCTCCAAGGCGTTGGCCGAGCACGTCGGCGGCTCGGAAGCCGGCTTCGTGGCGAAGATGAATGCCGAAGCCGCGAAGCTGGGAATGACCCATACCCATTTCGAGAATTCGGCCGGGCTGCCCGACCCCCGCCACAAGGCCTCGGCACGCGACCTGGCCGTGCTGGCGCAAGCAATCATCCGCAATAGCGCCGACTACTACCCCATCTATTCGGAGCGCGACTTCACCTACAACGGCATCAAGCAAGGCAATCGCAATGCGCTGCTGTACACGGATCCGACTGTCGACGGACTCAAGACCGGGCACACGGAGGAAGCTGGCTACTGCCTGACCGCGTCGGCGAAGCGAAATGGCATGCGCCTGATTTCGGTCATCATGAACACCGGTAGCGCGCAAGCCCGGGCGGACCAGACCCGCGTGTTGTTCAACTGGGGCTACGGCAACTTCGAGGAAACGACTCCCGCGCAGGCCGGCGCGACGCTGACGAACGCCAAGATCCTGTACGGCGTGGCACCCACGGTTCCTGCGGGCATTGCACAGGCATGGACGTTGGTGGGGCCAAAGGGCCAGGGCGCCGCCGTTCAGACTTCGATCTCGATGAATCCTGAACTGACGGCGCCGATTTCCAAGGGCGCCGTGATCGGCAAGATCGTCGCAATGGCCAACGGCAAGCAGCTCGGAGAGGCCCCAATCATTGCGCTCGCTGCCGTGGAGCGCGCGGGATTCTTCGAGCGCATGCGTCAGCGTGTCTCGGGCTGGTTCTCGAAGTAGCTGGTGAAGTGGTCGTTGAGTTGTTGCTCAACGGAAGACATTTCGCCGAACACCGCATTCTCGTTCGAGAAGAGGGTGCTGGGTCTGGCGATGTGACGCGCGCGTCGAACGGTTAGCGCTTGGATCTTCTTCAGGGCGCCCACTCAACGGTGCCCGCCGATGGTGGCGTCCGATTGGGTGTGGCGTGATCCGTCCAAGCTGCCATCGGAGATGTCGACCCGCGTCGGTGTTCGGCGTGGGGATTTATTGCAATCGGAAGCCGACGCAATTGCGGACTTGGTGCGAGGTCATCAACTCGTGCTGAACTGCGCAGGCCATGTGACACATGGCCAAGGGTTTGTCGACCTAGTGAGCCGTCTTGTCGATGGCGTGGAGCGGCTTCAACCGTTGGGGCGGCCAGTATGCTGGTTTTTAGCTGGGGCCGCCCTACTTGATATTGGCGAAAGCGGCCGGCGGGGTGTGGACTTGCCGAAAGTCAAGAACACCTATTGGCCGCACCGCGCCAACTTCGAGCGCCTCCAACGCTCATCGTTAGCATGGTCGCTTTTGTGCCCAGGACCGATGGTGGACCGGGCGCCAGTGGGACTGAGCACGCTACGAGTCAGCATCGACCGCCTGCCAGTGCCGATCTCGCGTGTGTCCCGTTTGCTGCCCGCTCCGCTGCTGCTGCCCATCTTCGCATCGAAGATCCCGGAGATGATCATCCCGTACGCTGACGCGGCTGCGCTGATGCTCGCCCATCTTGGCGCGGAAGGCGACCTGGTGCGTCGCCGTGTTGGCGTGGCCCTGCCTTTGGGGATGAAGGGTCGCAAGAGCACCTGGACTGCCGCACCGAAGTAGTCAATTGCCCGCCTTCGCGCGAAGAACCGCGTCGCAACCACCGCACTGATAGAAGTAAGAAGTAGAAGCACACGTCCGACGGCATCACTTCCTCTTTCGAGGTTCCGCACAAAGGGCAAGTAATGATCGACCGCGTCACTGGGCAAGCTGTACTCGTGCCCACGCATTGTCTTGCGAGAGGCTGTCACGCAGTCGGCGCCACGCGCTGCTGATCCTCGCCCCTCTGTTGCTGGCAGCCGCCGCGAACGGCTGCTCTGGAGCGCGGGGACGAATGTCTCTTGTGGCCGAGGGCTGCCCACGAGGTGACGAAAACCAGTGGCGGCTGTTCGGCACATTCCCGACCTTGAGCCTGCAAGGTCAGGTATGCGCCGCATAGCTGCCGACCAGCGTCACGAGGCGAATACCGGCACGCGACCCAAAGCGGCCGCGCGGAGCGTCCGCATTGGTCGTTCCGCCGTCGCTCTAGAAGCGGCCGCCCGCGGGATACGATGGACTCACTGCGCGGTCAGAATGTCCTTGGCGAGCGTACTCTGTGCAACGACAAAACGCGCGAACTCGTTGCGGGGCATGTCCATCGGTTCGCCGCCGTGTTCGCCGATCCAGGAACGCAGTTCGGCGCCCCTCAGAGCGCTGGCCATGTCGTGAGCGATCTTTTCGATCACATCGGCCGGCGTGCCGGCGCGAACCCAGAGCCCGTACCAAATCGGAAAGTCGAAACCGGCGATACCCGCCTCTGCGATCGTGTTCACGTGCGGCAGCAACGACGAACGTCTAACCGTGGTGACTCCGAGCGCAACGAGTTGGTCGTCGCGAATCGCCGGCAATGCAAGTCCAATCGGCAGCATGCAATAGGTGAAACGCCCCGCAATGGCATTCGCGACAGCATCGGCGTTTGAGTCCGTCGGGTGTGGCGGCACGTGCCTCAAGGAGATTGCGCACATCCTGTTGAGCTTCGCAAGGCCGATGTGCGTGCCCGTCCCGATGCCAGTGGAACCGTACGTCGCCTCATTCGGCTTGGCGCGCGCGTGAGCGATGAGCTGATCGAGTGATTGAATTCCTGTCGAGACGCTGGTTACGACAACATACGGCTGCGAGGTGAGCGGAAGCACGGCTACAAAGTCTTGCAGCGGGTCATAGCCCAATGCTCTGCCGGTGACCGCACTGTAGGCCTGCGCGCTCGTGTTGATCAGAAGCATGTAGCCGTCGGCAGGTGCGCTGGCGACGTAGCGCGGCGCCGCCGTTGCACCTTCACCCGTCACGTTCCTTACGTCCACGGGCTGACGCCAGCGTTGAGCGAGCGGCCCGGCAAGCGCACGAGCGAGAAGGTCCGGACCGCCGCCTTGGCCGAACGGCTCTACGATCAGCAGAGGCCGGCATGGATAGTCTGCGTGGGTCGCTGGCATCATTCGGTTCGCCTCATGTGTGATGACACGTTTTGCGTGGCTGCGAGGCGCTCGCGACCGACGTTGCGCTATTGGAGCAGCCGCAGGCGTGACGTATCGAGCTCGATGTCGGTCGCAAGAAATGTTAGTTCGGTTCGATCGCGCTGCGGTTGTTGACGTCGATGTGGCGATCCTCTCGTGGGCTCAATCGACAGACGAACGGACCGTTCGTTCAAAGTGCCTCGCGGGTCCCCCAACCGACGCACGGCAAGTGTCTGCTTTCGGCGATGCCGGCCCGGCCATTCTTGCCCATTTCGGCGCACTTCTACCCAGTCGAACAGGATGTTGAAGAACGCCGCCGAGAAACCATCATCGAAGCCTTGGCTGTATCGCGCTAACAATCCCACGCGGGGTTGATGCGCGTTTATCTCGCGTCAGGGTCTCGGATATGCCAGTAGGCGGCCACTTCGGCTGCCTCTTGAGGCGAGAGTTCCGACACAAACTTCTTGTGGAACTCGGGGTCTTCCACATAAGCGTCTACGGGCTGAATCATGGCCTGCGGTGATGGCGTCTTCCACAAGGCAATAGCCTTCTTCCAGTCTTGCAGCGCCGCGTAGGGGGCACCGAGATGCTTGTGCCACAGCGCTATGCGCAAACGCCGGGCAAACGTGTTGGCGTCAAACGAGTTGAAGAACGCCTCACCAATGCCTGCAATGATTTCGGTGTTGAACGTGTAGCCGCGGTTCTCGCAGTTGGCCGACCCGATAGCGGCGAACTCGTCGTCGAAGATCCAGGTCTTCGAGTGCACGAACGAGCCAGAGTAGCTCTGCCGTTGGGGGTCCGCGGCGGGCACCAGCGAAAACATGCCCCATTTAGTTTGCCCGGGGTCGAGCTTCTTCAAAGCCTGCCTGAAATCGTTGTGCTCAAAGCAGAAGCCTTTGGATTCCGAAAGCACGACGCCCGGCGACTGATTCATCAGCACGAGCAAGAACTGGAACCCAGGCTGTTGAATTTTCTCCAACAGAGCCTTGCGTGCCATCCTGCTGACCATGTACTGGTCTTCGACGTAAATCCAGCGCCTGGCGGTCTTGATGCCGTTCTCGATCATTTGCCAGGCTGAATAGTCGCCTTCGCGCGCAAACCTGTAGTCACTTCTGCCGCCAGATTTGCGCAGGTTTGGTGTGGTCCGCGCGATGCGCACCAGGCGCTGCGGGATACGCTGGCCTTTCAACGTCACGGATGCAAGGTCCTGGGGGCTCTGCTTTGCAGGGGGGAACACGTGGTCAACGTAGTCCCCAGGGCCGGCCATGGCCTTGCGTTGATCCAATACGAAGGTGTCTGGATGATCGAGCCAGCGGTCTTGGAACATTTTGCGGCACTCGGCGGCGGCAGGGCCCGTCAGGCGGACTTGCACGTCGTGCCAGGGCACGCCTTCATTGGCCTTTGCGATCACGCGATTGTTGGCAAGGTCCATGCCGCCCACGAATGCGATCAGCCCTTCGGCACCCCAGACAGCCCACATCTTCTGGTGATGTGCGGACAGTTGGATCATGTTCTGATCGGTAAACATCGGTGGCAGCCTGGTGTCGACAATCGCTGCACCTTTGGGCAGGCGGTTGATAAGGTCCACCAGATCCTGGCTGTTGGGATCGCCCGCGGGGCCTTTCCACAGCATGGCGCGCACCTCTGCCTTGGTGGCGGTGAGGTACTCGCGCAGCGAGGAGTGCGGCTCGGCCTTTAGCTGCGCGTCGGCATGCCCCTCCCAACCCAGGATGTAGATTCGGTGCTCGGGCGCAAAGGCCGTTGACAGCGCATCGGCAAAGTCTTCAAACGCGCATTTGCCGTGAATGTACGGAACGGCCTGGCTCAAGTACGCGGGGCGCCCGCCGAGTGGTGGAAACCACTTCTGCTGGCCTTGAATCAGCCGTTGCTGTTCGCGAATGCTATTGTCGTCGTCGGGCCCGCGGACGGGCGCTGACAACTTGCCGAGTTCTGTCGCGTCCTGCGTGCAGTCCAGCGGAATAGGGCGCTCGCGCCAACTCTCGTCATCTGCCATGGGCACGCTCTCCTTCGCAGGCTGAAAGGAAGTCCGCGCACGCAGGGCTGCGGATCTGCACGATATGGCGCGTGGCCATCGCGGCTCTCACGCGATCGTTGCCAGATTGCTCGTCACCTGAATGTCCGTGCCAGACGTCGGCATGTCCAGTTGCCCTCGGGCACTTCGATCGGGTCCATCGTGAGTCGCCAGAATAGCTCGCGCACGTTCCTGTAGATCTGCACGGCGTACGCGTTCGCCACCACCATGTTCAGCGTGCTCACTTCAGGCGACACCGGCTTGTCGATCTCGGTCTGACCGCGCGCCAGACTCACCGCATATTCGAACGCCTCGATCAGATCGACGACCGGTGCAGTCATCTCGGCCTCGCTGATCCTCCGTGCATGCTGTTGCCTTCAGTCATGCGATCGTTTCGAGGTTGCTCGTCACCGCGATGTCCGTCCCCGAGGTCGGCGTGTATTCGTTCCACTCGGCGATGAGCGCGCCCTTTTCTCCTGGCTGCAAGACGGCATAGGGCTGGCCGTCCTGCCCGTGCGGATTCTGGATCTGCGCGAGCGTGATGTGTTTCGTGTCACGCGTGCTGATCGTGGTGATGGTCGTGCTCTCCTGTCGCCCCGGCGCAGCCGGCGGGAAGCCCTCTCCCACGCCCGAATCGATGACGACCTGGGCGCCCATCAGGAAGCCCACGTTCGACACGACTTCGATCTCGACGTTCGTGAGCACGGGATTCGGGTTGGTGGGCGTCGGTGCCGGGAGATCCAGCCTCACATTGGTCGTGGTGTAGACGGCTTCTTCCAGTCGAACGGCGCTTTGGCTTGGATTCGCCGGCGGGATGCCGGGGTAGTTGTGGTCGTCGTAGGCTGCGATCTCTTGCGCGATCGACATGTACGGAATGGGCCGGCCCGACGGGTCCGTGTCGTCGGTGTAGTAGGGCAGCCCCGTCTGCACGAACGCATTCCACATGGTCTCCCAGCCCTCTCTGATCGTGAGCACCACGCGCGCGCTGCCGGCGCGCAGGAAAGCCTGGCGGCTTGGGTCGGCATGCTGCAGATTCCGGATGAAGTCCCAGCTTTGAGGGATGTCCCAGCAGTAGCTGTAGAGAAAGGTAACAACGTTCTCCCATTCGATGGCTTGATTGATGAACCGCACCACGGTTTCGTTCAATTGAATGGGCGGGAACCAGGGATAGACCTCCGGGTCGGCCACGCGCGTGAAAGCCGCGCCAATGGGTCGCGGATCGATGTTCAAGCCCGGCGCAAACGGTGTGGTCGGGTCGACGATCGGGGGCCAGCCGTTCTGCGATTCCAGCAAATTGGCGAACCAGGCGTAGAGCTGCTGCGTCCCCCAGAACAACGCGGCCGAGTTGCCCACGAGGCTTGCCACCGCCACCTTCATCACCTCTTCGCTCTCTTCGCGTCGCAGAGTGAGCGTGTCGACGTTGTTCAGGCGATCTTCGAGCGCGGAGATCTTCGCCGCAATGTCCTGCTGCTGGGCGTAGTACAGCGCCTGCGCGCCGTTGTAGAGAGCGGTCCACACGTCGTTCAACCAATTCGACAGGGTCATGTCGGTCGGCGCGAAGACTGCCTCCAGTGAGAAGAAGGAATTCATCACGTCGTGCGAGCTGACCCACACCACGACGGAATCGGTCGCGTGATGCAGCAGGCCGAATGTGGTGAGATCGATCGGCCCGATGTTGCTCCCGGCGGGGTTGACGTTGACCTGCTCTGGCAACGTGCTGAAGAGAACGCGAATTGCGGCATTCACGTTAACCAGGCGGATGGAGATGAACAGGTTCTCGATCCAGTAGCCGTCCTTGACGACGATCGGCGGCGAGACGTCGTCGTTCACGTTGCCAGCGCCTGACCCCTGGGTCAGCTGCTTGACGACCGAGACTGGCCCCGGCGATTCCGGGAACGGCGGTATTTGCGCGCCGAAGGTGTCGGCAAGTTTCAGGATAGCGGCGTAGTTCGCGTCCGTCTTGGACTTCACGTAACCCGGCGGGAAATGGGCCACGTTGAATTGGAACGGGCCGAGTTGGCTCCGAAGCCAGCCCAGGTAGGCATGCGCCTGGCGGAGTGCGCCGGCCGGTTCTGGAATCACGAGGTCGTAGGTCAGGCGCACGCCGTACCGGTACAGCCTCACGCGCCACTCGCGCATCATGCGGAAGTAGTCGATGCGAATCGGGTTGTTCGGGTCGCTGTTCTTCAACGAGCGCGTGGTGGATTCGGACGTTCCTGTCACGGTTGTCGTGGAAATGGTGACCTTGTGTTCCTTCTTTACGCGCGACGACGCCTTCTGGGTGATGGACGCCGAATGCTTGGCGCTGGCCGTGGCCGAATTCGAGGACGAGTCCTGTGCCGTGAAGCCGGTGGTGGATGAAGCATCGAAGATCTGCTCGATGCCCCCGCTGACTGTGCCGGTGATGTTGAATTGGTTGCTGTGCTGATTCTGCGAGGTCGTCGACTGCGCCAACTCGGTGTTGTCGGTCACGCCGGTCTCGCTGAAGTTCTCGAGCGAGTCCGTCACGATGGAGGTGAACTCCTTCGACGTCACCGACCATTCCTTCTGCACCACTGCGGTTTCTTCCAGCGGCGCCAGCGGAATCGTTGCGATCAGCTCGCCGCGCACGATCCCGGCGGGCGCCATTTCCAGGCGCTCCAGATTGAGGTAGCCAATGGGCTGGATTCCGCGGCCGGTCGTATTGAGCGCCAGCCCCTTGGACGCGACCATCGATGCGCGCAGCAGCCCCTCCGCACTTTCAACCATTGCCGCGCTCTGCGTGCTGGCAGGTGTCATGGCGACCTGCCTCCGAAGCTCGACAAGCCCGTCCCCGAACGCGCGCAAGGCATCGATCGACACGTCCGCTAGCGTGCTCAGCGAAGGCGGCACGGTCGGGAACTGCGAATCGACCTCGAAGGCCTGCAATCGCGAGTACACGTCGCCGAGCAACGGGGTCGTGCGATCGGTGGTGGCCACCGGTCGCGACGCCGCGTGCGCCCGCACGGCATTTACCTCACCAGACTGCAGGAAGAGTTGCCTGGCGAACCGGTACTTGATGAGAGCATCTCCCACACCGCTCGATTGGGCGAACAGCTCAGACGGAACAAGAAACGTGCCGATCGCGGCCCGCAGGATGCTGCGGGTAGAGTGCTCAAGCACAGGTGAGCGCGAAGGGCCGGGCTGTGCACCAGGGCCGCAGACGATCGCGGGGCCAGGCATCACCTGCAACAACGCCGGCGTGCTCGCGGTGTCGCTCATGAAGTTGAGGTTCGTCCACGCTCCGGTCAGGGTGGCCTGATGCTGGAGGCGGATGACCGTCGATGGTTCGAGCGCGACAGGCGCCACGAAAGAAAACGTGATCTCATCGCCGACGCGATGCTGCACGTCCCGATACAGACGCTGCGTGTCCGAACTGCCGGTCTTGTCCAGGAACGTGTCCTGCACGATGGGGACGTCCGGGACGTGCTTGGGGTCGACGATGCCGATGCGAGACGACAGCACGATGGCCAGTCGCGGCCCCGGATCAATCGACAGGAATGAAGTGGATCCGTCCCAGCTCAATGTGTAGGTCCATATGGCCTGGGCGATACCATCGATGTCCCTCAATGGAAGCTTGTTGGTTAGTTGCAGGCTGTAGATCATGTGCTCTCCCTGGTCGTCGGACGCTGGCGCCTAACGGCAGCGCGGAGCCGTCCGGCGCGTGTATGCGATACCGCGAAAGGCGAAGCGCCAATCCCCAGATTCACGCGCGAGTCCCTGACTTAGAAGGCCGCATGGGCGGTTCAAACGCCATCTTCCGCGCCGGTGGCACTGTCAGGCCGGTCGCTTGACGCCAATGTTGTGACTCGCGATTGGCGTCGTCAACGAGCGCGCCAGCCGTTGATCCGAGCGGTTCAGCTGGCGTTCAGGCAGCGTTCAGTGAGTTCACCGCTGACGCTTCATCCACCCGACGGATGGGTGTCGTCTCCGGCGCGGAATCCGGCGCGCTCAGGCACGCCTCGGCCGTGTGCGGCTTCGAGGGCCTTCGCCGGGTTGATCAAGTTGCGCCGGCCGTCAGGCGGGACGACGACATACGGATCTTCTTGCAGGTTCACCCAACCAAACGGCATCTCTGAGTGGACGGAACCACCATCCCAGGGTGCGAGGGGAGTTGAGCGGCTGATTTTTCGGACACGGGTCGGACACAGTCCGCAGGTCTTCTTCTAGGCCTGGTGCTCGCTAAGTGCTTGATTTGTTTGGCTCCCCGACCTGGGCTCGAACCAGGGACCTACGGATTAACAGTCCGACCCCCGCATCGGGCGCTAGGCCGCGCCAATGCTGGGTTTGCGCTGTTTGGCTGTCTGATATTTCCGCCAGGTTTCGCCAAAGTTCACCCAAGTTCCAGCCAGTTTGGGGGTCGAATATCAGACAGCTCAGGTGGCCTCGGTTGTACGTGTTTCAGCCCAATCGCGCCTTATGAATGTGGCGGCGAATTGGCGGACTATAAAGAACCACGGATGCACCGTCCGCTGCTCTAGCCGTGGCCGTCCTTTCCGCAGGCAGGTCGACCACCAGTCAGCGCTTCCAAGTGTCCTTGGCGTCTTGCGTTACGGCTCTGGGCCGACTCGATCTCAGCCGCATAGCAGACGGTGTACCTGAGCTTCCGACCCACAGTCGACTCCCGGCGCTCAGGCGGGACCGAACCAATCCGCGATGTGTACCTGCGTGTCGTGCAAGGAGGCCAGCACGGCGAGGCACGCCGCACGCGCACCGTCGCTTGGCGCCTTCAGGTCCGGCACGATCACTACCGACATGCCGGCGGCGAGGGCGCCGCGAGCACCGTGCTCAGAGTCTTCGAACACCAGGCAGAGGTGCGGCGCCTGCTGCATGCGCTGCGCCGCGAGCAGAAACAGGTCGGGGTGCGGCTTGCCGCGTGCCACTTCGTCGCCGCCGCTCCAGTGGTCGAAGAAGGGCATCAGGCGGGCATGTTGCAGTCGCCGTTCCACCTCGGCCCGTTCGGTCGATGAGGCCACGCCGCAGGGCACGCCGCGTTCACGCAGTTGTTGCAGCAAGGCGATGACTCCGGCCTTCACCGCAAATCCTTGCGTCAACTGCTGCTGCGCCAGCAGCACACCTACCCGCTCGCGCACCGTGTCGTAGAACGCCCGATGGCCCAGCCGCTCTTGCAGCAGCCGGCGGCTGTCCGCCTCGCCGCGGCCCACCACCTGGAGGTAGTCGCGTTCTTCCAGCGGCGCACCCAGCTCGCGCGCCACCTGCAGCCAAGCGTCGCGGATCGGCCGCTCGGAATCGATGAGTAGCCCATCCATGTCGAAGATCGCGGCGTGAAAACGGGGCAAGACATCCTCAAGCGGTCGGCGCGCAGTGACATGGCTGCATGTTTGACATTTTGATCCCGCCGAAACTGCCGACCAACTACGAGCGCGATAGCTGACGGAATTCTCTTGCGATGGAGCGGCGGACTTGGCGTCCGCCGCTCCAATCCGTCGGCGATGCAGGCCGCGAGAGCGGACCCTCACCAGCGTTCGCATGGCCATGACCTGTCGTTCGACCGCACGCCCGAAACATTGACGCACAAACTACGGCCCAGGTGCTTCAAAGCGGACACAGCCTGCGGCGTATCGGCCATAGTGGGGGCGTTCGTACAGCTCAGTCGGCGAGCGCCTGGCGCAGGCGCTCGATGCGCCGGCGAATCCCAGCCCCGGCATCGGCGTTTGTAGCAGCAGCGATCTGTTCGGCTTCGGCCAGCGCCGCCCTTGCGGCGGGGCGATCGGCACGGGCCAGCTCGACCAGGCCACGGGTGCAAAGCAGCTCGGCCAGCAGCGGCCGGTCGTCGAGCTCGCGCAGCATCGCCTCGGCCTCGGCAAGGCGGGAAGCGGATTCCTCGACGCGACCCTGGTGAAGGGCGAGCGCGGCCAGCCCGCCGATGGCCAAGGCCTCGTAGCGTCGGTTCGGCGCGATGCGCAGCAGCGCCAGCGCCTGCTCGAAGGCCTCGCGCGCGCCTTCGAAATCACCCTGCTCGAGCAGCGCGTCGCCCAGGACGGGCAGGGTGAACGCCTGCACGCGCCGGTTGCCGATCTCGCGCGTCAGGGCCAGCGCCGCCCGCAGCGAGGCCAGCGCTTCCTCGACCAGGCCCTGGCCGAGCTCGAAGCTGCCCAGCTGGCCGAGCGTGACGGCCTCGGTGTCGCGGTCGCCCAGCTCGCGCAGCAGCGCCAGCGCGGCCGCGAAGGTGGCGCGCGCGGGCTCGGTGCGGCCCTGGCTGCCCAGCAGGTCGGCCAGGTTGCAGAGCGTGATCGCCTCGTCGCGCCGGCTGCCGATCTCGCGCTCGATCACGAGCGCCGCTTCGTAGTGCGCCAAGGCCTCGGCGGGGCGACCCTGCTCGTGATGCGTGATCGCCAGGTTGCCGAGCATCCTCGCCTCCATCAGTCGGTTACCGATCTCGCGGAAGCAATCGAGCGCCACGGCGTAGTGGGCATGCGCCTCGCCGTGCCGGCCTTCCCAGAGGCAGATGTTGCCGATCCGGTTGAGGATGCGCCCTTCGAGCCGGCGATCGCCGACCGCTCGCACCCGAGCCAGCGCCTGCGTGAACGCGGCCTCGAGCCCTTCGCCGGCGCCGACCCGCATCAGGGCCTCCGAGTGGGTGACCCGGGCCGTCTCGGCGAGCGGGACGTCGAGGCCTGGCATCGCCGCGATCTCGCCGCCGAGCGTCACGGCGACGCCGAACGGCCCCTGCAGGGCCAGCACCTCCCAGGCGGCGCGGTAGCAGGCGACCGCGATCTCGCCGTCGCCTCGGATCACGGCGCGCCGGCAGGCGGCGAGCAGGTTGTCGAGCTCCTGGCGCAGCGCCTGCTGGCGCTGCATGCCGCCGTGCGTCGCCAGCGCCTCGATCGCCGCGTCGCTGCCGAACGCGGCGAAGAAGCGGCCGTGGCGCAGCTGCAGCGCCCGCTCGACCTCGAGACCGCGCTGGCTGCGCTTCTCGGTCGCGTATTCGTGGATGCTGAGGTACATGGCGAAATACGGCTCGTCGAGCTCCTGGCGCGCCGACGCCTGCGGCGGCACCCAGCGCCGCAGCAGGCTCTTGTCGAGCAGCGCCTGCATCGCATCGACGACCGGCGGCGCCTCGGGCCAGGGCGCGAGGTCGATCACCGCCTCGGCGGCGGCGAGCGTGAACCCGCCTTCGAAGACGGAGCACTGCTCGAAGGCCGACTGCTCCCAGGCGCTGAGGAGCTGCCACGACCAGTCGATCGCCGCACGCAGCGTCGCCTGGCGGCCGGTGCCGCCGCGCCCGGCCAGGAGCGCGAAGCGGTCGCGCAGGCGCAGCACGAGCTGCGCCGGCGACAGCACGGCGATGCGCGCGGCGGCGAGCTCGATGGCCAGCGGCAGGCCGTCGAGCAGGCTCGTGACCTCGGCCACGGCGGCACGCTGCGCGTCGTCGAGGACGAAGCCGGGCCGTTGCGCCTGCGCACGCACGACGAAGAGCTCGATCGCCGGCCCGTTCAGCGGCAGCGGCTCGACCGCCTGCACCACCTCGCCGGCGACGTTCAGGCGCTCGCGGCTGGTGATCATGAAGGCCGCCTCGGGCGCGCCGTCGAGCCAGCGGCCGATCGTCGCGGCGGCGTGCTGCGCGACCTGCTCGAAGTTGTCGAGCACCACCAGGCAGCGGCCGCGGCCGGCGATCGCTTCTGCGAGCTGCGCCGCCGCATCGCCGGCCCCGAGGCGAGCGCCGAGCGCGCTGCCGACGGCGTAGTGGATGCCGTCGAGCGTCGACGCCTCGGAGAGATCGCAGAACCAGACGCCGCCCGGCCAGTCGCCGAGCCAGGCGTGTCCGTAGCGGACGGCGAGCCGCGTCTTGCCGGTGCCGCCCTGACCGAGCAGCGTCACTAGCCTCGCGCCGTCGTCGAAGAGGCGCGCGATCGCCTGCAGGTCGGCGCCGCGGCCGACGAAGGCGTCGCGTTCGGCCGGCAGATGGCGCGGGATCTCGCGCACCGGCTGCCACAGGTCGCCGCTGCGCACGACGCGGTACGACTTGTCGGTATCGGCCGGGGGCGTGAAGCTGCACTGCGGCACGGCGCCGAGCTCGAACACCTCGACCGGCTCGGCGATGCCCTTCAGCCGGTAGTGACCGTGGCTGCGGATCTGCGTCGCCGGGTCGAGGCCGGCGCCTTCGAGCGCGTGCCACGCCGCCGCGCTGAGCAGCGTCTGCCCGCCGCGTGCCATGGCCATCACCCGGGCGGCGAGCGGCTTCGCGAGGCCCTCGACTTCGACCGGCTTGGCGCCCAGCGCAATGTCTTCCGCGGACGCCTGGCGCAGCACGACCGGGCCGACATGCAGGCCGGCTCGCGCCGCCAGGCCCAGCTCGGCCATCGCCGCGTGATAGTCGAGCGCGTGGCAGGCGGCGTCGGCGGCGGAGTCGAAGAGCAGCAGGAAGCCGTCGGCGCGGTCGATCTCGCGCCCATGATGGCGGCGCAGCAGGTCTCGCGCGCAGCGATCGTGCTCGGTCCACAGTGCGAGGGCGCGTTCGTCACCGAGGCGCTGCGTCGTCAGCGTGCTGTCAACGACATCGGTGAACAGCAATGCGACGA
>CAVZEK010000018.1:0-256324 GCA_963774185.1 uncultured beta proteobacterium
GGCGAGCTCGGCCGGCTGGTCGATCACGGGCACGACGAGCGGCGCGGTCGAGCATGCGGTTCATGCGCTCGCAGCTGACCTCGGCGAGGTAGAGGCAGCCGTGGCACGCGGCGCCCTCCAGGTGGTGGTCGCCGTGCTCGTCGTCGGGCGCGTGGCCGGCGCAGACCGGATCGTTGGAGCACAGGCGCGCCAGGCTCGAGGGCGCGCTCGAGGTGGACGTCGACGCGGCGGCCCTGCGCGACCAGGCCACCGAGCGTGCCCTCGCTGCCCGGCGTCGTCGTGACGAGCATGATCGCCGCCATCGGCTTGCCGGAGCCGGGCTGCGAGCAGTAGATCCGCTCGCGCAGCGAGCTCGCGCCGTAGCCGCACTCGAGGGCGATCGCCTGGATCAGCAGGTGCGACAGCGAGTGGAGCAGGTAGTAGCGCGCACCGAAGAACTGCGGCCGGCGCGCCCGCTGAACTCGCGATTCCAGCCGGCGCGGAGCGCCTCGGCGCGCCGCTGCGACGATCGCGTCGCGCTTCTCCCAGGCGGCGAGGCGCGCCTCGTCGAGCTGGATCGACAGGCCCTCGCCGCGGTTCTCGATCGCCGGGCAGCCAGTCGGTCATGTGACCGAGGTGCGCGATGTCGACCTTCACGTCGCCGTCCATCTCGGCGTCGATGGGCGCGAGCCGCGAGAACCCGACCTGGGCGCACGACCTCGCGGAGCTGGCGGACCAGGACCACGCGGTCGATGCCGGCGGGCAGCGGCGCTTCGGCTTGAGCCGGCGCGCGAAGAACGACGCGGCCTCCTCGTCGGCGGTCGGCGCGTCGCCCGGACGCTCCAGCGGCACGCCCTGGACGTACGCGTACTCGGTCTCGCGCAGCGGCTGGGTGCGGCGCCGGCTCGCCGCGGCGCACGGCGTCGAGCACGGCCCACACCGATCGAGATCGGGTAGCGCGCCGAGGTCGGCCTTCGACCGGCGGGATGAACTTGAGCAGGCTGTCGCGAGGTCGTCGGGCGTCGCCTCGCTCAGGCTCGCCAGATGCTTGCGCACGAGCCACTCGAGCCGCTGCGACGTGTTCGGGATCGACAGCGCGCTCTGCGATTGCGCGAAGTAGGTGCTGCTCGACGTCCGCACCTTCATGGTCGGCTTGGCGTCGCACGGCTCGGAGCACGTCGCGTCTGCGCGCCCGAGCCACGGCCGCGCACCCCGGCACGGGGCAGCCTTCACGAGCGGCTCGGCCTCCTCCATCGTGCGCGAAGCGCCGCACGCCAGGCAGGTGAGCCGCACGTCGTACAGCTCGCGCCGCGCCTCCTCGCGTCAGCGTCAGCGCGGCGCTCGTCGCACCGTCGGTCTCGCTCGTCGTGGACGAAGCCGACCACGGGAACTCCTCGAGGTGGCCGTTGCCGGCACATGACGACGAAGCGGACCGGGACGAGGACGTCCGGCTTGCCGCGCGCACGCGTGGTGATAGCGGCCGTCCTTGATCTTGAGGCTGTCTGCTCGCCTGGACGAGCGGCGCGCACCCTGGCAGACCATCCACCGCGGGAACTCGACCACCTGCAGGCCCGCGTGCTCCGACGGCTCGCGGTCGTCGCACGCCGGCGGCGGCGAAGAACGTCGCGAGCGAGTTCAGCGTCGCGCCGAGCTTCGCGGAACTGCCGACGAGGCGTCGCCGCCAGCCGCGGCTCGTGGATCGGCGGCCGCTCGGCCCGGCGTAGCTCCAGAAGTCGAGCCCACCGACGAGCGACCGCGCGGTCGACCAGGTCGATCATCGCGCCGGCGCCGAAGGTCGTGACCAGCTGGCTCCGCGCGCCGCGCCGTCCGGCGGCTGCCGCCTTGGACTTGCGCCAGCGGCGTCGCTTCATACCGTCTTCCTCCCGAGCGCGAGCGCAGCCAGAGGTGCACCGACGGCTCGACGTCGCGCATCGAGGTCGGCGCCGCGAACTTCGGCGTCGGACTCGTCGACGCGGCGGCTCCTCGGCGGCGAGCAGCATGGCGCGGCGAGCCCCTTCTTGTCGCGGTCGAACGGCGAGTAGCTGCGCTCGATGCTGCGGCCTCGCGCGGCCTTCGGCGACCTTGCTGTCCCAGGCGTCGGCGAGCTCTGCGCGCGCGGCCGCGACGACGCTCGCGAGCCCCTCGGCCTCGGCGTCCTGCTGCTCGCCGCGCGCCTGGCCAGCGCCGCGATCGCCCGCTCGACGACGCTCGCGGTGGCCGGCGATCTGCATCGCGCCGCGCGGCGGCGCCATCGCGGGGTCGCCGTGGCGCACCATCGCCACCAGCACGCCCGCGAGCCCGCGGTCGAGCGCGGGCCGCGAGAACGGCGTCACGCTCGTCGCCTCGACCCAGCGGTAGAAGCTCTCGTGGTAGGCGCGCGAAGCGCTCGTAGTGCGAGCGGTCGCGCGGCCTGCGCGACGTTGAAGCAGGTGACGACGAGCCCCGGCCGTGCGTGCGCGCCCGACGCGGCTCGAGGCCTGGATGTACTCGCTCGTCGTCTTCGGCTGGCCGGCGACGACCATCAGGCCGAGCCGGTCGATGTCGACGCCGACCGAGATCATGTTCGAGGCGAGCAGCGACGTCGACGCGCTCGCTTCGTCGCGAGTACGGCCGCGCCGAGGCGGTCCTTGGCGTCCTTGATCCTGCGCCGTGCGTCTCGCGGCAGGTGAGCTCGACCGGCTCGCTCGATCGCGCGGCTCGCCGAGCCACGGGTGCGCGCTCGTCGAAGTCCGCGGGCGGCGCTTCTCGCTCGCGCGCGCGCGCGCTGCGGACCTCGTCCTCGACGAGGCGCCGCATGCCGCCGAGCTCGCGCAGGCTGTTGAAGTAGCCGACCAGCGTCATGTACGGGTCGGCCGTCTGGTCGGCGTCGCCGCTTGCGGTCGTAGCGCTTCTGCGCGGCCGCGAGCAGCGCGACGTAGGTGCGCAGCAGGATGGCCTTCAGCGCGCGCCCCGGCGCCGCGACGCCGACGTAGAGCCGGCCGGGCGCTCTGCGTGTCGACCTGCGGCGAAGAAGGTCTCCGAGTCGTCGACGCCGGGCGGCGGGAAGAGCGCCACGGTCGCGCGGCCGAAGAGCGCCTGGATCTGCTCGCGCGGCGCGCCGCACCGTGGCCGTCGAGGCGATGACCTTCGGCGCGCGACCTTGCCGCCGCCCGTCGCGCGCGCAGAGCGCACTCGATGGCCGTCTCGTAGAGCCCCACCATCGTGCCGAGCGGGCCCGAGATGAGGTGCAGCTCGTCCTGGACGATGAGCTCGGGCGGCGAGCAGCCCCTCGGGCAGCTGCGTCGCGCCCTTGCGGCGGCGTCGTCGCAGCGGCCCGAAGAACGCGCTGCCCGTCGCGGCGCGTGGACGCGGCCGAAGAGCATGCCGGTCTCGCCGCGCCACGGCAGCATCGCGAACTTGTCGACGGTGGCGACGAGGAAGGCCGGCAGCTCCCGGTAGATCTGCTCGTCGACGAAGAGCACCGGGCAGGCCGTCGCGGTTGCTGGCCGCGCGAGAAGTCGCACTTGACGTTCGGCGCAGCCGACGACGCACCTCGGTCGGCTTGGTCGCGGGTTGGCACGAGCGTCGAGGCTGTCGCGGCTCGAGCTCGGCGTCCTGCACCACGGGCAGTCGGCCAGCGGGAACGGCGACTGCGCGCCTTCGACGCCGCTGTTCTTGTACTCGGCGATCTCGCTTGGCCACCTCGTCCAGCGTGTTGGCGGTGGCGCTGCGCGCCGACCCAGAGGCCGACGGAGAAGCGGACGTCGCCGAGCGCGCTCGGCTGCTCGCCTGGCGCAGCATCTCGAGCGCGCAGATCGAGCGTGGCCGCGCGGCCGAGCTGGTCGAGCGTGAGCAGGCGCAGCGTGTAGCGCAGCAGCACCGCGACGCCGCAGCCCCTCGTCGGGCCGCGCCTGCCCGCGCAGCCGGCGCAGGAGCAGCGTGAAGGCGATGACGCCGAGGTACGCCTCGGTCTTGCCGCCGCCGGTCGGGAAGAAGATCAGCTCGACGCTGTCGCGGTCGGCGTGCGCGCTCGTCGGCGATGCCGACGGAGGTTCAGCAGCACGAACGCGAGCTGGAAGAGGCGCCACTGCGGGTTCCGTCGCAGCCTCGAGCGCGCCGGCGCCGCCTGCGGCGCGCCATCGCCCGGTTGGCCAGCGGAACGCGTCGAGCGCCTCGTCGTCGGGCCGAGCAGCTCGATGCCGGCCGCGATCCGCTCGCCGCGCGCGTCGTCCGCGCACGACGAGCTCGTCGCAGGGTCTCTGCGATCGCCGCTGTCGACCGCGGTCGCTGCGCGCGGCCTCGATCCAGGCGCCGTACGCCTCGGGCAGATCGCCCGAGCGCCGCGCCGGACGGCCGCGCCGTCGGCCAGCGTCGGCGAGCGCGCTCCATGCTCGCTCCACGCGTCGAGCCCGACGCCGGGCTCGTCGCTGGTCGCGACGCGCCGCACCTCGCGCGGGGCAGCCAGGTGGTCCGCACGCGCGTCACCGTGCCCTGGCCGTCGGGCACCTCGACCGAGACGCCGTGGCCGACCGCGTACTCGTAGCGGTCGCGGAACTGGAGCGACGCGATCTGTCGTCGGACTGCTCGCCGCGCCGCGGTTCGGCCGCGCCACGAAGCCGCGCGCGTACTCGACCTCGAGCGCCACCTGGAACAGGAACTGCTCGTCCTGCCGGCCGCGCTCGCCCTCGGGCCGGTGGTTGACCACGAAGACGGCGAGGGCCCGCGTGCCCCGGCCGGTCCGGCGTCGATCGACGTCGCCGAGCTTGCCGCTGATCGAGCACCCCGGTCAGCGTCGGGATCCGCACGCCCTTCGCGACAGCTTCGCCGGATCGAGCGACAGCACCACCGGGTACTCCGGGTGCGGCTTGCGCCGCCAGCTCGGCCGCCGCGTCTTCTTCACGCCCTCGGGTGGAACGGCTCGTACTCCGCGCAGCGCAGGATCACCGTGACCGTGTCGGCCGCCGCTCCCGGCGGGATCAGCACCGACAGCCCCATCGACGCCGGCAGCACCTGCGGCCGTCGCGACGCCTCCCCCGCCGGCCGCTCGTCCTCCCCGCCCCCGGCCTCCTCGTCGCCGTCGGCCTCGGCCTCCTCGGCCTCGGTGTCGTCGTCGGGGTCGCTCAGCGGGTCCGCGCTCCGGTCCTCGCGCGGCACCAGGAACCCGGTCAGGTACGTCCGCGACGGCGCCCGGTCGAGCTCCTCGCGCTCGGCGTACGGCCCGACCAGCTCCGCCTCCAGCGCCCGCACCAGGTGCGCCCGCACCGCCCGACGACGTCATCGCTGCTCATCGGGCTCGCACCCTTGTTCGCGCCCAGGTGCGCCTCCGGCGGGCATCATCGCATGACGGCGCAGCGGCGATCACCAGCGCCTTCCGATTGTCCAGATGGTCTGGTGCGCTGTTCGCGGTGAGATCCGGGACGGCGGTAGCATCAGGAACAGATGGCGCTCCGGTACCAGAAGCCGCCGCTCGTCGAGGCGCTCTGCGAGTTGCGATTCGCGAGCGGCGCCGAGCATGGGTGGGACTGGGCGGTGCCCGGCCTCCTGTATGGCGCGTGCAGAAGCGCTTCCCGAAGCGGAAGGAACGTCACGCGATCGACATCCCGATCGCGGGACCGCTACCCCTCGCCACGCACACGATCGAGCGCATGCAGTTCGTCTCGGACGATGCGAGCACGAATCGTCCAGGCACGCGGCCCAACCTCCTGGCGGTGAACTCGACGAGGCCGCACTTGGGATGGGCCGACTCCGGGCCACACGTTACTCGAGGTGCTCGGCTGGCGTACCGCGAGATCGCTGCGCCCGCCGGCATCATGATGGCCGCCGTCCGGTACATCAACCGGGTCGAGTTGCCTCTTCAGCCGGAGGGGTTCGCGCTCGAGGAAAAGTACTTCGCAGTCCTGCCAGGCGTTCCAGCTGGAGTTCCAGCCGCCACCACGAGCTTCCTGATGCACACGGAGCTGCCTTCGAGGATCCGCCGCCCTGTTTCGGTTCCGGTTCGGCACCACGCGCTCCGAGACCCCAGTTCGCCACGTTCATGCTCGACTTCGAGCACGTCGGCGCCGCGAGCTCCGCGTCCGACCTTCGACAACCTGCGCGTCTGGCTCGATACCGGGTACGACCGGATCGAGCGGGGCGTTCCACGGCTCCTTCACCTCCATGACCCACGCCGAGGTATTTCAGGAGCTCTATCGCCACGAGCCCACCACAGCCCAGTTCATCGACCTGTCGATCCGGACCGACAATCGCAGCGACGCGCTCGATGGGCGTACCTGCATGGATGCCGCGAATCGCCGTCTACCCGATGATGTCTCATCCGTTACATCGACACGGCACCAGCCGCCTTCCATGATCGCGACCTTCCCCGCGCCGTCCCGATCGACAACGAGTCCGAGCGATGGATCGCCTTCCTCGAGCTGCTCGCAGCCGGCGGGGAGACGGGTGAGAATCACGTCCACCAGCGTCACGTTCTTCTGGACGTCTGGCAGCGCGGAGTGAACCGCGCACCGGGGTTGTCGCCGGCCGGCGGTCGGGTCTCGGACGATGGACGTCTTCAGGCGAGCTGGCACTTCCATGAATTTGCCCGGCCTACGTTCACGCTCGACATCCTGCCCGATGGCCGGGTCGAGTGGTTCTTCCAGGACGTCACCCACGGCGTCGTACAGGGCCACCGATGAGGACCCGATCGACGCAGCTCGCCGGCGGACCGGCCCTCGACTTGCTCGCCGAGACGTTTGCCGGACGATCGGGATGACAGCGTTCGCCGACGAGCACCGCCGTCCCGGGTGACCACGAGGAAATCCTTCGCCTTCCCACCCACCGAAGGACTTCACGCCGGAATCGCGGGGCGCCCACCACCCATCAGGAGCTCCAGCCTCCAGGGTGGATGAAGAAGATGCGGCGAGGCGCGGACATCCGGTACGCGTGTCCGTCTGGACGCCGACGCTGACGACCGTTGCCGAGGCCCGCGCGTTCCGCGTGACCAGCCGACACGCTCGTTCTGTCCGCACGCATCGCACGCGTGACCGGCGTCGGCGCGGCGGCGGTCGTGTACGACCCCCTCGAGCCACCGGCCGATCGCGGCCCGGGCCCTGGGCACGCTGGTATCGAGGGACGTCTACGCGTGAAGGACGAACCTCGTGCAGTGGCGCGCCCGCCTCCAGCGGGTCGCGGATTGCTTTCTCGTGATCGCGACGCCGTGATCATGCACGGCGCCATCGATCCCACGCCTCTCCGCCGCTCGGATCCGCGAGCGCACGCCGTGCTGGCGCTCCAGCTCGGCGCTCCACTCCGCATCGGAAGCGCCGCACCGGCTCCTCGGCCGCCTCGCGCGCGGCGCGCGAGCGCAGGTCTTCATCGGGCACGAATACCTCCCGGAGATGTTCGGCGGCTTCCTCGCCGCGAACGCCAACCCCCCGAAGGTCGGCGTAGACGCGCGGCCACGGCGCGACGCGGAGGCCCTCCTTCACGTCGGCGAGCGACCTGGCGGTGACGGTCGGGAACGGTCGCAGCGTGAGCCGGCCACCCTCGATCGGTCGCAGGTCGACCCGGGTCGCCGCGGCCTCGAGACCCGCGATCGTGTCGGCGCCGACGTAGACGTCGCCCGAGCTCACCCACGTCAGGTAGGGCGCGATCACGTGCGCGGCGACGGTGCCCGTCGCAGCCCAGGCCACGCGGGCGCGATCCCAGCGCTTCCCCACCTCGACCAGCCCGGCCGGGACGTCTCGCCACGTGACTCCGACCTCGAGGCGGGCTGCGGGGCCTCTCGAGCGCGGCCACGGCGTAGGCGTCGAGCAGCCGGTCCGCGTCGTCGATCCGCCGCGCCGAGCCGCGTCCGCGCGCGATCGTCGCGCTGAGGAGCCCGAGCTGCTGGTTAGGCCTTGAGCGTGGTGGTACAGGCCCCCGTCGACAGCCCGGTCGCGGACACCATGCCCAGGACGGTCGGCTTCGCGCCGCACAGGAGCGCCTCGCTCACCGCGAGCACGGAAGGCGTCCACGTGAGCTTGGTCGCCCGCGCCGGATCCGGTCGCCCGGTCCGCGACACAATCAGCGAGCCCAGCGCGATCTCGGCGGCCCCGGTCTCGTCGACCCACCCCACGCCGGCCGCGGACAGCGCCTCGCGGGCGCCCGGCGAGAGCCGCCGCGCGATCACGATCCCGGGCTTCTGGCCGCCGCCCCAGCACGTCGCGCACCTGGCGCAGCCCCGCCTCTCCAACCCACTTCACGTGGACCGGGACGCCGTTGATCGCCAGGTCACCCGCGTCATCCCTGCCGCCGCCACGCACCTTGACCGTGGGTGCTGCTGTTCGCGATGTCGGGCAAGGAACTCGCCAAGCAGATCGAACGCCGCGTCGGCCAATGCGTGTTGACCTGTCCCGACCACCGCGGTCTTCTCTGGAATTGCCGAGGGCGAGCCAGTGGCGCTGGGCAAGAACCTGCGTTTTTTCGGCGACGGCTGGCAGATCAGCAAGGTGATCGGTGGCGTGCGCTACTGGCGCGTGCCGGTGATGGACGGCGAGTTCGTGGCGCAGGAAACCACCGCGGTGGTCAAGGGGGTGGGCGGCGGCAACCTGCTGCTGCTGGCGCGCGACACCGATGCGGCACTCGCCGCGGCCGAGGCCGCGGTGGCGGCGATGCGCGCGCTGCCCAACGTGATCATGCCGTTCCCGGGCGGCGTGGTGCGCTCGGGTTCCAAGGTCGGCAGCAAGTACGCGACGCTCAACGCCTCGACCAACGACGCGTTCTGCCCGTCGCTGCATGGTTTGGTCGGCCACAGCGAGCTGACGGCCCAGACCCGCTGCGTGCTCGAGATCGTGATCGATGGCCTGGGCGAGGCCGATGTCGCGGCGGCAATGCGTGCCGGCGTGCGCGCCGGTGTGGCTGTCGGCGCGTCTGGCGGGCTGCTGCGCATCTCGGCCGGCAACTACGGCGGCAAGCTCGGGCCCTTCCACTTCCACCTGCACCGGTTGCTCGGTGCCGATCCGGCATGAGCCGCCGGGTCGCTCTCCAGGCGAATTCCGGAGTGCGCGGCACGGAGGATGCCCAATGAGCGGTTGGACCTTGCGTGCAAAACAGGCGCCGGCGCTGCGGGTCGACCTGCGCGGCGTGACGCCCGCTGCGCTGGCCACCCGATCGAACGCCGCGGTCGAGCGCTGGCCGGTCGGCCTCGGCAAGGCGCTGGTGCCGCTGGGCGAATTCTTCAGCGTCGAGGCCCGCAGCGACGACGCGCTCGTGTTCGAGGCCGATCTCAGCCGGTTCGACCGTGTCGGCTGGCAATTGGATAGCGGGCGCCTGCAGGTCGAGGGCGATGTCGGCGACTATGTCGGCGGCGGCATGCGCGGTGGCGAGCTCGTCGTGCACGGCAACGCGCGCGCGTTGGCCGCCTGCGAAATGGCCGGCGGCACGCTCATCATCGCCGGCCATGCGGGCGACTTTGCCGCCAGCACGTTGCCCGGCAGCATGGACGGCATGCGCGGCGGCACGCTGATCGTGCGCGGCAACGCCGGAGCGCGTTTCGGCGATCGCATGCGGCGCGGCACCGCGCTGGTGTTCGGCGACGTCGGCGACTTTCTGGCCTCGCGCATGGTGGCAGGAACCATCGCGATCGCTGGCCGCGCGGGCGCGCACGTCGGCTACGGCATGCGCCGCGGCAGCGTGGTGTTCGCGGGCGCCGCCCCCGACTTTTCAACGACCTTTGTGCCCGCGCTTGCCGAGGCCGCCGTGTTCTGGCAATTGCTGGCGCGCGACCTGGCCCGCCATGGTGGCCCGTGGGCCACGCTGCCGCAACGTCGTATCGAACGACAGCTCGGTGACCTGGCGGCCGGCGGCAAGGGCGAGCTGATCGTTGTTGTCTAGGCCACACCGCATCCGGCCGACCGATCCGCTAGCGCAGCGCTTTAGCGCAGGGTCTTGTCGAAGTTCTCCGCACGGTCGAGCCCCTTGGCCTGGGCCAATCCCAGAGCGCCGCGCAGGTTCACGCCCTGCAGGTCGGCTTCGCTGAAGTCCGCGTCGGTGATGTCGGCACCACTGAGATCCGCGCCGCCGAGCTTCACCCGAAAAAAGTTCGCGCCACGCAAGTTGGCCTTGCTGAGGTTGGCGAAGGTCATCAGCGATCGGTTGAGATCGGCGCCCGCGAAGTTGGCGCCCGCCAAGTTGGCGTTGGACAAGTCGGTGCGCATCTGTCCCATGCCCTGGTTCTTGATGTTGACCCCAATGCGGGCGTTGCTGAAGTCGGCCCCGGCAAGGTCGGCCCCGGGCAGGTCGGCGATCATCTTGATGCCAGCCATCTTGGCGCCCGTGAAGACCGGCATCTTCTTCACCTGACCGCCCAGCACCACCACCGACAGCAGGCTCGCGCCGCTGAGATCGGCGCCGCTGAAATCGGCACCCATCAACCAGGCCCCGTTGAGGTTGGCAGAACGCAGATCGCTGCCGCGGAAATTGCAGTTGACCAGCTTGCTGGCAAACAGGCTCGCGCCCTGCAGCTTGGTCTGTCGAAAGTCGATGCCGCTGAGATCGAGGTCGGACAGATCCTTGCCCGACAAGTCAGCGGGCGCCGAGGCGGTTGCGCTGCGGACTCTGTCCTTCACTTGTTCGGCCGACAGGTCGGCCGCCGGTGCCATGGCGCTGGCCAACGCAGCAGACGCGGCGCAGCACAACAACACGAACCTAATCCGCAGCACCCTGGTCCTTCGCAAGCTCGATGGGGATGCTACGCGATGCAGGGCCGACGACACGGATAACCACCGCCGGTGGATCGCTTGCGCGAGTCCGTGCGCACCGACTCGCGGCCTTGGCGATGCCTGGGGCCCGCAGCCAGGTCACTGCGAGGCGGTGACTTCGACCATGGCCGCGCGCAGCGCGGCCAGGCGTTTGCGAGTGCCAGGGTGAGTGGCGGTGTCTTGTTGCAATCCCTGACGCATGAACGCCGAGACGGCGACCTCGGGCGCAAACCCGAGCCTGCGCAGCGCCTGCAGCGCGAAGGCGTCGGCTTCGAACTCCTGCCGGTGGGCAAGGCCGGATGCGTCTCGCCCGAGCGCTCCGGCCACCGGGTCGGTTTGCGACGGTGTCACATCGCCGGGGATCCAGCGCCGATACAGGCCGCCCATTTGCTGCCAATGGCCGTTGACCACGTGGCCGATTTCGTGGGCGAGGATGAAGATGCGCTCGCCCTCCGGAAGGTCGGCGAGCGACTCGTTGGCCACGATGATGTGTCCTTGCAGCGTCTCGGCTGTCGTCGCCCCGGCAATCACGACCAGATCGATCTCGATCTCGGGTTTGAGCGCTTGGTACAACTTCTCGAAGCTGGTGCGCACGACCTTGGCGTGATCGTTGGCGGGCGCACGCGGCATCGCGTCCAGGCGCTGTTGCTGCGAGCGGCGCAGCACGTCGACGATGTCCTCGCCGCGCGCCTGGCCGGCGAGCGCCGCGCCGAGTATCGCCAGTTGAAGCCACCGCATGACGCACCTCCCATGCGCGGCCACGGGTGTCGCCGCGTTGCACAGTCAGTTGCGAAGCTAGCATCTCCGGTTCAGGGTTAACCATTAAATAGGTGGGTGTTCGGCGCTCAAAATTCGAGCACCCCCCACAGTCTTGGTGAAAGCGCCAATTCCGACAGGTTGCCGGACCAGGTGTGCGCGAGGCCGGTGTCGGTCTCAGGGCCGGGCGGGCTATTGCTCGAGCCGCAGGATCTCCAACTGCTCGGGCACGGTCTGGAAGGTGCCGGTGCCGGCGGGCATCTGCATCAGGGGTTTGGCGTTGGTGTCGAGCAACCAGACGCTCGGGTAGACCAGCAGGCGCGCTCGTTCGTCGCCGATCGAGCGCTGGAAATCGGCATAGGGCAGAGCCTTCTCACCGACGCGAATGTAGAGCCGGTCGGCCTGCACCGACAGGCTGCTGCGCAGGTCCACGACGAGGTAGTCCTTCGCGAAATGCGGCACCAACTCGATCGCGTTGCTCTCGAGAAAGGCCTCGTACTTGCGGCAGTACGGGCAGTCGTCGGCGCCGAGGTAGACATACAGGCGCTTGTGCTCGCGTCGAGCACGGCGCAGCGCGGCGCGTGAGATCGAATTCGTAGCGCTGCGGCGTGCCAGTGGGCAGGGTCACCGTGGGAGCGTAGGGCGCCGGAAAGCCGGCGACCGCGGCAAAGGCCGACGTGCACAAGCCACGCAGCAGCGCCAGCGTGCGCAGCGTCGTCATTCGCGGCAGCAGAGGGTGGCTCATCCGATCGCCAGCGTACCGACGAAGTGCGCGTCCTTCGAGTCGGTGACCTCGGCGCGCAATTCGCCACGGCCATGCGGCACGAAGTTGAAGCGCAGCGTCGGGTTCTCGCTGACCGAGAAATCGAGCTCGGCGTCGAACACCTTGCGCGCTGCGTAGCTGACGCTGATCGAGCGCACGAAGTGCGGCGGGATGTACATCACGGTCACCTGGTTCAGCTCGAAGCCGGTGTCGTTGGGGTGCACCACAGTCACGTCGGCGGTGTCGGGCTCGTTCATGAGCAATTCGCCGGCCACCTTGAGTTGCGTCCTGCCGATCAGGTGCAGCGCATCGCGGTTGGGCGGCGCCGTGCAACCGCCTGAGGTCTTGACGTAGCGCGAATCGGTGTGCAGCTGGCCGTTGGACAGCTCGCTGACCACGCGCACATGGCTGTATTCGTCGACGCGCAGCCGGGTTTCGAAATCGGCCTGGCCGACTTCGGTGCTGAGGTCGAGCACCATGGCCAATGGCGAGGGGTTCTTGTCGACCACCAAGTACAGCTTACGCACGATACAGCTCCGGGCGCTGCGGCAGCTTGGACACCACCTTGATCGGCACCGAGGCGCCGTAGGCCGCGCGCAGCGGCGCGGTCAGCTGCACGGTGCCCTGGCCGGCGGTGAGCTTGCGCCCCGGGAACAGATGTTCACTCAGCCGCTCCCACTCGGGCGACGAGGCGTCATGCGTGGCCGATGGCAGGCCCCCCTCGGCAGGCCAAACACTGCTCGGCGCCAGCGCGAGGACGCCGAGCCCTTGCAAGGCACGACGCCGTGAAGGCGATGTGGATCCCATTGTTCGGGTCTCCTGTGTGCTACTTGAACATCAGTTCGCGTTCGACACGAAGGTAGGCGACCGAGGCGTTGCGCCGATGGATCGTGTCGTACTGGTCCCAGGTCTCGAACTCAGGCAACTCGCTGGCGTCGGCCACATCGAGCAACGAGATTCCCGAGGCCACCAGTGTACGAATTCGGGCCTCGAGCTGCATCAGATAACGTCGGTTCGTCGCGATCAGGGGCAACGCGGACGCGGCAGCGCCGTGGCCGGGCACCACTGTCGCTAAACGCAGCGCCTGCAGCTCGTTCAAGGCCTTGTGCCAGCCTGGCAGATCGCTGTCCTGGATGTCGGGTACCCGCCGCGCATCGAGCAAGCCCCCGGCGTACAGCACGCCGCTGCGCCGATCAAGCACGGCGATGTCGCCCGGCCCACTGGAGTGGCCGAGGTACAGCACCTGCACCGGGCGGCTGATCAAATCGAGCTCGTGCGTGGCGTCGAACTCCTGGTCGGCCTTGTACATCGTCGTGCCGCGCATGGCCTCTTCGCCGACGACCTGGCGCAGCGTCTTGAGGCAAGTCTCGCAGCGCGAGGCCATCAGGCCGGCGGTGCGGCTGTGCATGCGGATCGGGATGCCCCGCTCGCGGAACGCCGCGCCACCGAACAGGAACTCGGCATGGGTATGGGTGATGAGGGCCACTCGCACCGGTTGGTCGGTGACATCGCGAATCGCCGCCAACAGCGTCTGGCCATGGGCATACGAAGTTCCGGTGTCGACGGCGATCACGCCCGTCTCGCCGACGATGAAGCCGGCGTTGCCGATGCGCCCGAGGTTGATTTCGTCGGGCGAGCCCCCGGTGCCGGCCACCGTGTAGACGCCGGGTGCAATCTCGACGGCCCGCTGCGTTGGCGCGGGCCGCGTCGCCGCACAGGCTGCCAGCGAGGCTGCCGCCGCGCCGCAGCCGATCAGCGTGCGCCGCCGTGTGATGCCCGGCACGACAGGGGACTACCTCGGTGCGATGAAACAGGCCTTGGATACCCGGGCCTGCAACTCGCGATAACGCGCGATCTGGGGCTTGACCGACTCGTTGTCGCGCAGTTCACCGCCGCGCTCGCCGCCGATCGAGATCGCGTTGACGACCGTGGTCATGGTGACGTAGTCGTCGAACGTCACTTCGCCGGCCAGCCGGTCGAGCGCGCACGAGCACTTGTTGACCATCTCGAAGTGCGGGCCGGGGTTGGCACGCATGCACTCCTGCACATACAGCACCCGATCGACGGTGGGGAAGTCGTTCGCATCGACCACGGTCGCCAGGGGCAGGAGGCACAACAGGAGCAGGCTGCGCGGCGGCTTCATGCTGGCATCGTCACGGTTGGCGAGAGGCGCCCTCGAGCGTCATCTCCTCGACCAGCAGCGGCGGTGCACCGGTGCCGTCGACCTGCGAACGGATGCTGACCACGCCGCCTGGCACCTGATCCGACAGCGTGAAGACATAGCGCTTCTCGGCCAGCGTCTCGAAGCGGGGGCGCAACGGGTCGTCGACATAGGGCGCCACCGTGATCTGCCTGGCTGCGACGCTGCGCCCAAGGTAGCCGACCGACGTCTCATTCATCGCTGCGCCCTGGTACACGGCCATGCGGATGCGCTTGCGGAAGTAGTTCGGCTGCCCTTTGGTGAGGCGCTGCATCTCGCGGATGTCGCGTTCGAGGAAATACAGGATCACCGGATTGCCTTCGGCCGACTCGACCTCGGGCAGCGAGAGGCGCCGCGATCCGCTCAGGAACTCGGCGGAGGCCGCGCAGCAGCGGCCGTCGGGCTGCGCACGCAGCAGGATCGATACCTTGTCGTCGAACCCTGGTTCCAGGGTGCCGCTTTTGCGGAAGCTGTAGCGCAGCGTCGTCGGCGGTTTCAGCGTGGCCAAGTGATTGGTCACGAACAAGGCTTTTTCCGCGGGCGAGACATCGTCGGCCGCCGCGCCGGGCTGCGCCGGCAATATGAGCGCCGAGCATGCAAGCATCGACAGTGTGATCTTCATGCCGGCAGTTGGCCACGGCTACTGCTTCTGCACCGCGTACGATTCGTCGACCAGCGGCACGCCGAACTCTCTCAGGATGGCCTGGATCTCGGCCTGACGCGAATCGATCAGCGCTTCGACCTGCTGCTTCCATTCGCGCTCGCCGTAGCGCACACCCATCGCCATCTGGTAGTCGAAGCGCACACCGGGCTCCGACCTCATCGGCACGACGGTCAGCGCTGGCGATTTGACGCGCTTGGCAAAGTAGCCCGCGATCGGACCCCAGACGATCGCGACGTCGATCTTGCCAGCCGCGAGGTCTTTTTCGATGATCTCGCCGGGGTATTGCTGCGGGTCGGCGTTCAGCATCTGGTAGGGCACGCCGTGTTCGACCAGATCGTGCCGGCTGAGCCACTCGGAGGCCGGCGAACGGTCGTAGATGCCGATGCGCAGCGAGTTGAGCTTGGCTTTGTCGAGCCGCAGGAAGTCTTCGCTCGACTTCAGGTGGTCCATGCCCTTGCCGCTGGCGAACACCAGCGCGTAGGTCGAGCGGTAGTACGGCTTGGTCACCGACACCTGGTCGAAGCCGACCGGCACGCCCATCACGATGTCGCAGGGGTAGTCTTCACCGGGCAGCTTGAAGCGCAGCGTGTTGCGGATGAAGTTCATGCGCTGCGGAAACGAGTAGTAGGTCGACCGGCAGCCCGAGTGCCTTGCCGAACAGCTCGGCGATGCGGTTCTCGATGCCTTCGCCCGAGGTGTTGGAGAACGGCAGGTTGTTCGGGTCCTGGCACACGCGCAGCGCCTTGCGCTCGGGCGGTTGCGTCCTGCGCGAAGGCCGCTGCGCCAGCAAAGCGGCCAGCGCTGCGAGCCAAGTGCCGACCCGGACGTCATTGAATCGGCTCGACCTTGGCGCGCGTGATGGCGCCGTCGGAGCGGCCCTTCAGGTAGGCGTAGAGATGGTCAATGTTGTCCATCACCTGCTGGCTGGTGCCGAAGCTCTGCATGCCTTTTTCGCAGCCGGCCGTCGCGCACGGTCTTGACGAACTCTTCCTTGGTCAGCGTCTTCAGGCTGTTGACCAGCGACGGGCCGACCAAGCCCTCCTGGTTGGCGCCGTGGCAGCGGTCGCAGGCCGCTGCGCGCCAGGTGCGAAAGCCCTTCATCGTCTCGGCATCGACCTTGTAGCCGTCGACCACCTTGTAGAGCGGTGCTCCCGGCGGGTTGGCCGCGGTCTGCGGGGTCGTTGACTGGCCACAGGCGGCCGTGGTGACGAGGAGTGCAAGGCTCAACAGGGTTATCCGAAACATGAAGCGTCATCCGTACTGAAGAAGGGGGATGGAGCCGTTTGGCGCCATCCCCCTCCGGTTTTGGGCCGACAGGGTGCTCAGCCGCTATTCTTTTCCTCTCAGTTCGGCAGCGCGAACACGGTCAGCGAACCGCCGAGTTCGGTGTACTGGTTCAGTTCCTTGTAGCCGCCCACCGCGCCCAGACCGTCGGTGTCCTTCTCCAGACCCGCCGCCATGCCGATGCCGGCCCAGCCGCCGATGCCCGAGAACACGCCGATGTACTGCTTGCCCTTGTGCTCGTAGGTGAACACGTTGCCGATGATGCCCGACGGCGTCTTGAACTTGAACAGTTCCTTGTTGATGTCCTTGGCGTCGACGCACTTCAGGTAGCCCTCCAGCGTGCCGTAGCACGACAGCCCGCCGGCGGTGTTGAGCGCGCCGCTCCAGACCGAGAACTTCTCGGCTTGGCTCTGCACGATCTTGCCGGTGCCCGCGTCCCAGGTGATGAAGTTGCCCATGCGCCTTGGCTGCCGGGCGCCGGGAACATCGACAGCGTCGCGCCGACATACGGCTGGCCCGCGACGTACTCGACCTTGAACGGCTCGTAGTCCATGCACACGTGGTTGGTCGGCACGTAGAACAGCTTGGTGTTCGGGGTCGAACGCCGCCGGCTGCTGGTCCTTGCGAGCCCAGCGCCGCCGGGCAGATGCCCTTGGTGTTGACGTCCGGCCCGTTCTGCGCCGTGCGAGTACTTCGCCACCACCTGCGGCCGGCCGGTCTTCATGTCGACGTGCGTGGCCCAGTTCACCGCCGGGTCGTACTTCTCGGCCACCAGCAGCGCGCCGTTGGTGCGGTCCAGCGTGTAGCCGAAGCCGTTGCGGTCGAAGTGCACCAGCGCCTTGGTCGCCTTGCCCTTGACGTCGATGTCGGCCAGGATCATCTCGTTGATGCCGTCGAAGTCCCACTCGTCGTACGGCGTCATCTGGTAGACCCACTTGACCTTGCCGGTGTCGACGTCGCGCGCCCAGATGGTCATCGACCACTTGTTGTCGCCGGGCCGCTGCGCCGGGTTCCAGGTGCTGGGGTTGCCGGTGCCGTAGTACATCAGGTTCAGCGCCTTGTCGTAGCTGTACCAGCCCCAGGTGGTGCCGCCGCCGATCTTCCACTGGTCGCCCTTCCAGGTCTTCAGCGACGAGTCCGCGCCGACCGGCTGCATCTTGCCGTCGGTCCAGGTCATGGTCTTGTCGGGGTCGATCAGCATCTCGGCGTCGGGCCCGATGCTGTAGCCCTTCCAGACCAGCTTGCCGGTCGTTGATGTCGTAGGCGGCGATGATAGCCGCGCACGCCCCATTCGCCGCCGCTGATGCCGGTGATGACCTTGTCCTTGAAGACGTGCGGCGCATTGGTGTTGACCGCACCCAGCTTCGGATCGCCGTTCTTGACGATCCAGACCACCTTGCCGGTCTTGGCGTCGAGCGCGACCAGCATGCTGTCGGCCTGCTGCAGGAAGACCTTGCCTTCGGCATAGGCCAGACCGCGGTTGACCGTGTCGCAGCACATCTGCGGAATGACCGCCGGATCCTGCTTCGGCTCGTACTTCCACTTGATCTTCTGGGTGTCCAGGTCGATCGCGAACACCTTGTTCGGGAACGGCGAGTGCAGGTACATCATGTCGCCGATCACCAGCGGCGAGCCTTCGTGACCGCGCAGCACGCCGGTGGAGAACGTCCAGGCGACCTGCATCTTGCCGACGTTGCCGGTGTTGATCTGGTTGAGCTCGCTGTAGCGCTGGTTGAACATGTCACCAGCCTGCATCGCCCAGTTCTTGGAGTCGGCGATGTTCTTCTCGACGTCGGCGTTGGCATAAACCAAGCCGGGCAGGGCGAGAAGCAACATCCCCAAACGCCGCCAAGCGCTGCTGTGGGGTTGCCCAGTAGTTCGCATCGATGTCTCCTGTTAGTAGTGACCCAAAGTCCGGCCGCGCGTAGCCGTTCAGGCAACGCCGCACACCACGCGGCCGCGAAAGCCCGGCCAGGATGGGACTGCAATTCCTGCGCCCGGTTTTGCGGCGCAGGGGTGTCCGTCCGGGTTCGACTGACGGCGGTCAAGCGGGGCGTTGGGCGGCAAGTTGCCTCGGCGTCGGGGGCGCGAGCGCTATTGTCGAGGGGCTCTGTCGTGGTCTGCCAGGCCCGATTCGGGGCGGCGGTGCTAGGGAAAATACGGGTGCGGCGTGGCCACCAAACGCCGGCGCGACCGATCTGCAATCCCCACGCTGACAAGGTGCACCAAATCTGAGGCAGTGACTTCGGCACAGAGTGTCATCGCCGCGACGCGCGCGGCAGCTTGCCGAGGCGCTGGTGCCGAACCTGCGATGCTCAGGGCTTGACGCGCCACACCCGCAGCACCGGCGGGCAGCGGCGGATCGTGCGCAGTGCATCGGCCAGATGCAAACGATCGCGCACGGTGATCAACAGGCGCAACTCGGTGGTCTCTGCTGCGCGGTCTTCGCCCATGTCGATGTGCGTGATGTCGGCCTGCGCGGCGCTCACGGCGCTGGCCACCTGTGCGAGCACGCCCTGACCGTTGCGCACCAGCACCGTCACTGCGGTCTCGAAATTGCGCGTCGGCTCTTCAGCCCACTCCACACCCATCCAACGTTCGGGGTCGCGGTCGGCCAACTTCTTGGCGACATGGCACTCGGCCGTGTGCACCACCAGCCCCTCGCCACGGCCGAGGTAGCCGACGATGGCGTCACCCGGAATCGGCCGGCAGCAGGTGGCCAGTTGCAGCGAGGCGCCTTCGCTGCCGTCGACCACTACCAGCGAATGCGCATGCGCATCGTCGCTGGCGTAGCGGCCGAGCGTGAGCGTCACGGCGTCGGGGCGGGTGCCTTGCTCGCCCATCAACTGCGACAGGCGCTTGGCGACGATGGTGGCGATCTTCCTGCCGATCGCGATGTCGGTGAGCAATTCGCCACGCGTGCGGTTGCCGCTCCAGCGGATCAGCTGCTGCCACAGGGCGTTGACGGCGGCGTCGTCGCTGCCAGAGGGCAGCTGCAGCCCTTCGGCACGCAGCGCCTGCGCCAGCAGCTTCTCGCCCAGCGCCCGCGACTCCTCGAGCTCCATCGTTTTCAGGTGATGGCGGATCTTGGAGCGCGCACGGCCGGTGCGCACGAAGTTCAGCCACGACGGGTTGGGGCGTGCGCCGGGCGCGGTGACCACCTCGACCACGTCGCCCGAGCGCAACTCGGTGCGCAACGCCACCGGCTCATTGTTGACGCGGGCGGCCACCGTGTGGTCGCCGACATCGGAGTGGATCGCATAGGCAAAGTCCACCGCCGTGGCGCCGCGCGGCAGCGCCAGGATCTTGCTCTTGGGCGTGAAGACGTACACCGCGTCGGGCACGAGGTCGATCTTCACGTGCTCGAGGAACTCGGCCGCGTCGCGCGTTTCGTCCTGGATGTCGAGCAGCGACTGCAGCCACATCGTGCCCAGGCGCTGCGCTTCGTCGGAGTCCTTGTCTTTGGTCTTGTAGAGCCAGTGCGCCGCGATGCCCGACTCGGCCACCGCGTGCATCAGCGCGGTGCGGATCTGGAACTCCACCGCCGTGCCCAGCGGGCTCACCAGAGTGGTGTGCAGCGACTGGTAGCCGTTGAGCTTGGGGATTGCGATGTAGTCCTTGAAGCGGCCCGGCACCGGCTTGTACAACTGGTGCAGCACACCGAGCGCCAGGTAGCACTCGTTGAGCGCGCCCACGACGATGCGAAAGCCGAAGATGTCGCTCACCTGGGCGAAGCTGGTGTGCTTCTCGCGCATCTTGCGGTAGATCGAATACACGGTCTTCTCGCGGCCGCCGACCTGAACCTTGATCTTGGCGTTGGCGAACGCGCGCAACACTTCCTTCTCGACGCGCTCGACGATGTCGCGGCGGTGCCCGCGTGCCCGCTGCAGCGCCTTGCCGAGCGCCGCATGACGCCACGGATTCATGCAGGCGAACGACAGCTCCTGCAACTCGCGAAAGGTCTGGTTCAAACCCAGACGGTGCGCGATCGGCGCATAGATCTCGAGCGTCTCTCGCGCCATGCGCTGGCGGCGGTCTTCTGCGATCGCTTGCACGGTGCGCATGTTGTGCAGCCGATCGGCGAGTTTGATCAGGATGACGCGCACATCGCGCGCCATCGCCAGCAGCATCTTGCGAAACGACTCGGCCTGGCCCTCTTCGCGGGTAGAGAACTGCAGCTTGTCCAGTTTGGTCAGGCCATCGACCAAGTCGGCGGTCGGTGCGCCGAAGCGCTCGATCAACTCCGATTTGGTGATGCCGCAATCCTCCATCGCGTCGTGCATCAGTGCGGCCATCACCGCCTGCGCGTCGAGCCGCCAGTCGGCCACCAGGCCAGCCACCGCGATCGGGTGCGTGATGTAGGGCTCGCCGCTGGCGCGAAACTGTCCGAGGTGCGCCTCGTCGGCGAACTTGAACGCTTCGCGGATCAGCTTGATCTCTGGCTTGCCAAGGTACGACAGCTTGTCGAGCAGGGTGGCAAACGACGCCGCCTGGGGCTTGGGCGCGGCTGGCGCCGCTGCGGTCACACGCTGAAACCCCTGCAGCGCGGATGGCAGCAGTTCGGCAGCGAACGAACGAATGCCCATAGGCCGACTTTAGCGCGGAACGCCCCTTGGGCGGGCCTGTCGCGCAGGTGGCGCTGTCAGCGCCACCGCGAGTCCCACCCAGCACAAACAAAGTGCTAAGTCTCGAAGAGCCCCGTTCCGTTCGCGAGCAAAGCAAAAGGGCGCCAAAGGCGCCCTTTTGCAGCATGCAGCCTGTCCGGCCGCTGCGTGAACCCTCAGATCGGCACGCGCCGCAGCATCTCGATGCCCACCTCGCCCGCCGCGATCTCACGCAAAGCGGTCACTCCGGGCTTGTTCTTGCTCTCGATCTTTGGCGCGTGGCCCTGGCTCAGCATGCGCGCCCGGTAGGTGGCCGCCAGCACCAATTGGAAACGATTGGGCACTTTTTGCAGGCAGTCTTCGACGGTGATGCGGGCCATGGATGCGCTTTCCTTTGCTGGCAGTCGACCGGCCTAGAGCAGATCGAGCGCTTTGAACACTTGGGACTTGTTGCGCCGCTGCGCGGCGAACTTCAGGCGCTGCGAATGGACGACCGTCTTGAGATCGAACAGCGCCGTCTCGAACAAAGCGTTGATTATAACGAAGTCGAACTCCTTGGCCCGCGCCACCTCGACACGGGCATTGGCCATGCGGGTCTCGATCACCGCCGGCGCGTCCTCGCCACGGCGCAGCAGCCGCTGGCGCAGCTCGTCCCAACTGGGTGGCAGGATGAAGATCAACACCGCGTGCGTGAACAGCCGCTTGATCTGCAAGCGCGCCTTGCCAATCGATCTCGAGCACCACGTCTTCGCCGGCAGCCAGGCGCGACTCGATGGCCTTGCGCGAGGTGCCGTACAGATGGCCATGCACCGACGCCCACTCGAAGAACTCGGCGCGCTCGACCATGGCGCGAAACTGCGGCTCATCGACGAACCAGTACTCGCGGCCGTCTTGCTCCTGCCCGCGCGGTGCGCGGGTGGTGTGCGACACCGACAGCGCCAAGTGCGAGTCGAGCTCGAGCAGCGCGTTGACCAGGCTCGACTTGCCCGCCCCACTGGGCGCGGCCACGACAAACAGGTTGCCAGGCGTCTCGATCCTGGCATCAAGGGGCGTCGAGGACTGGGTCACGGCCCAAGTGTAGGGGCCCGCTTGAACGGGCGCAGCACGATGCACCGCTGCGGCCGTGACAAGACCCGCAAAACACTACGCGGCGGCAGCGCGGCGGTGGGTGATCACTCGATGTTCTGCACCTGTTCGCGCAATTGTTCGACCAGCACCTTCATGTCGACCGCGATGGTGGTCAACTCCAGCGTCGCCGATTTCGAGCCCAGCGTGTTGGCCTCGCGGTGCAGCTCCTGGATCAGGAAGTCCAGGCGCTTGCCGACCTCGCCGCCTGCGCTGAGCAGGCGTTCGATCTCGTCGAGGTGTGCGGTGAGCCGCGCCAGCTCTTCGGCCACGTCGATGCGCAATGCGAAGGCGGCGGCTTCGTTGAGCGCGCGCTCGCGCGGCGAGTCGGTGTCGATGGCGCCTGCGGCGGCCAGCGCCTCGTTGAAGCGCTCGATGAAACGCTGTTGCTGGCGCTGCACCAGCGCCGGCACCAGCGGTGCCGCCTGCGCAGCCAGCGCGCGCAATTGGCGCACGCGCTCGAGCAACACCACCACCAGGCGCTCGCCTTCACGCGCGCGAGCGTCGCGCAGCGACGACACGCAGTCGCGCGCGGCTTGCAACGCGCAGGCCTGCAAATCCTCGTCGGCACCGCTCGGCCGGCTCCACTGCATGATTTCGCCCACGCTGAGCGGCCTTGCACCCGGCAGCCAGGTCTGCACCGTCGACTCCAGCCGCGCGAGCCGGCTGAGCTGTTCGGGCGCCGGCAGCGGCCATTCCGAGTCGGATTCCCGGTGCGTGACCACCCGCAACTCGACCTTGCCGCGCCGCACGGCGCCGGCGATGGTCTCGCGCAACGCCGGTTCGAGGCTGCGCAACTCGTCAGGAAGACGCAAGGAAAGATCGAGGAAGCGGCCGTTGACTGAACGCAACTCCACCGTGACGCCGGCGCGTGAACTCGTGCTGTCTTGCGCGTGTGGGCGCGGTGTCGCTTTGGCGCTCGCGAAACCGGTCATGCTGTAAACTGCCATCGCCTCTTCGCGCCGAAATATTCGATTATGTCAAAGCCGAAACCAGCGCCGTTGCCGGCCGGCACTGTGGTTGGCGGCTATCAAGTAGTGAAGAAGTTGGCAGCGGGTGGCTTCGGCGTCGTCTATCTGGCCGAAGACGAGAGCCGGCACCTGGTGGCGATCAAGGAATACCTGCCGGCGTCGCTCGCCGAACGCTCGCCCGGCGAACTGACGCCGCGCGTCAAACCCGAGAAGCAGCCGCTGTATCGGCTGGGCCTGAAGAGCTTCTTCGAAGAAGGTCGGTCGCTGGCGCAGATCAGCCACCCGAGCGTGGTCTCGGTGCTGAACTTCTTCCGCGAGAACGAAACCGTCTACATGGTGATGAACTACCTGCAGGGCGACACGCTGCAGGATTTCATCGTCACCGCGCGCGATCTCAAGCGTGACAAGGTGTTCCGCGAGTCGACGATCCGCTCGCTGTTCGACGAGATCCTGCGCGGCTTGCGCATCGTGCACCAGCACAAGATGCTGCACCTGGACATCAAGCCGGCCAACATCTTCATCACCAACGACAACAAGGCGGTGATGCTCGACTTCGGCGCCGCGCGCGAGGTGCTGAGCAAAGAGGGCAACTTCATCCGCCCGATGTACACGCCGGGCTTCGCGGCGCCCGAGATGTACCGCCGCGACGGCACGCTCGGGCCGTGGACTGACATCTACGCGATCGGCGCCTGCATCTACGCCTGCATGCAGGGCTATCCGCCCAACGACGCGCCGCAGCGCATCGACAAAGACCGGCTGGCGCTGAGCCTTTCGCGCCTGCGCAACGTGTACTCCGACAACCTGATCGAAGTGACCGAGTGGTGCATGTCGCTCGATCCGCTGTCGCGCCCGCAAAGCGTGTTCGCGCTGCAGAAGGAACTGGCGCGCGAGACCGAACGCCGCTACACCAAGCTCAGCTTCGGCGAGCGGCTGAAGCTGCAGCTCGAAAACCTGAAGACCGGCGCCAAGCCCTAGTCGCACGACAACGAGAAGAAGGGCCGCATGCGCTTTTCCGTCTATCAGGTCAGCCGCAAGGGCGGTCGCGACAAGAACGAAGACCGCATGGGCTATTGCTACACGCGCGATGCGGGCCTGTTCGCGCTGGCCGACGGCATGGGCGGCCATCCCGAAGGCGAGGTCGCATCGCAGCTCGCGCTGCAGACGCTGGCCGCGCTGTTCCAGCGCGACGCCAAGCCCACGCTGGCCGAGCCGCTGCGCTTCCTGCACGAAGCGATCATCGCCGGTCACCATCAACTGTTGCGCTACGCCACCGAGAAGGCGCTGATCGACACGCCGCGCACGACGGTGGTGGCCTGCCTGATGCAGGGCAACGCCGCGTACTGGGCGCACTGCGGCGACTCGCGGCTGTATTTCGTGCGCGGCGACAAGCTGATCGCGCGCACGCGCGACCACTCGTACTCGGAGCTGCAGGAGACGTTGTCGCAGGTGGTGCCGGTGGGCGAGCGCTTCAACCGCAACGTGCTGTTCACCTGCCTCGGCTCGCCCGGCAAGCCGGTGGTCGACACCGCCGGCCCGCTGCTGCTGCAGCCGCACGACCGCGTGCTGCTGTGCTCCGACGGCCTGTGGGGCAGCGTCAGCGACGCGTGATCACCGAGCAGCTGGCGGCGCGCCCGATCTCCGATGCGGTGCCCGAGCTGGTCGAGCTGGCGCTGCGCACCGGCGGCGCCAAGAGCGACAACGTGACGGTGCTCACCGTCGAGTGGGAAGCCGCCGAAGACGGCGAGGGCAGCGCCGAGGTGTCGACGCACGGCGCTGGGCGAGGAAGTGTTCGCCTCGACGATCCAGGCCAGCCTGATCGGCGACAACCAGCCCGTCGACGAGCTCGACGAGGCCGAGATCGAGCGCTCGATCAAAGAGATCAACGAGGCGATCAAGCGCTCATCGCAGAAGAAGTCGTGACCTGCCAGCCCGCGCTCAACCGGTGAGGTGAGCGCGGCCCCGAGAGGCGCCGGCACGGCTCGGGGCCACGCCGGGCCACTCGCGCCCGCTGCGGTGAACGACAATCGCGCCATGACCTATCAACGCACAAGCGGCCGCGCAGCCGATGCATTGCGCCCGGTGCAGATCGAGCGCGGCTACACGCGGCATGCCGAGGGCTCGGTGCTGGTGTCGTTCGGCGACACCCGCGTGCTGTGTACGGCGTCGGTCGAAGAGAAGGTGCCGCCGCACCAGCGCGGCAGCGGGCAGGGTTGGGTCACCGCGGAGTACGGCATGCTGCCGCGCGCGACCCACACGCGTGGCGACCGCGAGGCGGCGCGCGGCAAACAAAGCGGCCGCACGCAGGAGATCCAGCGCCTGATCGGCCGTGCGATGCGGTGTGTGTTCGATCTGGCGGCGCTCGGCGAGCGCACGATCGTGCTCGACTGCGATGTGTTGCAGGCCGACGGCGGCACCCGCACCGCGGCGATCACCGGCGCCTACGTCGCCGCGCACGATGCGGTGAGCTGGCTGCTCGGCAAGGGCGCGGTTGCGGCGTCGCCGCTGCGCGACCAGGTGGCCGCGGTGTCGGTGGGCATCGTGCAGGGCGTGCCGCTGCTCGATCTCGAGTACGTCGAGGACTCGGCGTGCGACACCGACATGAACGTCGTGATGACCGGCGCGGGCGGTTTCGTCGAGGTGCAGGGCACGGCCGAGGGGCAGAGTTTTTCGCGCGCCGAGATGGACCGCCTGCTTGCGCTGGCCGACAAAGGCATCCGTGAGCTGCTTGCAGCGCAGCGCGCCGCGCTGGGGATCGGTTGATGCAATTGGTACTGGCGTCTAACAACGCCAAGAAGCTGCTCGAGCTGCAGGCATTGTTGAGCGGGCTCGCAGTGCAACTGGTGGCGCAGTCGGCACTGCAGATCACCGAGGCCGACGAGCCGCACGGCACGTTCGTCGAGAACGCGTTGGCCAAGGCCCGCCACGCGGCGGCGCACGCCAATGGGCCGGCGATCGCCGACGACTCCGGCCTGTGCGTCGATGCGCTGGGCGGCGAACCCGGTGTGGCATCGGCGCACTACGCCGACGCAGTGCCCGATGGCGGCGATCGCGAGCAGCGGCGCGTCCGGCAGGATGCCGCCAACACCGCGCTGCTGCTGCAGCGCATGCGCGACGCGACCGATCGCCGCGCGCGCTTCGTCAGCACGCTGGTGGCGCTGCGTCACGCTGCACGATCCCGAGCCGCTGATCGCATTCGGCCGCTGGGAGCTCGAATTGCTGCACGCACCGCGCGGCAGCGGTGGCTTCGGCTACGACCCGGTGGTGCGCGTGCCCACGCACGACTGCAGCGTCGCCGAACTGGCGCCCGCGGTGAAAAACCAGATCAGCCACCGCGCGCAGGCCGCGCGCGCAGATGCGCATGCTGATGCAGGAGGTCTGGCGCCTTGGCTGATGCCGCCCGCGCCGCAACCGTCGAGCATCACCTGAGGCCGGGCACACTGCAGCTCGCCGCGTTGCCGCCGCTGGCGCTGTACGTGCACCTGCCGTGGTGCCTGGCCAAGTGCCCGTATTGCGATTTCAATTCGCACGAGGTCGCCTCCTCGGGATTGCCCGAAGCGCGCTACCTGCAGGCCCTGCGTGCCGACCTCGAAGCCGCGCTGCCGTTGGTGTGGGGCCGGCCGATCGTCAGCGTGTTCATCGGCGGCGGCACGCCGAGCCTGTTTTCGCCCGACTGGCATCGATGCGCTGCTGTCGAGCGTGCGCAGCCTGTTGCCGCTGGAGCCGGCCTGCGAGGTCACGCTCGAGGCCAACCCCGGCACCTTCGAGCGCGAGCGCTTTCGCGCCTTCGCGCAGGCCGGGGTCAACCGGCTGTCGATCGGCGTGCAGAGCTTCGACGACACGCTGCTCGACGCGCATCGGCCGCGTGCACGACGCGCAGCCAGGCGCGCGCGGCCGGCGCAGGAAGCGCGCGAGGCCTTCGAACGCTTCAACCTCGACCTGATGTACGCGCTGCCGGGTCAGACGCTGCAAGCAGCTGCAGCGCGACCTCGACACCGCACTGGCGTTCGAGCCGCCGCACCTGTCGGTGTACCACCTGACGATCGAACCGAACACGCGCTTCGCACTGCGACCCACCGCCGCTGCCCGGACGACGACCTGGCCAGCGACATGCTCGACGCTGATCGTCGATCGCACCGCGGGCGCCGGACTCGCGCGCTACGAGGTGTCGGCGTTCGCGCGGCCGGGCCGCGAATGCGTGCACAACCTGAACTACTGGCAGTTCGGCGACTACCTGGGCATCGGCGCGGGCGCGCACAGCAAGCTGAGCTTTCCCGCACCGCGTGGTGCGCCAGCAGCGCTGGCGCGAACCGGCTGCCTACATGGAGCAGGCGCTTGCCGGGCAGGCGGTGAGCAACGAACACGAAGTCGCCCGCGATGCGTTGGCCTTCGAGTTCATGCTCAACACGTTGCGATTGCGCGAGGGATTTGCCACCAACCTGTTCGTCGAGCGCACCGGCCTGCCGCTGTCAAGCGTCGAGCCGGCGCTGCAGCAGGCCGAGCGCCGCGGGCTCATCGAACGCGACGCTTCGCGGGTGTGGCCGAGCGCGCGGGGCTACGACTTTTTGTCGGACCTGCAGCAGCTTTTCTTGCCGGCGGCTTGAGCGCCTTCTGGGCAGGGCTGGACCGCCCAGCCCGCTTGCCGCGGGACTGAGGCAACGGAGCAGCGCCACCGCTGCGCGAAAGCGGCGAAGCGTCGCTGGCCGACCAGGCCCGCGCCGACGCCTCGATCTGCTCGTGCAGCCAGCGGCGCAGCGACGCCAGCGGCCGCCAGTCGTGCAGCGCCGGCGGGTACACCAGCCAGTAGGCATCGACCCTCTCCTCGTGCAACGCCAGGCTCGACAGGCGGAACAGCCGCCGCTCGCGCAACGCGTCGGCCGCCAGCACCTCGCGCGACAGCGAGATGCCGATGTTCTGCTCGGCCGCCTGCAGCATCAGGCCCGCATCGTTGAACACCGCCACCGGATTGACGCGCACCTTCAGGCCCGACAAGGCGAACCACTGCTCCCACAGGTCGGCGTCACCGAGCAGCGGTTCGCGCACCAGCGCGGCCACGTCTTGCCCGAGCAGGCGCTGCGCCGCCTGCGGCGATCCCAGCGGCACCCGCGGCGAATCGATCAGGCGCTCGGCGTGCAGGCCGCGCCACTGGCCGCCGCCCTGGCGCAGCGCGGCGTGAAAGCCCTCGCGCTGCAGGTCGACCACCTGCTGCGACGCGTCGAGCTCGAGCGCGATGTCGGGGTGCTTGGCATGCCAGTCGCCCATGCGCGGCAGCAGCCAGCGCTGCGCGAATGACGGCAGCACCGTCACGCGCAAACGCGCATGGGCGCCCGCCGCCGCGGCAACGGCCGCGCGCACGCCGGTGTCGATCTGGTCCAGCGCGGGGCCGATCGCTTGCAGCAGCGCTGCCCCCGCGGCGTTGAGCACGATGCGGCGTGCCCGCCGATCGAACAACGGCAAGCCGAGCTGGGTTTCGAGCTGGCGCAGCTGCTGGCTGACGGCGCTGTGCGTGAGGTGCAGCTCCTCGGCTGCGGCGCGCAGATTGCCGGTGCGTGCGATGACACGAAAACTGGGCAGCGTGTGCAGCGGCAGACGCGACATGCTGTTCAGTATGCCTTACCAACTCGTGCAAAAAAAGTCGATTCCCCTGGGCGAGATGGATGCTTATGCTGCCCATCATCCGCTGGGAGAGTCACATGGAATCCACCTGGTCCCGCCCCATTCCGCTGTCGCGCGCCGTCTGGGTGCGCCTCGGCGAGGCCGCGCTCGACGCCGCGCACGCGCGGGTCGCGGCACTGCGTGGCTGGTGGGGCCGCTGGCAGGCCTCGCGCCGGTGCGAGGCCGAGTTTCGGGCGTTGCGGCAGTTGAGCCCCACCGTGCTGCGCGACATGGGGGTTGAACCCGAATGGATCAATGAGGCCCAGCGCTGGCACGATCAGCACAACGTGGCCCGCAGCAACTTCTTGCGTGGCCTGTAGATTGGCGGCCAGACGCGCACCGGCCAGCGTGTCGCGCCGCGCTGGCGCTGCGCTTCAGATGCGGTGGATCGTGCCGCCCGCGGTGCTCTTCAGGCGTGCCGCCAGCGCCGATGCGATGCGCGCCAGCGGCAGCACCTCATGCGCTGCGCCGCGCGCAATGGCCTCGCGCGGCATGCCGAACACCACGCAGCTGGCTTCGTCCTGGCAGATGTTGTAGCTGCCGGCGTCGCGCATCACCCGCATCGCCTGCGCGCCGTCAGCGCCCATGCCGGTGAGCATCACGGCCAGCGCATTGGGGCCCGCCACCCGGGCGGCCGACTCGAACAGCACCTCGACCGACGGCTTGTGGCGGTTCACCGCCTCACCGTCGCGCACGCGTGCCACGTAGTTGGCACCGCTGCGCGCTACCGACAAGTGAAAACCGCCGGGTGCCAGATAGGCGTGCCCCGGCAGCAGGCGCTCGCCGTCGACCGCCTCCTTGACGCGAATCTGGCACAACGAGTCGAGCCGCCTGGCGTAGCTGGTGGTGAAGCCCGGCGGCATGTGCTGGGTGATCAGGATCGCGGGCGAGTCGGCCGGCAGTTCCATCAACACGGCCTTGGTGGCTTCGGTGCCGCCCGTGGAGGCGCCGATGAAGATCAACTTTTCGGTCGACAGGCGGCCCATCGGGCCGAGCGTCGCCGGTGCGGCCGACGTGGCCGCCGGGCTCGAGCGGCGTCGCGCTCGCCAGCCGACGCACCTGCGCGCGCGCGGCGATGCGGATCTTGTCGGTGATGTCGTCGGCCAGCCGCTGCAGGCCCTCGGCCACGCCGATCCTGGGCTTGGCGACGAAGTCGATCGCACCGAGCTCCAGCGCGCGCAGCGTCACCTCGGCGCCGCGCTCGGTCAGCGTGCTGACCATCACCACCGGCATGGGGCGCAAGCGCATCAGGCGCGACAGGAAGTCGATGCCGTCCATGCGCGGCATCTCCACGTCGAGCGTGATCACGTCGGGGTTGACCGAGCGGATCAGTTCGCGCGCGGCCAGCGGGTCGGCGGCCGCACCGACGCACTGCATGTCGTTCTGGCGATTGATGATCTCGCCGAGCAGGCCGCGCACCAGCGCGGAGTCGTCGACCACCACGACACGGATGCGGGCTCGAGTGTCCATCGCGTGTTGTCTTCCTATCAGAACAGGTCGACCGAGCCGCCGCCGGCGGCCTGCGGTGCGGCCCTCTCGGCCGCGGCGCGCTCTTGCGCCAACAGCGCGGCGGGGTTCGACGGCGCCAGCCGCTTGACCAGCGCCTTGCCGCTGGCCGGCAGCATGCAGACCTTGCGTGCGCAGGTGTCGAGCACGTCCTTGCTGACCACCGGAATGCGCTCGGTGCGCAGGTAGTCGAGCACGAACTGCGTGTTGCGCTCGCCGACGTTCATGCTGGTCATCGTGGCGATCACCGCGCCGCCGCCGAACACCTTGGCCTCCAGCGTCGAGCGCGAGGCGCCGCGCTTCATCAACTGGTTGATCAGCAATTCCATCGCGTAGGAGCCGTAACGCCCGGAGCCGTCGCTGCCCTCGGGCAGCATGAAGTGGTTCATGCCGCCGATGCGGCGCTCGCGGTCCCACAGGCACGCCGCGATGCACGAGCCGAGCGTGGTGACGATCAGCATGTCTTCGCCGGAAACGAAGAACTCGCCCGGCAGCACCTTGACCGCATCGTTCTTGAAATTGGAGTCCCAGAAGAAGAACGAAGCCTCGCCAGGCGAGCGCGGAGCCGCGCGCAACTGCTCCAGCCGCACGCTGGGCGCGGCAAGAGGGGCCGGGGCGCTCGCGATCGCGGACGGCTGCATGCGGGTCACACCTTGACGTAGATGGTCTTGCCGCGCAGTCGGAACCATTCGCGCGCCTGCGTGAAATTCTCCGAATGGCCCACGTACAGCAGGCCACCGGGCACCAGCGCGGCATGCAGCCGCTCGAGCACCCGACGCTGGGTTGGCACATCGAAATAGATCATCACGTTGCGGCAGAACACGATGTGAAACAGCGCGCCCAGGTCCCAGCGCGGGTCGATCAGATTGAGCGTGCGAAGGCTCACTCGTTGCGCCAACGCCGGGCGCACGCGGATGCGGCCCTCGTTGGCACCCTTGCCGCGCAGAAAGTGCCGCTGCAGGCGCGTGGGCGACAGGCCGCGCGAGTCGGCGTCGTAGACACCGCGCTCGGCGGTGGCCAGCACCGTGGTGTCGATGTCGCTGGCCACGATCTCGGCGCGCGCCTGCGGGCCCAGCGTTTCGTCGACCACCATGGCGATCGAGTAGGGCTCCTCGCCGGTGGAGGCGGCGGCGCACCAGATGCGCAGCTCTTGCCCCTGGCGCTCGCGCAGGTCTTGCGCCAGGCACTCGAAGTGGTGCGCTTCGCGAAAGAACGAGGTCAGGTTGGTGGTCAGGCCGTTGACGAAATGCTGCCACTCCAGGCGCGCGGCGTTGTCGTGCGCCTGCTGCAGCCAGCCCAGGTAATCGCTGAACGAGCGGTGGCCGGTTTCGCGCAGCCGGCGCGACAGGCGGCTGTAGACCATCGCTTGTTTGCCGGCATGCAGGTTGATGCCGGCGTGGTCGTAGATGAGCCGGCGCACGCGCTCGAAGTCGTTCGGCGAAAACGCGAACTCCTGTTCAAGAGCGGGATACAGGGTGGCGGGGCTGCTGTCGCGAAGGGCGGCTGGCATGTCAGGAGTGGCGGATGCCGACGCATCTTGCCGGCGCACAGGTGCTTGCGTGCCCTGAGATGCGCCCACTTTGGCGCTCATTTCGCAGCGCCGCGGCCCGCGGGGCCACTGCTAGACTGGCCGCGTCGAAATTTGATGCATTTTTCACCGGACCCAGCGACTTGGACCCGCACGCAGGCGCCCAGCCACCGCACCCCGCGGGAGTGGCGCTGCCGCGTGGGCTCAACCCCGAGGTCGCGCTGCAGTTGCTGCAGCAATCGGGCCATGCCGCGTTGCCCGGTGAGCCGATGAGCGATGCCTGGTTGCAGGCGCTGATCGACGCGCTGGTCGACCTCTCGAGCCGCGACGCGCTCACCGGCCTGAACAACCGGCGCAGCTTCGAGCTGGCACTGGCGCGCGAGATCGACCGCGTTGCGCGATCGGGCGAGCCGGCGTTGCTGCTGACGCTGGACATCGATCACTTCAAGAAGGTCAACGACACCCATGGCCATGCGGCCGGCGACCTCGTGATCCAGGCGGTCGCCCGTGCGCTGGCCGAGACCGTGCGCCCGATGGACCTGGTGGCACGCGTCGGCGGCGAGGAGTTCTCGATCGTGCTGCCCAATTGCCCGCCCGCGTTCGGCCCGCAGGTGGCCGAGCGCATTCGCAAACGAGTTGCGCGCCATCCGGTGGAGATTGCGCCGGGCGAGTCGGTGGTCGCCACGGTGAGCGTGGGTGGTGCTTTCGCGCCGCAATGGGTGCGCACCACGGCACGCCTGTGGATGGACCGCACCGACCTGCAGCTGTATCGCGCCAAGAGCGAAGGGCGCAACCGCTGCTGCCTCGAGCCGACCGCCGTGCCGTTGGTGAGTGCCGAAGAAAAAGGGCTGCTGTTTGCCAGCTCGTCGTTCCAAGACCTGACATGAGTCAAGCCATCGCATCCGACCCCGACACCGCAGCACCGGCGCAGGCCGCGGCCGGCGGCGCTCTGATCACTGCCGTCACCAGCGGCAAGGGCGGCGTCGGCAAGACCTTCGTCACCGCCAATCTGGCCGCTGCGTTGGCACGCCAGGGCGAGCGCGTGCTGGTGCTCGATGCCGACCTCGGGCTGGCCAACCTCGACGTCGTGCTCAACCTGTACCCCAAGCTCACGCTGCACGACGTGTTCACCGGCCAGACCCGGCTCGAAGACGCGATCCTGCCGGCGCCGGGAGGCTTTTCGGTGCTGCTGGCGGGCTCGGGGATGATCGAGTACTCGCGCCTGACGCCCACTGTGCGCGACCAGCTGCAAGACGTGATCCATCGCGTGCGCCCGCGCTTCGATCGCGTGCTGCTCGACACCGGCGCCGGCATCTCCGACGTCGTGCTGTACACCATCTCGCTGGCCGACGAGATATTGATCGTGTGCACGCCGGAGCCCACGTCGCTGACCGACGCCTACGCGACCATCAAGGTGCTGGCCACCACGCAGCCGCGGCGCCTGATCCGCTTGCTCGTCAATCAAGTGCAGCGCCCCGGCGAAGCGCGCGCGATCCGCAAGCAGCTGCAGCTGGTGGTCGACCGCTTCGTGAACTCGGGGCTCGACCTGCCGGTGATGATTGAGCTGCTCGGCGAAGTGCCTTTCGATCCCACGGTGCGCGAGTCGGTGCTCAAGCGCCAGCTGTTGCTCGAAGGCGCGCCGGGTTCGCCGGCCGCGCAGGCCATCGTTGCCGCGGCGGCCAAGCACCTGGCGGGCTGAAGAGTTGAGCGAACAGACCACGCCGTTCGATCGGCTGGGCGGCGAGAGCGCAGTGCGCACGCTGGTCGATCGCTTCTACGACCTGATGGACCTCGAGCCGGCGTATGCGGGACTGCGCGCACTGCACCCGGCCGCGCTCGAGGGCTCGCGCGACAAGTTGTTCTGGTATCTGTGCGGCTGGCTGGGCGGGCCCAACCACTACATCGAGCGCTTCGGCCACCCGATGCTGCGCGCGCGCCACCTGCCGTATGCGATCGGCAATGCCGAGCGCGACCAGTGGATGGCGTGCATGACGCAGGCGCTGCAAGAATGCGGCGTCGATGCCGGGCTGGCGCAGGGCCTGCGCCAGGCGTTCCAGGGCACGGCCGACTGGATGCGCAACCGCGCCGGGTGACGCGCGTAGCGCGCTTGCGTTCACGCGCGCGGTGGGATGTTCAGCCCGCGCACGACCGCCGGCCGCGCAAGAAACGCTTGCAGCGCGCGCTTCACGTTGACGAATTCATCGAAGCCCACCAGCTCGCCGGCGCCGTAGAAGCCGACCAGGTTGTTGACCCACGGGAAAGTGGCAATGTCGGCGACGGTGTATTGCTCGCCCATGATCCAGGCACGATCGGCGAGTTGTCGGTCGAGCACCGCGAGCAGCCGTTTGGACTCAGCGACGTAGCGATCGCGTGGCCGCTTGTCTTCGTACAGTCGGCCAGCAAACTTGTGGAAGAAACCAACCTGGCCGAAGAACGGCCCGATGCTGCCCATCTGGAACATGAGCCATTGAATCGTCTGGTAGCGCGCGGCCGCGTCGCGCGGCATCAACTGCCCGGTCTTGTCGGCCAGGTAGATCAGGATCGCGCCCGACTCGAACAGCGGCAGCGGTTCACCGTTGGGGCCGTTGGGGTCGATGATCGCCGGGATCTTGTTGTTCGGATTCAGCGACAGGAACTCCGGTGACATCTGATCGTTGCTGTCGAAGCTGACGCGGTGCACCTCGTAGGGTAGGCCGGTCTCCTCGAGGAAGATCGAAACCTTCACGCCATTGGGGGTGGGCAGTGAATACAGCTGGATGCGATCGGGGTGTTTGGCGGGCCACTTCTGGGTGATCGGAAAGCTCGACAGGAGTGTGGGTGCCACGAAGGTCCTTTTGCGATTGCGCTGAGCAGCTGCCGTGGATTGTCGATGCACACCGTACAGGTGTGCCGAGCATGGCCCGAAGAACCCTCCGTGTGCGCGGCTATCGCGTGGCGCCGCGCGGCGCCAGCAGCACCAGCAAGGCCCCCGCGCCGCCGTGCACGGCGCTCGCCTGCGCGAACGCGATCACCTCGCTGCGCTGCGCCAGCCAGCGTTGCACCTTGTCCTTGAGCACCGGCTGGCGACCGGGTGATCCGTGGCCCTTGCCGTGCACCACCCGCACGCAGCGCTGTCCGCGGCGGTGGGCCTCGCGCACGAAGGCCGCCAGCGCCTCGCGCGCGGCCTCGCGCGTGAGGCCGTGCAGGTCGAGCTCGCCTTGCAGCGCCCACTGGCCGCGCCGCAATTTTGCGGGCACGTCGGGGCCGATACCGGGTCGGCGAAAGCTCAGGCCGTCGTCGGTGAGCAGCAGCGATTCGACGTCGACCTCGTCGGAGACCGCCTCGCGCATCGCTTGGCGTTCATCGAGCTCGCGCTGGCGCGGGTGGGGCTCGGGCCGTTCGCGGAGCATCTGCGCACGGTCGTTGCGGCGCAGGGCGCGCACCGGCCCCACTGCGGTGGCGAACACGTTGCCATCGGCGGCCTTGCGCGCCGCCTGCTCGGCACGCTGGGCGGCACGCGTGGCTTGCTCGGTGTGTTCTCGCTGCAGCTGCTCGCGCAGCGTCTTCAACTGATCGAGGCCCTTGGCCTTCATTGGACCCCCTTGGCGCTTCGCGCCGTCCCCCCGAGCGGGAGCGAGCGCCTTCGGAGCGGCCGGGCGGCGCTCACAACAGACCTCGCTCGGCAAACGACACCACCTCGCCGCGGCCGACCACCAGATGATCGAGCACACGCACATCCACCAGTTGCAGCGCCGACTTCAGCGACTGCGTCAGAAACTCGTCGGCGCGCGACGGCTCGGCGGCACCCGAGGGATGGTTGTGCGCGAAGATCACCGCCGCGCAGTTGAGCTCGAGTGCGCGGCGCGCCACCTCTCGTGGATACACGCTGGTCTGGGTGAGCGTGCCGCGAAACATCTCTTCGTGCTTCAGCAACCGGTGCTGGTTGTCGAGAAACAGCACCGCGAACACCTCGTGCCCGAGCGCGCCGATGGCCAGCGCCACGAACTGCTTGACCACCGCGGGGTTGTCGAACACCGGCGCCCGCGCGAGCTGCTCCGACAGGGCGCGCCTCGCGATCTCGAGCACCGCACCCAGCTCCGCGCGCTTGGCCGGCCCGAGCCCTTTGATCTGGGCCAACGCCCGGGCGTCGCTGCGCAGCAGGCCCGACCAGCCGCCACGGTGCGCCAACACCGATCGCGCCAGCTCGAGCACGCCCTGGCCGGGCAGGCCGGTGCGCAACAGCAACGCGAGCAACTCCACGTCGGCCAGCGCCTGCGGCCCCAGCGCCAGCAGCTTTTCGCGGGGTCGCGCCGTGGCCGGAAGGTCTTTGATTGACATCGTTCTCGCAACGTCCCGAAGCGCAAGCTTGCGCCGGAGGCGGCCCCTTTAGAATCGGCAGCAGTCTAGTCGCACCGCTCGCTTGGGCGGCACCCCGCGTGAAAGCCGTCGACATCGGGTCGTTCCTGACCCTGCACTACCGCCTGGCCGGCCCCGACGGCACCGATGTGATCAACACGTTCGGTGCCAGCCCCGCCACGCTCTCGCTCGGCGAAGGCCAGTTGGCACCGGCGATGGAATCGCTGCTGCTTGGGCTCACCGCAGGGCGGCACGAAACCTTCGATCTCCAACCGGGCATCGCGTTCGGCGAGCGCAAACCCGAGCTGGTGCAGCGCGTCGCACGCTCGTTGCTCGAGCAATTGGGCGACGGCGGTGCCGGCTTCGACGTCGGCGACGTGGTGCAGTTTCCGCGGCCCGACGGTGAGCCGGGCTTCGCCGGCGTGGTGCGCGAGTTGGCCGACCAGTGGCTGCTGTTCGACTTCAACCACCCGCTGGCGGGCCAGCGGGTGACGTTCGAAGTCCAAGTGATCGAGGTACTCTGATGGCCACGACCGAGCTGCTTACCGAGGTTGCGCTGGCCGAGCCGCGCGGCTTTTGCGCCGGCGTCGACCGCGCGATCGAGATCGTCGAGCGCGCGCTCAAGCGCTTCGGCGCACCGATCTACGTGCGCCACGAGATCGTGCACAACACCTACGTCGTCAACGACCTCAAGGCCAAGGGCGCGATCTTCATCGAAGAGCTGGCCGATGTCCCACCCGGAGCCACGCTGGTGTTCAGCGCCCACGGCGTGTCGATGGCGGTGCGCAACGAGGCGCAACAGCGCGGCTTTCAGGTGTTCGACGCCACCTGTCCGCTGGTCAACAAGGTGCACATCGAAGTCGCCAAGCTGGCGCGCGAGGGCTACGAGTTCGTGATGATCGGCCACAAGGGCCACCCCGAGGTCGAGGGCACGATGGGCCAGCTGAGCGATGGCATCTATCTGGTCGAGGACGTGGCCGACGTGGCCAGCGTGGCGCCACGCGGCGACAAGATCGCGGTGGTGACTCAAACCACGCTGTCGGTGGACGACGCGGCCGAGATCCTGACCGCGGTGAAACAGCGTTTTCCGCAGGTGCGCGAGCCCAAGAAGCAAGACATCTGTTACGCCACGCAAAACCGCCAGGATGCCGTCAAGCTGCTGGCGCCGAAGGTCGACGTGGTGATCGTGGTGGGCAGCCCCACCAGCAGCAACAGCAATCGCCTGCGCGAGCTGGCCGAGCGCCTGGGCACACCGGCCCACATGGTGGAAGGCGCCGCCGACCTGCAGCCGCAGTGGTTTGACGCGGGCTCGCGCGTGGGCCTGACGGCCGGCGCCTCGGCGCCCGAGGTGCTGGTGCAAGGGGTGATTGCCAGGCTGCGCGAAATGGGTGCAACCAGCGTGCGATCGCTGCCAGGCGTGCAGGAGACGGTGCACTTTCCGCTGCCCAAGGGGCTGGGTGACAGGTCGATGCGCGAGGTTGCCGCGTCACGATCGTGACGCGGCGCCGGCCGGCCACATGGCAGCCGGCGGCCACGCTCACGCACTGCGACCCGAAGCCCCCAGCCCCCGCGAAGGATCACCATGCTCGACATTGCCCAGTTGCGCCGAGATCTGCCCGGCGTCATCACCCGGCTGGAACGCCGGCAAAAGCCGCAACCGTTTCTCGACGCCGAGGGCTTCAGCGCGCTGGAGGCCGAGCGCAAACAACTGCAGGTGCGCACCGAAGAGCTGCAAGCGCGCCGCAACGCGTTGTCCAAGCAGATCGGCCAGCTCAAGGGCAAGGGGGGCGACGCCACGGCCGAGATGGCGCAGGTGAACCACATCGCCGACGAGCAGAAGAGCGGCGCGGCGCGGCTCGAAGCGATCCAGAGCGAGCTGTCGCTGATGCTGATGTCGGTGCCCAACCTGCCGCAAGACGATGTGCCGGTGGGCGCCGACGAGAAGGCCAACGTCGAAGTGCGGCGCTGGGGTACGCCGCGCACATTCGAGTTCGCGGCGAAGGATCATGTCGATCTCGGCGCCGCGTTGGGTCTCGAGTTCGAAACCGGCGCCCGGCTCGCCGGCTCGCGCTTCACGTTCCTGCGCGGGCCGGCGGCGCGCCTGCATCGCGCGCTGGCTCAGTTCATGCTCGATCTGCAGACGCGCGAGCACGGGTACACCGAGTGCTACACACCCTACATCGTCAACCGCGAGATCCTCGAGGGTACGGGCCAACTGCCCAAGTTCAAGCAAGACATGTTCTGGGTCTCCCGGGGAGGCGACGAACAGCAGGCCGAGCAGTACCTGATTTCCACTTCGGAAATTTCGCTGACCAACACCGTGCGCGAGCAGATCTTGAAGGCCGAAGACCTACCGATCAAGCTCACCGCGCACAGCCCGTGTTTCCGCTCCGAGGCGGGCAGCGCCGGGCGCGACACGCGCGGCATGATCCGGCAGCACCAGTTCGACAAGGTCGAAATGGTGCAGGTCGTGCATCCGGATCACAGTGACGCGGCGCTGCAGGAGATGGTCGGCCACGCCGAGCGCGTGCTGCAAGCGCTCGGGCTGCCGTACCGCGTGGTGCTGCTGTGCGGCGGCGACATGGGCTTTGGCGCTGCGAAGACCTACGACCTCGAGGTGTGGCTGCCGGGACAGAACACCTACCGCGAGATCAGCAGCTGCTCCAACTGCGAAGCCTTTCAGGCGCGCCGCATGCAAGCGCGCTTTCGCAACGCGCAGGGCAAGACCGAGTTCGTGCACACGCTCAACGGCTCGGGCCTCGCGGTGGGGCGCACGTTGGTCGCGGTGCTGGAAAACGGGCAGCGCGCCGATGGCTCGATCGAGGTGCCGGCGGCGCTGCAGCCTTACCTCGGCGGCATCGAAGTACTGCGCGGCTGATCGGCTAAGATCGCGGCCCTCGCTCGTCGACCACGAGCGAGGCGGCCAAGCGCGGGAGAGATGGCAGAGTGGTCGAATGCGCCGGACTCGAAATCCGGTTCACGGGTTCTCCCGTGACGTGGGTTCGAATCCCACTCTCTCCGCCAAGATGGCGCCGCAACTGACTCCAAGTAGTCGACCGCCACCGACACTTTCCCTCGTTAGTCGCTCCCGACGGGCCCGTGCAGTCAAGGGGCCACTCGATTGCTGCGTGCAGATCAGCGCCCGCAGACGGCGTGACTTGACGTGCAGGCGAGGACGACGAATCCGGCAAGCACCATCGCGTTGCTGGCCTCCGCGCCGGACATGCGCATGGCGGACAGCGCAGAGGCGATGCGCGCGGATCCGTCGATCAGGCTCGCGTCCGCCGGCTCGCTCAGTGCGAAGAGGCCGGCAAAGAGGGATGCCAGCGCGGTGAAGATCGAGAACTTGGCGGGGCTCATCGTCTGCTGGGTTGCAGCGCCCGCACTGACGGTTCAAGCGGCAAGGGGTACCGCCTGGAATTCGCCGCGGCCCTTCGGGCGGTGCGCCAATCTACCGGCAGCCTGTTCGACCGCGTGCCGAGCGGCCTTAGTCGGGAGGACCGGTGAAACACGTCCCAGATCTAGCGATCAAGGTCCACCGCATCCCACCTGGAGGTGGCGAGTTCCGCATACACGACGGCCTGTGCCAGACCGAGCAAGAGGAGCGCTGCCACCAGCGCCGCCAAGAGCGCGTAGGCGATACGGCGAACTCGGCACCTGAGGCTGCTCTTCGCTGCGTTGTCTGCGCCACTGTCCATGACCAGTCAAACGCAATCGGGCTCGCCGTCTGGCCGGTGCGCAGGCGAACGACGTGAACCGGCGACGCCGCAGGCGAGTTTGCAATGGGCTGGGGGGTTCGGCCGGCGTTCGGTGAGTTTGGCTGGCGGTGTGGGCCGCTCCCGGCCATTGGCCCGGATCTAGAGCCTATACTGGACCGCAGGCCTCCGGCTCGCTGCTGCGGCAAGGCGGGGTCACCTCGCAACCTTGGTCAACTGCACGGTGCCGTTGTTCCAAACCACGGGTCCGCAATCGCCGATGCGCTGTGCGGAATCCGCGGTGAACGTGACGAGCAATGCGGGCTTCGGCTCGAGCGCCATGCCACCGCCGCAGCCGCCTACAAAGAGTTGGTCGCGTGCACGGATAAGCGCATACCATCGCAAAATCTCGACGCGATTCGACGGCACAAATTTCCACGAAACGAGTGTCGGACGCGGAATCTCACGATGCAGGATCGCATACTTCGCCGACATCTCCTGATAGGGTTCGAGCAGCACGATGTCATCAGGTTGCGAGTTGGATTCGATGGCTGCAATCAGCGACTGCACATACGGCAGCTTGTCGGGATGGAGCGCATCCTTCGCCTGCGTTTTGAATACGGTGAACGAGAACGCCATCACGATCGACGCTGCGCCCAAGACCCAAACGGGCCTGCCGTGGGTCGGAAGCAAGCGGTGCAGCAATGGAACAATCGCAGTCAACGCAAAGAGCAGCGTCAGTGAACTCGGTCGGAACAAGTAGAACTTGCCGAATAGATATGTGTGCCGATCGAAATAGGAAATGACGAAAGCGCCGAGCAAGAAGAGCGTACCCCAGTACGCTGCGACACCAACGAGAAACAGCATGCCGTGACGCTGAAGCACCGCCAACATCGCCGCCAAGCAGACTACAGCGATCAGGCCCGGCAGCCACGACAGAAACGCGGCCGTGCTGTGAAACGGCGCCACGTGATGCGGATTGCGAATCGCCGAGTAAATGACGTCGGCGCTCAGTTCGCCGCTGGCGACCGGTGCAGCGGGCATTTGATCCATGAAAATGATGACGAGAAGCGGTGCGGCAGACGCAGCATAGGCGAGTGCCGTTTTTAGCGGAGGGTGCTTGAATCCCCGCTCGCGCCACTGCAACAGCAACAACATCGCCGACCAGAACCCGCCGACGAGAAAGTGCATGTAGGTTGCAACGCTTCCCAAAGCAATGGCCATTCGCCAGCGGCTTCGCACGGCCATGCCAAATGCAACGAACAAAATTGAATATGCAATCGTCTTGAACTCGAAACCGCGAAACAGCCACTCGCCGCCGATCAGTTCTTCCTTCAGCAGAACGAACACCGTCAGAATTAGAAGCGCATCCAAGGCGCCGATGCCCACGGCGTCAAAAAGCACCGTGAGCCCGAACGCATACAAGAAGGCCATGCCGATGCGAGCGATGTCGTGCGCAGCTTCATAGCCGCACCAGTCAACCAGCGCTCCGAGGATGGTCCTCGACACGAATTGGGCACGCGATGAATCGGCCGCCGCGTCGTAGCGATGAAACGCCTCCGGCGCCACAGCGCGATGTGCCATCTGAAAATACTCTTCTTCGTTCGCATTCCATCCGGCAGGCGCAAGCAGAATCAACAAGAACGCGCTGAGCGCGCCGAAGAGATGCAAGCGACCGCGCGATTCGCCGAGTGTGAGAAGAAATCGTTTGACGGAAACTTTGCTCACAGTTCTTCGGGGCTTGGTCTTGCCCGCGATTCCAGGCCGGCGCGAAGCGGGCGGTGTCCGAATCCCGGGTCGCTAGAAGGCACCTCAAGATACCAATGATGCGGCCCAATGCCCGCGGCCAGTCTGGCGGCGTTTCGGCTGACCGATCGCTTCAACTGGCCGGTTCGGTGTACATGAAGATCACGCCTTCGACGGTACTCGCTGACGCGCCTGCCACGGCCAGAATTCCAGATTGAGACAGTGTCATTCCGGCGGGGAGCGCCGCGCCGCTGGTGGAAAGTCCGAAGGTCCCACCTTTGATGGCCTCGCTCGGAAGCGTTAGTTCCAAGTTCAGCGTCTGGGCGCTGCCGGCCAGAAAGAACAAGGGACCCACGTTCCATTGCGTCAGCTGCGCAACGTCTTGATCGCTGGAGCTGCCTCCGCCCCCACATCCTTCGAGCAGCGACGCGCAGCCAGACAAGCCGAATGCCAAAGCCGTTCGGCGAGTGACGCTGCCCGATGGCTCGCCCGATGTCGTGGCGCCTGTGGCAGAGACATCGACTTCAGACCTTCTCACCGCTGCGCCCCACCGTACGACCGCGCCCATGCGGGGCGCAGTGCAGTTGTATCGCGTTTGGGCCGAAGCGCAAAACGATGCCGCCTCTGAACTAGGTGCATCTGCCAGCGGCGTTCGATGGCAAGCCAGAATCAATATTGGCGGTATCGCTGCGGTGCAAGCACCGGCCCCAGCCTTGTTCCGGGCTCAGTGCCTCAGCGCGGCACGCGTCCGTAGACGATCGATTGAACCCTGCCGGAACGAAAGCGCACCGTGGCCATCAGGTTGCCCGGCCCGCGGTCGTAGAGCCACTCTTCAACGGGTTGACAGGGCACGAGCACGCTCGCGAATGGTTCGGGCACGGGGTTCAGCGATTGCGTGTAAAACACCGGCGCGCAGTAGGTGTCCGCCAGCAATGGCTGGCCGCACTTATACGCCACGGCCAGGCGTGAGTCCCCTTCGTCGGCAGTGCCGTTGCCGCAGCGCAGCGACTCGGCTTGCGCCGGCACGCACAGGGCGAGCCACGCTGCCGAAAGCAGCGCAACGGTCCAAGTTCCTGCACGCATGCCGGCATGCTGACGGCTCGCATGGCGCGGGTCAAGCATGACGCCGCGGCGCTGGGTGTCGAGACCCAGCGCCCGGCACGCCTGCGCGCGCTCGACGACCCGCGTTGTTGCCGAAGCGATCCAGCGCGCGCACCCGTGCCAACCGTGCCAGACGACAAGTGGTGATGCTGGGCGAGGCCGCCCGCGCCGCTGGCGCCGCGTCCCCTCAAGCGGGTGCCGGCCCCCGCTTCTTGACAGGCAGTGAGCGTGCCCGCTGCCTGGCCTGACGGTTAGAGTGCAGCCATGCCCGATGCGATCGCACTTGCCATCATCAGTGAGTCGTTGGCGCTGCGCGCGTCGCATGCGCACGCATCTGCCGCCGACGTGCTCGACCTCGTGATGCAGGGGCGCCAGTACCGGCTCGTTGACTTCGGCGAGCACATGCTGCCGCCGGCGCCGTTTGCGTTGCTGGTGGCCGAGGCGGTGGGCGACCACATGTCGGCCGCCGAGTGGGAGGCGTTCACCGGCCCGAAGGCCGACGCGAGCTTGCGCGCCACGCTGCAGCTTCAGTACGCACTCAACGTGTGGCCCAAGTTTCTGGAGCGCTACTGCGTCTCGTAGCGCCGGCGGCGCCAATTCAGTCGTTGAGGTCGCCGCTGACGTGGCGCGCCGCGTCGAGCGGCACCGGCACGCCATGCGCATCGAGCGTGGCGCACAGCTTGAACGGGGTCGCCGTAGCAGCCGTGATCTTGCCTTGCAGCAAGGCATCGTCGCTCGCCATCACGGCGGCCAGGCCGTGGTCAAGTAGCGCCTGCACGGCCTCCGGCCGTCGAATCGCGCCCACGTAGAGATCCTTCCAGTTCATGTGCGCCTCGCCACGTTGGGGGTGACGCCCACAGCGTACGGACGGCGCGCAGGCCGGCAATAGGGAAACGGTGCAAACGGGCCACTCATCCGCGGGGGTTCGATGGTGGAATCTTTGCCGTCGTGCGTCGTAGCGCGGCATCTCTAACACGGCATTGCGTGGGCCGGCGTGGCCGGGCATCGGCGTAGGTTGCCCGTTGGCGCCGTGCGAACTGGTGCTCGGGCAGTGGGGGCTCGTTCCGTGGTTCGCCGAGACGCCCAAGCTGGCGTTCGCCACGGTCAACGCGCGCTTCGAAGACGTGACCCGTAAGCCCTCCTTCAAAGACGCGTGGCGCTACGGCAAGCGCTATGTGATCCCGGCACTGTCGTTCGACGAACCCAACTGGGAAAGCGGGCGCAACGTCTGGTGGTGTTTTCGGCGCGCCGATGGCGCACCGTGGGCCCTGGCCGGGTGGTGGAACACGCGGATCGACAAGGCCACGGGTGCCGCGCTCGAGAGCTACACGATGCTGACGATCAATGCCGACGACCATCCGCTGATGCGCCGCTTGCACAAGCCCGACCCCAAGCTCGCACCCGAGCGGCAAGACAAGCGCAGCATGGTGTCGATCGAGCTCGAAGACGTCGATCGCTGGCTGCACGCGCCGGCGGCCGAGGCGGCGCGGCTGGTGAATCCACCCGCGGTGCAACTCATCGACGCCGGGCCGGCGCCTGCCTGAACGATGTCCTGCATGGCGCGCGCGGGCCGCGACGACACGCTAGGATTGTTGCTTGTCCACCGCGCAGCGCATTCCAATGGGAGTGCGCGCCGACGCACTTGCGAGGATCTTCCCGATGAACCCCGATCAGTTGCGCTCGCTGCAGGCTCCGCTCAAGGAGCAGTACCGCGATCAGCCGGCGGCCGCGCACATCACGCTGCGCGCTGATGGCCGGCTCGGCGATGGCGTGACCTGCAGCGTGCAAACCGGCCAGGCGCTGGTCAAGGCGGGCCTGCACCCAGGCACCGGCGGCGATGGCCTGGCTGCCTGCTCGGGCGACATGCTGCTGCAGGCGCTGGTGGCCTGCGCCGGCGTCACGCTCAACGCGGTGGCCACGGCGCTGGGCATCGAGCTGCGCGACGCCCACGTGCGCGCCGAGGGTGATCTCGATTTTCGCGGCACGCTCGGTGTGGCCAAAGATGCGCCGGTGGGCTTTCAGGCGATCCGCCTGCATTTCGATCTCGATACCGACGCGTCTGAGGAACAACTGGCCACGCTGCTGCGGCTGACCGAACGCTATTGCGTCGTCTACCAGACGCTGGCGCAGGCGCCCGCACTGACGGTGACGCGGCAGACAGCCACCACCGGTTGAGTGCGGCGGCACCGGGCGGCGCTTCACCCACCGATCTACGTGGGTGGCGCGGCTGCGTGGTGTTTGCACCGCGCTACCATTGGCGCACGAGTTGACCCGTTTCCAAGTGACATCCTGCTTGCGCAGCCGCTGCGTGCTCGCCTCCCTGCTGATGTGTGCCGCCGGGGGCTGCGCCACCCGCTCGTCCGACGTGGCTCCCGAGCCCACCGACCCCGCGCGCTATGCCGGCTGGGATTGCGAGCGCCTGTACGACGAATCCGATCGCGTGCAACTCAAGGCCGCCGACGTGGCCTATGCGGTCGACGAGCGCCTGGGCAGCAACGTGATCGCGCTCAGCGTCGGGGTCATGGTGTTCTGGCCTGCGCTGATGGCGATGCGCCCCGACGGCGTCGAGGCCCAAGAGCTGGCCACGCTGAAGGGCAGCTTCGAGGCGCTGCAGGTGGCCGCGCAGCGGCGCGATTGCCCACCGCCGCCCGATGCGATGAGTGCGGCGCGCGCCGCATCGCTGCCGCTGCGCGCGGGCGAGCGCTTCGTCTACGAAGAACGCACCGGGCGCCGCGGGTCAGCCAAGGAACTGGGCATGCGCGTGGTGGCGCTCAAGCGCGACCACGTCGAATTCGCGCCCGATCTCGGCGGCCAGGCATTGCCCGGCTTGTGGTCGCAGGATCTGGCCGGCAATACGCGCCCCGACAGCCGTGCGCCCCTGGTGTCGTGGCATCGGCTGCTCAAGCCCGATCTGCAATTGGGGCAGGTGCTGGTCGGCGAGTTGTACGCGGCCGATCCCGCCGGGGTAGGCCCCGCCCGCGTGCGCGGGCAAGTGGTGGCGCAGGGCGTGCAGCAAGTCGTCGGCCGTTCGTTCGACGTGGTGGTGATCGAGCTGTTCGGCGACGCGCCCACCACCGACGGCGGGTTCGCGCGCTTGAGCGGCGTGATGGCGGTCGACCGCGCCAGTGGACTGCTGCTGCGGCTGGAGCTGTCGTGCTCGAACCCCGACTTCGCGATGCGCAGGCGGCTCACGCGGGTGGAAGCCGCAGCCGGCTGAGGCTTTACGCTGCTTTACGGCTGGCCCATCGCTGGGCAACGTGCCGCCGCGAGTATGACGTCCATCGTTGACTCAGTTCCCAGAGGACATCATGCAAACCAAGACCTTGTTCCCCAATTCGTTGCGCGGCACGCGCTTGTTCGCTGCCGGGCTGTTGCTGGCAGTGGCCGGCGCGTTCGTCGCCCTCGCCCAGGCTCAACCCGCCAGCGCGCCGCAAGCTCCGGCAGGGCGCGGATATGCCCACGGCGGCCACGGCGACGGCCGCATGCTCGAGCGCATGCTCAACAGCGTAAACGCCAGCGCCGACCAGCGCAGCCGCATCCAGGAGATCATGAAGTCGGCGCGGGCCGACCTGCAGGCGCAGCACCAGGCCTCGCGCGGCCAGCGTGAGCAACTGATGGCGCTGTTCGCGCAGCCCACCGTCGATGCCCGCGCCGTCGAGGCCGTGCGCCAGCAGATGCTGCAGCAGCACGACCAGTCGAGCCGCCGCTGGATGCAGGCCATGCTCGACGCCAGCGCGGTGCTCACGCCGGAGCAGCGCGCGCAGCTGGCCGAGCGCATGAAGCAGCGCCACGACATGATGCAGCGCCACCAGCAGGAGCGCGGCGCGATGGAGCAACCCAAGGGTTAAGCTTGCACGCAACACGCGTGCGCGCCGGGCACCGATACTCATCAGGTGCGCCGGCGCGTGCCGCGCTCAACCCCAAACGAACCGCCATGACCGCGCGCCTGCTGTTGATCGATGACGACACCCGCTTGACCGCGATGGTGGCCGACTACCTGCAGGCCAACGGCTTCGAAGTCATCACCGCCGGCTCGCTGGCCAGCGGCCGCGAATACCTGCGCCAGGACGTGTTCGACGCCCTGCTGCTCGATCTGATGCTGCCCGATGGCGACGGCCTTGACCTGACGCGCGAACTGCGCGCCGATGCGCGCACGCGGCGCCTGCCGCTGCTGATGCTCACCGCGCGCGGTGAGCCGCCCGATCGCATCGTCGGCCTCGAGATCGGCGCCGACGACTACCTGCCCAAGCCGTTCGAGCCGCGCGAGCTGCTGGCGCGCGTGAAGGCGCTGTTGCGGCGCAGCGCCGCGCCACCCGGTGACGACGAGGTGCTGCGCTTCGGCCGTCTGGAGATCGACCTCGGCGCGCGCCAGGCGCGCGTCGACGGCAAGCCGTGCGACCTCACCAGCCACCAGTTCGATCTGCTGGTGGTGCTGGCGCAAGGCGCCGGCCGCGTGCTGTCGCGCGACCAGATCATGGACGGGCTCAAGGGCCATCCGCTGGAGGCGTTCGACCGCAGCATCGACGTGCACGTGTCGCGCATCCGCGCGGCGATCGAAGACGACCCCAAGGCGCCCAAGCGGTTGCTCACCGTGCGCGGCGTCGGCTACGTGTTCGCGCGCAAGCAGGACGCTGAAACTTGACAGCCGCGGCCGCGGTTCAGGGGCCTGGATGAGCTCGTTGTACCTGCGCATCTGGCTCACCGTGGTGAGCGTGCTCGGCGCCTTCGCGCTGGTGTCGGGCTGGTTCGTGCAGCGTCACCTCGAGAGCGAGCGCCAGCGCATCGAAAGCGTTGCCACCGAGCGAATGGGCGCCTGGGCGGAGCTGGTGCAGCGTTCGTTGCCGGCGGCCGACGCCGACCCCGAGCAGCAGGCGGTGGCATTGCGCGAATGGTCGCTGCGTCTGCGATTGCCGATGGCGCTCGACGACGCCAGCGGCCAGCGCATCGGCGCCGCCGATGCCTACCTGCGCCGTGAAGCGGACAGCGGCCACCACGGTGCGCCGGTGCGGCTCGATGACGGCCGCACGCTGTGGGTGATGCGCCCCGGCGCGGCGCGGGGCTTCGGCGCCGCGCGCGCCGCCGCGGGCGACGCCGAGCGTGCACCGGGCCCGCCCGGGGAGGGTGGGCGGCCGCGACCGCCCGGTAGCGGTTGGCCGGCCATGCTGCTGGCGCCGCAATGGCCGCCCGGTGTCGGCTTGCTGGCTTTGTTGGCGCTGCTGTTCGTGGCGGTGGCTGCCGGCGCCTACCCGGTGGTGCGCAGCCTGACGCGGCGCCTCGAATCGCTGAAGGCGGGCGTTGAGCGTTTCGGTGCCGGCTCGCTCGGCCAGCGCGTCGACGAATCGGGGCGCGACGAGGTGGCCGCGGTGGCGCGCAGCTTCAATCTGGCGGCCGAGCGCGTGGAGACGCTGTTGCGCTCGCACCAGAGCCTGCTGGCCAATGCCAGCCACGAGCTGCGCTCGCCGTTGGCGCGTTTGAAGATGGCGGTGGCGATGCTGCCGCAGGCCGACGGCGCGCCTCGCGACGCCTTGCGTCGCGAGGCCGAGGCCAACATCGCCGAGCTCGATGCGCTGGTTGAAGAGGTGCTGCTGGCCAGCCGGCTCGACGCCGGTGCCTGGTCGCTCAAGCCCGAGAGCGTCGAGCTGCTCGGCTTGGCCGCCGAAGAGGCGGCACGCGTCGACGCGCAGGTCGGTGGCGCGCCGTGCACGGTGTCGGGTGACGAGCGCCTGCTGCGCCGCGCCTTGCGCAACCTGTTGGAAAACGCGCGGCGCTACGGTGCCGGTGAGATCGAGGTGTTCGTCGAGCGCGAAGGCTCGTCGGCGCGGCTGCGTGTGTGCGATCGCGGCCCCGGTGTGCCGGAGGGCTATCGCGAGCGCATCTTCGAGGCGTTCTTCCGACTGCCCGGGCACGCCGAGCGCGAGGGCGGCGTCGGCCTCGGCCTGAGCCTGGTCAAGCAGATCGCCGAGCGCCACGGCGGCAGCGTGCGCTGCGAAGCGCGCGACGGCGGTGGCAGCTGTTTCGTGATCACACTGCCGACCTGAGCACCGAGTCTTCGGGCAGCGACCGCGTGCGCTGCTGCTGCATCCACAGCAGAAACGCCGTCAGCACGACGCCGGCGCTCCACAGCCCGGCGGTCGACGCGATCCAGAAGCCGGTGGCGCTGCGCCAGGGCACCGGCGTGACGCCCCAGACGTTGAACGCGAGCATGTAGCCGCCGCCCAGGCCGAGCCCCCACATCGCCAGCGCAAACACCACCAGTGAGATCACGGTGATGCGCCAGGCGCGCAGCACGAACTGCGAGAACGTCTGCAGCGCGTCGCCCAAGTGAAACAGCGCGACCCAGCTCAGCAGCGACAGCGCCGCCGCCGCCACCGCGGCGTCGCGCGTATACAAGCCGACGATGGCCTCGCGTGTCATGAACACCAGCGTGCCGATCAGCGCGGCCATCGCCATCGTCACCTGCAGGCCGTGCCAGCCCAGGCGCCGCGCGGCACGCAGGCGATTGGCGCCGATGCTCTGCGCCACCAGCGTCGAGGTGGCATTCGACAGCGCCAGCGGCATCATGAAGATCAACGACACCAAGTTGGCCGCGATCTGATGGCCGGCCACCGACGTGGCACCCAGGCGTGCGATGAAGATCGCCATGAAGGCGAAGCCGGTCACCTCGATCAAGATCGTCAGCCCCATCGGCACGCCCAGGCGCGCCAGCGCCAGCAGGGATGCGCGGTGCGGCGGCGCCAGTCCGTGGCCGCGCAGCGAGAAGCGGTCGTAGAACGGGTCTGTGCGCAGCACCACCACGGCGGCCAGCGTCTGCGCCCAGATGGCGATCAAGGTCGACAGGCCGCAACCGGTGACCCCGAGTGCGGGCACGTCGAGCGCCGGCACGCCGGAGATCAATGCGGCCGACAGCGGTACCTTCAGCGCCAGGCCGCCGAGTTGCAGCACCATCACCGCCTTCGGCCGCGACACCGCGATGTTGAAGCCGCGGTACACGGTGAACAGCAGCGACGCCGGCAGCGAGAACGCCAGCGCCAGCAGGTAGCCGCGAATCTTGTCGGCCATCTCGGGTGTGGCGTGCGCCAGTGCCAGAAAGGGTGCCGGGAACACCAGCAACGAGCTGCCCAGCAGCGACAGCGCGATCGCCAGCCACACGCCCTGGTGCAACTGGTGGCCGGCCTCGGCCAGCCGCTTGGCGCCATACAGCTGGCCGACGATCGGCCCGATCGCCAGCACCACGCCCATCAAGCCGATGAACACGGTGACGTAAGTGGCCGAGCCGACTGCGAACGCGGCCAGGTCGCTCGACGCATGGCGGCCCACCAGGATGGTGTCGACGGTGGCAAATCCCAGCACCGCGAGCTGGCCCACCAGCACCGGCCAGGCCAACGCGGCGATGTGCCGCGCATCGTCGCGCCACAGGCGGGCAGCGTTCGCGGTCGACGGCGCGACGTGGATCGTGCCCCCGGGCGGGGCCGGGGTGGTCACCGCCAACGACCCGTCATGGCTGAACGCTCGCGCGCGCGGGTGCAGTCGCTTGCGGATGATCGATGCCGGTGGCGGCCCGCGCGCGCTCGGCGTAGCGGTTGAAGCGCCATGCGGTGGCCTGCATCGTGATGCGGCGCCACACCACGCGCTTCTCGGCGGGCGACATCACGGGCCAGTGTTGCACCTCGTGCTCGGTGCGGCCGCAGCCCTTGCACACCGGATCGCCCTGCGCGGTGGAGCAGATCGCGATGCACGGTGCGTCAGGCGTGTGGGCATACCAGCGCAGCCATGCGGCGCGCGCTGCGTCGGGCATCGAAGACTCGTCGGCCTCGTCGTCATGGTAGTAGACGAGCAGCGCGTACACCTCGGCCAACGCACGCACCTCGGCGCACGCCGTGATGCCGTCGGGCGAAGGCGAGCGCTCGCGCCACCAGTTGATGGCGGCCTCGATGTCGGTGATGTGAATGGCCGCCATGGTCTTTGAGGGCGGCAGGATACCCGCTCCCAATCGGCGCCCGAACGCGCGTTGTCGCCGACCGCGCTGTAAGAGGGGACGCCGCTGGCGACCCAATGCGTGCATGCTGCGCGCTCGTGCCGGGTGTCGTGTGCATGCTGATCGTGCGGGGTTCTCGAGATGAAGCGACTTCATGATCTGCCCGCTTGCTGCGCGGCGATGTTGTTGGCGGTTGGCGCTGTCGCTGCGCATGCGCAAGCGTGTCGGGCCGAGTCGGGCGCGCAGGTGCCGGTGGTGGTGGAGCTCTACACGTCGGAGGGCTGCGACTCGTGCCCGCCGGCCGACCGCTGGCTGTCGACGCTGAAGGACAAGCCGGGCGTGCTCGCCGCCGCGTTTCACGTCGACTACTGGGACCGCCTGGGTTGGAAGGATCGTTTCGCGAGCCCGCGCTTCACCGAGCGCCAGGCGCAGTTGCAGGCGGCCGCGGGCGCGCGTAGCAGCTACACGCCCCAGGTGCGGGTCAACGGCGCTGATTGGCGGCGCTGGCCCGAGCTGCCGGGCGCCGTGGGTTCGTCGCCCGTGCGCTTGACGCTGCAGCGTGAGGGCGATCAGGTCGACATCAGGGTGCAGCCGACCAGCGATGCCCCACGGCGCTGGGGGCTGTGGTGGGCGGCGCTCGAAGACGGGCACGACAGCGATGTCAAGGCCGGCGAGAACAGCGGCGTGCGCCTGCACCACGACCACGTGGTGCGCAGCTACGGCAGCATCGCGCCGTGGAGCGGGCCGCTCGTGCAGCGCATCGCGGTGCCGGCGCGCGGCGAAGCGGGTCGCGCATTGCGCGTGATCGTGGTGGTCACCGATGCCGCCAGCGGTGCCACCGCGCAGGCCGTGCAGTTGAGCTGCCCTGGTTGAACCAGGCAGTGCCGCGCAGCCGACTCAGGCTGCGCGCAGCAAGTCGCTCGCCTTCTCGGCGATCATGATCGTCGGCGCGTTGGTGTTGCCGCCGATGATGCGCGGCATGATCGAGGCGTCGACCACGCGCAGGCCCTGCATGCCGCGCACGCGCAGCTGCGCATCGACGACGTCCAGCGGCCCCGCGCCCATGCGGCAGCTGCCCACCGGGTGATAGATGGTGTCGGCGTGCGCGCGCACGAAGGCTTCGATCTGCTCGTCGGTCTGCGCGGCGGCCGACGCTGCGAGTTCGCGCGCGCCGTGGTCGGCCAGCGCGCGCTGCGACAGGATGCTGCGCATCAGCCTTGAAGCCGCGCACCAGGCGATCGACGTCGTCGCGCTCGGCGAGAAAGTTGGGGTCGATGCGCGGCGCCGCAGTCGGGTCGGCACTGACCAGCGACACGCGGCCGCGGCTCTTGGGCCGCAGCAGGCACACGTGGCACGAGTAGCCGTGGCCGAACACGGTCTTGCGGCCGTGGTCGATCAGCTTGCCGATCACGAAGTGCAGCTGCAGATCGGGGATCGGTTCGCCCGGGCTGCTCTTGATGAAGCCGCCGGCCTCGGCGAAGTTGGTGGTCAGCATGCCGCTGCGCTGGCGCCGCCACTCGAAGATGCCCTGCAGCACCCGCACGACGCCGCTGAACGACAGGCCGAACAAGTCTTTGAGCTGGGGCGCGTCGAACACCTGCACGACGTCGGGGTGGTCGTGCAGGTGGTGGCCGACGCCTGGCAGCTCGTGCACCGGGGTGATGCCGTGGCGCTGCAGCTCGCTCGCCCGGGCCGATGCCCGAGAGCATCAACAGGTGCGGTGACTGCAATGCGCCCGCGCACAGCAGCACCTCGCGTGTGGCGGCGAGCCGCTGCTTGCCGCCGGCCTGGATGAATTCCACGCCGGCGGCGCGGCGGCCCTCGGTGAGTATGCGGGTCACGCGCACGTCGGTGATCACCGTCAGGTTGCCGCGCGAACGCGCGGGGGCGAGGTACGCCTTGGCCGCGCTGAATCGCTCGCCGTTGCGGTGCGTCACCTGGTACATCCCCACGCCTTCCTGCTCGGCGGCGTTGAAGTCCGGGTTGGCGGCATAACCCGCCTGTCGTGCGGCATCGACGAACACCGGGCCGAATCGATTGGGGCTGCGCAAGTCCATCACGTTGAGCGGCCCGCCGGTGCCATGCCACGCATCGGCGCCGCGCTCGTTGTGCTCGGCGCGCTTGAAGTACGGCAGCACATCGTCGAAGCCCCAGCCGGGATTGCCCTGCTCAGCCCAGTGGTCGTAGTCGCTGCGGTGGCCGCGGATGTAGACCATCGCGTTGATCGAGCTCGAGCCGCCGAGCACCTTGCCGCGCGGCTGGTAACCGCGCCGTCCGTTGAGCGCAGCCTGCGGCGCGGTGTCGAAAGCCCAGTTGGCCTGGCCGTTCTTGGCCAGCACGGCGAGCCCGGCGGGGCAATGGATCAGCACGCTGTGGTCGGGCGGGCCTGCCTCGAGCAGCGCCACGCGAACGTCAGGCCGCTCGCTCAAGCGTGCGGCGAGCACGCAGCCGGCCGAGCCGCCGCCAACGATCAGGTAGTCGAACGATTGCACGTGTGCGTCCCAACGGTTGTCTGCTGCCTTGGGGCAGCTTCGGGTGGCGGGCATGATATCGATGCCCCGAATGGCCGAATTCGGGCGGCGCCTCTACAGTGTGCCGCGATGCGACAACACGAGGGTTCGGCGATGAACCGGTGCTGGCAAGGCGGTGCGCGCAAGAAAGGCGTGAAGTTGCGTTGGCATTGGCTGCTGTGGGCCGGCCTCGTCGTTGGCTGCTCGGGCGCGTTCGCGCAGTACCCCGAGCGCACGATCACGATGATCGTGCCGTTTCCGCCCGGCGGCGTGGCCGACACCGTGGCGCGGCCGGTGGCCGACGCGCTGGCGCGCGAGCTCAAGCAGACGGTGGTGGTCGAGAACAAGCCCGGCGCCGGCGGCGCGCTCGGCATGGGCCTGGCCGCGCGCGCGGCGGCCGACGGCTACACGGTGCTGCTGGCGTTGTCGTCGATCTCGATCCTGCCCGAGGCCGACAAGCTGTTCGACCGCAAGCCCGCGTACACGCTGAACCAGTTCAAGCCGATCGCGCGCTTCACCGCCGACCCCACGGTGCTGGTGGTGCGCGCCGATGCGCCGTGGAAGACCTTCGACGAGTTCATCGCCGACGCGCAGGCGCAGGCCCGGCGCGCTACAACTACGGCAGCTCGGGCAACTACGGCACGATGCACGTGCCGATGGAGATGCTCAAGGCGGCGGCGGGCTTCCGCATGGTCCACATCCCGTTCACCGGCGCCGGCCCGGCGGTGGTGGCGTTGCTCGGCGGCCAGGTCGACGCGATCGCCAGCGGCCCGTCCACGGTGGCGCAGCAGATCCGCGCCGGCAAGCTGCGTGCGCTGGCGCACTGGGGCGAGCAGCCGCTGCAGGCGCTGCCCGACGTGCCGAGCCTGACGCAGCCTGCGGCTACCCGTGCGGTTCGCGCAATGGTCGGCGCTGTTCGTGCCCGCCGGACGCCAGCGACGAGATCGTGCAGCGACTGCGCGCCGCGGCGCGCAAGGTCGCCGCCGACCCGGCAGGTGCAGCAGACGATCCGCGCAGCCGGCAGCCCGATCGAGTACCTCGACGCGCCTCGAGTTCCAGATCTACTGGGACGCCGACGCGGCGCTGATGACCGACGCGGTGCGGCGCATCGGCAAGGTCGAATAGCGCCGCTTGAGCGGGCCTGGCGCGCGTCATGTCGACGTCACACGCGCGCCGCGCGATCGAGCATTCAACGGAGATAGCGGAGATCCTCTGATGAAGCTCGCGTCCCTGTTGCGCCGCATCGCCTGCGGCCTGTCGTGCAGCGGCCTGCTGCTGGGCTGCCCCGGGTCCAAGCGCGGGATGGGCGTTCGCACGCCGGCGAGCCATCGCCGCTGGTGATCGGCCACCGCGGCGGCGGCAGCGGCTATCTGCCCGAGCACACGCTGGAGGCGTATGCGCTGGGCATCGAGCTCGGCGCGGACTACGTCGAGCCCGACCTCGTGGCCACCCAAGACGGCCACCTGATCGCGCGCCACGAACCCAACCTGATCGCCACCACCAACGTGTCGACGCTGCCGCAGTTCGCGCACCGCAAGCGCACCGTCGTGCTGGACGGCCAACCCACCGTCGGCTTCTGGGCCAGCGACTTCACGCTGGCCGAGATCAAGCAGCTCGGCGCCATCCAGCCGATCCCGGAACGCGGCCAGCAGTTCGACGGCCGCTTCAAGATCCCGACGCTCGAAGAGATCATCGACTTCGTCAAGCGCAAGTCGCGCGAGAAGGATCGCCAGATCGGCATCTACCCGGAAACCAAGCATCCCACCTATCACCAGAGCATCGGACTGCCGCTCGAAGACCGCCTGCTGCGCACGCTCTCGCAAGCCGGCTGGAACCACCGCGGTGCTCCGGTGATCATCCAGTCGTTCGAGCCGGCCAGCTTGAAGTACCTGCGCCCGCGCACGCCGCTGCGCCTGGTGCAACTGGTCGATGGCGGCGGCGTCGCACCCGACGGCACGATCACCTACGCGCCCCCGTTCGACAAGCCGTACGACTGGGTCGTGTCGGGGCGGCCGGGCCTTTTTCGCGACCTGCTCACGCCGGCGGGCTTGGCCGAGGTGCGCAGCTACGCCGATGGCGTGGGGCCGTGGAAGTACTACATCCAGAGCACGGCCTGCAAGACCTTGGCACCCAGTGGCACCGCGTGCGCAGATGCCAACGCAGACGGCACAGTCAACGAGGCCGACCGCGTGGTGTTGCCGGCCACCGATCTGGTCCAGCGCGCGCATGCGCATCGGCCTCATCGTGCACACCTGGACTTTCCGCAACGAGCGCTCGCGCCAGCCGCTGGACGACCGCAACAATCCGGTCAGCGAATACCTGCGGTTCTTCGAGCTCGGCGTCGACGGCCTGTTCTCCGACTTTGCCGATACTGCCGTGGCCGCGCGGGTGATGTTCAGGTTGAAAACCGACCCCGGATTCGCGCGCTGTCTGGTGCACGACAACGGCTGCACCGATCGGGATTGATCGGCCAGGCCCAGCGCGGCCGCCAGTCAGCGCGGTGGCGCCGTGCGGTACGGCGGCGGCGCCGCAGCGGTGCCGACCTGCAGTTGGTCGATCACCGCCTCGACGTCGTCGATCGCGCGCACCAGCTGTTCGAGCGCCTGCATCTGGTCGGCGCGCGCCACGCAGCCCTTGAGCCACACCCAGCGGCGCTGGCCTTCGATCCACACGCTCGTGTCGGCGAAGCGCCCGTCGACGGTGATGGCCTTGACCACCCGCGGCGCGATTTCCTTGTCGTACAGATAGGCGTTGGGTAAGCGGCAGCGCCCGGCCTGGAAGCAGCTGGTGCCGCGCTCGGCCCGGTAGTGCGCCTCGCGCCTGCATCTGGTCCTCGGTGAGCAACGGGGGGTCAGGCAGCGGGCATGCGGGAATCGCCGCGGTCACCTGGATGAAGGGGTCGTCGAACCAGTTGCGGCGCTCGCCGGTGGCCTCGTCGGCGGCACTGGCAGCCAGCGGCGCCGTGGCGAGCAGGCAGGCCGTGGCCAACCCCCGAATGACGCGTCGAAGTGACGCTGGCGGGCGTTCACTCATGGAATGCGGCAGATTTGCGGGTACATTAGCGGGACAGACATACAAGAGGCCGTTTCCACAAGGTCTTTGTGTCCGCCCCGGAATGCAGCAGTACCGCGCCGGCCGTGCGGCCCGAGTTTCCGGTTTGACGTTTCTTGAGTGCTTCTGTCCGCGCCAGGCATTCGCCCGGTACGGGGTTCAACCCAACAGTTCACACGAAGGAACTTCATTCCATGAGCACCGAAAGTACACAAACAGGCGTCGTCAAGTGGTTCGATGACGGCAAGGGCTACGGCTTCATCACGCCCGAAGGCGGCGGCAAGGATCTGTTCGCCCACCACAGCGAGATCCGCAACGAGGGAGGCTTTCGCAGCCTGCAGGAGAACCAGCGCGTTCAGTTCGAAGTCAAGCAGGGCCAGAAGGGTCTGCAGGCCGCGAACATCCGCGTGATCTGACGCCTGCGCCGGCGGGCACCGACGGCGCCTGCCGCACACAAAGCCACGGTCTAGCGTCGTGGCTTTTTGCTTTGTTGGGCTCAGCAGGCTTCAGCTCGAGGGTTCCGAGTTGGGCGCTGGCGCCGGCGCCGCGTTGTCGGGCTGGTTCGGGGTGGACGCGTCGTCGCGACCACTTTGCTTGCGCTGGCGCTTTTCTTCGGCCTTGCGCTTCTTGGCCAACTCGCGTTGGCGCTTCTCGTAGGCGTAGTTGGGGGTTGCCAAGGGCTGCTCCTGCCAGGCTCGGTCGCGTGAGGGCACCGCCCGGTGCCCCATGGATGCGCAGCATACGGCATGCTTTCGCAGGCTCGAGCGTCGTGACGCCCGATGGCCGGCTGGCGCAGACCACGCCACAATGGCGGCCCGCTTTGTGCGACGACCGCTGACGACGGCACCCGATGACGGCACCCGACGACCTGGGCGCGCTGATGGCCCGTGTGGCACTGCACGATCGTGCGGCCTTCGAGCGCGTCTACCGAGCCACCAGTGCGCATCTTTTGGGGGTGGCGCTTCGTATATTGGGCAGCCGCGAGCGCGCCGAAGAGGTGCTGCAGGAAGCGTTCGTTAACGTCTGGCATGGCGCACGCGGCTACAACCCAAGCGTGGCCACGCCGATGACCTGGTTGATCAATGTGGTGCGAAACAAGGCGATCGACACGCTGCGCTCAGGTGCCGGTGAGCGCCGCAGCACCAGCGTGCTCGAAGACGATGCTTTCGAGGTGCAGGCCGATGCGCAGTTGGAGCCGCAACACCTGCTCGATGCCAGCTTGCAGCGCGCCCACATCGATGCCTGCATGGCAACGTTGAATGCGCAACAGCGCCAGGCGCTGGCCTTGGCCTACTACAAGGGCCTGGTGCACAGCGAAATCGCTCAGCAGATGGGTGCGCCGCTGGGCACCGCCAAGGCGTGGGTGCGACGCGGCCTGGACAAGCTGAAGGATTGCTTGGGTGCGCGGGGGGTGACGGCATGAATCTGCTGCAACCCGAGCGCCTGGACCGCCTGGCTCGCGAATATGCGTTGGGCACGCTGCAAGGCGCGGCGCGACGCCGCTTCGAGCGTCTGTTGCGCGAGGCACCTCTCACGATGCGTGTGGTGGCGCACTGGCAGGAGCGTTTGGGCGTACTGGCCACCAGCGTGCCCGCGGTGCAGCCGCGCGAGGAGTTGTGGCTGGGATTGCAGCAGCGCCTGTTCGCGGCGCCGCAGAGGGCGAGTCCCTGGCAGTGGCTGCAGGGCCTGCTGGCGCCGCGAGTGCTCGGTGGCGTGTTGGCCGGCGTGCTGATGGCCGCCGTGGTGCTGCGCCTGCAACCCCAGTGGCTGGACCTCGAAACGCGCGGCGAGGCGCTGCCGCAGAGCTACGTGGGGCTGCTGGTGAGCGACGCCGGGCAGGCCACCTTGCTGGCTAGTTCGCGCCGCCACGGCCGCTCGATCACCGTGAAGCTGTTGCAGCCGATCGACGTGCCCACGGGGCAGGTGGCGCGCCTGTGGGCGCTGCCGCGCGATGGGTCGCCTTTCCTGGTGGGCGAGGTGCCGGCCAAGGGTTCGGCAACCCTCGGCCTGCCCGACAGCGCGGAGAAGCTCTTCTTCAGCGTGGCGCGCCTGGGCCTGACCATCGAGCCCGCCGGCGGCGACGCGCGCGTGCCCGTCGGCCCGTTCGTCGCCAGCGGGCATTGCGTGAAGCTGTGGTGATGCGCGACCTGTGGCATCCGGGTTCGCTGCGCCGTGATGCGTCCGCCGGCACCGCCGCTTCGTACGTGGCCTGCGGACCACCGCAGGCACGGTGCGCTACCGATCCCACAACCCCAATCCATCCAAGCAAGAGGCCAGCATGAAACTACCGCTCGTTCGCTTCGTCTTCGCCGCCGCGCTCGCGTTGGCGCTGCAGCACACAGGTTTTGCCGCCGATACGCCGACACCCGCCGCGGCGCCAGACAAGCTGTCGCAAGCACGTACCCTCATCAAGGACAAGAAGTGGGCCGAAGCGATCGACGAACTCAAGCGCGTCAACGACCCGATCAGCGCGGATTGGAATAACCTGATGGGCTACAGCCTGCGCAAGGCCAAGACCCCCGACCTCGAGGGCGCCGAACGCTACTACAACGAGGCGCTGCGCATCAACCCCAACCATCGCGGCGCGCTGGAATATTCCGGCGAGCTCTACCTGATCAAGGGTGACCTGGACACCGCCGAGAAGCGCCTGGCTGTGCTCGACAAGTCGTGCACCTTTGGCTGCGAGGAGTACACCGATCTGAAGAAGGCGATCGAGCGTTACAAGGCGGCCGGCAACAAGTACGTCGCGGCGCAGCAGTGACCATTCTGCGCCGCCGGCCACGGCCGGCGTCAGAGATGCGGGCGGCGCGACGGCTTATATGCAGGTGACGGTGACGGTGTGGTCGTGACTGAGGGTCACCGATGAGCTCACAGCCACCGTCATGCCGGCTTTCAATTGCGCAAGTTGCGCCGCGCTGAAGGTCACGCTGTGCGTGTGGTCCGCGGTGCCGTGGATGTCGTAGGTCATCGCGCTGGTCGAATCGAGGTCGCTCTTGGCGATCACCAGCGCGTGGCCGTGGTTGTCGGAAATCACCGCCGGGCCGCAGCTGGTGCCGCTTGGCGCGGGCGCAGGGGCCGGCGCACCGTTGTAGCCGCTGCCGCCGCCGCCGCAGCTGGTGAACAGCAGCACCGCGCTGCCGGAAGCCATCGTTTCGATGAAGCGCTTGCGCGAGATGTCCATGCGAGCCTCCTTGGGAGTCGGACCGCATCGCGCTGGCTGCACAACGCAGCGCACCGCAAGGGGTCGATGCGCGTACGCTGATCGTGTCGGGGTGATTCCAGCCCCAGACACGGCTTTGTGACGGCGTGTGGCAGATCTCTGTCGCCTGTGCGTCGCCCCGGCCCTGCGCAGGCTGAAGCCAAGCTGAATCCGTTACGCTCGCGGCTCTTGGGCGTGCGCATCGAGCATGTTTTCGCGTTTCGAGCGGTTGATCCCTCCTTATCCCGAACAGGCACCCGAACGGCCGCCGCGCGGGTTGCTGCCGTTCGTCTGGGCGTGCACGCGGGGTATGCGCGGCTACGTGGCGCTGATCATCGTGCTGGTGGCCGCCGTGGGCATGTTCGAGGCCATCCTGTTCGGTGTGCTCGGCCGGGTCGTCGACTGGCTGGGCCATGTGCAGCGCGAGCGACTGTGGGCCGACCATGGATCCACGCTGCTGCTGCTGGCTGGGCTGCTGGTCGCCAGCATCGGCGTCGTCGTGATCTGGTGCCTGGTGAAGTACCAGGCCATCGCGTCGAACTTTCCGATGCTGTTGCGCTGGAACTTCCACCGCCTGATGCTCGATCAGAGCATGGCGTTCTACCAGGACGAGTTCGCCGGCCGCATCTCGACCAAGGTGATGCAAACGGCCCTGGCGGTGCGCGACACAGTGATGATCGTGTGCGACATCCTGGTGTTCGTGGTCATCTATTTCGTCACCATGGTGCTGCTGGCCGGCGGCTTCGATTGGCTGCTGCTGGTGCCGTTTCTCGGCTGGCTGGTGCTGTACGTGGCCGCGCTGCGCTGGTTTGTGCCGCGCCTGGGCCGGGTGGCTCAAGCCCAGGCCGACGCGCGCTCACTGATGACCGGCCGCATCACCGACGCCTACACCAACATCGCCACCGTCAAGCTGTTTTCGCACGCGCGGCGCGAGGCGGCGTTTGCGCGCGGCGCGATGCAAGAGTTCATGGGCACGGCCTACACGCAGTTTCGGCTGGTCACCGGCATCGAAGTGGTCAACCATGTGCTCAGCATGGCGCTGATCCTCGGCACCGCAGGGGTCACGCTGTGGTTGTGGACGCAGGGGCGTGTAGGCGTCGGCGCTATGGCCGCTGCCACCGCGATGGCGCTGCGCTTGAACGGCATTTCGCACTGGATCATGTGGGAGATGGCCACGCTGTTCGAGCACGTGGGCACCGTGCAGGACGGCATGAACACCTTCTCGCGGCCGCAGGCGGTGGTCGATCGCCCGGATGCGCAGCCGCTCGCGGTGCGGCGTGGCGACATCCGCTTCCAAGAGGTGCAGTTTGCCTACGGCAACGCGCCCGCGGTGATCGAGCACCTCGATCTGCACATCCGGCCCGGCGAGAAGATCGGGCTGGTCGGGCGCTCGGGTGCCGGCAAGTCCACCGTCGTCAACCTGCTGCTGCGCTTCTACGACCTCAGCGGTGGCCGCATCCTGATCGACGGCCAAGACATCGCGCAGGTGACGCAGGTGAGTCTGCGCGAGCAGGTGGGCATGGTGACGCAGGACAACTCGCTGCTGCACCGCTCGGTGCGCGACAACATTTTGTACGGCAAGCCCGACGCCACCGATGCGCAGATGGTGGCCGCGGCGCGGCGGGCCGAGGCGCACGAATTCATCGAGGGCCTCATCGACCCGAAGGGTCGCCGCGGCTACGCCGCCCACGTCGGCGAGCGCGGCGTCAAGCTGTCAGGCGGCCAGCGCCAGCGCATCGCGATCGCGCGCGTGATGCTCAAGGACGCCCCGATCCTGCTGCTCGACGAGGCCACCAGTGCGCTCGACAGCGAGGTCGAACAGGCGATCCAGGCCAGCCTGTACCTGTTGATGCAGGGCAAGACGGTGGTGGCCATCGCACACCGGCTGTCCACCATTGCGGCAATGGACCGGCTGATCGTGCTCGACCGCGGCCGCATCATTGAACAAGGCGACCACCGTACGCTGCTGGCGCGCGGCGGGCTCTATGCGCGGCTGTGGGCGCACCAGAGCGGCGGCTTTCTCGGCGAGGACGCCGATGATGATGAGCCGCTGCCGCTCGTTGCCGACGTCGGTGCTACTGCGGCGGCTGGTAATCGGTGAAGCGCACCCGGAACCAGTCGTCGAGCGTGCGCTTCTCGATGCGCAGCGGATCGGTCTGCGCGTAGCTCTGGCCGTTGCGGTTGTAGTCCATGTCCTTCACCACTTCGTCACCGCTCTTGATCTGTTGGCCGTCTGCCAGCAGCGAGTAGTGAACGGTGAAGCGTGGGTAGTCGGCCAGACTGATGGCCAGGCGGACCATTTGGCCGCTGCGTGTGATGCGGGTGTAGCCGGCCAGGTCGACGTCGAGCACGGTGATGTTGAGCACCTGTCCATCGGGGAGGTAGCGCCGGCCGAGACCCTGCAGGTGTTCCTCGATGGCCTTGAGATTCGCCGGCACGTCGATCTTGCTGTTGCCGGCATCGTAGAACTTGTCGGGATCGACGAATGTGACGTTCACAGTGCCTGCGGCACTAGCCGCAGCGGCGGCCAGGCTCGTCAATGCAAAGAGGATGATCGATCGCATGGTGACCTCCATTGGGCGCGCCGAGATGATGCAACGCGCCGGCGATTCGAGTCGACGACAGGGTTTCGCTCAGATGTCGGCCAGCAGGTGTGCGATCGAGTTAGCGTAGTAGCGCAACAGCGCTTGCTCGCTCGCACGTGCCGTGTACAGGCCGTCGGCCTCGTCGACCAGATAACGCTGCGTCAGCATACGCAGACCGGCGCCCACTGCATAGTCCCAATCCTGCCGCGGCACGTAAAGCCGGGCGCCGCGCGCCTCCAGCCGGGTGACCAGCGTGGCGACCGCTGATTTCAGATCAAACAGGCTGTACGGTCGCGCGGGCTCGTGCAACAACACCGTGGCCACCAGCGGCACCGGCAACACCGGTATCAGCCGGCCGACCTCGGCCATCAAATGGTGGCCCAGTGCCGCCACCTCGGCGTGGCGCTGCTCGCGATGGAGGTGGTCGAAGTCGACGCCGCGTGTTGTCGCCCACGCGCGCACCGACACCGGCGTGCCGAAGTTGACGCAGGCATAGCCCAGCCGGTGCCAACGGCTGCGCGCCAGCAGCCACAGCTGGTTGGCCACGAACTTCAGCGTGTTGGCCAGCGCCCGCGCGCGCCCCGGGCGCTTGGCATCGGGCGGCAGCAGTTGCGTGCGGTCTTCGAGCACGCGGTCGTAGTTCAGACCCAGCGGCACGAAGTACAGATCGCGCTCGCCGTGGGTATGAAAGCCGCGCAGCATGTAGTCGAGCACGCCGAAGCGCGGCTCGCGCAGGCGGCCGTCGCGCGTGAGCCCGCCTTCGGGGTACACCGCCTGCGTGACGCCGGCCTCGGTGGCCATCGCGATGTAGCGCTCGAGCACGCGGCGGTACAGCTCGTCCTTGGAATTGCGGCGCACGAAGTAGGCGCCCATCGCGCGGATCAGCTGCTGCAAGCCCCACAGCCGCGCCCACTCGCCCACCGCATACGACAGTGCGGCGCGCTCGGCCGACAGGTACGACGGCGATGATGTAGTCCATGTTGCTGCGATGGTTCATCACGAACACCACGGTCGCGTGCTCGGGGATCGCCGCCAGGCCGGCGTCGTCGGTGTAGCCGATGCGCACGCGGTACAGCGCCTGCGACAGCTTCTTGCCGATCCAGTAGCCGACCCGAAAGTACATGTAGGCGTTGAACGCCGGCACGATCTCGCGCGCATAGCGCTGCGCTTGCGCCAGCGCCACCTCGCGCGGCATCTGTTGTGCATCGGCGAACGCGCGCGCGGCGCTTTGCACCTTCTCGTCGAACACCAAGCGGTCGATCATCGCCTGGCGCCGCACCTGCTGGAACGGCCGGATGTGGATCGGCAGGCGCTGCGACGACCTCGTCGAGCACCTTGTTGGCGCGGCTGCGGATGAACCAGCGGGCGCTGGGCATCAGCAGGCGATCGAGCAGTGCCCAGACGGCCAGCAGCGCGACGACCAGCGCCAGCCACAGCGGCACGGTGATGCTTGACGACAACTCGGGCGCCCTCCTGTCGGGCGCGACTGTACGTCACGCCCATTGGCGGGCCCGGCCATCCGCCGTCAGCGCTTGCCGGGCGCTTTCGATTCAGTGAGCGGCCGCCTTGTCGCCCCACAATTGCTTCAACCGCGCATCGCGGCCGCAAGCCGAGCGGTAGTACTGGTAGCGCACCGGGTTCTTCTTGTAGTAGTCCTGGTGGTATTCCTCGGCCGGATAGAACGCGCCGGCCGGCACGATCTCGGTGACGATCGGCTCCTTGAACGGTTTGCTCTTTTCCAGCGCGGCCAGCGATGCCTGCGCCGCCTTGGCCTGCGCGGCATCGTGCGTGAAGATCGCGGTGCGGTAGGGCGTGCCGTGGTCGCAGAACTGCGCGTCTTTGGTGGTCGGGTCGATGCTGTGCCAGTAGCGCTCGAGCAGCTGTTCGTAGCTCACCTTGGCCGGGTCGTAGATGACCTGCACCGCCTCGGCATGGCCGGTGCGCTTGGACGACACCTGCTCGTAGCTCGGGTTGGCTACCGTGCCGCCGGTGTAGCCCGAGGTGGTTGAGATCACCCCGGGCACCTTGTCGAAGTCGGCCTCGACGCACCAGAAGCAGCCGCCGGCGAAAGTGGCCTTGGCGGTTGCGGCCGGCGCGGCCGCTTGCGCACCAGCCCAGCCGGCGGCCGCGCACAGCCCGAGCGCTGCCAGCCAACGCAGCGCCGCGTGGAGGCGTGCGCTCATTGGTGCAACCTTCGCGCGCGCGCGCTCCCGCCGAGCGGGAATGGGCCCTTTGGGCGGCCGGGTCGGGCTCATGCCACCTCCGGCACGAACTTCAACGCGACGCCGTTGTTGCAATAGCGCTTGCCGGTCGGCGGCGGCCCGTCGTCGAACACGTGTCCCTGATGGCCTTCGCAACGCGCGCAGTGGTACTCGGTGCGCGGCAGCACGAGCTTCGAGATCGGTCCTGGTGCCCAGCGCGCCGTCGATCGGCGTGTGAAAGCTCGGCCAGCCGGTGCCGCTTTCGTACTTGTGCTGCGACTGGAACAGCGGCAGCTCGCAACCAGCGCACGCGAAAGTGCCCTTGCGCTTCTCGCCGTTGAGCGGGCTCGACCCGGGGCGCTCGGTGCCCTCCTGGCGAAGCACCGCGTATTGCTGCGGGCTCAGGCGCTCGCGCCATTGCGCGTCGCTCAGGCGCAGCGGCACGATGTCGGGCCGGGTGGCGGCCGGCGGCGCTGCCGCGTCGACCTTGTTGGCCAGGCCGACGGCGGCGAGCAAGGAAAACAGATTGCGGCGTGTCATGGTGCGGACCTCGGGTGCCGGAACATTCTCGGACTGAGTTGAGTCGGCCGAGTTCGGTTTTTCTTGCACTGCGCAGACCGCGCGACTCACCTCAACGACCGACGATGCCCAGCAGTTCGACCTCGAACTGCAGCGTCGCGCCCGGCGGAATCACGCTGCCAGCGCCGCGGTCACCGTATGCGATCGCCGGCGGGCAGGTGAGTTTGGCCTTGCCGCCGATCTGCATGCGCTGCACGCCTTCGGTCCAGCACTTGATCACGCGATCGAGTGGAAACTCCGCCGGCTGGCCGCGTGAGTACGAGCTGTCGAATTCCTTGCCGTCGGCAAACGTGCCACGATAGTGCACGCGCACCTTGTCGCTGGCCTGCGGACTGGCGCCGCTGCCTTGCTTCAGGGAAAGGAACACCAGCCCGGAGGGCGTGACCAGCGCACCGGGCTCCTTGGCCGCGACGGCGGCCAGGTCGGATTGCGACCACGCCGATGCGGCAATTGCCAGCGCGGCGACGGGGACGAACAACGAACGAGCGATCAAGTCTGGATCTCCTGTGGAATGGACAACAGCGAAAACAAAACGACGGCGGCAACCACCGATCAACGCGGCGCGTCGTCGTCACGCACGAACAGCTCTGGGTCGACCATCGTGCGATTCAGGCTCAGCGACCAGTGCAGATGGGCACCGGTGACGCGACCGGTGGCGCCCACCGCGCCGACGCGTTGCCCAGGCGCCACCTCGTCGCCGGGTTTGACGTCGATCGCGCTCAGGTGGCACAGCATCGTCAGCAGCCCGGCACCGTGGTCGATCCACACCGTGTTGCCGTTGAAGAAGTAGTCGCCGGTATCGATCACGCGTCCCGCTGCAGGAGCGACCACCGGGGTTCCCGCGGCGGCGGCGATGTCCATGCCGCCGTGGGGATTGCGCGGCTGACCGTTGAAGACGCGGCGCAGGCCGAACGAACTGGAGCGCACACCGGGTGTCGGCGGCCGCATGCGCAGGGCCGATCGGCCAATGCTCGCTGAAAGTGGCGATGACTTCGTTCTGGCGGGTGCGTTCGCGTTCGTAGCGCGCCATGTCCTCTTTCGACAGATCGACCGTTCGCTGCGGCACCTTCAGATGCTGCTCGGCGTACTGTTTCGCTTCGATGGTGTAGGCCACCTTCGTGTCGGCGCCCCCTGCTCGGCGCACCAGGATCGCGCTGCCGCCGGGCTTGGCCGACAGCGGGATGCCGAGCACGGCCACCCAGCCGGTGGTGTCGCCCACCACCAGCAACGGCACGCCACCCGCATACGCATGCGGCCGCGCCGGCGACGGGCCCAGCGGCAGCGTGGCCACGCCACCGGGCACGATGAGTTGCGTGGGCAGCTCCGGCATCACGGCACTGCACGGCAGCGCCAGCGCACAAACGAGCACAGCAAGCGCACGCTGCGCGGCATGCCGCATTCGACCAATCGCGCGCCGATGCATGAGGCGATTGTCGCGCCTCATGGCCCACGCCAGTTTCGAAAACGAAAGCAACCGATGAAACTGGCGCCGGGTGCGCCGCCGCCTCTGGCGCGCCGCGAGGCCGGCGACTTACTTGGCAGCCACGCGATTCCAACGCCTGCCCGTTGGACGGATATGACCTAGGCGCGTCAGCTTTGGCGCCAGGGTGGCGAACTGTTCGTCCTGCGGTTGCGCCGGCAGGACGCCGGTCGCGCTGGCCTGCGCCACCACCTGCGTCGAGCAGGCGAATGCCCAGCGGCGCCAGTGCGCGCTCCCACAGCTCGCGCGCGCCCTCGCCCGGTTTGACAAAGCACCAGTCCTGCGCGGCGATGGCGCCGGCGTCCATGCGCTCGGCCAGGTGATAGATCGAGCCGCCCGCGATCGCATCGCCACACTTGACGGTCCACTCCACGGCGGCGATGCCGCGATGGCGCGGCAGCAGCGACGGGTGGTAGCCGATGCCGCCCAGCCGCGCCTTGGCCAGCGCGTCGGCGTCGACACGGGCATGCGTGTGCGCCAGACGATCAGTTCGGTGCCGTCGGCGATCTCGGCGCCCGGCACGTGCCGGGCATCGTGCTGCACGCGTGTCGCGATGCCCAACGCCTGCGCGCGCAGCGCCAGCCGATCGTCGGCGGCGGGCGTGACGACCTGCAGCACCTGCACGTCGACCTTCGCCAACTTGGTCGAGCACGGCCGCACCGAAGTAGCGTGAACCAACCAAGGTTATCTTCAGGGGCACGGCAGCTCCACTGTGGGTGACTGGAATGGGGCGTCACGCGCGGCGCTGCTGGCGCGGCGTGATGCGCGACGGCCGCACTTCACTTGGACCACGAGTCCTTCAAGCCCGTGATGCGATTGAACACGGGCGTCGCACTCGAGTGGTCGACGCGGTCGGTGACGAAGTAGCCGTGGCGCTCGAACTGGAACCGCTGGTCCGCTGCGCCGTCGGCCAACGAGGGTTCGAGCCACGCCTGCGCCACCGCGAGGCTGTTCGGATTGAGCGACTTGCAGGAAATCGCGCTCGCCGGCGTCGGGCTGCGGCTCGCGTGAACAGGCGATCGAACAGGCGCACCGTCGCGGCGACGCCACCGCCCGCGCTGGCGGCGTGCGCACCGACCCAGGTGATGGTGCCCTTGACCTTCACCGCATCGGCGCCCGGCTGTGCCGCTCTTGGTGTCGGGCACCACGCGCGCCAGCACGGCGCTGACGCGGCCTTGCGCGTCTTTCTCGCAGCCGGTGCACTCGACCACCACGCCGTACTTCAGGCGCACCTTGTTGCCGGGGAACATGCGAAAGAAACCCTTGGGCGGCACTTCGGCGAAGTCGTCGCGCTCGATCCAGACCTCGGGTCCGAGCGTGAAACGGCGCTGGCCGAGTTCGGGCCGCTGCGGGTGCGCGGGCGCAGCGCAAGGTTCGCGGTGCGATGCGGCGCCGAACACATCGGCCCAGTTGGTGAGCTTGAGCCGCAACGGGTCGAGCACCGCCATCGCGCGCGGCGCCTGCGGCTCGAGGTCGTCGCGCAGCGCGATCTCGAGCACCGAGTAGTCGACCCAGATGTTGGTCTTCGAGGCGCCCGTGTCCTCGGCCATCTTGCGGATCGACGCCGGCGTGTAGCCGCGCCGCCGCATGCCGGCCAGCGTGGGCATGCGCGGGTCGTCCCAGCCGCTGACGTGCTTTTCGTCGACCAGTTGCTTGAGCTTGCGCTTGCTGGTGATCACGTACGTCAGGTTCAGTCGGCCGAACTCGATCTGCTTGGGCAGCGGCCGCTGCAGCAGGCCGCCGTCGGCCAGCTTGTCGAGCAGCCAGTCGTAGAACGGCCGCTGGTCCTCGAACTCCAGCGTGCAGATGCTGTGCGTGATGTTCTCCAGCGCGTCCTCGATCGGATGCGCGTAGGTGTACATCGGGTAGATGCACCAGCGGTCGCCGGTGTTGTGGTGCGTCGCGCGCTTGATGCGGTACAGCGTCGGGTCGCGCAGGTTGATGTTGGGCGAGGCCATGTCGATCTTGGCGCGCAGCACCATCGCACCGTCGGCGTGCGGCCGTCGCGCATCTCGCGAAACAGGCGCAGGTTGTCCGCCGCGCGTGCGGTCGCGGTACGGGCTGTCGGTGCCGGGCGTGTTGAAGTCGCCGCGGTTGGCGCGCATCGGCCTCGGCGGTTTGCTCGTCGACGTAGGCGAGGCCGGCCTCGATCAGGTACTCGCCGGCGCGGTACATGAAGTCGAAGTAGTCGCTCGCGTAGTACAGGTGGCTGGTGCCGTTGGCATCCCAGCTCCAGCCGAGCCAATGCACCATCTCGATGATCGCGTCGACGAACTCCTGCTCTTCCTTCTCCGGGTTGGTGTCGTCGAAGCGCAGGTGGCACACGCCGCCGAACTCGGCAGCCAGCCCGAAGTTCAGGCATACGCTCTTGGCGTGGCCGATGTGCAGGTAGCCGTTGGGTTCGGGCGGAAAGCGGGTGCGGATGCGCGCCGGATCGCTCGCGCCGGCTGCATGGTGCGCTGCGTCACCCGGGCTGCCGCCGAAGCGGCGTTGCGCATAAGCTGCCGGCCGCGAGATCGCGTTCGATCACTTGGCGCAGGAAGTTGGCGGCTTTGACAGGGGTGTCGGACTTGGCAGGCGCTGACATCGAGCGGCGCGCGGGTGTTTCCACGCCTGGGAGGGGCGCAACGATTCTATCGGCACCGTTCACAAGCCTTTACCAGAGCGCGCGCGGCACGCGCGGTGAACCGAACGGCGGTTGCGCCGTTGACATGCGAAGGCCGCGTTGGCAGGCCGGTCGAGACGCAGGAGATCGAGATGACATCCGTCGTTGCACGCACCCTGATGGTCGTTGGCGCAACCGCTGCGTTGGTGCCGGATCGGCACACGCGTCCGACGTGCACTGGAGCGTCGACATCCAGGCCCCGATCGCACCGGGCGTTTCGGTGGGCACGGTGATCTCCAACCGCGGGGTGTTCCCCGTGGTGGCGCCGGTGCTGGTGGCGCCGCCGCCGGTGTATGTGCCGGCACCCGTGGTGTATGCGCCGCCGGTGTACGGGCCACCGGTCTATGCACCGCGCGTTGTCTATGGCGCGCCGGTGTGGGTGGGCGGCCGCTGGGTGCGCTATCCGGTGCACCACCATCCGTATCCCGGTGTGTGGAACCCCGGATTCGATCACCGCGGCCCGCCGGTGCCGGTGCGCATGCCGGGTCGCGAAGTTCGCTACTGAAATAGCTTGATCGGGGTTGGCAGGCGTCGCTGGTGGCGCGCGCCAACCCGGCGCTCAAGCGCGCTTGAACACCAGCACGACGTTGGTGCCGCCAAAGGCGAACGAGCTGCTGATCGCGGCATCGAGGCCATTGGCTGCCTGCTGCGTTTGCAGCACCAGGTGAACGGCGCAGTGCGGGTCGGGCGTTTCGCAGTGTGCGTTCGGCGGCAACTGCTGCCGGCGCAGCGCCAGGATCGTGACCACCGCTTCCAGCGCACCGGCCGCACCCAGCAAGTGGCCGTGCAACGCCTTGGTCGAGCTGACGCGCAGACCGTCGCTGGCCTCGCCCCACACCGCTCGCAACGCGTCGCACTCCACCACGTCGCCGATCTGGGTGGCGGTGCCGTGCGCGTTGCAGTAGCCCACCGCGTGCGGCGTCAGCTCCGCATCCGACAGCGCCGCGCGCAAGGCGCGCTGTTGCCCGGCACTGTCTGGCTTGGTCAAGTGGGTGGCGTCGCAGGTGATGGCGCTGCCGGCCAGCTCGGCGTGCACGCGTGCGCGGCGCAGCTTGGCACGCCTGGATGACTCCAGCACCAGGAAGGCCGCGCCCTCGCCGAGCACGAAACCGCTGCGGTTGGCCGCGAACGGCTTGCAGGCGCGCGCGGCCTCGCCGGCATGGAACGACGCCAGCGTCTGCAGCGGCCTGCCACGCCGACACCACGCCGGGCACGATCAGCGCTTCTGCGCCGCCGGCGATCGCGACATCGACGTCGCCACGCCGCACCGCGCGTGCGGCTTCGGCCAGTGCGACGGCCGACGAGGCACAGGCCACCGAGTAGGTGAGCACCGGGCCGTGCACGCCGTGGCGCATCGCCACGTGGGCGGCCGGCGCGTTGGGCATGAACGCCGGCACCGTGAGCGGCGGCACGCGGCCGCCGCGCAAGCCCGCTGCATAGGCGGCCTCGAGCGCGGCCGCACCGCCCATGCCGCAGCCGGCGTAGACACCGATGCGATCGGGCGCGGCGTCGAGCGCACCGGCATCGCGCACGGCCAGGCCGGCGGCGGCCACCGCAAGCTGACTGACCCGATCGACACCGGGCAGCTGCAGCTTGGTGAACCAGCGCGGCTCGTCGAACTGCAACGTTGCAGCGGCGGCCGGCCTGGCGAGTTCGGGAAACACCGCGTGCACCGCCGACTCGCCGCGCATCAGCGCGTCGAACATGCGATCGGGATCGTCGCCGTGGGGCGAGACGAGTCCGATGCCGGTGACTGCAACCATGATCTCGACGCAGCGTCGTGCCAGGCACGCGGGTGGCGGGACGCTTGATGCGCGCTGGCGCCGTTCAGGCAACTTGCTTGGCGCGCAACCGGTCGATCAGGTCGGCCAGGGCGGCCAGGGTCTCGATCTGCTGGTGCTCGTCGGGCAACGCGAGTCCCAATCGATCTTCGACCTCGAACAGGAATTCGGCAACCGCCAGCGAATCGAGACCTTGCTCGCGCATCGACAGGTTGGGGTCGAGCGCGCCGGGCTCGATGTTGTACTTCTCGCGAATGATGTTCTGCAGATCGCCGAGCGAGCTCACCACGTGGCCTCCTCTGTGAGGGCCGCGCGCGCCATGGGTCTGATCGCCCGTCGCTTGCCCACTGTCATCACGCGGCCATGATATCGCCCCGGGGTGCGGCGCCGCGCCCACGCAGCGAGGGCAGGGCGACGGCCAGGGCCAACAGCAGACCTGCCGCAACGTCCCACCACACGTGCTGCTTGACCGCCAGCGTCGACCACACGATCAGTGCGAACCAGCACGCACTGGCGGCGCGCAGCCAGCGCGGCGCGGCCAGCTCGCGCAGCATGCGCTCGAGCCACAACGCCGAGAAGGCGGCGGTGGCCACGTGCAGCGATGGGCAGGCGTTGCCCGCCGCATCGACGCCACGCAACAGATCGAAGCTCGCCGGTGCCGCGATGTCAGCCGCCAGCCGCGGCACCGCGGTCGGCCACAGATAGAAGCAGGCCAGGCCCGCGATGCACAGCCCACCGATCCACCAACCATAACGAATCAGCTCACGCGCGTTGGCCATCAACCCCGGCGGCAGTGCCACATACACCCACAGCGAGAAGTACGGCCACAGCGCCCATGGCTGAAAATCGACCCAGCGGTCGATCGTGGTGAGCGGCATTTCGAAGGCGGGCCACGCGGGATGGCGCAGCAGATGAAAGTAGCCGACGAAGAACAGCCACATGAAGGCCGTGGTGCCAAACACCTTCAGCCAGAAGCGCGCGCGCAGCCGCACACCCAGGCGCGCCCAACAACCGCGCGCCGCGTCGCGCACGCGTGGCGCTGTGGGCACCGAGGGCGCCGCGGCTGGCAGCTCGCTGGCGGGCATGCCGCGCAGCCTACCACTCACCTCGCGTGAGCCAGTGGCAGTCTCCATGCGATGGCCATAATGCGGGGATGCGACCAGATGGCATCACACCGCAGCGAGCGCGGCCGGCAAGCTTGCCGCCTCATCCGCCTTTGCCGGAGTACTACAGCAACGAAGACGAGCACGAGCGCTTCGTGCGCGACATGTTCGATGCCACCGCCGCCGACTACGAGCGGGTGGAGCGGCTGCTCGCCTGGGGCACCGGCTCGTTGTATCGACGCCAGGCGCTGCGCCGCGCGGGGTTGATGCCGGGCATGCAGGTGCTCGATGTCGGCACTGGCACGGGCCTGCTGGCGCGCGAGGCGCTGGCGCTGTGCGGCGCACAAGGCTCGCTGATCGGGGTCGACCCCAGCGCGGGCATGATGGCGCAGGCGCGTCTGCCACGGGCCACGATGCTGCAAGGCCGCGCCGAGGCGCTGCCGTGCGACGACGCCGCCAGCGATTTCTTGTGCATGGGCTACGCTCTGCGGCACCTCAGCGACCTCGACCAGGCGCTGTCGGAATTCTTTCGCGTGCTGCGTCCGGGCGGGCGCTTGCTGATGCTGGAGATCACGCGGCCGCGCGGCGCTCTGGCGCGGTGGGCTCTCAGGGGCTACATGCGCACGTTGGTTCCGGTGGCGGCGCGGCTGGTCACGCGGCGTGCCGACACGGCCACGCTGTGGCGCTACTACTGGGACACCATCGAAGCGTGCATCGCGCCGAGCCAGGTGCTCGACGCCATGCGCCGCGCCGGATTCGACGAGGTCGATCAGCATGTCGAGCTCGGCATCTTCCGCGAATACACCGCCTGCAAGCGGAGCCCCGCATGAGCGCTGAGGATGACACGGCGGTCGTGTCGTGCGACGTGCTGGTGGTCGGCGGTGGCCCAGCGGGCTCCACCGCGGCGGCCCTGCTGGCGCGCCAGGGCCGCAACGTCGTGTTGGTAGAGAAGACGCATCACCCGCGTTTTCACATCGGCGAGTCGCTGCTGCCGGCCAACGTGAAACTGTTCGACCAGCTCGGCCTGCGCAGTGAACTCGAGCGCATCGGCATCGTCAAGTGGGGCATCGAGTTCGTGTCGACCGAACATGCGCACTCGAGCTTTCTGGAGTTCGGCGACGCCTGGGACAAGACCATGCCCTACGCATGGCAGGTGCGCCGCTCGGTGCTCGACGAGATCTTGTTTCGCCACGCCGCGGGCCAACGGTGCCCAAGCGCTCGAAGGCTGCCGCGTCACTCAAGTGGAGTTCGACGACACCGGCGTGTCGGCTCGCGCGCTGATGCAAGACGGCACGCCGCGGCGCTGGCGCGCGCGTTATTTGCTGGATGCCACTGGCCGCGACACGCTGCTGGCCGCCAAGATGGGCCTGAAGCGCAAAAACGACGAGCACGGCAGCGCGGCGATCTTCGGCCACTTTCGCAACGCGCGCCGGCTCGAGGGCCGGCTCGAAGGCAACATCACCATCTTCTGGTTCGACCACGGCTGGTTCTGGTTCATTCCGCTGGCCGATGGCAGCACCAGCGTCGGTGCGGTGTGCTGGCCGTACTACCTGAAGTCGCGCGACAAGCCGCTGCGCGAATTCTTCGCCGACACCATCGCGCTGGCGCCGGGCCTGCACGATCGCCTGCGTGCGGCCACGCTGATCGACGACATGGTCTACGCCACCGGCAACTACAGCTACGCCAGCACACGCGCGTGCGGCGAACGCCATGCGCTCTTGGGCGACGCTTTCGCGTTCATCGATCCGGTGTTCTCGTCGGGCGTGTATTTCGCGATGCGCAGCGCCTTCGCCGCCACCGAGCTGGTGGCCACCGAACTCGACCGGCCCGGCGAGGCGCCGGCCGCGCGGCGCCGCTACTGGGAGATCGCGCACAAGGGGCCGCAGGAGTTCTCCTGGTTCATCTACCGCATGACCAACCCCGCGATGCGCGAGCTGTTCATGCATCCGGCCAATCCGTTCCGTGTGAAGGAGGCGCTGCTGTCGCTGCTGGCCGGCGACATCCATGAGCGCACGCCGATCTGGCGTTCGCTTTGGGTGTTCAAGGCCATCTACTACCTGACATGGCTCGGTAACGCCCCGACTGCCTGGCGCGCCTGGCGCGCGCGCCGGCGCAATATCCGACAGGTTGGCGCGACCAAGGGGGAGAACGTGCTTGTCGAGAGTTAGGCCACGCTCCACGCGGCCAGCCGGCATGGCGTGCCTGGCCGCCGGACTCGCGACGGCGGCCCCGATCGCGCGCGCCGACCAGCCGTTGTGGGAGGCGGGTCTCGGGATCAGTTGGCTGCGGCTGCCGGACTACCGCGGATCCGACCAGAGCCGCGACTGGGTGGTGCCGGTGCCCTACATCTCGTACCACGGCGACATCATCAAGGCCGATCGCGAGGGCGCGCGGGCCGTGTTTTTCGACACCGAGCGTCTGGACTTCGACGTCAGCGTGGCCGCCACAGCGCCCACAAACAGCAGCGAAAACGATGCGCGCCAAGGTATGCCCAACCTGGCGCCGACGTTCGAGTTCGGCCCCAACCTCAATTTCACGCTGGTGCGCGGACCGCAGTGGAAGCTGCAGTTGCGTGCTCCGGTACGAGCGGCGATGACCCTGGAGTCCAATCCCAAGATGATTGGCTGGCTGGCGAGCCCCAACCTGAACCTCGATACCAAGATCAACGGCTGGAACGCCGCGCTGCTGGCCGGCCCGGTGTTCGGCAGCCGCACCTACAACGGCTACTACTTCGACGTGGCGCCGCAGTTCGCCACGCCGTCGCGACCGAGCTATAGCGCGCCCGGCGGCTTCGGCGGCTGGCGCCTGATCGCCAGCACGTCGCGGCGCCTGGGCGTGCTGTGGATGGGTGGCTTCATCACCGCCGACACCGTGCGCGGTGCGGTGTACGACCCCAGCCCGCTGGTGCGCAAGTACGGCACGCTGGCGTTCGGCTTCGCGCTGTCGTGGGTGTTCGCCGAATCGAGCGAACGGGTGCCCGATGACAACTGAGCGCCTCGTGGCACGTGCCTGGCCGCTGCCGTTGGCCTGGCTCGTGCTGCACCTGTTGCTGCTCGGCCTGGGCCTGATCTCGCTGGTGTGGAACCTGATCGCGCTGGTGCTGTACCCGCTGCTGCCGCGCGCGCTGGGCCTGCGCGTCGGGCGCGCCGGCATCGCCTGGGGCTATCGCTTGTTCTGGACGGTGGCGCGCGCTTCGGGCTTGCTGCACATGGATGCCGGCGCGCTGCGGCCGCTGGCCCAGGAGCGTGGGCTGGTCATCGTGGCCAACCATCCGAGCCTGCTCGATGCGCTGATGCTGGTGGCGCAACTGCCGCGCAGTGCGTGCGTGATGAAGGCCAGCCTGATGCGCAACCCGTTGCTCGGGCCAGGGGCGCGGCTGGCCCGCTACATCCGCAACGACTCGCCGCGCCAAATGGTGCACCTGGCGATCGATGACCTGCGCGCCGGCGGCCAACTGGTGATGTTTCCCGAAGGCACGCGCACCACGCGCGCGCCGCTCAACCCGTTCCAGGGTGGATTCGCGCTGATTGCGCGGCGCGCCGGTGTGCCGGTGCAGACGGTGTTCATCGATACCTCGTCGCCCTATCTCGGCAAGGGCTGGTCGCTGAGGCGGCTGCCACCTGTGCCCATCGAGTTCGCGGTGCGCCTGGGGCGGCGCTTCGAGCCCGGCCCTGATCTCGCGGCCTCGGTGCAGGAGATCGAGCGCTACATGGCCGCCGGCGTGAGGCCGGTGTCGCGCCCCACGGAGTCATGACGCAGACGTCGACCACGCATGTGGTCGTCATCCCGAGCTACGACACCGGCCCCACCGTCTACGAAACCGTGCGCGCCGCACGCGCGGCGTGGCAACCGGTGTACGTGGTGGTCGACGGCAGCCGCGACGGCACGGGTGTGGGCCTGCAGGCGATGGCCGCCGGCGATCCGGGGCTGCGCGTGTGGCTGCTGCCGCACAACCAGGGCAAGGGCGCTGCCGTGCTGCACGGGTTGCAACAAGCGCAGGCCGCCGGCTTCAGCCATGCGCTGACGATGGATGCCGATGGACAGCACCCACCGACGCGCATCGATGAATTCATGCGCGCCAGCATGCAGCGGCCCGAGGCCATGATCCTCGGGCGGCCCGTGTTCGATGCCAGCGCGCCGCTGCTGCGCGTGCGCGGGCGCCGGGTGTCGAACTGGTGGACCAACCTCGAAACGCTGGGCGCCGGTGTCGATGATTCGCTGTTCGGCTTTCGCGTCTACCCGATCGCCGACCTGCTGGCCGTGATGCAGCGGCAACGCTGGATGCGGCGCTTCGACTTCGATACCGAGGCCGTGGTGCGCTTGGCGTGGCGCGGTGTCAAGCCGATCAACCGCGACGCGCCGGTAAGGTACCTGAGCGCCGAGGAGGGCGGCGTGTCGCACTTCCGCTATGTGCGCGACAACGCGCTGCTGACGTGGATGCACACGCGCTTGATGATCGGTTTCGTGCTGCGGCTGCCGATGTTGATCGGGCGACGTGTGCGGCAACGCCCGCCTTTTCAGGCGTGACGGCGCCGCTGTGGCGCGACGCGATCACGCGTGCGGCCACGGCGCGCGTGCCAACCAACGCGACCACAGCATGTTCCACGCCGGCCAGTCGTGGTCGCCCGGCACCTCCACCACGTGATCGGCAGCGAGCAACGTCGCCAGCAAACGCTGACCGGTGATCAGACGATCCTGGCTGCCGGTGTAGAGGTGGATCCGCCCGCGCAGCGGGGCGCTCGAATGGCCGAGCCAAACCCACAGTTGCGCCTCGAGGTCATCGGCGGGATGCGCCGCCTCGGCATAGGCCATGGGGCCACCCGCGGCAGCGACCTGCCTCAGCAGTGCCGGTGAGCCCACGTAGGGCGCGATCGCCAGCACGCCCTCGATCGAATCGGGTTGCCGCATCAGCAAACCCAGCGACGCATAACCGCCGAGCGAAATGCCCACCAGCCAGATGCGGCGATAACCATCGCGCCGCGCTGGCATGATGACATCGTCGCGCAGCCGTTCGAGCAGCGTGCCGTTCTCGGCGTAACCGAGGTGCGCGTCGGGCAGCGCGACGTCGACCGCAAAGCCCTGCGCGTGCAAGCGCGACACGAAACCCTGGTCGATGAAGTCGCGCGGCACGCTGTAGGCACCGGGCAGCATCACGACGAGCACGCTCGCCTGCCGCCGCGCGTCGGCGGGCCGGTGCAGCACCGGCATCGGCACCACGGGCTCGCGCGGCAGCCACGCGCAGCCGGCGGCGCACACCGCGCCCGCCCACGGCCACGTCAGCCAGGTGCGCCGGTTGATCACGGGCATCGCGCGTGCGTCGGAGGTCGAATCAGCTGCGCTCGCCCAGCGCCGCTGGCGCGCGCAGCATCAGCCTGCGGCTGCACGCGCGGCAGCCAGCGCCGCAGCGCGGGCGACGTGATCACCGTGCTGAACAACGCCATCAACACCAGCATCGTGAACACCTGGCGGCCGATCATGCCCATCTCGAGGCCGACGTTGATGACGATCAGCTCCATCAGCCCGCGCGTGTTCATCAGCACGCCCAGGATGCGCGCGCTCACGGTGTCCACCCCGGCCCAGCGCGCGGCCAGCGCACAGGCTGCGAACTTGCCGGCCGTGGCCAGCGCGATCAACAGCACGCACCAGCCCCAGGCCTGGGCGTCGCCCAGCGAGCCGATGTCGGTGCGCAGGCCGGTGTAGGTGAAGAACACCGGCAGGAAGAACACGCTGACGAAGGAGCCGACGCGTTCGTTCCAGGCCCTGACGAAGGCAGTGTTCGCCGTGCAGCAGCACGCCCATCAGGAAGCCGCCGAAGATCGCGAACACGCCGAGTTGGTAGGTGGTCATGCCGGCGGCGAACACGCAGGCCAGGATCACGCCCATCAACGTGGCCGACAGCGTGCCGGCCTGCGTGGCCTGCTCTGTGGTGCCCAGGCTCCTGCGCACGAACCCCACGAGCAACGGCCGCAGCACCCACCAGGCGACAGCGCCCAGCGCCGCGAGGCCGGCAACCCGCAGTGCGAACGCACCGGGCGCGAAGGCCGACACGCTCAACGCCGACACCAGCGCCAGCATCAGCCAGCCCACGACATCGTTGATGGCTGCCGCGCTGATGGCGATCACGCCAAGCGCCGTTCGCGTCAGCTTGAATTCGATCATGATGCGGCCGAGCACCGGCATCGCGGTGATCGAGAACGCGGTGGCCACGAACAGCACGAAGCCCAAGCGGTTGTCGGTGCCCGTCAGTTCGCGCGGCATCCACAGCGCCAGCAGCGCGCCGAGCGCAAATGGCGCCAACAGGCCCGCCGCGGCCACCGCCCACACGATGCGTCGGTGCGTACGGTCGGCCAGCTGTGAAAAGTCGAACTCCAGCCCGATCTGGAACATCAGCAGCAGCAAGCCCACCTGCGACAGGATGTTCAGCGGCTCGGCCGGTGTCGATCGGAACACCCACTCGAAGGCCTGCGGAAAGGCGACGCCGAAGAGGGACGGGCCGAGCAGTACGCCGGTGAGGATCTCGCCGACCACCGCCGACTGACCTAGGTGCTGCGCGAGCGCGCCGCCAGCGCGCGCAGCCAGCACAATGATCGCCAACTGCAGCAGCGTGAAGAACAACAGCAGTTCGCTCGCGTGCACGCTGCTGGTGGTGCTCATCTACGCCATCCCGCCGTTGATGGAGATCACCTGGCCGGTGATGTAGCCCGCCTCGTCGCTGGCCAGGAAGCCCACCAGCGCGGCCACTTCGTCGGCGCTACCGGCGCGCTCGGCCGGCACGAGTTGTGCAATCTGCTTGGCATCGAATGCGGCATCGGCCATCGGACTGGCGATGATGCCCGGCGCCACCGCGTTGACGGTGACGCCGCGGCTCGCCACCTCGAGCGACAGCGCGCGCGTCGCGCTGTGCAGCGCGCCCTTGGCGGCGGCGTAGTTGACCTGGCCGCGGTTGCCGATCAGCGCGGCCACCGACGAGATGTTGACGATGCGGCCCCAGCGCGTGCGCAGCATCGGCAGCAGCAGCGGCTGCGTGACGCGAAAGAACCCGTGCAACGACACGTCGATCACGCGATGCCACTGCTCGGCGCGCATCGCGGGAAACACGGCGTCGTCATGCACGCCGGCGTTGTTGACGATGATCTGCACCGGGCCGTCTTGCAGCAGTCGCTCGCACGCGGCGCGCGTGGCGGCGTCATCGCCGAGGTCGAACACGATCGGCTGTGCCTGGCCGCCGGCGGCGGCGATGGTCAACGCCAACGTCTGCACGGCATCGGGCCGCGAATGCGCGTGCAGCCACACCATGGCGCCTTGTGCCGCCAGGCGCTGCGCGATCGCGCTGCCCAACGCGCCGCTGGCGCCGGTGACCAGCGCGCGTTTGCCGGCCAGCGTCATGGCGAACGCTCCGCGTGCGCCCGCAACTGCGCACCAAAGACCACGGTGGCGCGGCCGTCGACCAGCAGGCGCTCGCGTGCATCGTGCAGTTCGAAGCCGTACATCGCCTGGCCCCCGTCGCCGGCCAAACGCCGCACCCGCACGCGCAGCGGACCGGGCGCATCATCGAGCCGCCGCACGTGCAGCTGCACGCCGCGTGCGCTGGCCAAAAAGCCCGGCATCGGCCCGCCGCCCGCCTGCGCACACAGCGCACCGTGCAGCGCCATGGCCTGCGATGCGTACTCCAGCGCGCACGCCGCCGGCAGGCCATCGGCCAGGCGCAACGGGTGCGCCGGATCGGCGTGGTTGCCGGCGCGGCAGACGATCTCGTCGGCCGTCCACGACAGCATGCCGTCGAGCAGGCACATCGGTCCGCTGTGTGGAATGCGTGCCGCGATGCCGACGTGATCGAGCGTCGCCGGCGTCATGGTCGCGGCGCGATGCGCAAAGCCAGGGGCAGCCCGTCGCCATCGAGCACCAGTTCGCACGATTCGTCGCGGGCCAGCGCTTGCAGCAGCGGCAGCGCACGCGCGGCAGGAATCGAGCCGCGCAGCGCGTCGAGTTCGGCGCTGCCGCAGTGCGTCGGTTCGCCGCGTGCCGCGGTCGACAGCGCAAGCGGCCACGCCGCCGGGCTGCCCTGCGGCGTCAGCAGCAGCGCGCAGGCAAAGACATCCGGCAACGGCCGCAGCGCGCGCAGCGGCGCGGGGTAAGGGATGTCGCAGGCGACCAGCAACACCGCCCGCCGATTGCTGCAACATTGAGCCGCCGCCTCGAGCAGCCCCGCGCAGAGACTCGCGTCGTATGCCGCCAGGCTGGTGGAGGCCTGGCGCGATTGCGCCGCGATGTGCCAGTAGCCGGCCGGTGCGTTGTGCACCGAGTTCGTGAAACGAGTCGGCGACAGCAGGCGCTCCGGCTTGGCCAGCGCCTCGCACATCGCGTGGCAAGTTTCCGGGTCACCGCTGGCCGAGGTGAATACGGTGATCACGGTGTCGACCGCGACGCCGGCCATCGCGCAGGCCTCGTCGGCGACCACGATTGCCGCCTTGACACCGACGCCGGCACGGCGTCGCTCGGTGGCCGGCAGGCGGGCGGGCGCCGGCACCACGGTGGCCGCCGCCGTCCAGTCGCTTGGCGTGCGCAGCAGCGGGGCGGCCTGTTCCCAGTCGTTGAAGCCCGGGCCGAGCACACCGACGCCGGCGATGGCCACGTGCAACGTCGTGGCGTCGGTCACGACGACCCCCTTGGCGCTGCGCGCCGTCCACGGCCGGGCCTGCATGCCCGGCCGCGTCGCGAGGCGCTCGCCCGTGCGCAGGCACGGGCTCGTGTCCACGCTCCGCCCCCCAAGGGGGAGTCGCGCCTTCGGAGCGGCCGCGCGGCGCTCACCGCGCCGCTCCGAAGATCAGGCACGCGTTGCTGCCGCCGAAGCCGAACGAGTTGTTCGCGGCCACCGACAGGGTCCGCCGCTGCGTTTGATGCAGGTAGTTCGCGTGCAGTGCTGCATCGGGCTGCTCGCAGTGCAGGCCGTGCGGCAGCAGCCCCTCACGCAACGCCAGCAGCGTGATGGCGGCTTCCACTGCGCCGGCGGCACCGAGCGCGTGGCCGGTGTGGCCTTTGGTCGAACTGACCGGCACCGTGTGGCCGAACACGCTGCACACGGCCAGGTCTTCGGCCGCATCGTTGTTGCGTGTGCCGGTGCCGTGCAGGTTGATGTAGTCCACCTGATCGGGCTGCAATTGTGCGTCGGCCAGCGCCGCGCGCATCGCGTCGGCCGCGCCGGCGCCCTCGGGATGCGGGCTGCTCATGTGGTGGCCGTCGCTGCTTTCTCCACAACCGAGCAGCCAGGCCGCCGGCGCATCGTCCTCGCGCTGCAGCAGCGCGAACGATGCGCCTTCGCCGAGCGATAGCCCGTTGCGCCGCGCGTCCCACGGGCGGCAGACGTCGGTGCTGAGCAATTCGAGTGCGCGAAAACCGTACAGCGTGGTCATGCACAGTGAGTCGCAGCCACCGACCACCGCGGCGTCGATGACGCCGAGCGCAATCAATCTGGCAGCGGCGGCGTAGGCCTTGGCACCCGAGGAGCACGCGGTGGAGATCACCCACGCCGGGCCCTCGAGCCCGAGCGCGGCCTGCACGAAACGCGCGAGCGACGCGGTGTCGTGCGTCTCGCGAAATTGCAACCAGGCGGGCAGCGCGCCGTCGGCGTGGCGCTGGCGGTAGGCGATCTCGGTTTGCAGAATGCCCGAGGTGCTGGTGCCCACCAGCACGCCGACGCGCCGGGCGCCGTGGCGTGCCACCACGCGCCGCACGTGTTCATCGAAACCGTCGCTGCGCAGCGCCAGTGCCGCGAGCCGGTTGTTGCGGCAGTCGTAGCGCGCCAGCGCCCCCGGCAGGCGTTGATCGTCGACGCCGTCGGCCACGCCAAGCCAGGCTTCAAGGGCTGCAGTCTCGAAGGCCTGCGGGCGCAGCCCGGTGATGCCTTCGCGCAGCGCGTGGACGTGCGCTGCGTGGTCGTGGCCGAGCGCGGTGACCAGCGTGAAGGCGGTGATCGGCGCCGGCTTCACCGTCAGATCCCCCGTTCGAGGTCGCACACCAGCAGCACGTTGGCGAACGGCGTGCCCTGGCTCATCGGCACGGTGCGCACCACGAATCCCAGGAGCTGCAACGCGGCCTGCCAGTCGGCGAGCGAGCGCCACGCGGTGGGCGGCTCGCGATGGCCGCGCGCCAGCGTGACCACGCGGTCGACCCAGCGGCTGATCCAGAAGCGCGCGCGCTGCGCGGGGTCGCCCACCCGCAGCAGAAGGCGGCCGCCGGGCCGCAGCGCCTGCCGGATGCGCGTGAGCACGTCGTCCTGTGCGGCCGGGTCGACGTAGTGCAGCACGTCGAGCACCACCACCACGTCGCACGGATCGAACGCGGTGTGCCGCATGTCGCCGCAGATCAGGCGCGGGTCCGACGGCAGATCGGCCAGCGCCTGCTCGGCGCGCGACGACGTCCACCGGCATCAGCTCGACGCCGGTGTAGTGCACGCCGCTCGGTGGTGCACCCCATGGCGAGGGCCAGCGGTTGGCCGCCGCCAGCGCCTGGCACTCGGACAGCAGGCTGGCCAGCAGGGCCTGGCCGCAACCGATGTCGAGCACGCGCGAGCCCGGAGCGATCGCGGCGCCGGCCAGCAGCGCACGAAACACCGGATCGCGCTTGAGCTTGCCGCGCGCGAAGTACCAGCTGAACAGGCTGCTGCGCCGGTAGCGGGCACTGGCGGCGCGGTGCAGGTGGTGCCACGCTTGTGCCGGCCGCAGATCACCGTGCGGCGCGGCGATCGGCGTCCTGGTGAATCCGAGGTCTTGGGGTTCCATCAGCGCAGACCCAGTCAGTGCTGCACGGTGCTGCGGAGCGGCACCGCGTCGCGCAAGGTGGTGGCGTGCAGGCCGAGCTCCGGCCGCGTGCGCGAGCAGCCGCGGCAGCACCTCGAGCACGACCGGCTGGTCGCGCCGGTTGCGCCGCGCGTGGCCGTCGTGCAGCAGCACGATGTCGCCGGCCGCCATGCCGTGCGTCAGACGGCCGAGCACACGCTGGGCATCGCGCGACGACGGTGTCGAAGCCGCGGCGAGTCCAGCTTACGAGATTCAGGCCGTGGCGATGCAGCACCGGGTCGAGGAACGGATTGCGCAACCCCGCGGGCGGCGCGAAAGCAATGCGGCCGCAGGCCGCACAGATCGGCAAGGACCTGCTGCGCGCGGTCGACCTCTCTGGCCAGCGCGCGCGGCCCCAGCAACGCGAAGTGGTGGCGGTGCGAGTGACTGTGGTTCTGCACGTCGTGGCCGCGCGCGACGATCTCGCGCAGCAGCACCGGCTGCGCCTGCGCGCGCTCGGCGATGCAAAAGAAGGTGGCGCGCGTGCGGTGTTGGTCGAGCACGTCGAGCACGCGCGGCGTGACCTCGGGATCGGGGCCGTCGTCCAGCGTCAGCGCGAACTGCCGCCGCTCGGCGGCGGTGGCCGGCAGCCGGGTCCAGTTGGGTCCGAGCAGTTGGCTGCGCGGCCACAGGCCGGCGGCGGTCAAGCCCACCTGATTCAAGCCGATGCCAGCCAGCGCCCACCAGAACGCGTCGGGCACCAATACGGCCGTGCCCGCGGCCAGCGCGTGCAGCCCGATGCTGGCAGTGACCGCGGGCGGCGCGCTCCAGCGCGACAGGGGAGCTTGATGCGGTTGCATGGACGTGGCGGCAACTCAGGCGCCATCTTCCCACACGGACTTGGTGCGGCGGCCGGCAAGCTCAGGATGAACGCGGCGCACCTTCCGCTCGGGGCGCAGCGTAGGCGGCCGACAGCAACAGCGCCAGCAGTGCGCCGGGCGCCACCACGCGCCCGATCGCTGCCAGCGCCGGAATCGCCGAGGCGGCGATGAGGCCGAACGACAGCACGATGGTCAGGTTGGCCAGCAGCAGCGAGGCCAGCGTGTCCTCGTCGCTGGAGCCCTGGTGGCGCAGCCAGTCGAGGAACAGCGAATAGTTCGAGCCCACCGCCACCACCAGCAGCAGCCCCACCAGGTGCAGGATGCCGAGTTGCACGCCGAACGCAGCAAAGCCGGCCATCGTCAGCAGCACGGCGAGCAGCAGCGGCTTGCACACCGCCAGCAGCCGCGGCAGCGAACGCAGCCACGCCGCCATCAGCAGCACCACGCCGAGTGCGCCGAACAGCGCCTGGCCCTGCGCCTCGCGGATGTAGTGGCTGTACAGGCGGCGCAATTCGTCGCCGACGTTGAATGCCTGCGCGGCATCGATGCCATGCAAGGCCTGCTCGATCGCGGCCTGCGCGCCGTCGCCCGCGGGCCCGGGCGTGCGCACCACCGGCAGCAGCGCGGTGCTGCTGCCATCGGCGCCGCGCACCAGCAGCGCCGACGCGATGCGTGGCCACCGGCGTGCCGGCCAGCGAGTCCGGCCGGATGGCCGGCGCTTCGCGCGCGCGCTGCACGTCCTGCACGAACGGGCCCAGGCGGTTGGCATTCAACGATCCGCCCTGCGTGGCCAGCGCGAGATTGGCTTGCAGCGTCGCGGCATCGGGCAGCGCGGCGCGGCGGCGCTGCTTGCGTGGCCACGCTGGGCACCCAGCGCGTGATCGCATCGAAGCCGACGAGCTGGCCCGTTTGCACCAGCACGTCGAGCCGTTGGGCCGGCCGCCTCGACGCTTTGCAGCACGGCCTGCACGTCGGGGCCGGTGACGGCCACCATCGTGCGCTCGTCGCCGGACAGCAGTTCGTCGCGCAGCTGCGTGTCCAGCGCCAGCGTCTTGCGCCGACACCGGGCTCAACGACGACAGTTCGGTCTGCCACAGCGTGTCGTGACGCCATATCAGAAACACCAGCGAGGCCGCACCGAGCGCGGTGAACACGTGGCGCAGCCGCGGCAACGTGCGCACCAGCATCGGCGGCGCCGCGGCCGAGCTGGCGGCGCAGGCCCATGCCGCTGGTGCCGTCGGGCATCCACAGCGGCAACACGTGGCGCGTGGTCAACGCGGCGGCCACCAGGCCCGCGATCGAGAACACGCCCAACTGCGCCAACCCCGGAAAACCCGAGAACGCCAGCGCCAGAAAGCCGCAGATCGACGTCAGCATGCCCAGCCGCACGGTGGGCCAGCTCTCTCGCACCCAACGACGCCAGCCTTCGCCGGGGGCGCCGGCACCGCCGATCCGGTGCCGGCGCCGCGCGCTTGGATCAGGTAGTAGATCGCGTAGTCGACCGCCTCGCCGATCAGCGTGGTGCCGAAGCCGAGCGTCGCGCCGTGCACGCTGCCGAACACCAGCGACACGGTGGCCACACCCGCGACGATGCCGGTGGCCACCGGCAACATCGCCGCGGCCAGTGCGCGCAGCGACGCGAAGGCGACCAACAGCAGAGTGCCCATCAGCACGGTACCGGTGATGGCCAGGGCCTTGGTTTCTGTCTGGATCTGGGTTCGACTGTCGACCGCGAACTTCGGGGAGCCGCTCAATTGCAGCTCGAGCCCCGGTGCAGCCACCGCGGCGAACTCCCGACCAATTGCCGCCAGCGTCTGTGCCTGCGCATCGAGGTCGCTGCCCTCGGCATGGCTTTGCGTCATCAGCAGGGCGCGTTCGCCGTCGCGCGACACCCAGATGCCGTCTTGCGTGCGCGGCCCGCCGCCCGTCAACGCGCTCTCGGCGATGCGCTGCGCCTCGCCAGTGGGGTCGCGATCGAGCAGCGGCTTGACCAGCGCGCCGGCCGGCGTGCCCAGCAGCGACAACGTGTCGTCGATGCCTTCGCGCAGCCCCTCGGTAGTGAAGCGGCGCGCGTCGACCGCCGGGCTCAGCTGGTAGCGATGCTCGAACACCCAGCGGCCGACGGCGGCGAATGCCGTGAAGTCGCCGTTGAGCACCTGTTCGAACGCGGCATTGGCCCGCAAGCGTTCGGCCAGCGCGCGTGAGGCCTGCGCGCGCTGAGCGGCGTCGCCGCCGCGAATGGCGATCAGCAGCGTGCGCGCTGCCACACCGCTTTTCAGCTGCTCGACCAGCGCCCGCTGGCGCACATCGGGCGCTGCTGGCAGAAACGCCGACAGGTCGGCGCTGAAGCGCGTGTGCACGATCACCAGCGTGCCGACTGCCAGCGCGGCCAGCCACGACAGCACTGCAAGCCAGCCGCGGCGCGACACCGGGGGCGCGGTCACTGTGTTGCGGAACGCGCCTTGGGCGCGGCCGGCTCGATCGTTGTCACCGAGCGGTCGCCGTCGGCCAGTTGCAGTTCGACCACGCGCACGTCGGCATGCATGCCGTCGATGCGCAACAGCCGCACCACGCCCAGCAGTTGAAAGTCCAGTGGCACCAGGGTCAGCGTCCAGCGCGCGGCGCGGCCATCGACCGTGGCCTTGAAGTAGCGCTGCAGCGCCGATCCGTCGCCGCTCAAGGTGCCGCGCAGGGCGGCCACCATCGCCGCCAGCTCGGGCACGCTGTCCAGTGCCACGCTGGCGCACGCGCTCGCCGCGCTGCAGCGTGAGCTGATTGCCGTCGACGACGAACGATTCGCGGCGCGGCGTCAGCGTCTGGCGCTCCAGCCGATCGGGCGCGCTGAAGCTCAGCGTGCCGGTGTAGTTGAGCGTCTGGTCGAGCCCGGAGACGAAGCGCTCCTCGGCAAAGCGTGCCTCGCCCGTCTTGCGCTGCGCAAGCGTGGCCATCAGCTCGTCGAAGCCGAACGCCGCCCGCGCGGGCGCGGCCGACACCAGCGCCAGCAGGGTGACGCAGGCTTGCCGGCGATCAGCGCTCATCCTCGTTCCAGAAGTCAAAGAAGTTGAACCAGTTGTATGGCGCCTCGCGGCACATGGCTTCGAGCCGTTGCACGTAGGCCTGCAGCGCTTCGCGCAGGCGATTGTCGCGCTCGGCGGGGTCGGTGCTCGGCTGCGTGAAATCGGCCAGCGGCTCGAGGTGCACGTCGTAGCGGCGCCCACCGCGGTACAGCGCGGCCATGAACACCACGCGCTGGCGCAACAGCATGGCCAACCGCAATGGCCCATCGCTGAAGCGCGCGGGGTGGCCCAGGAAGGGCAGCTCGATGAAGCGGGTGCGCGGCCCTTCGGTGCCCAGCACACGATCGCCCAGCAAGCCCACCAGGCCGCCGCCGTCGAGCCAGTCGCGCACCGCCAGCGTCGAGTGGCTGTGGCCGATGGTGATGATGTCGAGGTGAAAGTGCGGCGCGATCGCATGCAGCGTGTCGTGGATCATGCGGGCGTTGTCTGGGAACATCGCCATCGCCACGCGCAACCCCGGCCGGCCTGCGCCCACCGCGTGCAGCGCTTCGAAGCTGCCCAGGTGCGCGCCCAGCAGCAGCGCGCCGCGGCCCTGCGCGATCAGCTCGTCGATCATTGGCGTGCCCTCGGCGTGCAGCTCGAACTCGTGCAGGCGGCCGCGCGCGAAGTACACCCGGTCGAGCACCATGGCGGCAAACGTGAAGACGTGGCGGTACAGATCGCTCACGCGCGCCGGCCGCCCGAGCGCGCGCTCGAGATAGCGCCTGCTGTGGCGCCGGCTGCCGCGCGCGAACAGCACGAAGTACAGCGTGATCGGGTGCAGCACCCAGCGTGCGACGCGGCGTCCGAACGTCACCGCGATGAACGCCATCACACGCAGCGCCAGGCGGCTGCCGCGCTCGCTCTCGCGCGCCCAGGCCTGTGCGGGCGAGGGTGCCGCGGTCATCGGCGCACCCTGTGCGCCGCGCGCCGCACCGGCGTCTCGGGATTCGCGCATGCGCGCCAGCGGGGATTGCTCACGGCGCCGCGGCCCGTGCCGTGCCGCCCAGTTGCCCGCGCGCCACCAGCGTGGCGCCGTGGTGCACCGAGAAGTCGATGCCGTGCGCCTGCGCTTGAAGCCGGATGCGCAGCGTCTGGCCGGGGCCTACTGGCGCCAGAAACTTGACCTGCTGCACCAGCAGCGTGGCACCCAGGCGTGCACGCAGCGCCGGTTGCTGCTCGAGCTCGCGCAGCACCAGCGCCAGCAGGTAGGCGCCGGGCAGCACCGGCGCGCCGGGAAAGTGGCCGTCGAAGGCGCGCAGATCGGCCCCGATGCGATGCGTCGATTCGAACGCGGCCGCGGCGCCGTCGTGCATCAGGGAGCTCGGTGGCGATTGGCCTGCGCCAACGTGCGCAGCGCGAACTCGCGCAGCGCCTGCTCGGTGATCTTGCCGGTGGCTTGACGCGGCAACGCGTCGACGTGGATCACGCGGCGCGGCAGGAAGGCGCTTTCGACCCGCGGGCGCAGCGCCGCGATGATGTGGCGCGCGCTCAAGGTGGGAGCCACCACGAACGCCACCAGCCGCACCACGCCGTCGGCCACGCCGCCGGGCAGCCAGAACACCCCGTCGTCGACGCCGTCGATGCGATTCAAGTGAAAGTTCAGGTGAGCCAGCGAACTGCGCTTGCCCGCCACGTGGATCAGATCATTGGTGCGCCCCAGCAGGCGAAAGTGCTGCGCATCGATCAGCTCGAGCTGATCGGCCAGCGGCGTCGGTTCGAGCACGTGGCCGCCGCTGACCACGAAGCGTTCGCCGTCGTCGCTGGGCTGCGAGTCGACACTCAGGCCGGCCAGCGTGGTCCACACGTCCGTCGCCGTGGTGCGGCGCGCCGCCACCTGGCCGGCCTCGGTGCAGCCGTAGATCTCGATCAGGCGGCACGCCAGGCGCAGCTCGGCCTGCTGGGCCAGTTGTGGCGACAACGGCGCCGTGGCCGACAGCACCAGATCCACCGGCGGCAGCGATGCACCGGACAACAACAGCGCTTTCAAGTGCACCGGTGTGGTCACCAGCGCGCGCGGTCGTGGCAGCCGCGCCAACGCCCCGGCGATGTCGGCCGGGTAGAACGGCCGCCCGGCATCGAACGCGGCACCGCCCAGCAGCGCCAGCAGCACCGACGACTCGAAGCCATAGCTGTGCTGCTGCGGCACGGTGGCCACGATGTTGAGCCCGACGATCGACGGCCAATCGAGCAGCGCGCACAGGCTGCTCGCCTCGGCCTCGATGCTCAACTGCAGCGCGTCCCAGCGCTTGCGCTGCGGCTGTGGCGCACCGGTCGAGCCCGACGTCAGCAGGCAGGCCACCCACTGCAGCGGATCCAGTTGGAGCGCGATGGCCCCGCTGGCTGCGACCGCGGGTCTGGACACCACGAACGATGGCAGGCCGCCGGTGTCTTGCGAAGCGTCATCGACCAGTGCATAGGCGGGCGACGCCGGGTCGCCGAGTTGATGCAACGTGTGCGGCATCGCGTTGGGCGGCATCAGGCTGGTCTGTCCGCGCAGCAGCGCGGCCAGCAACGCCAGCGTGAACAGATAGCGGTCGCTGCACAGGTTCACCGGCTGGCCGTTGGTGGGCAATCGCTCGGCGAAGGCGGCGGCTTCGGCCACGCATTGCGCCAGCGTGATCGCCCTGCCATCGCGCCAGGCCAGCGTGCGCGCCATCGCCGCTGCGCTGAATCGGGTGGAGCCCGGCGTCATGGTCGGCGCACCTCGGCCACCGGCGTGCTTCGATAGGCGCGCAGCGCCTGCAGCATCGATGCGCGTTCGAACTCGGGGTGCAGCCGATAGCGCAGCCAGTGTTCACCGACGAACAGGCCGATTGCCGCCACCGGCGTGGCGAGATTGGCAAACATCGACCAAACCCACCACGGCGCCCAGGCGTACAGCGTTAGCGACAACACCACCATCACGCCGAAGTAGCCGGCCCATAGCGCGGTGACGTGCCGCGTGTAGAGGGCCTTGACCGTGCGTCATCGTGCCGTGCTGCGCGCGCGCTGCCAGCGCGGTGATCAGCGGGGTGGCGCCCGGCCTGAGGGTGTAGGCGAATGCACAACCCAGTGCGAAGTGGATGCCCGCATGCTGCAGCAGGTACAGGCGGTTGATGCTTTGCGCCTGGCCTGATGCGCCGACCCAGACGAGCCCTCCGAGCGCGGCCCCGCACAGCAGCAGCGTGGGCAGATGGCGGAGCCGCCAGGCTACGCCGCCCACTGCGAGCACCAACGGCGCGAGCAGCGCGGCCACCGCCCAGGTCTTGTCGCCAGCCAGCACCATCAACACGTGCGATGCCAGCGCGTAGCCGGCCAGTGCCAGCCCGGCTGCCACCATTCGCCAACTCGGCATCGCGCCGGTCCTATCGGGTGCGGTGTTGCGCCACGTGCGCCGCCAACGTGCGCAGCGACTGGAAGATGGCGTGGTTGTTCTCGTCGTCGGCGCGCAACTGGAAGCCATAGCGCTGCGACACCTCCAGCGCGAGCTCGAGCACGTCGATCGAATCGAGCCCCAGGCCCTCGTTGAACAACGAGGCCTGCGGGTCGATCTCGTCGGCCGGGAGGTCGAGGTTGAGCACCTGCACCAGCGCGACCGCCAGCTCCGACTCCAGCGCTGTGCGTTCAGGCGCTGCGGGTCCGGTAGTAGAGGCTCCGTTGTTGATGGCCACGATGCGTTCGCGTAACTGCAACTGCGGCCGATTGTAGATGGCGCGCCGTGCCACGAGCCGGGCACACAAGCACGCGGCAGGCGACGGCTCAAAGGCCTTTGAACAAATGCGCGTACAGGCGGCTGGCCGTCAGCCGCTCGGGGCGCTCGCGCAAGGTCAGCGTCACCTTGCCCGACTCGTGGCGCGACGCGCTGGCGATCGAGCGCGCGCGCACCACGGTGCCGCGATGCACCTGCCAGAAGCGCTGCGGATCGAGCCGCGGCAGCAATTCGCGCAGCGACATGCGGATCAAGTGCTCGCGCTCGGCGGTGACGCACGCGCACGTATTTGTCGGCCGCTTCGAAATAGACCACGTCGTCGATCGGCACCAGGTGCACCGTGTTGCCCACGCCGGCCTGGATCACCTCGAGCCGCTCCGGCGCTGCCGGCCGCCGGGAGCCGGCCAGCAGCTGCGCGCAACTGCTCCAGCGCCTGCGGCAGCGCATCGACCGGTCGCCCGCTCGGCCAGAGCGTGCGCGCAGACGCTGCACGCAGGCCGCCAGGCGCGTCGCGGTGCAACGGCTTGACCAGGTAGTCCACTGCCTGCGCGTCGAATGCCTGCACGGCGTACTGGTCGTAGGCCGTGATGAACACCAACAGCGGGAAAGGCTCGCCGGCGGGCCAGTCCTCGGCCAGTGCCTGCGCCACTTCCAGGCCGCTCAGCCCCGGCATGCGAATGTCGAGAAAGCACACCGCGGGCGCTGCTGCAAGCGCCTCGCGCAGCGCGGTGTCGCCGTCGCCCACTGCGGCGACCACCTGCAGCTCGGGCCACAGCCGCGCGCAGCTCGTCGCTCAAGCTGCGCAGCAGCAGCGGCTCGTCTTCGGCGATCAATGCACGCGGCGGCGTCACGGCGCGCCTCGGCAGCGGCATGCGGACGCTGGCCAGCACGCCGCCTTCGTGCATCGCGCGCGGGTTGCAGCGTCAGCGAGGCGCGATCGCCGTAGAGCGCGGCCAGACCGCTCGCGCACCTGGCGCAAGCCGAAGCGGCTGCCGTCACCGGCAGTGTCGGCCGCCAGACCGCCGCCGGTGTCGCGCACCTCGAGCACCAGCCGCCTGCGTCCTGCGACGCGCGCCGACCTCGATGCGGCCACCGGCAACCTTGCGGCTCCAGCCCGTGCCGGATGGCGTTTTCGACCAGCGGCTGCAGCAGCAGCGCCGGCACCGACAGCTCGCGCAACGTGTCGGGCAGCTCGATGCGAACCGCCAGCCGTGCGTCCCATGCGCACCTGCCATCAGCGCCAGGTAGTCGTCGATGCGCGCGAACTCGTCGGCCAGGGTGTGCGAGCCGCTGCGCGACGCGGCCAGCGTCGCGCGCAGAAAGGCGATCAGCCGGTCGAGCATCGTCTGCGCGCGCACCGGGTCGGCGCCGATCAGCACGCGCAGGTTGGCCAGCGTGTTGAACAGCATGTGCGGTTCGAGTTGCGACTGCAGCAGCTTGAGCTGCGCCTCGGCGGCACTGCGCTGCGCGGCCTCGGTGGCCACCTGCAGCGCTGCCAGGCGGCCGCGCGAATAGAAGAAGTAGACCGCACTCACCGTGAAGCCCAGGCTCAGCATCAGGATCAACGACAGCGGTCGCAGATCGGAGCCAAGCGGATCGCGGGTGTGGCGCTGGCCGGTCAACAGGTCGGCGAGCAACGAGCCACCGAAGTAGCCGATCACCGCGGCGCCCACCGACCACGGGCCCATCCAGGCCCAACCCGGCCACATCGAGCCTTGCGGCACGCTCGCAGGGTCGCGCCGGCGCAGCCAGGCGGTGCCGAGGTAGCGGCCTCCCTCGATGAGGAACTGGATGCTCAGGCCGATGCACAACGAGTAGATCAACGTGCGCCCGAACGGGTCGCGGAACATCGTGCTGATGAACACCGCCGCCATCAGGCTGATCGGCAGGCCCACGCGCAATTCGTGCCACAACCACAGCAGCACGCGCCAACGCCCGGGGGCAACGGCGCCCGCGGGCAACGGCGCCGCGTTCATGGCCGTGCGGCGGGCGCGCGCGCAGGGAGTTCGGCAGCCAGCGGGGACGTGGCCCTCGGCACGCCAGCTCGGCGGCATGAACAGCGCGCCCCACACGGCGCGCAGGCTGCGCGCGCGCCACAGGTCGGCGCCCAAGCGCGCCCACTCGTTGAACTCGACGCTTCAACGGGTTGTAGGAGGTCAGCGGCTGCGACCAGGCCGTAGCGCACGGCACGTCGTCGCGCTCGGCGCGGTAGGTGCCGAACAGGCGGTCGAACACGATCAGCACGCCGCCGTAGTTGGCGTCGAGGTACTCGAGGTTCGCGGCGTGGTGCACGCGGTGCGCCGACGGCGTGTTGAGGACGTACTCGAGCCAGCCCAGCTTCGGGATCCAGGTGGTATGCAGCCAGAACTGGTACAGCAGGTTGAACGTCAGCGCCTGCAAGCACGATCTGCGGCGGAAAGCCGAGCCAGATCAGCGGCACGAAGAACAGCGGCGTGCCGGTGAGCTCTGCCGAAGACGCCGATGCGGTAGGCCGCCGACAGGTTGAGCTCGTTGGGCGAGTGATGCACCGACGTGGTTGCACCAGAACCAGCGCACCCGGTGCGCGGCGCGGTGGAACCAGTAGTAGCAGAACTCCTGGCCGAGGAAGAGGACGAGCACGGCCAGCGGGCCGTCGAGCGTGAAGGTGGTCGATGCGGTGCGGTAGGCCAGACGATGAGCGGCGCGGCGATCGACAGCGGCAGGAAGATGCTGACCGCGATGCGGGCGACCAGGTCGAACGCGACACGCCGAAGGCGCGCCAGTCGTAGCGCTGCACGCCGCGCCAGCACGACCGCCTCGAGCAACGAAGCGCGAACGACCGTCGGCGTCACGAAGAAAAGCAGGAAGCGGTCGATCGAGTCCATTGGCGGCGGGATTGCGGGTTGACCAAGAGTCTATCGGCGCCGGCTCATGCCGCTTGAACCGAGACCGGCGAGCTTGCCGATTGCAGCAGCACGCCAGGCCCGCGCGGTGAACAGGCCCGACAGCGCACCGTAGAGCGCCGCCACGCCGACCGCCATCGCGCCTTCATGCGGCCCAGGCGGGTGGAACACCAGCGTCACCGCGACCGCGTAGCGCATCGCGAAGATGGTCCACATCAGCAGCAGCGGCCACGGGCTGCCGCGCAACACGAAGCGGCCGTCGGCCGCCACCTCGATCGTGCGCGGCCAGCGCAGGGCAGCGGTTGGCCAGCAGCGCCAGCGCCATGCCGGCCAGCCAAGCCGGCACCGCGGCGGCACCGAACACGCTGCTGGTGCCCCACAGCGAGTAGGCGCCCAGCGCGATCGGCGCCAGCAGCAGGCGGCGACGCGAGACGCGGGACTCGCGCAGTTGCAATACGCCGGCCAGCGTGATCGCGGCCAGGATCAGCCACACCCAGTGGCGGCGTGTGCCTCAGGATTTCGACGATGACGATCGACAGCGGCGGGCTCGTGTTCATGGGGGCTCCCGGTTGGATGGCCCGCATCGTGGCGTGCGCCGGCTCGGCGGGGCAGCGGCTTGCGATGGCCAGTCGGCAGGCGTCGCGACACGTCGCCGCCACGGCGCCAGAGGATCGAGCGCCCGCGTGCCGCTGACGGTGCAGGCGCTCAAAAAACCGCTACATCCCTCACACCGGCACCGCTTTGCAAACCTTTACGCTCCGCTCCTGTCCACCATGGGTGCAGACTGAGCCGTTGCTAGCTCATGGACATACCAACGATGGTTCGCCGCGCCTTGCATTCTTCTTTTGTCAGCGCCGCACTGGCGCTGCTGCTGGCCGGATGCGTGGTGGCGCCGCCGCGCCCCTACCCACCGCCGCCGCCAATGCAGGCGCCGCCGCCGCAGACGGTGTATTTCTACCCCGAGCTGTCGCAGGACGAGGCCAAGCAGGATCGCGACCGCTACGAGTGCTACCGCTGGGCCGTGCGCGAAACAGGTGTCGACCCTGGCATGACACCGGTGCGCGGTGTGCCACCGCCGCCTGGGGTCGTGCGCGACGGCGCCGAGGTGGTGGCAGGCGCGGCTACCGGCGCGATCGTCGGTGCGGCGGTTTCGTCGCCGCACAACACCGGCCAGGGCATGGTGCTCGGCGCGATCTTCGGCACGATGATCGGCGCGGCTGCGCACGAGGCGCGCGTGCAGTCGGCCGAGCAGGCCTACGGCCGGCAAGTCTCCGCGCAGCAGGTGCCGGTAGACAACTTTCGCCGCGCGATGGGTGCGTGCATGACCGGCCGCGGCTACCGCATCGGCTGATCGAGCCCTTTGCGCCGACCGATCCGCAGGAGAAACTGCAGCATGTTCAAGATTCGAGCCTCAACCGTCGCCGTGTTGTGTGCCGCCTGCCTGGGTGCCGGGCAGGCGATGGCGCAAGGCGGCCACCCAGGCGGCCACGGTGGAGCGCCGGGCTATCACCCCGGCTATGCCCCACCGCCCGGGGCGGTGCCGCGCGGCCAATGGTGGGACGGCGCTCATGGCCACGGCCACTACTACCCGGTAACCGGGTGGCACGTGGGCGCTGTGCCGGGGCACACGTATTGGGTGCCTTGGCACGGGGTCCGCTACGGCTACTACGGCGGTGTTTGGTATGCGCCCTACGGCGGCTCGTACGTCGTGGTCCGTCCGCCCTACGGGGTTGTGATCGCCGGTTTGCCCGCGTTCGCCACCGTGGTGACGATCGGCGGCATCGGCTACTGGTACGCTAACGGCGTCTACTACCATGAATACGCCGGTGGCGGCTACGAGGTCGTGCCGTCGCCGATCGTCGGCGCCCCCGACGGCTCGGGCACGGCGGCGCGCTCCTACATCTACCCTAAGCTGGGTCAATCGGCTGAGAAGCAGGCCAGCGACGAATATGACTGTCATCGCTGGGCGGTGGGCCAGACGGGCTTCGATCCCACCGCTGCGGCCACCGGGCAAGGCACGGCGTCGACGCAGCGCAGCGACTACGTGCGCGCGCAGGGCGCCTGCCTCGAAGGGCGCGGCTACACCATCCGCTGAGCGCGCGCTGCCTTCGGCGCTGGCGGCGCCGACCGCTGTCAGTGCAACAGTTGAGACCGGATGGTTTCAATTCGCGCGCGGTTGACGCCGAAGTCTTTGCGTCCGATTCGCGAGGCCGAGCGCACGGCAACCGCTTGGGACGCCGGGTCGTACCAGAACTCGACGTCGTCGACGAAGCGCATCGCCGGTGTTTCGAATTGCGCGTAGAGATAGTCGTCGCGCTGTTCGACGACCGTGGCGCCCGGTAGACGCTCGACCACAGCACGCACGCGGGTGATCGACGCGGAGGCGCCGCCGCTGGCGGGCAGGGCGGCGATGCGCGCGTAGTCGCGCATCGGATGTTCCGGGTACAGGTCGGCCTGGCTGCTCACGCTGTTGGGCGTGCCCGATGGCGGCTTCAAGCGACCCTCACGCACACCGAGGTCAGCCGGCGGGTGGCCGCGCAGCGCCCCGAAGCGGCCAGCCAGCCAAACCAGCAGCGCCAGCAGGGCCAACGCCACCAGGATCCAACGCAGCGTGTTCATGGTCGCCTCCTCGGTCGCCGGATGGCGCGCATTGTGGCCGCGATATAAGGCGCCTATGGCAGAGCAAGCTGCACGGGAGCGCCGTGGCTGGGCCAACGCGGTCGCACGCCATGCATTGGCTCTCGCATGGCTGGCGGGCTGCGCCACCGCGCCACCACCGGGCGCAACGCTGCCCGAAGTCGAACCACCGTACCCGGCGGCGGTCGCCGCCCGCTTTCCCGCACCGCCTGTTCACTACGACACGCCCGGCTTGACTGCCGGGCGCGAGCGCTACACCAGCGACGACGAATTGCAAGCCTGGCTGGATGACCTGGTGCGCATCGACCGCCACGCAGGCACGCGGATCGTTCGGCTCGAAGCTGGCCGCTCGCAGCAAGGTGTGCCGCTGCAGGCGCTGCACTTGAGCCGGGGCGCGGGCCGGCCGGTCGTGCTGCTGATCGCGCAGCAGCACGGCGACGAGCCCGCCGGCGCCGAGGCGCTGATGGTGGTGGCGCGCGAACTGGCGTCGGGCCGCCTGGGCAGCGTGCTCGACCGCATCGACGTGGTGGTGCTCGCGCGCGCCAACCCCGATGGCACGGCCTGGAACACGCGGGTCGCGGCTGACGGCATCGACATCAACCGCGACCACCTGCTGCTGCGCACGCCCGAATCGCGTGCGCTGGCCAGGCTGGTGCGCCAGTGGGCGCCGATCGTGGTGGTCGATCTGCACGAGCACACGGTGGTGGGCCGCTACCTGGAGAAATTCGATGCCGTGCAGCGCAACGACCTGCTGCTGCAATACGCGATGACGGCCAACTACCCCGATAGCCTGGCGCAGGCGAGCCAACGCTGGTTCATCGAGCCGATGCGGCAAGCGCTGACGCGCGAGGGTTTGACCCACGAGTGGTACTACACCAACCCGACGACGCCCGGCGACCTGCGCCTGAGCATGGGCGGCCTGCAGCCCGACACCGCACGCAACGTGAATGGCCTGAAGCAGACGGTGAGCATCCTGCTGGAGTCGCGCGGCGTGGGCATCGGCCGCGCGCACCTGCAGCGGCGCGTGCATTCGCACGTGGTCGCCGTGCGCGCGGTGCTCGACAGCGCGGCCGATCATGCGCAGGACCTGCTCGCGTTGCAGCGCGCTGCGGGCAGCGAGGTGGCCGCAGCGGCCTGCCATGGCGACGTGGTGGTGCTGGAAGCGGCGACGGCGCAGCGGCGCGAGCTCGTGATGCTCGACCCCGAGACGGGCGCCGACAAAGCGGTGTCGGTGGCGTGGGACTCGGCGCTGCAGCCGCGAGTGCTGCGCACGCGTGAGCGGCCGTGCGGCTACTGGATCGGTGCCGAAGGGGCGCTCGCGGTGCAGCGCCTGCGCGAGCTCGGTGTGCAGGTGCGGCGCTTTGCCAGCGATGCGCCGCTGCAGGCCGAGGGCTGGCAGGAGCTGTCGCGCGTCGAAACCGCGCGACCCGACGTGCGTGGCACGGTGGCCGACGCCGCACAGACCGTCATCGGCGTTCGAGTGGCACTGTCGCCGCACGCGGCCACGGCCCCGGCGGGCAGCTGGTACGTGGCACTGGACCAGCCGCTCGCCAACCTCGCCGTTGCGGCGCTCGAGCCCGACACGCCCAGCAGCTACTTCGCCAACCGCGTGCTGCCCTCGCTCGACACGGCGCTGCGTGTGCGCTCGCCACCAGCCGCTGCGTGGTCCGCGCCCTGAGCGCGCGCTTCAGCGCTTGCGGCTGCCGCCGAGGATGCTGCCCAGCACGCCGCGGATGATCTCGCGACCCACGGATGAGCCGATGGTGCGCACGGCCGAGCGCGCGGCCGACTCGGCCAGGCCTTCGTGGTGGCCGCCGCGCGGGCCGGTGGTACCGAACAGCACGTCCTTCAGCCCGCCGAGCACGCCGCCTGCGGCGTCGGGTGGCGCGCCGCCGCTTGCGCTGACGCCGCCGCGCGTTGCGGCGTTGGCCTCATCGGCCATCGTGCGCCCGGCGGGGGCCGGCGCGGTGCCGCCGCCGGCGGCACGGCCCTTGATTTTCTCGTACGCCGACTCGCGGTCGACCATCTTTTCGTACACACCGGCGACCAGCGAGCCGGCGATCAGCGCCCTGCGCTGATCGGGGGTGATCGGCCCGATCTGGCTGCCCGGCGGCACCACGAACACGCGCTCGGTGATGCTGGGGCGACCCTTCTCGTCGAGAAAGCTCACCAGCGCCTCACCGACCGCCAGCTCGGTGATGGCAGCGGCCATGTCACCGAGTTTGGGGTTGGGCCGCATCGTGTCGGCGGCCGACTTCACCGCCTTCTGGTCGCGCGGCGTGAAGGCGCGCAGCGCGTGCTGCACGCGGTTGCCCAGTTGCGCGAGCACGCTGTCGGGCACGTCCAGCGGGTTCTGCGTCACGAAGAACACGCCAACCCCCTTGCTGCGCACCAGACGCACCACCAGCTCGATGCGCTCGATCAGCGCGTTGGGCGCATCCTTGAACAGCAGGTGCGCCTCGTCGAAGAAGAACACCAGCTTGGGCTTGTCGAGGTCGCCCACCTCGGGCAGCGCCTCGAACACCTCCGACAGCATCCACAGCAGGAAGGTCGCGTACAGGCGCGGCGCGTTGAGCAGCTTGTCGGCCACCAGGATGTTGACGACGCCGCGGCCCTTGACCGTCTGCATGAAGTCGCCAATGTTGAGCATCGGCTCGCCGAAGAACTTGTCGCCGCCTTGTTCGTCGATCTGCAACAAGCCGCGCTGGATGGCACCGATCGACGCCGCGCTGACGTTGCCGTAGTCGGTGGTGAACTGGGCCGCGTTGTCGCCCACGTGCTGCAGCATCGCGTGCAGGTCTTTCATGTCGAGCAGCGCCAGGCTGTTGTCGTCGGCGATCTTGAACACCAGCTGCAGCACGCCGGCCTGCACGTCGTTCAACTCGAGCATGCGTGCCAGCAGCAGCGGGCCCATGTCGTGCACCGTGGCGCGCACCGGATGGCCCTGCTGGCCGAACACGTCCCACAGCGTGGCGGGGCAACTCACCGATGCGGGCACCGGCAGCCCGCGCTCTTTGAGGAGCGCGGCCATCTTGGCCGGCAGCGTGCCCGCCTGGGTGATGCCGCTCAAGTCGCCCTTGACGTCGGCCATGAACACCGGCACGCCGATGCGCGACAGGCTCTCGGCCATCGTCTGCAGGGTGATCGTCTTGCCGGTGCCGGTGGCGCCGGTGATCAGGCCGTGGCGGTTGGCGAGGGCCGGCAGCAGGTTGCACTCGATGTCGCCGTTCTTGGCGACGAGGATCGGATCGGCCATCGACTGCACTCCTGGCGGTGCGGTGCCCCGCGGATGGCGGCAGTCTAGCGAATGCGACCGCGCGCAGCGGTTCGGCGCCCCTCGCTGCATCAGTGGCGCGCGCTTGTCAACGCTCAAGCCGAGTTGGCGCAACGCAAATTGATTCAGATCAAGTGACTGTGGTGCGACAGATGGCGAGCGCGGCGTCGGTCTTGACTTGGCGCAAGCCAAAGCGAGGTGGGCCACATGTGTCAAGCGCTAGGGGGTACCTTCTCGCCCAGGGAATGTACGGAGTAGTCGGAGCAGGGTCCGAGGGTTGAATTGCAGCCACCTATGTTGACGGAGCAACACGAATGAGCACATCTTCACTTCATGCCGTGGCGGTGGCCGCGGTGCTCGCCTTGGCAGCCGGCGTCAATGGCGCGATGGCCGCCGATGTGGATGACGCCGCCGCGCAGGCCCTGCTGAAGAAGAGCGATTGCGGCAAGTGCCATGCGGTCGACAAAAAGAAGGACGGCCCGTCGTTCAAGGAGACCGCCGAGAAGCTCAAGGGCAAGCCCGATGCCGAAGACGAGGTCTTCAAGCACATCACGACCCAGCCGATGGTCAAGATCGACGGCAAGGAAGAGAAGCACAAGGCCGTCAAGAGCACCGACGACGCCGAGATCAAGAATCTGGTGCGCTGGATCCTGTCGCGCTGAGGTTCACACCGCCGTCGTCCGCGTCGCATCATCGGGGTCAGCATGGACAACAACAAGCAAGAAATCGTCGCCAAGGTGCGGCGCAATTGGAAGTTGGTGCTGGGCCTCGGCGTGCTCGGCTTGTTCGTCGCGGTGCTGCTGGTGATCGGCGGCGCCGCCGGTTTGGCGTGGACCAGCACCGAGGCGTTCTGCACCGGCTGCCACGAGATGCGCGACAACGTCTACGCTGAATACAAAGACACCATCCACGACCGCAACCGCACCGGCGTGCGCGCCATCTGCACCGACTGCCATGTGCCGCGCGAACCCGGCCCGCTGATCATGGCCAAGATGCGCGCCACGTGGGACCTCTATGGCCACCTCACCGGCATGATCGACACCAAGGAAAAGTTCGAGGCCAATCGCTCGCACCTGGCGCACAAGGTGTGGGCGCGCTTTCTGGCAAACGATTCGCATGAGTGCCGCAATTGCCACAAGGCCGACAACATGGACAAGGACAAGCAGAGCGAGAAGGCGCAGGCGCGGCACGCCAAGGCCAAGACCGAAGGGACCACGTGCATCGAGTGCCACTTCGGTATCGCGCACAAGGAGCCGGAAGGCCCCGGACCGCAAGAAATGAAGGCAGAGCTCACGAAGTAATTTGAAGTTCGATCGCCGATCCGGTCGGTGGTGGAGAGCAACATGAACGTCGGTTTGATTCGCTCGATCCTGGCGGCCTTGGTCGCCGCGATGGCCACGCTGATCGCAGGTTGCGGTGGCGGCACCGGCGATGCCGGCCCCACCGGTCCGGCTGGCCCGCCCGGGTCATCCGGTGCCACTGGCCCGGCAGGTCCTCCGGGCCCGGCCGGCGGTGTCGTCACCGTCGCCAGCAATGCCGCGCCGGCCACCGACGCGTCTTCCGCGGCGTGGGCCGCGCTGGTGCCCAAGGCCACGGTGACCAGCGTCACGATCGCCAGCCCGCCGGTGGTGAACTTCACGGTGACCGACGACGTCGGGCACCCGGTGATTGGCCTTGGCAACAAGTCCCAGAGCGCGACCGCCACGCTGCCCGGTTATACGAACCTGGCGTTCTCGCTGGCCAAGCTGGTGCCCGGCACCAATGGCAGCCCGAGCAAGTGGATCAGCTACATGGTGACGACGGTGCCCACCAAGAACGCGACCACGGGTGCGATCACCGCAGCCGCGCCGACGCGGCCCAGCACCGACAACACCGGCACGCTGGTCGACCACGGTGACGGCACCTACACCTACACCTTCTTTCGCGACGTCACGCAGATCAAGGCGCAGGTCGACGGCATGACCGTCAGCGCCCCCAACAACAAGGCCGACCTCGATGACCTGACCTATGACCCGAATCTGACGCACCGGCTGACGATCCAGATTTCCGGCAACGCGCCGGGCACCGGCAGCAACAACCCCAGCGGCAGCGCGTCAAGCAGCTTCCCGGCTGCCGTTGTGATGGCTCAGCCTCTGGACGTCATCTACGACTTCATTCCGGCCAGCGGACCTGTTGCGGACTCAGGCCGCGACATCGTGGCCACGTCCAAGTGCGAAGAGTGCCACCGCAAGCTCGGTGGCATCGCGGGCGATGATCCCGAGAGTTCGGCGGCCGGCTTTCACGGCGGCGGCCGCAACGAGACGCGCTACTGCGTGATGTGCCACACCGTGCAGCGCAAGTATGGCCAGGTCGAGGCGACGATCAATGCTTCGACGCTCACATTCACCAGCACCAAGGTGGATGTCGTCGATGGCCGCTCGGTCTACGCTTTGCCCAACTGGGTTCACAAGATCCACATGGGCGAGAACCTGGTGAAGTCGAACTACAACTCCAACATCCTGTTGAACGAAACGCTGTTCCCGCAGGATCTGCGCAACTGCACCAAGTGCCACGATGGTTCTGCCACCTCGACCGCGCAGACCAAGCAGGGCGACAACTGGAAGGCCGTGCCCAACCGGCTGGCGTGCGGTGGTTGCCACGACGGCATCAACTTCGCCACCGGCATGGGCATCACGATCGCCGACGCCCACGCCCAGAGGGAGGCGGCGACCTTCAACGGGACATTCACGCCCACCACCAGTTTCAGTGGCTTCGCACATGGTGGCCAGGCGCAACCCGACGACTCGTTGTGCGCGCAATGCCATACGGCGACCGGCATCGACCTGGTGCACCTGCCGGTGACGCCGCCGAACAACAGCAACTCGCTCGACGTGGCGTTGAACCCGGACCAGAACCTCACCGGCAACAGCAACACCAACGCAGCCTGGATCGCGTCGAACACGTCGCGCCTGCCGGCTGGCGCGATCAAGGTCACCTACGAAATCCAGAGCGTGTCGCGCAATAGCAGCAAGAGGCCGGTGATCGTGTTCCGGATGCTGCAAAACAATGCCGCGGTGAACTTCAAGACGTTCAATCCGACGTTGGACCCTGACCCGCTCAAGAACGCGGCGATTCAGGAGATATGGGACAACTTCATGGGTTCGCCGAGTGCGCAGTTCGTCTATGCGGTGCCGCAAGACGGCATCGCGGCGCCGGCCGACTTCAATGCAGCGGCCTCGGGCTACCTGCGCAGTATCTGGAACGGCACCGCCAGCGGCTCGGGCGCCGGTACGTTGACCGGGCCGGATGCCAACGGCTTCTACACCGTGACGCTGACCGGCGTCACCGTCCCCGACAACGCGGTGATGCTGACCGGCGGGCTGGGCTTCTCGTACAACATCAGGAGCACACCGCCGCTGACGCAGACCAACCTGCCGAACTATCCGGTCACCGCGTCGGCGTTGCCGCTCTCTTCGGTGGTGCCGCTGCCGAGCGGTGCAGTGGAGCTCGATCCGCGCATGCCCAATAAGCGCGGCGGGCTGATCGTCATCGCACCCACCGTGCAGAAGGTGGCGACCGGGTACACCGCCCGACGGCCGATCGTCGAGGACGCGCGCTGCAACAAGTGCCACCAGGAGCTGGGCACGTTCACCACCGACGCGTTCCACGGTGGGCAGCGCAACGACGGAACCACCTGCGCGTGGTGCCACAACCCGAACCGCACCAGCAGCGGCTGGGCGGCCGACTCCACGGCGTTCATCCACGCGATCCATGGCGGAGCCAAGCGCACGGTGCCGTTCACGTGGCACTCGTCGAGCACGACCGAGAACTTCTCCGACGTCAAGTACCCGGGGGTTCTGAGGCAGTGCGAGACCTGCCACCTGCCGGGCACCTATGACTTCAGTGCAACGGCGTCGGACAGCGCGCTGCCGAACCGGCTGTATCGCTCGGTGGCCACCGGCATCTTCAACGGTACCGCGGGCACGGTGACGACCGGCTGCACGACCTCGCCGTCGAACAATTGCGTGCAGACGGCCGTTGGCGTGTCTTCGTTGTCGCCCTATGTCGTCAAGGACAACACCACCAACTACGGCAGCGGGTTCAGTGTCTCGGGTGCCGGCGTGCCCACCGATGCCGCGGCCACCACGCTCGTGAACTCGCCGATCGCGGCGCAGTGCTTCATGTGCCACGACTCGGCGACGGAGCGGGCGCACATGGAGATCACCGGCAACGCGTCGATCTTCTCGCCGCGCAGCGCGGCACTGCCCAGGCCCGAGCTCTGCATGATTTGCCACGGCCCCGGGCACATTGCCGACATCAAGGTGATGCATTCGAAGTAGCCTGATTCATCTGTGACAGGTGTCATGACTGGAGCGCGGCCCATGTGTGCATCGGTGCCGCGCTTGGCAAACCCGGCGGCGGCGACGCCTCCGGGTTTCTTCTTGCAGCGGCAAGCGGCCATGTAGACGACCATTGCAGCGGGAGATGCCGGGATGAGCGAAAGGGAGCGTTCGACGTACAACGACGCTGGCGGTGGTTCGCTGCTCGCGCTCGTGTGTGCATCGCTGGCGAGCGCTTCTTTCGCTGTGAGTGCCGGCACCACCAGCGATGCGGCACCACCGGGCCACCCGTCGGTCGCCTCCAAGAAGTCCTCGCCCGCGACGCCGGTCAAGCTGGTCGACATCAACAGCGCCGGCCGTGCCGAACTGAAGACGCTGCCAGGCATCGGCGATGTCGAGGCCGATCGCATCATCTCGGGGCGGCCGTACCACAGCAAGGCCGATCTCGCCGAACGGGAAGTGATCGCCACCGGCGTGTACCTGTCGCTGAAGGATCGCGTCATCGCCAAGCAGAAAGCGGCGCCGAAGGGGAAGGCGGCCGGGAAGGTGGCCGCACCATGAGCGCTCTGCGTGCAGTCGCCGCTGTGCTGAGCATGTTGCTCGGTGCGTCGTTGCACCTCGATGTGTCAGCGCAGACCGAAGCATCGCCGGCTGCATCTGCACCCGCGTCCGCGCCGGCCGCGTCCGCGCCAACCGCGTCCGCGGCGGCGTCGGCGCCCGCCGAACCACCGGGCGCCGGCACCCAATACAGCGAGAAAGGCGCCGACACCTGCCTGGGCTGCCACGACGAAGAGGCCGACACCACGACCTTCACCACCGGGGCGATCTTCAAGACGCGGCACGCGCACCGCGCCAACCCGCATGCGCCGTTCGGTGCCGGCGGACTGCAGTGCGAGGCCTGTCACGGGCCTGGGGCCAAGCATGCCACCAAGGGCAGCAACAAGAAGCTCACGATCAACAGTTTCAAGCCCAGTTCGTTCCTCACGGTGGCCGAGCGCAACGCGGCGTGTCTCGAGTGCCACCAGAACCAGGCACGCACTGGCTGGCATGCCAGCGCCCACGAGCGCGGCGCGCTGGCCTGCACCGATTGCCACAAGCTGCACACCGAACGCGACGCCGTGCTGACCAAGGCCGACCAGGCCGAGGTGTGCTTCAACTGCCACAAGAAGCAGCGCGCCGATTTTCAGAAGGCGTCGACCCATCCGGTGCGCTTCGGCCTGATGCGCTGCGGCGATTGCCACAGCCCGCACGGCTCACCGAGCCAAGCGATGCTGATCAAGCCGACGTTGAACCAAACCTGCTACACCTGCCATGCCGAGAAGCGCGGGCCGCTGTTGTGGGAGCACGCGCCGGTGGCTGAAGACTGCTCGCTGTGCCACACCGCCCACGGGTCGGTGCGCAGTGCGCTGCTCAACCAGAGTCCGCCGCTGCTGTGCCAGCAGTGCCACAGCCAGGCCGGCCACCCATCGGTGGCGCGCACCGGCGCCGCATTGCCCGGCGGCGCTGCCGGCGGGCAGATCTTCCTGCTCGCGGGCAGCTGCACCAACTGCCACTCGCAGGTGCATGGGTCCAACCATCCGGCCGGCGCCAAGCTGATGCGATGAACGCCCGTTTGCATACCCGCATCGCGCTTCGCGTCTCGCGCCAGCCTCCACGGACGCGACCATGAAGACCTACAGCTCTCTCATGCAGCTCGCCGCGCTCGGTGCTCTGTCCAGCGCCGCCTGCAGCGCGCTTGCCGTGGACACCTCGCAGTGGAAATGCGAGAGCTGCCCGTTCGAGAAAGAGGGCCGCAGCGGCTCGGTGGACGTCGGTGTGATCGGGGTCAGCGACGCCTCGCAGAAGTTCGGCGATTTCACCGGCCTGAACAAGCAGGGCGCCTACCTCGGGCTCGGCGGCAGCGTGCGCTACCGCGGCGACAACGGCGTGTATGGCTCGGTTGTGGCGACCGACCTCGGACTTGACACGCGCGCGATCGACTTCGACGGTGGCCGCGAAGGCCTGTACACGTTGAAGCTGGGTTATGCGGAGATTCCTCGCCACTCGGCCGATGGCGCACAGACGCCCTTCCTCGGCGTCGGTGGCGCGCGCCTGACGCTGCCCGGCGGCTTTCCCGCAGCCGACACCGCGTCGATGCCGCTGGCCACCACGCTGCAGCCGGTCGACGTGAGTTCCAAGCGCCAGCGCTTCGACGCCGGCTTCTCGTGGATCGGCGGCGAGCAGTGGAGCACCCAGCTGACCTTCAGGCGCGACGTGCGCGACGGCCTGCAGCGCATCTCGGGTTCGTTCTTCTCCAGCGCCTCGCAGATGGTGGCGCCGCTCGACCAGACGACCGACCAGCTCGCGGTGCAGGCCACTTATGCCACCCGGCGCCTGCAGGCGAGCGTGGCGTACCAGCTCTCGGTGTTTCGCAACGACGACCCGTCGCTGACCTGGTCCAACCCGTTCGTCCCGGTGGTGACCGGCAGCGATACCGGCCAGCTTGCGCTGCCGCCGGGCAACCAGTTCCATCAACTGGTGGGCACGCTGGGCTACGAAGTCACGCCCACCATTCGTTTCAGCGGCGACATCGCCTTCGGCCGCATGACACAGGACGAATCGTTCCTGCCGGCCACGGCTAACGCCAGCCTGGCGCCGAGCGTGCCGGCACTGCCGGCGCAGTCGCTGAACGGGCAGGCCGACACCTTCAATGCCAGCGCACGGATCACGGCCAAGCCCCTGGACGGCCTGAACCTGAGTGCGAGCTACGACCGCAACACGCGCGACAACAAGACGCCCAGCAACAGCTATCCGGCAGTGTCGACCGACATGTTCCTCGGCACCACGCCGCGCGTGAACCAGCCGTTCAGCTTTTTCCAGGACCGCTTCAGACTCGGCGGCGACTATCGCACCCCCGGCAGCAGCCTGAAGACTTCGGTGGGCCTCGACCAAGACTATCGCGAGCGCTCGCTGCAGGAAGTGGTGACCACGCGCGAGACCACGCTGTGGGGCCGCGTGGAGGGCCGCGCGCTCGAGAACCTGCTGCTGCAACTGAAGCTCGCGCACGGCCAGCGCGACGGCACCACCTACGGCACCGCTGCGTGGATCGACCCGCCGCAGAACCCGCTGATGCGCAAGTTCTACATGGCCGATCGCACCCGCGACGGTGCCAGCGCACGCGCCGACTTGACCGCCGGCGAGGGTGTCACTTTCGGCCTGAACGCGGACTACGCGAACGACGACTTCAAGAACTCGACGATCGGTCTCACCGATGCGCGCACCTACAGCGTTGGCGTCGATTTTTCGGCTGCGGTCTCCGACAAGACGCAGCTATACGGGTTCGCGCAGACCGAGCACATCCGCTCCGATCAGGCCGGCAGCCAGGTCTTCGCGGCACCCGACTGGACGGCGCGCAACGAGGACCGCATCGACACGTTGGGCTTCGGCGTCAAGCAGCTGGCGATGGGTGGCAAGCTCGAACTCAGCGCCGATGTGGGGTTCAGCCGCATGTACAACGACGTCACCGTCGACGCAGGGGTGACCAGCCCGCCATTCCCGACCAACACCACGTCGATCGACCGCTTCCGGCTGCGTGCCGTGTACCAGCTGCAGAAGAACCTCTCGATGGTGGGCAGCTGGTGGTACGAGCGCTACGACTCGACAGACTGGCATCTCGACGGCGTCTACCCGTCGACCATCTCGAATCTGCTGGCCTTTGGCGACCAGCCGCCGCGCTACAAGGTGAACGTGCTTCAGCTTGGGTTGCGCTATCGCTTCTAATAGCAACCCATGAACGGACCGTTGAGCGTTGCCGTCGAAGAGGCGCTCGTACCGCACGAGCCGCCGGTGCCGTCGTACCTCGAGCAGGTGTACTGGTGGGCCTACGTGCATCCGAACGCGGTGCACGTGTTCGAGCGCGAATGGCTGGTCAACGCGATCCTGTTCGGCAACTACGGGCGGCTGCGCGACGAGGCGCTGGCCGACCTCGGGCACTCGGTGCACGGCCACACGCTGCAGGTGGCCTGCGCCTACGGCAACCTGACGGCGCGGTTGCAGCAACGTCTGGCCCCCGAGGCCCGGCTCGACGTCGTCGACATCCTGTCGATCCAGCTGCAGAACCTGGCGCGCAAGCTGCCGGCCGACGACCGCCTGTGCCTGATGCGCGGCGACTCCACGTCGCTCGCCTGTGGCGACGCCTGCTACGACCAGGTGCTGCTGTTCTTCCTGCTGCACGAGCAGCCGGCTCACGTGCGCCGCGCCACGCTGGCCGAGGCGCTGCGCGTGGTCAAGCCGGGCGGCAAGGTCGTGATCGTCGACTACCACCGGCCATCGTCGTGGCATCCGATGCGCGCGCTGATGCGCCTGGTGTTTCGCAAGCTCGAGCCCTACGCGATCGACCTGTGGCGCCACGAGGTCGCCGAGTTCATGCCCGCCGATGTGCAGCTCGTCGTCGCTGTCCAAGCGCACCTACTTCGGCGGCCTGTACCAGAAGCTGGTGCTGATCCGCTAGACCGGGCACGCCGATGGACGTCTTCAAGGCCGATGTGGCGATCGTCGGCGCCGGCGGCGCCGGGCTGCGCGCGGCCATCGCGGTGGCCGAAGGCCGAGCCGAAGCTGCGCATCGCGCTGATCTCGAAGGTCTATCCGATGCGCAGCCACACGGTGGCCGCCGAGGGCGGCGCCGCCGCGGTGACGCAGCCGCACGACAGCCTGGACGCGCACTTCCACGACACCGTGGCCGGCGGCGACTGGCTGTGCGAGCAGGACGTGGTCGAGTACTTCGTCGCCCACGCCCACGACGAGATGGTGCAGATGGAGCACTGGGGCTGCCCGTGGAGCCGCAAGCCCGACGGCCACGTCAACGTGCGCGCCTTCGGCGGCATGAAGATCGAGCGCACGTGGTTCGCCGCCGACAAGACCGGCTTCCACATGCTGCACACGCTGTTCCAGACCTCGATCAAGTATCCGTCGATCCAGCGCTTCGACGAGCACTTCTGCGTCGACCTGGTCGTCGACGACGGCCGCGTGCAGGGCGTGGTGGCGATCGACATCGCCAGCGGCGAGTTCCAGCTGATCCAGGCCAAGGCGGTGATCATCGCCACCGGCGGCGCCGGCCGCGTGTTCCGCGAGAACACCAACGGCGGCATCGTCACCGGCGACGGCATGGCGCTGGCCTACCGCCACGGCGTGCCGCTGCGCGACATGGAGTTCGTGCAGTACCACCCGACCTGCATGCCCGGCACCGGCCTGCTGTTCACCGAGGCCTGCCGCGGCGAGGGCGGCTTCCTGCTCAACAAGGACGGCTACCGCTATCTGCAGGACTACGGCCTCGGGCCCGCCGACTCCCGAGCCGCGCAACAAGGCGATGGAGCTCGGGCCGCGCGACCGCCTGAGCCAGGCCTACTGGCACGAGAAGCAGAAGGGCCGCACGATCGACGGCCCGCACGGCGCGGTCGTGCACCTCGACCTGCGCCATCTGGGCGAGACAGAAGCTGCGCGAGCGGCTGCCGCAGATCTACGAGCTGGCCGTGCGAGTACCTGGGCGTCGACCCGGCGAAGGCGCCGATCCCGGTGCTGCCCGCGGTGCACTACACGATGGGCGGCATCAACGCCGACGGCAAGACGGCATCGGCGCTGCCCGGTCTGTACTCGGCCGGCGAATGCTCGAGCGTCGGCATCCACGGCGCCAACCGGCTCGGCTCGAATTCGCTGACCGAGCTGTTCGTCTTCGGCAAGGTCGCCGGCGTCGAGGCGGCGCACTTCGCCAAGTCGGCGTCGCATGGCAACGCCGACACGCTCGCCGCGCAGGCGCGGTGCCGCCTGCGCAGAGCGCGCTGGCGATCGTCGCGCGCCGCGGCAAGGCGAGCGCATCGCCACGTTGCGCCGCGAGATGGCGCAGAGCATGGAAGAAGGCTGCGGCATCTACCGCAGCGCCGCCGACCATGCAGGCGACCTGCGACAAGCTCGCCGAGCTGAAGGCAGCGTCTGACCGCAGCGTGCAGCTCGACGATCACTCCAAGGGCTGGAACACCGAATGGCTGCTGGCGATCGAACTCGGCTTCCAGCTCGACGTGGCACAGGCGATGGCGCACTCGGCGCTGCAAGCGCCGCGAGTCGCGCGGCTCGCACCAGCGGCTCGACGGCTTCGAGCAGCGCGACGACGTGAACTTCCTGAAGCACAGCCTGGCCTTCTACGACGGCGACGCTGCGCCGCGCATCGACTACGGCCCGGTGAAGATCACGCACTCGCCGCCCGGCACGCGCGCCTACGGCGCGGCCGGCGAAGCCGCCGACGCCGAACGCAAGGCCAAGGATGGCGCACCATGTCTGAGCCGGCCGCACCATCGAGATCGAGGTGCTGCGCTACCGCCCCGAGCAGGAAGACGCGCCGGTCTGGCAACGCTACACGGTGCCCTACACCGACGACATGTCGGTGCTGCAGGCGCTGCAGCACATCAAGGACGAGCTCGACGGCACGCTGAGCTTCCGCTGGTCGTGCCGCATGGCGATCTGCGGCAGCTGCGGGATGATGGTCAACGGCAAGCCGGCGCTGTCGTGCCAGACCTTCGTGCGCGACCTGCTGCCCGGGCCGGTGCGCATCGAGGCGCTGGCGCACTTCCCGATCGAGCGCGACCTGGTCGTCAGCGTCGAGGGCTTCGTCCAGAAGCTCGAGGGCATCAAGCCGTACATCGATTCCCAAGAAGCCGCGCACGCTGGCGCGAGGGCGAGTACCTGCAGACGCCGGCGCAGCTCGAGCAGTTCGAGCAGTTCAGCTCGTGCATCAACTGCATGCTGTGCTACGCCGCCTGCCCGCAGTTCGGGCTCGACCCCGACGTTCACCGGCCCCGGCGTGCTCGCGCTGCTGCACCGCTACAACGCCGATTCGCGCGACGGCGGTCGCGCGCAGCGCATGGAAGTGCTCAACGCGGAGGAGGGCGTGTGGAGCTGCACCGCGGTGGGCTACTGCTCCGAGGTCTGCCCCAAGCACGTCGACCCGGCCAATGCGGTGAACCAGAACAAGGTCAACAGCGCGAAGGACTATTTCCTGCGCTTCCTGTCGCCCAAGGGGGCAGCATGAACCCCAAGGGCGTCGTGGCAAAGCCCTACGTGCGCCCGATGCGGGGCTGGTGGCGCCGCGATCCGTTCTTCGTGCGCTACATGGTGCGCGAGGTCGACCGCCGTCGCGGTGCTGGCCTACGCGGTCGTGCTGACGGTCGGCGTGGTGCGGCTGGCGCAGGGCGAGGCGGCGTGGGACGGCTGGCTCGCAGGCGCTGCGCTCGCCGTGGTCGCTGCTGCTGCACGCGGTGCTGCTGGTCGCGATGTTCGTGCACGCGAAGAGCTGGTTCGAGATCATGCCCAAGACGATGCCGATGATGTACGTCGGCGGCCGCCGCGTCAGCGCCGCGACCATCACGCGCAGCCGGCTGGGCCGGCGACCGTGCGTCGCCTCGATCGTGCTGCTCGCTGCTGGCCTGCGTGGTGGCGCCGATGAAGCGCTCCAACGCGCCGATCTTCTGGCTGCTGTTCGGCGCCGGCGGCATGCTGTCGGCGCTGTTCGGCACGGCGCTGGTGTTCATCACCGGCATCGCGGTGCCGCTCGGCTGGCCGCTGCCGGCCGATCTGCTGAGCTACCCGCGGATGCTGGCGCTTCGCGCAGCACTGGCTCGGCAAGGGCTTCCTGTTCGCGGTCATCGCGCTGTTCGCCTGGCACGCGGTGCACCGCATCTGTCACAGCCTGCACGACATCGGCATCCACAACGGCGCGGTGGCCAAGCTCGCGTGCTACGGCGGCGCGATCGCGTGATCACCGTCGTCGCGGCCGTCGAGCCTGCTGTCGATCGGCTTCTGAGTCGCGGCCGCCCGCTAAAATCGAGACGCATGAGGTGCCTCCCGGCGGGCGCCTAAGGCAGGAGAGCACTCGATGGCCGGTCATTCCAAGTGGGCCAACATCCAGCACCGCAAGGGTCGCCAGGATGAAAAGCGCGGCAAGGTGTGGACGCGCGTGATCCGCGAGATCATGGTCGCGGCGCGCCAGGGTGGCGGCGACGTGTCGACCAACCCGCGGCTGCGGCTGGCGATCGACAAGGCCAAGGCGGCCAACCTGCCGGCCGACACGGTCAAGCGCAACATCGACAAGGCCACCGGCAACCTCGAAGGCGTGCACTACGAGGAGATCCGCTACGAGGGCTACGGCATCGGGGGCGCCGCGATCATCGTCGACTGCATGACCGACAACCGCGTGCGCACGGTGGCCGAGGTGCGGCACGGATTCTCCAAGTACGGTGGCAACCTCGGCACCGAGGGTTCGGTGGCTTTCCAGTTCAAGCACTGCGGCCAGTTCGTGTTCGCGCCCGGCGCCAGCGAAGACAAGGTGATGGAGGTCGCACTGGAGGCCGGCGCCGATGACGTGATCACCGGTGACGACGGCGCGATCGAGGTGCTGTGTGCGCCAGTGGACTTCGAAGCCGTGCAACAGGCGTTGGCTCAAGGCCGGCTTGAAGCCTGACTTCGCCGAGGTCACCTGGCGCGCCGAAAACCCGGTGGACCTCGCAGGCGACGACGCGCAGCGCATGCAGAAGCTGCTCGACGTGCTCGAAGACCTCGACGACACGCAGGCCGTGTACCACAACGCGGTGCTTGCATGAGCGGGGTGACGACTTGAAGGTTCTCGTCATCGGCGGCGGTGGCCGCGAGCATGCGCTGGCCTGGAAGCTGGCACAAAGCCCCAAGCTGCAATGCGTCTACGTGGCGCCCGGCAACGGCGGCACGGCGGGCGATTCGCGGTTGGAGAACGTGGCCATCACCGACCCCGAAGGCCTGGCCGATTTCGCGCAACGCGAGAAGGTCGGTGCTCACCGTCGTCGGCCCCGAGGCGCCCCTGGCCGCCGGCGTGGTGGATCTGTTTCGCTCGCGCGGCCTGCGCATCTTCGGGCCCACCCGCGCGGCGGCGCAACTGGAGAGTTCCAAGGCGTTCTCCAAGGCCTTCATGCAGCGACACGGCATTCCGACCGCGCGCTATCAGACATTCAACGATGCGGCCGCTGCGCATGCGCACGTCGAAGCGCAGGGCGCACCGATCGTCATCAAGGCAGACGGCCTGGCGGCCGGCAAGGGCGTGGTGGTGGCGATGTCACTGCCGCAGGCGCACACCGCCATCGACACCATGCTCGACGGCAGCACGCTCGGCGTGCAGCACAACGACGGCGGCGCGCGCGTGGTGATCGAGGAGTTCCTCGGCGGCGAGGAAGCCAGCTTCATCGTGATGGTCGACGGCGAGCACGTGCTGCCGCTGGCCACCAGCCAGGACCACAAGCGGCTGCGCGACGACGACGAGGGGCCCAACACCGGTGGCATGGGCGCCTACTCGCCGGCGCCGGTGGTGACGCCCAATCTGCACGCCAAGGTGATGAACGAGATCATCAAGCCCACGGTGGCCGGCATGCGGCGCGACGGCATCGTGTTCACCGGCTTTCTGTATGCCGGCCTGATGATCGACGCGCAGGGCGTCCCCAAGACGCTGGAGTTCAACACCCGCCTGGGCGACCCCGAGGCGCAGCCGATCCTGATGCGCCTGAAGAGCGATCTGTTCGATGTGCTGATGCACGCCACCGACGGCACGCTCGATGAGGTGGAGCTGAGCTGGGACCGCAACGTCGCGCTCGGCGTCGTGATGGCCGCTGAAGGCTACCCCGACGATCCGCGCAAGGGAGCGGTCATCACCGGCGTGCCGTCCGCGACCGACGACTTGGTGGTCTTTCACGCGGGCACCACGTTGCAAGGCGGCACGTTGAAAGTCAACGGCGGGCGCGTGTTGTGCGTCACCGCGCTGGGCGCCACGGTCAAGGGTGCGCAGCAACGCGCCTACGAGGGCGTGGACAGCATCCGCTTCGAGGGCGCGCAGCATCGACGCGACATCGGCCACCGTGCCGTGCGGCGCTGACTCACCGCGCGCGATTCTCCAGCGCCCGGTGCAATTGCGCGGCAGCGCAATGGCCGGCGCGTTGCTTCGCCTGGCCGGCTGGCGCGTCGCGTTCGACGGCTTGCCGTCGCGCCAGGGCGTGGTGATCGTCTACCCGCACACGTCGAACTGGGACTTCATCGTCGGCGTCCTGGCCAAGTGGAGCATCGGCATCCCGGTGCGCCTTCTGGGGCAAGGACTCGCTGTTCCGCGTGCCGTTGTTCGGCCGCTGGCTGCGCTGGTTCGGCGGCGTGCCGGTCGAGCGCGACGTCATCGCAAGGTGCGGTGGCCGGCGATGGCGCAACGCCTCGTGCAGGCGCGCGAGCGCGATGCACTTCATGTGGCTGGCGCTGGCGCCCGAGGGCACGCGCCGGCTTCGGCGATGGTTTGCGCAGCGGCTTCTACCACGTGGCCGTGCAGGCACAGGTGCCGCTGGGCGTTGGCGGGCCTCGATTTCGCTCGCCGCGAGGTGGCGCTGGTGGACTTCCTTCACTTGTGCGGCGACGCGCAGGCCGATGTGGCGGCCATCGCGACAAGGCTGGGGCATCATCGTGGCCGCAAGCCCGAGTGGGCTTCACCGATCCGACTCAAGGACTGACCATGTCGACCGCCGCCGTGCGCGAGTACCTGCTCGGGCTGCAGCAACGCATCGTGAACGCGATGCAGCAGCTCGACGGCGGCGCGTTCGTGCGCGACGGCTGGACACGCGCGCCCGGCGAGCGCCTGCAGGGCGACGGCCTCACGCTGTGCATCGACGACGGCGCCCTGCTCGAGCGCGGTGGCTGCAACTTCAGCCACGTGCGCGGTGCGCAGCTGCCGCCGTCGGCCACCCAGCATCGGCCCGAGCTGGCCGGCGCGCCGTTCGAGGCGCTGGGCGTGTCGCTGGTGATGCACCCGCGCAATCCGTACGTGCCCACCGTGCACATGAACGTGCGCATGCTGGCGGCCGCGCCGGCCGGCCGCGACCCGGTGCAATGGTTCGGCGGCGGCATGGACCTGACGCCGTATTACGGCTTCGCGGACGACGCGCGCCACTTCCACCGCAGCTGCCGCGACGCGCTGGCGCCGTTCGGCGCCGAGATGCATCCGCGCTTCAAGCGCTGGTGCGACGAATACTTCTTTCTCAAGCACCGCGACGAGCCGCGCGGCATCGGCGGCATCTTCTTCGACGACGTGTCCGAGCTCGGATTCGAACGCGGCTTTCGAGATGCTGCGCGCGGTGGGCGACGCCTTCCTCGGCGCCTACGTGCCGATCGTCGAGCGGCGTCGTCATGCTCGAATACGGCGAGCGCGAGCGCGAGTTCCAGGCGCTGCGCCGCGGCCGCTACGTGGAGTTCAACCTGGTGTACGACCGCGGCACGCTGTTCGGCCTGCAGTCGGGCGGCCGCACCGAGAGCATCCTGATGTCGATGCCGCCGCGAGGTGCGCTGGGCCTACGACTTCAAGCCCGAACCGGGCAGCGCCGAGGCGCGGTTGTTCACCGACTTTCTCGAGCCGCGCGACTGGTGCGAGGGGTGAGTCCTGCGCCCGGCCGCCCGAAGGAGGGCTCGCTCCCCACGGGCCACGAAGGAGACCGTCCCGGGCCGGGCGGGAAGGCGCGCAGCGCCAAGGGTGCACACATCAAGCGCATCGGGTTGTTCGGCGGCACCTTCGATCCGCCGCAGTTGGCGCACTCGGCGCTGGCGCGCAGCGCACGCGACGCGCTGCCGCTGGACGAGGTGCGCTGGGTTCCCACCGGCCAGCCGTGGCAGAAGACCCGCGCGATCAGCGAGGCCAGCGATCGCGAGGCGATGGTGAAGCTGGCGATCGCCGGCGAACGCGGCTTCGTACTGGAACGCTGCGAGCTCGAGCGCGCGGGCCCGAGCTATTCGCTGCAGACGGTGCACGAGCTGCAACAGCGCGAGCCCGGCGCGAGCTGGTTCCTGCTGATCGGTGCCGATCAATACAACAATCTGCACACCTGGCGCGGGCTGGCAAGAGCTGCTAGGCCTGGTGACCCTCGCGGTAGCCGAGCGGCCGGGCGTGGCGATGCGCCCCGATGTGCAAGTGGCGCGGCAGCCGCACCGGGCGGTGCCGCTGCCGCCGATGGACATCAGCGCCACCGACATTCGTGCCCGCGTGGCGCGCGGTGAATCGATTTCGGGATTGGTCAGCAACGCGGTGGCGGGCTATATTGCCCAGCACCATCTTTATAGGAGTGCCGCCGGGCATTGAATGGACATCCGCAAGCTGCAACGCGCCATCGTCGATGGCCTGGAGGACGTGAAGGCCCACCACATCGTGGTCTTCAACACCGAACACCTGTCGCCGCTGTTTGAACGCGTGATCGTCGCCTCGGGCAACAGCAACCGCCAGACCAAAGCCCTGGCCAACAGCGTGCGCGAAACCGTCAAATCGCGCGGCCTTCCGATCTTGAGCGTCGAAGGCGCCGACAACGGCGAGTGGATCATCGTCGATTGCGGTGCCGCGGTGGCCCACATCATGCAGCCCGCGATCCGCGACTACTACCGGCTCGAAGAGATCTGGGGCGGCAAGGCGGTGAAGATGAAGATGGACGGCGAGGCGGGCCCTGAGCCGACGAAGCCGTTGCCACCGAGTCACGCTGCCGGCAAGCGCGCCGCGCCCGGTGGCCCAAAGGCCGGCGCTGCCAAGAAGGCGCCTTCGAAAAAGCCTGCGCCCGCGAAAGCGGTGCCTGCCAGGCGGGCCGCTCCCGGCAAGCGCCCAGCCGGGCCCAAGAAGGCCGTGGCATCGAGGAAGAAGGTCGCCGGCACGCCGGCGCGCAAGGCCGCGCCCAAGCGAGTGCCGCGCGCACGCTGATCGGCGGCGTCGCGCATGCGGCTGGTCATCGTCGCGGTCGGCCAGCGGCAGCCGGCGTGGTCGCGTGATGCGTTTGCCGACTACGCCAAACGGTTTCCGAACGAGTGTCGGCTGGAGCTCGTCGAGGTCAAGGCCGAGCCGCGCGAGAGCGGCAAGACGGCGGCGCAACTCAGGGCCGCCGAAGGCGCACGCCTGCTTGCTGCCGCGCCGAAACGCGTGCGCCGCGTGGCGCTCGACGAGCGCGGTGCGCGACTCACCACGGCTGAGCTGGCCGAGCGGTTGCGCGCGTGGCGCGAAGACGGGCGCGACGTCGTGCTGTGGATCGGTGGCCCGGATGGGCTCGATCCGGCGCTGCGATCAGCTGCCGAGGAGACGCTGCGCCTGTCGGATCTGACGCTGCCTCATGCGCTGGCCCGCGTGGTGCTGGCCGAAGCGCTTTACAGGGCGTGGTCGGTGTTGGCCGGCCACCCCTATCACCGCGACTGAAGCGCTCTGCTCACTCGTTCGAGCAGCCGCAGCTGTCGTAGCGGAAGCGGCTGCCGTCGTTGTCGAGCGCGGCCATGCTGCGGGCGGCTTGCGCACGCTGGGCAGGTGCCTTGGCCGGCGCTGTGTCGCGTTGCGCGTGCATGGTGTGCCGCTCGGTCGATGCGACGGCCGACTTGCAGCCCGCCATGTCGCTGCCTTGCGTGCAGGCCAGCGCGACACGCTGCTGCACCGTCGGGTTGGTCGCTTGCGCGTGCAGCGTGACGCCCCAGCCCATCGTGAGGGCGCCGAGAATGAGCGATGTGCGGCGGATGCTTGCGAGATAACGGGTCATGGTTGAACTCCTGAGCGGTTTGTCGGTGTCGGGTCAACGCGAGGCGCTGTGGGGGCATCGTGCGGTAGTGGGTTGCGTTCAGCGAGGGCGAGGTTCACGCTGCGTTTCGTTTGGCCGCCACCTGATTGAGGGGGTGCATCGCTGCCTGCACAATGCGTCACGCGCGGAAGTCACGGCGCATCACCATGGCACCCAGCGCATTCGTCTACCTCGCTTCGCAAAGCCCGCGACGACGCCAACTGCTGCTGCAGATCGGCGTGCGCTTCGAGATGCTGCTGCCCGACGACGCCGAAGACGCGGAGGCGTACGAGGCTGTCGAGCGGGGTGAATCGCCCGAGGCCTATGTGCGACGTGTCGCGCGCACCAAGCTCGATGCTGCGCGCGCGCGGCTGCAGCGGCGTGGCCTCGCCGAGGCGCCGATCCTGGCGGCCGACACCACGGTGGCGATCGGCCGCGCAATCCTCGGCAAGCCGGCCGACGCCGCCGAAGCGCGCGCGATGCTGGCCCGACTATCAGGCCGCACGCACCGCGTGATCACCGGTGTGGCGGTGGCCGCGGGCGCGCGCACGCGCGCCGCACTGAACGTGTCGCACGTGCGCTTCGCGCGCTTGCCGCCGGCGACGATCGACGCCTACGTGGCCAGCGGCGAGCCGTTCGGCAAAGCTGGCGCCTACGCGATCCAGAGCGCGCTGGCGGGCTGGATCGAGCGCATCGACGGCAGCCACTCAGGCATCATGGGCCTGCCGCTGTTCGAAACCGCGCGACTGTTGCAGCGTGCCAGGGTTGCGACCGCGCTGAGCCAATAGACTCTCGCATCCATGGCCACCCACGACATCCTGATCAATTGGTCGCCGCAGGAAACCCGCGTGGCGATCGTCGAGAACGGCGCCGTGCAGGAGCTGCTGATCGAGCGTGCGCTCGAGCGCGGCTTGGTCGGCAACGTCTACCTGGGCAAGGTGGCGCGTGTGCTGCCGGGCATGCAAAGCGCGTTCGTCGACGTGGGCATGGAGCGCGCCGCCTTCCTGCACGTGGCCGACCTGCACACCACCGGCAACGCGCGCATCGAGGGCGCGCCGCTGGTACCGATCGAGCGCCAGGTGTTCGAGGGCCAGACTCTGCTGGTGCAGGTGATCAAGGACCCGATCGGCACCAAGGGCGCGCGGCTGTCGACGCAGATCTCGATTGCCGGGCGCATGCTGGTGTTCCTGCCGCAGGACACCCACATCGGCATCTCGCAGAAGATCGGCTCGCCCGAGGCGCGCGAGCAGTTGCGCACGCGCATGCAGGCGCTGGTGGGCGACGGCGGCGGCGGCTTCATCCTGCGCACGAATGCCGAGGATGCCAGCGACACCGAACTGGCCGACGACATCGCCTACCTGCGCAAGGCCTGGGCGACGATCCGCGACGCCGCCGGCAGCCACGCCGCCGGCACCTTGCTGCACCAGGACCTCAATCTCGCCGAGCGGGTGCTGCGCGACCTGACCAACGACGCCACGCAATCCGTCCGCATCGACGCCAAGCTGCAGTTCGATGCGCTGCAGGCGTTCGGTGCGGTGTATTCGCCGGGTGCGATGAGCAAGCTCGAACACTACCGAGGCGAGCGGCCGATCTTCGATCTCTTCAACATCGAGGAAGACATCGTGCGGGCGTTGGCGCGCCGGGTCGATCTGAAATCAGGCGGGTATCTGATCATCGACCAGACCGAGGCGCTGACCACGATCGACGTCAACACCGGTGGCTTCGTCGGCGCGCGCAACTTCGACGACACGATCTTCAAGACCAATCTCGAAGCAGCGCTGGCCATCGGCCGGCAACTGCGCTTGCGCAACCTGGGCGGCATCATCATCGTCGACTTCATCGACATGACGCGCGAGGAGCACCGCAGCGCCGTGTTGGCGGAGTTCCGCAAGCAGCTCGCGCGCGACCGCACCAAGACCACGGTGAGCGGCTTCACGCAGCTCGGCCTGGTGGAGATGACGCGCAAGCGCACGCGCGAGTCGCTGGCGCACATGTTGTGTGAACCGTGCCCCACCTGCGAAGGCCGCGGCCAGGTGAAGACCGCACGCAGCGTGTGCTACGACATCCTGCGCGAGATCCTGCGCGAGGCGCGGCAGTTCAACCCCAAGGAGTTTCGCGTCATCGCCAGCCCGGCGGTGGTGGAGATGCTGCTCGACGAGGAGAGTGCGCACCTCGCCGGCTTGAGCGAGTTCGTCGGCAAGCCGATCTCGCTATCGGCCGAGAGCGCGATGAACCCCGAGCAGTACGACATCGTGTTGATGTAGCGGCAGGCCAAGCCACGGTTCGTGCCGCACGACAACCCAGCGACCGCCCGATGCCCAGCCGACGTGCACTGCTCGCGTGCCTGTGTCTGCCCGCCGGTGCAAGCGGCCAGGTGCAGGCCAAGCCCACCCGCATCGTCGTGTCTTTCACGGCCGGCGGACCCGTGGATGCCGTGGCGCGCACGCTGTCGGAGCAACTCGGCAAGGAACTGGGCGGCATGGTGGTGATCGACAACAAGCCGGGCGCCAATGGCACGATCGGCGCGCTGGAGGTGCTGCGCGCCGAGCCCGACGGGCACACGCTGTGGATCACCAGCGTCGGCGCGGCGGCGATCAATCCCGCGATGTACGACAAGCTGCCTTACGACATGCGGCGTGACTTCGCTCCCGTGTCGCTGGTGGTCAACAACGTGGAGCTGCTGGCAGTCAACCCGGCCGACCCGGCAAGGGATGCGGCCGAGTTCATCGCCAACGCGCGCAAACGCAGCGAACCGATCGCCATGGCTTCCACCGGCATCGGCAGCATGCCGCATCTGGCCATCGAGCAGTTCGGCGACGCCACCGGCACGAAGTTTCTGCACGTGCCCTACAAGGGCGCCGCGCCGGCGATCACCGACCTGATGGGCGGCCAGGTCGGTGGCTTCTTCGGCGATGTGCCTGGCCTGATCGGCGCAGTGAAAAGCGGCAAGCTCAAGGCACTGGGCCTGGCCTCGAGCAAGCGCCATCCGTCGCTGCCCGACATCAAGACGCTCGAAGAGCAGGGCATCCAGGGTGTCGACACCAACAACTGGTATGCATTGTTCGTGTCGTCGCAGACGCCGGCGGCAGTGATCGACGCCTTGAGCAAGGCGGTGCGCAACGCGCTCGACACGCCGGCGGTGCGCAATCGCCTGTTGCAAGCGGGCACCGATCCTGCGCCGTCGACGCCGCAAGAGCTCGCGGCCTTGTTGAAGCGCGACACCGAGAAGTGGGCGCGGTTGATCAAGGCCAAGCAGATCAAGGCCGAGTGATGGCGACGCACTGGTTGCTCGATTGCGCGTGGCCGCCTGCGACGGCGCAACGCGCCGGCGGGTTTCACTTCTGGTGCTCGGCCGACGGCCAACGCGGCCGTGCCTATGCAGCGCAATCGGCTGCGCCGGCGGCGGACTGGACGGCGCTCGAATGCCTGCAGTCCATCGATGGCCGTGCGAGCGGTGCGGCGCCGCTGTACCACTACACGGTCGAGACCGACGTCGCCCCCGAGCACGAGCGCGAGTTGAATGCGTGGTACGAGCAAGAGCACTTGCCGGGCCTCGCCGATGTGCCGGGCACGATTCGGGCGCTGCGCTATCGACGGCTGTCGGGCTGCCCGCTGTACCTCGCGTGCTACGACCTGGTGTCGCCCGCCACGCTCGAGCGGCCCGAGTGGCTGGCGGTGCGCCACACCGCGTGGAGTTCGCGCGTGCGCCCGCACTTTTGCAACACCCGCCGAACCATGCACTTTCGCGCCGAGGGTTGATGCGGTGGCCTCGCTCCACGCAAGCGATCGGGCAATCACGAATGGTTGTGTCGCTGTCTCGCCGATATACCTCGTGCTGGCACTGGCCGACCGTGTGTTCGCGCTGGAGCGCGGCGCGGTATTCCACAGCGGGCCGTCGCAGCCGCTGCTGAGCGACCTCGAGTACCGCAAGAAGATTCTGCGGCTGTGAGCCCAGCCGGACGTCCTAGCCGGAACGATCTGCATCGATTGCGCCCAACGGCGGCGCCACGTGCTCCAGTGGCTTGCGCTCGGCGTCGACGGCCCAGCGCCATGCAATCGCCGCGGCCGCCAGCACCAGCGCGGCACCGATCGCATAGCCGATGAACACGTTGCTGCGGCTGCCGGTCTCGATCAGGGCACCAAACAGCGCCGGCGCCGCGATGCCACCGACGCCGGTGCCCACCGCATAGAAGATCGAGATCGCGAGGGCGCGCATCTCGAGCGGAAACACCTCGCTGACGGTCAGGTAGGCCGAACTGGCAGCCGCCGAGGCGAGAAAGAACACCACCGACCAGGCCAGCGTCTGCGTGGCGGCGTCGAGCCATTCCATCGCAAAGCCGATGCCGGTGAGCAGCAAGGCCACGCCCGACAGCGCATAGGTGGCGGCGATCATCACGCGGCGGCCCAGCCGATCGAACAGCGGCCCAAGCAGCAGCGGCCCCAGCACGTTGCCGGCGGCAAAGGGCACGATGTACAGGCCCACGCGCGACGCGTCGACGCCGTGAAATCGCGTCAGCACCAACGCGTAGGTGAAGAAGATCGCGTTGTAGAAGAACGCCTGCGACACCATCAGCGCGAGCACGACGCCGCTGCGGGTGCGGTAGCGGCGCGACAGCACGTGCCAAACCTGCGCCAGGGTCGGCGCCGCGCGGTGCTCGAACGCCACCGTGTCGTGCACCGCATCCAGCGGCGCACCCGTCTGCGCGCGTGCGGCCTGCTCGATCTGAGTGACGATGCGCTCGGCCTCCTCGACGCGGCCATGCGTGAGCAGCCAGCGCGGGCTCTCGGGCACATGCCTGCGCACCAGCAGGATCGCCAGCGCGAGCGCGGCACCGAGCAGGAAGCCGGCACGCCAGCCCTGTTGCGGGCCGAGCACGCGCGCGTCGAGCAACACCAGGCTGATCAGCGCACCGAGCGCCGCACCGATCCAGAAGCTGCCGTTGATCGCCAGATTGACGCGACCGCGCACGCGCGCCGGAATCAACTCATCGATCGCCGAGTTGATCGCTGCGTACTCGCCGCCGATGCCCAGGCCGGTGAAGAAGCGGCACAGCGCAAACCAGGTGAAACCGCCGGCGAACGCTGTGGCCACGGTGGCCGCCATGTAGACCGCCAGCGTCAACAGGAACAGGCGCTTGCGTCCCAATCGGTCGGCCAGGCGGCCGAACACCAGCGCGCCGACGACCGCGCCGCCCACGTAGAGCGACCCGGCCCAACCGATCTGCTCGGCGCTCAGCCCCAAGGTGTCGGGCCGCTCGAGCACGCTGCCGATCGAGCCGACGATCGTGACTTCGAGGCCGTCGAGCACCCAGGCCACGCCGAGCGCGATCACCACGCGCCAGTGCCAGCGCGTCCAGGGCAATCGATCGAGGCGGGCGGGGATGTCGCTGCGGATCAGCACGCCGCGACTATCGTGGCCGCACGATGCCCTTTGCGGCATCGTGGGCGCTGGCGCCTTAAGGGGCGATCAGTACGTGGCGCGTCCGCCCGAGATGTCAAACACCGCGCCGGTGGAGAACGAGCAGTCTTGCGACGACAACCAGCACACCATCGCCGCGAGCTCTTCGACCAGTAAGAAGCGGCCCATCGGGATCTTGGACAGCATGAAGTCGATGTGCGCCTGCGACATGGTGTCGAACATCGCGGTCTTGGCCGCGGCTGGGGTGACGCAGTTGACCACCACGCCGCGGTTGGCCAACTCCTTGCCGAGCGATTTGGTCAATGCAATCAGCCCCGCCTTCGACGCGCTGTAGTGCGACGCGTTGGCGTTGCCCTCCTTGCCGGCAATCGAGGCGATGTTGACGATGCGGCCATAGCGCCGCGCGATCATGTGCGGCACGATGGCGCGGCTCGCCAGGTACGGCGCGATCAGGTTGACCTCGATCACGCGCTTCCAGACCGTGGGGTCGAGCTCCCAGGTGGTGCCGTTGCCGCCGGTGATGCCGGCGTTGTTCACCAGGATGTCGATCTGCCCGTAGCGCTCGAGGGTGGCCTGCACTGCACCGGCCACCGAAGTCTCGCTGGTCAGCTCCACCACGGTGGACGCGACGTTGCCGCGCGCGCTCAGTTCGGCGCGCGCGTGCTCCAGGCGCGCGCTGTCGATGTCCCACAGCGCCACCGACGCGCCGGAGTCGAGCATGCGCAGCGCCGTCGCGTAGCCGAAACCCTGCGCGCCGCCGGTGATGACGGCGACGCGGTCGTGCAGATCGATGCGATTCATATCAGCCTCCGCCGAGCCGCCTCAAGGAGGCTGAAGCCCCACGGGCCACGAGGTGGCCCCTACCGGTGCCAGGGGGCAGCGAACGCACGGCGTGAGCGTGGGGGCACATCATCTTGTCTCCTTGTCCTTGTTGCGGGGCAGGCGGCCCATCAGATAGAACTCGTCGTTCGGGCGCAGGCTGATCACGTTGGCCAGGCGGTTGGACAAGCCGAAGAAAGCACTGATCGCGGCGATGTCCCAGATGTCCTCGTCGTCAAAGCCGTGCGCGCGCAGGGCCTCGAAGTCGGCGTCGCCGATCTCGTGCGACGCGCGCGTCACCTTCAGCGCGAAGTCGAGCATCGCCTTTTGGCGCGGCGTGATGTCGGCCTTGCGGTGATTGATCGCGATCTGGTCGGCTGCGAGCGGCTTCTTCTCGTACACGCGCAGGATCGCGCCGTGCGCCACCACGCAATACAGGCAGTTGTTGGCGCCCGAGGTGGCCACGATGATCATCTCGCGCTCGCCCTTGCTCAAGTGCCCGCCCTCCTTGAGCAGCAGCGCATCGTGGTAGGCGAGGAATGCGCGCAACTCCGCCGGCCGGTGCGCCAGCGCGAGGAACACGTTGGGCACGAAGCCGGCCTTCTCCTGCACCTGCTCGATGCGCTCGCGCAGAGTCGGCCGGCAGATCCTTCAACTCGGGCACCGGGTAGCGGCTGATCGGTGGGTTCACGGTGTTCCCTCGTGCACGGTTCGAAACTGCAATGCGTGCAGCCGCGCGTACAAGCCGCCGCGGGCCAGTAATTCGGCGTGCGTACCTTGCTCGACCAGGCGGCCGGCGTCGATGGCCACCACGCGGTCGGCGTGCTCGATGGTCGACAGGCGGTGGGCGATGACCAGCGTCGTGCGATCGCGCATCAGCTCGTCGAGCGCCTCCTGCACCGCGCGCTCCGACTCGCTGTCCAGCGCCGAGGTGGCCTCGTCGAAGATCAGGACCGGCGCGTCCTTGTAGATCGCCCGCGCGATGGCCAGCCGCTGCCGCTGGCCGCCGGAGAGTTGGCTGCCGTTGTGGCCGATCTCGCTGTCGATGCCCTGCGGCAGCGACTCGACGAAGTCCAGCAGGTTGGCGCCGCGCAGCGCCTCGCGCACGCGCGCGGGGTCGATCTCGGCACCCAGCACCACGTTGGCCGCCACGCTGTCGTCGAACAGCACCACGTCCTGGCTCACCAGCGCGAACTGCCGGCGCAGCGACTCGACGCTCCACTCGCGCAGCGGCACGCCGTCGAGCCGGATCTCGCCTGCCGTGGGCTCGATGAATCGCGGCAGCAGGTTCACCAGCGACGACTTGCCGGCCCCCGAGGGGCCTACCAGCGCCACCGTCTCGCCGGCCTCGATGGTGAGGGTGAAGGCGTCGAGCGCCGGCGCCTGGTCGGCGGCATAGCGCAGCGTCACCGCGTCGACCTCGATGCGGCCGCTGGCGCGCGTCGCGCTGTGCATGCCGCCACGCTCGTTGATGCCGTCTTCGACCAGATCGACGCTGCGCTCGAGCGCCGTCAGCCCGCGCAGGATTGGCGCCATCACGTCGGCCAGGTGGCGGATCGGCGGCAACGTCATCAGCATCGCGGTGATGAACGCCACGAAGCTGCCCACCGACTGACCGCCCTGGCTGCTTTGCCACAGCGCGATCACGATCACCGCCGACATCGCGCAGGCCGCCAGGATCTGCGTCATCGGCGTCATGGCGGCCGACGCAGTGACGCCCTTCAGCGCCAGGCGGCGCAGCGAGTTGCTCAGGCGCTCGAAGCGCTTGGCCTGCGACGGGCCCGCTCCGTGCAGGCGCACGATGCGCCAGGCCAGCACGTTTTCTTCCACCACGTAGGCCAACTCGTCGTTGGCGTGCTGGCCCTCGCGGGTGAGACGCTGCACGCGCGCGCCGGCGGTGCGCATCACCCAGCCGATGGCCGGGAACAACAAACCGATGACCAAGGTGAGTGCCCAGTTCAGGTACAAGAGGTAGATCAGCAACGCCACCAGCGTCAGCGAGTCGCGCACCAGCGTCAGCACCGAACTGACGAGTTGTCGCGCTCGCGCCCTGCACCTCGTAGACCAGCATGTTGGTCAGGCTGCTCGCCGAGTGGCGGGTGAACAGCCCCGGTTCGGCGCGCAGCAGGTGGTCGAACAGGCGCATGCGCAGCACCTGCGACGCCTGGTTGGCGGCCCAGGTGAGTGCGTATTGCGCGACGAACCCGGCCAGGCCCCGCAACGTGAACAGGCCGATGATGGCCACCGGCACCAGCCACAGCGGAATGCCGGCGCCGACGAAGCCCTTGTCGAGCAGCGGCTTCATCAATGCGGGCAATGCCGGCTCGGTGACGTGCCGCCACCAGCGAGGCCAGGCCGGCCACCACGATGCCGTTGCGGCCGCTACGGAAGTACGGAACCACGCGGGAGATACGTTGCAACACAGTGGCCATGGACGGCAGGCCTTCGAGGCCGCGCTGCGACCTGTTTGACACGACAACTGACGATTATCCCTGCCGCTCCTGCCTACAATGCCTGCCCAGAGGCGGTTGCTGCCTGCGGAACCAGTGCAGCCGAAGCGAATCCACAACATTTCATGGTGATCCCACCCGAGACGCAGCAGGGTCCATCGCGCCGCCGATGGCTGGCCGGGGCTCTCGCCGCTGGGGCGTTGCACAGCGTCGTGCGCGCGCAGTTCCGCGTCGAGATCTCCGGCGTCGGTGCCACGCAGCTGCCGGTGGGCGTGACCAAGTTCCGCGAAGAAGACAAGTCCGGCCAGTCGATCTCGGGCATCGTGCGCGCCGACCTCGAGCGCTCGGGCGTGTTCCGCATCGTCGACTCCGCGGGCGACTTCGACGAGACCTCGCGGCCCAACTACACCGAGTGGCGCGGCCGCGGCGCCGACGCGCTGGTGGCGGGCTCGGCGGCACGCCTGGCCGACGGCCGCTTCGATGTGCGCTTCAAGCTGTGGGACGTGGTCAAGGGCGCCGACCTCGGCGGCCAGGCGTACGCCGTGCTGACCGCCGACCTGCGCCTGACCGCGCACCGCATCGCCGACACGGTGTACGAGAAGCTCACCGGCGACAAGGGCGTGTTCTCGACCCGCATCGCCTACGTCACGCGGGTGGCCAACCGCTACACGCTGCGCATCACCGACGCCGACGGCGAGGGCGGCCAGGTGGCGCTCAACAGCACGCAGCCGATCATCTCGCCGGCCTGGTCGCCCGACGGCAAGTCGGCTCGCCTACGTGTCGTTCGAAAGCGGCAAGGCGGTGGTGTGGGCGCAGGACGTGGCCACGGGAGACCGCCGGGCGATCGCCAATTTTCGCGGCAGCAACAGCGCGCCGACCTGGTCGCCCGACGGCGGCACGCTGGCCGTCACGCTGTCGCGCGACGGCATCTCGCAGATCTACCTGATGGACCCCAATGGTGGCAACCTGCGCCGCATCACGCAGAGCAGCGCCATCGACACCGAGCCGGTGTTCACCCCCGACGGCAAGCAGATCTACTTCGTCAGCGACCGTGGCGGCAGCCCACAGGTCTACCGCGTGGCCGCCAGCGGCGGCAACCCCGAGCGCGTGACGTTCACCGGCAGCTACAACATCAGCCCCGCACTCAGCCCCGACGGGCGCACCATGGCCTACGTCAACCGCAATGGCGCAGAGTTCAAGGTCATGACGCTCGATCTCGGCGGCGGCGCCGTGCGCGCGGTGAGCGACACCGTCGACGACGAGAGCCCGAGCTTTGCCCCCAACGGCAAACTCATCATCTACGCCACGCGCGCGCAAGGGCGCGATGTGCTGATGACCACCACGCTCGACGGCCGCATCCGCACGCGGCTGCTGTCGTCGGGGGTGGATGTGCGCGAGCCCATCTGGGGACCATTCGGTCGGTGAACGCCGGCCCAACACACCGCAAGGAGAGCCACCATGAACCTTATTCGTACCTCGCTGTGTGCGGCGCTCATCAGCGCCTGGCTCGCCGGCTGCGGCTCGTCGGTCAAGCTCGACGACGCCGCCCCGGTGGTCGATGCCAAGGCCAGTCAGCCCGGCGGCACAGGTGCTGCGGGCGCCAACCGTGGGGCCAGCACCGCGCAATCGGCGGTGACCACCGTCGATGCCAGCAAGATCGACCCTGCGGCCGCCGGCTCCCTGGGCCGCGTCGTGTATTTCGACTACGACAGCTACGCGCTGAAGGATGAGTTCCGGCCGCTGATCGAGGGCTTCGCGCGCGTGCTCAGTTCGAACAAGACCAAGAAGATGGTGATCGAGGGCCACACCGACGAGCGCGGCGGCCGCGAGTACAACCTGGCGCTCGGCCAGCGCCGCGCCGAGGCGGTGGCCAAGTCGCTGCAGTTGCTGGGCGCGTCCGACGGCCAGTTGGAGGCGGTGAGCTTCGGCAAGGAGCGCCCGGCCGTCGACGGCCACGACGAAGCCGCGTGGGCCAAGAATCGCCGCGCCGAGCTGAAGGACCGGTGATGGCGCACTGGTCATTGCCGCTGCGAGCTGCCGCCTGGTGGCGGCATTCGTGCTGCTGGCCCTGCCTGTGCGCGCTGCGATCTTCGAGGACGACGACGCGCGCAAGGCGATCCTCGAGCTGCGCCAGAAGATGCAGCAGATGGAGCAGGCCAGTGCGCAGCAGGCCTCCGAGGCCGCCAAGACCAACGCGCAGCTGCTCGAACAGATCCAGGTGCTCAAGCGCAGCATGCTCGAGCTCAACGGGCAGCTCGAGTCGCTGCGCGGCGAGATCGCCAAGCTGCGCGGCACCGACGAGCAGCTGACGCGCGACCTGGCCGACGTGCAGCGCCGCCAGAAAGACATTTCGCAAGGCGTCGACGACCGCATCCGCAAGCTCGAGCCGCTGAAGGTGTCGGTCGATGGCAAGGAGTTCATGGCCGACCCCGAAGAAAAGCGCCAGTTCGACGACGCGCTGGCGGTGTTGCGCAACGGCGACTTCGACAAGGCCGCCGCGGCGTTCGGTAGCTTCTTGCGGCGCTATCCCTCCAGCGGCTATGCCGACAGTGCGCGCTTCTGGCAGGGCAATGCGCTGTACGGCAAGCGCGAATACAAGGAGGCGATCGCCTCGTTTCGCAGCCTGGTCAGCAACGCGCCGGATCATGCGCGCGCACCCGAGGCCCTGCTGGCGGTGGCCAACTGCCAGGTCGAGACCAAAGACACCAAAGGCGCGCGCGCCACCATCGGCGAGCTGATCAAGGCTTACCCGAAGTCCGAGGCCGCGCAAGCGGGCCGCGAGCGGCTCGCGGCGCTAAAGTAGCGCGCCGCGGGTCGGGGCGTGCCGGGCGACAGGCTCTGAGGGCCAGGCGCCGCAGGCAATCCTTGGCGCGCAGCGCGCGTGCGACCGCGATCCGTTCGAGCCTTCTTGCGAGGGCGCAGCGATGCGGTGGCGCGCGATGCACATCCACCACCTGGAGGCCCGCTGATGAACCGATCGTTGAGCTCGCGTCGCGCGAGCATGCGTTTCCTTGCTGCCATGTTGTCGCTTGGCGTGTCGTGGCCGGTGATCGCCGCCGAGCCCGCGGTGCTCATTCAAACGGCCAAGCGCAGCCCGGCGCCGCCGTGGCGCGCGGGCGACGAGCTGGGCATGGCCAACACGCTGGGCCCGATCACGCTGGCGCGCTGCGCATGGCACATGGCGCAGCCGCGCTCGCAGGTCTACGAGGCGTCGTTCGTGCGCAGCAACACGATGCCCATGTCGCCGTTCGCGAGCCACGCGGGCACGCAGTACAAGGCCACCTCGGGCGTGCCGTTCTCGGCGCACGCCTTCAACAGCGAGGTGATGCAAGCCGGTGCCGAACCCGCGCAGCAGGGCACTCAGATCGATGCGCTCGGCCACTTCGCCTACATCAGCAAGCCGTGGGATCCGAAAGATCCGTTCCCGGCTGACGAAGCCAAGTACTACGGCGGCTACACGCAAAAAGACGTCAAGCCGACGCCCGACTCACCGCTGCTGAAGATGGGCATCGAGAAGATCCCGGCGCTGATCACCAGCGCGGTGCTGCTCGATGCGCGCACGCTGGTCGGCAAGGGCCAGGCGATGACCGACGGGCAACTCGTCACCGCGGCGCACATCGAGGCGATGCTGAAGGCGCAAGGCCTCGAGCAGCGCGGCGTGCTGCCGGGTGACATGGTGTGGATCTACACCGGCTGGAGCGAGCGCTGGAAGGACCCGTACGACGACAACGGCTACTACTCGATGGCGCCCGGCCTGTCGGTGGACGCCGCCAACTGGCTGGGTGCCAAGCGCGTGGTCGCGGTGGGCCTGGACACGCCGTTCATCGACTCGGTGCCCGGCGGCATGCTGCAAGGCAAGGCGCCGCCCGCGCCGGGCACGTTGCCGGGGATGCCGTTTTCGATCCATCACACGCTGATCACGCAGTTCGGCATCCACCACCTGGAGAATCTCAACCTGGCGGCGATGACCAAGGACAAGGTGTGGACGTCGTGCGCGATGGTGCTGCCTTCGCGCGACTTGGGCGCGGCCGGCGCGGCGATCCGCCCGGTGGCCGTGGGCGTGCCGAATCAGTTTTGACGCGCGCCCTATGAGGCAGCGGCTTCGGCCACGATGCTGAACGAAGCGCAGGTGCAGGCGCTGACCACGCAGGTGCTGTGGGCGGCGTTTGCGCTCGCGCTCGCGTTCGGCGCGATCGCGCAGCGCACGCACTTCTGCACGATGGGTGCGCTGGCCGACATCGTGACGATGGGCGACTGGTCGCGCATGCGCATGTGGGCGCTGGCCGCCGGCGTGGCGGTGCTCGGCTTCAACGCGATGGTGGCGCTCGGCTGGCTGCAGGCCGCCGATTCGATCTACGCGGGCCCACGCTTCATCGCGCTCAGCAACGCGTTGGGCGGTTTGATGTTCGGCTTCGGCATGGTGCTGGCCTCGGGTTGCGGCAGCAAGACGCTGGTGCGCGTGGGCGGCGGCAACCTGAAGTCGCTGGTGGTGTTCGTGGTGCTCGGCGTGACGGCGTTCGCCACGCTGAAGGGCCTGACCGCGGTGTGGCGCGTCAGCACCGTCGACCGTGTGGCCGCCACGCTGCCGACGGGCCAGGACCTGCCGTCGTTGCTGGCGCAGGCCAGCGGTGTCGAACACACGGCGCTGGCGGCGCTGTTGGGCCTGCTGTTCGGCGGCACTCTGTTGGCGTGGGCGCTGGCGCGTCCCGAGGGGCGGCGCGGCGACGTGCTGCTCGGCGGCATCGGCATCGGCGCGGTGGTGGCGGCGGTGTGGTGGGTGTCGGGCCGCCTGGGCCACGTGGCCGAGCATCCGCTGACGCTGCAGGAGAGTTTTCTGGCCACCAATTCGCACCGCATGGAGTCGCTGAGCTTCGTCTCGCCGTTCGCCTACACCATCGACTGGCTGATCTTCTTCAGCGATGCCAGCAAGGTGCTGACCATCGGCATCGTCAGCACGGCTGGGTGTCGTGCTCGGCAGCGCCGCGGTCGCGCTGGCCACGCGCAACTTCCACTGGGAGGGTTTTCGCGATGCCGAGGACACCGCCAATCATCTGATCGGTGCCGCGTTGATGGGCGTGGGCGGCGTCACTGCGCTCGGCTGCACGATCGGGCAGGGCTTGTCGGGCCTGTCGACGCTGTCGCTCGGCAGCTTCGTCGCCGCTGGCGGGCATCTTGAGCGGCGGCGTGCTGGCGCTGCGCTGGCAGAGCATGGCGGCTGGAACGGGCGGCGGATCACGATGAGCGCCGCTGCCGGCCGAACACTCGCCAACGAGGCCGACCTCGAGCGACGTTTCGGCGGCGTGCGGCGACTCTATGGCGATGCCGGCTACCAGCGGCTGCGCGCGGCGCACATCGCAGTGGTGGGGCTCGGCGGTGTCGGCTCGTGGGCGGTCGAAGCGCTGGCACGCAGCGGCGTCGCGGCGCTGACGCTGATCGACCTCGACCATGTGTCGGAGTCGAACATCAACCGCCAGTTGCAGGCGTTGGAGCGCACGCTCGGCATGGCCAAGCCGTTGGCACTGCGCGAGCGCATCGCGCAGATCCATCCGCTGTGCGAGGTGCACGCCGTTGAGGCGTTCGTCGAGGCCGACAACTGGCCCGCGCTGCTGCAGGGCCGCCGTGTCGATGGCGTGATCGATGCCTGCGACCAGGTGCGCGCCAAGCAGGCGATCGCCGCAGTGGGCGCTGGCCGCGCGCGTGCCCGCTGTGTGTGCCGGTGCCGCCGGCGGCAAGCGCGCGGCGCAGCGCGTCGAGGTGGCCGATCTCGCCGACGTCACGCACGACCCGCTGCTGGCGGCACTGCGCCAGCGCCTGCGCAAGGCGGGCGCTGCGGCGCGCAGCGGCGCCATCGGCTTGCGCTGCGTGTTCTCGCGCGAGGCGGTGATGCGGCCCGACGCGGCGACATGCGACGCCGACGCGCCGCCGCCGACGGCAGCCTCAACTGCCACGGCTATGGCTCGAGCGTGGCGGTGACCGCCACCTTCGGCATGGTGGCCGCGGGCGAGCTGATGCAATGCATCGCTGCAGGCTGAAAAACGCGCCGACGCCCGGTGCTAGAATCGCGCGCTCTACCCCCGGGGTCGTTAGCTCAGTCGGTAGAGCAGCGGACTTTTAATCCGTTGGTCGCAGGTTCGAATCCTGCACGACCCACCACCGGATCGACAAGTCCGGCGTCGTCGCGGCGCAAATCTCGAGGGCTCTTAGCTCAGCTGGTAGAGCAGCGGACTCTTAATCCGTTGGTCGCAGGTTCGAATCCTGCAGGGCCCACCAACTATGAAAGCAGCCCCTTTGGGGGCTGTTTGCTTTTCGGGCCAAGCGGGGCTGTCAGCGACGGCGCGTGCTGTGCAGCGCCGTGTCCAGCGCGGTTATCACGACGGCCGCATCGAACAAGGCGATCGCCGCCAAGCCGGCCCAGACAAACTGCGACAAACGTTTAAGCGCCTGCATCCAATTGGAGGCTCGCCTGGGCACATCGAACGTCAACTCTTCGAAGGCGTTCCACGTCGCGGGGATGGTCGATTGATCGAAGTCCGTGCGACCGAAGTCGGTCGCGCATTCGTCATCTGGCTCGACATAGGAATGATCCCGTCGCATGCGCAACTCTTTACTCGGTGTAGCCGAGCTCGCGTCCCTGCGATCGAGTGGAAAACCGCGCCATCACGTCAGGAGCCGCTGCTGGCCGTGGGTCAGCGCAGAACGGCCACCAGTGCTGTGGACACGGCGGTGACCGCCGCCAGCAACGTCATGATCACGTATCTGTTCTCTCGCCGCGCCCTGCGCGCTTGAGCGCGCTCGATCGAATGGCTCGGTTGTTCAAAGGTCGAGTGCTCGCTGGCGCGCCACGGTGCCGGAGCTGACATCAAGGCCGAATGATCAAATCGCGGGAACCCAGTCGTACGGTCGATTGCCGGCTCGCTGTCGTACGCATACACGAAGTGCTTGTTGCTCATGGCACCCACCACTTGGTTGCTCGTGATGGAGCGAATTCTTCGCCGCCCCTCCAAGAGCACAAATCCACGGTTCAGGGGGCGTATGGCGCCTGGGGTGTGATGTATTGCACGATCGACCGGCTGCCTCGCCTATGCGAACATCGTCGCCATGCCTGCCATCGCCAGTACCACGCTGCGCTTACGCCTGCAGCAACCCGACCTCGTGGTCGCCCCTGGCGTGCACGACATGGTGTCGCTGCGCATCGCCGACGAGATGGGCTTCGAGGCGCTGTACATGACGGGCTTCGGCACGGTGGCGTCGCATCTGGGGTTGCCCGACGCGGGCCTGGCCACCTACACCGACATGGTGGGCCGCGTGCGGCAGATGGCGAGCATGGCCCGCACACCGTTGATCGCCGACGGCGACACCGGCTACGGCGGCTTGCTGAACGTGCAGCACACCGTCCAGGGCTACGAGGCCGCGGGCGCGCAGGCGATCCAGCTCGAGGACCAGGAGAGCCCGAAGAAGTGCGGCCATACGCCGGGCCGGCGTGTGGTGCCGATGGCCGACATGGTGCGCAAGATCGAGGTGGCGGTGGCCTCAAGGCGATCGCGCGACTTTCTGATCGTCGCGCGCACCGATGCACGCAGCGCCATGGGGCTCGACGAGGCGCTGCGTCGCGCCGAGGCCTATGCGGGCGCGGGCGCCGACGTGCTGTTCGTCGAGTCGCCGGAGAGCGAAGACGAGATGCGCCGCATCGGGCGCACCGCGGGCGCACTGGGCGTGCCGCTGCTGGCCAACATGGTCGACGGCGGCAAGACGCCGCTGCTGAGCCGGCAGGCGCTGCAGGAGATCGGCTACCGCATCGCGATCTTTCCGGTCACGTCGCTGCTGGCCGCGGCGCAGGCGATGACGACGGTGTACTCGTCGTTGAAGCAGCGCGGGTCATCGCAGGGCATCGCGCAGCCCTTGATGCGCTTCGACGAGATGACCCGGCTGATGGGGTTTGCGCAGGTGCACGAGTTCGAGCGCCGGTGGGCCGAGCCGGAGTGACACCAGCGCAGACGAGTTGACGAGAACCGAACCGAACGAGGAGAGCCAGCCGATGCCGACGATCCGAGGCACACGCTTCATCACGACGCTCGCTGCATCGTGCGCGGCCACGATGGCGGGTCTTCTCGCCACGCTGCCGGCCTACGCGCAGGATGCTTTCCCGAACCGGCCGATCCGTCTGGTGGTGCCGTTCACGCCCGGTGGCGTCACCGACAGCAGCGGCCGGCTGATCGCCGACCAGCTCGGCCGGCGCCTGGGCCAGCAGCTGATCGTCGACAACAAGCCCGGGGCCAGCGGCAACATCGGCACCGGGCAGGTGGCTACAGCCGCGCCCGACGGCTACACGCTGCTGCTGGCGTTCGACGGCACGATGGTCATCAACCCGCACGTGTTCGCCAAGGTGCCGTTCGACACGCTGAAAGATTTCGCGCCGGTGGGCCGCATCGGCAGCGCCACGCTGATCCTGGTGGCGCACCCCGATGTGCCGGCCAAGACGCTGCAGGAGGTGATCGCGCTGTCGAAGACCAAGCCGCTGGCTTATGGCACGTCGGGCATCGGCGGCACGCCGCACATCGCGGGCGAGATGCTCGCGCAGCGCACCGGTGCCAAGCTCGAGCACGTGCCGTACAAGGGCGGCGGGCAGGCGATGACCGACGTGATGGGCGGCGCGATCCCGCTCGTGTACACCGCGGTGGCCGGCGCGCAGGGCCACGTGAAGGCCGGCAAGCTGAAGGCGATTGCGGTGTCTAGCGCGCAACGCACGACCTCGCTGCCGGAAGTGCCCACCTTCATCGAGAGCGGCGTCGTCGAGCTCAAGGATTTCGTCGTCGAATCGTGGGTCGGCCTGCTCGCGCCGGCCAACACGCCGCCGGCCGTGGTCGCGCGGCTGAACACCGAACTCAACGCGGTACTCAACGATCCCGCGGTGCGCGAGCGGCTGGCGGTGCTCGGCATCGAGCCCACGCCCGGCACGCCCGAGCAGTTTCGCCAGCAGATGCAGCGCGACCTCGCGGCCTATGGGCCGATCGTGAAAGCGGCGGGCATCAAGCTGGACTGAGCGGCACGCGCCTGTCGGGCGTCGCGCGAGTGCGGCTCGCCGCCGACGCGCCCGGGCTCAAGGCGCAGCGGGACCCATCGCTTGCTTGCACGTCTGGGTCTCGGCGGGCCCCGACAACAATCGCTTGCCCACCAGCGTCAGGCCGGCGGTGGCCACTGCGGCGCCGATGGTGGCGGCCTCGCGCGCGGTGCCCTTCATGTCGATGCCGATGCTGGGGTCGTTCAGGGGCCCCTCGAGCATCACCAGGTTGGCGAGGCTCGCTGGATCGAGGCCGAGGCCTTTCTTGACGGCCGGCCTGAAGGTCAGCGTCACGGTCTGCGCCGCCAGGTTCAGCTCGCCGCTGGCGGCCACGGCCAGCTTGTCGGTTTCCATCGCGATCGAGCGATCGATCTTCGCTACACCGCTGCGCAACGGCAAGTTGACGACGGCGCACTGGATTTGCATCGACTTGTCGGCCTCCTGCTTGGGCAGCAGGGCCTGCAGCAACGTGACGATGACGTTGCGCTGCATCACCGCAGCGCCACCGATCACGCTGGCGTCGGCCACCGACAACAGCACGTTGCCGTTGGCCGACGCGGCGAGGGCGTGCGGCGAGTGGCCCGCCACGTCGAGGTTCGCCCGCAGGTTGACCCGACCGCCGCGAATGCGTCCGTCGCGGCCGTTGATCGCTTCGTCGAGCGATTGCAGCGACAGCGCGTTGGCGTCGGCACGCAGCTTCACGCGCAGCGGCTCGCCACGGCGTGCGCCGAGCTCGAGCCGCGCCTGCAGCTGGCCGCCGGCCACCGTCGAGCGACAGCGGCTCGACGACGAGTCGATCGGGCGCGACCGTGATGTCGGCCCTGACGGCCGACAGCGGCGGCATGGCCGACGCGGCCAGCCGATCGAGCCGCACACGCGCGCGCAGCGGGATCTCGGGCAACGTGATCGCCGGCAGTGGCGTGTCGGAGAACACCGAGGTTTTGCTGCCGACGCTGGCTTGGCCGCGGCAGCGGCAGGCTTGCGGACGCCCCATTGCGCCAGGTCGATCGATGCGGCGGCCACGTCGATCTCGAGGCGCGGCGTGGACTGATCGGTGCGCACCGTCATCTTGCCGGTGAGCGACTGGCCACCGATCGACAAGCGCACCGCGTCGACCGTCACCGCGGCGGCGCTGCGTTGCAGCTTGGCGCTGACGTCGATGGGCATCGGCAGCGCGGCCGCATCGGCGAGCAGCGGCACCAGCGCCGCGGCGTTGTCGATGCGCGCTGTCAGGTGGCGCGCAGCATGCCGGCGGTGTCGAGCGAACCGTTGGCCGCGAGCTTGGCGCCGTCGGCGCTGAGCTGCGCCTCGAAGGGCCAATCGGAGTCGCCTTGCAGCAGGGCTTCGTAGCGCCCGGTCTTGCCGTCGAGCTTCCATTGCCGATGCTCGCCCGCGAACTGAGCCGACAACACGGTCTGCTCTCCTCGGCTCACGATCTCCAGCGACTTGATGTCGACCGAGCGCGTGGCCTGCGTGAGACCGACGTGATAGGCGACGCGGACATCGGACAGCACGCACTCGGTCGAGGTTCACCGCCGGTGACGCAGTGGCGCCACGGGCCGGGCTGGCATCGGTCGACTTCGCGCGCTGGAGAAGATCCAGTTGGGATGACCGTGCTTGTCGGTCTCCAGCAGCACGTCGGCGCCGTCCACCGCGACGCTGAGCACGTGCAGCTGTCCGTGCAGCAGCGGCGCGACGGCGACCTCGAACGCGGCGCGCTTGACGGTGGCCATCTCTTTGCGCGAACCCCAGGGCGCGTTGCCGAATGACACGTCCTGGGCGACCACGGCGATGGCGGGCAGCAGTTGGAACGACAGCCCGCCGTCGATCCGGAATTCGCGCCCGGTGGCGGCCTGTACCTCGTCGGCCAGCATCGCCGCCAGTCGCGCGGCGGGAACGCGCGCGTCAGCGCCACGTAGCCGATGGCCAGCAGCAAGACCAGCACGCCGAGCACGATGAGGGCGATGCGCCACCAGCGGCTGTCGGCTCGGCAAGGATGGCGGTCATGGTCGGTCAGTGATTCGAAGACCCCGACAGTACCCGAACACCGCGCCCCGTCACTTCGGGTCGATCACCAGCTTGTGAGCTCGCGCGCCCGGTCGAGCGGTCATAAGATCACGCGGCTTGTCGGCCTCGGCCCGGATGCGTCGCGCCAGCCCCACACCGCCAGCGCGAGCACGGCCAGCAGCAGCAGCGCTTCGACGAAGCGCGTGTGGCCGAGTACACGCTGCCGGCCGGCAACCACAGGCCGGCGATGTAGAAGAAGCCAACCACCGCGACGCCGAGCGCGTTGCCGGTGCTCTGCATCGTCGACAGGATGCCCGCTGCCACACCGGCGTGCTGCGACGGCAGTCGCGACAGCGCCAGCGAGACCAGCGGCGCCATCACGAAGCCCGATGCCGGCGCCCTCGACCAGCAGCGGGATCCACGCCACCGCGACACCGCCACCGCTGGCGGCCACCGCCATCTGCAACAGGTGGCCGGCAGCCAGCACCAGCGCGCCGAGCTTCGACCAGCGGGCGTTTCAGCGCGCGGCCCAGCGTCGAGCTGCTCATCGACGCGATCAAGAAGGCGGCGCCGAGGATCGCGAACACCAGCCGCCGATTGCAGCGCGCTCAATGCCAGCGTCGTGCTGCAGGTGCAGGCCGAGCACGAAGTAGAACGACGCGACGCCGCAATAGAACACCATGATGGTGGCCACACCGAGCCGGAAGTGGCGCGCGGCCACCACTGCGGCGGCACCATCACGGCGAGGCCGCGGGCGGCGCGGCGTCGTTGTGACCGCACGAAGGCCGCGGCCAGCACAGCGGCGGCCACCAGCAGCACGCCATTGACCAAGCCCGACAGTGACTCGCGGCCGTAGGTGAGCGGCACGATCAGGCAGGTCAGGGCGCCGGCCGTCAACGCCATGCCCCACAGGTCGAGCTGCCTGGCACTGGCCGGCGGCGTCTCGCGATCGAGCAGCTTGAGTCCCAGCGCGATGGCGGCGAGCGCGACCGGTGCGTTGATGAAGAAGCAGCTGCGCCAACCCGTCTGCGCAAAATTGATCTCGATCAGCGCGCCGCCCAGCAACTGGCCCGCCACACCCGCAAGGCCCATCGCCATCGCATAGGCCGCGAACGCGCGCGCGCGCTTGTCGCCGGGGAAGTTCAGTCCGAGCAGGGCCAGCACCTGCGGATGCAGCAGGGCACCGGCGGTGCCCTGCGCAAAGCGCGCCACCACCAGCATCAAGCCCGACGTGCTCAATCCGCACGCCACCGACGTGATGCCGAACAGCGCCATGCCAATCAGAAACATGCGGCGGCGCCCGAGCAGATCACCCAGCTTGCCGCCGGCAATCAGTCCGGCCGCGTTGGCAACGCCATAGCCGGCCACGATCAGCTGCAGCTGCCCCGGCGTGGCCGCGAGGTCGAAGGCGATCGACGGCAGCGCGACCAGCACGATGAAGAAATCGAGCACGACCATGAACGCGCCCGCCAGGATCACCAGCAGCCGCGCGACGTCGGCCAGCGTCAAGCCGAGAAGGCGCAAGGCCCGGCATCGATGCGTGCACGCTGCCGGCGGCCGCTCCCACGGCGTTGTTTGTTGTTGTCTGGCTCACGCACTCACCTCGGTGCGGCATTGTGCCGAAGACGCGTGTGCGCACGCGCGCATTTTTGTGTGCGCTCGATGCGGCGCAAGCGCGCGAAGCGTCGCGACGCCGGGTGCGGCCGATCGCTGCTTAGGCGATCAAACCGTGTACCAGCGCATGGAGTCTTTCACCGCATTGTGGGAATGCGCGAACTCCACGAACTTGTCGAACGGCATCGGCCGGCCGAACGCATACCCCTGCACCATGTCGCAGCGGATGCGCTTGAGGATTTCCATGTCGGCCGGATCTTCGACGCCCTCGGCAATCACGCTCAGCTGCAACGAGTGCGCCAGGCGCACCAGGCTTTTGACGATCTTGTGGCTGGTGTCGTTGCTGGCGATCTCCTTGACGAAGGAGCGGTCGACCTTCAGCGTGTGCACCGGAAAGCGCGCCAGGTAGGCGAAAGACGAATAGCCGGTGCCGAAGTCGTCGATGCTGATGCGCACGCCCATCTGGTTGAGGTCGGCCAGCACCTTGGCGCTGGTTTCGACGTTGTCCATCAACGCGCCTTCGGGGATCTCCACCTCCAGCAGGTTGGGCGGCACGTTGGCGGCGCGCAGCGCTTCGCGCACGCGGTCGACCATGCAGACGTCGGACAGCGATTGCACCGACAGGTTGATGCTCACGGGCACCTGGATGCCCAGCGAATATAGCGTGCTGATGTGGTGCAGCGCCTGCTTGAGCACCACCTGGTCGATGGTCGCCATCAGGCCGGCGTCGTGAGCCAGCGGCAGGAAATCCGCCGGCGCGACCATGCCGCGTTTGGGATGCGCCCAGCGGATCAGCGCTTCGGCGCCGACCAGCGTGCCATCGGCCAACGATGCCTTGGGCTGCAGCATCAGCATCAGCTGCTGCGACTCGATGGCCGCGCGCAGCTCGGCTTCGAGCTCGGTGCGCAATTGCGATGACCGCTCCAGGCCCGGCTCGTACATCACCAGGCCGCCGCGCTGCGTTTTCTTGGCGTGGCGAAGTGCCAGCGCCGCGCGCTTGAGCATCTGCTCGGGATCGCGGCACTCGAAGTCGCGCACCACCGTGCCCGCGGTGGCGCCGAGCACGAAGCGGTGCCCGTGCAGCACCAGCGGCTGGCGCGTCACCTCGATCAACACCTCGGCGCGGAACTGGATGAGTTCGGGCTCCTGCTTTTGCAGCACGCAGAACTCGTCGCCGTTGAGCCGGTACAGCTGCTCGCCGGGCATGGTGGCCATCTGCAATCGCGAGGCCACTTCGAGCAGTGCCATGTCGCCGCCCGCGTAGCCGAGCGCATCGTTGATGCCGCGAAAGCGGTCCAGGCCGATGACCAGCAGCGAGAAGGCATCGTTGCGGTCGTACAGGCCTTCGAGGTCGTTGATCAGGCCGAGCTTGTTGGGCACGCCGGTCAGCGGATCCTTCAGCACCTGCTGCGCGAGCTGGTACTGGCGCACGACGCTTTCCGACGCATCGTTTGCCAACATCATCATGCCTTCGCCAGTGGGGAAAACACGGACCATGAGCCATCGATCCAACACCGTCGAGTAACCGATCTTGGCCGTTGGCTTGCGCTCACGTCTGCAACGTTCGATCGATTCGTAAAAGATCGAGCGCTTGAAGTTCGGGAAGTATTCGAACGGCGTCTTGCCCAGCACCTCGCTACGACTCAGCCCCAGATTCGAGAGGTAAACCGGGTTGCAGTAGCGAACAACCCAGTTGGAGTCGACGCACACGATGGCCTCGCCCACCTGCATCAGCAGGTGATCGAGGTCAAGCCCCTCAAGTGGGCCGAACAGTGACTCGACAACATCGCGACGCATGATTCGTTGCACTCCTGGAGCGGATGCTCTGCTATTGTTCTGTTAGAGCGGGGCGTTAGAAAAAAGTCGTTGGGGTCGTCGGATGGAGTTCGATTTTCTCGAGCTCACTCAGGCTCTTGAGTGCAGCTTCAGCGAGCGGGTCGCCCTGCGCCCGGTCGCCCTGTGCGATGCCTGGCCGCTGTTCGTGGCCACGCGCAATCCGCTGTTCAACCAGCATCTGCTGTGGGCGCAGCCCGACAGGGAGGAACTGGTGCTGAAGCGGGTGCGCATGATCATGGAGGCATCCAGACGAGGGCGGCTCACCGCGTTATCGGCCGTGGCCCGACGAACTGGAGAGTTCGTCGCGCTGTTTCGCTTTCAGCCGCATGCCACGCTGCTCGGTACCATCGAAATGGGCATTTGGGTGCACGACAAGTTCTGGCACGGGCGCTACAGCCTCGAATTGGGGCGCCTGTGCGTGTCTGCGGCGTTTGCCCTGTCCGACAAGGTGCAGCTGCTGCTCGGCGCCTCGGCGCCCGCCAACCGCGGCTCGTGCCGCCTGATGGAGGCGGTGGGCATGACGGCTGGCCGCATGGTGCAGCGCGACACCGAAATGGGCTACCAGGCCGAGTTGTGTGAATACACGCTCACCCGCTCGGACTGGGCGGTCCGGCATGCGACCGGCTTTTCCGTTTACGGTGACGACCGCATCGTGGTCAAGGCGCCGGCCAAGGCGACGCCGCGTGCCCCGATTGTCGAGGCGGCTGCAGTTGCGATGGCAGTGGAGTAGTTGCGACACAGCAGACAACGCGGCGGCTCCTTGGGAGGCCAGTGTGTCGTGCCCGGCGCGCCGCGGCACGACGGGCGGTGTGACATTGCACCGTGGTCGCGCCACGGTTACCACCGGCCGTGGCCGTGATCTGACGCTGCGCTCAAGTGGGCCGCATGGCCACTTCGAGACCCCCGATCCGATCGCGCTGCAGCACTGGCCTTCCTGGTGTCGGCCGCGCCGCACGCAACTTGAGATGCCACCGCACCCACCACGTGCGGGGTGCGGTATCGTGCCGTGCCTTGCCACCCCGAGAGAACGACGTCACCATGCACAGTCCCACTCGCAAGCTCATCGGCGCGGCGTCGTGCTGCGCGCGTTATGCCGCCATGGCTTTGGCGATCGGTTCACTCGTGCCGGCCATGGCCCAGACGGCGCAGGCCGGCGCGGAGCCGGGGGCCTGGCGCTACGCAGGCTCGCTGTACCTGTACCTGCCGAGCGTCGGCGGGTCGACGTCGTATCCCACACCCGGCAACGGCACGCCGATCAACATCAGCACCGACCAGATTCTCGAGCACCTCCAGTTCACGGCGATGGGGTCGTTCGACGCCCACAACGGCACCTGGGGTGTGTTCACCGATCTCGTGTATCTCAACTTCGGCGACACCCGGTCGAACAGCCGCGACTTCACGATCGGCAACATCGGCCTGCCGGCCAACACCACGGCAAACCTCGACTGGGACTTGAAAGGTTGGGCCTGGACGCTGGCCGGCGAATACAGGCTGCCCTCGCCAGACCCGGCGATGACGGTGGACCTGCTGGCCGGCACTCGCATGTTCGATCTGCACTCGCAACTGAACTGGAACATCTCCGGCAGCATCGGACCCATCGATCCCGCGGCGCGCGCGGGCACCGCGAAGGTCGGCGACACCGTGTGGGACGCCATCGTCGGCGTCAAGGGCCGCTATGTGTTCGGCGGCAACCGCCAGTGGGCCGTGCCGTTCTACTTCGATGTCGGCACCGGCCAGTCCGACTACACCGTGCAGGGCGCAACGGGCATCAGCTATGCGTTCCAGTGGGGAGAGCTCAATGCCCTGTGGCGCTATCTCGGCTACAAGGCCAAGTCGGGCAAGGCGATCAGCGAGGTCAATTTCAACGGGCCGCAGGTCGGCGTCGTGTTTCGCTGGTAAGGCCGCTTCAGCCTTCGCCGGGGTCCGGCTGCCTGGGCGTGCGTTTTTCGAGTGACCAGCGCAGCAACGCGGCCAGTCGGTACGCGCCATGAACGAACTTGCCGTACGGCATGGTGATGAACAGCGCCATCACGCTGGCCAGGTGAAGTGACAGCCACAGCGCCAGCGCCGGCGTGTGGCGCGCGGCGGCCAGCGCCAGGCCGCTGGCCGCGGTGACGAACAACAGGGCGATGAAGCCGCGGTCCATCGGCCGCTGCGCCACATCGCCATGCAAAGCGTGGCGCGCCAGGTTCAGTCGCCAAAGGCCCACCGTGCCGATGACCATGGCGGCACCACCGGACACGCCGAGCAGCTTGGGCAGGCTGAGCCAGCCGTACGGCGCGGGTTGGCCCAGCAGGTAGTGGTACAGCGTGGCCACGCAGGTGGCAGCGAAGCACAGCGCGAAGCCGTAGAAGGTGAAGTGATGCGCTCGGCGCCGCGCCAGCGTGAACGCATCGTCGGCTTCGTTGCATCCCTGGCCTTGGCCGCCATCGAGGTACTTGAGCGTCAGCGCGTCGCGCACCGCCTCGCCCGATGCGGCCGCACTGGTCGGCCCCGCATGCATGCCCCTGAAGAAGCGCCGCGCCGAGAGCGACAGCGCCAGCACCGCGAAGGCGAACACCGGCGCAAACAACCCCACCATCCAACCGTGGGGGAACACGCGGTAGAAGTCGCCCGCAGGCGGTACCTGCCACAACGTGCCCTGGCTCGCCGCCGCGAGCGCGAGCGACAAGGTGAGCGCGGCCACCAATGACAGCGCCAGCGCGGGGCCGTTGCGCCGGTACAGCGAGCCCAGGGCCGCGGGCCAGGCGTGCTCGGCGTAGGTCTGCAGGCGCACGCGCGCCATCGCGCGCGGCAGGTTGACGCCGAACTCGTGCGGTGGCGCGTATTGGCAGGCATGCAGACACGCGCCACAGTTGTGGCACAGGTTGGCCAGGTAGTGCACGTCGACCTGCGAGAATTCCAGTCGCCGCGTCATCGCCGGGAACACCGCGCAATAGCCTTCGCAGTAGCGGCACGCATTGCAGATCTGCAGCATGCGCGCGGCGTCGCTGACGCCGATGCTCGGCATGCCCTCGGTCAGCGCGGCGGCCTCGCGCGCCAACGCGTCAAGCGACTGCATGCGATGCTCCTGACAACGCGGCGGCCGCGGCGCGGCTGCCGGCGATGCGGCCGAACGCGGTGCCGATGCTCATGCCCACGCCCGCGGTGTAGCCGCGGCCGAGCACGTTGCCGGCCATCATCTCGCCGGCGACGAACAGGTTGTCGCTGGCACGGCCGCCGAATCGCACCGCGGCCGTGTGATCGGTCTTCAGGCCCAGGTAGGTGAACGTGACGCCGGGCCTGAGCGCATAGCCCAAGAACGGTGGCGTGTCGATGCGCCGCGCCCAATGCGACTTGGGCGGCGTCAGACCTTCGGTGCGGCAATCGTCGAGCGTGGTGTGATCGAAGGCGTCCCCGACGCACCGCGTCGTTGAAGGTCCGCACGGTGTGCACCAGCCGCTGCCTCTTCGAGCGCGAGTTGCCGCGCCAGCGCTGGCACCGTGTCGGCCGCGCATGCCGGGGAACACCGGCGGCATGAAGCGGCCGATCGCCTTGGCGTCGATGATCGAGTAGGCGATCTGCCCGGGCTGCTGCGCCACCAGCCGGCCCCAGATGGCGTAGCGCTTGGGCCAGAAGTCTTCGCCCTCGTCGTAGAAGCGCTGCGCGTCGCGGTTGACCACGATGCCCAGCGACACGCAGTCGATGCGCGTGCAGATGCCGCCGTCGTACAGCGGCGCGCGCGCGTCGATGGCCACCATGTGGGCTTGCGTTGCCTCGCCCACCGGGTCGGCGCCGGCGTCGAGCATGAACTTCAGCAGCACGCCGGTGTTGAAGCGCGTGCCGCGGATCAGGAAGTTGTCGGCCGGACATTCGTCGCGCTCGTTGCGGCCCCAGGCCTGGCGCAACCACTCGAGGTTGGACTCGAAGCCACCCGCGGCCAGCACGCACGCGCGCGCCGCGATGCGCTCGTCGTTCACGAAGGCGGCCTCGAAGCGGCCGTCGCGCAGTTCCAGGCGATCCACCGGCGCGTCGTAGCGCACCTGCACGCCCAGCCGCTCGGCACTGCGGTAGTAGGCGTTGACCAGCGCCTTACCGCCGCCGAGAAAGAACGCGTTGGTGCGCGCGGTGTGCAGCGCGCTCGGTAACGACGGCTGAAAACGCACGCCGTGGCGCATCATCCAGAGCCGGCAGGTGCTGGAGGCGCGGATCACCAGACGCGCCAACGCCTCGTCGGTGGTGCCGCCCGTGACCTTGAGCAGGTCTTGCCAGTACTCTTCTTCGGGGTAGGCATCCACCAGCACGTCTTGCGGCGCGTCGTGCATGCAGCGCAGGTTGCGCGTGTGCTGCGAGTTGCCGCCGCGCCATTCGCGCGGCGACGCTTCGAGCAACAGCACCGACGCGCCCGCCTCTCGCGCCATCAATGCCGCGCACAGCGCCGCGTTGCCGCCTCCGATCACCAGCACGTCGATCAAACGATCCACCCCATTGTGCGGGTGTACATGCCATCGAGCATAACCCGCCGATCTGCGCCAGTCCGCAGCCGCGCTGCGGCGGCCCGTGTCAGAAGCTGATCGCCAGCCCCACGGTAGAGCCGTGCATACCGGGACCGAACTTGTAGCGCGCGACCAGGCGCCAGCGGGTGGCCCAGCGATCGAGCGCGCTCGAGTCGAGCTCGAGACCGAACCCGATGGAACTCATTTGCGTGAGGCCGACCTCGGTCTCGTCACCGAGATAGCGTGTGGTGGCGACCTCGTACACATAGCGCACCGGCCGCTCCCAGACCGTGCCCCATCCGGTGGGCACGCGCATGCGCGCCCACAGGCTCACGCTCTCGGACTTGGCGTGGCCCACCACGCCAAAGTTGCTGTCGCCATAGCTGCGAAGCTCGACATTGGTGTAGCGAAGTTCGATATCGTCATCGTGCTCGGGCGCGAACTTCTCGTAGTCCAGCATCAGCGCGCCGCCGAGCCCGTAGGCCCTGAGCGTGCCGCCGTCGAGGAACGACAGATCGACATTGGTGTTGTTGTCGACCCAGAACTTGGCGAACTTCAGGTCGCTGACCACCCTGCCGACCGTGAAATTGAAGATCGGCCGGATCACCCAGTGTTCCGTCAGTGGAAAGTCCCAGCCGATGCCGCCGGTGGCGGAGAAAGAGTTCCATCGGGTGGGCACAGCCCGCTCCTCGGTGCCGTCACTGACCACGAAGATCGGGTCGTAACGCGCATAGGCGGCATTGCCCTCCAGGTACAGCGGCGTGCTCTTGCTCCATGTGAAGCCGCCGCCAACCTGGGTCAGGCTCAGGCCAGCATCGGACGTGCCGCTGTTGTTGATCGCCAGCGAACTGGTCGTCACGTCGGGTGCGACCGTGTACGACATGACGCCGACGATGCCGTTGGCCAGTTTCTGCACGTTGGCGCCCAGCACCGCGCGGCCGAAGATCTGGGCCTGCGCATCGGCGCAGTGCCACAGCCCTGCGAGGCACAGCAGGCGAATGATGACGCGAGGGGTGTGATGGCGCATGGCTTGATGGTGCCGCATGCGACACGGGCAAGGGATTCGGGACTGTGCTGAGGCGCTTGCTGCATCGCCGGTTCAACGCGTCTTTGCACGGGCTCGGTGCCCAGCCGCCAGCAAGAATCACCAGTGGCCGCCGCCATGTGAACGGGAAGGGAGGTCTTGCTCAGCCCGTGGCGCGACCGCTGCGAATCGCCTCGGCTTTGGCGCGCAGCTTGCGCATGCCACCCAGCCAGCGGTCGACGTCGGCCGCCTTGCGCTGCATGTACTCGTGCACCTCGGGGTGCGGCAGCACCAGGAACCGCTCGGCGCGCATCGCGGCGACCACGTCATCGGCCACTTGTTCGGCGCTGACCGAGCCCTCGGTCAGAAAACTCTTGCGCTCGCCATCCTTGCCGAGCAGCATCGGCGTGCGCACGCCCTGCGGACACAGGCAGCTGACGCGGATGCCCTTGTCGCCGTAGTTGATCGACAACCACTCGGCCAACGACACCGCGGCGTGTTTCGTCACCGCATACAGCGCCGAGTCGGGGTGCGACAGCAGCCCGGCGGCCGACGCGGTTTGCAGCAGGTAGCCAACGCCGCGTTCGATCATCTGCGGCAGCACGGCGCGCGCGCCGTACACGTGCGCCATCAGGTTGATCTCCCAGATGCGCTGCCAGTCGGCATTGCTTGCATCGACGCCGCCGCCGAGCGCGATGCCGGCGTTGGAGCACAGCACGTCCACTCGACCGAAGCGTTGCGTGGCCTGCGCAATCAACGCCTGCACATCGGGTTCGCGCGAGACGTCGGTGCGCACCGCGAGGCCGTTGACTTCGGCGGCCACGGCCTGCGCTTGTGCGAGGTTGAGATCGGCCACCACGATGCCGGCCGCGCCCTCGCGCGCGAAACGCCTCACCAGCGCAGCTCCGATGCCCGATGCGCCACCGGTGACGACGATGACCTTGCTCTTCATCTCCACAAGTCTCTCCTTGTCGATCAGCGTGCGAGTTGCTGCGCGAGCGCCCACGCCTGCTCGGCCAGCGGCCTGGCCCTGCGGCCAGCCTGCAGCGCCTGTGCGTTCGACGCATTGCCCTGCAGCGCGCGCGCCATGATGCCTTGCAGGATGCCGACCAGGCGGAACATGTTGAACACCAGGTAGTAGGTCCAGTGTTCGTCGCTCACCGGTTGCGTGCGGCCGGTGGCGCGCAGATAGGTGTCGCGGTACTCGGCCTCGCTCGGGATGCCGAGCGAGCGCAGGTCGAGCCCGGCCAGGCCGCGCGAGCCCTCGGCGTGCTGCATGCGCCAGGTCATGCAGTGGTAGGCGAAGTCGACCAGCGGATGGCCGAGCGTCGACAACTCCCAATCGAGCACCGCCAGGATGCGCGGCTCGCTCGGGTGGAAGATCACGTTGTCGAAGCGGTAGTCGCCGTGCACGATGGCGGTTTCGTCGCCCGGCGGGATGCGCGCCGGCAGCCACTCGATCAGACGCTCAACCGCTTCGATCGTCTCGGTCTCGGCGGCTCGGTACTGCTTGGTCCAGCGCGCCACCTGGCGCTCGATGTAGTTGCCCGGCTTGCCGTAGTCGGACAGGCCCACGGCATTGAAGTCCACACGGTGCAGCGCCGCGATCACACGGCCGAGCTCGGCGTAGTGCGCGCGGCGCTGCTCGGGCGTGAGCTCGGGCAGCCGCGGGTCCCAGATGACACGGCCCTCGACATAGTCCATCACGTAGAACATGGTGCCGATCACGCTGGCGTCTTCGCACAGCGCGTAGGTCCGGGCCACCGGCACGTCGCTGCCGGCCAGCGCGCTGATGACGCGGAACTCGCGGTCCACCGCATGGGCAGAGGGGAGCAACACGCCCGGCGGCTTGCGCCGCATCACGTAGCTGCGGCCGCCGGCGGTCAGCATGAACGTCGGGTTGGACTGGCCACCCTTGAATTGCTCGACCTTCAGCTCGCCAGCAAATCCCTCGACGTTCGCGCGCAGGTAGCGCGCCAGGCTGGCTTCGTCGAACGCGTGCTGCGCGGCCACCGGGCGCGTGCCGATGAATTGATCGTAGTTGCTCATGCGTGGAGGTGCGTGCGATCGAGCGAGGTGATGGCGTTCGTTGATAGGCTGGACATCAACGTTGCGCGATGCGCAATTCGCTTTCGAAGCGCCAGTATGATCCTAGCGTCGCCCCCACTCGAAGTAAATGCCGGCCATGCCCGAGTCCACGCACGCCGATGTCGCCAACGTGCCGTCCGGCTTCAAGCCGCTGCACGTGGGTGGCGCCTACTTTCAGCAGCTGGGGCCGGTCTACTCGCAGGCGGTCGATGGCGGCGGTGTGGTGATCGCGCTGCGCGTGAGCGAGCGGCATCTCAACATCCAGGGCATCACGCATGGCGGCATGCTCGCCACGCTGGCCGATGGCGCGCTCGGCATCAACATCGCGCTGGCGCGCGAGCGCCGCAGCGCACAGGTGACGGTGTCGCTCACCGCAGACTTCCTGTCGGGCGGTCGCCTGGGCGACTGGCTCGAGGCGCACACCACGATCACCCGCATGGGCCAGCGCATGGCGTACGCGAGTTGCGATCTGAAGGTCGGCACGCGCCACGTGCTGCGTTCCAGCGGCGTGTTCGCATTCGTCGATCGGCCGTGGCCGCCGGCTGCGCATCGGCAGCGAGGCGCCGCTGCAGGACGGCTGATCGCGCGCCGCGCGCGAGGTGCGGCGGGGTCGGCGGCAGCGATGAACGACCGTCAGCCGCACGAAGCCAGACGCTGACGCACGCCCAGCCGCAACCCCCGCGGCGACCCGCCGGTCGCCCCATCTTGCCCGCGCTGCTGAGCCTGGGCTTGATGGTGGGCACGATCAACGGCCTGTCGCGCGTGGCGATGCCGTTGTTTGCGTTGTCGAATGGCGCCCAGGCGTGGCAGGTGGGCATCGTCGGCGGCCTGGGCTACATGGGCGTGCTGCTGATGGCGTTGCCGATGGGCGCCTGGATCGATCGCCACGGCAGCCGCACGATGTTCCTGCGCGGCGCGATCGCCGCCGCGCTGCTGTACCTGCTGCTGCCGCTGATGAATTCGGGCCGTGGCAGGTGATCGCAGGTGCGGCGCTGCTCGGCTTCGCGCTGCCGTTTCGCACGGTGCCGATCCAGACCGAGTTCCTGGCGATGCTGCCGACTCTGGGCCCGGCCAAGGCGGGGTGGAACCGCGCGGCTTTCATGACGGGACTGTCGTTCATCGGGCCCGCGGTGTCGGCGGCGGTGCTGTCGTCGCTGGGCTTCACCGCGCTGTTCCTGATGGTGACCGCGACGTTGCTGCTGGCGTTCATCGTCGGCCGGCGCGTGCTGGTGCGGCGCTCCGGCGTGGCGGGTCAGCCGGGCGACGCGCCGCTGCACGTGCGCATCGCGGGGCAGATCACGTTGTTGCGCAGCGATGCCGAGGTGCGACGCACGATGATGATCGACGGCCTGGCGCAGATGTCGGTGGCGTACTTCGTGGTGTTCGCGATTCAGATGGCGATGCATCGCTTCGGCATGACACTGCAGGCGGCGGCGGGCTGATCACGCTGCAGGGCGCGCTCTACGTGGCTGCGCTGTTCAGCGGCGGCATGCTGGTGACGCACTGGCGCGACGACCTGCGCTATCTGATCGCATTCGTGATGCTGCTGGCGCAGTCGCTGCTGTACGGTCTCGGCGGCGGCCCTTGGGCGCTGTGGCTCGGCGCGGCGTCGATGGGCGTGGGTGTCGGGCTGCAGGGGGTAACCAGCACCACGCGCTTCGGCGAGCTGATGCGCCGTCTTGGGCGCGGACGCATCGGCGGCCTCACGTCGCTGGCGCCGACCACCGGCGGCATCGTCGGTGCGGTGGCGCGGTGGTGTGGTCAGCCAGCGCTTGGGCACCGAAGCGGGCTTCTTGCTGCTGGCGATCGCCCAGGCGGCAATGTGCGTCGTTCACGTGCGGCGGCTGCGGGCGGCGCGCGCCGCGTGACCAGCCCGCACGTCGCCGCGCACCTCAGGGCTTGTAGGCGTCGCGCAGCTCGCGCTTGAGCACCTTGCCGATCGCGCTGCGCGGCAGCTCGTCGACGAAGCGCAGGTCGGCCAGCCGCTGCGTCTTGCCGACGCGCTCGTTGACCCAACGTTTGATCGCGTCGGCCGCATCGCTCGTGGCCGGCGCGCCGCACGACGAAGGCCACCGGCGTCTCGCCCCATTGCGGCGCTCGGCACGCCGACCACCGCCACGTCGGCCACGGCGGGGTGCTGGCGCAGCACGGCCTCGAGGTCGCTCGGGTAGATGTTGAAGCCGCCCGAGATGATCATGTCCTTGCGGCGGTCCATCAGGATCAGGAAGCCGTCTTCGTCGAAGCGGCCGACGTCGCCGGTGCGGATGAAGCGGCGCCCCGACGGCGTCGAACCACTCGGCCTCGCGCGGTCTTGGCGGGCTGGTTGTGGTAGCCGGTCATCATGCCGGCCGAGCGCCCGACCACTTCGCCGATCGCGTCGGGCCGGCGCGGCAGCTCGCGCCCTTGCTCGTCGATCAGGCGGATGTCGTGGCCCTCGGCCGGCTGGCCCACGGTGTGCAGCTTGTCGGGATACAGGTGCGCAATACAGGATGCAGGTGCCGCCGCCTTCGGTCATGCCGTAGTACTCGATCAGCGCCGCCCGGCCAGCGGCGCAGCACGTCGGCCTTGAGCTCGGCGCGAAACGGCGCGCTGGTGCAGAACTTGAAGCGGAAGCTCGACAGGTCGTAGCGGTCGAAGTCCGGCCACGCCATGAAGCGCTGGTATTGCACCGGCACCAGCATCGTGTGCGTGGCGCGGTGCTTCTGCGGCCAGCGCCAGATAGCCTGCGCAGTCGAACTTCGACATCAGCACCAGCGTGCCGCCGCAGCGCCAGCGTCGGGAATGAACGACCACCAGCGTGGTGTTGGAGTACAGCGGCGTGGCGATCAGCGTGACCGTGTCGGCGCCGTAGCCGCCGGCCTCGGCGCGTGCGGATCTGCGACCAGCGCATCGCGTGCGACTGCACGATGCCTTTGGGCGTGCCGGTGGTGCCCGACGAATAGATGATGTTGAACGCCCACTCGCGGCTCGATCGTCACCGGCCGCGGCTGTGCTGCCGACCGGCAGCAGCCAGTCGGCCAGGCGCGCGTCGCCGCCGCTCGACTCGTCCAGGCGGATGCGCTGCACGTCTGCGGTCAGCGTGGCCGGCACCGTGTCGACGCGTTGCCGCATCGAGGAACAGGTGCCGCGCACCCGCGTCGGCCGTCATGCCGGCCGATCTGAGCCGGCGTGCTGCTCGGCGCCAGCGGCGCCACCGCGAGGCCGGCGCGCAGCGCGCCCATGAACAGCACGACGTAGGCGTTGCACGCGTACGCGCAGATCGCGATCGTGTCGCCGGGCTTGGCGCCGTCGCGCTGCAGCGTGGCGGCCACACGGTCCATCGCCGCATCGAGCGCGGCGTAGTCCATCGACCCTGTCGCGTCGACAAGCGCGGTGTCGCGCGGCTGCGAGTGTGCGTGCGCGCGGATCAGATCGGGCAGCGCGTGGAAGTCCGGCAGCGGCTCGGCGGCTGGGTGCGCGGTGGCCATGCCCGCATTGTCGCTGCGCGTCAACGCGCGGCGGTTGCGTCCGCCCGCGCCGGCATGGCATCAAGGTGCGCCTGGCCGCCGGCCTGCAGCCCGTTGAACAGCGGCATCGCGTATAGCTCGAACGCATTGCCCGCGCGCGCGCCGGGCACCCAGCGCTCGAGCTCGGCGGTGGCGTTGATCACGCCGTTGATCACCTGTGCGGCGATCGACGGGTCGACGATGCGCAGCGAGCCGTCGGCCATGCCGTCGACCACCAGCGCGGCGAAGCGCTCGCCCAGGCGGCCCATCGTGCGTCGCGTGTCGTCGCGCAGCGCGGCGGGCAGGCCGGTCCATGCGGTGACGCGCAGCAGCGGCCCGTGCGGCGACATCTGGAAGTCGAGCAGCGAGCGGCACGCCATCGCCATGCGGTCCAGGCCGCTGCCCGGTGTGGCGAGCGCTGCACTTTGCGCGGCGCGCATGACGGCGAACGTGCGCTCGAAGCAGGCGTTGATCAGCTCCTCTTTGGTTTCATGGTGGTGATAGAACGAGCCCTTGGTCAGGCGCAGCTCGGCGGCGATGCGGTCGACCGACGCGCCCTGGTAGCCGCATTCGTTGACCAGCCGCGTGGCGGCGCGCAGGTAGGCGGCGCGCGTAGCGGTGTCATTGTCGTCGTCGAGCGCCAACGCATGCGAATGCGGCGTGACGTCGGTGAGATGTTGGCCGGGGCTGGCGATGCCGAACAGCACGATGTCTGCGATCTGCGTGGCGACGCGCGCATAGTCCACCGGCTCGTGGCGCGACAGCCAGGCGCGCGCCCACGACACGGTCGACAGCAGCAGATGGCCGCGTGCATTGCGCGCGGCGGCCTCCAACCGCGGCGCGTCGGGTGCATCGAGCAGGCCGCGCACGCGACGGAACATCTGCGTGTAGGCGGCCGCCATCGGGTCGCGCTGCGGCGGCGCCAGCGACAGCAGGTCGGAAAAGACGATCAGTTCGGCGTGGCGCCCTTCGGCAATGTCGGCCAGCAGACCGAGGTAGCCACTGAACAACGCGCGAACACGCAGCGCCAGCGTGCGCTGCCGCGCCGCCGCGTCGACGACGGCCACCAACGCATCCATCGCGCGCCGCAGGCATGCGCACGCGAGGTCTTCCTTCTTGCGGTAGTAGTAAGTGAGGCTGTTGGTCGCCAGGCCCACGCGTTGCGCGACGTCCGACAGTAGGCCGCCCTTGATGCCGTGCTGGTTGAACAGGCGCGCCGCGACGTCGAGGATGATTTCGCGCTTGTCTTCGAAGCGCTCGGTGCCCCGCGTCATGGACTGACGGCCGCCTCGTGCAGCGCAATCGGCACCTTGCCGTGCAGGTGGCATGCCACTGCGCGCCCGCCTTCGAGCGTGACCAGCGGCGGGCTCTGCTCGCTACACACCGCCATCGCGTGCGGGCAGCGTGGATGAAAGCGGCAACCGCTGGGCGGGCGCATCACGCTGGGCACCTCGCCGCGCAGCACCTGGCGCGGGCGCCGCTTTTCGGCCGCCGGGTCGGCCACCGGCACCGCCGACAACAACGCCTGCGTGTATGGATGCAGCGGTTCGCGAAACAGCGCCTCGCGCTCGGCGATCTCGACGATGCGCCCGACGTACATCACCGCGACGCGGTGGCTGATGTGGCGCACCACGGCGAGGTCATGCGCGACGAACAGGTACGACAGCTTCAGGCGCTGCTGCAACTCCATCAGCACGTTGATCACCTGCGCCTGGATCGACACGTCGAGTGCCGACACCGGCTCGTCGCAGATCACCAGGCTGGGCTCGAGCGCGAGCGCGCGCGCGATGGCGATGCGCTGACGCTGGCCACCCGAGAACTCGTGCGGATAACGCTCGGCCATGGCGGGCAGCAGGCCCACGGTGGCCAGCAGCGCGGCGACGCGCTCGTTGTATTCGGCGCGGGTCTGGGTGATGCCGTGCACGGTGAGCGGCTCGCCGACGATGTCGCGCACCCGCATGCGTGGATCGAGCGAGCCGTACGGGTCTTGATAGACCATCTGCATGCGGCGCCGGAAGGTGCCGCTGCTGCGGTCTTGCGCGGTGATGTCGATCCCTTCGAAGACGATGCGGCCCGCGGTGACCTGCTGCATGCGCAACACCGCGAGGCTGGTGGTTGATTTGCCGCAGCCGCTTTCACCGACCAGGCCCAGCGTCTCGCCACGGTGGATCGTGAACGACACGCCATCCACTGCCTTGACCAGGCCGACGGTGCTCTTGAACAGCACACCCTTGGTGACCGGAAAGTGCACCTTCAGATCGTCGACGCGCAGCAACTCGGTGCCCCCGTCGCTCGCGGCGCCGCTATTCGATAGGAAGGTCATCGCGCAGGCAGGCGTGGTGATGGTCCGGCGACGCGGCGCTGCCGACGCCGCGCAACAGCGGGCGGGTGGTCAGGCAACTGGCCAGCGCGTGCGTGCAGCGCGGCGCAAAGGCGCAGCCCGGCGGCAGCGCGGCCAAGTCGGGCGGGGCACCGTCGATCGGCACCAGCCGCTCGCCGGCCGCGCCGTCCAGGCGCGGCACCGAGGCCAGCAGCCCGCGCGTATAGGGGTGGCTGCGGCGCGCAGTACAGCGCCGCGGCCGGTGCCTGCTCGACCACACGGCCGGCGTACATCACGACCACGCGATCGGCGTAGCGCGCCACCACGCCGAGGTCGTGCGTGATCAGGATCAGCGCGGCGCCGGTTTCGCGCGTCAACTGCTTCAGCAGGTCGAGGATCTGCGCCTGCACGGTGACGTCGAGCGCGGTGGTGGGCTCGTCGGCGATGATGAGCCTGGGGTTGCAGGCCAGCGCGGTGGCGATCATCGCGCGCTGGCGCATGCCGCCGGAGTACTGGTGCGGATAGGTGTGCAGCCGGCTCTCGGCGTCGGGAATCTGCACCCGCTCGAGCAACGAGCGAGCGGCCTTGAAGGCGGCCGGCCAAGGCACCTTGCGGTGCACGTTGATCGGCTCGGCCACCTGCAGGCCGACCGTCAGCGATGGGTTCAGCGAGCTCATCGGCTCCTGGAAGATCATCGAGATGCGGTTGCCACGCACCGAGCGCATCTGCTCCTCGCTGAGCGCGAGCAGGTCTTGCCCTTCGAAGAAGATCTGTCCCGCGCTGATGCGGCCCGGCGGCTGCGGAATCAAGCGCATCAGCGACAGCGCAGTGACGCTCTTGCCCGAGCCCGACTCGCCGACGATGGCCAACGTCTGGCCGGCCTCGAGCGTGAACGACACGTCGTCCACCGCGGTGACTTCGCCGCGCTCGGTGCGAAAGCGCGTCGTGAGGCCACGCACCGACAGCAGCTGCTCCGTTCTCACGAACGAATCGACCGGTCAAGCGGACACCGCGGATCCGGCTTTGCCGGTCCGCTGGTGTCGCCCCCTGGGGGAAGGCGACCGAAGGTCGCTTCGGGGGGGATCATCAATACCCCATCTTCTTCTTGAGCTCCTGGTCGATCCAGATGCGCGCATGGATCGGCCCCGGCCGTTCGGAGCCGACGCGCAATTCGCCGTCGTAGTTCCTCACCCACGGCCACCACGCGCTGTAGACGTACGCGGTGGGCAGCCAGATGTAGGGCGCCTTCTCGACGATGTCGCGCGTCATCAGCTTGATCAGCAGCTGCCGCTTGCTCTCGTCGCGCTCCAGGTAGACATCGGCCATGCGCTTGTCGAAGTCCGGGTCGCTGTATTGCGCCGGGTTCCAGGTCTGCTTGGTGACGAAGCTCTTGCGGATGCTGGTCGTCGGGTTGGTGTGCCCGTTCTGCATCATGTAGCCGGCGGCGTTGGTCTTGGTGGTCATCGCCGACAGGAACGCGCCGTACTCCATCGGCTGGATCTCGACCTTGACGCCCACCTTGTCGAGGTAGGCCGCCACCAGTGGCAGCAGGTCCATCTGGTCTGGCGAGCACGAGCAGACCTGCACCTTGAAGCTGAAGCCCTTGGGATAGCCGGCCTCGGCCAGCAGCGCCTTGGCTTTCTCCGGGTTGTAGGTGAACAGCTCCTGCGCCGCGATCGGCATCTTGTCCAGCGTCTCGTAGTAGCCGACGTAGTCGGGGTGCATCGGGTAGGCGAACAGATCGGCGTTGCCGCCGTAGTACGACTTGACGATCTCCTGCTTGTTGACCGCCATGTTCAGCGCACGCCGCACCCGGATGTCGTCGAACGGCTTGGTGTCGACGCGCATCGCGACGAAGACGCCTCCGGTGTTGACCCAGCGTTTCCACTTCAGCGCCGGCGCGCTCTTCTTGAGCTCGTCCACCGCGCTCCAGCGGATCGACTCCAGCACATCGACCTTGCCGGTGCGCAACGCGGTCTGCATCGTGGCTTCGTCCTTGATCGTGCGGTAGACGATCTTGTCGACGAAGGGCAGCTTGTACGACACGCCACCGATGGTCTCCTTGTCCCAGTACAGCGTGTTCTTGCTGAACGTGGCGGCGTTGCCTTGGACGTAGTCGGTCAGCTCGAAGGGGCCGCTGCCGTTGGCGTTCTTCCAGTCCTTGGCGCCGGCGTCGGTCACTTCCTTGGGCACGATGCCCGAGTAGTAGCCCCAGCCGAAGCGGTAGTCCCATTCGGCGTTGTAGTTCTTGAAGGTGAACAGCACTGTGTACTTGTCGGTGGCCTCCACCTTGTCAACGTGGTCGTAGTAGGTCGGAATCTTCTTCGGGCTCTTGTCGAGGCGATAGAAGCTGTACACCACGTCGTCGGCGACCAGCTCGCGCGCCTTCATCACGCCGGGCTTGTCGGGAAACATCACGCCCTTGCGCAGCTTGACCTCGACCCGGAACGGGTTGTCCATCACTTTCCAGCTCTCGGCCAGCTCGCCGCGGATCGCGTCCGACGGCAGCCAGGAGTCGGCCACGAACGGATGCTTGCCGCCTCGGCTTTTGGCTTTGGACAGGTCGCCGGCGAACAATTGCTCGTACATGAGTCCGGTGTCCTGGCCGAACTTCCACGGCCAGTCGGCCGGGTCCCACGACAGCGGCGACAGCGTGTAGTAGACGAGACCGACGTTCAGCGTGCCGCCGGTCTGCGGTTTCTCGGCTTGTGCAACGGCTGCGGCCGAGCCGAATGCCAGCACGGCGGACAGCGCGATCGTGCGAACGATCGGCAGGTGGTTTGTGAACGGGTGCATCACGAGTCTCCTTGGAATCGGATCGGGACACCCGATCCGTTTGTTAGGCACGTCTCAGCGAGGCGGCGGCAGTTCACCTGGAGCCTCGCATCCGCGGATCGAGCAGGTCGCGCAGCGCGTCGCCGAAGACGTTGGTGGCGTACACGACGAGGGTCAGGCACAGGCCGGGTGCCACCACCAGCCAGGGCCCCTGGAACATGTAAGTGCGGCCGCTGCCCGACAGCAGGCCGCCCCAGGTGGGAGCCGGCGGCGGCACGCCCAGGCCGAGGAACGAGAGCCCTGATTCGGCGAGGATCACGGTACCGACGCGCGTCGTCAGCAGCACGATGATCGGCGCCATCACGTTGGGCAGTACGTGGCGCCACAGGATGCGCGGCGCGCCGGCGCCGATCGATTGCGCAGCGTGCACGTACATGTGCTCGCGCACCGACACCACCGCCGAGCGCACGATGCGCGAGCCGCCGATGCCCAGCAGCAGCCCCAGCGTGCCGATGATCTGCGGCATGCCCGGGCCGAGCACCGAGACGACGACGATCAGCACCACCAGGTCGGGGAAGCTCATCCAGGCGTCGACGAAGCGCTGCACCGCGAGATCGACTTTGCCGCCGAAATAGCCACTGACGATGCCGATGAGGGCCGAGATCACCGTCGCCAGGACCGCCGCCGTGCAGCCGATGATGACCGACAGGCGTGCGCCGTACAGGCAGCGCGACAGCATGTCGCGGCCGAGGTTGTCGGTGCCGAACCAGTGCGCCCAGCTCGGCGGCTTCAGGCGGTCGATGGGTGCGATCTCGTTGAAGCCATAGGGGCTGATGCTGTCGGCCAGCACGCCGCATACCAGGAACAGCAGCAGCCCGATCGCGCCGGCCACGCCCAACGGCTTCTCGCGCCACAGGCGGATCCAGAACCCCTGGCCCTGTGCCTTGGCGGCCGCAAGGGGCGGCAGGACGGCGCTCATGTCTTCACCCGAACCTTCGGGTCGAGCAGACCGTAGCTCAGGTCGACCACCAGGTTGATCAGCATCACCGCCACGCCCACCATCAGGAAGACGCCGGTGATCACCGGATAGTCGCGTTGCTGCACGGCATCGAGCAGCAGCAGGCCCATACCCGGGATGACGAAGATCTGCTCGATGATCACCGCACCGCCGATCAGCAGCGGGGCCTGCAGCCCGATCAGCGTGACCACCGGGATCATCGCGTTGCGCAGCGCGTGGCGCACGATCACCAGCCGCTCGCTCAAGCCCTTGGCCCAGGCGGTGCGGATGTAGTCCTGGCGCAGCACCTCAAGCATCATCGTGCGCGTCAGCCGCATCGTGATGGCCGACAGCGCTGCGCCGAGCACGGCGCCAGGCAACAGCATCTGCTTGAGGTTGGTGAGTGGCGCGTCGGCGAACCGCGAGTACTCGATCGGCGGTGACCAGCCCCACCAGATCGACGGGAACACCACCACCATCGTGCCCAGCCAGAAACTGGGCACTGCCAGCAGCAGGATCGAAAACGAGCGCGCCAGGTAGTCGCCGCGCGTGTCCTGTCGCATCGCCGAATAGACGCCGATCGGCAACGCGATCGCCAGGCCAATGACCAGCGCGATCGCGCCCAGCTCGAACGTCACCGGCAGTCGCGCCAGCAGCATCGCGGCGACCGACGTGCCTTGCCACAGCGAGTTGCCGAGGTCGCCGTGCAGCACGATGGCGGAGATCCAGCGACCGTACTGTTGCCACATCGGCAGATCCAGGCCGAGCAGCGTGATGAGCTGCTCGCGGCTCTTGCGATCGGCCGAGACGTCGTTCTGGCTCAGCATCAGGTCGATCACGTCGCCCGGGATCAGCCGCACGGTGACGAACACGATGATGCTGGCCAGCACCAGCGTGGGCAGCAGCGCGAGCAGGCGGCGAGCGACGTAGGCGCCCATGGATCGTTGCGGGCCTTGTGGCGTTTTCGAGTTCGCGGTATGGTTGCGATGACTTTTATAGTCCAGAAAAAACCGAACATCCATCGTTTGGATTGGAAATCGGGCCCTGCTCAGGGAAAGCACCCATGCGGCATCCCCGGGCGCACGATCGCAGGAGAACACGCATGAGTTCGATCAGCGTCGCCGCCGACGAGACGACAGCGAGTCTCGATCGCTTTCGTCGCGACACCCGCGCCTGGCTCGAGGCCAACTGCCCCGCCGAGATGCGTCAGCCCGTGAAGAGCGAGGCCGACGTCTGCTGGGGCGGCAAGCGCTTCAAGTTCCAGAGCGAGGCTCAAGCGCAGTGGATGCAGCGCATGGGCGCGCGCGGCTGGACGGTGCCCACCTGGCCGCGCGACTACGGAGGCGGCGGGCTCACGCACGCGCAGGCGGCGATCCTGCGCGAGGAGATGGCGGCACTCAAGTGCCGCGCCCCGTTGCAAAGCTTCGGCATCTGGATGCTCGGGCCTGCGTTGCTGAAGTACGGCAGCGAGCAGCAAAAGCGCGAGATCCTGCCGGCCATCGCGCGCGGCGAGATCCGTTGGTGCCAGGGTTACTCGGAGCCGAATGCGGGCTCCGATCTGGCATCGCTCGCCACGCGGGCTGAAGTTCGCGACGAGCACTTCGTCGTCAGCGGCCAGAAGATCTGGACTTCATACGCCGACGAGGCCGATTGGATCTTTTGCCTGGTGCGCACCGACACCGCCAAGAAGCACACCGGCATCAGCTTCGTGCTGATCGACATGACGTCGCCGGGCGTCTCTACCCGCCCGATCAAGCTGATCTCGGGCAAGTCGCCGTTCTGCGAGACCTGGTTCGATCAGGTGAAGGTGCCGCGCGGCAACCTGGTGGGGGAGTTCAACGCCGGCTGGACCATCGCCAAGTACTTGCTGACTCACGAGCGCGAAATGATCAGTGCGATCGGTGAGCGCTCGACGCCCAAGCCGCTGGGGCGCCATGCCGCCGAGCGGCTGGGCCGCGACGAGGCCGGGCGGCTCACCGACGGCGTGCTGCGCGCCGAGATTGCGCGCTTCGAGGTCGACGAGGCAGCTTTTCGCGCGTGGCTGCGGCTGGCCGGCGAGCAGGCGCGCGCCGGCGAGGCACTCGGCGCTTTGTCGTCGGCGCTCAAGTACTACGGCGCAGAGCTCAACAAGCGGCGCTGGGAATTGATGATGGCCGTCGGCGGAGCCGATGCGCTGGAGTGGGAAGGCAATCGCTCGCAGGACGGCGCCGCCGCGCGCGCCTGGCTGCGCACCAAGGCCAACTCGATCGAGGGCGGCACGAGCGAAGTGCAGCTCAACGTGGTGGCCAAGCGCGTGCTTGGCCTGCCGGGATGAACACCACCCGATGCGGCCTGCCGGCCGCCGCCCCTCAAGGGGGCAACACTAGCGGACCGGCAGAGCCGGATCCGCGGTGTTCGCTTGGTCTATCTTTCGCGGTGCATCGACGGCGCAGAAGGAGTTTGAGGAAGCTGCAATGACCTGGGTTCTCGACGAGCAACGCCGCATGCTGCGCGACAGCGCACAGAGTTTCCTGTCCGAGCGCGCGCCGGTGGCGCATCTTCGCAAGCTGCGCGATGCCAACGATCCCACGGGCCACAGTGCGCAGCTGTGGCGCGGCTTCGGTGAGCAGGGCTACAGCGCGACGCTGGTGCCCGAGGCGCTGGGCGGCCTCGGACTCGGCGTGACCGAGGTGGCGCTGATCGCCGAGCAGATCGGCCACACGCTGGCACCGACGCCGTTTTTCTCGACGGCGGTGCTGGCGGCCTGGTTGCTGAAGACCGCCGGCTCGCCCGAGCAGCAAAAGGCCTGGCTGCCGCGCATCGCGGCCGCCGACGTGGTGATGGCGCTGGCCGTCGACGAGCAATCGCGCCATCGCCCCACATCGCTCAACACCACCGCCGCGCGCGACGGTGGCGGCTGGCGCATCGATGGCCAGAAGCTGTTCGTGGTGGACGGCCATGTGGCCGACGCGCTGATCGTCGCGGCGCGCGCCGATGGCGGCACCGCACTGCTGCTGGTGCCCAAGAACGCCCCGGGCTTGAAGATCGAACGCACGGTGATGGTCGATTCGCACAACGCCGCACGTGCCCGCTTCGATGTCGTGCGGGTGGGCAGCGATGCACTGATCGGATCGATCGAGACCGGAGCACGGCTGCTCGAGGGCACGCTCGACGTCGGGCGCGCCGTGGCGGCCGCCGAGCTGCTGGGGCTGGCCGACGAGGTGTTCGAGCGCACGGTGGAGTACCTGAAGCAACGCAAGCAGTTCGATCGCCTGATCGGCGAGTTCCAGGCCTTGCAGCACCGCTGCGCCGAGTTGTTCTGCGACCTCGAGCTGGCCCGCGCGATCGTGCGTCAGGCGCTGAAGGCGCTCGACGATGCGGCTGCCGATGCGCCGCTGCGGGTGGCGCAGGCCAAGGCACGCGCGAGCCTCAGCGCCAACCGCGCGGTGCAGGAGGCCGTGCAGATGCATGGCGGCATCGGCATGACCGACGAGCTCGAGATCGGCCTGTTCATGAAGCGCGCTCGCGTGCTGCAGGAGCTGTTCGGCGACGCGTCGTTCCAGATCGACCGCGCGGCGCTGTTGTCGGGGTTCTGACGCTGGTTGGCGGGCCACGCACCAGGCGAATCTCCGGCTGGCATCTCACCAGCTCGGCATCGAAAAACGATAGGTTATGCCCAGTCCAACGTTGTCCGATCTGAAATCTGTTTTGTTCGACGGTGTTGCCACCGTCTTGCCTGCCGAGGCATAGATCGCCAGTCGATCGCTGAGGCCATAGTTCATGCCGATGCCGGCCTTCACGATGGGGCCGTGGGCGTTCGTCCCACCCAAGAACTGACCGAAGAACTGGAGCCGGTCGCCCTTGTCGTACTTGCTCTGGATCCCAACCCCGGCAACCAGCTCACCGTAGCCGGGATAGTCCCGGTAGGCTTCGTAGGCCACGGCTCCTTGAATGGGTATGTAGACATGATCGCTGACGATGGCGTCGAGCTGCGCGGACAGCATGTTGATCCGCCCGCCAGTGACGTCACGGTCTCTGACATTGAGTGCGGTTTGCTGCAACAAGCTGAATCGATAGCCCTTGTAGAGAATGTCGTCGGACGTTTCGCGTGCGCTCGAGACTTCCCGTTCTGGATGCAGGTGGTAGCTCAGTGATGCGCCGAAGGTGTAGTTCTTCGAAGACCCCGTCGGGGCGAACAAGTACCCTGCCGACAATGACAGGCCAAAGTTCCGGCTGATCGAGTACTCGGCTGTCGCCTTCGGATACACCAGCAGTCCGGAGCCGGTGTTGATCCTGTCGGGTGACCACCCTCCCGACCCGAATCCCAACTGAGCGTGGAGATCGACGCGTGGCGAGGCCCTGAATCGATATCCAAGTCCGCCGATCAGCTGGTTATAGAGCGGCAAGCCTTGGTAGCCGACACCCAGGCTGGCATACCAATACGCACTGCTTGTCATGTAGTGCGCGAACTGCAGATCGATCAAGCGGATGGTGGCCTTGTTGGATCCCTCGGGATCCACCTGGACCAAGTTGTCCAGGCCCCATGTCAGCGTGTTTTCCGAGGAATCCCCGAAGGCTCCTTGGGCGTCCGTGGCGGCGAGCTTTTCTCCGGCACTCGCGTAGGAGCCAACGGCGTACGAGAACGGCACTTGAACGAAGACGTTGAGCTGGGTGCTGTCGATGATCGACTGGTTGAACTTCATCCTCGCGACATTCGCTCCGACGGAGAAGTCCGTGAAGTCGTAGCCCAGTCCGACGTAACCCTTGACGAACCCACCCGTACCCGTCAGTACCTTGCTCTGCTCCTTGCTCTTGCCGCCCCCTCCGCCACCCATCGAGAGGCCGGCGTCGGCAAGGAGGTTTCCCCATAGTTTGCGCTGGGCGTGAACGGTGACGTCGAACGCCATGAAGCCCCCGTACTCGCCCTTGACCAGGGGTGCACTGACACCGGCACCGAGGTACATCCAGTCGGTCAGCTTGTTCAGGACGTGAAAACCCATCAGGTCGATCGACTTCTCCCCAGGTACCGGGATGACCTGGTAGTCCAGCATGATCATCGCCTCGGCCCGGAGGAGGCTCGGCCGCTCGGAATCTGCCGATTCGGCGGAGTCCGACTTGACATGCCGTTTGTCTGCGGGAGTCGCTTCCTGTGCCGCGGCATTGGCGCCGGTCAATGCACCGACGACGACCAGCGAAAGCAATGACCCTCTGGTCCTGGCACCCGCACGACCATGCGCCCGCGGGCAGCTTCGCAATGCCGAACGTCGGTTCGGGGTCGAACTCGGATGCCGGGCACACGGCGCCGGGTGACCAAAGAACCGGGCCACCACAGGAACAGCCCTGGACCGCGCTTCCAACCTCGCTTAGTCGGCTCGCCGCACTATCAGCTCGGCCGGCTCGCCAGACCCAGCGACACGCCCCCGTCGACCACGATGGTGGCGCCGACCACGTAGTCGCCGGCGCGCGAGGCCAGGAAGATCGCCGCGCCGGCCATGTCCTCGGTGGTGCCGATGCGCTGCGCGGGGATGCGCTTGGCCACCTCATCGCCGTGGTCGCGTGCGGCGCGGTTCATGTCGGACGCAAACGCACCCGGCGCGATCGCGCTGACGACGATGTGGTCCTGCACCAGCCGCAGCGACATGCGGCGCGTGAGATGGATCAACCCGGCCTTGCTGGCCGCGTACGAATACGTCTCCAGCGGGTTGACCGCGATGCCGTCGATCGAGGCGATGTTGATCACCTTGGCCGGCCGGGCGGGCGACGCGGCAGCCCTCAGCGGCCCGTGCAGCGCACGGGTGAGAAAGAACGGCGACTTCAAGTTCAAGTCCAGCACCTTGTCCCAACCCTGCTCGGGAAACTCGTCGAACGGCGCGCCCCAGGCCGCGCCGGCATTGTTCACGAGGATGTCCAGACGCGGCTCGCGCGCGGTGAGTGTCGACGCCAAGCCCTCGGCGCCGGCAACGGTGGAGACATCAGCCGGCAGCGATGTGCACGGGCCGATCGCCGACAACTCGTCCGCTGTGCGGTTGCAGGCGTCGGCCTTGCGCGACGAGATGTAGACCTTGGCGCCGTGCCGCAGGAAACCCTCGGCGATCATGCGGCCGATGCCGCGCGAGCCACCGGTGACGAGCGCCACCCGGCCCTCCAGTGAAAACAACCTGTCCATCATGGCCTCCTCGCGAACGTCGATCACACCGCTGCATGGCATTGGACCATGGGCCGCCACGGGTGCGGCCCGACTCACCGGTGGGACGACGTCGCGCGGCGGCGTCAGCTCAGCCGCTTGGCCGGCACGTCGAACTGCAGGTCACGCTGCACGCGCCCGTCGTCGCTGAGCAGCAGCAGGTTGGTGCCGGCCGCCAGCACCGACGCGCCGTCGTCGCCGAGCAGCTCCCAGTCCATGCGCACCGCGCCGTGGTGACCGTCGATGCGCCCTGGGCAGCGGAAGCGCTGGCCGCGCGCGCCGCACATCGCGTACACGCGTGTCGCCTCGGCGTCGATCGCGTCATGCCCGACGCAGGTGCGCTCGGAGTTGACATGCGCGCCACCCGCCTGCCACAGCGCACTGATGCGGATGCGCCGCGCCTCGCGGTCGGGCTCGTTCCACATCGCCACCACGCGCTCGACCAACGCCTCGTGCTCGGGCAACGGCGCCGGCGGCGGCTCGGGAAACTGCAGCTCGGTGTGCACCAGGCCGTAGGGGTCGAGCAGCAGGAACGACAGGCCGAGCGAGACCACCGCGCCCTCGGGCGACACCATCTCCCAGTTGCACATCACCGCGTCGTGGTGGCCGAATGCGTGCCGGGCCGAGCGGAACGTGCAGCCGCGGTCGTGCACCCACTTGTCGTACGACGCGGCCACGCGCGCCTCGAGGGCCGCGATGGCCGCGCGGCTCCAGCATGCGGTGCAGGCTCGCGCCGTTGCACGTCCACAGCGCGGCGATGCGCTCGCGCCGGCGCGCGCTGTCGGGTTCGTTCCACACCGCGACGTAGCGTTCGACGAAGTCGTTCAACTCGTTCATGCGTCAACTCCATCGTTGCGAGTGAACTGCATCACCCAGTTGGTTTCCCACTCGCGTCCATCGAGCGAGAAGGCCTGTTCCCAGCGCGCGGCGTCGGGCCCCTGGCGCTGCCACTGGAAGCACACGTGCACCTCGCGGCCATCGTCGACGTCGCAGCCGACAAAGGTGCCGACGTCGCCGTCGAAGCCGCCGAACACCGGCGGCAACAGCACGCCGCTGGGTGCTGCTGATCCAGTAGATCGCCCAACGCCGCTCGGCGAGGTTGAAGCAGCGCACGCTCATGCCCGAGAAGCCCTCGCTCGGGCAATCCATCTGGTCGACGTTGGCGAGGCCGCCCAGGCGCTGCTCGAACCAGTGCGTGGCGTGGAACTCCTTCCAGTCGGAGACGCCGCGCAGCCGCGTGGTCAAGCGCCGGTTGTGCACGTGCCAGCGGCCGAGCAGGAAGTCGAAGTCGTGCACGCTGCCGTGGGGTGCTGCAAGAGGGGTCATCGGGATCTCCGTCGAATCGTGCCGCGTTCAGCGCAGCAGCGAGCGTGCGGTCGGCTGCAAGCGCAGCGTGATCGGCGGTCGCGTCACGGGCGACTGCAGCCGCGGCAGCACCTGGTCGCGCCACGGTGGCGAAGCCGCGAGGCGCTGTTCGGCCTGCGCCCAAGCGGCCGCACTCGGCAAGCGGGCGAGCCAGGCGAACACTTGTTCGTCGGTGCGCACCGGCAGGCGCGGGTAGTCGTTGAGCGCCGGCTCGGTTTCGAGCACCGCCATCGGCATCGCGCCGGCCTCGCGCAGCAGCGGCAACGCCTCGCGTTCGAACCAGCGCCTGAACGCGTGGTACGGCGCAACCTGCAGCGCGCACAGCGTCAGCACGTATAGCGTGGGGCGTGGCGCGTCGCCGTCGTCGGCGTCGCGATGCGCACGCGGCGAGGCCGGTGTGGCCGGCGCCCACTGCGGTCTGGCCGGGCGCAGCAGTCGCACGTTGTCGGAGTCGATCATCGTTGCGTTGGCCGCGCTGCGATGCGCGGCCCACTGCGCGCCGCCATAGAAGCCCTCGAGCGCGTGCCGACGCGCGGTCATGTCGGCAAAGCCACGCAGCCACACGAAGTGATCCGGCCGGTCGAGGTCGCGAAACTGCCGATCACGCGCAGGCCCGCAGCCTCCTGCGGCTCGATGAGCTCGCGTTCGAACAGTGCGATCAGTTCGTCACGCCGGCCCGGATGCAGCTTGTAGTCGCGCAGTTCCAGCACGGCGCAGTCTTCGAGCGCGGGCGGTGTGCACTTGCGTCGGTGCAAGGGTGGTGGTGTCCATCGAGCGGGCCTCCTGGTGGCGTTGGCCCGCATCATTGGCCGCAATAGCTGACAACGCATGTCAGCATTTCCTGCGACACTGCGGTCACCGTGCAGGCGAGCCGCTTGTTGTCGATCCTGATGCTGCTGCAAAGCCGCGGCCGCACCAGCGCATTCGCGCTGGCGCGTGAGCTCGAGGTCTCCGTGCGCACCGTGTACCGCGACGTCGACAGCCTGAGCGCCGCCGGCGTGCCGGTGTATGGCGACCGCGGCCGCAGCGGCGGCTTTCAGTTGCGCGAGGGCTGGCGCACGCAGCTCACCGGGCTCACCAGCGGCGAGGCGCGCGCGCTGCTGATGACCGGTCTGCCCGGGCCCGCCAAGGCGCTGGGCCTTGGCGAGGCCGCGGCGTCGGCGCACCTGAAGCTGCTGGCCGCACTGCCGGCCGACTGGCGCGGCGACGCCGAGCGCGTCGGCGCGCGTTTTCACCTCGACCCGGTGGACTGGTTTCGCGGCGCCGCGCCGGCCGATCACTTGCGCGTGGTGGCCGAGGCCGTGTGGAGCGAGCGGCGGCTGCGCATGCGCTACGAGAGCTGGACCTCGGTGTCCGAGCGGGTGGTCGATCCGCTCGGGCTGGTGCTGAAGGGCGGCGCCTGGTACCTGGTGGCACGCCACCGCCGCGAGCCGCGCACCTATCGCGTGGCTGCGATCGAGAACGCGCAGGTGCTCGACGAGCGATTTGCAAGGCCTGCAAAGTTCGATCTGGCGTCGTTCTGGGGCGAGTCGACGCGGCGCTTCGAGCAGGGCGTGTACCGCGACTTCGCCACGCTGCGCGTCTCGCCGCTGGGCCTGGAGCGGCTGCGCAATTTCAGTCTGATCGTCGCGCAGGCGGCGCAGCGCAGCGCGGGGCCGCCCGACGCCTCGGCTGGCGTCAGGTGACGGTGCCGATCGAATCGGTCGAACACGCGTCGCGCGAGATGCTGCGGCTGGGCGCCGAAGGGGTCGTGTTGGAACCGTCGGCCCTGCGCGAGGCGGTGTGCCGTACGGCACAGAAGATGTTCGACTCATACGAAGGTGCAGCGTTGCACCGGCGAGCGCCGCGCAGCGCACGCTAGCCGCGGCGTGGCTGCCGTTCAGCGGTTCTGCCGCCAGCGGTAAATCTGGCCGTTGTCGTTGACCAGCCACGGCACCCGGCCGGCGCTGAGTGACACGGCGCCGCCCTCGACACGGCGCCATTCGTTGCCTGTCCAGCGGTGCACCGAGTATCCGCCCGGCACGCGATCGGTGCCGAGAACCCACGCCGTGCCGTCTGAGGCAACCGTGATCGCGGTGGCGCTGCCGGGCAGGTGCTGCCAACTGCCGCGGTCGAGGCGCAGGATGTCGCCGCGATCGTTGACGACCCACGGATTGCCCTTGGGATCGACGTCGATGCGCACTGCGCCGCCGCTGACGCGCTCCCATTGCCTGCCCTTCCAGCGATGGATCTCGTAGCCGCCTGGCGCCGCATTCACGCCAATCACCCAGACCGCACCGTTGCCGCCGACGCCGATGTCGCGCGCCAGCCCGGGCATCAACTGCCATCCACTGCCGTCGCGGCGATAGATCCTGCCTTCGGAGTTGACGACCCACGGCGTGCCACGCGCATCGACGTCGATGCGCAGCGCACCGCCAGGCACGTTCTGCCAGTCGTTGCCGGTCCACCGATGAATCGAGCCGCCACCGGCCACGCGATCGACGCCGACCACCCAGGTCTCTCCACCAGCACCGACACCGATGTCGATGCCCTTGCCGGGCATCAGGTCCCATTGCGCCTGAACACCGGCACTCAACAGCGTCAAGACGACCGCGAGCACGCCGCACCGAGCCATTGTTCACTCCCATTGACCTGAACGGGTCTGCGCGGATGTTGGCCGTCGTGTTGGGGGGGCGTCAACGCACGAGCCCGCTGCAGTCGCGCGGGTCGGGAATACTCGGCACACTTCGCTGCCTTCAGGCCGTCTTGGCGTTCTCGGCTTCCTGCAGCGCGCGCCACATCACCTTGCCGGTGCCCGACTTGGGCAGCGACGCCGCGAACTGCACGATGCGCGGCGCCTTGTAGGCCGCCATGTTGGCGTGCGCCCAGTCGGCGATCTGCTGCTCGGTGACCTGGCCCGCATGCGCGGGCTTCAGCACCACCACGGCCTTGACGGTCTCGCCGCGGCGCGCGTCCTGTGGCGGCGATCACGCACGCCTCCTGGATCGCCGGGTGCTGGTACAGCAGCGCCTCCACCTCGGCCGGCCACACCTTGAAGCCGGCGGCGTTGATCATGCGCTTCAGCCGGTCGACGAAGAAGTAGTAGCCCTCGTCGTCGATGGTTGCGAGGTCGCCGGTGCGCAAGAAGCGCTTGCCGTCGATCTCGAATGAACGCGTCGGCCGTGGCCTGCGGCTTGTTCCAGTAGCCCGTGCATCACCTGCGGGCCGTGCACGACGATCTCGCCGGTCTGGCCTTGCGGCAGCTCCTGCAGCGTGACCGGATCGATGATGCGCGAATCGACGTCGTACAGCGGGATGCCCAGGCACTGCTCCTTCGGGCGCTCGGGCGGGTTGGCATGTGCGTGGCGGCCATCGTCTCGCTCATGCCGTAGCCCTCGCCATACTTGATGTTGAATTTCTTTTCCATTGCCAGCGCCACCGCCTTCGGGCATCGCGGCGCCGCCGCCGCCGATGCGCCGCACGCTCGACAGGTCGTATTCGCCCAGGCGCGGGTTGCTCATGAAGTCGATCACCATCGCGGTGATCAGCGCCAGCCCGGTGACGCGATAGCGCTGCACACACAACGCCGCGGCGTCGCGGTTCCAGCGCGGCAGCAGCACGATGGTGGCGGCGTTGTAGATCGCGCCGTTCAAGTGCGCCTGCATGCCGGTCACGTGGAACATCGGCAACACCGCGAGCCCGACGCTGCCCTGGTTGGAGCTGGTCCACACGCCGGCGGCGTTGAACATCACGCTGCGATGCGTGTGCATGCAGCCCTTGGGGTGGCCGGTGGTGCCCGAGGTGTAGGGCATCACCGCGAGGTCGTCGGGGCCGCCTGCGATGGCGCGCGGCGCCAGCCCGGCAGCCAGCACGTCGGCCCATGCGACGAGACCCGGCTGAGTCAGCGGCGCACGCGGCGCGGCGACGAACTCGGGCACGGCGATGTCGGTGGGTTCGCGCAGGTAGTCGCTGTAGGTGGCCACCACGATGTGCTGCAGGCCCTCGCCGAGCAGCGGCTGCATGCGCGGCGCGATGTCCTGTGCAGCGAACGCCACGGTGGCGCCGCTGTCGCGCACGTAGTGGCTCAGCTCCTGCGTCAGGTTCATCGGGTTGACCGGCACCACCACCGCGTCGGCGCGCAGGATGGCGTAGAAGGCGATCATGAATTGCGGGCTGTTCTGCATGTACAGCAGCACGCGGTCGCCCTTGTTCACGCCGAGTTGCTGCTGCAGGTAGCCGGCGACGCATTCGGTCTCGTGCTGGAAATCGGCGTAGGTGATCTGCGTGTCGTAGAAGATCACGAACGGCTTGCGCGGAAAGCGCATCGCCGACACCTCGACGTTGCGGTACAGGTGCGTCTCGGGCACCCACAGGTGCTTGGGCACTTGCGGTGGCCAGAACGGCAGGTGCAGATCCGACATGGGCGGGAGTATGGCGCGAGCGGCCAATGGCCATGAGAAAGGGGCACGTGGTGCCCCTTGGTGCGACGGCGTCGTTGCGCGACGCGCGGTACTGGGTCAGGCTTTCGCGGTCAAGTATTGTTCCAGTTCGAACTTGGCGAGCTGGTTGCGGTGCACCTCGTCCGGGCCGTCGGCGAAGCGGATCGTGCGCGCGCCGGAGTACATGTAGGCCAGCGGCGTGTCTTCGCTCACCGCGGCACCGCCGTACACCTGCATCGCCCAGTCGACCACCTGGCAGGCCATGTTGGGGGCCGCCACCTTGATCATCGCGATCTCGCGCTTGGCCTGCTTGTTGCCGACCTTGTCCATGCGGTCGGCGGCGTTGAGCACGAGGAAACGCGCCTGGTCGATCAGGATGCGTGCGTTGGCGATGCGCTCGCGCGTGACGCCCTGATCCGACAGCGGCTTGCCGAACGGCTTGCGGCTCAACGCGCGGCGGCACATCAGCTCCAACGCCCGCTCGGCCATGCCGACCAGCCGCATGCAGTGGTGAATGCGGCCAGGGCCCAGGCGCCCTTGCGCGATCTCGAAGCCGCGGCCCTCGCCGAGCAGAATGTTGCTGGCGGGCACGCGCACGTTGGTGAACGTGACCTCGCCGTGGCCGTGAGGCGCGTGGTCGTAGCCGAACACGCTCAGTGCGCGCTCGACCTTCACGCCCGGCGTCTTCTTGGGCACCAGGATCATCGACTGCTGCCGGTAGGTGGCGGCCTGCGGGTCGGTCTTGCCCATCAGGATCAGGATTTCGCAGCGTGGGTCGGGTGCGCCCGAGGTCCACCACTTGCGGCCGTTGATCACGTAGTGGTCGCCGTCGCGCTGGATGCTGCATTCGATCTGCGTGGCGTCGGACGACGCCACGCCGGGCTCGGTCATCGCGAAGGCCGAGCGGATCTTGCCTTCGAGCAACGGCTTCAACCAACGCTGCTTGTGCTCCTCGGTGCCGTAGCGCTCGAGCACTTCCATGTTGCCGGTGTCGGGTGCCGAGCAGTTCATCGCCTCGGCGCTGAGCGGATAGCGGCCCATGATCTCGCACAGCGGCGCGTACTCCAGGTTGGTGAGTCCGAAGCCGTGCTTCGACTCGGGCAGGAACAGGTTCCACAGGCCCGCAGCCTTGGCCTTTTCCTTCAGCGCCTCCATCGTCTGCGTGTGCTGCCAGGGGTTGCCGGCGGCGCGGAACTTGGTCATCTCGTCTTTGAACGACTGTTCCGCCGGGACGACGTGCGTCTGCACGAAGTCCATCACGCGGCGCTGCAACTCGACGACTTTCGGTGTGGGTGAGAAGTCCATGCGGCCTCCTGGTTAGGCGGTGTTCGATCGTGCGGGCCATGCTAGCAGCCCATCACGGCACCACAATCACATGCGCGACAGTATCGCGCCCGGTCCGGCGCCGCCATGCCGGCGTCACAATCGATGCGCACGACGACGTTCACGATGACTTCAGACCTCAAGCTGCGCGTCGGCCGCGCGATCACGCCCGAGCAGTTCGAGCTGCTCAGCGACGAGCAGCTCGCTCGCCTGCTGCCGCGCGCGGTGCGCGAGTTCTTTCCCGGCAAGGATTTCTGCGCCGACGGCAGCTTCTACCTGCACGACGGCACCGCATGGAGTTTCTTCAAGGGCGCTTTCGTCGACGAGTGACGACGGCGGTCCGGCCGTCGGGTGACGCCTGCGCGACGGGGCAAACGCCATTGACAGGGCGCAACGGTCGCCCAAGATGCAACCAAGCGGAATACGCGTTCTGCGACGCAGAACCAGGAGCCCCGATGAATCTGAACTTCAGCGCCGAAGATGCGGCGTTTCGCGACGAGGTGCGGCGCTTCGTTGCCGAGCAGTTGCCAGCCGACATCCGGCGCAAGGTGGTCAACGCGCAGCGGCTCGGACGTGAAGACTACTTGAGCTGGCAGCGCATCCTGCACAAGCGCGGCTGGGGCGCGCCGAGCTGGCCGAGCGAGCATGGCGGCCCGGGCTGGAGCGCGGTGCAGCGTCACCTGTTCGATGAGGCGTGTTTCGCCGGCGGTGCGCCGGGGCAGATCAGCTTCGGGCTGAAGATGGTGGCGCCGGTGATCATGCGCTTCGGCACGCCCGAGCAGCAGCGAAGATTCCTGCCGCGCATCGCCGACGGCACGCACTGGTGGTGCCAGGGCTACTCCGAGCCGGGCGCGGGCTCCGACCTGGCGTCGCTGCGCACGCGCGCCGTGCGCGACGGCGACCACTACGTCGTCAACGGCCAGAAGACCTGGACCACGCTGGCGCAGCACGCCGACTGGATGTTCTGCCTGGTGCGCACCGACCCCGACGCGCGCAAGCAAGAGGGCATCTCGTTCCTGCTGATCGACATGAAGTCGCCTGGCATCACGGTGCGCAAGATCGAGCTGATCGACGGCGAGCACGAGGTCAACGAGGTGTGGTTCGACAACGTGCGCGTGCCGGTCGACCAGCGCATCGGCGAAGAGAACCAGGGCTGGACGTGTGCCAAGTTCCTGCTCGGCCACGAGCGCACGGGCGCCGCGTCGCTCGGCGTGTCGAAGGCCAAGTTCGGCGCGCTGCTGCGCGTGGCCCGCCAGGCGCCGGGCGACGACGGCCGGCCGCTGATCGAGAACGCGCGCTTTCGCGATCGGCTGGCGCAGGTGCAGCTCGAGCTGATGGCGCTCGAGGTCACGGTGCTGAAGGTGATGTCCGCCAAGCGCAGCGCGCCGGGCCCCGAGGCCTCGGTGCTCAAGCTCAAGGGCTCCGAGATCCGCCAGTGGCTCACCGAATTGCACATGCTGGCGCTCGGGCCCTATGCCGCGCCGCACCTGCCGGAATTGCTCGCGCCGGATCATTCGCTGACGCCGCTGAACGATCTGCTCGCGGGCGCGGGTGCCGCGGCCACCGGGCAGTACCTCAACTTCCGCAAGGCCACGATCTACGGCGGCAGCAACGAGGTGCAGCGCAACATCATCGCCAAGCAGTTGCTCGGCCTGTGAGGACGAGACGATTGAACTTCGACTACAGCGACGAGCAGCGCGCGCTGCACGAGAGCCTGACGCGCTGGCTCGACAAGCACTACACGTTTGCGCAGCGGCGCGAACGCCTGCACGCCGCGAGCGCAACTGACGACGCCACCTGGCACACGTTGGCCGAGATGGGTTTGCTGGCGCTGCCGCTGCCCGAGGCGCACGGCGGACTCGGTGGCGACAGCGTCGACTTGGCCGGCGTGATGGCGATCCTCGGCGCGAAAGGGGTGCTCGAGCCGTATCTGCCCACCGTGCTGGCGGCACGCCTGCTGGCCGACACCGGCACGCCGGGGCAGTGCGACCGTTGGCTGCCCGACGTGGCGCAAGGTCGGCTGCGTCTGACGTTCGCGCACGGCGAACCCGGCACGCGCCACGCGCGCACCCGCGTGGCCACCGCCGCAGCGCGCGAAGGCGACGTCTGGCGCCTCGCCGGCCACAAGGCGGTGGTGGTCGGCGCACCGCAGTCGGCCCTGCTGGTGGTGTCGGCGCGCGTGGCGGGCGCCATCGATTCGAGCGCAGGGCTGGCGCTGTTCGCGGTCGAGCCCAATGCACCGGGCATCGAGTTGCGCAGCTATCGCAATCACGACGGGCAACTGGCCGCCGACATGCTGTTGCGCGATGTGCGGGTGCCCGATGGGCAGCGGCTCGGTGCTGCCGGCGACGCCGCAGCGGCGATCGAGCACGCGCTCGACCGCGGCGCGGCGGCGGTGTGCGCCGAGGCCGTTGGCATCATGCGGGCGATGAACGACACCACGCTGGAGTACCTGAAGACGCGCAAGCAGTTCGGCGTGGCGATCGGCAGCTTCCAGGCGCTGCAGCACCGCATGGCCGACATGGTGGTGGCCACCGAGCAAGCCAATTCGATGGCGCTGATGGCCGCGGCCAAGGCCGATTCGCACGACGCCGCCGAACGCGCGCACGCGGTGTCGGCGGCCAAGGCCTACGTCGGGCAGCAGGCGCGTTTCGTCGGCCAGCAGGCGATCCAGCTGCACGGCGGCATGGGCATCACCGACGAGATGATGGTGTCGCACCTGTTCAAGCGGCTGACACTGATCGAGTCGAGCTTCGGCGACACCGACCATCACTTCGAGCGCGTCAGCGCTGCGCTGCTGACCGCCTGACGTGGTGATGTGTCATCCGCATTGCGGATGACAGCGGCGCACCCTCGCACGTAGCCTGCACAGCGTCGGGTCTGTTGGGGGTAGCGGCCATGACGTCGAAGCGAGCGGTTGTGCGTGGGGTGCTTTGCGCCTGGCTGGTGGGTTGCGCTACCGCGTCGGTGCGGGCTCACGTACCGACAGGGCCGGATGTCGTGCTGGTGCACGCCTTCAGAATTCCCGATGGTGACTCGTGGGGGAGGATCTCGATCGATCTGTCCTCCGGCGGTTGGCGCGTCGGCGGCCCCGACGGCCCGGTGGCGGGCGAAGCGCAACTGCGTCAGGCGCTGCGTGCGCTGGAGGCGGTCGAGGTGGGCGGGCGCTGCGCCGGATGGGTCGATGGGGCGACCGCCTACCCTTGCGGCTTCTCGCTGCGTGACATCGATTGGGCCGGCGCGGTGGCGCAGCGCTATGCGGCGATCGCGGTCGACCAGCAGTCGGTGGTGGTGGCAGCGGCACGCGAGCAAGCAGCAGTCGACATGGCGGCGCAGCCGCACGCCAGTGCGGTGACCGCCTTGCCGCGGGTCGACGACGAACGTTTCGTCGCCCTGCGCCTGCCATGGAGCTATCTGGGCGACAAGGGCCAGACCTACGGCGGCACGCTGCAGTTCGAGATTCGCGCGCTCTCCAATGGGCTGGCACCGTCGAAGTTCGATCGCAACAGCGGCCTGATCGTTCTGCGCGCCAGGCTACTGGGCGAGCGCAGCTGAACGCGCTGCGGTGTCGGCGCACCGCAGCAGCGCCATCTGCGATGCCGGTACGATCGCAGCTGTTGGCATGTGGCCGGCCGCGCGTGCCCGCACGCCCGCGGTGACGCGTGCCACTTCAGCCCGCACTGCGGCACCGCTACACGACGCTGCGATGTCGCTCGATGCAGGTGTCGAGCACCTCGTCGCCGGGCCGGCTCCACCAGGGGTCGGAGAAGATCTCCACCTCGACGTGGCCGGTGTAGCCGGCGGCCTCCACCCAGCCGCGGATCTTCTTCAGCTCGATCGATGCCGTCGCCCATCATGCCGCGGTCGTTGAGCAGGTCGCGCGTCGGCACCAGCCAGTCGCACACGTGGTAGGCGAGCAGCCGGTCGCGGCCGGCGCGCGCGATCTGCCGCGCGAGCTTCGGGTCCCACCACACGTGATAGACGTCGAGCGCCACGCCCAGCGCGCCGCTGCGGCCGGGATCGAGCGCGTCGCAGATGTCGAGCGCCTGCTCCAGCGTGTTGACGCAGGCGCGCTCGGCGGCCTGCATGGGGTGCAGCGGCTCGATGGCGAGCGGCATGCCGACGCCGCGCGCGTACTCCAGCGTGGCGGCGATGCCGTCGTGCACCTGGGCGCGGGCGAGCGCCGATGTCCGTGTGCGCCGGCTTGCCGTCGAGCGCGCCCGGCAGCGAGCCCACCACCAGCACCAGGCAGGGCGCGCCCAGCGTCTTGGCCTCGTCGACGGCGCGGCGGTTGTCGTCCAGCGCGGCGCGCAAGGCCCGCGGCATCGGCCGCCGGAAAGAAGCCGCCGCGGCAGTAGCCCGAGAGCGCGAGGCCGGCGTCGCTGCAGCTGCCGGGCGACCTGCGCGCAGGCCCGCGGCCTGCACCTGGTCGCGCCAGGCGATCGATGGCGCGGATGCCGCGCCGCGCGCAGGCCTCGATGATGGCGGCGAGCGCGCAGCTGCTTGCGCACCGTCGCCGTGTTGATCGAGAGCTGCGCATTCGTGGCTCTGCGAGAGGTCGCGCATGGCGGCGTTCAGCGCTCGATCCCGTGCACGGCCAGCACGCGCATCATGCGCGCGGCCGCGCCGACGTCGGGATCGCGCAGCAGGCCCGGCGCGGTCGGCGAGGCGGAACAGCTCGGCCAGGTGCGAGCATCGAGCGCGCGCTCTGCTGGCCGCCCACCATGACGAAATGGTCCTGCAGGCCGTTGAGGTAGGCCATGAAGACGACGCCGGTCTTGTAGAAGCGCGTCGGCGCCTTGAAGATGTGGCGCGACAGCGGCACGGTGGGCGCCAGGATCGCATCGAAGCGCGCGCGGTCGCCGGCGGCCAGCGCCGTCAGCGCGGCCGAGGCCGCCGGCGCGATGGCGTCGAAGATGCCGAGCAGGGCGTCGCTGTAGCCTTTGCGCGTCGCCGGCGATCAGCTCGGCATAGTTGAAGTCGTCGCCGGTATACATGCGCACGCCCGCGCGAGCTGGCGGCGCATGACGATCTCCTTCTCCTTGTCGAGCAGCGAGATCTTGACGCCGTCGACCTTGGCCGCGTGCGCGTTGATGATGCCGACGCGCGGTCTGCATGGCCCGCATGTGGTCGGCGCTGCCCCAGTAGCCGGCGAGCGCGGGATCGAACATCTCGCCCAGCCAGTGGATGATCACCGGCTCGCGCGCCTGCGACGAGCACGCGGTCGTAGACGCGCTCGTAGTCGGCGGGCGACTGGGCGACGCGGGCGAGCGCCCGGCTGGCCATGACGATGAGGCGGCCGCCGAGCCTTCTCGATGGCCGCCATCTGCTCCTCGTAGGCGCGGATCACCTCGTCGATCGGAGCGCACGCTCGCGAGGTCGAGGTGGTCGGTGCCGCAGCCGCGAGGCGATCAGCGCGCCGGCGCATGTCGCGCGCCTCCCAGGCTTGCCGGCCTTCACGCGCGCGGATCAGCTCGAGCGAGGTCGGCCAGTCGAGCCCCATGCCGCGCTGGGCGGTGTCCATCGCCTCGGCCACGCCGAGGCCGAGGTCCCACAGGTGCTGCGCGATAGGCAATGGTCGTGTCCCAGTCGAGCGCGCAGTCGATCCAGGGGTCGATGGCGGCGCGCGCGTCGGCCACCACGTGCGCGGCCGAGTAGGCGATGCGGTTGAATGGGTTGTGGCGCGTTGCGGGAAGTCGCGCGGTGCCGAAGGTCGGAAGTCTTCGAGCGTGCCGTGAACCGTTGGCAGGAGCAGGGTAGTCGTGGAATTGGCGCGCGTTCATGGGAATGCTCTCCATCACATGGCGCGAGGCAAAGCCGCGGGCGGGTATGCGCCGGCGCTCGGATGCGGCAGCCCTTCGCTGCGCGAAGGGTCCCCTGCGGTACTCAGCCTCGTGGCCCGTCGCGAAACTCGCTTCACTCACTTCGTTCGTTGCGCTCGAACAATCGCGACGAGTCAGAACACGTGCGCGCTGGCGCGCGCGGCCATGAGCGCTTCCGCTCCTCGGCGCCGCATATGTCGCTGCCGGCGCACACCCACCCGCGGCTTTGCCGGCACCACCGTGCCCTGCGTCGAACACCACGAGCGTCGCTGCGCGGTGGGCGGTACCCGGTGGGGGCGACTTGTGGGGCGGCGAGAAGCACAGCGCGGGGTCGGCGCGCGCAGCGCGCTTCGTTCATCTGACTCGCCGCGATTGTCCGAGCGTAAGCGAACGCAGTGAGTGCAGCGAGTTTCGCGGCGCGACCCCGGCGCGAGCATCACAGCGGAGTCGGCCTGCAAGGCCGACCGCCACAGTAGGAGCCCACATCGGGTACCGCCCGCCGCGCCACGCGGATGCAACGAAGGAACTGCGAACCGCAAGAGACACCGAAGCTCCGAACAAATCAAACCGCCAACGTCGGCACATCGATCCAGCGCCGCTCCTTCCAGCTGCGCAGCGCGCATTCGACGAGCTGCACGCCCTTGGCGCCTTCGAGCAGATTCCACTTGAACGGGCGCGTCCTCGACGACGTGGCGGATGAACGCCTCCCACTGCGTCTTGAAGCCGTTGTCGAACACCGTGTACTCGGGCACCGGCTGCCAGTGCTCGAAGAAGTCGAGCGGCTGCTTGACGTCGGGGTTCCACACCGGCTTGGGCGTGTTGACGCGCGACTGGGTGCGGCAGTCGTGCAGCCCGGCCACCGCCGAGCCGTGCGTGCCGTCGACGTGGAAGGTCACCAGGTCGTCGCGGCGCACGCGCGTGGTCCACGAGCTGTTGATCTGCGCGATCACGCGATCGCCGCTGCGTGCCGCGAGCTCGAAGGTGGCGTAGGCGGCATCGTCGGCGGTGGCCTTGTAGCGCTTGCCCGCTTCGTCGAAGCGCTCGGGGATGTGCGTGGCGCCGAGGCACGACACCGACTTGCACGTCGCCGAACAGGTTGTCGAGCACGTAGCGCCAGTGGCACAGCATGTCGAGGATGATGCCGCCGCCGTCTTCGCTGCGGTAGTTCCACGACGGCCGCTGCGCGGGCTGCAGGTCGCCCTCGAACACCCAGTAGCCGAACTCGCCGCGCACCGAGAGCAGGCGGCCGAAGAAGCCGGAGTCGATGCAGCATCTTCAGCTTCATCAGACCGGGCAGGAACAGCTTGTCCTGCACCACGCCATGCTTGATGCCACGCGCCTTCGCCTTGTGGAACGAGGTCCAGCGCATCGTCGAGGTTGGTGGCCACCGGCTTCTCGCAGTAGACGTGCTTGCCGGCTTCGATGGCCTGCGTCAGCAAGGCGCGGGCGCATCTGCGTGGTGGCTGCATCGAAGAACACCGTGTCGTCGCGGTTGGCCAGCGCCTTGGCGAGGTCGGTGTCCAGCGCGTGCGATGCCGTGCGCCTGCGCGAGCGCCGCGATCTTCTCGGCGTTGCGGCCGATCAGGATCGGATCGGGCATCACGCGGTCGCCGTTGCCGAGCGTGCACGCCGCCCTGCATCGCGGATCGCCATGATCGAGCGGATCAGGTGCTGGTTCATGCCCATGCGCCCGGTGACGCCGTTCATGATGATGCCGAGTCGTTGCGTGGCCATCGTCGTTCAGCTCCGGTGAATGGGGTCGGCGCTCGCCAGCGCAGGCATCGTGTCGAAGTCGGGCAGCGCGCGCGCTGGCGTAGCCGGCGCAGTCGAGCGATGCCAGCGCGATGCGGCCGTCGCGGATGCGCAAGCGCACTGCGCCGTGCGAATGCTCGTACAGATCGGGGTGCGCGGTCAGAAACAGGCGCTGCTCGCTTTCAGCCAGCGCCGCCATGCCGTCGACGTAGTGATGGCCATTGCGCTCGACGTGCGTGATGCCGAGCAGGTTCGCGAGCGCCAGGTCCTGCTGCACCGACAGGCCGGCCTGGGTGGTGAGGTCTTCGCCCGACATGAAGTAGCGCGCGGCGCCGATCTCGGCGTTCCAGGCGACGCAGCGCGCGGCGTTGAGCAGCGACCGGTACAACCCCTTGCAGGTCTTGCTCGAGATGCCGGTGTAGCCGCGCTCGCGTGCGCGCACGAAGGCATTGAGCTCGCCGTCGGATTCGTCGACGATCAACGGCTTGATGGCCGCGATGGCGCGCACGTCGACATCGAGCGCGCTCTTGCGCTGCGATCGGCTGCTCGATGAACGCAATCGAGTCGCAGCAGCCGCGCCAGTGCGGGCGTCTCGCGCAGGCGAACCAGCAGCTCGGCCACGCCGGCGGCGTCTTCGTATTGCTCGTTGCCGTCGAGCGAGACGAGGTAGTCCGCGTCCCTTTGGTCGAGCACCGCGGCGATTGCGGTCAGGCGCGCCACGTCGTCATCGATGCGGCCGCCGACCTTGAGCTTGAAGTGGCGGTGGCCATAGCGTGCGATCACCTGCTCCAGCGTTTCGGGCAGGCCGTCGTTCACCGGCTGCGCGCAGGTCCGAGGCAGTGATCGCGTCGACCAACCCGACGGTGTGGCGTGCGTGGATCGTGGCGGCCGGCGCCAGCCCCGCGAGGATGCGTCCCCAGTCGAAGCCGGCGAATGCGGCATGCTCGGCGCCCAGCCCCGGCAGGTTGCCGCGCATCGCGGCGTAGAACGACACGCCGAGCGCCCGGCACAACGCGTCGAGCAACGCGCGATCGATCAGCGCCGGCCCGTAGCTCGCCAGCAGCGGGTTGTGGCCGCGTTGCGCGCTGGCGGCCTGGTGCGCGTTGTGGTGGCGTGCAAAGTGGCCGAACGCGGTGTCGGCCGTCACGTCGGCCAGGTAGGCGCTGCGCGCCAGGCGCAGCACGTCGCGCAGTTGCTCGAAGTTGTCGTCGTTGGTCAGCGCCAGGTTCTTGTCGAACCACTTCGGCGCCATCAGCTCGGCCGCACCGCCCCACGCCGAGCGCCCATCGGCCAGTTCGATGCGCGCGTGCACGAACGCCTGCGGACATTCGGTGAGCGTGACCACGCCGAAGCGAAACGGCAGCCGCAACTTCACGGGCCGCTCGTGCAGCGCGATCTCGCGGACGATGAATCGCGTGGCTTCGTTCATCGCGATGCCAAGCCTTCGAGCACGCCCTTGAGGTAACCGATCGCGCGCGCCGCCGATCCGACGCCATCGGGCACGTAGTCGAATGGCTCGACCGCGACGATGCCGCGGTAGTGGCCCTCGGCCTGCATGCGTTGCAACGTCGCGAGAATCGGGGCGAATGCCATCTCACCCTGGCCAGGGCCGCGCCGGTTGGGGTCATTGACCTGCACGTGGGCGATGTGGCCGCTGGGCATCCAGCGTGCCATCAGCGCATCGACCGGCTCGCCTTCGGCTTGTCCGGCGGCGCTGCAGTCAATCATCGTCTGCAGCGCCGGTGAACCGATCTCCTCGACCAGTGCCACCGCGTCGGCGACAGTGTTGATGAAGTCGGTTTCGCGCGGCGCGAGCGGCTCGATGCAGTAGGTGACGCCGCACGCCTGGGCGCGCTTGGCGGCGCGGGCGAGACACTCCATCGCCCGCGAGCGCGCAGCGTCGATCGACGTGCCGCCCGGCACCGAGCGCTGCTTTGGCGAGCCGTGCACCAGGTAACTGCCGCCCATCAGGCTGCACAGCTCAACCAGCCGCTCCATCATGGCGGTGGTGCGCTCGCGTACCGCCGCATCGGCCGCGACGATCGACAGCCCGGCCGGCGCCACCAGCAGCCAATGCAGGCCGCTGATCCCGACACCGGCGTTCTCGGCCATGCGGGCGGAGTGAAGTGCCTGCGAATCGCTGATCGTCATCGGATCGTCGGCCAGCGTGAACGGCGCCACTTCGAGCGCGTCGTAGCCGAGCGCCGCGGCGGTTTCGCATTGCCGCTGGAACGACAGCGGCTGCAGCACCTCGTTGCACAGAGCGAATTTCATGGCGCGACGGACCGCTCAGCCACGGCGCGCGAACAGCGCTTTGAATCCGCTGCCGGCTGCGCCGCGCGCTCGCTCGACCAGCGCCTTGAACGCCGGCACGTAGAGCAGGATCGTGAACAGCGTGACGGTGGCGAACGCGATGCAGATCGGCCGCGTGAAGAACGGCGCCAGGCTGCCGTCGGACAGCACCAGGCCGCGGCGCAGGCTCTTGTCGAGCAATGGTCCGAGCACGAGGCCCAGCACCAGCGGCGCCATCTCGTAGCCGCGGCGACGCAGAAAGAACGCGCCGATGCCGATGGCCAGCATCGCGTAGACGTCGAACAGCCGCGACGCGGTGGCAAACGCGCCCACCGTGCACAACAGGAAGACGATCGGCATCAGTACCGCGCGCCGCACGCGCAGGATGTGCAGCAGCGGCCGCACGCCGAACAGGCCGAACAGCAGGATGGTGATCGACGCCAGCGTGGTCATCGCCACCACCTCGTAGATGAAGTGCGGGTGCTGGATCATCAGCATCGGCCCGGGCTGGATGCCGTGGATGATCATCGCGGCCATTAGCACCGCCGACGGCGCCGAGCCCGGAATGCCCAGCGCCAGGCACGGAATGATGTGGCCGGGGATCGAGGCCATGTCGCCGGTTTCGGCAGCCATCAGGCCGTCGATCGAGCCCTTGCCGAACTGATCCTTCTCCTTGCTCACCGCCTTGGCGGCGGCGTATGACATCCACGCACCGGCGTCTTCGCCGACACCGGGCAGCAGCCCGGTGAACACGCCGATCACGCCCGAGCGCAGCACGGTGCGCCAGTACTGCACGATCTCGCGAAAGCGCGGCAGCACCGAGTCGTGCAGTTCGACGATCTTGCGCTCCACCGGATCGGCCAGCGTGGTCAGCACCTCGGCGAGGCCGAACGCGCCCACCAGCGCCGGGATCAGCGCGAAGCCACCCGAGAGCTCATCCCAGCCGAAGGTGAAGCGATCGTGCGCGTACAGGCCGTCCTGTCCGACCTGCGCGAGGAAGAGGCCGAGCATGCCCATCAGCCAGCCCTTGAGCGGATCGTTGCCGACGATGCTGCCCGACATCGTGACGCCGAACAGCGCCAGCCAGAAGAACTCGAAGGCGCCGAACGACAACGCCACTTCGGCCAGCGCCGGCGTGAAGGTGGCCAGGCACAACACGCCGAACAGCGTGCTGACGAACGCCCCCGAGGTGGCGATGCCGATCGCGCGGCCGGCCTGGCCCTTTTGCGCCAGCGCATAGCCGTCGGCGCACGACGCGGCGTTGGCCGCGGTGCCGGGGATGTTGAGCAGGATCGCGGTGCGCGAGCCGCCGTACAGCGCACCGACGTACGAGCAGATCAGCACCAGGATCGCGTCGTTGGCCTGCAGCTTGATCGTCAGCGTGGTCAGCAGCGCGATCGCCAGCGTGGCCGACAGCCCGGGCAGGATGCCCATGACGATGCCGACGAACGCGCCGCCCAGGCCGTAGGCCAGCGTGCCGGGGTTCAGGAAGCCGAGGTACGCGTGCCCGAGGTCGGACAGTCCCTGGAGCATCGTGGTCGTCTCGCTCGCGCCGTCAAGGCATGCGCACCAGGAACAGGTCCTGGAACACCAGCTGCGTGATCACCGCGGCGCTCAAGCCGATGACCAGCGCCTTGGCCACGGCCATCGCCGACAGTCGCCGCATTGCCTCGTCGCGGCTCAAACGCTGCAGGATCAGGATCGAGCCGGTCACGTAGATCGTCGAGGCCAGCCAGAACGGCAGGCCGTGGCCGATCAGCACGATGCAGTAGGTGCTGCACAACGCGATCACGATCCAGATGCGGCGGTGTTGCTCGCGCTGGTCGGCCGTCGCCGACGCGGCCACGATGTCAGCGCGCCGCGCCGCCAACTGCGCAGCACTAGCACGCTGCCGAGCAGGATCATCGCGATGCCCAGCAGCGCGGGCAGCAGGCCGGGCGCGGTGTACGGATTGATGTGCTGTTGCTCGAGTCGATCCATCGTGAGCGAGCCGATCAGCACCGCGGTGCCGAACGCGATCCAGCCGACGCCGTCGGCCAGGTCGGAGCGCGGGCTGATCGGCGCGTCGCCGTGCGGCGCGGCCGGATCGGTCGGGGTCGCCCAAGGAACGGTCATCGAGTGCGCGCCCTCAACCGCTCAAGGCTTCGGAATGCCCACCGTGTCGGGCGACACCTTGGCCTTGCCGCCATCGAACAGCAGCCACGCGTTGGCCTGCACCGCGGGGAACACGGCCTTCTGCGCGGCATCGCCGTACTGCGGCGCGAACAGTGCGCCGCGGCTGGCGGCGTACTTCTTCAGCGCCTCGCTGTTGACGATCTGCTCGGCCCAGATCTTCTCCAGCGTCTTGATCACCTCGTCGGGCACGCCCTTGGGAATGAAGATGCCGAAGTAGTTGGCCGGCGCGGTGAAGCCCGGCAGCGTCAACGACAGCGGCGGGATCGAGCCGTAGCCTTCGAGCTCGAGCGCCTTGTCGCTCACGGTGGCCAGCGGGCGCAGCCGTTTGCCGCGGATCATGTCGGCCTGCTCGACTGCGAGTTGCGTGGTGACGTCGGCCTCGCCGGCCACCGTGGCCACCACCGCCGGGTTGCCGCCGTCGTAGGTGACGTGGCGGTACTTCACGCCGGTGACCTTGCTGATCAGCTCCATCGCGTTGTGGCCGGCCGAGGTGACGCCGGCGGTCGCCACGCTGATCTGGCCGGGCTTGGCCTTCATCGCGTCGAGCAGCTCCTTGGCGTTGTTGTACGGCGTCTTCGGGTTGACGCCGATCACCTGGATGTTGGCCACGTTGAGGAACAGGTGCCAGTCGGTGATGCGCGCCTTCAGCGTGCCGAGTGTCTCGTAGGTGCCGAGGTCCTGCGCGGCGCCGGCGGTCCAGGTGTAGCCGTCGCGCGGCGCATCGAACGCGCTCTTGCTGCCGATCGAGCCCGAGGCGCCGGGCTGGTTGACGACCACGATGGTCTGCCCCAGCACCTTCTCCAGCTCCGCCGCGGTGACGCGCGTCACCTGGTCGGTGGAGCCACCGGCGGCCCACGGCACGATCAGGTTGATCGGGCGCGAGGGCTTCCACTGCTGGGCCTGGGCCACGCCGGCCATCGCCAGGCCGGCGGCTGCGGCCAGCAAGGTCTTCCAGAAAGTGCGTGCGTGCATGTCGGTCTTCCTTCGACTTGGATTGGAGTTAACTGGGTGGTTAACTATGGGCAGCACGCATTGTGCTGTCAATGTGGAAACCCTGGAGGCCACAGAAGCTGCCGCGCAGCGCAGGTGCCGCAAGCGGCCTGTTCACTAGCCCGCGGAACTGGAGCGCCGCGCCGGTCCGTAGTCGTTGAAACGCGCAATCACGGCCGCCATCTCGTCGCGCGACAGCAAGCTGGGTTCACCCGCAGCGAGCGCAGCCAGATAGGTCTCGCACAGTGACTCGACCTCGACTGCCACCTTCATGGCGTGTGCTAGCGAGGTGCCGCCGGCCACCAGACCGTGGTTCGCGAGCAGGCAAGCGTGGCGCTCGCCAAAGGCCTGCGCCACCGCGTGCGACAGCTCCTGCGTGCCGAACAGTTGGTAAGGCACGCACGGGACGCTGTCGCCGCCGGCCACCGCGACCATGTAGTGGAACGCCGGCAGCGGCTTGCGCAGGCAGGCCAGGGCCGTGGCGTGGACGCAGTGCGCGTGGACCACGGCGTGCAGGTCGGCGCGCGCCGCATAGACGGCGCGATGAAAGGGTGCCTCGCTCGAGGGCCGCCATGTGCCGCGCACGCTGCCGTCATCGCCCATCCACACCAGATCGTCCACGCCGATCTCCGCACCCATGCCGGTGGGCGTGATCCAGCAGCCGCCGCCCGCGCTGCCGCGGACGCTCGCGTTTCCTGTGCTGCCGCGATTCAGACCCAGCTCATGGAGCCGACGCATGGCGGCTACAAGCTGCTCGCGCAGTGCACGGTCGTCGGCCATCAATGCGCTCCCGGTCGCCGTTCTTCAAACAGGCTCGCAATGCCTTCACGGGTGGCCGGCACGACGCCGCGTTCGGTGATCAACCCGGTCACCAATCGGGCCGGTGTCACATCGAACGCCGGGTTGACACGCCGGCGTACCGTCGGGTACGAGCTGCACCTCGACGGTGGTGCCATTGCGTGCGCGTCCGGTGAGGTGCGTGACCTCGCGCGCGGCGCGCTCCTCGATTCGAATCTCGGCCATGCCGTCACGCAGCGAGCGATCGAGGGTGGACAGCGGCATCGCCACCCAGAACGGCACGCCGCAATCGTGTGCAGCCAGCGCCTTCAGGTAGGTGCCGATCTTGTTGGCCACATCGCCGCCTCCGGTGACGCGGTCGCAGCCGACGATCACCGCATCGACCTGTCCGCGTTGCATCAGATGACCGCCGGCGTTGTCGGCGATCACGGTGTGCGGCACGCCTTGCTCGCGCAGCTCGAACGCCGTCAGGCTGGCGCCCTGGTTGCGTGGGCGGGTTTCGTCGACCCACACGTGCACGGGCAGCCCTTGCGCCTGTGCATGGTAGATCGGCGACAGCGCGGTGCCCCAGTCCACGGTGGCGAGCCAGCCGGCGTTGCAATGGGTCAGAACGTTCAGCGGCCGTTCGGGCGTGCGCTGGGCGAGCGAGCGCAACAGCGCGACGCCATGAACACCGAGTCGTTCGTTGACGGCCGCGTCGTCGTCGGCCAGCTGCGCCGCGACGGTCCAAGCGGTGGCCTCACGATCCATCGGCTTGCGCTGCAACAGCTGCGCCAACATGCGGTCCACCGCCCAGGCCAGATTCACCGCGGTCGGCCGCGTGGATTTGAGTTGGCTGGCGGCTCGCTCGAGCGATGCATCGCTCGCATCGACGCGTGCCTGAAGCGCCAGGCCATAAGCCGCGGTCACGCCGATGAGCGGTGCTCCGCGAACGACCATCTCGGCGATCGCGTGGACGGCGTCGTCCACGGTGTGCAGCACAACGGTTTCGATGCGGTGGGGCAGCGCACGCTGGTCAATCACCGTCACAGCGTCTTGGGCCGCCGCGGGCCATAGGGTGCGAGAGGGCTGGCCGTTGAGCAGCATGGGGCGATTTTGCGCCAACCGGTCGGCCGGCCAACCGTGCGCTGAGCCGACAGCGTGACCGTGCGGCAGGCACTGCCCCCTGAGTGTCAGCGCGAAGCGCCGTGCCGAGGGGCTATTGCACCGCCGCGCGCTGCTGCCACAGCTGCGTGAACGACTCGATCTCCGCGCGGTCCATGTCGGACACCGCCCAGTACTGCATCGAGCCGTCGGCCCAGTGCACGACGTTGAAGCCGCGGCGCACGTTGCGCTCGGCTTGTTTCTGTTCGCTGCTCGGCCACACGAACAGGTCGACCACGTGGCGGTTGTGCGTGTAGGCGAGCGTGGCCACCACCTGGCCGCGCACGTGTTCGATGCGGCCACCGAGCAGCGGGAAGCCGTCGCTGGCCAGGTCGTACACCGGTGGCGCGTAGTCGAGCCGGCCCTGGAACCACGGCTTCACGGTGTGGCGATCGCTGGACATCACTTCGGCGATCGATCCGGCCTGCAGCGCGCGCACGTGGTCGGCCACCAGGTCGGCGTCGACCGGCTCGCCGAGGGTCACGCGCTGCGCCAGCGGCACCAGCAGCGCCATGCACAACATGCCGAGCGCGAAACTCGTCGATGCGGTGCCCCAGCCGAACGTGAACCAGCTGCGGCGCGGCTGCAAGGCGGCCACGCGCGGCGGCGCGGGCAGCGGGGTGCGCCGTGCGTCCTCCAGCGCCACTTGGGTGCGAATGCTGGCACGCAGACCATCGGGCGCGGCGTGGCGCGTGGCGTGCTGCCGGATCAGTGCGCTCAGGTCGTCGTCTTCGGTGCTCATCTCAGTGCCCCAGGTTGGATTGCGAGAGCACGCTGCGCATCTTCTCTCGCGCGCGCGACAGCCGCGACATCACGGTGCCCACCGGCACCGCGACGATCTGCGCGATCTGGGCGTAGTCGAGGTCCTCGAACTCGCGCAGCACGATCACCTCGCGCAACGCCGGCGACAGCGCGCGGATCGCTGCGTCGATCAGCCTGCGCAGCCTGCGCTGCTCGAGCAGTGCCGCCGGGTCCGAGCTGCTGCGCTCGGCGGGGCCGAGCGCAGCCTCGAACTCGGCCTCGTCGAACTCGACGATCTCGGGCCCGCTGCGCCGCCGCTCGAGCACCGTGAAGCAGGTGTTGCGCACGATGCCCAGCAGCCAGGCCCGCGCATCGTCGCCGCGCAGCGAATCGATGTAGCGAAACGCACGCAGCGAAGCTTCCTGCACCGCGTCCTCGGCGGCGGCGACGTCGCGCAGCAGCCAGCGCGCGAGGTTGTAGGCCGCGTCAAGATGCGGCAGCACGAGCGCTTCGAACGTTTGACGACCACTCACGTGCACATCCTATGCTCAGGCGCGGACGACGAAGCGGCCGTGCATCGTCTCGTGGCCTTCGCCGCAGAAGTTGTCGCAGACGAACTCGATCTCGCCCGGGGCTTGCGGCTGCAGCTCGAGCCGCGTGATCTTGCCGGGTACCAGGTCGAGCCGCCGGTCCAGGTCGGGGATGTTCATGCCGTGCACGAAGTCGAGTGACTTGATCGCGATGATCACGCGTTCGCCGGCCTTCAGCACGATCTCGTTGGGCTCGTAGGCGAAGCGCCTGGCCACCATCTCGATCACCCGCGGCTCGGCGGGTTGGGCCGCGCTGGCGCGCACCAGCGCCGCGCCGGCTCCAGCCACCAGGCCTTGCAGCAGCACCCGCCTGGACAACCCCTGGTTCATTGCGGATCCTCCGTGCTGCGCACTCCGGAATTCGCCTTGGGAACGGCCCGGCGGCTCATGCCCGCACCACCGGGAACTCGGTCACGGAATAGGTCTTGCCGGTGTCCTCGGTTTCGATCTCGCGAAAGCCCAGCCCCTGGTACGGTGCGCTGGCATCCCACGGCAGCGGCGTGCGCTTGGGCTGCGATCCGGGCGCGGGCAGCGGGAAGATCAGCGACTTGGCGGAGTGGTGCGCGATGTGGCCGGTCATCTGGTGGTGCTCCTGGTGGATGTGGCCGTAGAACACCGTCACGTTCTCGTACGGCATCAGCAGCGCGATCGCCTGCGCGCCGTCGCGCGTGGCCCAGTCCCACTTGCGGCGCCAGGTCGAACAGCGGCCGGTGCGTCAGCACGACGATCGGCGCCTTCTTGTCGCAGGCGGTCGAGGTCGGCCTTCGAGCCACGCGAGCTGCTCGTCGCCGATCTTCGCGCCGGGGTCCGACACGTTGTCGATCGCGATGAAGTGCACGCCCTTGTGGTCGAAGGTGTAGTGGCGTGTCGCCGAAGAATTCCTTGAAGGCCGCGCCGCGGTCGAGCGACGCGTCGTGCTCGCCGGGCATGAAGCGCACGGTCTTGACCTTCAAGTCGGCGACGATCGCCTTGAACTCGGCCATGCGCCGGCGCCGCTCGGCCGGGTCGTCGGTGGTGTGCGTCAGATCGCCGGTGAAGACGATGAAGTCCGGCTGCTCGGACAGCGCGTTGACCGTGGCGACCGCCTTGCGCAGCGTCACCTTGGCGTCGGGGTTGGCCGGGCCCTCGAAGCCCCAGTGCACGTCGGACAGCTGCACGAAGTAGAAGTCTTTGTAGTCGCCTTGCGACATGCCTTGCGTCTGCGCAGCCGTGCAGCCAGCCAGTCCGGAGGCGAAAACGGCACCGCCGCCGACCGCGGCGAGATTGAGAAAGTGACGACGATCCATGGGGTGAGCTCCAAGTGAGGTGGATGGCGGAAGGCCGCTGCGAGCGGCACCTCCACCACGCCATACCGCAGGTCGGCCGAATTCATTCCATCGGCCGCAGCGCTATTTCGCGGCGGCGTTGCGTTTCAGGTAGGCGATCAGGTCGGCGCGCTCCTTGGCATCGGGCACGTTGACCCCCATGCGCTGGCCGGGCGCAGTCTTCTCGGGGTCGGCGAGCCAGCGATCGAGCGCCTCTTCGGTCCACACCAGGTGCGACGACTTCAGCGCGTCGGAGTAGGCAAAGCCCTTGGCCTCACCCGCTGCGCGCCCGAACACGCCACGGTGCGCCGGACCGACGCCGTTGTAGTCGAGTGAATGGCATGCGGTGCAGCGCGCCTGATAAAGCGCGCGGCCGGCTTCGGCATCGCCGGCGGCGCATGCCGGTATCACGACGGCGCTCCAGGCCGCCGCAACGAACAGTCGTGTGATCGGTGTCATGGCTTGTTCCCTCATGTCAATCCGCTGCGCGATGCGCCGCTCAAGTCAGCTCTACCGATGCGCCGGCCCGGATATTCCGCAGCCCCACGCGATGCAGGGACTCGGCGGCGTGCGCGGAATCGAGGCGGTGGTGTGCCAGTCATGCATGGCACGTGCCCGGCGTTTCGGGACGCAACCATCGAAAGGACATGCCATGCAATCCAGATTCACATATACGGCGCTCGCCCTGCTGATCGCCGCTGCCTGCGCCGGCGCACAGGCGCAATCGAGAACTCGCGAGGACGTTCGCAAGGAGCTGGCCGAGGCGATGCGCGAAGGCAACCTGCCGCACGGTGAATTCGGTGCGCGCCAGCAGTTGCCTGGCGCCGACGCGGCGCTGTCGCGTCGCTCGCGCGACGACGTGCGTGCCGAGCTGCAGGCGGCACAGCGCAGCGGCGACATGCTCGCCGCCGGCGAATCGAGCCAGAAGCTCAACGAACTCCAGCCGTCGCTTTATCCGCAGCAGCCGATGGTGGCTGGCAAGACACGCGCGCAGGTGCTGGCCGAACTGGCCCAGGCGCAGCGCAACGGTGAGATGCCGGCTCCGGGCGAATTGAGCGTGGCGCAGCTGCACCCGGTGCAGTCCTCGCGGGCTGCGTCGCCGATGTTCGCGAGCGCAGCGGCGAGCGCGGTGATCGCTGCACCCGGCCACGCGATGCGTTGAACGGCACCCGCAGCCCCGCGAGCGCTGCCGCCCACGCGGCGACGCTCGCGGAATTTGCAGCCACTGCTTGGAGCTCATCTTGAAAACCTTTGCCACCGTGGCGACCCTCGCCACCGTTTGCGCCACCGCGTCGGCGCAGTCGTCGGTCACGCTCTACGGCGTGGTCGATCTCGGCTTGCGCCACGTGAACAATGGCGGCGCCAGCGTGACCTCCGTCGCCTCCGGCGGCAACAACACCAGCCGCATCGGCTTGCGCGGCAGCGAAGACCTCGGCGACGGGCTGCGCGCAGGTTTCCAACTGGAATCGGGGTTGAACGCCGACACCGGCGCGCAGCAAGACGCCACCCGGTTCTGGAACCGCCGCTCCACCGTGAGCCTGCTCGGCAGCCGGGGCGAATTGCGCCTGGGCCGCGACTACACGGTCACCTATCTCGGCTATGAGGAGTACGACGTCTGGTCCGACATCGGCATCACGAGCGTCGCGAAGTTCGATTCATCGCTCGGCACGGCCCGCGACACCGCGGTGCGCGCCGATAACCAGATCGCTTACTACACGCCGGCGCTCGGCGGCTTCTACGGGCGTTTGGGATTCGCGCCCGGGGAGGGCGTGGCTGGCAAGAAGTATGCGGCTGGCCGTTTCGGCTACGCTGCCGGGCCGCTCGACGTGTCGCTGTCGATCGGGCAAACGATGGTGGCACCGATCGAGGGTGACGATCGTTTCAAGACGGGGGACCTCGGCGCTGCCTACGATTTCGGTCGATTCAAGCTGTCGGGCTACGTGACGCAATCGCGAATCGCCAGCATGAAGGTGTCCAACGTCTACATCGGTGGCCAGATGCCGCTGGGCGTCGGCCTCGTGCGCGCCTCGTATCTGCGCTCCAACCTGTCGGGTCGCAATGGGTCGGGCCTCAGCATCGATGCCGACGATGCCCAGCAGGTGGCGCTCGGTTATCTGGTCAACCTGTCGTCGCGTACCGCGCTCTACGCCAACGTGGCGCACGTGGCCAACCAAGGCGCCTCGGCGATCGCGGTCGATCGCAACCCGACCTTGCTGCCTGGCAAGAGTTCAACCGGGTTCGACGTCGGCGTGCGCCACAGCTTTTGATCGCACACGCCGCCGCGGCGGCAATCAGCCCAACCAGCGCGTCAGGTGCTCGCGCACGAAGGCGTCGTCGTGCAGCTCCGGATGGGCGGCATGCACGCGGTCGAGCTCGGCGGCCTGGCCCGGGCTCAGGCCCTCGGCCGGATCGAGGCACCAGATGCCTTCGAACAGGCCCTGCCGGCGCAGCACTTCGTGGCAGCCGGCGATGCAGCCGTGGAAGTCGTGCGCCACGTCGAAGAAGGCGGCATTGCAGTCGGTCACCTGCGAGTCGAGCGCGAGCAGCGCGTCGTCGATCGTGGCCGCGCTCGCGCGCGGCGTGAATGCGCTGCAGCAGCTCCACCGCGCGGCGCGTCCACACGCTCCAGTGGCCGAGCAGGCCGCCTCGATGCGCAGCGTGACCTCGGCATCGCCGCGGCGCACGACGAACGGCGTGACGAGGTCGAGCACGATGTGGTCGTCGTTGCCGGTGTACAGCGTGACGCGCTCCTCGGCCCGCGCCTCGACGACGCCGCGCATCACGTCGAGCGTGCGGTAGCGGTTGAATGGCGCCATCTTGATCGCCACCACGTTCTCGATCGCGGCGAAACGGCGCCAGAAGCTCACCGGCAGCTCGATGCCGCCGACCGCGGGCTGCAGGTAGAAGCCCACCAGCGGCAGCTCGGCGGCCACCGCCGCGCAGTGCGCGATCAGCTCGTCTTCGCTGGCGCCCTTCATCGCCGCCAGGCTCAGCAGGCCGGCGTGGTAGCCGAGGCGCGCGCGCGAGCTGCGCCTCGCGCAGCGCCTGCGCGGTCGGCCCGGCCAGGCCCGCGATCATGAACGAGCGGCGCGCCGGCCACCGAGCGGTGTCCACTCGCGCGCGGTCTGCATCGCCAGCTCGAGCACCGGCTCGTAGAGGCCGACGTCGCGGATCGCGAACTGCGTCGAGTGCACGCCCACCGCCAGGCCGCCCGCGCCGGCATCGAGGTAGTAGCGCGTCAGCGCGCGCTGGCGGCGGCGGTCGAGCTGGCGGTTGCGCGTCGAGCGCCAGCAGATGCGCCGGGATCACCGCGCCGCGGCGCAGCACCGCCAGCGCGTCGGCGGGAATGTCGGTCCAGTGCATGCGGGTCCTGCGCAAGAAGCTTGGTTCGCGGCGGCTTCAATACTTGCCGTCGCGCGCTTCGTAGTGCGTGGGCTTGTTCAGGCTGGCCATGTCGCGCGACGACCCAGTCGGCGGTCCAGTCGAGCATCGACGCCATCGGTACCGCCGGCGGGCCGAACAGGCGCTGCGCCTCGCCGGTATCCACCAGCCACGCGGTGGTTGCTTCGCTGCCGGTGAACACGGGCTCGACGCCCAAGCGTTGCGCCAGGCCTTCGGCCAGCTCGCGGATGCGCTGCGCCGGCCCGCTGACGTTGAGCCCGCGTCGTCGGCGCGGTGCAATGCGCCAGCGCGCGCAGCGCCCAGTCGTTGGCGTCACCTTGCCAGATGATGTTGGCATGGCCCATCGTCAGGTCGATCGGCTGGCGTGCCACGAGCTTGCGCGCCACGTCGTGCAGCACGCCATAGCGCATGTCGATCGCGTACGACAGGCGGATCAGACGCCCGCGGTGCCGTGCTGGTGCGAGAAGTGCTGGAACATCCGTTCGCGCGCGACGCACGAGTTCGCGTATTCGCCGGGCGGCGGCGTCAGCGGTGCGGACTCGGTCCGCTCCGCGGGCCGTCGACGTCGACGAACGGGTAGACGCAGGCGGTGGAGAACGCGACGATGCGCGAGGCCGCGATAGCGCTCGGCCACCAGCGCCGGCACGTGCGCGTTCATCGCCCAGGTGAGCCACTCGCTGCCGGTGGAGCCGAACTTGCGGCCGGCCATGAACACGATGTTGGGCACGTCGGGCAGCGCGGCGAGCTGCTCGCGCGACAGCAGGTCGGCCGACGATGCATTCGATGCCGTGCCGCTCGAGCGCTCGCCGCAGGCCCGGCTCGCGAGAAGCGCGCCACGCCGATCACGCGCTTGTCCGGCGCGGCGCGCTTGGCCAGGCGCGCCAGCGTCGGGCCCATCTTGCCGCCGACGCCGAGCACCAGGATGTCGCCCGGCACGCCGCGCAGCGCCGCCACCAGCGCGGGCCGACGGCGTGGTCATCACGTCCTCGAGGTGCTCGACGTTGTCGAATCGTGCCGGAAGCGTACTCATGCTCAGCCCCTGCGCAGATAGCCGAGCACCAGCGCGGTCATGTGCGCGAGCCGCTCGTCGCGCGCTTTCCTGGCCTTCAGGTCGCGGCCGAAGATTGCCGACAGCGTGTAGTTGTTGCCGAGATAAAAGTACGCGAGCGCGGCGATCGAGATGTAGAGCTGCACGGCGTCGACCCCTGTACGGAACACGCCCGCCTTCACGCCGCGCTCGAGGATCTCGCGGATCATCGCGACGAACGGCGAGTGCATGCGCCGCACCTTGGTCGAAGCCTTCAGATGCTCGGCGCGGTGCAGGTTTTCGCTGTTGAGCAGGCTCAAGAACTCCGGGTGCTCGAGGTAGTAGGTCCAGGTGAACGCGATCAGCCGGCGGATCGCCTCGGACGGGTCGACCGCGTCGAGGTGAAGCGCCTTCTCGGACTCGCGGATGTGCTCGTAGGCGGCTTCGAGAACGGCGCGAAACAGGCCGTCCTTGTTGTCGAAGTAGTAGTACAGCATGCGCTTGTTCGCACCGGCCAGCGCCGCGATGCGGTCGACGCGTGCGCCACCCAGGCCGCTGTGCGCGAACTCGGCCTTGGCCGCCGCCAGGATGCGTGCGCGCGTGGGCTGCGGGTCGCGTGCAGCAGCGGCAGGTTGGCGCGTGCGGGTCGGCATGCGGCGAGTTTAACCAGGTGGTTAATCCGCAGGGTCTGGGGCCAACGGCCGAGCCGCAGGGACCGCGGCGGCGTCATGGCGGCGTCGGGCTCGAGCCCAGCCACGGGGCGATCTGCGTGCGCAGCGTGTCCAGCGTCAGCGGCTTGGTCAGCATGCCGTCCATTCCGGCCGCGAGGCAGGCCTGGCGCTCCTCTTCGCTGGTGTGCGCGGTGAGCGCGACGATGGGGCACCCGGTCCACCGGTCGGCTGCCTGCAAGGCGCGCAGCTCGCGCGTGGCCTGCAGGCCATCCATGCGCGGCATCTGCACGTCCATCAGCACCAATGCTGGCGTGCGTTCGAGGCACGCGCGCACGGCCTCGTGGCCGTCGCTGGCCATGCGCACGCGCACGCCGAGCGCCTGCAGGAATTCCTTGCCGAGCAGCTGATTGACCGGGTTGTCCTCGACCAGCAGCACCTCGATCGCGGACGCTGCGAGCGCGTCCGGCGCGCCGGACGCCGCCGCATCGGGCGCCACGCGAAGACGGCGCAGTTGCGCCGGCGTCAGCGGCGCCACCAGCGTCGCGATGCGTGCCGCGCGGGCCGCATCGGCCAGCGCCGGCGCATGCCAGTCGGGCCGCACGACCAGATTCAGGCACGCGTCGGGCAAGACCGCGCGCAGGGCGGCGAGGTCGGTGTCGGGCAGCAGGGCCTGCTCGGCGATCACCACCGCGTCGGGCGGCGCGGCGTGCGCCAGACGCGCCCGCTCCAGCGCCTGCGGCACGCCATAGATCAGCTCGGTGTGCCAGCCCATCCGCTGCAACTGGGCGGACAGCCACTGACCCCCGGGCTCGCGCTGGTAGACGAGCCACACCCGGCCCGGCGGCGGTGGCTCGGGCCGCCGCTGCGCCTCGGGCGTCGGCACCGTCGGCAGCTCGATCTCGACCGTGAACACCGAGCCGCCGGCCGGCGGGCATTCGAGGGTCAGCTGGCCATGCATCGCCTGCACCAGATGGTGTGCAATGGCCAGGCCCAATCCGGCACCCCCATGGCTGCGCGCCAGCGTGTCGTCGCCTTGCACGAAGGGCTCGAAGATCGCCGAGCGCCGCTCGGGCGCAACGCCGGGCCCGGAGTCGCTGACTTGCACCTTGAGCCGACAGCGGCCTTCGCCAGCCGGGCTCAGCCAGGTCTCCATCGCGATGCGGCCGCGCTCGGTGAACTTGATGGCATTGCCGAGCAGATTGACCACCACCTGCCGCAAGGCGCCGTCGTCGCCCTGCACCCAGGGTGTGTCGCCGTGCCAGTCGAAGACCATCAGCAGGTCGCGCCGTCGCCGTGTCATCGAGATCAAGCCGCGCATGGCCGCGGCCAGTACCTCCGACGGATCGAACGGACGCTGCCTGAGTTCGACGTGGCCGGCCTCGATGCGCGACAGGTCCAGCACGTCGTTGATCAAACGAAGCAGCGCCTGGCCCGAGTCGTGCGCGGTCTCCAGAAAGCGTCGCTGCTCCGGCGAGGTGGCCGTGCGCAACGCCAGCTCGGTGAGGCCCAGCACGCCGTTGAGCGGCGTGCGGATCTCGTGGCTCATGTGGGCCAGGAAGCGGCTCTTGGCCAGGTTGGCGCGCTCGGCTTCGCGCTGTTGGGCTTCGGCGTGGGCCAGCGCGGCCTGAAGCCTGAGCGTGCGCACGCGCACCAGCTCCTCCAGCTCCTGCTGGCGCTGTTCGCGCTCGAGTTGCTCCTGCTTGAAGGCCTGCACCTCGGTGACCACGCCGGTCACCCAGGCTGCGCGGCCGCTCTCGTCGGCAAAGACCCGCACGCGCCCGCGCATCCAGCGCCACGCACCGGCCGCGTCGAGGTAGCGAATCTCGTAGGCGAAGTGACCCAGTCGGGCGACCGCGGCGTCGTGGTCGGCCACGTAGCGCGGCAGGTCGTCTGGGTGGATGCGGCCCCGTGTCGCCTGCAAGTCGGGTGGTGCCGTGTCAGGCGCAAAGCCGAAGATCTCGTTGAACCGGCTCGAGTACCACATCGTGTCGGTTCGCAGGTCGCGCTCCCAGTAGCCATCGCGTGACGCGGCTATTGCGCGTTGCGCGCGTGCGCGCTCGAGCGCCTGAGGGTCGTGGTTCATCCGCTCGCATCCGTGGTTGCCTCGGATTATCGAATGACCCTGCGAGCGGCCACCTCAACGCGCAGGGCGTGCGCGCCCGCCTCTCGGCCGAGGCCGTCTCAGAGTCCTACAGGATGGGATGGTGGCAAGCCACTTGGTGGCCGGCGCGCACGGCACGCATCGCCGGCACTTCGCGCTCGCACTGCGCGTCCGCGCGCGGGCAGCGGGTGCGGAAGCGGCAACCCGACGGCGGCGACACCGGCGACGGCGGCTCGCCGATCGGCACGCTGCGCGAGCGCGCAGCGTCGGGGTCGGGCAGCGGGATCGCCGCCAGCAGCGTGGCCGTGTACGGATGCGTCGGCGCGCGAAAGAGCTCGGTGGCCTCGGCGACCTCGCACAGCTTGCCGAGGTACATCACCGCCACGCGATCGCTCACCGCCTTGACCACCGCGAGGTCGTGGGCGACGAACAGCATCGTCAGGCCGTAGCGCGCTTTCATCTGCTCGAGCAGATTCAGGATCTGCGCGCGGATCGACACGTCGAGCGACGACACCGGCTCGTCGCACACCAGCAGCTGCGGCTCGAGGACCAGCGCGCGGGCGATGCACACGCGCTGGCACTGTCCGCCCGAGAACTCGTGCGGCCTGCGTGCGCTGACGCTGTCGGGGTCCAGCCCCACCGCCTGCATCACGGCGCCGACCCGGCGCTCGCGCTCGGCGCGATCGCTGACCCCGGCGATCACCAGCGGCTCGGCAATGATGTCGCCGATGCGCCGGCGCGGATTGAGCGACGCGATCGGGTCCTGGAACACCATCTGAATGCGGCTGCGAATGCGACGCAGCGCCTCGCCGCGCAGCGCGGTGATGTCCCGACCTTCGAAGCGCACCCGCCCCGAACGGGCATCGGTCAGGCGCAGCACCGCGCGCGCCAGCGATGACTTGCCGCAGCCGCTCTCACCGACGAGGCCCAGTGTCTCGCCGCGCGCGACCTCGAAGCTCACGCCTGACACCGCGTGCACCGTCTGGCGATGGACGGCGTACTCGACCACCAGGTCTTCGACGCTGAGCAACGCCTGTGCATCGTCCGCCACTGCCGACGCGGTGTTCACGCCAACTCCACCTGCGGTGCGGCGATCGGATGCCAGCATGCGAAGGCGTGGCCGGGCGTGTCGCGCAGCGGCGGTCTCTCGCGCGAGCAGCGTTCGCTGGCGTACCGGCAGCGCGGCGCGAAGGCGCAACCCGGTGGCAGCCGGGTCAAGTCGGGCGGCCGCCCCGAGATCGCGGCCAGTGGCGTGTGCGGCGCGGCATCGACGCGCGGGATCGCCGCCAGCAGCGCCTCGGTGTACGGCATGCGAGTCGCCTTGAACAGCGCGCGCGTCGGTGCGCGCTCCACGATGCGTCCGGCATACATCACCGCCACCTCGTCCGCGTGGCCGGCGACCACGCCCAGGTCGTGCGTGATCAGCACCAGCGCCATGTGGCGTCGCTGCTGCTCGCGCGCGAGCAGATCGAGGATCTGCGCCTGCACCGTGACGTCGAGCGCGGTGGTCGGCTCGTCGGCGATCAGCAGCCGCGGCTCGCAAGACAGTGCGATCGCGATCGCCACGCGCTGCCGCATGCCGCCGGACAGGTGGTGCGGATACTGGCGCAGGCGCTGCTCGGGCGCGGGCAGTCCGACCGCGGTGAGCAGCTCGATCGCGCGCGTGCGTGCCGCCGCCACGTCGAGCTCGAGGTGCGCCTGCAGCGTCTCGACGATCTGGGTGCCGATCGTCAGCACCGGGTTGAGCGACGTCATCGGGTCTTGGAAGACCACCGCGATCGAGCGGCCGCGCAGCCGCCGCAGCGTCTCGGCTGACAGGCCTGTCAGCTCCTGGCCGTCGAACAGCACGCTGCCGGTGAGCGTGGCGTTGGCCGGCAGCAGGCGCAGGATCGCCCGCGACAGCATCGTCTTGCCGCTGCCCGATTCGCCGACGATGCCCAGCGTGGTGCCGGGTTCGAGCGACAGCGTGACGTCGTCCACCGCGCGCAGTGGGCCGCGCGACGTGGACAGTTGCACGCCCACCGAGCTCAGCTGCAGCAGCGGTGCGGCCATCAGGGCGCGCCCCGGCGCGGATCAGTGACCGCGCGCAGCGTGTCGCCCACGAGGTTGAAGGCCAGCACCGTCACGAACATCACGCCGGCGGGCGTGAACGCGAGCCAGGCCGCGCTGTCCAGGCTTTCGCGCCCTTCGGCGATCATGCTGCCCCAGCTCGGCTGCGGCGGTGGCACGCCCAGGCCGAGAAAGCTCAACGCGCTTTCGGCGACGATGGTCACCGCCACGACGACGAGCACGAAGGCGGCCAGCGGCAGCGCGACGTTGGGCAGCAGCTCGTGCAGGAGGATGCGCGCGTGAGTGGCGCCGAGCGCGCGCGCCGCGGTGACGAACTCGCGCTGCGCCAGCGCGAGCGTCGCGGCGCGCGCCACGCGGGTGAACGCAGGGATGCCGAGAAAGCCCAGCACCAGCGTCATGTTCAGCAGCGACTGGCCGAGGAAGGCCGTGACCGCCAGCGCCAGCACCAGCGGCGGGAACGCGAGCAGCACGTCGACGCCGCCGCTGACCCAGGTGTCCAGGCGGCCGCGAAAGTAGCCGGCCAGCATGCCGGCAGCGCCGCCGAAGACCAGGCCGATCAGCGGCGCACACAGTCCGACCACGAGAGACGTGCGCGCGCCGAACAGCAGGCGCGCCGCGACGTCGCGGCCGAGGCCGTCGGTGCCGAGCCAGTGCTCCACGGTGGGCGCTGCACGGCGCTCCAGCATGTCCATGTCGTCCGGGCTCGGCAGCGGCAGCAGCCCTGCGAGCGCGGCGGCGGCCAGCAGCGCCACGATCCAGCCGATGGCAGCCCAGAAGACCACGCCCAGGCGAGCGCGGCGCCGCGGCGCGGGCGCCGCGACGGGCGCTGCGGCCAGGTCAGTGGCGGCCATGGCGGATGCGCGGGTCGAGCACCGCGTACAGCATGTCTACGCACAGGTTCACGACCACGAAGCCGGTGCCGACGAACAGCACCACGCCCTGCAGCAGCACCAGGTCGCGGGTGAAGATCGAGCCGATCAGCAGGCGCCCGATGCCGGGTACCGCGAAGATGTACTCGACGATCACAGCGCCGCCGAGCAGGCGAGCGATGTTGATGCCGGTCACGGTCACCAGCGTCAGCGACGAGGGCTTGAGCGCGTGCACGAGCAGGATGCGCGAGGGCTTCAAACCCTTGGCACGCGCCATCGCGATGTAGTCCTCCTGCAGCGTCGAGATCATGTCGGAGCGCAGCACGCGCATCAGCACCGGCCACTCGCCCGAGGCCAGCGTCAGCGCGGGCAGGATGAAGGCGCGGATGTTGCCCAGCGGATCCTCCGAGAGCGGCACGTAGCCGGTGGCAGGCAGCCACTGCAGCTTCACCGCGACCAGCCAGATGAGCAGGATCGCCGACAGCATCGATGGCACCGACAGGCTGGCGAACGCGGCACCGGTGACGAAACGGTCGAAGCGCCCGCCCTGTTTCACCGCGCAGAGAATCGCCAGCGGGATCGCGACCAAGAGCGCGCCCCCTTGCGCCAGCAGCATCAGCTCGATCGACACCGGCAGCCGCTCGACGATCGCCGCGATCACCGTCTGACCGGTGCGAAACGAGCGCCCGAGGTCGCCCTGCAGCACCTGGCCGAGCCAATGCACGAAGCGCATCGCGATCGGCTGGTCCAGACCGAGGTCGTGGCGCACTGCGGCCAGCGTCTCGGGCGTGGCCTGGTCGCCGAGCAGCACCGAAGCGAGGTCGCCGGGCAGCAGCGAAGCGATCAGGAAGGTCAGCAGCGCGACCCCGAAGAGCACCGGCGTCAGGTACAGCAACCGACGAACGACGAGCCCGATCATCTTGACGGCACGCGCTCCGGCGCCAGGGTACGGGCTCGTCTCAGAGGCTACTCGATCCAGGCGTCAGAGACGTCGATCACGCCGCTGTGCATCGTCGGCAGGCCCTTCAGTCTGGCCTTGGCAATGGCGTAGTAGGTATTCTGAAAGGTCCAGAACCAGATCGCCTGCTGGTTGATCAGCCGGCCGATCTCGCAATAGTCGGCGGTGCGGATTCGCACGTCGGCCGTCACGCGCGCGCGATCGAGCATGCGGTCGAGGTCGGGGTTCGAGTAGCCGGCGAGCGCCACCGGGCTGCCGGTGCGGAAATTGGCGACCATCTGCGGGTCCGGGTCGGCGAGATCGATGATGCGCCACGGCGTGATCTGAAACTGGCGCTGAAACGCGCGCGGCACGATCGTCGCCTGGTCCACCTGATCGATTTCCATCGTCGCGCCGACCTGCTTCCAGAATTGCTGCAGCACCTGTCCGATCGCGCGCCCGCGCGGCGTGGCGGTGACGATCATCTTGAAGGCCACCGGCTTGCCGTAGGCCTTGATCAGGTCGCGGGCCTTGGCCGGGTCGTAGGGCAGTGCCCCGTCGTCGCTGCACTTGACCCACGAGCCGTCGCCGTAGGGATTGACCGCTGGCCTCGCCAAGCCGCCGAAGATGGCCTGCGACATTTTCTTGCGGTCGATCGCCATCACCAGGGCCTGGCGCACGCGCAGGTCGTCCAGCGGAGCGGCCTTGGTGTTGAGCGCGTAGACCGAAGCGCCCGAGCCGACATGCATGTGCACCGCGAGGCGCTTGTCGGCCTTGGCCTTGACGATGCTCTCGTGGTCGAACTCGTCGTCCCAGATGATGTCGGCCTCGCCCGACTGCAGGCTCGCGAAGCGCGACTGGCCGTCGGGCAGCGGCTTGAACACGATGCGATCCAGCCGCGGGTGGCCGGGGTTCCAGTAGTTCGGGTTGCGCTCGACGATGATGCGATCGCCCGCGGTCCACGACTTCAGCATGAACGGGCCGGTGCCCACCGGATTGCGGTTGTAGTCGTCACCTTTGGCAGCCACCGCCGCCGGCGACTGGACCACGTTGTTGGAGGTCGGTGGTGCCATCAACTCGGGCAGCATCATCGACGGGTCCTTCAGGTGATAGACCGCGGTCAGCTCGTCGGGCGCCTCCACCCGATTGATGAAGGCGATGTAGAACGCGCAGCGGCACTTGTTGGCCGGGTCTTTCTGGCGGTCGAAGTTCCACTTCACCGCCTGCGCGTTGAACGGCGTGCCGTCGTGGAACTTCACGCCCGGCCGCAGCTTGAAGGTCCAGGTCTTGAAGTCGTCGGAGTGTGTCCACGACAGCGCCAGCCGCGGCGTGGCCTTGCCATCGGCGTCGCGCGCGGTCAGGGTGTCGAACAGCGTCGCGGCGATCATGTTGCCGGAGGTGTCGTACACCCCCACCTTCAGAGGATCGAAACCCGTCACGTCCAGCTCGAGCCCGACCGTGATGCTGCCGCCTTGCTTCTGCGCGAGCGCCGCAGTGCACATGCAGATCGAAGCCAGCCAGGCGAAGACCCAGCGATCAACACGCGGACGCTGCGATCGGAATGGCGACGACATGGTTCGATTCCCCTCGGTGCGCGAACCGGCCGGAACGCGTGGCCGGCTTATAGCGGTTTGGTGGTCGGCATGCGCATGGGATGAATCCCTACTGCCGTGGCCCGAATCGCTCAAGCCGCGGTCGAATCGATCAGCTGGCGGATCGCGTCGAACATCTTCGGGGCCGCAGGGTCCCAGCTTTGCCGCGGGCCGATCAGGATGCCGCCGTCGACCAGGATGTGGGTTCCGGTGATGAACGCGGCGTCGTCGCTGGCCAGGAAAGCCACCGTGCCCGCAATGTCTTCGGGCTTGCCGCCTCGCGCCACCGGCTGAGCCTGCTCCGCGTACTCGGCGATCATGCCGTTGACGCGATCCCTCAGTGCGGCGGGAACTTCCATCGACGTGGCGAAGATGTTTGTCTTGATGAAGCCGGGACAAATGGCATTCACGCGGATGCGGTGTCTGGCCAGGTCGGCCGCTGCCAGTTTGGTCAAGTGCAGCACACCGGCTTTGGCCACCGAGTAGGCCGTCGGGCCCATGCCCGCCGACAGTGCCGCCACGCTGGCCGTGTTGACGATCGATCCGCCGCCGCGGGCGACCATGTGCGGCACGGCATGACGTATCCCCATGGCCACCGAGCGCAGCAGCAGGTTCATCGTGCGGTCCCAGCCGTCGGCGTCGATCTCGTCGATCTTTTCCCGGGCGCCGGCGGCGCCTGCGTTGTTGAACAGGATGTCGATGCCGCCGGTGTGCTGCGCCGCAAAGTCCATCAGCTCGCGAATCTCGCTGTCGATGCACACGTCGGTTCGCTTGAAGACGATGCGGCCTTCCGACTGGCGCGACATGGCCTCGCTGCCCTCGGCATCGATGTCTGCCGCGATCACCCGCGCCCCTTCGGTGGCCAGGCGCAGCGCAGTCGCTTTGCCGATGCCCGAGGCCGCGCCCGTGACGACGGCTGTTTTTCCGTTGAATCTCATCGGTGTGCTCCTTCGCGTCGTCGGATGTGGCGGCCTTGGCCGATGCTACGCCGTTGGGTTTGCCTGGTACCCAAGCGCAGCGAGGGGTCGCGTTATTCTTCGTGGTCTCGCAAAGGCGCGCCGATGTCGGCGGCCTGGTTCGAATCCCGAAGGGTGGCATGACGATGTCCGACAACGCAGGCAGCACGCTCGGCGGCGCGCCCGACAAGGCCGCGCTGCGTCGCAAGTACCTCCAAGAGCGCGCCAAGCGCTTGCGCGCCGATGGCAACGAGCAATACCTGCAGCTCAAGGGCCGGCTGGCCCACTACCTCGAAGACCCCTACACGCCGCGCGCGCCGCGCGCGCCGCGCACCGATCACGTGACCTTCGCGTTCATCGGCGGCGGCTTCGCCGGGCTGGTGACCGCAGCGCGCCTGGTCGAGGCCGGCATCCGCGATGTGCGCATCGTCGAGAAGGGCGGCGATTTCGGCGGCACCTGGTACTGGAACCGCTACCCCGGCGCGCAGTGCGACACGGCGTCGATGGTCTACATGCCGCTGCTGGAGGAAACCGGGCACATGCCGTCGGAGAAGTACGCGCGCGGGCCGGAGATCCTCGCGCACTGCCAGCGCATCGGCCGCCAGTACGGGCTGTACGACCAGGCGCTCTTCCACACCGAAGTGCAAGACCTCACGTGGGACGCCGAGCGCGCGCTGTGGCTCGTCCGCAGCGATCGCGGCGATGCGTTCACCGCGCAGTTCATCGGCATGGGCACCGGGCCGCTGCACGTGCCCAAGCTGCCGGGCATCGCCGGCATCGAGTCGTTCAAGGGCCATTCGTTTCACACCAGCCGCTGGGACTATGACTACACGGGCGGCGATCGACTCGGCGCGCCGATGCACAAGCTGGCCGACCGGCGCGTGGCGCTGATCGGCACCGGTGCCACTGCGGTGCAGTGCGTGCCGCACCTCGCCCGAGACAGTGGCGCGCTCTGGGTGTTCCAGCGCACGCCATCGTCGGTGGACGTGCGGGCCAACGCACCGATCGATCCCGAATGGTTTGCGAGCATCGCGACCCAGGGGTGGCAGCAGCGCTGGCTCGAGAACTTCACCGCCAATCAAGCGGGCGGCACGGCAAAAGAGGATCTGGTGCAAGACGGCTGGACGGATCTGTCGCGCCGCATTCGCGCGCGGATCATGCAACTGCCGCGCGAGCAGATGACACCGCCGAACATGCTGGCCGCATTCGAAGACTCCGACAACGAAAAGATGGAAGAGATCCGGGCCCGCGTCGACGCCATCGTGAAGGACCGCGACACCGCGCAGAACCTCAAGGCCTGGTATCGCCAGCTGTGCAAGCGCCCGTGCTTCCACGACGAGTACCTGCAGGCCTTCAACTCGCCGAACACCACGCTCGTCGACACCGATGGCAAGGGTGTCGAGCGCATCACCGAGCGCGCGTGTGGTGGTGGCTGGCGTGGAGTACCCGGTCGACTGCATCATCTACGCCTCGGGGTTCGAGGTCGGCACGCAGTACAAGCGCCGCGCCGGCTTCGACCTCACGGGCCGCGCAGGGCTCAAGCTGTCGGAGCACTGGGCGCAGGGCATGCGCACCAAGCACGGCATCCACGTGCACGGCTTTCCGAACGCGTTCATCGTGCAACCCACGCAAGGCGCCAACCTCATCTCCAACGTGCCGCACAACCTCACCGAGGCCGGCAAGACGATCGCGGCGATCGTGCGCCACGCGCTCGACGTGCACGCGCGCGAGGTCGAAGTCACCCAAGAGGCGGAAGACGCGTGGCTCGCGCTGCTGCTCAGCGGCCCGGGCATGCTGATCGGCTCGCAGGACTGCACCCCGGGCTACTACAACAACGAAGGGCAAGACGCCGGACTCGCGGCAAAGCTGAATGTCGGATACCCGGCTGGCCCCAACGCGTACTTTCGCTACCTCGACGCGTGGCGCGGGTCGGGCCGCTTCGAGGGCCTGGAGTTCAGAACCGCGTGAGTGAACCAACGTCGGCGGCGCGGGATTGCGCGCTGCCGGGGCGCCTGCTACGGTCGCCGAGTGCGCCCAACCGCGACCCGTCGCGGAGACCGCACCCATCCAACAGGAGGCGTGAAATGAACGCTCTGAAGGCCATGCCCGCGTTGGTCGTCGCCACGACGTCTGTGCTGCGTCCTCGCGGGCGCAGGCCGAGGGCCCGCATTGGTCCTACGGGGGACACGGCGGTCCTGCGCAGTGGGCAGAACTCGATCACGAGTTCGCCACCTGCAAGCTCGGCAAGACCCAGTCGCCCATCGACATCCGCGGCGCCAAGGTGGCGGACCTGCCTGCGATCCAGTTCAACTACAAGCCATCGCCGCTCAAGGTGATCGACAACGGCCATACGATTCAGGTGAACTACGCGCCGGGCAGTTCGATCGACGTCGGCGGCGCGCGCTATGAGCTGCTGCAGTTCCACTTCCACAAGCCGAGCGAAGAAAAGATCCAAGGCCAGTCGCATGCCATGGTTGCTCACCTGGTGCACCAAAACGCGGAGGGCCAGCTCGCGGTGGTGGCGGTGCTGCTCGACAAGGGCGGCGCCAATGCCACGATCGACACGATCTGGAACCACCTGCCGAAGGAGAAAGAAAAGGAAACGTCAGTCGACGCCACCGTCGATGCCGCGGCGCTGCTGCCCGTCGACAAGGGCTACTACACGTTCCAGGGGTCGCTCACCACGCCGCCGTGCAGCGAGCAAGTGCGTTGGTTCGTTTTGAAGACTCCGACGAAGGTCACCGAAAGCGAGATCATGGCGTTCGGCAAGCTGTATCCGATGAACGCGCGGCCCACCCAGCCGCTCAACGGCCGCGCGATCGAAGCGACGCGGTAGTGCGCATCGACTGACGATCTCTGTCGATCGGCCTGGCGCCTCCACGTCCCGCAACGGTGTCCAGTCGGATTCACTCCTCGCGTTCGTTGCACATCGAAACCGGGGTGGGCGAATCGATTGGCGTTTGCTTGTCGCAAACGATGTCTGTGGCATTCGTCTGAAGGGGTGGCTGCGTGGCGCAGGCGGCAAGGACCAGGGCCAGCGCCAAAGCCGGAATCGAGTCGCGGAGTTTCATTGGACGGTTCATGGGGTCGAGGATGGTTGGGTGATGACACGCGTGTTGAGCACACGCGAACCAACTCCAACTAACGCAGTCGACACGCTCGTCTGGACACCCTGCGCGTCGTCGCGCTGCGGCGAGTCGCCGCCGCGCAGACCGACCCACAAGAGAAGGGCACCTCCTATCAGCCGGCCACCCGGCTCCACAGCGCCGGCTCGATGGTTGCCGCGGCCATGAGGCCACCCATGAATGCCCCCGGCACGCCCGGACTCGTGACATCCTGGCCGGCGAGCAACAGGCCGGTCAACGGCGTGCGCACGTGCAGTGCGGGGCTGGTCAGCCGCTCGGCCGTCATCTCGATGCCGTACATGGCCCCGTCCGGCGATCTGACGTAGCGATGCTGCGTGACTGGCGTCGACAGTTCGTGGAATCGCAGCATCGGCTGCAATGCCGGGAAGTGGCGCAGGAACTGCGCGAGCAGCCGCTCCTCCACCCACGCCTTCAACGCCAGGTAAGGTTCCGGCCGCTCGTCGTCCGGCAGCGCCATCCAGGGTGCGAATGTCGCTGCGTCCAAAACGGCCACCACTTCGGCGGTCGGCTTACCGCGACTGCCGGGATCTTTCAGCGATGGGAATGACACGAACAGGCTCGGAGCGTCTTCGTCCGCCGGGTTCTTCCAGACGGCGCCGATGTCCTCGCTCTCGTAGATCCAGTGGTTGGCAGTCCCCGCGCCTGCCGCGGCGATGTCGCCCTCCAATCCAACGAACAGCGAGAGGTACGAGACACCGGGTGCGAAGCTGCGGATCACCTGCTGCCAGGCGGGAGCCGCCGCTTCGTCCAGGCAGGCCACCGTGTTGGCCACGCCCATCGCCGAGACCACGTGCTGGGCGTGCTCCTGGCGGCGCTGCCCTTCCTGATCGAAGGCCACTCCCACGGCGCGGCCATCGCGGGTCAGGATGCGCTTGACGTCCGCCTGCAGGCGCACCTCGCCGCCCGCGGCTTCGATCACCGGCACGAGCGTCTGTGCAAAGCGCGCCGGCCCGCCGACCGGGTAGTACGAGCCGGCGTTGTAGACGCCCGTGACCAGCGCATGCTCCACCAGCGGCGCGCGTGCTGGAGGCGCACCGTAGTCGGCCCATCGTGCACCGAGCACCGCGCGCAGCATCGGGTCGTCGATCTTGGCCAGCTCGTCGGCCACCGTCTGACGTGCCCAATGCTCGGCCTGCGTTCCTCGCCAAAGACGCAGGCCCCAGGTCATCCAGGCCGGCATGCTGTGCAGCGCGAACAGCGTGAAGGCGCTGCGGCGTGCCGCTTCGCAGGCATCGAACCACCCGGCGATGGCCGCGCGTTGCTGGGGAAAGCGGCTCTGCAGCGCATCGCGATAAGCGCTTTCCGGGTGCGCGATGCCGAACTCGAAACCGGGCAGGTGGATGATGTCGTAGGGGTTGGCGCAAGCCGTGAAGCTCAGCGCGCCGTCGGTCAGCCACGCCAGCAGACGGCCGAACTGTCCATCCTGTCCGGGATGCGGTCCGACGCCGCCGATGTAGTGCACGCCCGGCGCGAAGTCCCAGTCCTGCCGCCGAAAGGTCTGCGTCAGCCCACCGGCAATGCTGTGCTGCTCGAGGACCAGCACCCTGCGGCCGCGCTTGGCCAGCGCGGCAGCGGCTGCCAGACCGCCGATGCCCGAACCGATCACGATGGCATCCCACATGGCATTTGCTCCCTGGAACCAAACAAGGAGTTGCACGATTCCAGCAATGGCCTCAGCAGGTGTTGATCGCGCGCAATAAACGAGGCCAGTGACGGCGAATCGTTGCGCCGTCCAGCGTCGAGAGAGCGTCGCCGCTTGTGCAGTCCGATCAAGAGCGCACGATGAACGCGTCCAGAGAGCGCCGCGGCGCGGGCTCGACCTGCGGCGCATAACCGACGCGCGCCCACATCTGCACGGTTTGCGCCGGATCCGACGCATCGAGCAAGCGCCGAATGCCGTCATGGGTTTGGGCCTGCTCGGGATACTCCTGCAAGGCTTGCTGCAGCGGTTGCATCGCCACGTCGTGCGCGGTGGCAGCCAACTGCACGCGCGCGTAGGCACGCCCCGCGTTGACCTGCGTCACGCGGTCGTTTCCCTCGGTCACCATCCAGAGGAAACCTGGCGTGGACTCGAGTTTCTGGTTGAAGTCCTTGATTTGGCTGGTGGTGGCGTAGCTGTCGGGCGCCGGCGCGCGGCTGCGGTCGAACAAGCCGACTCGATCGAGCAGCACCACCATCGGATCCATCACCACGAGCCCATCGCGGTACCTTGCCACCTCGGAGGCACCGACGCGCAACACCTTGAACGATTCCAGGATGGTGCGCGGGGTGGTCAGCTCGATGCGCCATGCTTCAGCCGCGATCGCCCGGTGTTGCTTCAAGCGCTCCGGGCTGCCGGTGCCGACGAATCCGAAGCGCAGCGCATTGGGCTTCACCGCGTCGGCCATCGCCTGCTGCACGTCCGCCATCACTGGCCGTTGGAGGTCGTACAGATTGCGGTTGGTATGCCGCCGCAGAATTTGCGCAAACAGTGGATCCTGCTGCACCGACGGATCCGGTGCGAGGCGGATCCGCGCCACAGGACGCTGATCGAGCTTGTCCGGCCCGAAGGCGCCTTCGGGGAACAACTCGACAGTGCAACGCATGCCGCGTTCGCGCGCGGCGATGTCCAACAGCTCGAGGAAGGTGCCGTGACTCATCATGATCTGGCGCGAATACGGGTCTGTCTCGGGCAGCAAGCGGTTCAAATCGCAGCGCAACAAGATCTCGTCCGGTGTGGTGAGATCGACGATCCACGATTGCAGGTTGTGCGAGTGGGGCGCCAGGATCGCGTAGCTGAGGATCCAGCGTCGGACATCCAACTGCGGCGTTGGGCCCTGCCACGCCTCGATGGCCGCATCGGGCATGCGCGAACTGCAACCCGCCAGGCCGCCCGAGGCGGCCGTGATGACACCACCGCCAATCACTCGAATGAAACCACGTCGCTCCATGCGGTGCTCCACAGGGCCTGACTCAGACCTTCAGCCGCTCGTTCTGCGGGAACATCGCGCGCCGCGCCTCGTCGTCCAGCTCGGTCTTGAAGGCGTGCCGGTCCTTCAGCGCGGCAGCGCGCTGTGCCGCAGGGCGCTCGTTCACGGCGTCGAGCAGGCGTTTCACATGCGGCAGCTGCTCCCAGGCTTCGGCGCCGAGCGCAAACGGCACCGCGCGCGCCCAACCCCACACCGCCATGTCCAGCAGCGTGTAGCGGCCGCTCACCATCCACGGCTGGCCCGCCAGGCGCGCATCGAGGATCTTCCAGTGCCTCCAGGCTTCGAAGTCGTAGCGGTTGAGGGCATATGGGTTGGGCTCGGGCGCGTAGTGCTTGAAGTGCACGCACTGGCCTGTGAAGGGTCCGATGCCCGATGCCACAAACATCAGCCACGAGAGCATTTGCCCGCGGTCTTCCGGCGACGGCAAGAACTGCCCGGTCTTCTCCGCCAAGTACAACAGGATCGCGTTGCTGTCGAACACGGTGGCCGCGCCGTCCACGATCACCGGCACCTTGGCGTTCGGGTTCAACGCCTTGAATGCGGACGCATGCTGCTCGCCCTTGCGTGTATCGACCGGAATGGCCTCGTACGGCAGGCCGGCTTCCTCGAGAAACAAGGCCACCTTCATCGGGTTGGGGGCAAGCGAGTAGTAGAACGTCAGCACGGCGAGTCCTTTGTCCGGTTGTTGAAAAGCCATCCATTGTGGCCGCCGAGCAAATGTCGACTCAAGGAGACAACATGGGCTACCGACTCGAGAGGGATTTCCTCGGCGAAAAGCAGATCCCCGAAGACGCCTACTACGGCGTGCAGACTCTGCGGGGCAAGGAGAACTTCCACATCACCGGGATCCCGATGTCGCTGGAGCCGAACTTCGTCAAGGCGTTCGGCTACGTGAAGAAGGCGGCCGCGCTGGCCAATCGCGACCTCGGGGTGCTCGATCGGAAGATTGCGGATGCGATCGCACTGGCCTGTGACCGGCTGATCGCCGGCGAGATGCGCGAGCAGTTCGTCACCGACTTCATCTAAGGCGGCGCCGGCACCTCGACCAACATGAACGCCAACGAGGTCATCGCCAACCTCGCGCTGGAAAGCCTGGGGCACCAGAACGGCGACTATCAGTACGTCAACCCGAACGATCACGTCAATTTCGGGCAATCGACCAACGACGTCTACCCAACCGCCTTCCGGCTGGCACTGATCCTGCGGCTGGACAGCTACATGGGCGAGTTGCGGCGGCTGCAGGAGGCCTTTTTCAACAAGGGTCGCGAGTTCGAAGCCGTGCTGAAGATGGGCCGCACCCACCTGCAGGATGCGGTGCCGATGTCGCTCGGCCAGGAGTTCCACGGTTGGGGCACCACGATCGGCGAGGAAGTTCAGCGCATTGCGGAGGTGCGACAGTTCCTGCACGAGATCAACCTCGGCGCCACCGCAATCGGCACCACCGTCACCGCAGCGCCGGGCTATCCCGAGCTGGCGACGCGCTACCTGTCGCAGCTCACCGGCTTTCAGATCGTGCTCGCCGGCGATCTGATCGAGGCCACCTCGGACACCGGTGCCTACGTGCTGCTGTCAGGCGTGCTCAAGCGCACGTCGTCCAAGCTCACCAAGATCTGCAACGACATCCGCCTGCTGGCTTCCGGGCCGCGCTGCGGCTTCAATGAGATCAACCTGCCGCAGCTGCAACCGGGCTCGTCGATCATGCCGGGCAAGGTCAATCCGGTGATCCCGGAAGTGGTCAACCAGACCGGGTTCCTGGTCATCGGCCTGGACCTCACGGTGACACTGGCGGCCTCGGCCGGCCAGCTTCAATTGAACGTGATGGAGCCGGTGATCACGTTCGCGCTGTTCACCTCGATCTCGACGATGCAGTCCGCGGTCGAGAGCCTGCGCGTGCACTGTGTCGACGGCATCACCGCCAACGCCGAGCACACCCGCGACATGGTGCTGAATTCGCTCGGCATCGTGACGGTGCTCAAACCGTCGCTGGGCTACAAGCAGTGCGCAGAAATCGCGCGTGAGGGCTACGAGACCGGCAAATCACTGCACGACATCGTCGTCAAGGAGCGCAAGCTGTTGACGCAGCAGAGGTGGGACGAGGTGTTCTCGTTCGAGAACCTGATCAGCCCCAAGTTCGCTCAGTAGCCCGCAAGCGCGACGGCGGTCCAGCGTTTTCGGCACTGGACCCACACGGACTACAGCAGCGCGCGCTCGACTTCCGAGAAGTTGCTGGCGATCTCGGTGATGTCGATCAGCTGGCCGAGCTGGCGCTCGACCTGCGTGCGCGAGATCACGCCGCGCACGCGCCGCGGCGCACCGCGCGCGGCGGCCTGCACCACCAGCAGGTGGTTGCGGCCCACGCGCTTGAGCGTGGCCACCACGTTGCCCACGGTGGCGCCCACCATCGGCTCGTAGTCGATCGCGTCGAGCATCGACAGCTCGGTCATCACGTCGGACACTCGCATGTCGTCGAAGCGCATGTTGCGCGTGTGCACCAGGCTCATCTGGCGCTCGCCGCGCAAGTCGGTGCTGGTGATCAGGCCCTCGAGCGCCGGCATCTCGCTCACCACGAACAGCATGCGAACGCCCTGGTAGATCATCGTCTGCTCGGCCTGTTGCAGCGTCTGGTCGGGGCGGATCGTGGCCGCCTTCACCTGGGTGAGATCGGTCATCACGTCGAGCGCCGGGGACTGCAGGGTCACCGTGGCCGAGTTCCGGGGCAAGGCCTGGATCATCGACACGCCAGGCGTCAGGCGAAACGAGGGCAGGGGTGCATCGGGGTGCATGCGGGTCTCCAGCGGTCGGCAGCCTGCCGAATAGCCTGAAGCGTACGCCAAACGCTGCCACCTTGTGATGCCCGCTGGGCGCCAGCGCCTCTGACACCAAAAGGGCGACTTCTTCAGTCTCTGGAACTCGGCCCGGTACCGCGTGCGCCGCGGCGCGGGTGCGCAGCGCCGCGGCGAAAAGTCGCCCTCACTCCGGCTTGAACCCGATCGACTGCAGCACGGCGCCCACGCGGTCGTAGTCGGCCTTCAAGCCGGCGATCATGTCGTCCACGCCGCGCGGCGCGCCGACGTCGAAGCCGAGCTCGAGCATGCGCTCGCGCACGGCGGGCAGCTTCAGCACCTTCAGCGTGGCCTCGCGCACCCGCGCCTGTGCGGCGGCGGGCACGTCGGGCGTGCACCACAGGCCCATCCAGGCCATCGCCTCGAGCTTCGGGAACCCGAGTTCGGTGAACGTGGGCACGTCGGGCAGCACTGGTGAGCGCTTGGGCGTGGTGACCGCGAAAGCCTTGATCTTGCCGCCCTTGATCAGCGGCAGCGAGGTGCCGATGCCGTCGAACATCAATGGCACGTGGTTGCCCATCACGTCGGCCAGCGCGGGTGTGGAGCCTTTGTAGCCGACGTGCATCAGGTCGATGCCGGCGGCGTGGTTGAGCAGCAGCCCCTCCACGTGCGACAGCGTGCCCGCGCTGTACGACGCGACGTTGACCTTGCCCGGGTTGGCCTTCACGTAGGCGATCAATTCGGCCAGGTTGTTGGCCGGGAAGCCCGGGTTGCCCACCAGCACCAGGCCGCCGCGCGCCAACTCGGCCAGCGGCCTGATCGACTGCGCCATGTCGATGCGCAGCTTCACGATGTGCGGGATCTCGCTGACCAGCGCGTTGACGCCCACCAGCAGCGTGTGCCCGTCGTGCGGCGACTGCAGCAGGTCGTTCACTGCAATCGCACCGGCGGCGCCGGGCTTGGGCTCGACGATCGCCGTCTGGCCCAACTCTTTGGCCAGCGGCTCGGTGATCAGCCGCGCGATGATGTCCGCGGTGGCACCCGCAGGGCCGGCGACCACCACGCGCAGCGGCTTGCTCGGAAAGCCCTGCGCGCGAACGCGAAGTGGCGCCAGTGCGGTCAGTGCGACGGCGGCCACCAGGCGGCGGCGTTGCGGGGAGGAGATCGTTGCCATCAAGTCAGCCTTTCAAGTGGACACCGCGGATCCGGCTTCGCCGGGCTGCTGCGGAGTGGTTCATCACATCATCCGGCGCATGCCGGCCGGGGAAGGCGGCGGCCGCAGCCACCGCCGCGCACGCCATCGCGTCGGGAAGCGGCGCGCGCACGCACGCGCCGTGGATCGGTGGCCACAGTGACTACGCCGCCGGCAGGAGGTGGTGCTGAACGCGCTCGTGCAGCTTGTTCGCCTGCACCTCGCTGACGATCTTCATGCCGACGCCGAACACCACGCGGGCCTGCTCGGCCAGGCGCTCGTCGTCGGACGCCGCGGTATGTTGGCTCTCGAACGCGCACGCGGTGCCCGGCGGACTCATCTCGGTCGGGCCCCAGGCAGGCAGCACCTGCACGTCGTAGCAGTCCTGGAACGTGCGCATCATCGCCGGCGGACAGGCCGAGCCGCCGATGACCGTGCGCCGCATCGTGCTGAACTTGAGGTTGTTCGCCTCCATGTATGCGAGCAAACCTTCCCACACGGCGGGCACGCCGGCCGAGACGGTGACGCCTTCCGCCTCGAACAACTCGTACAGGCTGCTGCCGTCGAGAAACGGCCCCGGGTACACGAGCTTGGACCCCACCATGCATGCCACGTAAGGCAGGCCCCAGGCGTTGACGTGGAACATCGGCACCACCGGCAGGATGGTGTCGCGCGCCGAGCAGTTGAGCGAATCGGGCAACGCCGCGGCGAAGGCGTGCAGCATCGTCGAGCGGTGGCTGTACAGCGCGCCCTTGGGGTGGCCGGTGGTGCCCGACGTGTAGCACAGCGATGACGACTCGTTCTCGTCGAACACCGGCCAGGTGAACTCGGGCGCGGCCGCCTCGAGCAAGTCCTCGTAGCACAACAACCCCGGCAGCTTGCCGGGCGCCGGCATGTTGGCGCGATCGGTCATCGCGACGAAGACCTTGATGGTCTTCACGCGGTCGGCGATGGCCTCGATCAGCGGCAGGAACGTGAGGTCGAAGAACAGCACGCGGTCTTCGGCATGGTCGGCGATCCACACCACCTGGTCGGGGTGCAGTCGCGGGTTCAGCGTGTGCAGCACCGCGCCCGAGCCGCTGACCGCGTAGTACAGCTCCATGTGGCGATGGCCGTTCCACGCCAGCGTGGCCACGCGCATGCCGTGCGACACGTCGAGCGCGGCCAGCACGTTGGCCAGGCGCCGCGAGCGCGCGGCCATTTCGCGATACGTGGTGCGATGCAGGTCGCCCTCGACGCGGCGCGACACGATCTGCTGATCGCCATGGTGGCGTTCGGCATGCGTGAGCAGCGCAGAGATCAGCAGCGGCTGCTGCATCAACGAGGCGTTCATTGAAGTGTCGTGCGTCACGCCGGCTGCGCGCTGGGTGGCAACGGGGGGCTGTCCACAGCATCGCCTGCGCGCGCCCTGTCGGCCTCGTAGCTGCGCGCCGCCAGCAAGAAGGCGCCCGCGGCGACCAGGGCGAACAGCGGCGTCGTGGTGAGCGCCGGCACCAGGCCCCAGGTGTCGGACAGCACACCAGCCACCAAGGGACCCGCAGCCAGCCCGAACAGGTTCTGGAACAGCGCGAGCACCGACGAGCCGGTGGCGCGCACGCCGGGGTGAACGACGTCGATCACGATCGCCGACACTGGCCCCACTGTGCAGGTGGCGAGAAAGCCACCGAAGGCGATGAGCGCGAATTGCGCCGATGCGCCGCCGGCCATGCCAAAGGCCACCACCAGCACGACCATCGACGCGAGGCTCAGCACCGCCATTGCCGCAAGCTTGCGCCGCGGCCGCCGCGCGCCGGCACGGTCGACCACCGCACCCCACAGCACCGACCCGGCGGCGCCGCACAGCACCACCAGGGCGGCCTTGATGCCCGCCGCGGCCGGATCGACTCCGTGCACGCGATTCAGGAAACTCGGCAGCCACGACCACAGCGCCGACACCACGATCAACTGCGCCGCGCCGCCGATGCACACCCACAGCATGGTGGGTGCGCGGGCCATCACCTTGACGATGTGGCGCACTGCGGCGCCGACCGTCTGGCGCTTGGCATCGAGCGATGGCGTCAGCGCCACGGTGTGGTAGTCGCGCACCTTCAGGTACAGCAGCGCGAGCACGAGGCCCGGCACGCCCACCACGCCGAATGCCGCCTGCCAGCCCCAGCGGGTGGCGATGACGCCACCGAGCAGCACGCCGAGCACCGAGCCCACCGAAGCGGACGCGAAGAAGCCGGCCAGCACCGCACCGCGCAGGCGCCACGGAAAGTGGCTGGCGATCAACGCGGCGCCCACCGAACCGTAGCCCGCCTCGCCCAGGCCCACCGCGGAGCGCGCGGCGAGCAGCCCGCCGTAGCCGCGCGTGAACATGCACGAGATGGTGGCCAGGCTCCACATCGTGGCCATCACGACGATGCTCTTGACGCGGCTCACCCGGTCGGCGAACAGCGCCACCGGCAACGCGCCCAGCGCCACGGTCACCGACACCACCGAGACCAGCGCGCCGAGCTGAGCGTCCGACAGGCTCCACTCGGCTTTGAGGTAAGGAAACAGCGAGACGATGACCTGACGGTCGACGTAGTCGAAGATCATCAGCGCCAGCGTCATCGCCAGCGCGAACCAGGCGTGGCCGGGGCCGAACAGGTAACCGTCTTGCGACGGGTCTTGGTCGAGTGCATTCAGATCCATGGTGTCCTCGTGAATTCAGGGCACGAGCACCGTGGCGCCCGTGGTGCTGCGCGATTCGAGCGCGCGGTGTGCCGCAGCGGCGTCGGCCAGCGCGAATTCCTGCTTCGGCTCGCCGGTAATGCGGCCGGCCAGCACGTGACCGAACAACTCGTCGGCCATTGCCAGCATGTGCGAACGCGGCGTCGCGTAGTGCACCATCGCCGGGCGCGTGACCCAGATCGAGCCCTTCACCGCCAGCAGCGTGGTGTCGATCACCACCGGCCCCGACGTCGTGCCGTTGCTGACCAGCGAGCCGCGCGGCTGCAGGCTGTCGAGCGAGGCCATCAGCGTGTCCTTGCCCACCGAGTCGTAGACCACCGGCACGCCCTTGCCTTGGGTGATCTCGCGCACGCGGCGCGGAATCTCGCGCGCCATGTCGTCGGCGGTCATGCCGCCGGTGACGATCGTGTGCGTGCAGCCGTGGGCCTTGGCAACGGCTGCTTTGGCGTCGGTGCTGACGGTGCCGATCATGGTCACGCCCAGCGCGCGCGCCCACTGGCAGGCCACCAGGCCGACACCACCGGCAGCGGCGTGATAAAGAATGGTCTCTCCGCCTTTAAGGGGGAAGACCTGGCGGAACAGGTACTGCGCGGTCATGCCCTTCATCATCAGCGTCGACGCGGTGCGGTCGGAGACGCCGGCAGGCAGCGGGATCAGCACGTCGGCGGGCATCACGCGCACGTCGGCGTATGCGCCTTGCGGGCCCAGCAGATAACCCACGCGGTCGCCCTCCCGGATGTCGGTGACGCCCGGGCCCACCGCCTCGACGATGCCCACCGCGTCGGAGCCCAGGCCATTGGGCAGCGGCAGCGGGTAGCGGCCGGTGCGAAAGTAGATGTCGATGAAGTTGACGGCGACGTAGCTGTGGCGCACGCGCGCCTGGCCGGGGCCGGGGGCGCCGACTTCGACTGTTTCGAGCTTGAGCACTTCCGGGCCGCCGGTTTCGTGCAGGCGAATGGCCTTGGCCATGGTCTTGTCTCCTCGTGGCTCGCAGCCACGCTGTCGGGTTTCAGTAGGGCTTGTCGCCGACGATGCCGGCGCGTTCCAGATTGCGGACCGCGGGCCAGAAGTCCTGGGCCGCGTAGTGCTGCGTGCAGCGGTTGTCCCAGATCGCGACGCTGTTGGTCTGCCAGCGCCAGCGCACCTGGTATTCGGGGATGCACGCCTGGCTCTGCAGGTAGCTCAGCAGCAGTCGCGGCGCCGGGCGCATAGTCCTGGCCGACAGCGCACGTTGTCGGGCGTGTGGAAGTTGCTGAAGTGCGTCGTGAAGGCGTTGACGAACAGCACCTTCTCGCCGGTCTCCGGGTGCGTGCGCACCACCGGATGCTCGGCGTCGGGAAACTGCGCCTTCAGCGCCAGGCGTTTCTCGATCGGCATCGCGGCGCCGAACGTGGCCTCGATGCTGTGGCGCGCGCGCAGGCCGGCGATCTGCGTCTTGACGTGCTCGGGCAGGCGCTCGTAGGCCAGGGCCATGTTGGCCCACAGCATGTCGCCGCCCACCGAAGGGCCCTCGACACAGCGCAGCACGGCGCCGAACTGCGGGCACTCGCGCCACGTGGTGTCGCAATGCCAGGCGTTCTCGTACTGCTCGCGGCGGCTGTCGACCCCGCGGTAGATGCGCACCAGGCCCGGATGGTCGGGGTCGCTGCCGGCCACCGGGTGGTCTTCGAGTTCGCCGAAGCGGCGCGCGAACGCCACGTGCTCGGCGCGCGAGAACTGCTGGTCGCGCAGGAACAGCACCTTGTGCTTCAGCAGCAGGGCGCGGATCTCGGCGAACAGGTCGTCGTCGTGCACCGCGTCGGCCAGGTTCGAGCTGATGCAACTCGGCGCCGATGGCGCAGGTCAGCGGCTCGACGCGCATCGTGCGCGAACGCCCGCGCACCGGCGCAGTTGCTGCAACGGCGCGGCGCGCAGTGTCGGCTGGCATTGTCCATTTGTGTCTCCTGGAGTCGCGCGGCTCAGGCCGCGTCTTTGACGTGTGTCGACAGTTCGTCGATGAACTCTTCGGCGCGGGGCCAGTCGCCGTAGCCCGAGGCGGGATTGAGGTGACCGACTTGGCCGAGGTCGACCAAGCGGCTGTCCCAATCACGCGCCAGTTGCTCGATGCGCTCGAAGCGGCCCAGCGGGTCGTCGCGGCTGGCCGCCACCACGCTCGCAAAGGGCAGCGGCTCGCGCGGCACCGGTAGCCAGCCGCTGTCGCGCAGCGCCTCGATGCTCGGGTAGCCCTCGGGCATGGGCTGCTCGAAGTCGGGCGGCGTGGCCAGCAGCGCGCCGCGCACCGGCCGCCGGGTCTGGCGCGCCCAGTGCGCCACCATCACGCAGCCGCCGCTGTGCGCCACCAGCACCAGTGGGCCATCGATCGCCTGCGCTGCGCGCTCGATCGCCGCCACGCGGGCCGCGCAGTCGAGGTCGACGCGGCCCATCGGCGGCACCATGGCCACCTTGCGCCCGCGCGCCCGCAGGTCGAGCGCCAGCAGCGTCTGCCAGTGCGCGTCGACGTGGTCGCGCAGGCCCGGCACGATGAGAACGGTCGGCTCGGACATCGCGGCCCTCAGGCGGCCTTGCGCAGGAAACCCTGCTGGCGTCCCTTGGCGTTGGGCGCGAAGCCATTGGCGGCCAGCGTTTCTTCCACCGTGTCGTAGAACACGCCGATCTTGCAGATCTTGCGCGCCTCCTTGCCGGTGGCGACCTCGCGGCCGAACTCGCGCGAGATGCGCACCAGCTGCTCGATCTGCTTGACCGTGCTCATCTTGGCCGTGCGCGACTGGTTCCAGAGGTTGTCCTCGATGCCGCAGCGCACGTGCAGGCCCATCGCCAGGCCCATCATGTTGATCGGCAGCACGTTGCGCATGCTGCTCTCGACGGTCAGCATCGCGCCGTCGGGGATGGCGCGCAGGAAGTGCGCCAGGCTGTAGATCGTGGGCTGGTCCATGCCGCCGCCGATCGCCACCCAGTTCATCACCAGCGGGCCTCTGTAGACGCCGCGGCGGATCATGCGCTCGACCGTCTCGTAGCTGTTGATGTTGTAGAACTGGAATGCGCTCTGGATGCCGGCGATGCTCAGGCGGCGCACGTGCTCCTCCACCCAGCTCGGGCTGGAGGGAACGATCATCTCGCGATAGGCCTGGTAGTTCTGAGGATCGGCCAGCGACGTGCCGGCGATGTCGTCGATCTCCATCTGCTCCACCACGTTCATCTGCGTGGTGTTGACGGTGACGGTGACCTGGTCGGGCTTCGGGTCGAGCTCGGCCAGCATGTGGCGCGTGTCGTCGGACAGCCACTTGGCCTTGGCGCCGTCGTTCTCGGGCGCGAACGAGATCGAGCCGCCGACCTGGATGATCATGTCCGGCACGGCCTTGCGCACGCCGGCGATCAGTTCGTTGAACTTGGACAGGCGCTTGGAGCCCTTGCCGTCGAGTTCACGCACGTGCAGGTGCAGCACCGTGGCGCCGGCGTTGTAGCAGTCCACTGCCTTCTGGACCTGCTCTTGCATCGTCACGGGGATGTCCTCGGGGAAGTCCGAGGGAATCCACTCGGGTCCGTAGGGCGCGGCGGTGATGACGAGCTTGTCCTGGTTCTCGGGGAACAGGGATCCGTCCTGGAAATTCATGGTGCATGTCCTCTCGAAGGGAAATGTTGGGTCAGAACGTCGCGTCGCCGACGATGCCGGCGCGCTCCATCTTTCGGTGGCACGGCGGGTAGTCCATCACCGCGTAGTGCTGGGTGCTGCGGTTGTCCCACATGGCCATGCTGTTGGGGCGCCAGCGAAAGCGCACCTGGTACTCGGGGATGAAGGCCTGGCTGATCAGGTACTGCAGCAGCTGCGGGCCACCTTGCGTGTAGTCCTGGCCGACGCGCACGTTGTCCGGCGTGTGGAAGTTGGTGAAGTGCGTGGTGAACGCGTTGACGAACAGGATCTTCTCGCCGGTCTCTGGATGGGTGCGCACCACCGGGTGCTCGGCGTCCGGGAACTGCGCGTGCAGCGCGAGGCGCTTTTCGATCGGCATCGCGGCGCCGAAAGCTGGCCTCGATGCTGTGGCGCGCGCGCAGGCCGGCGATCTGCTCCTTGATGTGTTCGGGCAGCCGCTCGTAGGCCAGCGCCATGTTGGCCCACATCGTGTCGCCGCCCACCGGCGGGCACTCGACGCAGCGCAGCACGCAACCGAACGGCGGCTTCTCGCGCCAGGTGGCATCGGTGTGCCAGGCGTTCTCGTAGCGGTCGTTGGGCATCTCGGGAGACTTGTAGATGCGCACCAGGCCGGGGTTCTCGGGGTCGCTGCCGGCCACCGGGTGATCTTCGAGATCGCCGAAGTGGCGGGCGAACGCCACGTGCTCGGCGCGCGTGATGTCCTGGTCGCGGAAGAACAGCACCTTGTGCTTGAGCAGCAGAGCCCGGATCTCGGCCACCAACTCGGGCGAGCGCGAGGCGACACCCAGGTTGACGTTGCTCAGCTCGGCGCCGATGGCGCAGGTGAGCGGCTCGACGCGGATCGATGCGGGCAGCGAGGCGCTGCGAATGGTTGCTGGTGCGTTGGCGGTGGCAAGGGTCATGTCGTCTCCTGTTTAAGGGCTGCCTTCTAGCCGCCCTGCTTGTCAGCAAGCGTAAGGAAAGAGGTGTTCGCTCAGCCCCCCATCGTGGAGGGGGGTGAGCCCGAACGGCGGGCCGTGCCTGCGGGCGGCCTGTCGCCTGGCGAACCGGCGCCGCATGCAGGCGGCTGCGTGGAGGATCCCGGACGGCGGGCCGTCCCTGCTTGGGGACGAAGCCGCTTCGGCGGTGGCCAGACCGACCTCAACGGGTCTGGGCGCTCCGTAGGTGATCTAACGCAATCTGCTTGAGGGTGCAGTGGGCTAGCGTGATCATGGTAGTACTGTGCGGCTGCGAAAGCGAGCGTCCAGATCGCAAACACGCCGCGCGTGCTGTGGCCGACCACCCCTGCGGCCCTTGAGGCTAATCAAAGGTGAATTCTGGGCAGGCCGGATACTGGATCGTGCAACCCTGGAGGCAGCCATGACATGCAAGATGCTGGTGTTCAGCCTGCTGGTTTCGTCGCTTGTGGCACCGGCCATCCATGCGCAGACAGCGCCTGCGAACGCGACCCAGCCCGCAGCGAACGCTGTCAACCCAGCAGCGATCCAGTCGCTCAAGGACATGGGGGCCCACCTGCTGACCCTGAAGCGCTTTCAGGTGTCGACCGAGGTGACCGGCGAGCGGGTGCTGGCCGATGGCCAGAAGTTGCAGCACGCGGCGACGGCCGAGTTGGAGGTTGTTCGTCCGAACAGGTTGCACGTGCGGATGCTGAGCGCCCGCGCCGAACGCGATTTCATCTACGACGGCAAGACGGCCACCCTCTACACGCCTGCGCAAAAGTACTACTCGACGGTCGAGCTGGTCGACACGATCGGTGGCGTGATGGACCGGCTGAAAGAAAAGTACGGGGTGCAAATGCCGTTGTCGGATCTCTTCGCCTGGGGCACCCCCGCGGCGCCGCTTGACAACATCGAGTCGGCGATGAATGCCGGTCAGGATTTCATCGACGATGATCTTTGCGATCACTACGCCTTTCGCCAGCCGAAGATCGATTGGCAGATCTGGATCACGACCGGGAGCAAGCCGCTGCCGCGCAAGATCGTGATCACCAATCGCGCCGACGAAGCACGTCCGCAATCGGTGACGCTGATCAGCTGGACTTTGAAGCCGACGTTCAAGGACTCGGTGTTCAAGTTCATGCCGCCCAAGGGTGCGACCAAGATCGAGATCGTTCCGCTGAAGACGAAGTAAGGAGCGCCGACATGAACCGACCATTCGGCAGATTGTTTCTGGCTTCTCTGACCGTTGTCGTGCTGTCCGGCTTCGCGCTGACCCCTGCGGCGGGCGCCCGCGGTGGCGGGGGCGGGGGCGGGGGCGGCGGCGGTGGCGCTCGCGCCGGAGGTGGCGCCGGTGCTGGCGCAGGCGCTGGCGCCAGGCAAAGCGCGCAACCCAACAACAGCAGGGCCGATGCGCGCACCAACGATGTCCGCAGCACCAGCGTCAACAACGTCAACGTCAACAACAATGTCAACGTCAACCAGAACGTCAATGTCAATGTCGATGTCGATCAGCGCGGCGGCTGGGATCATCCGGTCGCCGGTGCGATGGTTGTCGGCGGCGCGATGGCGGTGACCGCTGCCGCCATCGGCTCGATGGTGACCGCCGTGCCGACCGGGTGCGTCCCGATCAACTACGGCGGCATGATCTATCAGCAGTGCGGCAGCACGTGGTATCAGCCTCAGGGATCGCAGTTCGTCGTGGTCAATCCACCGTACTGAGCTTGGCGCGCGGCCCTGATCGCGAAGGGATCAACGCACCGTGGCGCTGCTGCCGGTGTCTGCTGCCCGCGTCGATTTCAGCTGTCGCGGCGCGACGCCAAATTGCTGCCGGTGTCAGCGCGAGAACGAACTAGGCGCTGAGAACCCGAGCAGCGCCGACACCTCGGTCAGCGCGCGCGAGCCGTCTTCGAGGTGGGGCGCGAAGAGGGTCGCGCCGCAGCTCGTTCTCGATCGCGCTGAACGAGGCGGCGCTGCCCCAGCCCCCCCATCGCGAAGGGGGAGGACGGCTGGCCGGCGGGGCATCATGGCGTCGACGATTCCAATGCAGCATGAGACAAACGATCCATCCAAACCACGGGATGCACTTGCGATGAACGTGCCGATCCCGCTGATCGAACTGAGCGCGCTGCCCGACGGCCGCGGCCGGCGGGTGTGCAGGGCCGGGCTCGACCTGGCGGTATTCCGGGTCTGCGACGCGGTCTACGCCATCGACGACAGCTGCCCGCATGCCGGCGGCTCGCTCAGCAACGGCAAACTGCAGGGCACGCGCGTCACCTGCCCGGTGCACGGACTGAAGTTCGACCTGGACAACGTCAGCCCGCCGGGCGCGCCCACGTTGGAAGTGAAGAAATACCCATTGCAAGTCGTGGCTGGCATGGTGATGCTCGCTGTCCCCGACAAACGTTCGCAAAACGACCATTCGACCCCTCTCGGAAAGGACATCCCATGAACGGACAAATGATGCAGCAGCCGCTGCTGATCTCGGCCCTGCTGACCCATGCCGAGCGGCATCACGGTGAGCAGCAGGTCGTCTCGCGGCGCGTCGAAGGCGACATCCACCGCACCACCTACCGCGAATTGGCTGCGCGCTCGCGCCGTATGGCCAACGCGATCGCTGCGCTGGGTGTGAAGTTCGGCGACCGTGTCGCCACACTGGCCTGGAACGGCTACCGCCACATGGAGCTGTACTACGCGGTGTCGGGCTCGGGCGCGGTGCTGCACACGCTGAACCCGCGGCTGCACCCCGACCAGGTGGTCTGGATCGCCGACCATGCCGAAGACCAGGTGCTGTTCTTCGACCTCACCTTCCTGCCGTTGATCGAGGCCATCGCCTCGCGCGTGAAGACGATCAAGAAGTTCGTTGCGATGACCGACCGCGCGCACATGCCGGCATCGAGCAAGGTGCCGGGTCTGCTGTGCTACGAGGAGCTGGTCGAAGACGCCAGCGGCACCTTCACCTGGCCCGATTTCGACGAGAACAGCGCCAGCTCGCTGTGCTACACGTCGGGCACCACCGGCAACCCCAAGGGCGCGCTGTACAGCCACCGCTCGACGATGCTGCACACCTTCGCCGCGGCGTTGCCCGATTCGCTCAACTGCTCGGCGCGCGACACCATCCTGCCGGTGGTGCCGATGTTCCACGTCAATGCCTGGGGCCTGCCCTATGCGGCGTGCATGGTGGGCGCCAAGCTGGTGTTCCCCGGGCCCCACCTCGACGGCAAGAGCCTGCACGACCTGTTCGAAAGCGAAGGCGTCACCGTCTCGGCCGGCGTGCCCACGGTGTGGCAGGGTTTGCTGGCCCACGTGGAAGCCAACGACCTGAAGTTCAGCACCATGCGCCGCACCATCATCGGCGGCTCCGCGTGCCCGCCGGCGATGATGCGCACCTTCCAGGAGCGCTACGACGTGCAGGTGCTGCACGCCTGGGGCATGACCGAGATGAGTCCGCTCGGCACGGTGTGCACGCTGAAGCCCAAGCACATGAAGCTCAGCTCCGAGCAGCGCATGGCGGTGCAGGCCAAGCAAGGGCGCGCGGTGTTCGGCGTCGACATGAAGATCGTCGGCGAAGACGGCCAGGAACTGCCGTGCGACGGCAAGGCCTCGGGCGAGCTGATGGTCAAGGGGCCGTGGATCATCGCCAACTACTACAAGGGCGAGGGCGGCAACCCGCTGGTCAACGGCTGGTTCCCCACCGGCGACGTGAGCAACATCGATGCCGACGGCTACATGCAGATCACCGATCGCAGCAAGGACGTGATCAAGTCCGGCGGCGAGTGGATCGGCTCGATCGACCTCGAGAACGTCGCGATGGCGCACCCCGCGGTGGCGATGGCCGCCTGCATCGGCGCCAAGCATCCGAAGTGGGACGAGCGGCCGTTGCTGGTGGTGGTGAAGAAGCCCGGCGCCCAGCTGACGCGCGAAGAGCTGATCAAGTTCTACGAGGGCAAGATCGCCAAGTGGTGGACGCCCGACGACGTGGTGTTCGTCGATGCGATCCCGCTCGGGGCCACCGGCAAGATGCAGAAGAACAAGCTGCGCGAGCAGTTCGCCGCCTACAAGCTGCCCACGGCCTGAGCGACGAGAAGGATCGCCGGCCGTGACCGCACTCTCTGCCAGCGCGACGATGGCGCAGGCCCGCACGCTGTTTCCCGGCGTGATGGCGTGCGCGGTCGTTGCCGCGGCAGCGACCTTTCTCGCCGATCACTACAGCGCGCCGCTGATGCTGTTCGCGCTGCTGCTGGGCATGGCGATGAACTTCCTGTCGGCCGAGGGGCCCTGCGCCGCGGGCATCGCGTTCACCGGGCGCACGGTGCTGCGCGTCGGCGTTGCACTGCTCGGGCTGCGCATCACGGCGAGCCAGGTCGTCGAGCTGGGTTGGCAGCCGCTGGCGATCGTCGTGCTGTCGGTGGTGCTGACCATCGGCGTGTCGATGGTGCTGGCCCGGTTGATGGGTTTCCAGAGCCTGTTCGGGCTGCTGAGCGGCGGCGCCACCGCGATCTGCGGCGCGTCGGCCGCGATGGCGCTGGCCGCGGCGCTGCCCAACCACCCGCTGAAGGAGCGCGCGACGCTGTTCACCGTGATCGGCGTGTCGGTGCTGTCGACATTGACGATGATCGTCTACCCGATGCTGGCGTACACCATCGGCCTCGATCCGCGCCTGGCGGGCGTCTTTCTCGGCGCCACGATCCACGACGTCGCGCAGGTGGTGGGCGCGGGCTACGGCATGTCGCAGCAGACCGGCGACGTGGCCACGCTGCGTCAAGCTGATGCGCGTGGCGATGCTGGTGCCGGTGATCGTGTTCGCGGTCGTGCTGGTGCGCGCTCGCGCCAGCAGCGCCGGTGAGGCCAGCGGCCCGCGCCCGCCGCTGCTGCCGATGTTCGCGGTGGCCTTCGCGGTGCTGGTGGCGATCAACAGCACCGGCTGGTTGCCAGGCGCCGTGACGAAGGCGGGCAGCGAGTTCTCGCGCTGGTGCCTGGTGGCCGCGATCGCTGGCATCGGCATGAAGACGCAATTGAAGGAGCTGGTCACTGTCGGCATCAAGCCGGTCGTGCTGATGCTGATCGAGACCACGTTTCTGGCGGCACTGGTGCTGGCGATGTTGCGCTGGGCACCTTGATCGCGCCAAGCCATTCACTTCAGGAGGCTTCGATGACAGCCCCAGACAATCATCACGCAGCGATGCTGGCAAGGGTGGTGTCATGAAGACGTCGCGCACCAGCCGCGCCAAATCGCCTGCCAAGGCAGCTGCCAAGTCGGCCGCCAAACCCGCCGCCAAGACCGCGGCGGCCAAGCGCTCGCCGCGCAAGGCGACGGTGACCCGTGCGCCAGCCGCGGCGACCGGCACGGGCGCGGTGATCCGCAGCGCGACTCAGCGCAAGAGCCCGCGGCTGCGCGAGTCGCTCCAATCCGTGGCGGCAGCCACCGTCACTCAGCCAGGCAAGCTGGCGCGGGGCCTGCAACGTGCCGGCGCCGAGTTGCTGTCGGTCGTGCGCGGTGGCTCCACCCTCGCGCCGGCCCCCGGCGACCGTCGCTTCGACGACCCGACCTGGCGCGACAGTGCGGTGTACCGCCGGCTGATGCAGGGCCATCTCGCGCTGGCGCGCGAGTCGCACCGCCTGGCCGGTGAACTCGGCCTGGCGCCGCGCGACGAGGCCCGTGCGCGCATGGCGCTGGGCATCGTGGCCGACACGCTGGCACCGACCAACACGCTGCTGGGCAACCCCGCTGCGATCAAGCGCACGCTGGAGACGGGAGGCCGCAACCTGGTCAGCGGCGTGCTGAATCTGGTCAGCGATTGGCGGCACAACGGCGGCCTGCCGGCGATGGTCGACGTGAGCAAGTTCAAGGTCGGCGAGAATCTCGCGGTGACCGCGGGCGACGTGGTCTACCGCAACGCGCAGCTCGAGCTGATCCAGTACCGGCCGCAAACGCCCACGGTGCACGGCACGCCGCTGTTCATCGTGCCGCCGCAGATCAACAAGTACTACGTCTGGGACCTGGCGCCCGGCCGCAGCCTGATCGAGTTCCTGGTGCAGCAGGGCTTCTCGGTCTACGTGGTCAGCTGGTTCAACCCGCGCGCCACCGAAGCGGCCTGGGGTCTGGAGACCTACGTACTGTCGCTCGAAGAAGCGATGCGCGTGACGCGCGAAATCTCGCGTTCGCCGCAAATGCACGTGCTGGGCGCCTGCTCGGGCGGCATCACATCGGCGGCGCTGCTGGCCTATCTGGCGGCCAAGCGAGTCGACTGGGCGCGCAGTCTGTCGCTGCTGGTGGCGATCCTCGACATCGACGGCATCGCCGACAGTTCGATGGGCCTGTTTGCCAACCTGGAGACGCTCGACATCGCACGCACGCTCACCGGCGCGCGCGGCGTGCTCGAGGGCAAGGACCTGGCCAAGGTGTTCGCCTGGTTGCGCCCCAACGATCTGATCTGGAACTACTGGGTCAACAACTACCTGTTGGGCCAAAGCCCGCCGACGTTCGACGTGCTGTACTGGAATGCCGACACCACGCGATTGCCGGCACGGCTGCACACCGACTTCCTGGCGCTGCTGGAGTCCAACGCGTTCGCGCAGGCCGGCGGCGTCACGCTCGGCGGCAAATCGCTCGACCTCGCGGCGGTGCGCTGCGACAGCTACATCCTGGCCGGCCGCACCGACCACATCACGCCGTGGGAAGGCTGCTATCAGACGCGGCGGCTGCTCGGCGGGCGCAGCGAGTTCGTGCTCAACGCCAGCGGCCACGTGCAGTCGATCGTCAACCCGCCGGGCAACAAGAAGAGCTCGTTCGTCGTCAACGACGGCGCGCACGATTCGCCGCAGGCCTTCGAGCAAGGCGCCGCGGTGCGCGAAGGCAGCTGGTGGCCGCACCTGGCGCAGTGGCTCGCCGCCCGTTCGGACGCCGACAAGCGCGCGCCGCGACAGGCGGGGTCAAGCCGCCACCCGCCACTGTGCGCGGCGCCGGGCACCTATGTGATGGCGCGCGGCTGACGCCGGCTCAAGCGATAACCGGCCGAACACCACCATGGCGCCGCCGCTGTCGATGCAGACCGTCATGCTGGGCTCGCAGGCCGTGCGCTTTGCCGTTGCCGGCGCGAGCGACGCGGCGCGCACGTTGCTGCTGTTCAACGGCATCGGCGCCAGCGTGGAGACCGCTGCGCCCTTCATCGCCGGTTTCAAGCAGATGCGCGTGATCGCGTTCGACGCGCCCGGCGTCGGCGAGTCGCCCGCGCCGGCGCTGCCGTACCGGCTTTGGCCATCTCGCGCGGCTGGCGGCCCGGCTGCTCGACCACCTGAACGTGGAGGTCGCCGATGTTTTCGGTGTGTCGTGGGGCGGCGCCGCGGCACAGGAGTTTGCGATCCGCTACCCGCAGCGTTGTTCGACGCTGACCCTGGCGGCGACCAGCGCTGGCTTCGTGATGGTGCCCGGCCAACCGAGCGTGCTGATGAAGCTGCTCAGCCCGCGGCGCTATCTCGACCCTGCCTACCTTTTGCGCGTTGGGGGGCAGTTGTATGGCGGCGTGCTGCGCTGGGAGCGCGATCTGCTGCACACGCACGTGGCGGCCATGCGCGGCCCCAGCCGCCGCGGCTACATGTACCAGCTGCTGGCTGTGATGGGCTGGACGAGTTGGCACCGGCTGCACCGGGTGAAGGCGCCGACGCTGGTGCTGATGGGTGCCGACGACCCGATCGTGCCGCCGATCAACGGACGCATCGTCGCCTCAAGGCTGCGCCACGCGACGCTCGAGACCGTCGATTGCGGCCATCTGTTCGCGCTCACGCGGCCGCAAGAAACCGCGCGTCGCGTCGAGCGTTTCGTGGCCGAGCATCCGCTGCCGGCCTGAGTCTGGATTGAATCAAGGAGAGGCTGCGATGAAAGTCCTGGTGCCCGTCAAACGGGTGGTTGATTTCAACGTCAAGGTGCGAGTCAAGAGTGACGGCAGTGGGGTGGACATTGCCAACGTCAAGATGAGCATGAACCCGTTCGACGAGATCGCGGTCGAAGAGGCCGTGCGGCTGAAGGAAAAGGGCCTCGTCAGCGAAATCATCGCCGTCAGCTGCGGTGTTCCTCAGTGCCAGGAGACCCTGCGCACCGCCATGGCCATCGGCGCCGACCGCGCGATCCTGGTGGAATGTGCCGAGGAGTTGCAGCCGCTGGCCGTGGCCAAGCTGCTCAAAGCGCTGATCGACAAAGAGCAGCCGGGTCTCGTCATCCTCGGCAAACAAGCCATCGACGACGACTGCAACCAAACCGGCCAGATGCTCGCTGCCTTGGCCCAATGGCCGCAGGCCACCTTCGCCTCCAAGGTCGTGCTCGCCGATGGCCAGGCCACCGTCACCCGCGAAATCGACGGCGGCCTGGAAACCATCCGGGTCAAGCTGCCGGCCATCATCACCACCGACCTGCGCCTGAACGAGCCGCGCTACGTCACGCTGCCCAACATCATGAAGGCCAAGAAGAAGCCCCTGCAGACCTTCAAGCCAGCCGACCTGGGCGTCGACGCGGCCCCGCGCATCAAGACCCTCAAGGTCAGCGAACCGCCCAAGCGCGGCGCCGGCGTCAAAGTGCCCGACGTGGCCACGCTGGTGGCCAAGCTGAAGAACGAAGCCAAGGTGATCTGAATGACTGCCCTCGTCATCGCCGAACACGACCACGGCACCCTCAAGCCCGCCACCCTCAACACCGTCACCGCCGCACTGGCCTGCGGCGGCGACGTGCACGTGCTCGTCGCCGGCCAAAACGCCGCCGGCGCCGCCAAGGCCGCCGCCCAGATCACCGGCGTCGCCAAAGTCCTCCACGCCGACGCACCGAGCCTGGCCGAACAGCTCGCCGAGAACGTCGGCGCCCAGATACTGGCCATCGCTAAGACCTACAGCCACCTGCTGTTCCCGGCCACCGCGCACGGCAAGAACGTCGCCCCGCGCGTGGCCGCATTGCTCGACGTGGCGCAGATCAGCGACGCCAGCAAGATCGTCAGTGCCGACACCTTCGAGCGCCCGATCTACGCCGGCAACGCGGTGGCCACCGTGCAAAGCAGCGACTCCGATCAAGGTCATCACCGTGCGCACCACCGGCTTCGACGCCGCTGCGGCCAGCGGCGGCAGCGCAGCCGTTGAAACGCTCCCCGCGGTGGCCGACAGCGGCCTGTCGAGCTTCGTGGGCTCCGAGATCGCCAAGCTCGACCGGCCCGAGCTGACCGCGGCCAAGATCATCGTCAGCGGCGGCCGCGCGATGGGCTCGAGCGACAAGTTCAACGAAGTGCTCACGCCGCTGGCCGACAAGCTCGGTGCGGCGCTGGGGGCCAGCCGCGCGGCGGTCGATGCCGGCTACGCGCCCAACGACTGGCAGGTGGGGCAGACCGGCAAGATCGTGGCCCCGCAGCTGTACATCGCCTGCGGCATCTCGGGGGCCATCCAGCACCTGGCGGGCATGAAGGACAGCAAGGTGATCGTGGCGATCAACAAGGACCCCGAGGCCCCGATCTTCAGCGTGGCCGACTACGGCCTGGAGGCCGATCTGTTCAGCGCCGTGCCCGAACTCGTCAAGGCGCTGTGAGCGCTGCGTAGTTCGTTGCTTCAATCAGCGGGTGCCGCGGCGCTGCAATCGTTCACATTCTCAGCCGGGTGCCCGGGCTTCGCGACAGCATCGTCGAGGGCGCCGCGGGTGCGACCGGCATGGCCTTGGAGGCTTCCTGAATGGCATTGCCACCGATCCTCGCGAACCTGCCGCTGCCGATCATCGGCGCACCTTTGTTCATCGTCAGCAATCCCAAGCTCGTGATTGCCCAGTGCACGTCCGGGTGTCGTCGGCTCGATGCCGGCGCTCAACGCGCGCCCGGCGGAGCAACTCGAAGAATGGCTGATCGAGATCACCGAGGGCCTGGCGGCGTGGAACCGCGCGCACCCCGATCGGCCGGCGGCGCCGTTTGCGATCAACCAGATCGTGCACAAGAGCAACGACCGGCTCGAGCACGACATGCAGGTGTGCGCGAAGTACAAGGTGCCGATCATCATCACCAGCCTGGGCGCGCGCACCGACGTCAACGACGCAGTGCACGGCTGGGGTGGCATCGTGCTGCACGACATCATCAACAACACCTTCGCGCACAAGGCGATCGACAAAGGCGCCGACGGCCTGATCGCGGTGGCGGCGGGCGCCGGCGGCCATGCCGGCATCAAGAGCCCGTTCGCGCTGGTGCAGGAGATCCGCCAGTGGTTCGACGGGCCGATCGCACTGTCGGGCTCGATCGCCACCGGCTCGGCGGTGCTTGCCGCGCAGGCGATGGGCGCCGACCTGGCCTACATCGGCTCGGCCTTCATCGCCACCGACGAGGCGCGTGCCACCGAGGCCTACAAGCAGTGCATCGTCGAGTGCAGCAGCGACGACATCGTCTACTCGAGCCTGTTCACCGGCGTGCACGGCAACTACCTGAAGCCGTCGATCCGCAACGCCGGCATGGACCCCGACCACCTGCCCGAGGGCGACGTCAGACGGATGAATTTCTCCGGCGGCGAAGGCTCGAAGGGCAAGGCCTGGAAGGACATCTGGGGCTGCGGCCAGGGCATCGCCGCGGTGAAGGCCGTGGTGCCGGCGCGCGAGTTGGTGGCGCGCCTGCGGCGCGAGTACGACGCGGCGCGCTCGCGCTTGCTGTCGTCGCTGTCGCCGGCCTGACGCCCGGCGTCACGTCATGCGCCGGCTGCTGATCGACAACGTGCGGCCGTTCGACAGCCGGCGCGGCGTCGTCGGGCCGGCGTCGCGCATCGTCATCGACGGCGCGCGCATCGTCGAGGTCACGCCTGAACCGCGGCAGGTCGACGGCGCCGCGCTGCATCGATGGTGGCGGCCGCGTCGCGCTGCCCGGCCTGATCGACGCCCACGTGCACGTCGACCGCCTTCATGCACGACCTGACGGGTCAGGCGCTGAAGCCGCCGTCGCTGATCACCGCCGAGTCGAGCCGCATCCTGCGCGACATGCTGTTGCGCGGCTTCACCACCGTGCGCGACGCCGCCGGCGCCGACTTCGGGCTGCAGGAGGCGGTGGCCAAGGGTCTGTTCGAAGGGCCGCGACTGTTCATCGCCGGCTTTCCGGTCTCGCAGACCGGCGGCCACGCCGACATGCGGCCCAAGGGCGTGCGCCAGCGCGAGATGTTCTGCACCTGCGCCGGTCTCGGGCTGATCGGCGCGATCGCCGATGGCGTCGGCGAAGTGCGGCGCGCGGTGCGCGAGCAGGTGCGCAACGGCGCCAACCAGATCAAGATCATGGCCGGCGGCGGCATCTCGAGCCCGAGCGACCCGCTCGAGGGCACGCAGTTCTCGCTCGAGGAGTTGCGCGCGGCCTGCGAGGAGGCCGAAGCGGCCAATCTGTACGCGATGGCGCACGCCTATTCGCCGCGCGCCGTCACGCGCGCGGTGCAGGCCGGCGTGCGCTCGATCGAGCACGGCAACCTGATCGACGCGGCCACCGCGCGCGTGATGAAGGCCGAGGGCGCCTTCCTGGTGCCGACGCTGTCGACCTATGCCGCGCTGGCCGACGAGGGCGAGCGCCTGGGCTGGTCGGCCGAGATGCTGGCCAAGTTGGCCACGGTCAGTGCGCGCGGCATCGAGTCGGTGCAGCTGGCCGTGAGCGAGGGCGTGCCGGTGGTGTTCGGCACCGACCTGCTGGGCCACATGCACGACCGCCAGTCAGGCGAGTTCGATCTGCGCCTGCCGGCGATGACACCGGTGCAGATGCTGCAAAGCGCCACCTTCATCGCAGCGCAGCTGCTGCGCGAAGAAGGGCGCCTGGGCGAGCTGGTGGCCGGCGCCTGGGCCGACGTGCTGCTGGTCGAAGGCGATCCGACGCGCGAGCTGTCGATGCTGACACAGCCCGATGAGGGCATTCGTGCCATCGTGCAGGCCGGCAGGGTGGTGAAGAGCGCGCTCGGCTGATGCCAAGGCGCGTGAGGAACGAAGCGCCCCTTCAAGCGAACACCGCGGATCCGGCTTTACTGGTCCGCTGGTGTTGCCCCCTGGAGGGGGAAGCGGCCTCTAGGCCGCTTCGGGGGTGATCACTTCAACGACGTGAAGCGCGCCTCGGGCCGGTCGTCCGAGCGGTGCACCGTGGTCACGCCCTGGATCATCGCCCACGGCCGGATCTGGTGGTGCAGCGGCACGAACAGGAACTCGTCGCGCGTGCGGATCAGCGCGTCGCGGATCATCGTGTTGCGCTTGGCGACGTCGGTCTCGGTCTTCATCGCGTCGGTCAGCTGATCGACCTTGGCGTCGCTGACCTTGCGAGAAGTTGAAGTTGCCGTCGGCGCCCGCTGGTGCGCGTGCGCACCAGCGACTGCAGCGAGTACTGGCCGTCGTAGGTGGCCACGCCCCAGCCCAGCATGTAGGCCGAGGTGTCGAAGTTCTGCACCTTCTGGATGAAGGTGGCCATGCCTTCGGCATTCAGCTTCACGCTGATGCCGATCTTGGCCCACATCGACACCAGCGCCACGCAGATCTTCTCGTCGTTGACGTAGCGGTTGTTCGGGCAGTTGAGCTGGAACTCGAAGCCCTGCGGGTAGCCCGCCTCGGCCAGCAGCTTCTTGGCCTTGTCGAGGTCGGGCTTCAGCGGCTTGTCGAGGTCGGTGCTGTAGCCGTTGACGCCCGGGGCCACCATGATCGCGGCGGGCACCGACAGCCCGCGCATGATGCTGCGCTTGATCGCCTCGCGGTCGACCGCCAGGTTCAGCGCCTCGCGCACGCGCTTGTCCTTGAACGGGTTCTTGCCCTTGACGTTGGAGTACTTCAGCTCGTTGCTGCCCTGGTCGAGCGCGATGAAGATGGTGCGCACCTCGGGCCCGTCGACCACCTTGAGCTTCTTGTCGGCGCGCAGCTTGTCGATGTCCTGCGTCGGCACGTCGGTGACCATGTCGACGTCGCCCGACAGCAGCGCCGACACGCGCGTGGAGTCGCTCTTGATCGGCGTGTAGACCACCTGCGTGACGTTGCCGTCTGGGCTTGTCCCACCAGCCGTCGTTGATGGCCATCGCGATGCGCTGCCTCGGGCTGCCAGCTCAGGATCTTGTAGGGGCCCGTGCCGTTGACGTTGCGCGACGCGAAGTTCTCTTCCTTGGCCTTGTAGTCCTGCACGTTGGTGGTCTTGTTCTTCTCGGACCAAACCTTGCTCATGATGCGAAAGTCGATGATGTTGCGCAGCAGGATCGGGTTCGGCGCCGACAGGATCACGTCGATCGTGTAGTCGTCGATCTTCTTGATGTCGCTGATGCCGGTGACGTAGATCTGCATCGTGCCCTGCGGCTGCCTGATGCGGCCGAAGCTGAAGACCACGTCGTCGGCGGTGAACGGCGAGCCGTCGTGAAACTTGACGCCGTGGCGCAGCTCGAAGCGCACCTGCGTGGGGCTGATGAAGGTCCACTTGGTGGCCAGGCAGGGCTCGACCTCGTACTTCTCGTTGTAGCGGGTCAGGCCCTCGTAGGCGTGCATCAGGATCGCGTTGGTCGTCGCATGATTTTGCGAGTGCGGGTCGAGCGTCAGGATGTCGTTTTGCGCCGCCCAGCGCAGATTGGCGGCATGCAACGGTGTGGCCACGGCCAGCACCACGGCCGCAGCGGCCAACAGGGCCTTCAATCTCATGGGGAACTCCTGTTTGGCGAAGGCAACCATCGTAGACGGCCATGCTGGACACGCCGACCGGATAAGCCCTCAGGTCGCCCAGGCCGGCGGCCCGCGCGCAGCGGGCACAGCGCCACGTGGCGCGCAAGCCGCGCGAGCAGGTGACCGCGTGGACCGCTGCCAATTGCGCCACCTTTGGCGGCTTGTCTCGTCAGTGAGGTGTCATTCGGCAGTGCTACAGTGGTTCGCATGAGTCAATAGGTCCTTTCGTGTCCCCTTGCTGACCAGTGCAGCAGAGGCGGGTCGCTAGTCCGCCAACCGGTCGAGCCGGGCCGCGGAAGGTTGCGCAACCCATCTACAAGCCGGTGGAAACCACCGGCGAAAGGTGAGCGAAGATGATGCAGCAGTACAGGTCGAACTCGTACCTGTTCGGGGGCAATGCCCCTTACGTCGAGGAACTCTACGAGGCCTACCTCGACAACCCCGGCAGCGTGCCCGACAACTGGCGCGCCTACTTCGACAAGTTGCAGAACGTGCCGTCGTCCGATGGCACGCTGAGCCGCGATGTGGCGCACGCGCCGGTGGTGGAATCGTTCGCGCAGCGCGCCAAGGCCAATGCCTTTGCGTTGAAGGCCAGCGCCAGCGAGCTGGCGGTGGCGCGCAAGCAGGTGCACGTGCAGTCGCTGATCGCGGCCTACCGGTCGCTGGGCGCCCGTTGGGCCGACCTCGACCCGCTCAAGCGCACCGAGCGCCCCAAGATCCCCGAGCTCGAGCCGGCGTTCTACGACCTCACTGAAAGTGACATGGACATCACTTTCAGCGCCACCAACACCTATTTCACCAAGGCCGAGCAGCAGACGCTGCGCGAGATTCTGCAGGCGCTGCGCGAAACCTATTGCGGCACCATCGGCGCGGAGTTCATGCACATCACCGAGCCGATCGAGAAGCGCTGGTGGCAAGAGCGCCTGGAATCGATCCGCAGCAAGCCCGCCTTCAGCAACGACGAGAAGGTCGAGATCCTCGACAAGCTCACTGCGGCCGAAGGGCTCGAGCGCTTTCTGCACACCAAGTACGTCGGCCAGAAGCGCTTCTCGCTCGAAGGCGGCGAGAGTTTCATCGCCAGCATGGACGAGCTGGTGCAGCGCGCCGGCGCCAAGGGTGTGCAAGAGATTGTGATCGGCATGGCGCACCGTGGGCGACTGAACGTGCTGGTCAACACGCTGGGCAAGATGCCCAAGGACTTGTTCGCAGAGTTCGAGCACACCGCGCCTGAGAGCTTGCCCGCCGGAGACGTGAAGTACCACCAGGGTTTTTCGAGCGACATCTCCACGCCCGGCGGGCCGGTGCACCTGAGCTTGGCGTTCAACCCGAGCCACCTGGAGATCGTCAACCCGGTGGTCGAAGGCTCGGTCAAGGCGCGCATGGACCGCCGCGGCGACAAGATGGGCGACCAGGTGCTTCCGGTGCTGGTGCACGGCGACGCGGCATTCGCCGGGCAAGGCGTGGTGATGGAGACGCTGGCGCTGGCGCAGACGCGCGGCTACTACACCGGCGGCACCGTGCATCTGGTGATCAATAACCAGATCGGCTTCACCACCAGCGACCCGCGCGACAGCCGCTCCACGCTGTACTGCACCGACGTCGTCAAGATGATCGAAGCGCCGGTGCTGCACGTGAATGGCGACGACCCTGAAGGTGTGGTGCTGTGCACGCAGATCGCGCTCGACTACCGGCAGCAGTTCAAGAAAGACGTGGTGGTCGACATCATCTGCTTTCGCAAGCTCGGCCACAACGAGCAGGACACGCCGAGTCTGACGCAGCCGCTGATGTACAAAAAAATCGCGCAGCACCCGGGCACGCGCAAGCTGTATGGCGACAAGCTGGTCGCGCAAGGCGTGCTGGCCGCCGACGGCCCCGACAAGATGGTCAAGAGCATGCGTGCGGCGTTCGACGCCGGCAAGCACACGGTCGACCCGGTGCTCACCAACTTCAAGAGCAAGTACGCGGTCGACTGGGCGCCGTTCCTTGGCAAGAAGTGGACCGACAGCGCCGACACCGCGCTGCCGCTGGCCGAGATCAAGCGGCTGGCCGAGCGCCTGACCACGGTACCCGCCACCTTCAAGGTGCACCCGCTGGTCGAGAAGGTGCTGGCCGACCGCGCCGCGATGGGCCGCGGCGAAATCAACGTCGATTGGGGTATGGGCGAACACCTGGCATACGCGTCGCTGGTAGCCAGCGGCTACGCGGTGCGGCTGTCGGGTGAAGACTGCGGCCGCGGCACGTTCACGCACCGGCATTCGGTGCTGCACGACCAGAATCGCGAGAAGTGGGACACCGGCACGTATGTGCCGCTGGAGCACGTGGCCGATACGCAGGCACCGTTCGTGGTGATCGACTCGATCCTGTCCGAAGAGGCCGTGCTGGCGTTCGAGTACGGCTACGCCAGCGCCGACCCCAACACGTTGATCATCTGGGAGGCGCAGTTCGGCGACTTCGCCAACGGCGCACAGGTGGTGATCGACCAGTTCATCGCCTCGGGCGAGGTCAAGTGGGGCCGCGTCAACGGCCTGACGCTGATGCTGCCGCACGGCTACGAGGGGCAGGGGCCCGAGCACAGTTCGGCGCGCCTGGAGCGCTTCATGCAGCTGGCGGCCGACCACAACATGCAGATCGTTCAGCCCACGTCGGCCAGCCAGATCTTCCATTTGCTGCGGCGGCAGATGGTGCGGCAATTCAGGAAGCCGCTGGTCATCATGACGCCCAAGTCGCTGTTGCGTGCCAAGGATGCGACCTCGCCGCTGGTGGAGTTCACCAAGGGCGAGTTCAAGACAGTGATCGGCCCGACCCGCGCCGAGATCGAGGCCGACAAGGTCAAGCGGGTGGTCGCCTGCTCGGGCAAGGTGGCCTACGACCTCATCAAGTACCGCGACCTGCGCAAGGCGTGGGACGTGGCGATCGTGCGCGTGGAGCAGCTCTATCCGTTTCCGCACAAGGCCTTCGCCGCTGAGATGAAGCGCTTTCCCAATGCCACCGAGGTGGTGTGGTGCCAGGACGAGCCGCAGAACCAGGGTGCCTGGTTCTTCGTGCAGCACTACATCCACGAGAACATGAACGAAGGGCAGAAGCTCGGCTACGCGGGGCGTCCGGCGTCGGCCTCACCTGCGGTGGGCTATGCGCACCTTCATCAGGAGCAGTTGAAGACGCTGCTGGAGCAGGCGCTGGGCAAGCTGAAAGGTTTTGTATTGACGAAATGAGGTTATTGCGGCGACGCCGCGCCGCAATAACTCCGCGCAATGGACGCCGAAGCTGACGCGTCGGGTCATTGCACGGTTCGCGACCAACAAGAGAAGTTCACATGGCAATCGTAGAAGTCAAAGTCCCTCAGCTGTCCGAATCGGTGGCCGAGGCCACGCTGCTGCAGTGGAAGAAGAAGCCCGGCGACGCCGTCGCGATGGACGAGATCCTGATCGAGATCGAGACCGACAAGGTCGTGCTCGAAGTGCCGGCACCGGCCGACGGCGTGCTGGCTGAATTGGTGGTGGCCGATGGCGGCACCGTCGTCAGCGACCAGCTGATCGCGCGCATCGACACTGAAGGTAAAGGCGCCGCTTCGGCGCCTGCGGCGGCATCTGCCGCGGCCGCATCCGCGCCGGCACCCGCGGCGGCCACCGCATCGGGCAGCAAGGCCGGTGTCGCCATGCCGGCTGCGGCCAAGCTGATGGCCGATCAAGGCATGGCGCCGGGTTCGGTGGCCGGCACCGGCAAGGATGGTCGCATCACCAAGGGCGACGTGCTGGCAGCCACCGCGCAACCCGTGGTGGCCAAGCCCGTGACGCCGGCCGCAGCGCCCGTGCTGCCGCAGCCCTTGCCCGCGGTGGCCGCACCGATCGCGCCCAACCTCGGTGACCGCCCCGAGCAGCGCGTGCCGATGTCGCGCCTGCGTGCGCGCGTGGCCGAGCGGCTGCTGCAATCGCAAGCGACCAATGCGATCCTGACCACCTTCAACGAGGTCAACATGGCCCCGTTGATGGAGATGCGCAAGCGCTTCCAGGAGAAGTTCGAGAAGGAGCACGGCGTCAAGCTCGGCTTCATGAGCTTCTTCGTCAAGGCCGCAGTGGCAGCGCTGAAGCGTTACCCCGTGATCAACGCCAGCGTCGACGGCAACGACATCGTCTACCACGGCTACTTCGACATCGGCATCGCGGTGGGCTCGCCGCGCGGCCTGGTGGTGCCGATCCTGCGCAACGCCGACCAGATGAGCTTTGCCGACATCGAAAAGAAGATCGCCGAGTACGGCGTCAAGGCGCGCGACGGCAAGCTCGGCATCGAGGAGCTGACCGGCGGCACGTTCTCGATCAGCAACGGCGGCGTCTTCGGCTCGATGTTGTCCACGCCGATCATCAACCCGCCGCAAAGCGCGATCCTCGGCGTGCACGCGACCAAGGATCGCGCCGTGGTCGAGAACGGCCAGGTCGTGGTGCGGCCGATGAACTACCTGGCGATGAGCTACGACCACCGCATCATCGACGGCCGCGAAGCGGTGCTCGGGCTGGTGGCGATGAAGGAAGCGCTGGAGGACCCGGCGCGCCTGCTGTTCGACATCTGAGGAAGAAACGATGCCCCCACGCTCACTACCTTGGTTCGGCCGTGTCGCTGCCCCCCGAGGGGGCGTCAGCCCCTTGGGGCGGCCCGGCGAGGCTGACAGCAGCCATGGCAACAGCAATTCGACGTCGTCGTGATCGGCGGCGGACCCGGCGGCTACATCGCGGCGATCCGCGCCGCGCAGCTGGGATCGAGCACGGCCTGCATCGACGACTGGAAGAACGCCAAGGGCGGCCCGGCGCTCGGCGGCACCTGCACCAACGTCGGCTGCATTCCGAGCAAGGCGCTGCTGCAGTCGAGCGAGCACTTCGAGCACGCAGGCCATCACTTCGCCGACCACGGCATCGGCATCGGTGGCTTGAGCCTGGATCTGAAGAAGATGCTGGCGCGCAAGGACAGCGTCGTGAAGCAGAACAACGACGGCATCGTCTACCTGTTCAAGAAGAACAAAGTGTCGTTCTTCCATGGCCGCGGCTCGTTCGTGAAGGCGGTGGACGGCGGCTACGAGATCGCCGTCGCCGGCGCGGCCAACGAGACGTTGACCGCCAAGCACGTGATCGTGGCCACCGGTTCGAGCCCGCGGCAGTTGCCCGTCGTGGCGTTCGACGAAGACCGGATCCTGTCCAATGACGGTGCGTTGCGAATCGCCGGCGTGCCCAAGACGCTCGGTGTCGTCGGCTCGGGCGTCATCGGCCTGGAGATGGGCTCGGTGTGGCGCCGCCTCGGCGCCGAGGTCACGATCCTCGAGGCGTTGCCGGGCCTGCTCGGCATGGCCGACGAGGCAGTGGCCAAGGAGGCGCTGAAGGCCTTCAACAAGCAAGGATTGAAGTTCGAGTTCGGCGTCAGGATCACCGAAGTCACTGCGACGAAGAAGAGCGTCTCGGTCAACTACACCGACGCCAAAGGTCAGGCCACGTCGCTCGACGTCGAACGGCTGATCGTGTCGATCGGTCGCGTGCCGCACACCGCCGGGCTGAATCCCGAGGCCGTGGGCCTGAAGCTCGACGAACGCGGCGCCGTGGTGGTCGACGACGAGTGCCGCACCAACTTGAAGGGCGTGTGGGCGATCGGCGACGTGGTGCGCGGGCCGATGCTGGCGCACAAGGCCGAAGAAGAGGGCGTCGCGGTGGCCGAGCGCATCGCCGGCCAGCACGGCCATGTGGACTTCAACACCGTCCCGTGGGTGATCTACACCTCGCCCGAGATTGCGTGGGTCGGCCAGACCGAGGCGCAGCTCAAGGCCGCAGGGCGCGCCTACAAGAGCGGGGCAGTTTCCGTTCATGGCCAATGGTCGCGCGCGGGCGATGGGCGACACCACCGGCTTCGTCAAGTTCGTGGCCGATGCCAAGACCGACGAGATCCTCGGCGTGCACATCATCGGGCCGTTCGCGTCGGAGCTGATCTCCGAGGCGGTGGTCGCGATGTCGTTCAAGGCATCGGCCGAAGACATCGCGCGCATCTGCCATGCGCACCCGTCGTTGAGCGAGGCCACGAAGGAAGCCGCACTCGGCCGTCGACAACGCACGTTAACCTCTGACGTGGCCCTTCGCCAGCTCGATCCGTTGGCCGCCTGACACGTGCCTGTCCGCGAGCTCTACGAACGCACGCTCGCCGAACGCGGCTACTCGAGCGACCACGCCCAGCAGCGCGCCATCGACGCGCTCGAGCGCTGTGAGAACGAGTGGACCGACTACAAGGCGCGGCGCAGCAACGCAGTGACCAAACTCCTCGTGCGCCCGCCGATCCCGCGTGGCGTCTACATGCACGGCGGGGTGGGGCGCGGCAAAAGCTTTCTGATGGACTGCTTCTTCCAGTCGGTGCCGCTGACCCGCAAGACACGACTGCACTTTCACGAGTTCATGCGCGAAGTGCATCGCGAGCTGCAGGATCTGAAGGGGACCGCCGACCCGCTGGACGAGCTGGGTCGCCGCATCGCGCGGCGCCACCGCTTGATCTGCTTTCGACGAGTTCCACGTGGCCGATGTGACCGATGCGATGATCCTGCACCGGTTGCTGGCGGCGATGTTCGCCAATCGCGTGTCGATCGTGACGACCTCGAATTTTCACCCCGATGATCTGTACCCCAACGGGCTGCACCGCGATCGCATCCTGCCGGCGATCGAGTTGTTGAAAGACAAGCTCGAAGTCGTCAGCGTCGACGGGCCCACCGACTACCGCCGCGCGACACTGCAGCAGTTGGGCATGTACCACCATCCACTGGAACCCGCAGGCCGAGGCGGCGATGCGCAACGCCTTCGAGCGTCTGGCCGAAGCGCGCGACGAGAACCCCGTGCTGCACATCGAGCAGCGCGAGTTGCGCGCGCTGCGCCGTGCCGGCGGCGTGGTGTGGTTCGACTTCAAGACGCTTTGCGGCGGACCGCGTTCGCAGAACGACTACCTCGAGCTGGCGCAGCAGTTCCACACGGTGATGCTGTCGGGCGTGCCGCAGATGCCGCCGCGCCTGGCCAGCGAAGCGCGCCGCTTCACGCTGCTGGTCGACGTGCTGTACGACCGCCGCGTCAAGTTGATCGTTTCCGCCGGCGTGCCGCCCGAGGCGCTGTACGAAGACGGACCGCTCGCGCACGAGTTCCCGCGCACCGTGTCGCGGCTGCTGGAGATGCAGTCGGCGAGCTACCTGGCGCAGCAGCGGCGCGACGTCGAGACGGCGATCACCTGAGGCGGCTTGTGCGGGCTCGGCTGCAATGGAGATGGCTCGTCACCGCGTCCGCGGCGATGGCCCTGGCCGTGCATGCGGCGGATGGCGAGCTCTCCGACAAGGCCCGCCGCGACCAGATCGATGCGGACCGCGCCGCGGCGCAGGCGCGCTACGAGGAGACCGTGCGCGAATGCGAGCGCGGCTTTGTCGTCACCAGTTGCGTCAACCAGGCCAAGACCGTGCGCCGCGCCGCAATGGACCGCGCGGCACGCGAACAGATGGCACTCGACGATGCGCAACGCAAGCGCCGCGCGCAGGAGAGGCGGCAACGCATCGCAGAAAAGCAGGCAGAGCAGAAGCTGGAAGCACAGCAGGCGGCGGCTGCCCGCAATGCGGCGTCGGCGCCGCCGCAGCAGCCACGTCAGCCGTTGTCTGCAGCCAGCGCCGCCAAGCCGGCGCGCCGGGCCGAGCCGCGCTCGTCGGAGGCGGCGGCCGCCGCCGACGCCGAGGCGGGTGAGCGCGCGGCGCAGTCACAAGAACGTCGCGAGCACGCGCAGGCGCACGAGGAGGCGGTTCGCAAGCGCAACGCCGAGCGCGCCGCGCAGCGGGCGCCCGCTGCGCCGTTGCCGATGCCGGCCGCGTCTGCCGCGGCGTCGGCAATCAACTGAGCGAGTCGATGCGGATCAGCGCCAGCGACAGGTTGTCACCGGCGCCGCGCGCGCGTTGACGCGCCTTGCTGACCAGCATCTCGCTGGCCTCGCGCGGCGGCAGCGCATGCACGATGGCGCCCAACTCCTTGGGGGTGAAGTAGTGCCACAGGCCGTCGCTGCAGGAAAGCAAACTGTCGCCGACCTCGAGCTTGTCGATGTGGTCGATGGCCAGCGGCGGATCGTTCTGGGTGCCCAGGCAGCCGGTGAGCAGGTTGCCCTGCGGGTGGGTGTTGGCCTGCTCCTCGGTGATCTTGCCCTCGCTGATCAGGCGTTGCACGTAAGAGTGGTCTGAGGTGCGGGTCACCATGTCGGGACCGCGGAAGTGGTACACGCGCGAGTCGCCCGCATGCACGTAGTCGCACTCGCGATCGGGGCCGATCAGGTAGGCGGCGATCGTGCTGTGCGGCTCCTCCTCGGCGGTGATGGCGGTCAGCTTGATCATCAGGTGCGACTCCATCACGATCTGCTTGAGCATCTCGGCCGGGTCTTCCTTGGTCGGCGAGTGGCGCTCGAAGATCTGCTTAGACGTGAGGATCACCTGGTCGGCCGCTTTGCGGCCACCGCTCTTGCCCCCCATGCCGTCGGCGAGCACGGCCAGCGCGCAGCCCGGGGTGCGGGGGTGCGCGATGATTTCGACTTGATCCTGCTGGTAGGCGCGATCGCCTTTGTGGATGCCGGTGGCGGCAACCAGGCGGTAGCCCTTGGGGGCACGTGGCATGGCGGGACTATAAACTCCGACCCCACTGTCGCGGGCGTGCAATGTGCGCGCTGCGCGGCTCCGGTGGACGAATGCCGTGTCCGCGCGCACATTGTGACGTTGCAAAGCCTGGAGCGGCCCAGCGCCAATTGAATGGAACAGAACCTGCATTCGCCGCAGCGCCGCCTGATCGAGATGCGCATCGCGCATGCCGACCTGAACAGCGCGATAGACACCATGGCCGTGCAGTCACCCGTCGACGAACTCGTGCTCAGGCGGTTGAAGAAGCGCCGCCTGCTGCTGCGCGATCAGATCGTCAGGCTCGAGACCGAACTCGATCCCCCGGAACCGGCGTGAGCACTGCGCGCGGCCGTCCGAACGAGTGCTCGGCCCTGCGGGCCGCGGGCTGGGCGGCGCGACGCGCAAGGGCGCACCCTTGAGCGAGACGCCAGCCGACGAGACGGCGCTGCAGCGCGCGAGTGCCGAGACCTTGTCGGCGCACGGCGCACTGGCCGCCGGTGACCCGGCGTTCGTCGAGCGCATTGCGCAACAAGCCATGTCGCAGGCGGTGGCTCATGCGATCGAACATCGCGAGGCGCTGGTGGCCGAGGCGGGCACTGGCGTGGGCAAGACGTTTGCCTACCTGGTGCCGCTGCTGTTGTCGGGCCGCCGCGCGCTGGTGAGCACCGCCACCAAGAGCCTGCAGGACCAACTGTTTCTGCGCGACCTGCCGCGCCTAACGCGCGCGTTGCGCCTGCCGGCGCGGCTGGCGTTGTTGAAAGGTCGCGCCAGTTACCTGTGCTTGCACCGTCTGCAGCAATCGCGCGCAAGCGCGACCTTGCCCGACCGCTTTGCGGTGCGCACGCTGGCGCGCATCGAGCAATGGGCCAGTGCCACCCGCAGCGGCGACCTGGCCGAGCTCGAAGGGCTCGATGAACGCTCGCCGGTGATTCCGCTGGTCACCTCCACGCGCGAGAATTGCCTTGGAACGGAATGTCCGTCGCACCGTGACTGCCACGTGATGCGCGCGCGGCGTGACGCGATGGCCGCCGACCTGGTGGTGATCAACCATCATCTTTTCTTTGCCGATCTGGCCTTGCGTGACAGCGGCGTGGCCGAACTGCTGCCTACAGTCGATGCCGCGGTGTTCGACGAGGCGCACCAGCTGGTGGAAACCGGCGTGCAGTTTCTCGGCGTGCAACTGGGCACCAGCCAGTTGATCGACTTTGCGCGCGATCTGCTCGCGGCTGGCTTGTCGCAGGCGCGTGGCCTGAGAGACTGGGCGGCGCTGGCCGCCAGTTGTGAGCATGCGGCACGCGATTTGCGCCTGGCTTGTGCTGGCGCGTTGCGCGAGTTGCGCGGCGTCGTCAAGTTGGCGTGGGACGAGCGTGCTGCGCTGCCGGCATTTCAATCGGCACTCGGCGCGCTTGGCGGCGCGCTGCAAGGCGTCGTTGTCGCGCTGGATGACTTGCTCGGCGCGGCACCGGATCTGGCGCGCCTGTCGCAACGGGCGAGCGAGTTGTCGCAGCGCGTCACCACGTTTGTCGAGCCGGCACAGCCCGAGCGGGTGCGTTGGATCGATGTCGGCCCGCGCGATGCCCGCTTGATCGAGTCGCCGCTGGACATTCGCGAGCTGTTGATCGAACAGCGTGCCAGCGCACCGCGCAGCTGGATCTTCACATCGGCGACGCTCGGCGATGACGAGCGCCTGAGCTGGTTCAGCGAGGCGGCCGCGCTGGAGGATGCGGCCAAGCTGCGGGTCGACAGTCCGTTCGACTACCGCGCCCACGCCAGGGTGTGGGTACCGCCCGATCTGCCCAAGCCCAACGACGTGCGGCATCCGTCGGCGATCGGTGAGCTCGCGGCCAAGCTGGCCGGGCGGCTCGGTGGCCGCACCTTCGTGTTGACCACCACCCTGCGCGTGCTCGAGCCGATCGCGCAGGCCTTGCGCGATGCCGCCGAACGCGACGGTGTCGCGCTGGAGGTGCTGGTGCAGGGCACGCAGCCGCGGCGCCTGCTGCTCGAGCGCTTTGTCTCCGGGCGCGGCCGCGTGCTGGTGGGTTCGCAGAGTTTCTGGGAGGGCATCGACGTGCCCGGCGAGGCCTTGCAATGCGTGGTGATCGACAAGCTGCCGTTCCCGCCGCCCAACGACCCGCTGGTGCAGGCGCGTGCGCAGGCCCTGCGTGCGCGCGGGCGTGACCCGTTCAACGACTACTTCGTGGCCGATGCGGCGGTGTCGTTGAAGCAAGGGGCTGGCCGCCTGATCCGCCATGAAGACGACCGCGGCCTGCTGGTGATCGGCGACGTGCGCGTGCACCAGATGGGCTACGGCAAACGCCTGCTGCGTGCGCTGCCGCCGATGACGCCGCTGCACGACGAGGCCACGGTGTTGTCATGGCTCGACGAACTGGCCGCCGCGCACGCCGTTTGACCATCAACTCGACTCACGGCCGCGCTTGCAGGCGCGGCCGGTTCGCCAGGCGAAAGCCAGCACGCAGGCGCTGGCTTGTCCAGCCTCGCCTCACCAGAACTTCCACCAGGGGTTGTCGGGCTTGCGCATGCCTTCGCGCAGGAAGCGGCTATCGGGGTAGTTGCTCTTCAGCACGCGGTCGGCGTCGTCGCGCAGATCGTTGAGCCCGAGCGCGTCATAGCTCTGCGCCAGGATGTACAGCGCTTCCTCGACCGATGGCGTCTGCTGGTAGTCGCGCAGCGTGTTTTGCGCGCGGTTGGCCGCGGCCAGAAAGGCGCCGCGCCGGTAGTAGTAGCGCGCGACGTGCAGCTCGTTCTCGGCCAGCGCGTTGACGATGTAGTCCATGCGCACGCGCGCGTCGGCGCTGTACTTCGAGTCGGGAAACTGGTCGACCAGCTGCTTGAACGCCTGATAGGCATCGCGCGAAGCCTGCTGGTCGCGCTCGGACATGTCTTGCCGCGAGATCGAACTGAAGATGCCCAGGTTGTCGTTGAAGTTGACGATGCCCTTCAGGTACATTGCGTAGTCGAGGGCGGGGCTCGATGGGTGCACCTTGATGAAGCGATCGAGCGTGGCCAGCGCCGTGGCCCGCTCACCGCTTTTCCACTGGGCATAGGCCTGGTCGAGCTGAGCTTGCTGAGCCAGCAGCGTGCCGGCGGCGCGGCCCTCCACGCGCTCGAGCAACTTGATCGCCTTGTCGTAGCCGCCCGACGCCATCTCGTCGCGGGCGTCTGCGTACAATTTTTCGGGGCTGTCCTTGTCGTTGATGGTTGACGAACTGCAACCGGCCATGGCCACAGCCAGCGCAACCACGCAACGCGCCAGGCGGGATGCGAACAACAGCGGAAAATTCATCGAGCGTCGGGCGCGGCGCTTGCCGCAGCAAGATCAGTTGAGGCGATTCTAATGACGCACGAGGCAGCGCAGCCGGCAGCGGTGGAGCGCGAGGACGACACTGCGGCCGAGCCCGATGCGCTGGAGCCCGAGCGGCGCGAGTGGTTGCTCGATGCGTCGGCTCACGGCCAGCGCGTCGACAAGCTGCTGGCGTCGTTGTTGATGGCGTTTTCGCGCAGTCACCTGCAAGGCGTGATCGCGCAAGGCCACGTAGCGCTCGATGGCGCGGCGGTCACTGCCGCGTCGCGTCGCGTGAAGGCCGGGCAGCGATTGCAGGTGACGTTGTGGCCCACGGCGCAAGCCCTGGCATTTCGGCCCGAGGCGATGCCGCTGGCGATCCAGTTCGAGGATGAAGACTTGCTGGTGCTCGACAAGCCACCCGGGCTGGTCGTGCACCCCGCCGCGGGCAACTGGTCGGGCACCTTGCTCAACGGCCTGCTGGCGCATCACGCGGCGGCGACGGGTCTGCCGCGCGCGGGCATCGTGCATAGGCTGGACAAGGACACCAGCGGCTTGATGGTGGTGGCCAAGACCTTGCCCGCGATGACTGCGCTGGTGCGCGCCATCGCGGCGCGCCAGGTGCAGCGCATCTACCACGCGCTGGCCCACGGTGTGCCGTCTTGGCGAGAGATGGTCATCGAGGCACCGATCGGCCGCGATCCGCAAGTGCGCACGCGCATGGCGGTGGTGGCCGGCGGCAAGCCGGCGCGCACCGACGTCGTCTGCCTGGCGCGCGGGCGCGCGGCCAGCGGCCTGCAGTGCACATTGCACAGCGGGCGCACTCACCAGATCCGGGTGCACCTGGCAGCGCGCGGGCACCCGCTGGTCGGTGACAGTTTGTATGGCGGCCGCGCCGGCTGGGGGCTGCAGCGCCAGGGCTTGCATGCGGTGCGCCTGGCGTTCGCACACCCGATCGACGGCCGCACTCTGGAATTCACCTGCCCGCCGCCAGCCGATCTGGCGCTCGCGTGGCAAGCTGCCTTGCACGAATGAGCCGCCACCGCCGGTGGCCGCGCTACAATCGCAGCCAAAGCGCGCAAACGAACGCGGCGGCTGCCAAGTAGTCGGCAGCTGCGAGCGTCCCGATGCACCGCGGTGCGCTGGCAAGCCCGCGCACCAGGGCCGGTCGCAATGGCGGCGGTCCTCACGAATCAGCACCATGACACACGGCCGTGCCGAGGGGCGCGGCGCTGACATCCTAGGCATATGTGAGACGCCGACTCTGGCGCGCTCGGGCGCCGGGTCATCCAATGCAACAACGATGAACACCCTCGAGGCCAAGCACGTGCTCGAAGCAGCGCTGCTGTGCGCGCAGCAACCATTGACGCTGCGTGAACTGATCGCGCTGTTCGATGGCCAGTCCGATGGCGAAGCGATCCAGGCGCTGCTCGACGAACTGGTGCACGACTGGCAGGGTCGCGGTGTCGAGCTGGTCTGTCTGGCCAGCGGCTGGCGTTTCCAGAGCCGCGCCGAGGTGATCGGGCTGCTCGAACGCCTGCATCCCGAAAAACCCGCGCGTTACTCGCGCGCCGCGATGGAGACGCTGGCCATCATCGCCTACAAGCAGCCGGTGACCCGCGGCGACATCGAAGACATTCGCGGCGTCACCGTCAGCGGCCCGATCATCAAGCAGCTCGAAGACCGCGGCTGGATCGAGGCCATCGGCACCCGCGAGGCGCCGGGCCGTCCGGCGCTGTATGCCACCACGCGCCACTTTCTCGATGACCTCGGCTTGGCGCGGCTTGACCAGTTGCCCGCGTTGCAGGGCTCGATGGGTGACCAACCCACGGCCGATCTGCTCGCTCGCCTCGGCGACGGCCAGGGTGCGCTTGAACTCGATGCCGAGCCGCAGCCCGTGCCCGCCGGCAGCGACGACCTCGCCGAGGCCACCGCAACGGGCCGTACCGACGACGTGACGTCGCAGTCTGAATCGACTCCACAGCCATGAAATCCAACGACCCCGATCCGTCCGCCCCCGTGATGCCCGCGCCTTCATCCGCGCAGCCGGATGCGCAGGCGCCGCGTGCGGCCCACGATGCGCCTGTCACGGCGCCGCAATCGACGCAGTCCGCCGAGCCGAGTCCAGGCGACGCGACGGTGACGCCACCGGGCGGTGACGAGCAGCAGCGGCGGCGCAATCGCAATCGTCGGCGCGGGCGTCGCAACCGCGGCGAACGCGCGGTGGCAGGCGAGGTGGTGATCTCGAACGAAGGCGAAGAAGGCTTCGACGACGACGATGATGATGACGACGAAGCCGGCGGGCCGGCCGCTGGCGACGAAGTCGCGGCTGCCGAATGGACGCCGGTCGATGTCGGCGAGCGTTTTGCCGATGTCGTGTCCGGCGCCTACGACAGCGAGCCCGCACCCGAGCCCGAGGGCGAACCGGCCAAGCGCGTGCTGGCTGCGACGCCCAACGCGCCCAAGCTGCACAAAGTGCTCGCGCAGGCCGGAGTTGGCTCGCGGCGCGACATGGAGCAGCTGATCGCCGATGGCCAGATCACCGTCAACGGCCAGCCGGCGCACATCGGCCAGCGCATTGCCGCGGGTGACCAGATCCAGGTGGCAGGCCAGCCGGTGAGGTTGCGCATCACGCCGCCGGCGGCACGCGTGCTGGCCTATCACAAGCCGGCCGGCGAGATCGTCACCCACGGCGACCCGCAGAACCGGCCGACCGTGTTCCGCCGGCTGCCGCGCCTGCAGCAGGGCAAGTGGCAATCGGTGGGGCGCCTGGACATCAACACCGAAGGCCTTTTGCTGTTCACCAACTCCGGTGACCTGGCCAACCGATTGATGCACCCGCGCTTCGGCGTTGAGCGCGAGTACGCGGTGCGCGTGCTCGGCACGCTCGATGAAGAGCAGCGATCGCGCCTGCTCGAGGGCATCGAGCTCGACGGCCAGCGCGCGGCCATGCGCTCCATCGAAGATGGCGGCGGCGAAGGTGCCAACCACTGGTATCGCGTGGTGATCACCGAAGGGCGCAACCGCGAGGTGCGCCGCATGTTCGAGGCGCTGGGCATGGCGGTGAGCCGGCTCATCCGCATTCGCTACGGTTGCGTGGTGCTGCCTCGCGGATTGCGTCGTGGCGTGTGGGTCGATCTGCCGGCCAGCGACTTGCAGACCTTGCAATCGATGGTGGGCGGGCCGCGTGTCCAGGAGGGCCGAAGCGACAACGGCCAGCCCAGCAACCGCAACAAGCGCAACCGCGGCCGCGACAACCGAGGCCGCGACAACCGCGGGCCTGAGAACCGCGGGCCTGAGAACCGCGGGCCGCGCGAGGGGCCCGGACAACCGGTGCAACAAGAACCGCGCCGCCACGATGACGATGGCGACAACCTCGATTTCGCCTCAATACCCAACCCGCTGCAGCAGACCTTCGATCGCCGCGCGATCCGCGAGGCGCGCCAGCCGCGTCGCGAGATCTCAGAGGACGGGCCGATCCCCAATCCGCTGGAGCAGACGTACGACAAACGCGGTGTCCAAAAGCCCCGCGGCCTGGGGGGCGGTGGTGGTGGCGGCCGCAAAGGCGGCAAGGGCGGCGGCGGTGGCGAGCGCCAGCCGGACCCGATGCAAACCTCGGTCGGCTACATCGGTGCCGATGCATTCCACAAACAGATGAGTGGTGGCGGCGGCGGTGGTGGCGGTGGTGGCGGTCGGGGGCGCCGCCGGCGCTGAAACCCGGCGCCGCGCTGCGTGCAGGCCCTGCACGAGCGACCGTTAGAATCCGTTGTTTTTCTGAAAGCACCCGGAACCCTAGGAGAAGTGAATGGCCGTCGAGCGCACGCTCTCGATCATCAAGCCCGATGCAGTGGCCAAGAACGTGGTCGGCCAGATCCTGGCGCGCTTCGAGGCCGCCGGCTTGAAGATCGTCGCCGCCCGCATGGCGCACCTGTCGCGCGGCGAGGCCGAGGCGTTCTACGCCGTGCACAAGGCGCGCCCGTTCTTCAAGGACCTGGTCACCTTCATGACCTCGGGCCCGGTGATGATCCAGGTGCTGCAAGGCGACAACGCGATCGCGAAGAACCGCGAGCTGATGGGCGCCACCGACCCCAAGAAGGCGGCCCCCGGCACCATCCGCGCCGACTTTGCCGACAGCATCGATGCCAACGCAGTGCATGGCTCCGATGCGCCCGAGACCGCCGGCATCGAGGTGGCGTTCTTCTTCCCGGCCATGGCCATTTTCGAGCGCTGAGCGCGAAGCCGGAAGCGCCCCACGGTGTGGTCAATCTGCTCGACTTCGACCTCGACGCGCTGAGCGCCCATTGCGAGCGGCTCGGCGAAAAGCCGTTTCGCGCCGTGCAGCTCTTTCGCTGGATCCATCAGCGCGGGGCGTCGGACTTCGCGCAGATGACCGACCTCGCCCGTTCGCTGCGTGAGCGGCTGCCGTCACAGGCCCGCGTCACCGCACCGCCGGTGCTCAGCGAGCAGGCCTCCGACGACGGCACGACCAAATGGCTGTTCGATGTCGGTGGCGGCAATGCGATCGAGAGCGTGTTCATCCCCGAGGCCGAGCGTGGTACTTTGTGCGTGTCCTCCCAGGCTGGCTGCGCGGTGGGTTGCCGCTTCTGCGCCACCGGACACCAGGGCTTCAGCCGCAACCTGACCACCGCCGAGATCGTCGGCCAGCTGTGGTTCGCCGAACACCTGCTGCGGGCGCGGCTCGGCCTGGAGCCCGGCGAACGAGCGATCGACAACGTGGTGATGATGGGGATGGGCGAGCCGCTGCAAAACTACGGCGCGCTGGTGCCGGCACTGCGTGTGATGCTCGATGACCACGGCTACGGTCTGTCGCGCCGCCGCGTCACGGTATCGACCTCGGGTGTGGTGCCGATGATCGACCGGCTGCGCCAGGATTGCCCGGTTGCTTTGGCGGTGTCGCTGCACGCGCCCGACGACGCGTTGCGCGACCAACTGGTGCCGCTGAACCGCAAGTACCCGCTGCACGAGCTGCTGGCCGCGTGCGTGCGCTACATCGATGCCGCGCCGCGCGACTTCATCACCTTCGAATACTGCATGCTCGACGGCGTCAACGATTCACCGGAGCAGGCGCGTGCCCTGGTGCGCCTGGTGCGCGATCGCGTGGCGTGCAAGGTCAACCTGATTCCGTTCAACCCGTTTGCCGATTCGGGGTTGCAGCGCTCGCCGCGCGAGCGCGTCACGGCTTTTGCCGATGTGCTGCAAGGCGCCGGCATCGTCACCACCGTGCGGCGCACACGCGGGGATGACATCGCCGCGGCCTGCGGTCAACTGGCCGGCGAGGTGCGTGACCGCACGCGCGTGGCTCAACGCCTGGCGCGTGGCACGATTGCCTTGGTGCCGGCCGAGCCGGCGCGGCGCTAGGGGCACCGCCGTGATGGCACCGAGGAGCAACGAGTGAGTCGAGCGACGCTGGCTTTGGCGATCAGCACCGGGGCGGCGCTGGCGGCGCTGTGGGGCTGCGCGGCGTCCACGCCGCCTGCTGAAGCGCCGTCTCGCGAACTCGCCACCGACTCGGACCAGACCGCCACCGACCGGCGCGCGCGCGTGCGCATGGAGTTGGCCTCTGGATACTACAGCCGCGGCCAGTACGAGACCGCGCTCGACGAGGTCAAGCTGGCCCTCGCGGTCAAGCCCGATCTGCCCGACGCCTACAACCTGCGCGGGCTCGTCTATCAGAGCATGGGCGAAGACAAACTGGCCGAAGAAAACTTCAAGCGTGCGCTGCAGCTCAGTCCGCGCGATCCGGACATCATGCACAACTACGGCTGGTTCCTGTGCCAGAACCGGCGCATACCCGAGGCGTTGACGCAGTTCCAGCAGGCCATCGCCACGCCCAGATACGCCGGCTTGTCGCGCAGCCTGATGACGCAGGGGGTCTGCCAGGCGCGCACCGGCGCCTACGCTGATGCCGAACGCAGTCTGGTGCGCTCCTATGAACTCGATCCGACCAGTCCGGTGACCGCGTTCAACCTGGCCGACGTGCTGTACCGACGTGGCGAATTCGAGCGCGCGCGCTTCTACATCGGCCGCGTCAACGCGGTCCAGGAATACACCAGCGCGCAGACGCTGTGGCTGGCCGCGCGCATCGAGAACAAGATGGGCAACCAGCGCGGCGCGCGCGACTACAGCCGCCAGTTGCGCGCCCGTTTTCCGCAGTCGCCGGAATCCATGGCCGCCGAGCGGGGCCGCTACGATGACTGAGGCAGTGCCCTCGAACCCCGATGCCCGCAGCGCGGGCTCGATGTTGCGCGCCGCGCGCGAGCGCCAGGGCTTGCACATCGCGGCGTTGGCCGCGGCCATCAAGGTGCCGCAGGCCAAGCTCGAGGCACTCGAAGCCGGCCGCTACGACGAGTTGACCGATGCCACATTCGTGCGCGCGTTGGCGCACAGCGTGAGCCGTGTGCTGAAGATCGATGCCAAGCCGGTGCTCGAGTTGTTGCCGCCTGTGCATGGCGCGCTGCTCGAGCGGGTCGACCATGGCCTGAAGGCACCTTTCCAAGACCGTCCGGGCCGTCAGCAGCCAAGCGAGTCTCGACTTTGGCACAGGCCGGTGTTCTGGGTGGTGGTCGTGCTGTTGCTGGCGGCGGCGGGGTTCCTGTTGTGGCCGCAGCTCGGCACGTTTTGGGCCACGCTGCCGTCGCTGCCGAGTTTTCCGAGCGCCGACACGGCACCCGCGCCGATCGCCAAGGTGCCGACAGTGGCCGCGCCGGCCCCGAGTACGCCGGCGTTGCCGCCAGTGACCGAGGCGCCACCGGCGACCGTGGCGCCGCCCGTGGTCGTCGCGCCGTCGCCCGCGGTGGCATCGACAGTCATCACCGAGACCGTGCATGCGGCCGATGCTGGCAGCAACAGCGTGGCCGATGCGCCGCCCGCTGGCATTGCGGTGGTCCGCGCCAGCGAGCCCTCGTGGGTCGAGGCGCAGGATTCGCGCGGCAACCTGCTGTTGTCGCGCACGCTACAGCCCGGCGAAGCGGTCGGCCTCGACGGCACGCTGCCGCTGCGCCTGGTGATCGGCAATGCGCCCGCCACCGAGGTGACGCTGCGCGGCAAGCGCGTGACCTTGGGTGCGCCCAATCGCGACAACGTCGTGCGCGTTGAGTTGAAGTGAGGCCACAGCCTGTGAACGGCATCGATCCGGCTTTCAGCGGCCGCGCCATCGAGACCGCAGCGCCCGCGCCGCGCCGCGCGCGCCAGGCCCGTGTGGCGTGGGGCTCGCGCGTGGTCACTATCGGCGGCGATGCGCCGGTGCGGGTGCAGTCGATGACCAACACCGACACGGTCGACGCCATCGGCACGGCCATCCAGGTGAAAGAGCTGGCGCTGGCCGGCTCCGAACTCGTGCGCATCACGGTCAACACGCCCGAGGCCGCGCAAGCAGTGCCGTACATCCGCGAGCAGCTCGACCGCATGGGCGTCGACGTGCCGCTGATCGGCGACTTCCACTACAACGGCCACCGCCTGCTGAGCGATCACCCGGCATGCGCACAGGCATTGTCGAAGTACCGCATCAACCCGGGCAACGTGGGCAAGGGCGCCAAACGCGACCGCCAGTTCGCGCAGATGATCGAGGTGGCGCTGCGCCACGACAAGCCGGTGCGCATCGGCGTCAACTGGGGCAGCCTGGACCAGGAGCTGCTCGCCGCGCTGATGGACGAGAACGCCAAACGCGCCGATCCGTGGGACGCCAAGCAGGTGATGTACCAGGCTCTGGTGCAATCGGCCATCGGCTCGGCCGACGCGGCGCGCGAACTCGGCATGAACCCGGATCAGGTGATCATCAGCTGCAAGGTCAGCGGCGTGCAGGATTTGGTGAGCGTGTACCGCGCGCTGGCGGTGCGCTGCGACTACCCGCTGCACCTGGGGCTCACCGAAGCCGGCATGGCGACCAAAGGCACGGTGGCCTCCAGCGCCGCGCTGGCGCTGCTGCTGCAAGAAGGCATCGGCGACACCATCCGCGTGTCGCTGACGCCGCAGCCGGGCGAGTCGCGCACGCAAGAGGTGCTGATCGCGCTCGAGGTGCTGCAGTCGCTCGGGTTGCGCACCTTCAACCCGAGCGTCACCGCATGCCCCGGCTGTGGTCGCACCACCAGCACCGTGTTCCAGGAGCTGGCGCAGCAGATCGATGGCTACCTGCGCGCGCAGATGCCGTTGTGGAAGGCGCGCTACCCCGGCGTCGAATCGATGAAGGTCGCGGTGATGGGCTGCATCGTCAACGGCCCGGGCGAGAGCAAGCACGCCGACATCGGCATCAGCCTGCCGGGTACCGGAGAGGCGCCCGCCGCGCCGGTGTTCATCGATGGCGAAAAAGCCGTCACGTTGCGCGGCGACACCATCGCGCAAGACTTCCAGCGCATCGTCGAAGACTACATCGCGCGTCGCTACGCCCACGCGTGATGGCCGAGCCTCAACAAGCCGACAAGCGCTCGCCATCGCCACTGCCCGCGGTGAAGGGCATGAACGACATCCTGCCGGCCAACGTGCCACGCAAGGAGAAGCTGCCCGACTCCGCGTTGTGGCAGTGGTTCGAAGCCACCGTGCGCAGCGTGATGGCGCGCTACGGCTACCAGTACATCGTGACCCCGGTGGTCGAACCCACGGCGCTGTTTGTGCGCGGCCTGGGCGAGGTGACCGACATCGTCGAGAAGGAGATGTACTCCTGGCGCGACGAGATGAACGGCGACCTGCTGACGCTGCGCCCCGAGGCCACCGCCGGCATCGTGCGCGCGATGATCGAGCACAACGCGCTGTACAACGGCCCGCTTCGCCTGTGGACCATCGGCCCGATGTTCCGCCACGAGCGGCCGCAAAAGGGCCGCTACCGCCAGTTCCACCAGCTCGATGTCGAGGCCTTGGGGTTCAGCGGCCCGGACGTCGACGCCGAGCAGATTCTGCTGGTGCGCCGACTGTGGCAGGAGCTGGGTTTGCTCGAAGGCCAGCATGTGCGGTTGGAGATCAATAGCCTCGGCCAGCCGGCCGAGCGGGCCGCGCATCGCGCTGCGCTGGTGGCGTACTTCGAGGCGAATGCCGGTCGGCTCGACGACGATGCGCGTCGCCGACTGCACAGCAACCCGCTGCGCATCCTGGACACGAAGAGCCCGGCGATGCAGGCGCTGGTGGCAGCGGCGCCCCAGTTGCTGGATTTTCTCGGCGCCGACTCGTTGGCGCACTTCGATGCGGTGCGTGCGGTGCTCGACGCCGCAGGGCTCGCCTACCGCGTCAATCCGCGCATCGTGCGCGGCATGGATTACTACAACCTCACCGTCTACGAATGGGTCACCGACCACCTCGGCTCGCAAGGCACCGTGTGCGGTGGCGGCCGCTATGACGGCCTGTTCGAGCAGTTGGGTGGCAAGGCGGCGCCAGCCATCGGTTTTGGCCTGGGCATCGAGCGCCTGTTGCTGCTGATCGACGAGCTCAAACTGCCGGTGCCCGGCGCCGCGCCGCAGGCGTTTGCGGTGATTCCCGATGCCGCGTCGATGCCGCAGGCCATGTCCGCGCTCGAGACGCTGCGTGCAGCCGGCGTGTCGATCCAGATGCACGCTGCCGGCAAAGAGGGTCTGGGCAGCATGAAATCACAATTCAGACGAGCCGACGCCAGCGGCGCGCGCTTCGCGCTGGTGTTCGGCGCCGACGAGCTCGCGCAAGGCATGGTCGCGGTCAAGCCGTTGCGCGACGGCGGCGCTGTGCAGTGGCTTCGTCCGCTGGCCGATCCCGCGGCCTGGGCGCACGAGTTGCGCAACGCATAATCCCAAGCTTGATTGCCGGCGTGGCGGTTTCACACCGCCGTCGCTCGGCACCTGCGCAAACCAATCCACCACACGATGGCCACCCACCTCGACCTGCAAGAGCAGGAGCAAGTTGACGCGCTCAAGGCGTTCTGGCAGGAATACGGCAACCTGATCACCTGGGGCCTGGTGGCTGCGTTGCTGGTATACGGTGGCATCACCGGCTGGCAATGGTGGCAGCGCGAACAATCGGCGTATGCCGGCGCCATGTTCGACGAATTCGACCGCGCGCTGAACGCCGGCGACCTCGACAAGACCGCGCGCGTGTTCGCCGACTTGAAGGAGCGCTATCCGCGCACCGCCTTTGCGCAGCAGGCCGGCATGCTGGCCGCCAAGGCGCAGTTCGACAAGGGCAAGATCGACGACGCCCGCGCTTCGCTGACTTGGGTCGTCGAGCACGCGGTCGATAGCGACTACAAGGCGCTCGGCCGCTTGCGGCTGGCCGCGCTGCTGCTCGAGGCCAAGCAGTATGACGAGGCGCTCAAGCAGCTCGATGCCGTGCCCGCCGGGCCGTTTGCCGCGCTGGCGGCCGACCGCCGCGGCGACGTGCTGCTCGCACAGGGCAAGAAAGACGACGCCCGCGCCGCCTACCAGCTGGCCTTCAAGTCGATGGACGACAAGGTCGAGTACCGTCGTTTGGTCGATGCCAAGCTCACCGCGTTAGGGGCGGCGCCCACCGCGGGGCCCGCGCCGGCGGCCTCCGGGGCGTCGCGATGACAAGACGCGGCTTGCGCCGCGCGCTGCTGCTCGCATCGTGTCTGCTGCTGGCGGCCTGCGCCAGCGAGAAGCCCAAGCCCACGCCGCTGGAAGCCATCCAGCCCCAGCTGGAAGGGCGCACGGTCTGGAATGCCCGGCTTGACCGCGTGACGTTCCCGCTGGCCGTGCAAGCGCGCGACGGCGCATTCGTGGTGGCAAGTGGCGATGGTTCGGTGACGGCGCTGGAGGCCACCAACGGGGCCGAGCGCTGGCGCACCAGCGCCGGTGCCGCGCTGCTGGCCGGCGTGGGCAGCGACGGTCGTTTTGCGGCAGTGGCCACACGCAACAACGAGGTCGTGGTATTCGAGCGCGGCAAAGAGCTCTGGCGCAAGCGCCTGAACTCGCGCGTCACCAGCGCGCCGTTGGTGGCTGGCGAGCGCGTGTTCGTGATGGGTGTCGACCGCGTGGTCGGCGCATTCGATGCGCTCGATGGCAGGCCTCTGTGGCGACTGCAGCGTCCCGGCGACGCGCTGACGCTGTCGCAACCGGGCGTGCTGGCCGCCTACAAAGACACCCTGCTGGTCGGCCAGGGTGCGCAGTTGGTCGGCGTGGATCCGTTGCGCGGCAACGTGCGCTGGGAACTCACCATGGCCAGCCCGCGCGGCACCAACGAGATCGAGCGGTTGGCCGATCTGGTGGGGCCCCCGCTGCGTGTGGGCGACGTCTTTTGTGCGCGTGCATTCCAGGCGGCGGTGGCCTGCGCGCGCGCCGACAACGGCACGTTGCGCTGGAGCCGCAACGTCGGTGGCATCCAGCCTGTCGGCGGCGATGACGAGCTTGTGGTGGGCGGCGATGCCAGCGACCGCATCACCGCATGGAAGGCAGCCAACGGCGACATCGCCTGGACGCAGGAGAAGCTGCTGTACCGGGGTTTGAGTGGACCGCTGGTCACCGACGCTGCCGTGCTGGTCGGCGACTCCGAAGGATGGGTGCATGCGCTGGCGCGCAACGACGGCCATCTGCTGGCGCGCTGGAGCACCGATGGCTCGCCGGTGGTGGCGCCGCCGGTGCGAATGGGCGACATCGTACTGGTGGTCACCCGCAATGGCGGCGTGTTCGCCATGCGATTCGGTTGA